>NZ_JCASIK010000003.1:0-753480 GCF_059685835.1 Telluria sp. RB2R28 | reverse complement strand
CAGGTTGCCCCGCGCTGCCGTTCGACTTGCATGTGTAAAGCATGCCGCCAGCGTTCAATCTGAGCCAGGATCAAACTCTTCAGTTCAATCTCTGTTTGTTGGCATTTCTGCCACCCTACCTTACGGCAGGGGTCGCTCACTCAAAATACTGACCGTTATCTCATTGCTGAGACAACGTATTTCTTTTTTGTGAACATTTGATAATTTAAGTAATCAAGAACCGAAGTTCTTGGCACCCTCATCAAACGCCCACACTTATCGACTGTTAATTTTTAAAGAACTTTATTCGGTGCTTCATCTGCCGTTTGCTTCGAATCGTTTTGTTCGCTGCAGCAGAGGAATGAGATTATGCTCGACCAGCTGAGCTTCGTCAACAGCTTATTTTTCAGTTGTGTGACAAATCCTGCGCGTTTTCACCCTCGCTGCGGATGAAGTCGACGAAGGCGCGCAGCGGCGCTGGCACCAGCTTGCGGCCCGAGTAATACAGGAACGGCCCGGAGAACTGTGGCCACCATGGTTGCAACACGGGCTCGAGCAGTCCCTGCGCGACGTACGGCGCCAGCCAGTCCTCGAACAGATACACCACCCCCAGCCCCTGCACGGCTGCATCGATCGACAGGTCCAGCGCACCGCCGATCTGCACCAGCAATTGCCCGTTGGGTTCAATCGTGAACACTTCCTCACCGCGCTCGAATACCCACCGCACCATGGCCCCGCTGGCAAACCGTGCACGCATGCAAGCGCCCGGCGGCAAGTCCTGCGGATGATCCGGTCGGCCGTGCCGGTCAAGGTAAGCGGTCGAGGCCGCCGCCGCCATGCGCTGGATGCGCGGCCCGATCGGCACCGCGATCATGTCCTGCTCGAGGCGTTCTTCATAGCGGATGCCGGCATCGCACCCAGCGGCGAGCACATCGATGAAGCTTTCGTCGGCCACGACCTCCAGGCGGATCTCGGGATATTTCGCCAGAAACCGCGGCACGATGGACGGCAGCACCAGCCGTGCTGCACTCATCGGCACGTTCAGTCGCAATGTCCCGGTTGGTGTGTCGCGAAAGCCATTGACCACATCCAGGGCGGCGTCGATCTCATGCAGCGCCGGATTGAGCCGGGCCAACAGGCTGATGCCCGCTTCGGTCAGCGTCACGCTGCGCGTGGTCCGATTGAGTAAGCGCACGCCGAGCCGCGTTTCAAGACGCCGCACTGCTTCGCTCAGGCCAGATGCGCTGCCGTCCGTCGCGCGCGCCGCCTCACGGAAGCCGCCGGAACGCGCTACTGCGACAAAGGCATACAACTCTCCCAGATCGGTTTTCATTGTTCGTTTTTTCGTACAACTTGTGTGGATTTACCTGGATTGTCACACAGACGTCAGCGCCGTATCGTGGCTCCACCTACCCACACCAAGAAAGACACCATGTCCACCATCGATCAGGCAGGCACCTATACATTCGGCGACCGCACCGTGCGCCGTCTTGGCTACGGCGCCATGCAACTGGCTGGCCCCCACGTGTTTGGTCCACCAAAGGATGCGGACGCGGCCCGCGCCGTGCTGCGCGAAGCGGTCAAGCTTGGCGTGAACCACATCGACACGTCCGATTTCTACGGTCCGCACGTCACCAATCAATTGATCCGCGAAGCGCTGCATCCTTATCGTGACGACCTGGTGATCGTGACCAAGATCGGTGCGCGCCGCGGTCCGGACGCCAGCTGGCTGCCGGCCTTCTCGGCGCCGGAACTCGAGCAAGCCGTGCATGACAATCTGCGCAACCTGAGGCTTGATGTACTCGATGTGGTCAACCTGCGCGCGATGTTCGACATGTCCAAGCCGGCAGAAGGATCGCTCGAGGCGCCGCTGACCAAGCTGGCAGAGCTGCGCCAGCGCGGTTTGATCCGCCATATCGGTCTGAGCAACGTCACGCCGCAGCAGGTGGAAGGCGCCCAGCGCATCGTGCCGATCGCCTGCGTGCAGAATATGTACAACCTCGCCCACCGCCAGGACGACGCCCTCATCGATGCGCTGGCTGCAAAGGGGATCCCTTATGTGCCGTTTTTCCCGCTGGGCGGCTTCACGCCATTGCAGTCGGATGCCCTGTCCGGCGTCGCGCAACAGCTCGGCGCGACGCCGATGCAGGTGGCGATCGCCTGGCTGCTGCGCCGTGCGCCGAACCTGCTCCTGATCCCCGGCACATCATCCGTAGCGCACTTGCGCGAGAACCTGGCCGCTGCGCAACTGGTGCTGCCGGACGATGCGATGACGGCGCTGGACGATATTGCTACTCCCGCAGCGTGACGGTCGTGTAGTTGGGGTCGGCCTTGATCTTCTCTTGCGTAAAGGGAAGGCTCGGCCAGCTCTTGCGCGAATACAGCAGTGTCTGGTCGGCATACCACGGCGAGGCGGGATCGACCGACTGGCCATAGGTCAGCATCGCCTGCGCCACCGGCCCCTGCTCGTCGAACGTCACGGTCTGCAGATAGCTCTGGCCCCAGTGCGCGCCGACATAGCCTTGCGCCGTCAAGCTGCTGCGCATCGTCAATGACCCATACGTACCTTCCTGATTCCCATTGCCGCCGTGCAGTGGAATCCGCACGCCGTTGCGTGGCTCGACCTGATAGTCACCCAAGCGGCCATCAAGTGGCACGCCGAGCGACTGCAGCTTGTCCGCCGCGGTCCTGAGCGCCGCCAGCATGGCGGGCATGGCCGCCGGCGCCACGCCGGCCGGCGTATTGACCGGATCCGCCGGGTCGAACGGCCGTGCCCATTTGTTCGGGATCGCCGTTGCCAGCGCCCAGAATTCGCGGAACAGCACCGCGCCCCGGCTGTCGAGATCGGCGCGCCGGTCCCACGCTTGCAGCGTCGTGCAGGCTTGATGCATCAGCGTGCTGCTCGCGCTGCTGCAGGCAATCAACAACTCGGGCAACACCAGCTCAGCCGCATAGACGCGGTTCGAGAACGCCAGCGCCTGCATGTCAGCGAGGGTCAACTTGTTGCGCTGGGCCAGCAGATCCTCGACCTGGCGGAACCCGATCCGCGTGCGCAGGCTTTGCTCGGCATTCACGCGACCATACAGCGGCGAATAGCCCAGCGGCGCCGGACCAGTGAGCAACGCCTTCGGATTGGTCAGCCAGTAACTGTCATTCGAATTGCCGACGTAATCGGTGCGCATCATCCACGGCGCCGTGGCAGGCGCGTAAATGCCGGCTGGCGCGCCCACATCCTGGCCCCAGCCACAGCTGCTTTTCGACCCGTCGAACAGCAGCGCCGCCTGCAGCAACAGGCAACCGTTGACGAACTTGTCCGCATTCATGTGCGGCACGACACTGGCGTCCGCATACAGCGTATTGCCATCGCGGTCGGCCGCTACCGTGTTCACCCATGGCAATCCCACGACCTTGTCGAGTGAATCCTTCAGTGTGCGCACACTGGTGGCGGTGCCGATGCCCAGCCACTGCTCGAGCATCCGGGTATTGCTGCGGTTCGGGTCGGCCAGCACATAGGCAGCCTGAGCGGTCCACGTCAGGCCCGCCGCCGGCCGGCTGATGACGGCGCCCTGGTGGCTGAAATAAAAGGTTTTGGTACGCCGGCCGATCAGGCCATCGGGCAGCAGCGCCTCGACCGTCACCGTTTTCGACGTCATCGTGCGCCGCGCCCCGTCATACAGATAGGTGGTGCCAGTGGCGTCGCCCGGATCCAGCGCCAGCCGGAACGTGGTGAAGTGATTGGCGAACGTGACCGTGTGGCTCCAGGCCACGTCGCGGTTAAAGCCAATGACGACGGCCGGCACGCCGCCGATAATCACGCCCATCGCATCGTAGCGCCCCGGCACGGTCAGGTGGGCCTGATAGAAGCGGTCGGTCGTGGTCCACGGATAGTGCGGGTTGCCAAGCAATAGCCCGCGCCCATTGGCGGACAAGTCCTTGCCCACCGCCAGCGCATTGCTGCCGAAGCCTTGCCGGTTCAGCAGATCGAGCTGCGCGACCAGCGACGACGCATCGATCTTGCGCGGCGCCATTTTGGCCAGCGTCACGGTGGCGCCGGGAACCCGACCGGCAGCAACGAAGTCGCGGGCAAAGGCCTGGCCGGATGCGTGCAGCGCCTTTTCCGCCACCACCAGCATCATGTCGTCGAGCGAAATCGGCCTCACCCATTTCGTGTTGGCACAGGCCGCCGGTAACTTGCTTCCCGCATCCTTCAGGTACCGGTTATAGCCTTCGACATAGCCTTCAAGCAGGTCGCGTGGCGCACGTGCGCCGCTGGCATACCCCGCGCGCAATTTCTCAATGTCGAGGTAGCCCTTGAAGAAGAAGTCGCTGTCCTCGTTGTTCAGGTCCATGAACCCGCTGCCGCCGCCATACTCGTCGCCGGTGCGCTGGCGTGGCCGCGCGTCGGCGCCGAAGAACAGCGAGCGCTCACCTCGCACGGTCAGCACCGCATCGGCGAACATGCAGACATTGTCCTGGGCATAGGCATACGCCAACCCGTAGCCGAGGCTATGAAAGTCGTCTGCCCGCACATGCGGCACGCCATGCGTGGTGCGTGCGACTTCAACATTGATGCGGGCGGCGGTGGCTGGTGGTGGCGGCTGAACGGCCGGATCGTCATCATGATCCCGACCACAGGCGCCCAGCGCCAGCACGAGTGGGATTGCAAGGAGGCGACGGTACGCAGCAGGATGACGACGTTGCATGAGGGACGCTTTCTGCGGCAGGCGCCGCGCGATCAGACCATGACGAAGTAAAACTAATGCAATACTTTAAACCTAAAATAGTGCCTATGTGCTATTTCTCTCGCATGGATGCGGCGCCGACGCGACAAACACGGCGCTACGAAACCGACGCTCCAAAGCAAAAAAGCCCACCAGACACCTGGTGGGCTTTCTCTATATAACTAGCCTGACGATAAACTACTTTCACACTGGTTGCAGCACTATCATCGTCGCAAAATCGTTTCACGGTCCTGTTCGGGATGGGAAGGGGTGGGACCGATTTGCTATGGTCATCAGGCATAACTTGCTGGAAAACTGTTCCTCTACTGGGCAACAGGCTTCCTGAATTCCGGCTCGCATTCTAACAAGCAATTTCCGATACCGCCAGCTTTATCGCACACCCCGTCAAAAACGCGGCAACGGCTGCACCGGGCCAGCCTGCAAGCCGGCCTGGCGCATCGCCACCTGCACGGCATCGATGCGTGCGGCCATCGACGGATGCGACGCCAGGTAATGCAGCACGGCCGGTGTCTTGGCTTCCTCGCGCTGCAAGGTGGCAAACAATTCGGTGGCGCCGCCAGCATGGCCGTAGCGACATTGCAGGATAGCCAGTGCCTTCGCATCTGCGGCGGCTTCGCGGCCCCGTGAATAGCCTGACTCGCCCAGATGCTGCGCCGGCGCCAGCACGCCCGCCGTCCCGCTGCCGTCGCCCGTGAGCACGGTGGCAGCAGCAATCAGCACCACCCGCCGGCCGACTGCGCGCAGGTGATCGCGGTTGGCCATGTGCGACAGCTCATGGGCCAGCACGAACGCCATGCCATTTTCGGATTGCACGCTGTCGAACAGCGCCGAGAACACGATCACCACGCCGCCCGGCGCAACCATCGCATTGGGCGTGTCCGAGCGGTTCACACGCACCGTGACCGGCCCACTGAAGCCAGCGCAGCGGCGCATGCCATCGACCAGGCCCTGGGCCCAGGCTTCGCGCGTGCGCATCGCCGGCTCGCTCGCGGGCGGCGTCCATGCCACCATCTGCGTCAGCTGCGCCTCGGTCTCCGGTCCCATCCGGTCCACTACGACGTCGACCAGCCAGCCCAGCACCAGATAGCCGACGATCACCGCCGCCGACAGCCCGGCCAGGATCAGCACGAAATCCTTGAGCGGATGGCCGGGCGTGACGTTGTCGTTGTGCTCGGGCAGCGACGCCTGGTATTTCATGGTGCGGCGCTCTGTTCCACGTAATAGATGGCGGTGCCGTAGGCCAGTACCTCGACGCCATTGATCTGCCGCTGGTTGCCCGTCAGTGGCATCGTTTCGAGGCGCACGTTGACGATCTCGTGGGCACCCGGGCAACTTTCCTTCAGGCGCAGCACCGCTTCACGCTTGGCGCGATCGAGCAGTGTCTCGTACGACTGCACCGGCCCGCCCACCAGCGAGCGCAGCGCCGACGCCGCCTTCTTGAAGTGATCGACCGCCACCACCACGCTGCCCGTGACCAGCTCGGTGCGCGCTACCGGCCCAGACCCGAGCAATGTCTTGAGCGACGTGGCCGGCAAGTGCAGCCACGTTTTTTCCCTGGCGATGATGGAGCGGTAATGCCTGGCTTCGGCCATCCGCCCGAAGACATAGCCCAATCCAATCGGCACCGTCCAGAAGACAATCAGGAAAATTAAGTCCATCAGCCCACCGTCACCGCAGTGCCGTAGACATAGATCTCGGCGGCGCCGGCGGCCACCGACGAGGTCGAGAAGCGCACATTGACGACGGCGTTTGCCCCCATCTGCGTGGCTTGTGCCTGCATGCGTTCGGTGGCCTGCGCGCGCGATTCTTCCAGCAACTCGGTGTAGCCCTTGAGTTCGCCACCAACCATGTTCTTCAGGCCCGCCATGATGTCGCGGCCCACGTGCTTGGAGCGCACCGAGCTGCCGGAGACAACGCCGTGGCACGCCGTGATGGTCTTGCCCGGAACGGTTTCGATATTGGTCATGAACATGGAAGGCACTTTCTAAGTAAAGGGTCAGCGATTGTAGGCACCAACCTTTATTTGAGGCAATGTCGACTGCATAGTCACGCGAATGACTGCAGCATCACAGTAAAATACCGCCTTCAAACCCCCTTCAGCCTGCCGCCACCATGTCGATCCTGCTCACCACCCTGAATGCCCGCTACACGCACGCCTCGCTCGGACTGCGCTACCTGCTGGCCAATATGGGCCCGCTGCAGGACCAGACCCGCATCCAGGAATTCGTCACCGGCGCCAAGACCGCCGACCTCGTTGAGCGCATCCTGGCACATGCGCCGCGCATCGTCGGCTTCGGCGTATATATCTGGAACGTGGAAGAAACCACGCGCCTCGTGGCAATGCTCAAGCGGGTCGCACCCGCCGTAAAAATCATCCTGGGCGGCCCGGAAGTCTCGCACGAGACCGGCGAACAGGAGATCGTCGGGCTGGCCGACTATGTGGTTACCGGCTGGGGCGACGTCACGTTCCCCAAGCTGTGCGGCGAAATCCTCAATGGCCCGAAGCCCTTGATGAAGATCCACGCCGGCGTGCAGCCGCCGATGGACGCCATCGCCCTGCCCTATGCGCTGTACAACGACGACGACATCGCCAACCGCACCCTGTACGTCGAAGCCTCGCGCGGCTGCCCGTTCAAGTGCGAGTTCTGCCTGTCGTCGCTCGACAAGACCGCCTGGCCATTCCCGCTCGACGCGTTCCTGGCCGAGATGGAAGCGATGTACGCACGCGGCGCGCGCCTCTTCAAATTCGTCGACCGCACGTTCAACCTGAACGTCAAGACAAGCCTGCGCATCATGGATTTCTTCCTCGATAAAATCGCGCAGTATCCGGACGACCCGATCTACGCCCACTTCGAGCTGGTCCCCGACCACCTGCCCGATGCGCTGAAGGACACCATCGCCAAATTCCCGGCCGGCGCGCTGCAGTTCGAGATCGGCATCCAGAGCTTCAATCCCGAAGTGCAGGCGCTCGTGAGCCGCCGCCAGAACAACGAGAAGGCGGCCGAGAATATTCGCTGGCTCACGCAGCATGCCACCGCCCACCTGCACGTCGACCTGATCGCCGGCCTGCCGGGCGAAGACGTGGCCAGCTTCGCGCGCGGCTTCGATCAACTGGTGGGCCTGGGCGCTGAAGAAATCCAGTTCGGCATCCTCAAGCGCCTGCGCGGCACGCCCATCATCCGCCACACCGAAGCCTTCGGCATGGTCTACGACCCGTACCCGCCGTACACCGTGCTGGCGACGGACAAGATCGACTTTGCGACCATGCAGCGCCTGGTGCGCTTTGCGCGCTACTGGGACCTGGTGGCCAACTCAGGGCGCTTCGCCAACACCACGCCGGTGCTGCTGGGCGCGGCGCCGTTCGACAACTTCATGGCGTTTTCGGACTGGATCTATACGCGCACCGATGCGACGCACCGCATCGCGCTGGACCGTCTGGCCAAGCTGGTGGCCGAGTACTTACAAGTGCGCGGCATGGCGGCGCATGAAGCGGCCAGCCTGCTCGCCAGCGACTACGCCGGCAAGGTCGATGCGCCGGCGCGCACGCCGCAACCGGTCCCCGATACGGCGCGCGCGGTGGCCCCTTCGCGCCAGGCGCGCCACCTCGCGGCCTGATCGCGCAACCAACAATGTGGCAGCGGGCGCGATTCTCTTTTACACTGCCGCAATGCAGATTGAAAATGCGCCAACATTAACCATTCAACAGGCCGGCCAGGGGGCAGGCCAATCTGTCATCGCCAGCGGGGTCTGGCAAGTCCACGGCCTGTCGCAGCACGGTATATTGAAGGGCATCACGCGCCAGCTCGCGAGCCTGAAAGACAAATCAGCCTGCACCTGGGACCTGTCCGGCGTCGATAGCCTCGACCACATCGGCGCCCAGATGTTCTGGAATACCTGGAACAAACAGCGCCCGCCACGCCTCACGCTCGACCCGCGCCAGGAAGACCTGTTCAAGCGCATCGAAGCAGCCAGCAAGATCACGCTGCCGCGCCAGCGCGTCAGTCCCTTCGACTGGCTGATCAGGCTCGGCGCCGGCATGCTCGACTTTTTCGCGCACCTGCGCAGCTTCATTGGCCTGATCGGCATCGTGATCCAGGACCTGTGGCGTTTTGCGCGCCGCCCTGCAACCGGCCCGTGGCGCGAAATCTCGGCCAATATCTATCACTCGGGTTTCCAGGCACTGGGCATCACGGCGATCGTGGGCTTTTTGATCGGGATCGTGCTGTCGTTCCTGTCGTCGCAGCAGTTGCGCATGTTCGGTGGCGACGCCTACCTGGTCAACATCCTCGGCATGGCGGTGATCCGTGAACTGGGCCCGCTGCTGGCCGCGATCCTGGTGGCGGGCCGCTCCGGTTCGTCGATCACGGCGCAACTGGGCGTCATGCGCGTGACCGAGGAACTCGATGCGATGCTGGTGATGGGCGTCTCGCACGGCTACCGCCTGATCCTGCCGAAGGTGATTGCGCTGGCGATCTCGATGCCGCTGCTGGTGGTCTGGACCGATGCGATGGCCCTGCTGGGCGGCATGGTGTCGGCAAAAATCGAGATGGGCATGTCGTTCCGCTACTTCGTGCAAAAGCTGCCCGATGCGGTGCCGTTCGTGAACTACACCATCGGCCTGCTCAAGGGCGCGACCTTCGGCGTGCTGATCGCGCTGATCGCGTGCCACTTTGGCCTGCGCATCAAGGCCAATACCGAGAGCCTCGGGCGCGGCACCACGACCTCGGTCGTCACCGCGATCACGGTGGTGATCCTGGCCGACGCAGTCTACGCAATCATCTTCAGCAACACGGGATTCTGATGGCCGATACCCAAGCACAATCCCCCCAGCGCCTGAACCTGCGGCCCGACGAAGAAGTGGGCAAACCCGTCGTCGAGATCCGCAACCTGTGGACCCGCTTCGGCCGCACCGTCGTGCACCAGGACCTCAACCTCGAGATCTACGATGGCGAGATCCTGTCGATCGTCGGCGGCTCGGGCACCGGCAAGACCGTGCTGCTGCGCCAGATGCTGGGCCTGGAGCGCCCGTCACAGGGCAGCGTGCACGTGTTCGGCGAAGACATCAGCGCGGCCAGGCCGGAGCAGCTGCAACGCATGCGCAACCATTGGGGTATGCTGTTCCAGCAGGGCGCGCTGTATTCGGCGCTGAACGTGTTCGACAACATCGCCCTGCCAATGCGCGAGCTGCATGCGCTGCCCGAAGACGTGATCCGCGACGCAGTGCTGCTCAAGATGGACATGGTGGGCCTGGGGCCGGAGCACGCGGCCAAGATGCCGGCCGACCTGTCCGGCGGCATGGTCAAGCGCGCGGCACTGGCGCGTGCGCTGGCGCTCGAACCGCAACTGCTGTTTCTCGACGAGCCGACCGCAGGCCTGGACCCCGACCTGTCGGATGCCTTCGTCACGCTGATCCAGACGCTGCACCGCGAACTGAAACTGACGGTGGTGATGGTCACGCACGACCTGGACACGCTGTTCGCGCTGTCCTCGCGCATCGCGGTGCTGGCCGAAAAACACGTGCTGGCCGTCGGACCGTCGTGCGACGTGCTCAAGGTCGAGCACCCGTTCATCAAACACTTTTTCCTGGGCCCGCGCGGCCAGCGGGCACTGGAAGTGCTCGACGAGCGCCGGGCCCAGAACGAATCGGAGACACACTAGTATGGAAAACAGGTCACATGCGCTGATGACCGGCATCTTCACGATCGCCCTCTTGGTGGCGACGGTGCTGATCGGCCTCTGGTTCAACCGCGACAAGACCGAGCTGGTGCCGTACGAGATCGTCACCACGCAGTCGATTCCCGGCTTGAACCCTCAAGCCACGGTGCGCTACCGGGGCCTGGAAATCGGGCGCGTCGACACGATCATCTTCGATCCGCGCGTCACCGGCCAGATCCTGATTCGCCTGTCGGTCGACGAAGCCTCGCCCATCACCAGCACCACCTATGCTTCGCTCGGCTACCAGGGCGTGACGGGCATCGCGTTCATCCAGCTCAACGACGAGCGCACCGGCTCGCCGCGCCTGAAGACAGGCTCGGACGCGATCGCCCGCATCCCGCTGCGTCCGGGCCTGCTCGATCAGCTCGAGGACCGCGGCCTGGCCATCCTTGTCAAGGCCGAACAGATCACGACCAGCCTCGACGAGCTGCTCAGCCCAGAAAACCGCGCCACGATGCTCGGCGCATTCGAGAGCGTGGACCGCGCCGCCGAGGCCTACGCGGCAATCCCGCAGCGCCTCGATCCGGTGCTGAACCAGCTGCCGTCACTGATCACGAAAGTCGACCGCAGCATGGACTCGATCGACACGCTGGCCACCAGCGCCACATCGATGACGCGCAACTACGACAACCTGGCCACGCGCCTGCAAGCGCCGGACGGCCCGATCGAACGCCTGAACAGCACCATCGGCGCGCTCGGCGCAGCCACCAGCGAGCTGGAACTGGAAACGCTGCCGCACGTGGTGCAGATGACTGACGAAGCGCGCGCCTCGCTGCGCGCCGTGCGCCGCACCGCGAACTCGTTCTCCGACCGCCCGCAAAGCATCCTGTTCGGCACACCGGGCGATGCGCCCGGACCGGGCGAGCCGGGCTTCGCGCCCCCGACCAAATGAGGACCACCGTGAATCTCCGCCCCTACCGTCTCGCCGTTGCCGTCGCCTGTGCCGCGCTGCTGGCCGGCTGCGCCAGCAACAAGGGCGCGCCCAATACCATCTATGACTTCGGCGCGCCATCGGCCCAGGTGTCCACGCCCGTGCAACCGGCGTTGCTGCCCCCGATCGTGGTGATGGACGCCACCGGCGGCGCCGTGCTGGACAACGAGCGCATGGTCTACCGGCTGAACTACGCCGACCCGCTGCAGGCCCGCACCTACGCCGGCAGTCGCTGGAGCGGCACGCCGCTCGACCTGATCACGCGGCGCCTCAAGGTGCGCCTGGCGCAAGCCGGTGTCACGGTGCTGTCGGCCACTGACGCGGCTAATCGCGTGCCGATCCTGCGCATCGAGGTCGACGACTTCGTGCATGCGTTTTCCAGCACCAGCGCAAGCGAAGGGCAGATCCTGCTGCGCGCCTCGGTCCTGGCCGACCATCGCCTGGTGGCCCAGAAAAGTTTCGCGCACAGCGCCCCTGCCCCGAGCCAGGACGCCGCCGGCGGCGTGGCCGCGCTGGCCGCCGGCACCGACCGGATCGCGCTCGATCTCAAGAACTGGCTGTCGACCCTCGACCTGCAGGGCAAATGAGCGACGGGGCCATCTCCGCCGAAGTCGCAGCCGGCCGCTCGCGCGGCTCGCCGATCGTGCGCGCCGCGCTGATGGCGTATCTGCTCCTGATCATCTACGCCAGCTGGTTTCCGTTCACCGGCTGGCGCGATACCGGCGTGCCACCGCTGGCGTTTTTGAATCTGGTCAAGCAGCGCTATTTCACGGGCTTCGACGTGGGCGTCAATATCGCCGGCTACATCCCGTTTGGGCTGCTGCTGGTGCTGTCGTTCTATCCCCGCGTGCGCGGCATCTGGGCGGTGCTGCTGGCCGCCCTGATCGGCATCTTCACTACCGGCGTCATGGAAACGGTGCAGAACTTCCTGCCCAGCCGCGTGCCGTCGAACCTCGACTTCGTCACCAATGCGGGCGGCGCGCTGCTCGGCGCCGTGCTGGGCGCCTTGTGGGCCCCTGGCCTGCTCGATCGCAGCCGCCTGTTCAAGCTGCGCCAGCGCTGGTTCGCCCCCCATGCGAGCCAGGGGCTGGTGCTGGTGGCCATGTGGCCGCTGGCGCAGATCTACCCGCAAAGCTACCTGTTCGGCCATGGCCAGGTGCTGCCGATCGTCTCCGGCTGGCTGTCGTCGTGGTTCGATACCGACATCGACCTGGTGGCGATGCTGCGCCCCGGCGTGACGATGAGCGTCGAGCAGTACTGGCTGTCCGAGACCATCATCACCGCCTGTGGCATGACCGGCGCGGCGCTCACGCTGATGTGCCTCGTGCGGCGCGGCGCCCCGCGCTTCTGGCTGATGATCGCTCTCTTGGGGTCGGCGCTGGTGCTCAAGGCATTTGCCAGCTCGCTGCTGTTCCGGCCCGATAACGCGTTCGTCTGGGTCACGCCGGGCGCCGAAGGGGGCTTTTTGATTGGCATGATCATGCTCTCGGGCCTGGTCTTTGCGCCGCAGGTGGCGCAGCGGCGTCTGGCGGTGGTGACGCTGATACTGGCGCTGGTGGTCGTCAACACGATTCCGGTGAATCCGTATTTCTCGTCCACGCTGCAAGGCTGGGTGCAGGGCAAATTCCTGAACTTCAATGGCGCGGCGTGGTTCCTGTCGCTCAGCTGGCCGTTCTTCGCGCTCTGGTTCCTGCTGCTGCCGTCACATAAACTCAATCGCCAGTAAGATAATACTTCTGCCTTTTTCGACGAGAACGCCATGACCGACCAACCGTTTTACCAGCACCACGTCTTTTTCTGCATGAACGAGCGCGAAGGCAAGGATGCGCGCCAGAGCTGCGGCAAGTGCGGCTCTGAAAAAGCCCAGAAACACGCCAAGAAGCGCATCAAGGAACTGGGCCTGAGCGGCGAAGGCAAGGTCCGCATCAACCAGGCCGGTTGCCTCGACCGCTGCGAAGAAGGCCCCGTGCTCGTGGTGTACCCGGAAGGCGTCTGGTACACCTATGTCGATAACGAAGACATCGACGACATCATCGATACCCACCTGGTCGGCGGCAAGGTCGTCGATCGTCTCAAGATCTGACCATGAACATCCACTCGCAAAAATTCTATCTGGACGGCGACGCCGGCAAGATGCAATGCCTGCTCGACCTGCCCGACGACGCCCCGCGCGGCATCGCGCTGGTCGCGCACCCGCACCCGCTGTACGGCGGCACCATGGAAAACAAGGTGGCGCAGACGCTGGCGCGCACCTTCGTCACGCTGGGCTACGCCGTAGCGCGCTTCAATTTCCGCGGTGTCGGTGAATCCGAAGGCGTGTACGACGACGGCAAGGGCGAAGTGGACGACATGGCCATCATGTACGAGCACATGCGTGCGCGCTACCCCGACCTGCCGGTCACGCTGGCCGGTTTTTCGTTCGGCACCTTCGTGCAGGCGCAGTTCGCGCTGCGCCTGGAAGCCGAAGGCCGCGCGCCCGAGCGCCTGGTGCTGGTGGGTACTGCGGCCGGCAAATGGCCGATGCCACCCGTCCCGCAAGACACAATCCTGATCCACGGCGAGCAGGACGACACGATCACGATGCAGCAGGTATTCGACTGGGCGCGCCCGCTGGATATCCCGGTGATCATCATTCCGGGCGCCGATCACTTCTTCCATCGCCGGCTCGGCCATATTAAAAATCTGGTCGTTCAACTGTGGCGCCGTGACATTTAACGGTCACAGTCCCCTATAATCATTCCCTTCTCTTGAGGCAGTGCCCCCGGGCATTGCCTTGCGCTCTACCACCGCTCCACCTTTTACAATGACGAACGTTTCCATGAAAAAACTGTTAGCGGCCTTTGCCGCCAGCCTGGTAATGATCTCGGCCAGTGCGCAAACCGTGCCGGCTCCATCCATCGCAGCCAAGTCGTGGTTACTGCTCGACACCACGAGCGGCCAGGTCATCGCGTCGCAAGACCAGAACATGCGCATCGAACCGGCATCGCTGGCCAAGATCATGACCGCGTATGTCGCGTTCTCGGCGATCCGCGACAAGCGCCTGTCGATGAACCAGATGGTCAATGTGTCCGAGCGTGCCTGGAAAGTCGACAGCAGCAGCTCGAAGATGTTCATCGACCCGCGCGTGCCGGTCTCGGTCAGCGACCTGCTGCATGGCCTGATGATCCAGTCGGGCAATGACGCCGCCGTGGCGATCGCGGAAGCCGTTGCCGGCGACGAAGCCACCTTCGTCACGCTGATGAATCGCGAAGCGCAGCGCCTTGGCCTGAAGAGCACACGGTTTGCCAACCCGCACGGCCTGCCGGACGCGAACAACTACTCGACCGCCGCCGACCTGGCCAACCTGGCCTCGCACGTGATCCGCGACTTCCCCGAGTTCTACAAGATCGACTCGATCAAGCAGTTCACGTACAACAAGATCACGCAGCAGAACCGCAATCGCCTGCTGTGGCTCGATCCGACCGTCGACGGCATGAAGACCGGCCACACCGATTCGTCGGGCTACAGCATGATCTCGTCGGCGCGCCGGCCGAATGGGAGCACGGGCGAGCGTCGCCTGGTCGCCGTCGTGCTGGGCACCAGCTCGACCGAAGTGCGCACGCAAGAGAGCCAGAAGCTGCTGAACTGGGGCTTCCAGAACTTCGACACCGTCAAGCTGTACTCGAAAGGCCAGGCGATCCAGACTCCGCAGATCTGGAAAGGCTCGCAGCCGACCGTCAAGATCGGCTTCACACGCGACATCCTGGTGACCGTGCCGAAGGGCGTGGCCGGTAAACTCAAGCCGGTGCTGGAGCGCCGCGATCCGCTGGTCGCGCCGCTGGCGCGCAATGGCGCGGTCGGCACGCTCAAGATGACGGTCGACGGCAAGCCGCTGCTGGTGCTGCCGGTCGTCGCCCTGGAAGAAGTCCAGGAAGCGAGCATCTTTGGCCGCGCCTGGGATTCGATGCGTCTCTGGATGCAGTAATCCGGTCATCGGTGTCTGACAAGCCCGCCCGCGCAGCAGCGCCGGCGGGCTTTTTTCATGGGACGGCGATCAGGAGTTGGCGGTGGCAGGGCTATAATCGTGTAATCCTGTCATGACGAAAGAAACACGATGTCGCCTACCCTGCCTGCCGATCTGCGCTGCCCCCGCACCCTTACGCGCGAAGGCGGCCCGACGCTCTCGCGCATCGTCGCCGGCATGTGGCGCATGACCGAATGGGCGATGCCGGTCGCGGCGCGCGTCGAGTTCATCGAGCAATGCATCGCGCTGGGCGTGACCTCGTTCGACCATGCCGACATCTATGGCGACTACGGCGTCGAGATGCTGTTTGGCGAGGCCCTGCGCGCCCAGCCTTCGCTGCGCGCGCGCATCGAACTGGTGAGCAAGTGCGGGATCCGGCTCATGTCGGCCAAACATCCCGGCCACACGATCCAGCACTACGACACCGATGCCGCGCACATCATCGCGTCGGCCGAAGAATCGCTGCGCCGCCTGCATACCGATCACCTCGACCTGCTGCTGATTCATCGCCCTGACCCTTTGATGAACTTCGACGAGATCGCCGAAGCGTTTACGCGACTGCAGGCGGCCGGCAAGGTGCGGCACGTGGGCGTGTCGAATTTCACGCGCCACCAGTTCGAGTCGCTCAATCGCCGCGTGGCCCTGAGCACCAACCAGGTCGAGTTCTCGCCGCTCGTGACCACGCCACTGTTCGACGAAACCTTCGACGGCCTGCAAGACCTGGGCATCGCGCCGATGGTCTGGTCGCCGCTGGGTGGCGGGCGCCTGTTCGACCCGGCCAACGAGCGCGCAGCCGTGCTGCGCCAGACGATCCAGGGCATTGCCGATCGGTTGAACCAGCCGTTTGCCAGCGTGGTGTTCGCGTGGATCATGCGCCTGCCAAGCCGGCCGATTCCACTGACCGGCACCGGCCGCATCGCGGCGATTGCCGACGCGGTGGCCGGCACGACGTTCACGTTGTCGCGCGAGGACTGGTTCCTGATCCTGCGCGCCGCGCGCGGCCACGAGGTCGCCTGATGCTCGAGGCCCACGTCAAGATCGTCGAAGGCAAGGCGCTGACGGCGCCGCAAAAGAAGGACCTGCTGAACCGGCTGGCGCGGATCGAGGGCCAGTTGCGCGGTGTGCAGAAACTGATTGCGCTGGCCGACACGCCGTCGGACTGCGACGCCGTGGCGCAGCAGATGTCGGCGGCGCGCAAGGCGCTCGACCGCTCGTTCGTGCAGCTGCTGACCGCATCGATCGTGACGCAGACGAGTGGCGCGGCCGACCTGCCGGAAGCGCGCGAACGGGCCGCGCACCTGGCGGCAATGCTCGACAAGTTCGCCTGAACGAAAAAACGGCCCTTGTCAGGGCCGCCGGTTCATTCTTCGTCGTAGACTTTCGGCTGCGCCACCCCGCGCCAGCCCATCTTCCAGCCGATATTGAGCAGCAGCGTCAGGCTGATGTACACCAGGAAGAACAGCACGAAGAAGCGCGTCTGCAGCACGGCCAGCAAGGCTGCGCAGACGGCGACGATGACGATCATCAGCTTGCCGCTCGGGTGCTTGGAGCTGGGGAAGCGAATGGTTGAAACCATCAGCGCGCCAACCACCACCATCAGGGCCGCCACCATGAACGCCTGGGCCATCTGGGTAACCGGATCGGGCCAGGCCACGACCACGGCCGACACGCAGGCCGCGCCGGCGGTAATCGGCATGCCGACGAAGTAGCGCGGGTCGGTGCGGCCCTGGCTGATATTGAAGCGCGCCAGACGCAGCGCGCCGCACGTGACGAACACGAAGCAGGCCAGGCCACCCATGCGCACCAGCGTCGGATGCACGTCAGTCAGTTGCGTGAAGCCGTAGCAGTACAGCAGCAGGCCGGGCGCGCAGCCGAAGTTCATCACGTCGGCGATCGAGTCGAGCTGCATCCCGAAGCTGGACTGGGTATTGGTGGCGCGCGCCACGAAGCCATCGAGCGCATCGAACACGCCGGCCAGCACCAGCAGGATGGCGGCCAGGCGGAAGTCGCCCGGGGCGCCCACACCCGCGTTGTCGACCGAGATCACGATACTGGCGAAGCCGCAGGCAATCGACAGCAACGTGACGGAACTCGGCAGGGCGAACTTGGCGCGTGCGAGGCGTTGTTGGTTAATAGGCTTCAATGGACGACTCGACAAGATAAATGATGGCTTATTCTACAGCCTGCAAATCAAGGTGGTTGCGCGTTGACGTCACCACCCGCCATGACATCAAGATTTGCCCTAGAATATCGAATTAAGCCCGTATTGACAGGAGTTGTAAAATGAGCTATACGCGCCGTTGGCAGCTGATGATCCCAGCCCTGGCTGCCGTCCTGGGCCTGGCTGGCTGCGGCAGCAGCGATAGCGACAGCCTGTCCGGCCAGGTCGCCGGCGGCACCACCGTCAATCCCGATTCGTCCGTGGCCCCCGACCCCACCGGGGCCGCAGCGCCCACGCAGACCGGCAATATCGCCGTCGACGGGCGCAACTGGATCAACTACCGGCGCAGCCAGATCGGTGTGCCGCAGGTACCCGAGAACGCGCAGATCAACAACGCCGCGCTCGGGCATGCCGAGTACCTGCGCGTCAATAACCTCATGAGCCACGACCAGGTTGCCGGGCGCCAGGGCTTTACCGGCGCCGACCTGGGCGCGCGCCTGAACGCGGCCGGCTACACGTTGCGCGCCGATCGTGGCTATGCCTACGGCGAAGTCATCTCGGGCAGCCGCAACGGCTCCGGCTTCTACATGGCCGAAGAACTGATCACCGCGATTTACCACCGCTTCGTGATCTTCGAACCGATGTTCCGCGAGATCGGCACCGGCGCGGCCACGGCCAGCAGCGGCTACCGCTACTTCACAGCCGATTTCGCCAGCCGCGACGGCTTCGGCCCCGGCATCGCACGCGGCACGCTCGTCACCTGGCCGTTCAATGGCCAGACCCAGGTCGTGCCGAACTTCTTCAGCAATACCGAACAGCCCGACCCGGTCCCCAACGCCAACGAGGTGGGCTATCCGATCAGCGTGCACACCAACCTCGATGCCAACGTCACGGTCACCAGCTTTACCGTGCGCCCGCGCGGCGGCAGCGACCTGACCGTGCTACGCATCGCGCCCCTGTCCGACAACAAGCCTGCTGCGGCCATCATCCCGCTGCAACCGCTGCGCGGGTCCAGCGTCTACGACGTCAGCTTCGCAGGCACGGTCAATGGTGCGGCCGTCACGCGCACCTGGTCGTTCACTACACAGTGACGGGCGCCCCGAGCGGCGATGCCGCAGCTTCCATCGACCTGGCAACGGCCCTGGACCGGGTCATGGGCGACCGTGCGATGTTCCTGCGCCTGCTGGCGCGCTTTGCCGGCGACTACCGCGACCTGATCCCGCGCCTGCAAGCCGCCATCGCTGCCGGCGATGCCGTGCTGGCGCAGCGCATCGCCCACACGCTCAAGGGCGCGGCCGGCATGATGGAGGCACTCCCGCTGCGCCGCCTGGCGCTCGACGCCGAACTGGCGCTCAAGACGGACGGCGCGGCGTCGGCAGCGCTGATCGATGCGCTGGACTGTGAGCTGGCGCGGGTGCTGGTGGAAGTCGATGCGCTGCTGGTAGCGCCGGATGCGGCGCCTTTGCCGGTGGTGTCGTCGTCAATGGCATCGCCAGCGCTGCCGGTCGATGCGCGCGACCTGGCGCGGCTGCGCGCGATGCTCGACATCGGCGATGGCCGCGCGCCCGAGCTGGTGGCGCTGCTGCGGCCACGCCTCCTGGTCACACTGGGCGCCGACCGCATGGCGGCGCTGGAGAAATCCATCGAGCGTTTCGATTTCGAGCATGCGTTGCTGCTGCTGGCGCATGCAGGCAACGCATCGCCGCCGGACCTCAACGCGTAAACTCTGCCTCTTCGTCGAAGGCATCGGCGCAGGGCTTGCCGCAGAACCGCCGCACGCTGTCGAGCGGCTTTTCGCAATACCAGCACGAGCCCTTGGCGGGCAGGTTGGCGCGGGTGGGCGCGGCGCTCACGGCGGCGGCAACCGAGACGGGCGGCGCCTGAAGCGGCCTGCCACCGTTCGGAAAACTTTCATAAGTCGTTTCCAAGATCCACCCCCTGATACGACAACCTGAAGTCAGAGAAAGATTACTTCAGTGGAACTCCATGCCCATGAGAAAGCGCAAGCGGGAGCCCAACTGGCGAACCCATCACTGCGGTTCTTTGCGTATCAGTGTGCTCCGAATGCAATGCGGGTGCAATCCCTGACCTGCCGTGCCGATGCAATTTGACGCAACTGCAACATGCGGAGCGGATTACGTTACTTCGCCGGTTCGAGCGTGACCAACAGGCCCGTGCGGGTGGTCTGGATGCGCGTCGGGACGAACTGCACGCCGGCGTAGCGCAAGTCTTTCTGGTCAAACGCGTATACCGGCATGTCGCGCGCGACGGTGTCGATCAGCGTGTTGGCCACACGCGCCAGCCGGCGCTCGGCGTCGGGATTGCCAAGCTGCAGGCGATCAACGCGCGGCTCGGCCATCATGACGGCGGCGCGCCCCGGATCGATGTACAGGCGGCCCGAGAACGCGACGTTGCCAGCCCATGCGCGCGCAAACGGCGGCGCAACCGACGCATCGACGGCGAGCGCGACCCGGTCCTGGTCCGGCACCAGCGACAGTTGCGGGCGCGTGAGCTGGACGTCGAAGATGTCGAGCAGGCGCTCGTTGATCGGGAAGCGTTTGTCGAGGCTGGATTGCAGCTTGTGCAGCGGCAGCTCGACCTGGCGCGGGCCGAGGACGCTGGCGCAGGATGAGAGCAGGCAGGCGCCAGCCAGCATGGCGGCGAGCCGAAACAGCGTGCGGCGCGCAGGATGGGGGGCAAGGGTCGTGATTCGCGTGTTCATACCAGCAAGCCTAGCATGCCCGGCGGTGTTGGCGCGCGACGCGTCGCGACAACAGCGGTGAGCGATGCGCAAATGCGAGCCATTGCGCTTTGGACAGCTACCGCTATTCGCACAGGCATTTCATACAAGTTGATGCGCTGGCGACGGGCAAGACCCTCTCAAGTTTTGGACGACACAATACCCACTCACAATTCATCGGAGGTGGATATGGCGAATCGTATGAGGTGCGCAGTTCTGTGCGCTGTCCTGACGCTGATATGCGGCGCGGCGGCGCAGCCGCTTGGCGCATTCACATGGCACCTGTCGGGCGATAGGTTCGTGGCAAAGGTGACGGGACAGCCAGGCGTGGATAAATGGAGCCAGCAGCCCGATGCGGCGTTCCAGCAGCGGTATGCAGAGGGCTATCAGGCCGGGGTTGTCGATGCAACGCAGGGGCGGCTGTGGTGCGCGCCGCCGGGCATGAAGCCGCTGGAAATCGATGATCGTATATGGGACGAGCTGCGCGGGCGCGCTGGCTCGATGCCGGGCAATGCAGCCGCCGAGCTGATAGCGCTGTATGTGGCTCGCTTCCCTTGCGCTGATGAAAAACTACCCGAGTAACCGCGTCGTCAGCCGCGACACGTTGTTCCAGCAGATCGGGTGGGATGACCTGATCAAAATCCCTGCTACGGCAATACCTGCGCGATCCGCGTCAGTTTGGCGCTGATCCGGCCGCGCGTCACAATCCACGGTGGTCGCCTTCCTATCAAGAGGATCGAGCCGGGACAGGCATCGAATCCCCCATTGGCAACTATCTATTTCCCGATACAGAATCGCCCGAAAATCACCCCCAGTAAATCGTCCGGCGTGAACTGCCCGGTAATGCTGGAAAGCTGATCCTGCGCCAGCCGCAGCTCCTCGGCAAACAGGTCGAGCGACTGGTCATCCTGCATTGCATGCTGGCGCGCCAGTTCCAGATGGTCGCTCGCCGCCCGCAGCGCAATCAGATGCCGCTCGCGCGCCAGAAACAGCGATTCACCCGTCTGCTGCCAGCCGGCGATGCGCAGCAGTTCGGCGCGCAGCAGGTCGATGCCGAGCTTTTCGTGCGCCGACAGATACAGGTGCACGGCGTCCGTGCTTTCATCCTTTGATGGCTTGTGGCCCGACAGGTCGATCTTGTTCCAGATGCGCACCACCGGCACGTTGGCCGGGAAGGCAGCGACGATGGCTTCATCGGCCGCGCTCGGGCCCAGGTTCGCGTCCAGCAGATGCAGGATCACGTCAGCCTTGCCCACTTCACCCCAGGTGCGCTCGATGCCGATGCGCTCGACCACGTCGATCTCGTCACTGATCGCGCGGATGCCGGCGGTGTCGATGATGTTCAGCGGGATGCCCTCGATCTGGATCGTCTCGCTGACCTTGTCGCGCGTGGTACCGGCAATCGGCGTGACGATCGCGACGTCGGCCCCGGCCAGTGCGTTCAGCAGCGACGACTTGCCCACGTTCGGCTGCCCGACCAACACGACATTCAACCCTTCGCGCAGCAGCGCGCCTTGCGCCGCCTGGCGGAACACGTGTTCCAGCGCCGTGATGATCCCGGCGAGCTGGCCGCGCGCGTTCGATTTTTCGAGGAAGTCGATTTCTTCTTCCGGAAAATCGAGCGTGGCTTCGACCAGCATGCGCAAGTTGGTCGTCTGGTCCACCAGCGTGTGCACCACTTGCGAAAACGCGCCCGACAGCGACTGCGACGCCGACTTGGCGGCTGCTTCGGTCGATGCGTCGATCAGGTCGGCCACCGCCTCGGCCTGGGCCAGGTCGAGCTTGTCGTTGAGGAACGCGCGGCGCGTGAATTCGCCCGGTTCGGCCAGGCGCAGGTCCATGCTGCTGCCCGCTTCGAGCACGCGTCCCAGCAGCATCTGCAGCACGATCGGGCCGCCGTGCCCCTGGAGCTCCAGCACGTCTTCGCCGGTGTACGAATGCGGCCCCGGGAAGTACAGGGCCAGGCCTTCGTCGATGATGTCGCCGTTGGCGGCCTTGAACGGGATGTAGGTTGCGTGGCGCGGCACGAGCGTCATGCCGGGGAACAGCGCGGTAATCAGGTTGCCAAGCGACTTGCCGGAGGCGCGCACGACGCCGATGCCGCCGCGGCCCGGGGCAGTGGCGATGGCGGCGATGGGTGAGGTATCGAGTTTCATGGGGCGATTGTAAGGGATGCGCGCGGCCGGGCCTATCGGCGGGCCGCGAAAAACAAAAAAGCCCGCGCACAAGGCGCGGGCTTTTCTCGACGACGCCGGCAGCTTACTTCGCGGCGGCCGTCTCGAACTTGCGCGTGATGACCCACTGCTGCGCGATCGACAGGATGTTGTTGACCACCCAGTACAGCACGAGGCCGGACGGGAAGAAGAAGAACACCACCGAGAACGCGATCGGCATGAACAGCATCATCTTGGCCTGCACCGGGTCGGTCGGCTGCGGATTGAGCTTGGTCGTGATGAACATCGAGACCGCGTAGATGATCGGCAGGATGTAGTACGGGTCAGGCTGCGTCAGATCCTGGATCCAGCCGATCCATGGCGCGCCGCGCATCTCGACCGACGCCTGCAGCACCCAGTACAGGGCGAAGAACACCGGCATCTGCACCAGGATCGGCAGGCAGCCGCCCAGCGGATTGATCTTCTCGGTCTTGTACAGCTCCATCGTGGCTTGCTGCATCTTGACCGGATCGCTCTTGAAGCGTTCGCGGATCGCCTGCATTTTTGGCGTAACCACACGCATCTTGGCCATGCTACGATAACCTGCCGCCGACAGCGGGAAGAACGCCAGCTTGATCAGGATGGTCAGGGCGACGATGGTCCAGCCCCAGTTGCCCAGCATCGCGTACAGCTGCGTCATGACCCAGAAGATCGGCTTGGCGATCACGGTCAGCATGCCGTAGTCCTTCACCAGCTCCAGGCCCGGGGTGATGGTTTCCAGTGTCTGCTCGTCCTGCGGCCCCGAATACAGGCGCGAATCGACCGACACGGTGGCGCCGGGCGCCACGGTGCCCATCGACTGCACGGTACCGATCGCATACAGGTTGGTGGCGATCTTCTTGGTGAAGATGTCGCGCGGGGTGCGGTCAGCCGGGATGAAGGCCGAGACGAAGAAGTGCTGCGAAATCGCGACCCAGCCGTTGTCGGCCTTCAGCGAGTGATCCGCACTGCCCTTTTCGATCTGCTCGAAGGTCAGCTTCTGGTACTTGTCGGCGCTCGTGTACATGGTCGGACCGGTGTAGCTTGGCATGAACCACGAATCGGTGGCCGGCTTGGTGCCGTCATGCTGCAGCTGCAGGTACAGCGATGGCTGGACCGGCGCGGTGCCGATATTGGTCACGTCGTGACGCACGCCGATCAGGTAGTCGCCCTTGCGGAACGTCAGCGTCTTGGTCAGGCGCACGCCGCCCTGCTCCGCATCCATCACGACCTGGACCTGGCCGTTGGCGCCCAGCGTACGCACGCCAGGACGCACGGTGAACGGCGTGGTGTGGTTCGGCAGCACGCCAGCGGCGGTGGTGCCGATCAGGCCAGTCTGGCCCAGATACACATTCGGACCGTTCACGCTGAACAGGACCTGGTTCTTGGTCTTGTCGAAGTGATCGCGGTACTTGAGCATCTCGAGGCGCTTGATCACGCCGCCGACCGGGTCGATGTCGACCTTGACGACGTCGGTGGTGACGGTGACGAGCGGGCTCGCCACGGCCGCCACTGGCGCGCCGCCAGGAACAGCAGGCGCACCTGGCGTGGCCGGCACACCGGGCACGGCATTGCTGCCTGCTTGCGGTGCAGCCGGCACATCGGATGGCTTTTGCTGGGCAACCTGCGCCGGACGCGCCGGCGAGAACATCGACTGTTTGCCGTTAGCCACCATCCAATTGTTCCAGAGAACAATCAGGGAAATGGCGAACACGATCCACAGGACAGTACGTTTATTGAATTCCATTGGAGTCTTCAGGAGTGGTTGCAACCGCAAGCGGCTGAATGGGATTCCTTGGTGCCTGCAGACGGCACCGGGTCGAGGCCGCCCGCATGCCACGGATGGCAGCGGCCCACGCGGCGCGCGGCCAGCCATGAGCCGCGTGCAGCGCCGTGGACGCGCAACGCTTCGATCGCATAATTGGAACAACTGGGATAGAAACGGCAGCGCGGCCCGAGCATCGGCGAGATCAGCAGTTGATAACCGCGCAAGATCCCGACAAACAGCGAGACGAGCAGCGCTTTCATGCCGCGTCCACCGGCGCCGGGCGCCGCAGCTGCGACGCGAACAGGCGCGTCAGTTCCACCTTCAACGCGGCCTTCAGGGCCCGGTTCGTGGCCGGGCCATCCTTGCCGTTGACCGGCCGCGACAAGCGGACGATGCAATCGACAGGCGGCAGGCCGGTGGTGCGGAACAGTTCGCGCGTGATGCGCTTGATCGTGTTGCGCGTGACCGCGCGCGGCGCAAAGCGCTTGGCCGCAACGACGCCCAGCCGCGCATGCGGCAGTGCGTTCGGTCGCGTATAGAGCACGAAATGCGCCGTTTTTTGCGCTGGCCGCAAACGAAAAACGGATGAAAATTCATCCGTTTTAACGATGCGCCGAACGCGCGCGAAGTCGTGCGAACCTTCGCCTGTCATCACTGACCGCAACGTGCGGTGTGTGACTTAGACAGCCAGACGCTTGCGGCCTTTGGCGCGGCGAGCGTTCAGGACTTGACGGCCACCACGGGTAGCCATACGTGCGCGGAAGCCGTGCGTGCGCTTGCGACGGACGACGGAAGGTTGGTAAGTACGTTTCATGGTGGTCTCGCTTAAAGCAAAATAAGATGCAAAATCGGGTCTGACTTGAGTCAGATTCGGCGCCGATGACAATTTCGCAGATTAAGCTCGCGTCATGCCACAGGTCTCTCTTCGCCCGACTACCAGCCGCTGAAATTATCAGCCTGACACGGTGCACGGACGGGGAACCCTGAATTAGACTCTAATTCGCGCATCAGTGTCAAGGTGGATGTTGTTTCGCAAGCCGCCATCACCGCCCTTCCCGGCCCGGCTACCGGGCACCCCGACAGGCCGTTTCAGTGGAAAATATGTGTAGCGCCTGTGGATAACTTTGTCCGGTGCGGGTAAAATAGCGTGTTACGTATCAACAAGCGAAGTAATGGAAAATTTTTGGCAGACCTGTTCCGCGCAGCTAGAGCTCGAGCTCACGCCACAGCAATATAGCGCGTGGATCAAACCGCTGGTCGCCCTCGACTACGAAGACGGCAAGCTGCGCGTGGCCGCACCGAATCGCTTCAAGCTCGACTGGGTCAAGACACAGTTTGCCACCCGCATCACGGAGTTGGCAGCCCAGTACTGGGAAGCGCCGGTCGAGGTGCAGTTTGTGCTCGACCCCAAAACGCACCCGTCGCGCAACACGGTCAGCGCCGGTGCGTCCGGCTCCACCGCGACCGTCGACTTCAACGCCCCGCGCCCGGCGCCCGGCGCTGAACACCCGAGTCCGAACAGCGGCAACGGCCCGAGCCACAACCAGAACCTGAACATCGCCAACTCGCCCAAACGCGAGCAAAGCCGCATCAACACCGAGCTGACCTTCGACAGCTTCGTGACCGGTAAAGCCAACCAGCTGGCGCGCGCCGCTGCAATCCAGGTGGCGAACAACCCGGGCGTGTCGTACAACCCGCTGTTCTTCTACGGCGGCGTCGGCCTGGGTAAGACTCACCTGATCCATGCGATCGGCAACCAGGTCATGGCCGACCAGCCGAACGCGCGCATCCGCTACATCCACGCCGAGCAGTACGTGCGCGACGTCGTCACCGCCTATCAACGCAAGGGCTTCGACGACTTCAAGCACTACTATCATTCGCTCGACATGCTCTTGATCGATGATATTCAGTTCTTTGGTGGCAAAAGCCGCACGCAGGAAGAATTCTTCTATGCGTTCGAGGCGCTGATCGCCGCGAAGAAACAGATCATCATCACGTCGGATACCTATCCGAAAGAGATCACGGGCATGGACGACCGCCTGATCTCGCGCTTCGATTCCGGCCTGACGGTGGCGATCGAGCCGCCAGAGCTGGAAATGCGCGTCGCGATCCTGCTGAAAAAAGCGCAATCCGAAGACGTGACGCTGTCGGACGACGTCGCCTTCTTCGTGGCAAAACACCTGCGCTCGAACGTGCGCGAGCTCGAAGGCGCGCTGCGCAAGATCCTGGCGTACTCGCGCTTCCACGGCAAGGACATCACGATCGACGTCGTCAAAGAAGCGCTGAAAGATCTGCTGTCGGTGCAGAACCGCCAGATCTCGGTGGAAAACATCCAGAAGACGGTGGCGGACTTCTTCAACATCAAGGTCGCAGACATGTACTCGAAGCGCCGGCCGGCCAATATCGCCCGCCCGCGCCAGATCGCCATGTACCTGGCCAAGGAACTGACGCAAAAGAGCTTGCCGGAAATTGGCGAACTGTTCGGCGGACGCGACCACACGACCGTGTTGCACGCGGTGCGCAAGATCGCGGGCGACCGCCAGAAGAATCCCGAATGCAATCACGAGTTGCACGTGCTGGAACAGACCCTGAAAGGGTAATGCGGCAGCCGCCGGGCAGACGCCTTGTGTTTGCCGCAGGCAATGGCACAATATCGTTTTAGTAATAATTAACCAATCAAACGTACTGAGGATAAAATGCAACTGGTCAAATCCACCCGAGATACGCTTCTCCGGCCACTGCAGATTGTGAGTGGTATTGTCGAGCGTCGGCACACTATGCCGATTCTGGCCAATATCCTCATTCGCAAAGATGGCCAGAACGTGTCGTTCCTGTCGACCGACACCGAAGTACAGATCACCACGCACGCCAATATCGGCGCTGGCGATGAAGTCGCCGGCACGACGGTCGCGGCGCGTAAACTCCTCGACATCCTGCGCGCGCTGCCGGAATCGGGCGATGTCACGATGACCCTGCAAAACAAGCGCCTGGCCGTGCAGAGCGGCAAGTCGCGCTTCGCGCTGCAGACGCTCGCGGCCGAAGAGTTCCCGACCGTGTCGATCGCCGACACCTACAACGCATCGGTCACGCTGCCGCAAAAGACGCTCAAGCACCTGTTCAACATGGTGTACTTCTCGATGGCGCAGCAGGACATCCGCTATTACCTGAACGGCCTGCTGCTGGTGCTCGACGGCAGCAATATTATTGCAGTAGCTACAGACGGTCACCGCCTCGCTTTTTGTTCGGTGGAAACCGAACAGCAGTTCGAGCGCCAGGAAGTGATCATCCCGCGCAAGACCATCATCGAACTGCAGCGCCTGCTGGAAGAAAGCGATGAAACGGTCCGCCTGGACATCGCCGCGTCGCAAGTCAAACTGACCTTCGCCGACATCGAGCTGGTCTCGAAACTGGTTGAGGGCAAGTTCCCTGACTACACGCGCGTGATTCCAAAAGGTTACAAGAACGACTTCACGATCAGCCGCGATGAACTGCTGCGCTCGCTGCAGCGAGCCGCGATCATGACCAGTGACAAGTTCAAAGGCGTGCGCTGCATCATCGAGCCGGGCGTCATGAAGATCAGCTCGACCAATGCCGACCAGGAAGAAGCCGTCGAAGAACTCGAGATCGACTACGGTGGCGATTCGATCGACATCGGCTTCAACGTGACTTACCTGCTCGACGTGCTCAACAACCTGAAATGCGACCAGGTCAACATCGCCTTGGGCGACTCGAACTCGTCGGCGCTGATCTCGATTCCCGAGGTCGGCGACTTCAAGTATGTCGTCATGCCGATGCGTATTTGATGCCTCGAACGGGCCGCTCCGGCGGCCCGGATGCAGCGTACCGCACGCTTCGCGTGCCGGTCTGAAATACTCAGTTTTAAAGAAAGTAGTCCATGTCCGAGAATACCCCAGCAGAAAATATCCCCGCCATCCCGGTGGATGATTATGGCGCCTCCTCGATCCAGATCCTGGAAGGCCTGGAAGCGGTGCGCAAGCGCCCGGGCATGTACATTGGCGACACGTCCGACGGCACTGGCCTGCACCACCTGGTCTTCGAAGTGCTGGACAACTCGATCGACGAATCGCTGGCCGGCCATTGCACCGAAATCCACGTCACGATCCACTCGGACAACTCGATTTCGATCACCGACAACGGCCGCGGCATCCCGGTCGGCCTGAAAATGGACGACAAGCACGAGCCGAAGCGCTCGGCAGCCGAGATCGTCCTGACCGAGTTGCACGCCGGCGGCAAGTTCGACCAGAACTCGTACAAAGTTTCCGGCGGCCTGCACGGCGTGGGTGTGTCGTGCGTGAATGCACTGTCAAAACTGCTGCGCGTGACGATCCGCCGCGACGGCAAAGTGCACCAGATGGAATTCGTGCGCGGCGTGCCGCAAAACCGCGAACTGGCGATGGTCAACGGCATCGAAGTCTCGCCCATCAAGGTCATCGGCGAAACCGACAAGCGCGGCACCGACGTGCACTTCTGGGCCGACGAGACCATCTTTAACCACGTCGAGTTCCACTACGAAATCCTGTCCAAACGCATCCGCGAACTGTCGTTCCTGAACAATGGCGTGAGCATCAAGCTGACCGACCAGCGCTCGGGCAAGGAAGAAATCTATGCATTCGAAGGCGGCACGCGCGGCTTCGTCGAATACATCAACAAGACCAAGAACGTGCTGCACCCGACCGTCTTCCAGGCCACCGGCGAACGCATGTCGGACCAGAACACGAACATCTCGGTCGACGTGTCGATGCAGTGGAACGACGCCTTCAACGAGCAGGTGCTGTGCTTCACGAACAACATCCCGCAGCGTGACGGCGGCAGCCACCTGACGGGCCTGCGCGCAGCCATGACGCGGGTGATCAACAAGTACATCGACGAGCACGAGTTCGCCAAGAAGGCCAAGGTCGAAATCTCTGGCGACGACATGCGCGAAGGCCTGACCTGCGTGCTGTCAGTGAAAGTGCCGGAACCGAAGTTCTCGTCGCAGACCAAGGATAAACTGGTGTCGTCCGAAGTGCGCGGCCCGGTCGAAGAGATCGTCGCCAAGACCCTGACTGACTTCCTGGCCGAAAAGCCGAACGACGCCAAGATCATCTGCGGCAAGATCGTCGAAGCCGCCCGCGCCCGCGAAGCCGCGCGCAAGGCACGCGACCTGACGCGCCGCAAAGGCGTCATGGACGGCCTGGGCCTGTCGTCGAAACTGGCCGACTGCCAGGAACGCGACCCCGCGCTGGCCGAACTGTACATCGTCGAGGGTGACTCGGCAGGCGGCTCAGCCAAGCAGGGCCGCGACCGCAAGTTCCAGGCCATCCTGCCGCTGCGCGGCAAGGTGCTGAACGTGGAAAAGGCGCGCTTTGAAAAGATGCTGTCGTCGGAGCAGATCACGACCCTGATCGCCACGCTCGGCACGTCGATCGGTCCGGACGAATTCAACGTCGAGAAATTGCGCTACCACCGCATCATCATCATGACCGATGCGGACGTCGACGGCGCCCACATCCGTACCCTGCTGCTGACGCTGTTCTACCGCCAGATGCCGCAACTGGTCGAACGCGGCCACATCTACATCGCGCAACCGCCGCTGTACAAGGTCAAGGCCGGCCGCGACGAACGCTATCTGAAGGACGACATCGAAGAAGCCAGCTACATGATGACGTTCGCGCTCAACACCGCGTCGCTCATCCCGCGCGATGGCGCCGAGCCGATCAGTGGCGAAGCGCTGGGCGAACTGGCACGCCAGTACAACCTGGCCAACACCATCATGATGCGCCTGACGCGCGTGATCGACCGGGCAGCACTGACCGCGATCTTCAGCGGCGGCGTGGCACTGGACCTGACCACGCTCGAGAACGCCGAAGCATCGGCGCAGGCGATGGAAAAATCGATCAACGACCCGGCCGTCAAGGTCAAGGTGCGCTCGGACGATCTGTCCGAGAAGCACGCGCTGCGCATCGAACGCATCTACCACGGCAACGTGCAGGTGACATCGATCGACGCCGACTTCGTGGCGGGCGCGGATTACGCGGTGCTGGCCAACTCGGCAGCAACATTCCAGGGCCTGATGGGCGAAGGCGCGATCGTGCGCCGCGGCGAAGGCGAGCGCATGAAAGAATTCGCGGTGCGCGACTTCCACGCAGCGATGCTGTGGCTGCGTGAAGAAGCCGAGCGCGGCGTGTCGAAGCAGCGTTACAAAGGTCTGGGCGAGATGAACCCGTCGCAGCTGTGGGAAACCACGATGGATCCGACCGTGCGTCGTCTGCTGAAGGTGCAGATCGATGATGCGATCGCGGCGGATCAGATCTTTACGACGTTGATGGGGGATGACGTAGAGCCGCGCAGGAACTTTATTGAAGCAAATGCGCTGCGGGCGGGGAATATCGACGTTTAAAAGCGTGACACGCCACGCATCGGCAACATTGCTGTCAATGCTGCGGTAAGTGATCGTTCAGAAAGGCCAGCCATCGGTTGGCCTTTTTCTATTGGCGCTGTGAATCTCTTCACCACTGGCCATGAATGTTGTTGCTGAGATATTGAACAATCGATAGACTGGGTGGAACGCCACGTTCATCAAGTCATGTCCGAATTCTTCCACGAGCCGCAAGTTGTCAACAGCAGTCCGTGGTCGGATGATGAGCTCACGCGCGCTATCGATGCTTATCTCGACATGCTGCGGGCTGAATTGAACGGCGAGTCGTACAGCAAAGCCCAAGTAAATCGGGACTTGCGTGCAGGCCCACTTGCAAGCCGCACCAAAGGCTCGATCGAGTTCCGGATGCAGAATATTTCAGCAGCCCTCTACGAATTGAAGATGCCGTGGATCTTGGGCTATCTACCGGCGAAAAACATCGGCACGGTCATCAAAGAGAAAATGATTGCGATGCTGCATACAAGCGGTATCGCATTTCTCGAACCTTTCGTCGCTACATCCGATCCGGTAGCATTGGCCAGGAATGTCACCGCATTAAGGAAGCGCGCGCTCATGGCTCGCCCACCCGGCAGCAACAGACCGGCCATGGTATCGACAATTGCAACATCGTACGTGCGTGACCCGGCAGTCAAGGCATGGACTCTGCAAGTGGCAAATGGCCACTGCGAAGGATGCGATGCTCCCGCACCTTTCTTGGGAAGTGATGGCTTACCCTACCTCGAGGTGCATCACGTCATGCCCTTATCGAGCCACGGCTCCGACACAACGACGAATGCGGCCGCCCTCTGTCCGAATTGCCATCGCCGATGCCACTCGTCGATCGATCGCGATGAATTCAAGCTCGCCTTGTATCAGAAAATTTCCCGGCTGATCGTCGAGGTGCCCGAGCTGGATTGACGTACCAGCTAACGCTGATTGGCTCGCGGCTCGATCTGTTCGTCGTACACGCTCAGCAGTTTTTTCACGTTGACATCGCTGCCATATTTCTTCTTGAGCAAGCGCAGTCGCCGATCGGTACCGCGACAGTGTTTCGCGATCTGACCAGTGACCTCCCGCATACGCTCGGCCTCTTCAGGCTCGGGTAGCTCGCCACGAAAATGATCGCACGCGTCGCGTTGCGCAATAAATTTTCTAACATCGTTTGGCAGCTTTTCGGCTGCGAAAATGGACAAGCAGGAGAACAGAAGAAGAATAGGAACGATAACAAGCGTCTTCATAAAATCTCCTTACGTACCATTGTCAGACCAGTGTGGTTCGTCCCGCCCACGCCGGTTGTATTTGATGACGCCATAACTTTCGCCGACTCTATGGAGCTGAAGGTTCATGCCACTCCATGGCGGCGTTTTTATTTCTACGGTGTTGCCATGACTATCTACAATCAACAAATTCCCCTGCCAGCTTACCGACATGTCAATTGCGCTTCCAATGATGTGGCGAGAAGTGAGGGACGGCGCTACGCCGAGTCGTTCCATTCCAAAGGCTTTCACCGTCTCGGAGGCACCAGCCATTGATGCAACTCGTGAATAGTTTCCGGAACGGTCCGAGTGGGACCAGTTGATGCAAACTCCATTCATTGAAGGGATGCTCTGCGGATCCACGTGAGCCCTGACAATGCGCCAGCTCCAATGCATCAGATAAGCACGACGTGGGTCGCGTAAGGTGCCGTTGATGACGACGATAGCACCAGCGGCACGTATCGCTCCAATAAATGCTTCGACTCTGCCACGGAACGGATTTGCCAGGTCTGCAGTAGAGCGACTCCCGGGAAAGCGCTTGACCCATTGAGCACCGCTAGTTTCGGCAGAGACTGAGGCGACGTTTTTTATTCCATGTTTAACGATGTTCATCTCCAGCTTTCAAGGTTGAAACTGGACGATTACAAATTACATCAAACCTGCATGCATTGTGTCTGCACAAATGTATCGGCAGTGAAGAACAGGAATGCTTAGAGTCACTGACACGCGGTAGACCGATCCCGCAAAAAGATTGCACGATTCTCCGGCGTGGCGCGAACCTTCGCGCCGCTTAACGCAACCGAATCCTGACCACCGCATTCCCCGATGTCACATACAGCAGCCCCTTGCCGTCCGTAACAATGCCGCGAACATCGCCCAAGCTCCCCGGCAAATCACCAACCCGCAATGTCGCCCCCCGCGTCGTGCCCGCCACCGTCGTCACCACACCCGCAGACGTCATCTTGCGCACCAGGTTATTTACCGCATCGGCCGCATACAGATTGCCCTGCGGATCAACCGTCAGCGCCACAACCTGCTCGAAACGCACCGCGTTGCCGGTGCCGTTGACCGCGCCGCGAACGTTAGGCGCACCAGCAATCGTAAACAGATTGTCCGACCCAAAATTAGCCGTTGGATTCCAGCGACTGATCTCGCGCTCGAGGTCGAACAAGTACACGACATTGCTGCTGTCGACTGCCACGCCGCGCGGCGCCAGCGTGCGCGTGCCGAACAGATCGCCCACCGTGTTCTGCCCTTCCAGAATCCCCGTCCCACCTACACCGATGGCGAAGCGGCGCGTGCCGTAGTTATTGGTGATGTAGAGATTGTTGTTGGCGTCAACGGCAATCGCCCCTGGCGTGACGTCAGGCCGGCTCGCTGTCGCGATGTTGCTGCCAATCGGGATCGTGGTCACCGTCGCGACCTGGCCACCGGTTGTGATGCTGCGGATATTCACATCGTCCGCCACATACACCGTGCCGCCGCTCCCCACTGTCAACGCGACCGGATTGACGAAGCGCGCATTAGCGGCAGCGCCGTTGGTCAGCCGGCTCTGCCCCGCGCCGCCAGCCAGCGTGGTTACCACACCGTCGGGCGTGATTTTGCGGATGACGTAGTTGCCGCGGTCCGCCACGTAGACGTTGCCGCTGCTGTCGATCGCCAACCCGTGCGGATTGTTGAAGCGCGCTGCCGTGCCGGTGCCGTCCATCGTGCCGTCAGCAGTGGGGTCGCCCGCGAACACCGACAGCGCCGCCGTTGATGCTGGCGGCGGCTTGTCATCGTCCTTGTCCTTCGGGATGCCGTCTCCGCAACCGGCCAGCAGCGCCATCAAACCAAAGGCGCCAAGCAGATTCAGGCGCGAACGGGACACATCGTTAACAGGGCGGCGCATTGGCAAAACCTCCAGAAAGTATCGCCGTCGATGCTATCACGCGCCATCCTGGGAGCAGGTGCTCTCTTCCATGGCAGCCGCATAAACGACGACCTGAAAGCTGTATGCGCCACTCAGACTGCGGCAGAGAACTCGCCCGAATTCCCGTACTTTCTTTTCCACACGCCCCTATTGTCCGCTTGACATACGGCGCCGAGTTCCTTAAAGTCGAAATTATGTCTTTCACCCTGCATCTGTCGAACACTCTCCCAGCCGCTGGCGCGCTATCGCTAGCTGCACTGCTACTACGCGCCTGATCGTTCGGCCGTACGCCCGGCACACGCCGGTCCCCACAGCAGCAGGAAAGTCGCAGATGTCTACCACGCCAATTTTCGCTTCATCGTTTTTCCTCACCGGGTCCATCCTGGCGGCGAGCGCTTGCGTCCCATCCGCAGCGCTAAACCTACCGACCGGTTGCCGGGCCTCGCGTTTCGTGGCCCGCCCGGCAGCCTCCGCCACCCGCAGGCGCATCCGCGCCGCCCAGTGACCAAACCAATCAGGAGCACCCGATCATGTTGACCAATCCCGCCGCCAAGTACCGTCCCTTCCCTGCCATCGACCTGGCAGACCGCCAGTGGCCGAGCCGCACCATCACCACGCCGCCGATCTGGATGAGCACCGACCTGCGCGACGGTAACCAGGCATTGATCGAGCCGATGAGTCCGGAGAAGAAGCTGCGCTTCTTCAAGATGCTGGTCAAGATCGGCATCAAGGAGATCGAGGTGGGCTTCCCGTCCGCCTCGCAGACCGACTTCGATTTCGTGCGCATGCTGGTCGACGACAAGCACATCCCGGACGACGTCACCATCATCGTGCTGACCCAGTCGCGCGATGAGCTGATTCGCCGCACCGTCGAATCGGCCGTTGGCGCCAAGCGCGCGATCGTCCACGTCTACAACTCGGTCGCGCCGGTGTTCCGCCGCGTGGTGTTCAATATGGAGCGTGACGAGATCGTGCAGATCGCCGTCAAGGGCACGCAGCTGATCAAGGACCTGACGTCCCAGCATCCGCAGACCCAGTGGGGTCTCGAGTATTCACCGGAGTCGTTCTCGACGACCGAGCTGGATTTCTCGAAGCAGATCACCGATGCAGTCAGCGCCGTCTGGCAGCCGACGCCGGCCAACAAGATGATCGTCAACCTGCCGTCGACCGTCGAAGCGGCCACGCCCAACGTCTATGCCGACCAGATCGAGTGGATGTGCCGCAACCTGAACAACCGTGAATCGCTCGTCATCAGCGTCCACCCGCACAATGACCGTGGCACCGCGGTTGCTGCTGCTGAACTGGCGGTGATGGCCGGCGCGGACCGCGTCGAGGGCTGCCTGTTTGGTAACGGCGAGCGCACCGGTAACGTCGATCTGGTCACGCTGGCGATGAATTTGTACACGCAGGGCGTGCACCCGGGCCTGGACTTCTCGGACATCGACGCCGTGCGCCAGCTGGTCGAGGACTGCAACCAGCTGCCCGTGCACCCGCGCCATCCATATGCAGGCGACCTGGTGTTCACGGCGTTCTCGGGTTCGCACCAGGATGCGATCAAGAAGGGTTTTGCGAAGCAGCAGGCCGACGCCATCTGGGAAGTGCCGTACCTGCCGATCGATCCGGCCGATCTGGGGCGCAGCTACGATGCGGTCATCCGTGTCAACAGCCAGTCGGGCAAGGGCGGCATGGCGTATCTGCTCGAACAGGAATACGGCCTGCAACTGCCGCGCCGCCTGCAGATCGAGTTCTCGCGCGTCGTGCAGCGCCAGGCCGACGAAAGCGGCCGCGAAATCAACCCGGCCGACTTGCACGCACTGTTCGCGCGCGAGTACCTGGATCAGCAGGAGCCGTATCACTACATCGCGCACCGGATGACCGAAGACAGCGCGCATGACGTGCAGCTCGAAGTCGATGTGGCGCGCCACCATGCACCTCAGGTATTCTCGGGCCGCGGCAACGGGCCGATCGACGCGTTCGTCACGGCGCTGGGCCTCGAGATTCGCCTGATGGATTACCACGAGCATGCGATCGGCTCGGGCGCCGATGCCCGTGCAGCGTGCTATGTCGAGCTGCGGGTGGGCAATGGCCCAACGTTGTTCGGTGTGGGCATCGACAGCAATATCGTGACGGCTTCGTTCAAGTCAGTGCTGTCGGCGGTGAATCGCCATGTGGTGAGTGCCGAGCCCACGTCAGACGCATTGGCAGCGTAACGCGTGGACGGCGAAGCCGTCCACCCTACCCGTTCACGTGAAATGCATTGCCGCCCCCGCATCCGCTCCACGTGGCCGGTTTTTACCGCCCGTATCCGATCCGCAACGATGCGCGCCCGGTCGTCTTGACCGTAGGGTGGACGGGTACCCCGTCCACGCGGTGATGGTTGGCGCCGAGATCACCCGGCCCGCCAATCATCGCCGCGATGATTCACCGCCCGCTCATCCGATCCACAATCTGCAACGACGCGCGCTCACTCATCACCAGCACGAGCTTGAGCCGCGCGCGTGTCATCCCCACGAACAGCTTGCGCAGCGTCTGCTCGTCGAGCTCCTCGAAATCGATCTCGGTAAAAATCAGCGCCGGCGCCGACTGCCCCTTGAAGCGGTACACCGATTCGACCAGCAGCCCGCCTTCGCGAAACACCGGCGTGCCGAACAAGTCATACGCCCCCGTGAACGAGCGCAGCGAGTGCGCGTCGCTCAGGCGATCGAGCTGCAGAATCGCCGACTTTTCGCGGCCGCGAAACGCGCAGATCGCGATGTCCTGGCGCCCGAAGCCGGCCGCCAGGCACGACGTCACGGCGCGCCGCGTCTGCGCCAGCATCGCTTCGACGTCACCTTCGGGATAGGTCAGCTCTTCGATGTCGGCACCCTTGAACGGGCTGCCCGCCTCCACCGGCTGGTGCGATGCGCCGATGGATGTGAGCATGTCGACGATCTGGCGCGGGCTGCGGTAGTTGGTGTTCGAGTGCAGCGTCACCCAGCCCGGCAGCGGCACCATGCCGCGGCCGTACAGGTTCTGGTCCGGGTCTTCCATCCAGATCGCGCGCCCGCCCTCTTTCAGCATGCGCAGCACGATGTCGCGCCACGCTACTGAAAAATCCTGGCCCTCGTCGACGATGACGACGTCGAATTGCCAGGTTTCGGGCAAGGTGGCGTCGGCCATCGACGCTTCGATCTTATCCCATACATCCGGCGCTGCGTAGTCGGGCATGATGTCCTGCGCGCGCAGCCAGGCGTCCGACAGCATGTGGAAGGTCGCCACCCGTCCGCCCGCCGGCACCAGCCGTTCGATGTGGTCGGCCAGCGGCCGGTTGAAGCAGACGTACAGCGGGCGCAGGCCGGCGTCGATGGCGGCGCTGTATTCGGCCAGCGCCAGCTGGGTCTTGCCGCTGCCGGCGGTGCCGATCACGTGCAGCCGGAATGGCGAGAAATCGAGCCGCCGCGCCCAGGTGGCCAGGCCGCCCGAGAGTTTGGTGACCATCGCCTCGGCATTGCCGATCATGGCGCTCGGATCGGGCCGCAAGTTCAGCGTGTCGCCCAGAAAGCGCGTGACCTTGTCGAAGTCGTCGGTGCGCTCGGTGATGGGCAGCGCCTCGCGGATCACGCGCGCGAGCTTGGGCTTGTTCGATGCGTCGATGATGTGGTCGGCATCGATGCCGGCCAGCGGCTGGTCGCGCACGATGTAATCGGGGCAGTACAGCAGGTAGTCGATCGACAGCGTGCCCTGGAAACGCTTGGCCAGGCCTTCGATCGTGGCCAGGATCTGCGTGCGGACCTTGCGTGGCTTGCCCTGGTAGCTTTTGACCAGGCCGTCCGGCGTCTCGTTCAGAAAGCCGGCGACCTGCTCGATGACCAGGATGCGGCCATTCGGCGCGAGCACGATGAAGTCGACGTCACCATATACCGAGTAACCCTGCTCGACGTTCGTCCAGTGCACGCCGTGGTAGATCACGTAGGGCGTGTCGGCCAGGCGCTGCTCCAGGTAGGCGAGCGTCTCGATTTCGCGGGCGGCGGCGCCCGTGACGGACAGTTCGCGCCAGCCGCTTGGTTGGATATGGGCCATGGTGTCCGCTAACGTTAATAAGGTGGAAACTATTGTAAGACTGTTTGCACGATAGCCACACACCGTTGTCCATAGCACGCACCCGGTGCGCGGAAAGCTGTCGAATGGTTGCCTGAGTGAAAAATCTATTGTGGCCGTACGGCAATCCAGTGCACACTTTCGCTCATCCCGTTTCGTCCAGGTTTCCTTGTGTATTTCACTTCCCCGTTCTCGCTGGTCCTGCGCACGGCGCTGGTCCTGATCGGCCTGCTGCTCGCGACCGGCACCGCCCAGGCCGGCGCGACGTACCGCTTCGGCGGCGCGGCGGTACCGGGCTGCTCGCTGTCGGGCAAGGTGTACACCTGCCCCAGCAGTGCGGGTATCGCAGCGGACGACAAGATCATCATCGACTCGGGCTATACCGTCAGCGTGCGGTCCGATTTCACGTTCGGCTACAACCAGGGCCTGACGATGTCGGGCACCGCACGCCTGACCAGTACGGGCAATCTGAGCATTGCCGATCTTCCGCCCTTCAACCTGAATGTTTCCGGTGGTTCGTTCAGCTCAGCCAAAACCTTCACCGCTGGCAACCAGGTGCAGACCTTCAAGGCCGACATCAACGCCGCGTCGCTGGTGCTGGGCAGTGGGTCAACCTTGCAGATCACCGGCACGCTGGTGTCCACCGGTCCGGTCACCATCGGATCGAACACGACGATCACTGGCCCTGTCACCGGCACCACGGTCTCGATCGGCACGCCGGTCAGGATCACCGGCGACGTCAAGGCGTCCACGAGCCTGTTCCTGGGTTCAGGCAGCACGATCGACGGCAACGTCGACACCGGTCAGATGACGCTGCAAGCCTCGGAGGCGCTCATCACGGGCAATGCAGCGGTCGACTTTGCAAAGCTGGACTGGCACGGCCGCGTGGCCAAGAAAATCATCTGCAAGACAGGTACGCGCCCTGGCGAGTGCGACTGTGTGGAGAACCAGAGCGGCTATCCGGTCAATACCCCCGAAGGCCCGACCTGTGAGTCGGCCAAGCCGGCGACGGCCCCCTTGCACCATTTTCAGATCACCCATGACGGCAGCGGCCGCACCTGCGCGCCGGAAAGCGTGACTGTGACGGCCTGCGCCAACGAGTCTTGCAGCGCCTTGTACAAGGGCGGTGCACAAATCACGTTGTCGCCGGGTGCAGTGGCGGCCACCATCGACAGCTCCGGCACCACGCTGGCGCAGGTGTCGCGCAACACGGCCGGCGCGGACACCCTGCAACTGACGCAAAGTGGCGCCAAACCAGCCACCACCTGCTACAACAGCACGAGCAAGAGCACCAGCTGCACGATGACGTTTGCCAGCGGCGTGAGCTTCCGGATCGATGCAAACCACCACAAGGCCGGTGACAGCGCGGGCGCCATCGTCACGGCGCTCGCGCCCGACCCTGCCACCGGCCAGTGCGTGGCGGCCTTCAAGAACACCAGCAAGGATATCGCGTACGCCTGCCAGCATGTCACGACCAGTGCCGACACCAAGGGTTTGCTGCTGACCGATAACACGACCAAACGCGCCGCCACGCTGGCCTGCGCCACCGGCGCGGCACAAGCCGTCAACAGCCGGTTCGATGCCGATGGCAAGGCGCAACTGACGCTGGCCTACCAGGATGTGGGCACACTCAAGCTGCTGGCGTCGTTGGACGACGCCCAGGGCGACACCACCGTGACCGTCGCGCCCTACACCTTCGACTTTTCAAAGTTGCCTTCCTCCCCCGTTCGCGCGGGCGACAATTTTCAGGTCACCGTCACGGCAGTCAACAAGGCCGGCGCCGCCACGCCAAGCTTCCACCGCAGTGCCCTGGCGGCTGGCGCCACGCTCACCGACATTGGGCTGTCCTGCGTGGGCAAGGGCAGCGCCGGTCTGTTCACTGGCACCAGGACGGAATTCAATAGCGGCGTCGCTGTGGCGACCCTGGCGTGGGGCGACGTCGGCATGCTGGACCTGAAGGCGACGTTGAGCGATTTTTTGGGCAGCAAGGTAGACGTGCTGGGTACCAGTGGCGAGACAACGACATGCACGCCAACCGTCGGCCCCTTCATCCCCAAATATTTCAAGGTCGATTATCCGGCTGCGAGCAAGACACGCGCGTTCTACTATGCCGGCGAGCCCATCCCTGTCGAGGTGGCGGCGATGAATGCGCAAGGCGCCATTACCACGAACTATTCAGGCGACCTGGGCCTGAGCGAAACGGTGACGCTTACTGCGCTCAACCCGGCCGACTATGCTGCAATCAAGGACACCAGTGCCGAACTGAAGGACTTCACCGTGCCGGCGAGCGCCTTCAAGGCCGGACTCGCACAGGCCAAGCCGGCTTACGGGCCGACAACCGCGGCGCCGATCGCTGCCAGCATTTTGCTCAGGGCCAGCAACAGCGGGGACGTGGTGACATCGGGCGATGGCAAAGGCACTTATGAAAAAGCCCGGCCTGCGGTCCATAGTGGCCGCCTGCGTATCGCCAATGCATTCGGTCGCATCAACACGCTACTTCCGATGCGCATTGAAGCCTATTACTGGACCGGCAAAAGCTGGCTGTTCAATCAGAAGGATGACTTCACCGTGATTCCGGCCGGCGCGTTCGTGCAGGCGGCCCGGCCCAAAGTGACGGGCGGCGTGGCGCCGACAATTGCCGCCGTCAAGAGTGCCGTGGTGCTGGCCAGCGGCCGCGGGCAAGTCGACCTGACGGGTGACCGGCCCGGCTGGATCGACCTGGCGATCAATCTGGGCAATGATACGCAGCCCCTGCCGTGCAACAAGATCGCGTATCCCACGAACACCGGCGCCCGGCTGGCCTGGCTGCGCCTGCCCACGGGCTGCGCCGATCCATCGGCGCGCGCGACCTTTGGCGAGCAGTCGGCCGAAGAGCGTCGCATCATCCATGTGCGCCAGGTGTTCAATTGAGCCGCCAGCAGGGTTTCACGATGGTTGAACTGATCACGGTGATGGTGCTGATCGGCGTGCTGGCAGCCTTCGCCGTCCCGCGCCTGATGGGAGACAGCGCGACCGGCGCGGCCCTGTTTGGCGACCAGGTGGCCAGTGGACTGCGCATGGCCCAGAAAAGCGCGGTCGCGCGGCGCCGCACGGTATGTGTGACCACGACGGCAACCACGCTGACGCTGCGTGTGCGTACTGCCGTCGGCAACGGACTCTGTGGCAACGTGCAGCTGCAGGGCATCACCGATGATCTGTACGACAGCAAGGAAGCAGGCATTGTGATGAGCGGCGCGCCCCCGCTGCTGCTGTTCCGACCCGACGGCACCATCGATGACGGCAACGGCGTACGCCTGGGCAGGGTCGACATCGCCATCAAGGGTGCAAACGCCATCCGGCGCACCATCACGCTCGACGGAGGCACTGGCTATGTCCATTAAACGCATGGCAGGCACCACGCTGATCGAACTGATCGTCGCGATCGTCATCGTGGGTACCGCCCTGGCGGGACTCGTGGCTGCCTACAACCGCGCCAATATCGCCTCGACCGATCCCTTGATTACCCAGCAGATGCTGGCGATCGCCGAATCGATGATGGAAGAGGTCATGCAAAAGCCGTTCGTCGCGCAACCAAATCAGGCGGGCCGCCTGTTTTTCAATGACCTCATGGACTACAACGGCTACGGGCCTGTCGCCGTCAGCAATGTCAACGGCGCCCCTGTCCCGGACCTGGGACGCTATACCGTGCAGGTGCAGGTCAACCAGCAGGGCATCACCGGCGTGGCCGCTACCGACGCCATGCGCGTCCAGGTCATCGTGCGCGCGCCCGGCGCCCAGGATCTGCGTCTGGTCGGCTGGAGGACGCGTCCATGAGCCATTCCATGCGCCATCCCATGCGCCAGGGCGTGCAGCGCGATGGCGGCTTCACGCTGGTCGAGCTGATCCTGGTCATCGTCCTGATCGGCATCATCGGCGGCGTGCTCACGATGCAGCTGGCCCCGGCGATTCAGAGTTACCTCTTGATCAGCCAGCGCGCAGGCCTGACGAGTCAGGCTGACACCGCGCTGCGCAGGATCACCACCGAGGTGCGCGCCGCCGTGCCCAATTCGCTGCGCCTGAATAATCCGCAATGCCTGGACCTCGTGCCGACCCGCGATGGCGGCCGTTATCGAATGGGCCCTGACACGGTCAATCCCGGCGACGCCCATATCAACGATGCCGAAACCGGTACCGCGTTCGATGTGCTCACGCCGCTCAATGCGATGCCGACGCCAGGCGATGCGATCGTGATCGGCAACCGCAGTCCGGACGATGTGTATAGCGGATCAAATGTCGGCACGGTCAGCGCGCTGGCCGGGCCATCGCCGAATGCACAGGCCGGCATCAGCCGCATCATGCTGAACGCACCGATCCAGATTCCCCAGGGGTACGATGGCGGCCGCTTCCTGGTCGTGCCAGGAGGCGAGCGCGTCGTTACTTACGTCTGTACGCAGGGCGTCGATCAAGCGACCGGCAACGGCACAGGCTTCCTGACACGGTTTTCCCGCGCCACGCCTGGCGCAACGACGTGCAATGCGCCGGCCGGCACATCGGCCATCGTGGCCACCCGGGTGTCGGCCTGCAGCTTCGTCGTCTACACCAACCAGGGAGCGACCCAGGACAGCGGCTTCGTACAGCTCCAGCTCACGCTGACCGAGCGCGGTGAATCGGTCCCGCTCACGATCGGCACCCACGTCGACAACCTGCCATGAGCCGCTTCCCCATCCTTCCCCGGCGCCAGTCGGGCTTCGCCTATATCGCTGCCGTGATCTTCCTGGTGGTGATTGCCGGCATTGCGGTCGTGCTGTTGCGCCTGACCGATACGCAGCAGAGCACCGTCAACCAGGCCTTGCTGGCTGCGCGCGCCAGCCTGGCGGCGCGCGGCGGCCTTGAATGGGTCTTCAACAACCCGGCGCAGCGCTGCTCCCAGGCCCCTCTGTCGACCAGCAATGCAGCGCCAGCGGGAACGGTCAACCATCTCACTGACTTCCGTGCCGAGTCCGGATTTCTGGTCAGTGTCAGCTGCTCGTTCCGCGCCTATAACGAGGGCGAGGCGATCGATGCCAGCGGTAACTCGTCTCCCGTTGTCAAACGCATCTACCGGATCGAGGCCGTGGCCTGCAATGGCACTGCCACCACCTGCCCGGACTCTGGCAGCGTGCCACGCGCCGATTATGTCGAGCGCGCGCAAGTGGCCACCATCTGCCTGCTGACCAACGGCACGCCTTGCGTGTGAGTGTTATCGTCGGCAGCCGCTGCCTTGCCGGAGGATCGTGCAATCTTCCCGGACCATCGCACGCCCCGCCGGTGGTCTAATGGCACGTTGTCCACCGACCCGAGAAACTGCCCATGCAAGCGATCCGCGACCTCGCCACCCAGATTGCGCAGCACGCCCCCGGCGACGGCATGCACCAGAGCCCGATCCCCGGCGTGTGGCTGATCCGCAGCGGCCAGACCACCGAACCGCTGCGTGTCGTGCACACGCCGGCGGTGTGCATCATCGCGCAGGGCGCCAAGCTGGTCTCGCTGGGCGGCACTGACTACCGCTACGACACGGCCAAGTTCCTGGTGGTGTCGGTCGATTTGCCGGTGACCGGCTGCGTGACGCTGGCGACCGAGGATGAACCCTATCTGTGCCTGCGGGTCGATCTCGACGCGCAGTTGCTCGCCGCGCTCGACCTCGAACTGCCGGCCCGGCCGACCGCGCGCGGCACGCCCCCGGCGCGCGGACTGTTTCTGAGCGAGACCACGCCCGCGCTGCTCGAGGTCGCCAACCGCCTCGTGCGCCTGCTCGATGCGCCCCACGACATCGCGGTGCTCGCGCCGCTGCTGCTGAAGGAATTCCACTATCGCCTGCTCACCGGCGAGCATGCCGACACGGTGCGCCATTGTGCGCGCGGCGATGGCCGCATCGCGCAGGTCACCCGGGCCATCTGCTGGATCAAGGATCACTACAACCGGCCATTGAGCGTCGAGCGGCTGGCCGGCGAGGTGGGCATGAGTTCGTCGACGCTGCACGAGCATTTCAAGACCGTGACCTCGATGAGTCCGCTGCAATACCAGAAGCAGCTGCGCCTGCAAGAGGCGCGGCGGCTGATGCTCGCCGGGTCGATCGACGCGGCGCGCGCGGGCCATGCGGTGGGCTACGAAAGCAGCTCGCAGTTTTCGCGCGAATACGCGCGCTTCTTCGGCCTGTCGCCGGGGCGCGATGCGACGCGGCTGCGCCAGTCGCTCCAGACGGGCGGCCTGCAGGCCATGCGCTGACAGGTGCGTCCCGGCGGCGTGCCAGCGCTGCGGTCTCTATAATCGCCGCATGACTTCCACTTTAATGGCCCGCGCATGAGCTATCGCCTGGCGATCTTCGACTTCGACGGCACGCTGGCCGACTCGTGGCCTTTCTTCATGAGCGTGTTCAACGAGATCGCCGACCAGCACGGCTTTCGGCGCGTCGACGCGGCGCAGGCCGAGCAGCTACGCCACTACGGGCCGCGCGACATCATGCGCCATGTCGGCATGCCGGCCTGGAAGCTGCCGATCGCCTCGCGCTCGTTCATCGACCGCATGCGCGGAGCCACCGGCCGCATCGCACTGTTCGACGGCATCGCCCCCACCCTGCGCGAGCTCGACCGCAATGGCGTGCGGCTGGCGGTGGTGTCGTCCAATGCCGAAGACAATGTGCGCCACGTGCTGGGGCCGGAACTGGCCGGCCTGATGGGGCAATACGAATGCGGCATGTCGATCTTCGGCAAGGCGGCGCGCATCCGCAAGGTCGTGCGCCGTGCCACGGTGCCAGCGATCCAGGCGCTGTATGTCGGCGACCAGACGACCGATGGCGACGCCGCGCGCCGGGCCGGGATCGCGTTCGGGGCGGTCGGCTGGGGCTATGCCTCGATGGAAGCGCTGCGCCGGGTGGCGCCTGAGCGCGAGTTCGGGACGCCGGCGGATCTGCTGTCGCTCGCAGGCCAGGCATGCCCGCCACGGAATTGCCCGGACGCATAGGCCAGTTGCTATACTCGGCAGCAACTGCATCAATGAACAACGGACCTTTCATGCGCCTTCCCCTCATCTTCCTGGCTCCGCTACTGCTGAGCGGCTGCTTCATCGAGACGTCGACGTACGTGATCGACCTGAATACCGATCATGCGATCACGCTGAAGGTGGAAAAGGACAATTTCTGGACCAAAGAAGGCACGCTGCGCGTCGTCATGTCGCGCCTGCCGGATTGCCAGCGCCAGTATGAGCTGGGCTCGGTATGGCTGGCCGACTTGCAGGTCGAGCTGTTCGGCAACGGCAACAACGTGTATACGCTGCGTGCGGACGACCAGGCATGGCAGATCGACACCACGACCTGTAGTGAACTGAAGGCGCCCGACCCTGATGCCGTCACCGGCCTGCCGCTGGGGATCTTTACGCTGGACAGCGACAACAAGCTCAACTTCGAGAAGCCGGAAGCGGCCAGCGAATAAGGCTCAGTAGCGCTGCGTCAGCGCGCGCAATCGGTTGAGCTCGACGTCACGACCTGATTTCTCAAGCACGCTTTCAAGCAGCGACTGGCCGTTTTCGCGTTGCATCGTCCACTGCGTGAAATACTCGTGCACCGTGCGCCACGGGGGAAAATCTGGTGGCATCGCGCGCCAGGTGGCGCCAGTGTGCAAAAAATACAACACGGCGCAAAAGACGTCGTACAAATCGTGCTTGCGTGGGCGCGTCTTGCGGCGTGCCGCTTCAAGCATGGCGCGCACGACCTCGAAGTGTTCGCGTGGTATATCGCTGGGGTAGACAGCTCGGTCCATGGGTGACCTCCAAAACAGCTTGGAGGCCCGGATCTGGAACAGGTTCCCTAGCTGTATTTACAGTCTACCCAAAATAATTGAACCTAGCTAGTCCCGCGCCAGCGCCAGGAACTCGGTTCGCAGTGCCAGGTTCGGCTGCAGCTCGCCCAGCAGGGTCGAGGTAATGGTTTCCTCGCCGATGGCGCGGATGCCACGGCTTTCCATGCACAGGTGGCGGCACTTGATGACCACGCCGACTGCTTTTGGTTCCAGCACTTCCATCAGCGCATTGGCGATCTGCATCGTCATGCGTTCCTGTACCTGCAGGCGCTTGGAAAAGATATCGACCAGGCGGGTCAGCTTCGACAGGCCGACGATTTTGCCGTTCGGCAGGTAGCCAACGGTGGCCTTGCCGAAGAACGGCGCCAGGTGGTGCTCGCAATGGCTGTAGACCGGGATGCCGCGCACGACGATCAGCTCGTTGTATTCTTCGGCGCCGTCTTCGAACGCCTTGAGCACTTCCACCGGATTCTGGTCGTAACCCGAAGTCCAGTGTTTCCAGGCCTTGGTCACGCGCGCAGGCGTTTCGATCAGGCCAGGACGGTCCGGATTTTCGCCCAGCGATGTCAGCAGACGACGCCAGTCGTGTTCGGTGAAAGCTTCTTTGTCAGACATGGTGCACCCTAAAATAACGATTGCCGCCAGTATATAGAAAACGTCTGGCCCCGGTCGGGGTGGCCCTATTCTTGCGCTAAATCATCCCCTGCATGCGACATATCTCATAACGTTGAGTACGGTCGTCGTTCAGGGAGAGCGCTATGTTTGGCAGCACGGTCATGGAAGTCGTCATCGGCATGGCATTCTGCTACGGCTCCCTGGCGCTGACGGTCACCACCTTGCAAGAGGCATTATCGGCCGCGTTCAGCCTGCGCGCCGGCATGCTGCGCACCTGCATCCAGCGCATGCTGCGCGACCCGCAGTTCACCGGCACTGCGCGGGCGGTCTACGCACACCTTTTGGTCAGTGCACATGACGACCTCACCGGCCCGCACGCGCCGCCGCATCCCGGCCCATCCTACATCGAACCGGCCAACTTCGCGATTGCGCTGATCGACGCCATCCGCGGCGGCGGCGCAGCGCTCGACAGTGCCATTGCCGCCGTGCCCGATCCGCAATTGCGGCGCACGCTGAACACGCTGTACGTGCAAACCGGCGGCGACGTGGAGCGCTTCCAGGCGGCGCTCGGCGGCTGGTTCGACAGCACCATGGCGCGCCTGTCGGGCGCCTATAAACGGCGCCAGCTGCTCGTCTCGTTCCTGCTGGCGCTGCTGCTGGCGATCCTGCTCAACATCGACAGCATCCACCTGTTCCAGACACTATGGCGGCATCCGGCCCTGGCTGCCGGCATCGGCGCTGTGCCTGCCGCGCTCGACGCGAAGCTGGTGAACGATCTGGCGACGCTGCCGATCGGCTGGGCCAGCTTTCCGCCGGTGCCCGACGCCGCGTTCGCGCTGCAGGTCACCGGCTGGCTGATCACTGCCAGCACGACGCTGTTCGGGGCGCCGTTCTGGTTCGACATCCTGCAGCGCGCGATCAACCTGCGCAGCACGGGCGCCAAGCCCGCCGCGGTAGAGGTCGGGCAAGCCATGGCGCACCACGCCGGTCCGGCAGCGCCGTAACGCCACCTCAGGCATTACGTCCCGGGCGGCCGGTGCGCGTCGATCAGTACGCTCGAGATCGACATCTGCGGCACCCGCTCCGGCCACGCGTCATCCGGACCGAACCAGCGCGCCTCGGCGATTTCGGCCGGGTCCACGCGGATCTCGCCGTCGAGGTAATCGGCCGTGAAGGCCAGCATCAGCGAATGCGGGAACGGCCACGACTGGCTGGCGAAATAGCGCGGATTGTGCACGCGCAGTCCGACTTCTTCGAACACTTCGCGCGTGATGCATTCTTCGATCGACTCGCCCGCTTCCAGGAAGCCCGCCAGCGGCACGAAGCGCTGCGTGGCATGCAGCACGTGCTTGGCCAGCAGCACCTGGTCGCCCTTGCGGATCAGCACCATCATGGCCGGCGAGATGCGCGGATAGGCCATGTGCCCGCATTGCGGACACTTGAAGCAACGCTCGCCGGTGGCCAGCACCGTGCCGCTGCCGCACACACCGCAGAAGCGATGGGTGCGTGCCCATTCCGCGACCTGGGCAGCGCGGCCGGCCAGGCCGACCAGGGACTCGTCCATCACGCCAAACAGCGCGCGCAGGCCACGCCAGGCATAGCCTGCCGGTAGTGCGGGTTCGGCATCGAGCCAGCCGGTCTGGCAATACCGGCCATCGAGCAGGCCGAGCGGCTGCAGGTGTTCGCGCACCGCGCCGACCTGTTCGAGCACGGCGACGTCGGGCAGCGCTGGCCCGTCTTCACGCACCAGTAATTGTCCCTTATGGAACAGGAAGTTCAGCGGCGCCGGATCGGGATGCGGCGCAAACAGCGGCGTGAAGGAAGCAGGCGTATGCAGCATGGTCAATGGGTGGTCAATGAGATCGCCAAATGATACTGCCTTTCACCGTTCGGGATTCGGTACGCCCTGCCCGTTGACTGACCCGGCCAATGTCGTGGCAGCAGGCCAGCGCACCTGCAAAGACGCACTTTTTGAGCCGGCAGATGCACTGAATCGGCGCTGCCCGAATGCAACGAATCAACGAACTGAACTGCTCTTGACCCGATGTCATGAACGAAATTGACTTGGAACTTGTCTAGTCAGGTTATGTTGGAATCTCCATATCCATGTCTCGACTTTTACAAGCTGACTTTTCTCTAAGTCATTAATTTATTAGGGAAAATAGTTGAGCCTGAGCATCAAAAAAGCGTTGTATTCTGGATGAAATCTCACCAATTTCCACTCGGAAATATCGCTTTTCGTCCAGAATAGATAGCCATCTATCTAAATCGTACTGTCATGGACAAACTGTCATCACTGGTCGGTCGCCACTCGTTCAACGCCCGTATTTTCTATAACGGTGCTTTTTGCGATACCAATCAATTCACTGAAAACGGTGTCTCCGGTCAGCTGCACGTGGTGCGCGAAGGACCGGTCGACTTCATCCATGACGATGGCAAGGTCATCACCGTGACCGAGCCGTCGCTGCTGTTTTATCCGCGCGGCGCCAGCCACCGCTTGCAGGTGCATCCCGGCCACACCGCCAACCTGTTGTGCGCGCATATCCAGTTCCAGGACGAAATGAGCAATCCGCTGTCGCGCGTGCTGCCCAACTGCCTGGTCATGCCGCTGAGCGAAATTGCCGGATTGCGCTCGACGCTCGACCTGCTGTTCAGCGAAGCCAGCCAGGCCGAGCCGGGCCGCGAAGTGATCCTGGATCGCCTGTGCGACGTGTTGCTGATCCAGATGATCCGGCGCGAATTCGACAGCGGGCGCTTGTCGCTGGGCCTGCTTGCCGGCCTGTCGGACCGTCAGTTGTCGCTGGCACTGACAGCCATCCACGAGCGCCCGCACGAGCCATGGAGCCTGCAATCGCTGGCCAAGGTGGCCTGCATGTCGCGCGCCGCTTTTACCGAACGCTTCCGTGACGTGATGGGCATGCCGCCGGGCGAATACCTGACGCGCTGGCGCATCGGCGTTGGCAGCCGTCTGCTGCGCCAGGGCATGCCGGTCAAGCAGGTCAGCAGCCGCGCCGGCTACACCAGCCCGTCCACGTTCACCCGCGCCTTCACGGCGATGATGGGCGCCTCGCCGCGCGAGTGGCTCAAGCAAGCCGCGGGCTGATCCAGAAACGACAACGCAGACGGGCCTTGCGGCGCCGTCTGCGTTTGTGTTTGCAGCTCATGCATGCGGCCATCCAGGCCGCAGCGCACGCAACTCACTTCAGCATGCGGGTACGGCAAGCGACCATCGCGATCACGATCGACAGGCCGCCGATATAGGCAATGGCTGCCTGCATGCCGATGAAGTGCGCGACGGCGCCAATGGCTGGCGGGCCCATCAGGCTGCCGCTGTACGCCATGCTGGCCACCGCAGCCAGGGCTGCCGGGCCTTGTGCACCGGCCGCGCTGAACACGAACGGGAACACCAGCGCCAGGCCAACGCCCGCAACAGCGAAACCAATCAGCGCCACATAGGCATTCGGGGCCAGCACCGCAAAGAACAGGCCGGCGGCCGCGACCATGGCGCCGGTGCTCACCAGGCGCTTGGCGCCATGGCGCTCTTTCAGTTTGTCGCCGAACATGCGCGAGATCAGCATCATCACCGAGAAAGCGGACAGCGACAGCGGCGCCAGGCCATCCGATGCACCGAAATGCTCTTTCAGGAACATGCCGCTCCAGTCAGCGATGCTGCCTTCGGCCATCGAACCGAAGAAGCCCAGCAGGCCCAGCAGCACCAGCGGACCGCGCGGCAATGCAAACGATTTCTTCTCGACCTGGACGCCCACTTCGTCCGCGTCCAGCACGCTGTAGGCCATCCACAGCACGACGGCCAATGGACCGGCCAGCATCAGAAAGTGGGTTGCCGGTGCAATCTTGAGGCTCGCCATCAAGCTGCCCAGCGTGGCGCCGACCAGGCCACCGGCGCAGCACAGGCCATGCAAACGCGACATTTCCGACTTGCCGCTGGCCTTTTCGCGGCGCGCTGCCGCCGAATTCATTGCCACATCGAAGATGCTGGCGGTTACACCCAGCATCAGCACCGACATCATCAGGCGCGACACGGTCGGCGCCATGCCGATCGACACCAGTACACTCAGCAGTGCCAGGCCCGCGAGCAGGATGGTCTTGCGGGCGCCGAAGCGGCCCATCATGAACGACGAGACCGGGTACGACAGCACGGCGCCCACGCCGCCGCAGACCAGCACCATCGACAGGGCCGCATGCGACACATTGACGCCGGCGGCCAGCGCAGGGATACGGCCAGCCCACGATCCCATGATCAGGCCGAACAGCGCGAAGACGAGTGGCAGGGAATATTGCTGGGCTTGTACAAGAACAAACGACGAACGGCGCGGGGCGGAAACAGGGGTGTGCATGAAAGCGGTGAAATGTTAAATTTATTGAGGTGTCAAAGGATTGGCAAAGTGCTCTTCAGACGCCAGCCGCGCGTGGAATATTTACTTCAGGCACCTGATGGACCGCAATTCTAAACACCTTTTTTCGCTATAGTTTTCTGAGCGGAAAAATATTTTCAACCGTTGTTTTGCGCTGACACATCACAGCAAAAGCATTGCTTGGAAGATATCAAGCGATAGGGATTTCACATCACATATCCGCTGTGAAGGCTAAAAACTGCCGGATATGTAACGATTTATTGCGCTTCTTGCGCGGCTGGTGTGAACAATGTTCAAAGTTCCAGATTTGCTGCAGCGCGTCAAAATAGAGCGTATTCGGGCATTACATCGGGCATTTGAACAGACGATCAGCACCTGGAATCAAGCAAGTGAAGATTCCAGCGGGAAATATTGTTGGAGCTACTTCACAACCAGTCCAAGCATTCGCCAATTGTTAAATCGTGGTTCTCCAGCACGGACAAGAACCGCCCCTGAAGCAATGTCGGTAGGGTGGACGGCTACGCCGTCCACGCGTTCAAACTGACTTGATGTCGTAGCGCACTAGGGCTCGTTGAACGCCGATCACAGCCGGGGTCAGGTCTGACATTCAGACACAACCTCAGCCTTAACCACTTCCAATAGTCCTTTGCCCAGTATGAGCATGGCCCGTTGCCAGCTTGTTCCGGCTATCCGACTGTCGAGATCGTGTCCGAATGTCAGACCTGCCCCCCGCTTTTCATCTAGTACAGCGGCACAAAAAAAGGCTGCCTTCGGGCAGCCTTTTTCGTCATCAACATCATCCTGGTTTTCCAGGCAGTCGCGTCTACACCAGTTGCAGGGTCACATCGATATTGCCGCGGGTCGCGTTCGAATACGGGCACACGATGTGCGCGCGGTCGATCAGCGTTTGCGCTTCATCGGCCGGCACGCCTGGCAGGCTGATCTTGAGCAGCACTTCGATGCCGAAGCCGGTCGGGATCGGGCCGATGCCGACCGTACCTTCCACCGCGACGTCCGGCGAAATCTTCAGCTTGTCGCGGTTGGCGACGAATTTCATCGCGCCCAGGAAGCAGGCCGAGTAGCCAGCAGCGAACAATTGCTCAGGGTTCGTGCCAGCCAGGCCATTACCACCGAGTTCTTTTGGGGTGGTCAGCTTCACATCCAGTGCGCTGTCGGACGACACGGCGCGGCCTTCGCGGCCACCCGTTGCGGTGGCGTTGGCGCGGTAGAGAACGTTTTCGATTGCCATGATGAGACTCCTTGAAAGGGTGGCGGATGCCCGCCGATCTATTTAACGCTATTATATAGCGCGCTATTTATATGGATTGCTGCCTTGGCCCGCCGACCCGCTTGCCCGTTGTGGGGTACGTTCGGCGCTGCCATGAACAGCATAATACATAGCTCGCTATTTAATAGCAAGCGATTTTTATGAAGCGCCTTGAGCAAGCCGACAACACGGCGATTACACCAGCCGCACCGACTCCCGCACGACAAGACTCAACCCCGGCACATCGGCTGCCGGTTGCTGATGCCCCAGCATCGCCAGCATGCGCCGCCCGATCCCGGTCCCGACTTCGTACAGCGGCTGGCGCACGGTGGTCAGCGGCGGCGTCGTGTACATCGAACTTTCCAGATCGTCGAACCCGACCAGCGAAATGTCTTCGGGGACGCGGATATTGCGCCGGTACAGCGCCAGGCGCGCGCCATAGGCCGTCAAATCGTTGGCCGCGAAGATCGCGCTGAAACGCACGTTGGCCACCAGCAGGCTGTTCAGTGCCAGCAGGCCGCTGGACTCGCTGAAGTCGCCCGTCACGACCAGCCGTGGGTCGCTTGCAATGCCGTGTTTGGTCAGTGTGTCGTTGTAGCCCGCCAGGCGCTCGCGCGCGTCGCGATGATCAGGCGGCCCGGCGATATGGGCAATGCGCCGGTGCCCCTGGCTGATCAGGTATTCCACTGCTTCGCAGGCGCCGCCGTAATTGTCCAGGCAAAACGCCTGCGTGCGCTCGCCCTGCACTTCGCGCCCGAACGCCACGATTGGTACGCGGCGCGAAAAGTCGAGGATCTGCTTGTCACTCATATTGCCGGTCAGGATTGCCACGCCATCGACGCGGCGTCCGATCAACAGCTCGACCCGCTCGGCTTCTTCATCCGCATGCCAGTGGCCGCTCATGATCAGGAGCGCATAGCCGGATGCCTTGACCGCATCCTCGATGCCGACCATGGCGCGGTTGAAGTAACCACTCTCGAGCGACTGGGTGAGTACGCCGATGGTGTTGGTGCTGCCCATCTTGAGGCTTTGCGCCAGCCGATTGGGCTTGTAGTTCAGCTCATCGATGACGCGCTCGATCGTGCGCCGCTTGTCGTCCGACACTTTCGCCGTGCCGTTCAAGAAACGCGAGACGGTGGCCGGCGACACGCCTGCCCTGCTGGCGACCTGGTACAGCGTGGTGATACCGCTCTCGATGTTTTTCATGAAGCGTTCTGGACAGGTCCGGGGCAATTTGTTGCTTGAAGTATATCACGCAGCTTTCACATAAAACGGCCGCTGGAAGATGCTTATGAAACGCTTTCATAAACAATCCGTCGTTGACCTGCAACAAACCCGCTACTCCCTATCATAAATACTAATTGACATTTTTTTACCGTTGAAATTACTATGAAACCGTTTTCAAGATTGATGAAACCGATTTCTTATCAGTCCTAACGCACGCAGTGTCCATAAAACTATATCGGAGACAAGCATGACAACCATGACGCCCCAACTGGCAGGGGTCCGTACGCCCTCGTCCGCCCCTATCCGCTTGGCCATCCTGACGCTGCTCGCCAGCATCGGTACAGCCCACGCCCAATCGGCCGCCGATCCGGCGTCGCCTGCCGCCGCTACCCCGGCAGCAGTCGTCGACAACGGCCGTATCGCCGAAGTGGTCGTGACCGCCACCAAGCGCTCGACCTCGCTGCAGCGCACCCCGATCGCGGTCACCGCGCTGACCGCCGCCACGCTGGCAGACAACCATGTGCAGACCCTGCTCGACGTCGTCGCACTGGTCCCGGGTTTCCAGGCCACGGCCCAGGGTGACCACGGCGTGACGACGATGACGCTGCGCGGCATCGGCAACGACAGCGCCAAGACCGAATACGCCGATCCTGAAGTCGCTTCGTTCGTCGACAACGTATATTCGCCACGCGCCGAAGGCGCCACTGCCCTGCTGTTCGACGTCGAAGGCATCGAAGTGCTGCGCGGCCCGCAAGGCACGCTGTGGGGCCGCAACTCCACCGTCGGCGCCGTCAATATCCAGACCGTCAAGCCAGAGCTGAACAGCCGCTCGGGCTACGTTGAAGGCGGTATCGGCGACTACAACCGCATCGGCACGCGCGGCGCGGTCAATGTCCCGCTGTCCGAAACGGCCGCACTGCGCTTTGCCGTCGTGCACGAGCGTCATGATGGCTACGTCGATTACCAGCAATTCCCGAACCCGTCGATCGCGCAACAGCGCGCTGCCTACCTGGCCGCTGGCGGCGCCGCTGCCGGCTTCCGCCCAATCAATCCGAACAACTACGTTTCCGGTGGCGACAAGTACAGCGCCCAGGACCAGACTGCAGCACGCATGTCGCTGCTGTGGCACCTGGCGCCAAACCTGCGCTGGAACATCGCCTACGAAAAATTCATCGACCGCGGCACCCCAAGCGCCAACCTGATGCAGACGCCGCGGGCGGGCCAGGACCACTGGTCGACCCTGTCCGACTCGTCGCCATGGGTCAACCGTGACAGCGACAACGTGCGCAGCCGCCTGAGCTGGGACATCAGCCCCGACCTCGCGCTGCAATACGTGGCGGGCTGGTCCAAGTACAGCGGCGACATGCGCTTCGACCAGGACGGCGGCACGATCCTCCCGACCTCGATCATCTCGGGCGGCAAGTTCCAGGAACACACCACGACCGACTCCAACTACCGCAGCTACAGCCACGAAGTGCTGCTGCAATCGGTCGGCACGCGCGCCATCGACTGGCAGGTCGGCGCCTACTACGGCAAGGAAAAAAACAATATCCGCTTCGACATCGGCGGCATGAACGGTACCGAAGATGGCACCGTGGCATGGCAGGGTTCGTTCATCCAGCCGGACCAGACCGTGGAAAACTCGGCCGTCTTCGGCCAGGCCACCTGGAACATCACCGATGCCTGGCACCTGACCGGCGGCGTGCGCTACACCCACGACAAGCGCGTCCACATTGGCGGTCGCGGCTACACCTGGGCGTACGACGCCAGCGCGCCACAACTGCCGCTCAATCCGCAGATCGATCCGCGCGATCCGGTCAACGGCTACCAGTCCGGCGTACCGAACGATGGCCGCTACAGCGACAACAAGGCCACCGGCCTGGTGCGCGTGAACTACGACATCGACCGCAACAATATGGTGTATGCGAGCGTGTCGACCGGCTACAAGGCCGGCGGCGTGCAGGATCGCGGCTTGCCGTACCAGCCAGAGACGCTGACCAACTTCGAGATCGGTTCGAAGAGCACGTTCATGGATGGCGCGCTGCGTATCAATAACGCGCTGTTCTACATGGACTTCAAGGACTTCCAGTTCAATTCGCCGGTCAGCTTCTCCGACGGCAGCCGTGGCCTGGCCATCGAGAATGCCGATGGCGCCAAGGTCACGGGCCTGGAAACCGAGATTTCCGCACGTATCGCAAAAGACGGCCGCCTGTCGATCGCGCTGGCCGTGCTCGACACCAAGCTGGGTCACCTGGTCGCCGGCTCGAACGACTATGCGCTGCCACCGTGCACGGTCGACACCCGCATCGAGACCTGCCTGGACGTGAGCGGTCACAAGCTGCCGCACGCACCGAAGTTCTCGACCACGGTACAGTACCAGCACACGTTCCGCCTGGCCGATGGTGCTACCCTGGTGCCGCGCATCACGGCGCGCTACGAGGATGAAGTCAGCCTGAGCGTGTTCGACCTGGGTCCGGAAGACCGCCAGAAAGCCTACGCCAGCGCCGACCTTGGCCTGCGCTACGCGAAGGACAAATGGTGGGTCGACGCCTTCGTGCGCAACGTCGGCGACAAGAAGATCAAGACCAGCGCCTTCAACGGCTTCGGCCCATGGCTGGCGCAGTACAAGCCACCACGTACGGTTGGCGTGAATACCGGCTTTGATTTCTAAAAGCTGAAGCATGGCAAGCGCGCCCGGTGGGCGCGCTGCTTTTTTTTGTTTGACCTGAATCTGCCCCAGCAGTGATCCGAGAGTTCCATGACCAACAGCCCCGACTTCGACTTCCGCAACAACTTCCCTTCCGACTTCACCTGGGGCGTGGCCACCAGCTCCTTCCAGATCGAGGGCGCTGCCGCCGTCGATGGCAAGGGGCCGTCGATCTGGGACACCTTCTGCCTGGACCAGAACAATATCAAGGACGGCAGCGATGGCATCATCGCCTGCGACCACTATCACCGTTACCAGGAAGACGTCGGCATCATGGCCTCGATCGGCGTGGACGCCTACCGCTTCTCGTTCGCCTGGGCGCGCGTGCAGCCGGACGGCAAGGGCGCCTGGAACGAAGCAGGCTTCGATTTCTATGACCGCCTGCTGACCGAACTGGAAAGCAAAGGCATCCGCGCGCACGCGACCCTGTACCACTGGGACCTGCCGCAAGGCCTGCAGGATGATGGCGGCTGGCTCAATCGCGAAACCGCCTACCGCTTCGCCGACTATGCGCGCGAGATCGCGCGCCGCTTCGGCAACCGGATCGAGGCAATCGCCACCCACAACGAGCCGTGGTGCACGGCCAATCTGGGTTACGGCAATGCGCAGTTCGCACCCGGCGTGGCCGACCTGAAGCAATCGATCCAGGTCTCGCACCACCTGCTGCTGTCGCATGGCCTGGCCATGAGCGCGATGCGCGAGGTTGGCAGCAGCGCGCAGCTGGGCATCGTGCTGAACCAGTGGACCGCCGATGCGGCCACCGATTCGCAGGCCGACCGCGACATGGCCGAATTCGAGTATGCACGCTCGGTGCAGTGGTTCATGGACCCGATCTTCAAGGGCCGCTACCCCGAACTGGCGCTGCGCGGCCATGGCGAGAACGCCCCCGTCGTTGCTGACGGCGACCTCGCCATCATCCACCAGAAGATCGACTTCCTCGGCTCGAACTATTACTTCCGCTCGTGGTGCAGCGCCAGCACGCCGCCCGTGCCAGCGCCGGCGCGCCACGGCGTGACCGACATGGGCTGGGAAATCTTCCCCGAAGGCCTGTCCGAACTGCTGCTCAAACTGAAGGCCGAGTATCCCGACCTGCCGCCGGTGTACATTACCGAAAACGGCATGGCCAATCCAGACGTGCTGGAAAACGGCCGCGTGCACGATACGGCGCGCATCGCCTACGTGCGCAGCCATCTGGCCGCGCTCAAGGACGCGATGGATGCAGGCGTGGACGTGCGCGGTTATTTCCTCTGGAGCCTGCTCGACAACTTCGAGTGGAATTCGGGCTACGCCAAGCGCTTCGGCATCGTGCACGTGGACTATGCAAGCCAAGAGCGCACGCTGAAGGACAGCGCGCTGTGGTACCGCGAATTCATCGCCAGCCGTATCAAGGCTTGATCAACGGGATCGATCATGCGCCCTGCCAAAACCGTATCACCGCTGCTGTGGGTCCCGACCGGCTACTTCACGATGGCGCTTGGCTACGTGATGCTCACCAGCGTCACCGCCATCATGTTCAAGAATCTGGGCATGGACAACGGCCGCGCGGCCCAGTATTCGAGCCTCCTGATCCTGGCTTATACGGTCAAGCCGCTGTTTGCGCCGTTCGTCGAGATGTACCGCACCAAGAAGTTCTTTGTCCTGTGTTCGCAGCTCGCCATCGGCGCCGGCTTTGCCGGCGTGGCGCTGCTGATGGAACTGCCCGGCTACATGACCTTCCTGATGGCGATCTTCTTTGCGCTGTCGTTCATCGGCGCGACGCAGGACATCGCCAGCGACGGTGTGTACGTCACGTCGCTCGACGCGCGCGCGCAGTCGCTGTACTGCGGCATCCAGAGCCTGTCGTGGAATATCGGCCCGATCGTCGCCGCCGGCGGCATGGTCTACCTGAGCGGCTACCTGCACACCCACGTGTTCGGCCATGATCCAGGCGTGTTCGGCCCGGACTGGATCGACGCCTGGCGCATCATCTTCCTGCTCGTCGGCGGCCTGACGCTCTTGATGGCGCTGTGGCACTGGCGCTTCATGCCTGAGGGCGCGCGCGCCGCCGATACGCCATCGAGCGCGAAGGACGCCGGCCGCATCCTGGTCGACGCCTTCGTCACGCTGTTCCAGAAGCGCGGCGTGTGGCGCATGATCGCGTTCGCGTTCCTGTTCCGCTTCAGCGTCGGCCTGCTGGAAAAGATCGGCCCGTTCTTCATGGTCGATCCGGCCTCGAAAGGGGGCCTGGGTCTGTCCAACGAAATGCTGGGCCTGATCTACGGTACCTATGGCCTGGCAGCGGTGCTGGTCGGCTCGCTGCTGGGCGGCCTGTATGTCGCCAAGCGGGGCCTGAAGTCGACGCTGTTCGTGCTGTGCTGCGCGATCAACATCCCGAACGTCGCCTTCCTGGTCATGAGCATCTACACGCCATCGAGCCTGGTGCTGATCACGCTGGGGGTGGCCATCGAAAAGTTCTTCTTCGGCTTCGGCGCGGTCGGCTTCATGATCTACCTGATGCAGCAGCTCGCACCGGGCAAGTACACGACCACCCACTACGCGTTCGGCACGGGCCTCATGGGCCTGTGCGGCATGGTCACGGGCGTCATCAGCGGCCACCTGCAGGAGATGATGGGTTACGTCGCCTACTTCGGCCTAGTGATGGTCGCAACGATCCCGTCGTTCGTCGCCACCTGGTACGCGCCGTTCTATCACGATGACGGCAGCACGCCGGCGGCGGGCGTCGGCACGGATGGCAAGACGGTGCCGGCATGAAGCGCACCATTCTCGCCACGGCGCTGCTGACGCTTGCTGCCGGCGCCGGATCTGCACAGATCAAGGTCAATGCGGTGGGCTTCCTGCCGCAATCGCACAAGCTGGCCGTCATCCCGCAGGCGCCTGGTGCGAACCGGTTCGAGGTCGTCGACGCTGACGGCAAGGTCGTGCTGGATGGCGCGCTGGGCGCGGCGAGCCGCTGGGCGCCGTCGGGCGAAACCGTGCGCGTGGCCGACTTCAGCGCGCTGACGCAGGCCGGCGCCTACCGCGTCCGCGTGGGCAGCCTGCTGTCCGATCCTTTCACGGTCGCCCAGGATGGCTACCGCGCGCTGGGCGACGCGGCCCTGAAGGCGTTCTACTTCAACCGCAGCGCGCTCGTCCTCACGCCGGAGCATGCCGGGGCATGGGCACGACCCGCCGGCCATCCGGACGACAAGGTGCTCGTGCACGCGTCGGCGGCATCAAAAGCGCGCCCGCAAGGCACGGTCATCGCCAGTCCCAAGGGCTGGTACGACGCCGGCGACTACAACAAATACGTGGTCAACTCGGGCATCGCGACCTACACGCTGCTGGCCGCGCTCGAGCACTTCCCCGACTACTTTAAACGCGACATCGGCATTCCCGAATCCGGCAACGGCGTGCCCGACATCCTCGACGAGGCGCTGTGGAACCTCGACTGGCTGCTGACGATGCAGGACCCGGCCGATGGCGGCGTGTACCACAAGCTCACCAACCTGCGCTTCGACGGGATCGTGATGCCGCACGCGGCATCGACTACCCCGCGCTACGTGGTGGCCAAGAGCACGGCGGCGGCGCTCGATTTCGCCGCCACGATGGCCACCGCCAGCCGTGTGCTGGCCCCGTACGACGCGAAGTGGCCCGGCCTGTCGCAGCGCATGCTGGCGGCGGCGCAGGCCGCGTGGCGCTGGGCCGAGGCGCACCCGAATGTCGTCTTCAAGAACCCCAAAGATGTCGTCACCGGCGAATACGGCGACGCCCAGCTGGCCGACGAATTCGCGTGGGCGGCGGCCGAACTGTTCATCGCGACCGGGCAGGATAACTATGCGCAGGCGTTCATGCGTCATGATGCTGCACTGAGCACGCCGGCCTGGGGCGATGTGGCCGCGCTGGGCTGGATGTCGCTGGCGCACCACCGCGAGCACCTGAAGCCCGGCATCGACCGCGCCCTGATCGAACGCCGCATCGATGCGCTGGCCAGTCAGCTCGCAAAAAATGCCGATGACGGCTACCGGGTACCGCTGGCATCAAAAGACATCGTCTGGGGCAGCAATGCGGTGATTCTGAACCAGGGCATGATGCTGCTGCAGGCCTATCGCATCAACGGCACGCCGGCCTACCTGCAGGCGGCGCAGTCGAGTCTCGACTATGTATTGGGCCGCAATGCCACCGGCTACACGTTCGTCACGGGCTTTGGCGCGCGCCCGGTCATGCATCCGCACCACCGGCCGTCGATGGCCGATGGCGTGGCTGCGCCGGTGCCGGGCTGGCTGGCCGGCGGCCCCAATCCGGGCCAGCAGGACGCCAAGGATTGCCCGCCGTATCCGAGCAAGCTGCCGGCGCTGTCCTATCTCGACCACGCATGCAGCTACGCCGCCAACGAGGTCGCCATCAACTGGAACGCGCCGCTGGTGTACGTGACCGCGGCGCTGTCCGCGCTCACGCCCCATGCCATGAACGACACTGCCACCGTCTCGCTTGCCGCGCTGCTGCGCGAAGAACAGCAACTGCAATTTGACCGCTTCGACGATGCCACCGCGCGCGCCGTTGGCGCGCAGCTCGTTGCGCGCGCCGAGCGCGAACACAAGACGGTGACGATCCAGGTCACGCGCGGCGACGCCGTGCTGTTCAAACAGGCGATGCCGGGGGCGTCACCGGATCACGCCGACTGGATCCGCCGCAAAAACAATCTGGTGGGGCGCACCGGCCACAGCTCGTTCTATACCCACAACGAAGTGCGCCAGGGCGGGGGCGACCATGATGCGCTGCCGGGCCTGGACATGCGCGACTATGCCGCCCACGGCGGCGCGTTCCCCGTGATCGTGCGCGGCCAGGGCGTCGTCGGCACGGTGACGGTGTCCGGGCTGCCGGGACCGGACGACCATGCGCTGGTGGTTGCGGCGCTGAAGGACTACCTGGCGCCCGGTTCGCCGTAACGGCGCGCGGCTTCCTGGCGGTACCACTGCCAGGCAAAGCGCCACACCACCACGGTCACGATCACCAGCTTGCTCCAGATGAACAGCCAGACCGGGGTGGGCAGGTCGATGCCAAGGCTGGTCCAGCGCACGACGCCGGTGGCGATCATGATCAGCACGACCGGCGCCAGCGCCAGCAATAGCGGCCGCACCAGTTGGCGCCGCGTGCGGGTACAGGGAGACGTCATCATGGCGGGGACAGGGTTGGTTGAATCGGCCATGCAGGATTGAGCGGGACGAGTCTGACATCCTACCAGCCCCGCATCGAGGCAGGATAACGACCTGTACGCCGGCTTTACGCTGCTTTACATTTGCCACCCTGTTGCATGCCAGGTGAGCGACCGTTAAAAAGAGACGACTCGCTACAGGACAGACATCATGGTTTCCAGCATCAGCAGCAGCACCCCAACCCAGGCAACCTATGCACCGGCCGCCCGGAACAATCCGGACCAGACGGTTGCCACTCCCACCGTGGTCACGACGACCGACGATCAAGGCGACACTCCCGCGCCGACCCAAAGCGCCGAATCGGCCGCCAGCGCGCGCCTGGGCGACCAGTTGAACGCCCAGGCCGATGCGTCGCGCGTGCAGCGCGCAGTGGACGAGGCCAGTACTGACAGCGGCACGGCCACCGAAAGTGAAGCAGCCGCCGGAACTGCAGCGGTTGCCACCCCGCCTGCCGCCGCAGCATTGGCCGCATCCACCACATCGGCCACGACCAACGACTACGTCGCCGAGGCCGACACCAATTCGGACAAGACCGTCAGCGACGACGAGCAGGCTGCCTACGATACCAAGCTGCGCCAGCAAGCCGAAGCGGCTGCCGCGACGAAGGCGGCGACGGCAAAAGAAGCCGATCCACAGGACGCGCTGACGGCCGAAGTGCGCGCCACATATGGCGTCGATGACGCCGCCGAACCGGTACTGAACATTACGGCTTGATGCACGAATTTGTTGCGCTGCACCCGAAGTTACAAGCAGTAAAATCGAAATAAACGACGAAACGCGTTGTAGTCAGGTCGTCAACTACGGTAGAGTGTCGTATTCCGAGAAGTATTTCACGAGGCGGCGCATGCCAGAACTTAGCCCAACTACGCCCCCCGGATCGTTGATTGCCAACCATCTGCACGCCTGCTTTGCCAGGCTGCCGGATGCAATCTGGCACCCAACCAGCCAACAATCACCCTCGCTGCTGACCACGGCGGTACGCAACGTACCCGTGGCGCCTGCGATGCACGCCCATGGCGCGGCGCATTCATTGCGGATGCGCGCGCCGGAGAACACCATGAACCAGCACCAACCTGTCCTGCGCCTGTGCGCGCGTCGTTACATGTCGCACTGCCCCGAAGGATGATGTCGATGACCTCACTGCCACTGATCCTCCTCGTCCTTCTGCCCTTCGCGGGCGCCATCATTTCCGCCTGCCTGCCCAACCGGTCGCGCAACCGGCCCGCCGCCGTTGCCGGCGTGTTCACCCTGGCGGCGCTCATCATCGCCATCTCCAAATTCGACGAACTCGGCGCCGGCCAGGTGGTATTGGAGCGCTATGAGTGGCTGCCGCTGTTCGGCCTGGACTTCATCATGCGCATGGACGGCCTGGCCTGGCTGTTCTCGATCATGGTGCTCGGCATTGGCCTCCTGGTGATCCTGTACGCGCGCTACTACATGTCCAAGCAGGATCCGGTGGCGCGCTTCTATGCCTACATGCTGGCGTTCATGGGTTCGATGATGGGCGTGGTCCTGTCCGGCAACCTGATCCAGCTGGTGGTGTTCTGGGAACTCACCAGCCTCACGTCCTTCCTGTTGATCGGCTACTGGCAAGATAGTAACGATGCCCGCCGCGGTGCGCGCATGGCGTTCACCGTCACCACCGCCGGCGGCCTGTGCCTGCTTACCGGCGTGCTGATCCTGGGCCACATCGTCGGCAGCTACGAGCTCGATGCGGTGCTCGCGGCCGGCGACCAGATCCGCGCCCATTCGCTGTACCTGCCGGCCCTGATCCTGGTGGCGCTGGGCGCGCTGACCAAGAGCGCGCAGTTCCCGTTCCACTTCTGGCTACCGCACGCGATGGCCGCGCCGACGCCGGTGTCGGCCTATCTGCACTCGGCCACGATGGTCAAGGCCGGCGTATTCCTGCTGATCCGCCTGTGGCCGGCGCTGGGCGGCACGCCCGAATGGACCTGGCTGATCGGCGGGGCCGGCGTCATCACGCTGCTGCTGGGCTCGTTCTTCGCGATCTTCCAGAACGACATGAAAGGATTGCTCGCCTATTCGACCATCAGCCACCTGGGCCTGATCACGGTGTTGCTGGGCATCGGCTCGCCGCTGTCGGTGGTGGCGGCGATCTTCCACGTCATGAACCACGCGATCTTCAAGGCCTCGCTGTTCATGGCTGTCGGCATCATCGATCACGAGACGGGCACCCGCGACATGCGCGTGCTGCGCGGGCTGCGCCGTGCGATGCCCGTCACTGCCGCGCTGGCGATCGTCGCGTCGGCCTCGATGGCCGGTGTACCACTGCTAAACGGCTTCCTGTCGAAAGAGATGTTCTTTGCCGAAACCGCCCACGTGGGCGGCACCGAAGACTGGAAGATGTCGTATGCGGCGGTGGCGATGGGCATCTTCAGCGTGGCGTATTCGCTGCGCTTCATCAGCGTGTTCTTCGGCCAGCTGGCCAAGGACCTGCCGCAGGAACCGCACGAGCCGGTACGCTGGATGCGCTTCCCGGTCGAATGCCTGGTGGTGCTGTGCATCGCCGTGGGCGTGATGCCTGAGCGCGTGGTGGGCGACATCCTGGCTGTGGCCTCGAGCTCTGTGCTGGGCGCGGCCATGCCGGCCTACGACCTGGCGATCTGGCACGGCTTCAATCTGGCCCTCGGGATGAGCGGCGCGGCGCTGGTGCTGGGCGCCCTGCTGTACTGGGTGCTGCTGCGCCGTCACGATCTGCGCGAACGCACGCGGGTGCCGGTGCTGCACCGCCTGAAAGGCGCGCAAGCCTACGAGAGCACGATGCTGGCGCTGTCGCTGGGCGCGACCTGGATCATCCGCCTGACCGGCACCCGGCGCCTGCAGCCGCAACTGCTGGTGCTGATGTCGTTCATGATCGTGGTGCCGCTGCTGCTGGTCGATCCGTGGTTCAGCCTGCCACCGGTGAACCTGCTGAATATCGAGCCGCTGTTTGCCGTGCTGTGGCTGATCGGCGCCGCCTGCGCTGCCGGCGCGGCCTACAAGGCCAAGTACCACCGCCTGGCGGCCCTGAGCATGGTCGGCGGCACTGGCATCGTCACCGCGATCACCTTCGTCTGGCTGTCGGCGCCCGACCTGGCGCTGACCCAGCTGATGGTCGAAACGGTGACCACGGTGCTGATCCTGCTCGGCCTGCGCTGGCTGCCGCCGCGTCTGGTGCCGAAGGTCCTCAAACTGACGAAGGCGCCGCCAAGCACGTGGTTCCGGCGCTCGCGCGACAGCCTGATCGCCGTCGGCGGCGGCCTGGGCATCGCCGCTGCCAGCTACGCGGTGCTGATGCGCTCCCCGCCGCCGTCCATTGGCGAATTCTTCGTGCTGCGCGCCCTGACCGAAGGCGGCGGCTCGAACGTCGTCAACGTGCTGCTGGTCGACTTCCGCGGTTTCGATACGCTGGGCGAAGTGACCGTGCTGTCGGCCGTGGCGCTGACCGTGTATGCACTGCTGCGCCGCTTCCGCCCTGCCACCGAATCGATCGCGATTCCCGTCCAGCAGGCCAGCGACGTCGATCCGACCAAGGACCAGGCGCCGGCCGCGCAGGCGCGCCACGGCTACCTGATGATCCCGGCCGTCTACCTGCGCCTGCTGCTGCCGGTGATGGGCGTGATGGCGGCCTACTTCTTCATGCGTGGCCACAACCTGCCTGGCGGGGGCTTCGTCGCCGGCCTGATCTTTGCCACCGCGCTGATCGTGCAGTACATGGTCGCCGGCACCGACTGGGTTGAATCGCACCTGCGCCTGCGCCCGCACCGCTGGATTTCGTGGGGCCTGTTCTGCGCCTGCTTCACCGGCATCGGCGCCTGGTTCCTCGGCTACCCGTTCCTGACCAGCCACACGGCCCACCTCGACCTGCCCGTGCTGGGCGAACTGCACGCGCCGAGCGCGTTCATGTTCGACCTGGGCGTGTTCCTGGTGGTCGTCGGGTCGACCATGCTCACGCTCGTCGCGCTGGCCCACCAGTCGCTGCGCAGCCACCGCCTGGCCGCCGACGCCACGCGCGTCACCATTCCACCTGCCAAGGAGATCCTCTGATGGAGCTTGTTCTTTCGCTTGCCATCGGCATCGTGTTCGCCTCCGGCATCTGGCTTGTCCTGCGTCCGCGCAGCTTCCAGGTGCTGTGCGGCCTGATGCTGATGTCGTACGCCGTCAACCTGTTCATCTTCGCGATGGGCCGCCTGTGGATCGATGCGCCGCCGCTTACCCCGGCCGGCACGCTGCCTAACCCGGCGATCCTGGCCGACCCGCTGCCACAGGCGCTGGTGCTGACCGCGATCGTGATCGGCTTTGCCACCACCGCGCTGTACCTGGTGGTGATGATCGGTTCGCGCGGCCTGACCGGCACCGACCACGTTGACGGCCAGGAGCCCGATTTATGAGTCTGCACTGGACACAGCACCTGATCCTGGTGCCGGTAATACTGCCGCTGCTGGTCGGCGCCGCGCTGGCCCCGCTCACGCAGGGCTGGCACCGCCTGAAGTTCTGGCTCAGCTACGCCTCGATCCTCGGCCTCGTGGCCAACGCGCTGGCGCTGGTTCACTTCACTGACGGCGGCGCCTGGCAAGACGGCATGGGCATCTACCTCGCCGGCAACTGGAGTGCGCCGTTCGGCATCGCGCTGCTGGCCGATCGCCTGAGCAGCATCATGCTGCTGCTCACCGCCCTGCTGGGCCTGGCCTCGCTGCACTTCACCAAGCAGCGCTGGGGCCGGATCGGCGTGCACTTCCACACGCTGTTCCAGTTCCTGCTAATGGGCATCAACGGCGCGTTCCTGACGCACGACCTGTTCAACCTATTCGTGTTCTTCGAAGTGATGCTGGCCGCCTCGTACGGCCTGGTGCTGCACGGGTATAACGCCGAGCGCATCCGCGCCAGCATGCAGTACATCGCGATCAACCTGGCCGCCGCGCTGCTGTTCCTGCTCGGCCTGGCCCTGATCTACGCGACCACGGGCACGCTGAACATGGCCGACGTGGCCGGCCGCGTGCCGCTGCTGGCGGGCGACGACCTGGCGCTGTTCAAGATCGGCGCGACGATGATGGCGCTGACCTTCCTGACCAAGAGCGCGATGTGGCCGCTGGGCTTCTGGCTGCCGACCACCTACGCCGCCGCATCGCCGCCGGTCGCGGCCATGCTGGTGCTGATGACCAAGGTCGGCGCGTATGTCGTGCTGCGCCTGTGGCTGCTGATCTTCTCGGACGACGCCGGCGCCGCCGCTGGCTTCGGCCAGGACGCGCTGCTGTATGGCGGCATGGCCACCATCGTGTTCGGCGCCGCCGGCATGCTCTCGACCGATACGGCCGGACGCATGGCGGGTTACGCCGCAATCATCTCGTCCGGCACGCTGCTGGCGGTGATCGGCTATGGCCAGCCGAACCTGGTCACGGCCGGCATCTACTACCTGATCGGCTCGACGCTGGCGGTGGCCGCGTTCCTGCTGTTGATCGAGCTGATCGACCGCATCCGCACGCCGCGCTCGGCGATGTTGGCGCTGACCATGGAAGCCTACGCGGTCGAAGACGCACCGGTCGAACCGGTCGGGCGCGGCGTGCCGGCCGTGATGGCGTTCCTGTCGCTGGCCTTTGCCGCATGCGCGCTGATGATCGCCGGGCTGCCACCGCTGCCGGGCTTCATCGCCAAGTTCGGCATGTTCCATGCGGTGCTCCATCCGCAGGTCGTGGCCACGGCCGCAAACGGCGTGATGACGGGGCCGACGACGATCCCGACCGCCGGCTGGGTGCTGATCGCGCTGATCGTGCTGTCGGGCCTGATCGCCGTGATCTCGATGATGCGCTTCGGTGTGCGCACCTTCTGGGCCAGCGGCGTGCTGGTGCCGCCCAAGCTGCACCGCACCGAAGTGATGCCGATTATCTTCTTGCTGGGACTGGCGATCGGGATGACGATCCAGGCCAATGCGCTGTTTGGCTACCTGGCGCGCGCCAGCGACGCGATCCATCGCCCGGCAACCTATATCGGCCGCGTGCTGTCCGAGCCGAGCCTGCCCGGGCCGGCCTCATCGCCCGCCCCCACCATCAACCTGACACCGGAGGCGCCATGAAGCGCTGGCTCCCCCACCCCGTCGTCTCGCTCCTGCTGTGCGGCCTGTGGCTGCTGCTGAACCAGACGTTCTACCCGGGCCACGTCCTGCTCGGCGCCCTGCTCGGCATCGCCGCGCCAATCCTGACGCGGCACCTCAACCCGCTCGGCTACCCGCGCATGCGCGCACCCGTCGTGGCGCTGCGCCTGCTCGGCTTCGCGTCGGTCGAGGTCGTGCGCTCATGCTTCAACGTCAGCCGCGTGATCCTGTTTGCCGATTACGCCAATCTCAAATCGGAGTTCATCCGCGTGCCGCTGACGATGCGCGACGAGTACGGCCTGGCCGCGCTGTCCTGCCTGATCAATATGACGCCGGGCACGGTATGGACCGAGATCCAGCCCGACACCCATGAGCTGGTCCTGCACGTGTTTGACCTGCACGATGCAGCCTGGTGGGTCGACACCATCCAGACCCGCTACGAGCAACCCCTGATTGAAATCTTCGAGAAGAAAGGCCCCCATGGCGACCCTGCTTGAACTGTCGATCGGCTACGCCCTCGTGTGCGCCATGGCGGCAATGCTGCTGTGCGCCATACGCCTGCTGATCGGGCCCTCGGCCCACGACCGCGTGCTGGCGCTCGATACCCTGTGGATGTGCGGCATGCTGCTCGCGCTGGTGCTGGGTATCCGCTTCGGCACGCAAATCTATTTTGAGGTGGCGATGCTCATCGTGCTGGTCGGCTTTGTCTCGACCATCGCGATCGCCAAGTTCCTGATGCGCGGGGAGATCATCGAATGAATGGCATCGAACACTTGCCCGACTGGGCCGCCCTCGTCGTCTCGCTGCTGCTGATCGTGGGCGCGAGCATCGTGCTGATCGGCGCGCTGGGCCTGCTGCGCCTGCGCACCTTCTACCAGCGCATTCACGGCCCGGCCATCACGGTCACGATCGGCGCCGGCAGCCTGCTGCTGGCCTCCATGCTGTACTTCACGGTCGCGCAATCGCGGCCCGTCGTGCATGAAGTGATCATCACGCTGTTCATCCTGCTCACGGCACCGGTGGTGTCGATGATGATCATGCGCGCCGCCGTCTACCGCGACCTGCGGGCCCGCCGGCCCGATGCCGGCGCCACCGCCGGCGACGTCTACTCGATCGTCGACGAAGAATAAGTCACGGGCCGGGGCCGATACGCGCCCCGGCTTGCCTCTCCCGTAGAGTAAATACAACACTCCTGTCATGACGTTGGCGCATCGCAGCAATGATAGCGCTATCAAGTCACGCGCCCACGCGTCGAGTCAGCCGCCCCGGGTCACCCCAAAATTTCCGGCAAGACACCTGCACTAACCCGCAAGATTGCATTGCGTTGCAACATCGATATCTGGTTTACAAATTTCATAAGCTCGACAACACTGAAAAAAAGCGCGATGTTAGCGCTAACGAATTGAGGAGATACGATGTCGGCAAGCAGCACATCCCCGGCCCTGCGCTGGGTTGTCATGGGTGTCAGTGGATCGGGCAAAAGCACGGTGGGGGCCATGCTGGCTGCCCACGACGGCGTCCCGTTCCTGGAAGGCGATGCCTATCATCCGCCCGCCAACGTCAGCAAGATGAGTGCTGGCATCCCGCTCGACGACGATGACCGCGCCGGCTGGCTGGCCAGCCTGGCCGGCGAAATCCGCGCCGCGCGTGCACAGGGCCATGGCCTGGTGCTGTCCTGCTCGTCGTTGAAGCGGCGCTACCGCGACCTGCTGCGTGACGCTGATCCTGCCCTGCGCTTCGTCCACCTGGCCGGCCCGCGCGAGCTGATTGCCACGCGCATGACAAGCCGCCCCGGTCACTATATGCCGCCGTCGCTGCTCGAGAGCCAGCTGCGCATCCTCGAGCCGCTGCAGCCCGACGAAGCCGGCCTGACCCTCGACATCACACTGGCGCCGCAGGCGCTGATCGAACGCATCACGGCCAGCGCCTGACCTCAAGCGCAGCCCTTACCGATTTGCCAGCAGGCGCAGCCACCCACCCATAGAGGCGGCGCGCTTTCATCCAACGAGCATCGAGGAGACAACCATCATGCGCACACCCGTTCAACGCACTCTCATCAGCCTGGCCGTTGCCAGCGCCTGCTGGATGGTCGGCGCCGCCGCCCACGCCCAGCAGGCGCAAACCGAGGCTGCCAGCGACACCACACCCGAGGCCACCGCGCTGGACGCCAGCCTGGCTGGCCCAGCGACAGCGGCAGCGGCAGAACCGGCCTCCACGTCCGTGGTGCGCATCTCGGGCTCGCGCATCGCCGCGCGCGGCTTCTCGCAGCCGACGCCCACCACCAGCCTGAGCGCCGCCGACCTCGAAAAGGCGGCCAAGCCGAACCTGTTCAACACGCTGACCGAACTGCCGGCGCTGCAGGGCAGCACGGGCCGCACGACCAGCACCAACAGCACCAGCAGCGGCATCCAGGGCCTGAGCTCCCTGAGCCTGCGCGGCCTGGGCACGATCCGGACCCTGACGCTGCTCGACGGCCAGCGCGTCGTCGGCGCCAACGTCACGGGCGTCACCGACGTCAGCCAGTTCCCGCAACTGCTGGTCAAGCGCGTCGACGTCGTCACCGGCGGCGCCTCGGCGTCGTACGGCTCGGACGCCGTGGGCGGCGTGGTCAACTTCGTCACCGATAAAACCTTCACCGGCTTCAAGTCGAATGTCCAGCTTGGCCAGACCAAGTACGACGACGACCGGGGCGCCACGGTGCAGGCAGCCTGGGGCCGGGCCTTCCTCGACAACCGCCTGCACGTAACGGCCAGCGGCGAATTCACCAAAGAAAACGGGATCGAATCGCCCGGCATCGGCGGCATGGGCCCGAACGGCCGCACCTGGTACCAGAACCCGGCCTATTCGGTGCGGCCCCTGAACCAGACCGGCGACGGCCTGCCGCAATACCGCGTGATCTCGAACGCGCAGCAGTACCAGTATTCGAAATACGGCCTGATCACGAACGGCCCGCTCCAGGGCACCGCGTTCGGCGACGGCGGCGTGCCGTACCAGTTCCAGTATGGCTCCAACGGCCGGCCGACCGGCACGGGCGCCGTCACCGGCTGCGTCAATCCGTTCTGCATCGGCGGCGACTTGAGCGGCAGCGTGGGCTCGGGCTCCAACCTGGCCATGAACTTCAAGCGTCAGGTGGCCTACACCCGCGTCTCGTACGACCTCGATGCGAACAACCAGGTCTACTTCACCGCCAACTACGGCCAGGTCGCCTCGCGCTTCTCGCCCAACCCGGGCGCGGCCAAGAACGCCAACCTGACCATCCAGTGCGCGAACCCGTTCCTGCCGGCGTCGATCCTGGCCGCCTGCGCGCAGAACAACATCACCAGCTTCCAGTACGGCACCGCGAACGCGATCTTCCCCGAAAACATCGACGTGCAGCCGACCCGCACCCAGCGCCGCTTCGTCATCGGCGCCGAAGGCCGGTTCGACCTGTTCGGCAAGTCGTGGGGGTATGACGCCTACATCACGCATGGCGAGAACAAGACCAATCTCGACGCCAACAACATGACGATCAACCGCCGCTACAACGCCGCGATCGACGCCGTGCGGGCGCCGAACGGACAGATCGTCTGCCGCAATCCGGTGGCCGCCGCGTCGGGCTGCGTGCCGCTCAATATCATCGGCAACAACCCGGTCGATCCGGCCGCCTGGGCCTACATCGCGCCCGAGAACGGCCCGCGCCAGCGCACCACGCAAAGCCAGGATGTCGGCAGCTTCAACATCAATGGCGAATTGTTCGAAGGCTGGGCCGGTCCGGTCTCGGTGGCCACGGGCGCCGAATACCGCCGCGAGAAGTACCGCGTGCGCGGCGACGCCTACGGCAACGGCGTCACGCCCGCCTCGCCGAACAACGCCATGTATCCGGTCGACCCGCTGCTCGACACCACGGTCGGCAACAACTGGTACGCCGGTAACTTCCACAATGGCGACGGCAGCTACAACGTGCGTGAAGCCTACGTGGAGCTGAACATCCCGCTGCTGAAATCGGCCACCTGGGGCGAAGCGAACCTGAACCTGGCCGACCGCGAAACCAAGTACAGCACCGCCGGCAGCGTGGGCAGCTGGAAGATGGGCGCCACCTGGCAAACCCCGGTCGACGGCCTGCGCCTGCGCGGCGTGACGTCGAAAGACGTGCGCGCACCGAACCTGAGCGAGCTGTATGCCGCGCCGGTCGTGGTCAACAACGTCGTGCAATACCAGGGCAACACGATCAGCGTGCAGGAGCGCACCGTCGGCAACACGGCGCTGCGGCCCGAGATCGCCCGCAACAACTCGTTCGGCATCGTCCTGAGCCAGCCAACGTGGGCGCCCGGCTTCTCGGTGTCGCTCGATTACTTCGACATCAAGGTCAAGGGCGTGATCGCGGCGCTGACGATCCAGCAGGAAGTCGACCTGTGCGTGGCCGGCAACCAGGAAATCTGCGCTGCAATGGTGCTCAACAACCCGGGCAACAACTACGTCACGGTGCAGAACTTCAACCTGGCTTCGCTGCACACGAAGGGCTTCGATATCGAGACCTCGTACCGCACGGGACTCGAGCGCCTGAACCTGCCGGGACGCTTCACGTTCCGCGCGCTGGGCACGCGCAACCTGCACTTCATCACCGATACGGGCGTGGTCGGCACGATCCCGGTGGATGCGGCCGGCTCGAACATGGGCAACACGCCGAAGTGGAAGGTGCTGGCGCAGCAAAGCTGGGAGCACGACAAGCTCAGTCTGACGCTGACCGAGCGCTGGGTCAGCGATGGCACTTACCGCAACGACTTCATCGAGTGCCAGACCGGCTGCCCGGTATCGACGCTGATCCACCCGACCATCTACAACAACCGGATGAAGGGCGCGACCTACTTCGACCTGGGCGGCAGCTACAACGTCTCCAAGCAGTTGCAGCTGTACTTCAAGATCGACAACCTGGCCGACAAGGACCCGGAACCGGCGCCGCAGACCAATGCCAGCTACGGCATCAACCCGGCGCTGTACGACGTGGTCGGTCGCACGTACCGGGCCGGCCTGCGCTACGGCTTCTGACCGGCCGGCGGCATGCTCGATATCGTCTCGGTATTGCTGGCGGTGGGCCTGCTCACGCTCTTGATCGCGTGGGGCAAGGTCCAGCCGCTGCTGGCCTTCGTGGCAGCGTCGCTGCTGGCGGCGCTGCTGCTGGGGGTGCCGCTGGCGCGCATCCCCGGCGCCATCGAAAAAGGCATCGGCGACCTGCTCGGCTCCCTGGTGGTGATCATCTGCCTGGGCGCGGTGTTCGGCAAACTGATCGCCGACAGCGGCGCGGCGCGCCGCATCGCCACCTGCCTGGTCGATGCGTTGGGGCCGCGCCGCCTGCCGATCGCGCTGACGATCACCGGCTTCGTGGTCGGCATCCCGCTGTACTACAACGTCGGCTTCGTGCTGCTGGTGCCGCTGATCTTCTCGCTCGTCTACAGCTCGGGGCGTCCGGCCGTGGCGCTGGCGATCCCGCTGCTGGCGGGCCTGTCGATCGCGCACGGCTTCCTGCCGCCGCACCCGTCACCGGTGGCGCTGGTGGCCGCGATCCACGCCGACATGGGCACCACGCTGCTGTACGGGATCCTGGTAGCGGTGCCGACGTTGATCATCGCCGGGCCCGTGTTCGCCATGACGCTCACGCGCATCCAGGCCAAGCCGGCCGCCATCTTCCAGGAAAGCCAGCAGGCGCCGATTGCGCAGTTGCCCGGCGCGTTCAACAGCTTCGCCACCGCGCTGCTGCCGGTACTGCTGCTGGGCGCGACGACGCTGCTGACGATGGCGCGGCCTGATCTCCATGGTGTGCTGGCGTTCTTTGCCAATCCGCTGGTCGTGATGCTCGTGTCGTACGCGGTGGCGATCGTCTCGCTCGGCCTGGCGCAGGGCCGCTCGTTTGTCACCGTGATGCAGGGCCCGGCCGAAGCGATGCGCGAGATCGCGCCGATCCTCCTGATCATCGCCGGTGCCGGCGCGCTCAAGCAGGTACTGGTCGAATCGGGCGTGAGCGCCGATCTTGGCGCGCTGCTCTCGGGCTTGCCAGTGTCGCCGCTGGTGCTGGGCTGGCTGGTGGCGACCGTGATCCGCATCTGTCTTGGTTCTGCCACCGTGGCCGGCGTGACGGCCGGCGGCATCGTCGCCCCGCTCGTGCAGAGTTCGGGCGTCGACCCGAACCTGATGGTGCTGGCCATCGGCGCCGGAAGCCTGATGTGCAGCCACGTCAACGACTCCGGCTTCTGGATGTTCAAGGAATATTTTGGCCTGTCGCTGCAGGACACGTTCCGCTCCTGGACGCTGATGGAAACGCTCGTCGGTGTCTTCGGCCTGCTGTTCGTCCTGCTGCTGTCCCAACTCTTATCGCTGTGATCCGTTTCAAGGAAACCACCATGATGACAAGGCTGTTCGATCTTCCCCGTGCACTGGCCTTCTTGCTGCTGCTGGCCGCCAGTGTCTCCGCTGGCGCTGCTTCCCTCTCTGCCTACCCCGCCATGCCGGTCGACCCGCGCGCGATCGTCGTGCGCGCCACCGGCGACGGCGTCACCGACGACAGCGCCGCGCTGCAGGCGGCCATCAACAGCGCGGCCAACGGGGGCCAGGGCGGCGTCGTATTCCTGCCGTCCGGACGCTATCGCGTCACGCGCTCGATCCTGATTCCGCTGGCGGTGCGCGTGTATGGCGTGGGGCCGACGCGCCCCGTGTTCGTGCTGGCTGAGAACACGCCCGGCTTCCAGAAGGGTGTCGCCAACATGGTGATCTTCACCGGCGGCGACCAGTACAGCGTGGGCAAGGTGCCGATGCCGGTGCCAAGCGCCGTGCCGTTCAGTGCTGAAGACGGCAAGGCGGTGCGCAATGCCAATTCATCGACCTTCTATTCGGCGCTGTCGAACGTCGACTTCGAGATCAAGGATGGCAACCCGGCCGCCGCCGCCGTGCGCATGCACACGGCGCAGCACTCGAACCTGAGCCACATCGATTTCCATATCGGCTCGGGCCTGGCAGGCGTCTACCAGGTGGGCAACGTGGCCTACAACCTGCGCTTTCACGGTGGCCGCTACGGCATCCTGAGCGAGAAGACCTCGCCCGCCTGGCAATTCACGCTGCTCGATTCGACCTTCGATGGCCAGCGCGATGCCGCGATCCGCGAGCATGAGGCGAGCCTCACGCTGGTCAATGTCGACATCCGCAATACGCCGGTGGGCGTGGAGATCAACCGCGGTTACGGCGACTGGTTGTGGGGCAAGGACGTGCGCTTCGAGAACGTCAGCCGCGCTGCGCTGGTCGTCAGCAACGAGAACAATGTGTACACGCAGGTCGGCATGGAAAACGCCAGCGCGCGCAACGTGCCGACGTTCGTGCGCTTTCGCGACAGCGGCAAGACGCTGGCCGGCAAGGGCCGCGACTACCTGGTGAAGGAATTCAACTACGGCCTGTTCATCAGGCAGATGGGCGAGCCGGGCCAGTTCTCGACCAACTACAAGACGGCGGCGCTGCCGGCCAGTGCGACGCCAGCACGCGCACTGCGCGCCCTGCCGGCATCAAATGACTGGGCCAATGTCCTGGACTTCGGCGCGAAGGGCGACGGCAGCACCGACGATACGGCGGCGCTCCAGAAAGCCATCGACAGCAAGCGCACGGTGTACCTGCCGCTGGGCTTTTACGTCGTCAACGACACGATCCGCATGAAGCCGGACACGGTGCTCATCGCGCTGCATCCGGGCCTGACGCAACTCGTGATTCCGAATGGCTCGCCGCAGTACCAGGGCATCGGCAGCCCGAAGGCGCTCCTGGAAAGCGCACGTGGCGGCGATGGCATCGTTTCGGGCCTGGGCCTGGCCACCGGTGAAGTCAACAACCGCGCCGTGGCGCTGCTGTGGCGCGCGGGCGAACAATCGCTGGTGGACGACGTGCGCATCCAGGGCGGCCACGGCACGCGCCTGTACGATGGCAGCCGCGCCGACCCGTACAAGAAGGACGCCAAATTCGACACCACAGCGCACTGGGACCGCCAGTATCCGAGCGTGTGGGTGACCGACGGCGGCGGCGGCACGTTCTCGGGCATCTGGTCGCCCAGCGGCTATGCGCAGGCCGGCTTCTACGTCACCAATACGACGACGCCCGGCAAGGTCTACGAGCTCTCGGCCGAGCACCACATCCGCGCCGAGATCGTGCTGGATAACGTGCAGAACTGGGAATTTTTGGCGCCGCAGACCGAGGAAGAAGTGCGCGACGGCGCCGACGCGGTGTCGGTCGAGATCCGCAACTCGAAGAACATCCTGTTTGCCAACTACCACGGCTACCGCGTGACGCGTTCGTACAAGCCGATGCCGGCCGCGATCCTGATCACCAATTCCAGCGACATTCGCTTTCGCAACGTGCACGTGAACGGCGAGAGCGGCTTTGCCAGCTGCGACGACGCCGGCTGCGCCACCTATCTGCGCGCCAGCAAGTTCGCCTACGAGAACGCGATCCGCGACGTGACCAACAAGCTCGATGTGCGCGAACGCGAGTTCGCCGTGTTCGACTACAGCGGCGCGCAGCGCAAGGCGCCTGCGCCGCTCGGCAAGGTCGCCAAGCTTGAAAGCGGCTTCTATTCGATCGCCGGCGGCGCTGTCGATGCGCAGGGCAAGCTGTACTTCGTCGACCGTCACTGGAAACGCATCTTCAGCTGGACGAAGGACGAGGGCCTGGTCGTGGTACGCGATGCGCCGCTCGATCCGGTCAACCTGACGATCGACAACAGCGGCAACCTGATGGTGCTGTCGTCGTACGGCCCGCAGGCGAGCGTGTACGCGTTCGATCCGCGCAAGCCCGGCCTGGACATGACGATGATCCAGCCGACGCCGGTGGCCGCGCACAGCATTGCGTCGAATCGTAGCCGCATCGCGGTGCCCGTCAACTTCTGGCAGAACGGCGAATTCAAGGACCAGCTCAATCCCGATACCTACGAATTCACGACGCTGGCCGAGATGTTCGCGCGCGACGTGGCGCTCCCGAAAGCGAACCAATACGTCTCGCTCGACGGCAGCCTGGCGCTGCCGGCCTACCGCGTGCTGCGCCAGGGTGCGGCGGATCACCTGGGCTGGCGCTGGGCCGATTCGCTGCAGACCCACGGTTTCGTCACGGCCCCGGTGGGCGGCCGCGTGGTGTTTACCAACGGCTCGGAAAACCGCACCTTCAGCGGCGTGGTGGGCGCCGGCGGCGGGATCACTGACCTCAAGCTCGTGGCCAATCGCGGCGGCGAAGGCGCGGCAGTCGCGCCAAATGGCGACGTGTACGTGGCCAATGGCCAGGTCTTCATCTACGGCAAGGACGGCAAGCAAAAGGGGCGCATCGACGTGCCGGAGCGTCCGCTGCAACTGCTGTTTGGCGGCGCGAACAAGCGCACGCTGTTCATCCTGACCCACCACGCGCTGTACGCAACGCAGATCAACTGAGGACACCACTATGAGACGCATCACCAGGGCGCTGGGCGCAGCGCTGCTGCTGGCAGCGGCAGCGGACGGCATGGCCGAGGACCAGTTCAAGCTGCTGGTGCTGGCCATGCCCGGCAAATACCACTACGAGTACATCCCGATTGCGCGGGACAGCCTGGAACGCATGGCCAAGCTGCACGCGTTCGAACTCACCTATACCAACAAGCCGCAGATGTTCGAGGGCGACCTGACGCAGTACGCGGCCGTGATGTTCCTGAACACGCCGGGCGAAGAGCTGAACGCGGCGCAGCGCGCGAAGTTCGAGGCGTACATGCGCGGCGGGGGCAACGCGATCGTCGTGCACCGCGCCGCGATCACGCCGCCGAACGACTGGGTCTGGTACGAAAAGATGGTGGGCCGCTCGGTCGGCCCGCACCCGAAGCTGCAGACGGGCGTGGTGACGGTCGTTGACCAGAACTTCCCCGCCACCTTCGGCCTGCCTGCACGCTGGATCTGGAGCGACGAGTTCTACGTCACGACCAATCCGTATCAGGTGAAGATCGACACGGTGCTGAGCGTGGACGAGTCGAGCTACGACACGACGAAGATCTGGCCGGGGCAAACGGTCAAGGGCATGGGCAAGGACCACCCGATCGCCTGGCACCACCGGCACGAACAGGGGCGCGTGTTCGTCACCACGCTGGGGCACAACGGGGAGATGTACCGCGATCCGCAGTATCTGAATCATCTGCTGGGCGGGATTTACTGGAGTGCGACCGGGTTGGGGCAGAAGCGCTGATCGGGCGTGCAAACCGAAATCGCTTCGTGGTGCAGTAACGACCGTTGGACGCGTGGATGGCATAGCCATCCACCCTACATGGAAAGTACGTCCGCGTAGGGTGGACGGCTACGCCGCCCACGCGTTCAAACCAACCTCGCTTGGCGACGCAACAACGCACATTGGGGCGTCAGCGTCGCTCAGCATCGTCGTCATCGCCACGCCGGGCCGAATGGCCTGCGCGCTGCGCAGCAGCAGCGCTTGCGGCAGCACGCTGGACACGGTGCCATCCTGCGCGCGCAGCAGCGTGCGCACGGTGCGACCCAGGGCGCTCAGGTACAGCGTGCCGTCCACGCGGCGCCATTCCAGTTCGAGCGTGCCGGGATGCGCCCGCAGCAATGCAGCCGCATCGATTGCCAGGTCATCGCTGGCCAGCGCACCACCCGCGATTGCAAGGCAATCCTGCGCGGTCGCGCCGGGGTCGGACGGAAAACCGAACGGGCCCACCGACAGCCAGCCGCTGAACAGCCAAGTGATGACGAGCGCACCGCCGCTCAGGCCCAGCCAGCAATGCCAGCCCTGCCAGCCTTTGTACGGCGACATGCGCCCGCCCGCATAACGGCGCTGCATGCGCAGCCGCTGGACGCCCAGCACCATGCCGGTCACGCCCAGCAGCAGCGCCACGCCGGACGTCGACATCACGGCCAGGCGCCATGCTTCGTTCTGCTTGCGCAGCGGCGTGACGTAGATCCAGTGGACGACGGCGCCGACCCAGTTCCAGGCGCGCTCGCTGCGTATCGTGTCGCGCACCAGTTCGCCGGTGCGGCTCGAGACATACACTACGCTGCCGGCATCATCGTCAGCTGTGACGCGCAGCAGTGGCTGGTGCACGCGCACCGCGCCGAATGTCCACTGGTCCACGTCGATCGCTTCGAACGACAGCGCGCGCGCATCCGGCGCCGCGCTGCGCGCACTGCTCGACGCTACCTGCTCGTCGACCACGAGCGCTGCGCCGTTGTCGGCCCACACCGAGTTCCAGGTGCCGTCATGGCCGAAATGCCAGGCCGGCCGGCCCGCCACCGTGTTCAGGCGCACCGCATCGGGCATGCCCTTCAATGCCGTCTCGCGCCACGCCGCATCCGCGCTCACCTGGACCCGCGCCGGATCGAGCGGCGCAAGCCAGGTCCGACGCTCCGCTTCCGTCAGCTCGGGATACGGGACATGCATCATGACGATGCCCGCGCCAAACCACAGCAGCACCAGCAGGCCGATACCGATCCCGAGCCAGCGATGCCACAGGTGCAGCTGGCGCTTCATCGAAGCCATCGCAATCCCGATCAGTAGCGCCAGTGGACCGTCCGTTCGGCATGCAGCGCGCGCAACAAGGTCGTTTTCGTCATCTGCGTTACTTTTTTGCCGGGGTTGCCGTAGGCTCGATCAGCACCAGCTTGCCGGTCTTGGGATCGCGAAAGACTTCGCCGACGCGGTCGTAACCGCTGCCGTCTTGCGTCACGCCGCTCGCGGGGCGCTCGATCTGGCGGCCTTTCTCGACCGGTTGCGGCGGTTTGATGGCGCCTTGCGAGCCGGCGATCGCCGCGATCAGGCCGCAGGCAAAAACCAGCATCACGTCGACCAGATTGACCAGGCTCGCGCGCGGGTCTTCGTCGCTCTGGTCGAAGCGCGCGTCGAGATGGCGGTACAGGCGCAGACGGCCACGTGCAGGGGCGCTCATGCCAGCGGCTCCATCGCGTCCAGCGTTTCTTCGTACCAGCGGCGGCGCAGCTTGCCGATCACCAGGCCGGCAATGCCGGCAACGAGGCCCAGCACGGTCGCATCGAAGGCAACCGTCACGGCGCTGGCCAGCTTGGCCGGATCGCCTTCACCCAGCGCGGCCAGGCCAGGCCCGAGCGGAATGATCGTGGCCATCAAACCCAGCATCGGCGGGATGCGCGCCAGCAGGTCGGCGCGCTCCAGACGGTGACGGGCCAGCTTCTGCACGTGCCCGACGTTACCGGATGCGCGCAGTCGGGCCAGGCCGTGGAAGCGCTCGCCGACGGCGATGCCCGATTCGACCAGCGCAATGGCGCAGCCGGCCAGCAGCGCCACCAGCGAAGGCGTGAGCAGCCAGCTGACGGCGTCGTGCAACCAGGCATAGGACAAGTGATCGATCATGGAGTACTCCTTACAGGTTGGGGGATGCTGCGGCCGCGCCACAGGCCGAGCGCAAACAGGGCGAAGCAGGCGGCCAGGATGACCAGGACCTGCACGATGCGCAGGCCAGGGAGCGGCGCGGGTTCGGGTTGTTGGTTGAGTTCATACACGCGCATCGCTGGCGGGGCCGCCGGTGCGGGCGCGGAAGGCGCCTGCCCCTGCTGCGCGTCGGCGCGTGGTGGCGCCGCGGCCGGTGATGCCGCCGCTGCCGGCGCGCCGGCCGGCGCCGGGACGGCAAGCGCCGGCAGCATCTCGCCGCGTGCCTTCGCCAGCGTCACGCCAAGCTGCTGCGCGTCGCCCCGATCGAGTTGCGGCGCCAGCCAGCCCCACATCGGGTGATCGGGCGACGTGTGGCCGCTGCCCGGCAAGCCATTGGCAGCCACCAGGCGCGCCAGCTCGCCGCCCATCGTGCGGATCGTTTCCGGGTCGGTCTTCCAGAAGCCTCTTTCGGCAGCCACCATGAACACGGCCAGCATGTGCGCCTTGACGTGCGCGTTATGGCGCTGGCCCAGGAATGCCGGCAGGCCGAGCTTGTGCGCATCGTCGAAGTAGACGGCCTTGACTTCATCCCAGGCCCAGTTCTTCACGAGGTCCGGGCGCGTGACCTGCCAGCCCCACAGGTTCTCGATGAATTCCTGGCCCATCGTGCGTGCGCCCGAGTAGCCGTTGTCCATCAATGGACGCAGCCACGCAGGGTTCAGGAAGCGTCCGCGCAACTCGCCCAGCAGCGCGGTGGCCAGCGGCTCGACGTCGGCCTGGCCCGGCTGCCCGTGCTGCAGGATCAGCGCGTCCGGCACGCGGCCGGTGCGCGTCTCGACGGCCAGCGACAAGCCGCCCAGATAATCGAAGGCGTCGTTGTTGTCGAGCAGGCCATACAGATTGCTGGCGCGGCCATGGTAGGTGCGGTGGATGCCGTCCAGCGCCACGTCGAAGGCGCGGTGCTGCGCGTCGCCGTCGGCGTCCAGGCCGTACGCGTGGCCCATGCGGTTGCGGTAGGCGCGGCCGATCTCCTCGCGCTCACGCCAGGCGCCCGAGCGTTCGGTCAGGCGGTTCACGCCCGTGCCGTACGCGCCTGGCGCATCGCCGAACACGCGCAGCGCGGCGCCCTGCCCCGCTTCAATGGTCGATGCACCGCCCGCAACCAGCGCGCGCTGGCGCACCAGCCATTCGCGCGCGACCCGGTTGTCCTGCACGGCTTCACTACCCCAGGCGGCGCCCTGAAGCGGCGCCAACGCAGCTTGCAGCGCCTCGCGCAGGGCCGGGTCTTGCCGCGCCAGCGTCTCGGCGGACGCCGCCAGTGCCAGCCGGCCAGCGCGGTCGATCAGGCGGATCAGATTGGGATACAGGTCGCGGAACAGCCCGGACGTGGTCACCAGCGCATCGCGCCGCACGGCACCCGGCACCAGGCGCACATCGGTGACGATGCCGCGCGCGTTCCAGACCGGCTCGGCGCCCATCATGGCCAGTGCAAAGCCGACCATCACGCCTTCGTCGCGCACGGCGTCCGAGGCCCACAGGATGATGCCTTCACTGCCCTGCTCCCGCGCGGCGTCGCCCTTGCTGCGCGCCATCGCCTTGGCCGCCATCTTTTGCGCCAGCCCGAAACCCAGGCGCGTGGGCAGGATGTCGCCATCGACCGCGTGGAAGTTGCGGCCGGTCGGCAGCGCCTCGGGTGAGCGCAGCGGATCGTTGCCCTTGCCCGGCTCGATGTAGCGGCCATCCAGGCCCGCGAGCAGGCCTGCCATCTCGCGTCGCGGCGAGTCGCGCAGCTTGCCGGCGATGGATGGGTCGTCGATGCCGCTCTTGGCCATCGAATCGAGCATCAGGTCAAGCGACTTCTGGTCCCACGGCCGGCCGAACACGTGCAGGCCGAACGGCATGAACTTCTCCTGCAGCTTGGTCAGGTAGTGGCCGACCTCGTGCGCCAGCAAATCGTCGTCGGCAGCATCGAAGCCGATGCCCCGCACTTCGAGCACGTCGGACATCGACGCTTCGAGTTCGGCGCGCAGGTTCAGCGCCACGACGCGCTCGCGCATCAGTTGCGCGGCCTGCGTCTTGAGCGACTCGGACGACGCGGCTTCGAAACTCTCGACGATCTGGCGCAGCGACAGCAGCTCGTCGTACAGCGGTGTCGTCGCCAGCGGTGGCGTCAGGTGGTCGACGATGATCGCCAGGCCGCGGCGCTTGGCCTGCGTGCCCTCGCCCACGCCGTCGACGATGTACGGGTAGATGCCCGGCAGGTCGCCTGCGATCAGGCTGGGATAATCGTCGCTCGACAGGCCCACTGCTTTACCGGGCAAAAATTCAAACGTCGAGTGGCGCCCCACGTGCACGACGGCGTCGGCTTTGAAGCGGTCGCGGATCCAATGGTAGAAGGCCAGGTACTGGTGCGGCGGCGTGATGCTGGTATTTGCATGCAGCAGTTCTTCATCGACTTCCCAGCCGCGCGGCGGCTGCGGGCCGATGAACACATTGCCGAACGTGAGGCCCGGCACCAGCAGCTTGCCGCTGTCGACCATCACCTTGCCCGGCGCCGGGCCCCAGCCGCGCATGCCTTCGATGCCGTAACCGATCAGGCGCCGGTACAGCGGCGCGAGCGCCTTGCACGGACTGGGTTTGCTGTCGTCGAGGCAGGCGCGATACCCGTCTTCGAGCGCATGCAGGTCGCGCGTGGCCTGCACGCGCTGCGGATGGTCGACACCCTCGACCAGGTGCAGCAATTCCTTGATGATTGTCTCGGCCTGCTTGCGGCCCGGCGCGCGCTCGCCCTGTGCTTCGGCGACCAGCACGTCGGCATGCAGGCGGCCCAGCATGCCGTCCATCATCTCTCCCTGCACGCGCGGTGGCAAAGTCGCGAACCAGCGCGCGTAGTCGGGGGCGCTGACGCTGTTGACGGTGGCGCTCATTTCGCGCAGCGCGGCGCGGTCTTCGGGCAGGTTCACGCCGTGCGCCATGATCATGTCGAGCAGCGCTTCGGGCGTGGCCGGCAGATCGCCGACCGTGTAGCCGGCCGCCTTGAGCGCATGCAGCATGTCGAACAGCGACGCCGGCACGTTCAGGTTGTCGGCCCCGATGTTCTGGCGGCCCGGCGGGTGGTTGTAATAGACCATCGCGACGCGCTTGTCGGCATTGCGCTTGGCACGCAGCGCCAGCCAGCGGCTCACGCGCGCCGTCAAGCGATCGACTTCGGCTGGCAGCAGCACCGGCGGGCGGTTCTCGATGCCGGTCAGGCGGTCGCGTTGCGACTGGCCCAGCGCCGCCACCACCATCGGCTGGCCGATGCCCTGCAGTTCGGGCAGCGCGACGCGGTACTGGACCGAATCCGGCGGCAGGCCATCGGGCGAGAGCTGCCACCCGATCGCGGTGCGGTCCGACAGGCGGATCGCCTTGAACACGGGGATATCGAGGCGTTTGAAGGCTTCGCTGACGACTTCGCGGCCTTCGGCGGCGCCGACGACGAAGTCCTGCAGCACCACCAGCGCCGCGGGCTTCGCCGGCGCGATCAGCTCGGGCAGGCGCACCAGCGCTTCGCGCGAAGCGCCGCCCCAGCGCGTGAGCAGCTGGACGCAGGCCTGCCCTTGTTCTTCGATGCGGCGGCACAGCGCGGCCGGCACCATGCCATCCATGTTCGCCAGGTCGAGCACGACGACGGTCGGACGGTCCTTCAGACCCAGCTTGGCGGCGTTGCCCCAGGCGGCGGCATCCTGCAGCTCGTTCTGGCCGACGCGCAGGCGCAGGGTCGGCTCGGGCAGCGGAGGGCCGAGCGCTGTCGATGGATGCAGCAGGTGGGCGATGAGGGCCGTGGTGTTGCCCACGCCGCCCGCTTGCCAGACGCGCCGCGCCGCGAGCCAGTGGCGGGCGGCGGGATTCGCCTCTGCCGCCTGCAGCGCGGCGGGCGCCGGTGCTTCGGCTGCCAGTTCGCGCAGCAGCTCGGGGGCGAAGCCGGCCAGGCTGCCGTGCGCGGCGCGCGTCATCAGGTTCAGGCTTGCTTCGCCATTGAACGCCAGCACCGCGGTGCCTGGCTTCGCGTGGCGCGCCAGCGCATCCTTCATGCGGCGCGCCGGATCGCCAAACAGCGACACCGCCAGCACCGTGTCGGCGCTCGCGATCCACTGGCCCACCTCGCGTTCACTGGCGGCCATCAGCTGGGCCGGCGTGCGCAACTGAATCCGGTCGCGCGGGTGGCTGGCCAGGTGGCGGTGCGCGGCTTCGATCGCGCCCGGCGCGGCGCGCTCCGTGACCACGGCGAACATGGTGGCGGCGTGGCTGTGGGCACAGGCAAGCAGGGACGCGAGCAAAAGCACCAGCGCAGTACAGGCGCGGGGGAGCGAAGCAGTGTTCATGTGAACGTCGACCTTTCAGCTGCGCGCCATCAGCGCGCATGACAACGGGCAGACGTCTTCCTTCCACGCTGAACGTGACAGGCCATGCGCACGCATGCTGACGCGACCACAGTGGCAACACAGAAGGAACGACGAACTACCAACCGGCACGCCCACACCCCGGGACGTACGCAATGCATCGTGAAGGCCGGTCTTCTGGCTTGCCGTCATCCTTCCCGGGTCCTGCCTTCCCGTGCACGGGGCACAGTGGCGTTCGACGAGGGTCGTCAGGCATACAGCAGCGGGGGCTGCGCCGGACTGGCGTGCGATGGATTCGCACACGTCACCGGCTTCCCGTTTCACCTTCCTGCAGACGAGCAGGACGGCACCATTCACTTGATTGGGCGCGATTCTACAGCCAGGGTGCGCCACTGTCACCGCATTCTTTGGCCTCTAGCCTAGAATGGCGGTATCGTCCGGCCAGGCCGGCACCCACTACTTCTTCGCGACCGTTCACATGATCACACGACAAGACTGCCTGGCCCTCGACGCGGCCGACCCGCTGGCTCCCCAGCGCAATGCCTTTGCGCTGCCGGACGGCGTGATTTACCTCGATGGCAATTCGCTCGGCGCCCGCCCCCGCGCGGCCCTGCAACGCGCGCAGGACGTGATCGCCGCCGAATGGGGCAATGACCTGATCCGCAGCTGGAACACGGCCGGCTGGTACGACCTGCCGCAGCGCCTGGGCACCCTGATCGCGCCGCTGATCGGCGCCGCGGCCGATGAAGTGGTGGTCACCGATTCGACCTCGGTGAACCTGTTCAAGGCGCTGGCTGCGGCGCTCAAGATGCAGGCCGACGCACCGGCGCACGCGGCCCGCCGCATCATCCTCACCGAGCGCGACAACTTCCCGAGCGATATCTACATGGCCGAAGGCCTGATCGGCTGGCTCGAGCGCGGCTACGAGCTGCGCCTGCTCGACAGCTGGGCCGACCTGCCGGCCGCTCTCGAAGGCGACGCCGGCGCCCAGGTAGCGGTGGTGATGCTCACGCACGTGAACTACCGAACCGGCCGCATGCTCGACATGAAAACGATCACGGCGCAGATCCACGCCGCTGGCGCGCTCGCGATCTGGGACCTGGCCCATTCGGCCGGCGCCGTCGAGGTCGACCTGAATGGCGCGCAGGCCGACTTCGCGGTGGGCTGCACCTACAAATTCCTCAACGGCGGGCCGGGCGCGCCCGCCTTCATCTGGGTGCCGCAGCGCCACCACGCGCAGTTCACGCAGCCGCTCACCGGCTGGTGGGCACACCGCCAGCCGTTCGCGATGCAGCCGGCGTTCGCGCCGGTGGCCGGCATCAAGCGCGCGATGTGTGGCACGCAACCGGTGGTGGCGCTGGCGCTGATCGAATGCGGACTGGCCGTGTTTCAGGACGTGACGATGGCGGCGCTGCGCAAGAAGTCTCTCGCCTTGTCAGACCTGTTCCTGACGCTGCTCGAACAGGAATGCGCCGCGCACCCGCTGGAGCTGATCACGCCGCGCAATCATGCGGACCGTGGCAGCCAGGTGAGCGTCACGCATCCGCATGGCTACGCGGTGATGCAGGCCCTGATCGCGCGCGGCGTGATCGGCGACTACCGCGAGCCGCAGGTGATGCGCTTTGGCTTCACGCCGCTGTACACGGGGTATGACGATGTGTGGCAGGCAGTGATGGTACTCAAGGATATTCTGGACCGCAGCGACTATCAGGTCGATGCCAAGCGTACTGCGGTGACCTGAGCGATTTTCGAGCGATTCTCAAGAGAGGACACGATGCCCTGCCCTGTTGACCCTGATTCGTCCGCCAGTAATGCCGATGTGAGTGGCTGCCCTGTCGCGCAGCCCGGCTACCACGGCGCCAAGCTCGATTTCAGCAAGGACATGAGCTACGGCGACTACCTGTCGCTCGACACGATCCTCAACGCCCAGCACCCGCTGTCGCCCGAGCACAACGAGCTGCTGTTCATCGTCCAGCACCAGACCAGCGAACTGTGGATGAAGCTGATGCTGCACGAGCTTCACGGCGCGCGCGACAACATCGCGCGGGGCCAGCTGCCGGCGGCGATGAAGATGCTGGCGCGCGTGGCCGCAATCATGAACCAGCTCGTGCATGCATGGGATGTGCTGGCGACGATGACGCCGCCCGAGTACACGGCGATCCGCCCGTACCTGGGCGCGTCGTCGGGGTTCCAGTCGCACCAGTATCGCGAGATCGAATTCATCCTGGGGAACAAGAACGTCACGCATTTGCAGGTGCATCAGCACAAGCCTGACGCGCATGCGGCGCTGCAGGGCGTGCTCGATAAACCGTCGCTGTATGACGAAGCGATCATGGTGATGGCGCGCAGTGGATTGGCCGTGGATGCGGCGCGGCTTGCCGGGCCGTGGCATCAGGCGACGCGGTCGGATCCGTCGGTGAAGGCGGCGTGGATGGTGGTGTATCGCGACACTGACCAATACTGGCCGCTGTATGAGCTGGGCGAGAAGCTGGTCGATATCGAGACGGCGTTTCGCTTGTGGCGCTTCCGGCATGTGACGACGGTGCAGCGCGTGATCGGGTTCAAGACGGGCACGGGTGGCACGGACGGCGTGGGGTATCTGCGCAAGATGCTCGATGTCGTGCTGTTCCCGGAATTGTTCGAACTGCGCACCGAGCTCTAATCACCTTCATTCAAGGACGGCCTGCCATGATTTCTCATCTCGACCACCTGGTGCTGACCTGCACCGACCTCGATGCGACGGAGCATTTTTATACGGAAGTCATGGGCATGGGGCTGGAAACCTTCGGCGCGGGGCGGATCGCCTTCAGGTTCGGTAACCAGAAGATCAACCTGCATCAGCGCGGGGAGGAGTTCGAGCCGAAGGCGCACCTGCCGGTGCCGGGGGCGCTGGATCTGTGCTTCATTGCATCGGTGTCGCTTGATAAGGTCATTGCGCATCTGGGCAGCTGCGACTGGCCCATTGTCGAAGGGCCGGTTGAGCGGACTGGGGCGACCGGCAAGATCCGCTCGGTGTATGTGCGTGATCCGGATCTGAATCTGATCGAGATTTCAGAGATGATGTGCTGAAATGGTTACGGCATGATGGGCGGACAGTGTCGCTATCATGCAAGCGGTTTTTTACTTTCTTGATCGAACGCTCGATATGGCGAGGGCGCAAAAAAAGCGCCGTGAGTCACAGACCCACGGCGCTTTGATCGCTCCAACAACATTCAGTCTTAGAACGGAATGTCGTCATCCATATCCGAGAAGTTCGGAGCCGGCTTCGGCTGCGGACGTGCTGCCGGTGCCGGTGGCGCCTGGCGTGGCGCTTGCTGGCGTGGCTGCTGTGGCGCCGAGTAGTCGTCGTCCATGCCGCCACCACCCATACCGCCACCCATGCCGCCGCCGTCGCCGCCCATGCCCTGGCGACCGCCCAGCATCTGCATGTTTTCAGCGATGACGTCGGTTGCGTAGCGCTCGATGCCGTCCTTGTCGGTGTACTTGCGGGTCTGCAGACGGCCTTCGACGTAGACCGACGAACCTTTTTTCAGGTATTGCGCGACGATCTCGGCCAGGCGGCCGAAGAACGAAATACGGTGCCACTCGGTCAGCTCTTTTTGCTCGCCGGTGTTGCGGTCTTTGGATTTGTACGAGGTGGCGACCGCGATGTTCGCGATGGCGTCGCCGCTCGGCATGTAGCGCACTTCCGGATCGCGGCCGAGGTTGCCAACGATGATGACCTTGTTAACTGATGCCATTTGATTACTCCTGCTGGGTATGATCAGCCCTGACTCTGCATGCTTCTAGGCGTCAGGGAACGTGGTGGTACAGCTCACTATTATGAGGCCGGCGCCCGGATTTGCCACAACAATTTGTTGAAATCCATCAGCCGTAACGCAGCGTCATCCCGTCGATTTTGTTGTCAATCCGACCTCATCCATAGCTCAGCAGGGAAATTTATTTTGCGAATCTGAACGCTTTGTCATTGAACCATTCAGAGGGCGACCCACATACGGCGGACATGTCGTTGTCCAGGCCATCGCGCCATCCGGATGCGCTTGCCGATCCGGCAATGCGCACATTAGAACCACTGGACAAATATACAGCCGTAACAAAAACCAGCTACACTAACGGGTTCTCCCCGATTGGCCCGCTGACCCGGTCGCTTAGCGTTCGCGGCTCCGCCACGGTGGCCCACATAAACTAATAGAAAGTCTGCCCAACTTAATGGAAGAAATTCGCATTCGTGGTGCCCGCACGCACAATCTGAAGAACATCAACCTCGACCTCCCGCGCAACAAGCTGATCGTGATCACGGGTTTGTCGGGCTCCGGCAAGTCGTCGCTCGCCTTCGACACCCTGTACGCCGAAGGCCAGCGCCGCTACGTCGAGTCGCTGTCGGCCTACGCGCGCCAGTTCCTGCAGCTGATGGAAAAGCCCGATGTCGACCTGATCGAGGGTCTGTCCCCGGCCATCTCCATCGAGCAGAAGGCGACGTCGCACAATCCGCGCTCGACCGTCGGCACCGTCACCGAAATTCATGATTACCTGCGCCTGCTGTACGCGCGCGTCGGCACGCCGTATTGCCCGCAGCACCCGCACCATCCGCTGGCCGCGCAGACCGTGTCGCAGATGGTCGACTCTGTGCTGGCCATGCCGGAAGGCACCAAGCTGATGATCCTGGCGCCGGTCGTGGCCGGCCGCAAGGGCGAGCATGGCGATCTGTTCCTGGCGATGCAGGCCCAGGGCTTCGTGCGGTTCCGTATCGCCAGTGGCGTGGCCGCGGCCAAGATCTACGAGATCGACGAGCTGCCCAAGCTGAAAAAGACCGAGAAACACACGATCGACGTCGTGATCGACCGCATCAAGGTCAATCCGGACATCAAGCAGCGCCTGGCCGAGAGTTTCGAGACCGCACTGCGCCTAGCCGATGGCCGCGCGGTTGCGTACGAAATGGACACCGAGAACATGACGGTGTTCTCGAACAAGTTCGCCTGTAATGTCTGCGGCTACTCATTGCAAGAGCTGGAACCGCGCCTGTTCTCGTTCAATAACCCAATGGGCGCCTGCCAGGAATGCGACGGCCTGGGCCACATCGAATTCTTCGATCCGAAACGGGTCGTGGCCTTCCCGCACCTGTCGCTGGCGTCCGGCGCCGTGAAGGGCTGGGATCGCCGCAACCAGTTCTATTTCCAGATGCTGCAGAACCTGGCGTCGCACTACGACTTCGACCTCGACGTGCCGTTCGATAAATTGCCGGCGGCGTCGCAGGATGCCGTGCTGTTCGGCTCGGGCAAGACGGCGATCCCGTTCAGCTATGTGAACGAGCGCGGCCGCACCGTGATTCGCGAGCACACGTTCGAAGGCGTGGTCAACAATCTGCAGCGCCGCTATCGCGAAACCGATTCGATGGCCGTCAAGGAAGAGCTGGCGAAGTTCATCAATGAGAAGAAGTGCCCGTCATGCGAAGGCGCGCGTCTGCGCACCGAAGCGCGGTACGTGAAAATCGGCCAGGGCGCCCAGCAGCGCGCGATCTATGAAGTGTCCGATAAGCCCCTTCGGGACACGCTCGAGTTCTTCGAAACGCTGGAACTGACCGGCGCCAAGAAGGACATCGCCGAGCGCGTGATCAAAGAGATCATTTCGCGCCTCAAGTTCCTGAACAACGTCGGCCTGGATTACCTGTCGCTCGACCGCAGCGCGGACACCTTGTCTGGCGGCGAAGCGCAGCGTATCCGCCTGGCGTCGCAGATCGGCTCGGGCCTGACGGGCGTCATGTATGTGCTCGACGAGCCGTCGATCGGCCTGCACCAGCGCGACAACGATCGCCTGATCGCGACGCTGAAACACCTGCGCGACATCGGCAATAGCGTGCTGGTGGTCGAGCACGATGAAGACGCGATCCGCACTGCCGACTATATCGTCGACATGGGCCCGGGCGCGGGCGTGCACGGCGGGCAGATCATCGCCGAAGGCACGCTCGAGCAGATCATGAAGAACGAGCATTCGGTCACGGCCCAGTATCTCGATGGCCGGCGCCGGATCGAAGTACCGAAGAAGCGCACCAAGGCCGACCCGGCGCGCCAGCTGGTGATCACAGGCGCCAAGGGCAATAACCTGAAGGATGTGACCCTGACGCTGCCGGTGGGCTTGATGACCTGCATCTCGGGCGTCTCGGGTTCGGGCAAGTCGACCCTGATCAACGACACGCTGTACCCGGCGCTGTCGCGTCACCTGTACGGCTCGCAAACCGAGCCGGCCGAGCACACGTCGATCCACGGCCTGGAACACTTCGACAAGGTGATCTCGGTCGACCAGGCGCCGATCGGTCGCACCCCGCGCTCGAATCCGGCGACGTACACGGGCCTGTTCACACCGATCCGCGATCTGTTCTCGACAGTGCCGACGGCCAAGGAACGCGGCTACAGCGCGGGCCGCTTCTCGTTCAACGTCAAGGGCGGGCGCTGCGAAGCGTGCCAGGGCGATGGCGTGATCAAGGTCGAGATGCACTTCCTGCCGGACGTGTATGTGCCGTGCGACGTCTGCCACGGCAAGCGCTACAACCGCGAAACGCTGGAAGTGAATTACAAGGGCAAGAACATCACCGAAGTGCTGGAACTGACCGTCGAGGATGCGCACGAGTTCTTCAAGCCGGTGCCGGTGATTGCGCGCAAGCTGCAAACGCTGCTGGACGTGGGCCTCGGCTACATCAAGCTGGGGCAAAGTGCGACGACCTTGTCGGGCGGCGAAGCACAGCGCGTGAAACTGTCGCTCGAGCTGTCCAAGCGCGACACGGGCCGCACGCTGTATATCCTGGATGAACCGACGACCGGCCTGCACTTTGCCGACATCGACCTGCTGCTGAAGGTGATTCACCGCCTGCGCGACCAGGGCAACACGCTGGCGATCATCGAGCACAATCTGGACGTCATCAAGACGGCGGACTGGGTGGTCGACCTGGGGCCGGAAGGCGGCGCCGGCGGCGGCGTCATCGTGGCGACGGGTACGCCGGAAGACGTGGCCAAGAACAAGGGCAGCGCCACCGGCAAGTATCTGAAGCCATTGTTGAAGGCGCCTGCAAAGGCGTAACACGCCGCTTCAGGCAGCACGATCAAACAGGGGCAACGCCAGCGGCGCTGCCCCTGTTTTTTTATGCGCGCAAGGCCTGCATTGCCGCGCTGATGAACGCGCGCATGCGCTCGTCGACCATTCCCGATTGCTGCAGTGCCGGCTCGTTCTGCAGGGCTTGCCGGATCTTTTGCTGGGTTGCCGGCTGGTCGCCGGCAAACGAGCGGAACAGATCGAACCACGCCAGCGCCAGCGCGCGTGCCTGCGGCGAGTCGGGCGCATGGCCTTCGTCCATGGCCGTACGGACCTGCGCCACCAGCGGCGGCCACTCGGCATCGCGCTTGCCGAAGTTGGCGCGCATGAAGGCAAATTCGTCGTCGTCGAGATAATTCCGGTAGATCGACAACTGGTGCGCCTTCGATGCCGCCAGGATGAACGTCATCATCTGCGGCGAAATGCCGGTGCGCTCCTGCACGCTGGGTTCGTGTTCGTGCATCGCGTTCAGCTTGGCAAACAGGATCGGATTGTCACCGGTATCGCGTCGGACCATCGCCATCCACTGCGTCGCCAAAACCTGCGCCTGCGGATCACCAGGGTCAGTACCGGCATCCATCAGTGCCTGCACTTGCGCCACCAGTGCCTGCCACTCGGGCTCGACATCATCGGCCTGGGTATAGATCGGTAATTGCGTGAGTTCTTCCTGGGAAAAATACTTGTCGTACATGGTCATGTGCTCCAGCGTTGTCAGCCAATCGGCCAGATCCGGTTGCTGTCCGTCAGCCAGCTGTCCCTGCAGTTGGGACAGGCGGCTGCGCAAGGCTTTGGCCTGCTGGATCTGCTCGGTCAGCAGGCCGATCTGGCGCGCGACGACCGTGGCCAGCGACAGGTCGGCTCTGGTGAGGGTGGTTCCGATGTCGGCCAGCGCTAGCCCGAACCTGCGCAATGCCAGAATGCGGTGCAGGCGGGCGATGTCGGCTTCGTTGTACAGCCGGTAGCCGGCGTCGGAACGCGCAGAAGGCGATAACAAACCGATCGCGTCGTAGTGGTGCAAGGCACGGACCGTCAAGCCAGTGCGTTTTGCCAGTTCCCCAATTTTCAGCAGCATCGTCGTCATCCTTTCTTCATGCGTGAAGACAGGATGGAGCCTGACGCCACGTGAGGGTCAAGCCTACAATGAATTACGGCGACGCCATCAGCAAATAGCTGAGGCCGACGATTGCCGCGTGGACGGCAGAGCCGTCCACCCTACGCCAACAGAGGGCAGTCGTAGGGTGGACGGGTTCCCCGTCCACGCGGTGATGGTTGACGAAGAGATCATCCGGCACGATCACGACGCCACAAATGAATCAGGGGCGGCGCCACCGGCGCTGCCCCTGTTCTTTTTTTTATGTTTTCACCGTCGCGAAGACGGCGCCTCCCCCACCAGGCAGCTTAAGCTCAAGCAGCCAGTTGTTTCTCCAGCCGGTCACGCGTGGCCACCAGCTCTTGCGGCAGGTGGTAGGCCAGCTTCTCGAACAGCTCGGTATGCAGTTTCAGTTCTTCGCGCCAGGCGTCCTTGTCGATGGACGTGATCTGCGCAAATTGCTGCTCGCTGAAGTCCACGCCTTCCCAGTTCAGGTCGGCATAGTTCGGCGTGGTGCCGAACAGGTGCTCGGTGCCGCCGGTGGCGCCGGCGGTGCGGTCCAGGATCCACTTCAGCACGCGCATATTATCACCGTAACCTGGCCACACGAAGTTGCCCTGCGCATCGGTGCGGAACCAGTTGACGCAGAAGATCTTCGGCAATGCCGCTGGATCGATTGCTTCGACCTTCTTGCCCAGATCGAGCCAGTGCTGGAAGTAGTCGCTCATGTTGTAGCCGATGAATGGCAGCATCGCGAACGGATCGCGGCGCACGACACCCATCTGGCCGGCAGCGGCGGCGGTGGTTTCGGAACCCATCGCGGCGGCCATGTAGACGCCTTCCACCCAGTCGCGCGCTTCGGTCACCAGCGGCACGGTCGTCGAGCGACGGCCACCGAAGATGAATGACGAGATCGGCACGCCGGCTGGATCGTCCCAGGCAGCATCGATCACCGGATTTTGCGTTGCGGCCACCGTGAAGCGAGCGTTCGGATGCGCGGCCTTGGTGCCCGATGCCGGCGTCCAGTCCTTGCCCTGCCAGTCGATCAGGTGGGCCGGTGCTTCTTTCGTCATGCCTTCCCACCAGACGTCGCCGTCGTCGGTCAGCGCGACGTTGGTGAAGATGACGTTTTCACGCAGCGAGGCCATGCAGTTCGGATTGGTCTTGTCGTTGGTGCCCGGGGCCACGCCGAAGTAGCCGGCTTCCGGGTTGATGGCGACCAGCTTGCCATCGGCGCCCGGCTTGATCCAGGCGATGTCGTCGCCGATGGTCGTGACTTTCCAGCCGTCGAATGCCTGTGGCGGGATCAGCATCGCGAAGTTGGTCTTGCCGCAGGCCGACGGGAACGCGGCGGCGATGTATTTCTTGTCGCCTTGCGGTGATTCGACGCCCAGGATCAGCATATGTTCGGCCAGCCAGCCGGTGCCGCCCTGCTGTGCTTCCTGGTAGCCCATGTTCGAGGCGATGCGCAGCGCGAAGCACTTCTTGCCCAGCAGCGCATTGCCGCCGTAGCCAGAACCGAACGACCAGATTTCGCGGGTATCCGGATAGTGGACGATGTACTTGGTGGCATTGCATGGCCATGCGACATCAGCCTGGCCATCGACCAGCGGCATGCCGACCGAGTGCACGCACGGCACGAAGTCGCCGTCCTGGCCCAGCACGTCGTACACGGCGCGGCCCATGCGCGTCATGATGCGCATATTGACGGCGACGTACGGCGAGTCGGACAGTTCCACGCCGATATGGGCGATTGGCGAACCGAGCGGGCCCATCGAGAACGGCACGACGTACAGCGTGCGGCCGGTCATGCAACCGTCGAACAGGCCGTGCAGCGTCTGGCGCATTTCGGCCGGTTCCATCCAGTTGTTGGTCGGGCCGGCTTCTTCTTTCGTGGCCGAGCAGATGTAGGTGCGGTCTTCGACGCGCGCCACGTCTGACGGATCGGACCAGGCCAGGTAGGAATTTGGACGCTTGGCCGGATTCAGCTTTTTCATCGTGCCAGCGGCAACCATTTCGGCGCACAGGCGGTCGTATTCGTCTTCCGAACCGTCGCACCAGTAAATGCTGTCAGGCTTGGTCAGCGCAGCAATCTCAGCCACCCAATTGATGAGTTTTTGATGTTTGATGTAAGCTGGGACGTTCAGTGCGGCGACGCCGCCCATCACGGGTTGGTTCATGGGGATACCTCCAAATGCCAATTAAGAATTCGGGTGGACCGTTACCTTGCATCGTCTTCAGCCGGGGCGCCCTGCGGTCGATCACGACGTTGGGCAGGCACTCTGCGGCAGAAGCAGGCGTCAACACTTGACGATACAGCGGGCAGGTCGGCAGCTTCGAGTGAAGCCTTGCGGTGCGTCTCGTGAGCACCGTTGGATGCGTGTCATTCGCTTAAGTTCTGCGCCGATTGTACACCCGCAAAACGGCGTTTCGACGGGTTTCACTACAAAAAAGTAGGAAAAATGCCCGACTAATGTAGTAGGCTATTTGGGCATTTGCCCTATCGTGTTATTTGTTTACAGGCAGATCATACAATTGTGACAACACCACTGAAAATCGCGATTCTTGACGACTATCAAGACGCTGCACGCCGTCTCGCGTGCTTTCCCCTGCTCGATGGCCATGAGGTCAAGGTCTTCCAGAGTTCGACCCGCGGCCTGGGCCAGCTTGCCATCCGGCTCGCGCCGTTCGATGCGCTGGTGCTGATCCGCGAACGCACGGCGTTCTCTGCCGCCCTGCTCGCCAAGCTGCCCAACCTGAAACTGATTTCGCAAACAGGCAAGGTCAGCGGCCATATCGACGTCGCCGCCGCGACCGCGCGCGGCATCGCGATTGCCGAGGGTACCGGCTCACCGGTTGCGCCGGCAGAATTGACGTGGACCCTGATCATGGCGGCCAGCCGCAAGATCGTGCCGTATGCCACCAATCTGAAAGAGGGACTGTGGCAGACAGCCTCGACCAATCCAGTGCTGAATGGCGTGGGCCGCGTGCTGCACGGCCGCACGCTCGGGCTCTGGAGCTACGGCAAGATCGGCAAGCTGGTGGCTGGCTATGCGCGCGCGTTCGGGATGCGCGTGGTGGTGTGGGGCAGCGACGCCAGCCGACAGGCGGCGCTGACGGATGGCTTCGAGGCGGCGCCGTCGCGCGAGGCACTGTTCGAGATGGCCGATGTGCTGAGCCTGCACTTGCGCCTGGCCGAATCGACCCGTGGCATCGTCACGGCAAGCGATCTGGCGCGGATGAAACCGGACGCACTGTTCGTCAACACCAGCCGCGCCGAGCTGGTGGCCGATGGCGCGCTGGAAAGCGCCTTGAAGAAAGGCCACCCAGGCATGGCGGCACTGGACGTGTTCACCAGCGAGCCGCTGGGACCGGATTCACCGTTGCTGCGCATCCCGACCGTCCTGGCGACGCCGCACATCGGCTACGTCGAGCAGGACAGTTACGAGCTGTATTTCAGCGCTGCGTTCGAGAATATCGTGCAGTTCGCGCAAGGTACGCCGACCAATATTCTGAATCCAGAGGCGTTGGACAAACGCTGAAGACGCGCCGCCGTAGCCTCAGCGCAGCTCCGGCTCGCCCCTGATATTGATTTTCGGCGCCGGCAGCACATGCGTGCCGGTCCACAGCCCGGCCCAGCCCGGCGGCCAGCCGATATCCGGCCCCGCATAGGGTTTGAGGCCCGCGCGCACCGGGACGATCGGCACCGGGGGCGCTTCGATCAGGCCGCCACCCGGCGGCCGCTCCATGTTCAGGCTATACATATACCCGGGCAGCAGCAGGTCGCATGCCTGCGCGAACCACGCCGTGTGATCTTCGTCGCGGCCCAGCGCTTCAGCCAGCCCTTGCGGATCGAACTTGGCGAGCGCGTGGATCAGCTCATCGGTGCTCGCGCCCGGCACATCGTTCCAGCCCATCACCGGATTGTTGTTGTACTCGGCGCCCGAGCCATACCAGCCTTCGCGCCAGGTGCGCTGCATCCAGTTGCGCGGCCCTGTGAACAGGTGCCAGCGCCAGTGCAGGCCGGATGGCTTGGGCCACGAGTACAGATACAGTTTCTGATAACCGGCCTCGTGCAGTGCACGGACGACGGCCATCAGGCGCGCGTGCGGCATGCGGTCGGGCGGGGCGCGCCGGAACAGGATCAGCTCGCCATCGGCGTGCTGCACCTCGTCGTTCGACAGGTTCAGGTCTTGCGCGCGCGACTCGTTGCCGAAGCGCGCCGACACCCACCCGGTGAGCAGGTTGACATGCGTGATCACGCCATAGCCGCGATGGCGCTGGAAGATCACGGTTCCGGGGGCAACTGCTTTCATGGCAAATATGGAAATAGACAGGAGAAAAGGAAAACGATGGGGGAAGTACTCATCCGATCCGGATGATTCTAGCGCAGTCGCCTGGAGATCGCCGGTGGTTTGGCGATATCATGGGGACCTTTTTTCAGCGAGTGGATAAACCAACATGACTTTGCGACTCATCGCCACCGGCGGCACTTTCGACAAGCATTACAACGAACTCAATGGCGTGCTGGGCTTTGCCGAAAGCCATTTACCAGAGGTCATCAAGCGCAGCCGCATGACGGTGCCGGTGGCGCTGGACGTGCTGCCGCTGCTCGATTCGCTCGAGATGGGCGACGCTGACCGCGAGCGTGTGCTGGCGACCTGCCGGGCCGCATCCGAGAAGGCCATCGTGATCGTGCACGGCACCGACACGATGCGCGAGACGGCGGCCGTACTGGGCGCGGCGGGTCTGGATCAGACGATCGTGCTGACTGGCGCCATGATCCCGTACTCGATCGCCAATTCCGATGCGCTGTTCAACCTGGGCTTTGCCTGCGGCGTCGCGCAGGTGCTGCCGGCCGGCGTGTACGTGGCGATGAACGGCCAGGTGTTCCCATGGGATAACGTGACCAAAAACCGCAGCGCCGGCGTGTTCCAGGGACTGTAAGCAGAATCGAAAAACGGCAACGGCCGGACGCCATGTCCAGCCGTTCGATCCTGCCGGCGCCGTCTCCGGCGCCATGCATCAGGTACTTGATTACGCCTTGGCTTCGCCGCCCAGCGCTTCGACGATATCGGCCAGCATCTTCGACAGCTCGCCCGTCATCAACACGATATCGTTGTCAAAACGTTCGTCGTCGTTGTGGGTCGGGCTTTCGCTTTCCTTGATCACGTCCAGCGGCTTGATGCCCTTGATCGCCAGCGACTCGGTCAGCACGAAGCTGACGCGGTCGTTCCAGGTCATGGCCAGGCGCGTGCACTGCTTGCCAGCGGCGATGTGGCGGCGGATGTCGTCCGGTTCCAGCGTGTGCTTCACGTAGCGCACTGCGGCGCGGCTCTCGCCGGTGGCGCGCAGTTCGGTGTCCTGGTCGATCGTGAAGCCGTACGGCGCTTCATCGGCTTCCAGCCAGCCGGTCATCACGGCCACTGGCGAGCGCTGCACACGGAGCGACTCCAGCGGCATCTTGTCGACGGCCTTGAGCAGCAGCTTGACGACGTCGTCGGCCTTGGCCGGGCTGGCCGCATCGACCACGAGCCAGCCATTGACCGGATCGATCCAGGTCCAGACATTGCTGCGCAGCGTGAAGGCGCGCGGCAGCAGTTCGTCGGCCACGCGCTCCTTCAGTTCCTTCATGGCTTTTTTGCCTGGCGGGAAGCCCTGCGCTTCTTCCATTTCGGCCGCCTTGGCCTTGGCCACCTGGTTGATGACCGATGCCGGCAGCAATTTCTTTTCGGTGCCCAGCATGATCAGCATCTGCTTGTTCACGACATGGACCAGGCCGCCATTTGGGCGCGGCGCATCCCAGCCCTGGCGCAGCAATTCGTTGCTGTTGGCAGGCACGAAGCTGCCCGGCTCGAGGGCCTTTTCCAGCTGTTCAGGGGTGTAGGCCCAAGGGGCCGGCAGGCGGTAGATCTGGAGATTCTTGAACCACATAGGCTTAATCCGATTGTTTCAGTATTTCAAGGGAACGACATTCTACGCTGCGCAGCAGCCGCAGCGTCAAAAATGTCAGGGGGTTGTCGCGTCGTCCGGAGAATCGTCGAACAGTCGTAACTGCTCGACAATCTCGGTGTCGCTCAGGCGCACGCCGACGCCCAATAATCGCACCGGCCGGCTGGCGCGCGCCCAGCCGGTCTCCAGTAAACGTCCATAAGTCGGAATATTGGGCGCATATCCCACACATTCGACGGTTGTCTGCTGGAAGTCCGAAAACTTGATCTTCACGAACAGCTTGTTGATGAATTTTTCAGCATTTGCGCGCTTGATGCGGCCCAGCAAATGCTCATGCAAATCGGGCAGCAGCTTCAGGCAGGCGGCCAGGTCGGGCACGTCCGGCGTATAGGTTTCCTCGGTGCTGATCGACTTGCGCTCGCGCGAGGTATTCACTTCGCGGTGGTCGATCCCGCGGCTCAGGTCGTACAGCCGCACGCCGAAGCTGCCCATATGCTCCTGCAGCTTGTCCAGGCTCCAGCCGCGCAGGTCGGCGCAGGTCTGGGCGCCTAGCCGGTTGAGTTTCTCGGCTGTCACCTTGCCCACGCCGTGCAGCTTCTTGACCGGCAGCGCCGCAACAAACGCATCGACTTCTTCGGGCCGCACCAGGAACAGGCCGTCAGGCTTGTTCCAGTCGCTGGCGATCTTGGCGACGAACTTGTTCGGGCCCACGCCGGCCGAGGCCGTGATGCCCACCGTTTCGACGATGCGGCGCCGGATCTCCTGCGCGATCAGCGTCGCACTACCTTTGCAGTGCGGCGAATCGGTCACGTCCAGGTAGGCTTCGTCGAGCGACAGCGGCTCGACGATGTCCGTGTAATCCTGGTAGATGGACATGATCTGGCTGGACGCGATGCGGTATTTCTCCATTGCCGGCGGAATTACCACCAACTCCGGACACAGCTTCATCGCCTGGGCGGTGGCCATCGCCGAATGGATGCCGAAGCGGCGCGCCTCGTAATTGCAGGTGGCAACCACGCCGCGCTGGTCGGCGCGCCCGCCCACCGCCAATGGCCGGCCGCGCAACGACGGATCGTCGCGCATCTCGACCGATGCATAAAAGCAGTCGCAATCGCAGTGGATGATTTTTCGGGCTGGGGCGTTCACGCTGGCGGGCCGCCCCATGCGGTCACAAACTGCCGGGGTCGCTTACTGTAATTGCATACAGTATCTTCTAAAAATCTCCCCGGTGCAAATGTTGCTCATTTCTGGGCAGCCTTCCTGTGACCGCCGACTCACCGTGTCACTGACAGCGAATACCGGCCATTGCTGGTGCCGGTGCCGCCACTGGTAAAGAGCACGCGCAGATAGAGGACCGCCGTGCTGGTGCTGGTATTGGCGAAGGTGGCGGTGTCGGCCACGCCAGCGCGGTTTACGCTCGCGCTCAGTTGCTTGCCTGCGCTGTTGTATAGCTGCAGGTCATAATTGGCCGTTGCCAGCACCGCGTTCAAGCTCGCCTTGAGCGTCTTGCCGGCCGGCAGATCGACCCGGAAGTAATCGGTATCGGTTGTCGTGCCCAGGTTGCCGGTGACGCTGGCATTGACCCGATTGGCCGTGGCGATCGTGTTGTTCGCTTCGATTTCAGCAACCCCGATGGGCGGCGCGGCGATGGGCGGCGCGGCGGTGGACCTGCTCGCTGCGGCGGCGGTGGCCGCGGCGGCATCGACGATGCCGGCGCCGCACCCCGTGCAACTGGCCGGGAACGCGCGCGCCGTCGACTTCAGCCTTGTTGCGATCTCGTCCGGTGTCAGTTTGGTATTTGCCGCCAGCATCAGCGCGGCCACGCCTGCCACGTGCGGCGCAGCCATCGACGTGCCCTGGTAGACCGCGTACGTATCCGCCAGCGGTCCGCTCCGGCCGCTGTTGAGCGTGGAAAGAATGCCTGACGCGCCATCGCCGCCCGGCGCAGCCACCGTGACCTGGGCGCCGAAGTTGGAATATCGTGCCCGCCCGCCAGTACGGCCCGTGGCGGCAACCGCGATCACGCCAGCGCAGTTGGCCGGGCTGGCGTTGCTGACGTCCACGGCCGAATTGCCCGCCGCTGCCACCACGACCACGCCGCGCGAGCGGGCCCCGTTGACGGCGTTCTGCATCGTCGCGCTGCAGGCCCCGCCCCCGCCCAGCGACAGGTTCAGCACGCGCGCCTTATTGGGATTGGCGGGCACGCCCGCGACGACGCCGCCCGATGCCCAGGTGATCGCATCGGCGATATCGGATGTGTATCCGCCGCATTTGCCCAGCACGCGCACGGGCAGGATTTTGGCGTTGTACGCCACGCCCGCCACGCCGGCGCCGTTGTTGGTGCGCGCCGCTACCGTGCCGGCCACATGCGTGCCGTGCCAGCTGGATGGCTGGTCAGAGAATGGCTGACCGCCACCGCAGGCACCGGCCGTGATGCCGTCACCCGGGTCGGTCGCATCGCTGTCGCGCCCGTTGCCATCATTGCCAATGGCGGCGGTGCTGATGAAGTCGTAACCCGGCAGGAACTGCCCGCTCAGATCGGCGTGTGGGCGGTAGCCGGTGTCGATCACGGCCACCACCACGCCGGTGCCAGTCGAGATATCCCAGGCCGCCGGCAGGCGCAGCCCGCCAACCGTATCGTAGTAATGCCACTGGTCGGTATAGCGGGGATCGGTCGGCGTGGCCGCATGCGTCATGATGCGGTCCGGCTCGGCATATTCGATCGACGCATCGCGCATCATCATCTCGGTCGCCAGCGAGCGCACCTCGGCCAGATTGTGCCGGCGATCGAGCCTGAACACCTTTGCGCCGTTCGCCAGCGCATGGCTTTCCCGGACCAGCACGCCAAACTGCTGGCCAGCGCGATCAATCCTGGCCTTGCGCGCGCTGCTGCCGCCTTCCACGATCACCGTCGATCCTTTGGCGGCGGGCTGGGCGTCGCGGTACTTCACGATGACGCGGTCGGTTTCCAGGATGGAATGCGGCTCTTGGGAGGCCGCGGCCACACCTATTGGGAGAGACGCCAGCGCCAGCCAAAGTGTGGCGCAGCGCGTTACCGCCGCAGTGTGCATCGAATGTGTTTGCTTCATGATCTTCCCCGTTCAAGTTCTGCATCAGGCATGTCGATGCGCCTGAGTCATGACAAGACCAGCTGCATCGGGCGCCGCACCATAGCGGCAGAATTCAGAGTAGCCTGACGGAAACATTAAGTCGCGTGGAAAATCACACCTTTTCAGCATAGTTACAACACTTACACCACTCGTTTCCTCAATAACATTTTTTCTTTGGGGTAACTATATGAACACAAAATATGTGGCACCCTGCTTCAGTTAATTAACAATCATGAACAGCCAACGCTGACCCCAAAAAAAACACGCGCGACTATATCGCGCGTGTTTTGTATGCACCAACCGCCTGCTTACCAGTTCAGCTTCAGCGTATATCGGCCATTGGTCGTGCCCGTGCCGCCACTGTAATAGGTCACACGAACATAACGGATCGCCGTACTGCTGCTCGTATTGGCCGAGGTGAGGCTGTCGGTCGCACCGGCCCCGTTCTGGCTGGTGCCCAGCTGCGTGCCGGTGCTGCTGTACACGTACAGGTCGTAGTCAGCCGTCGTCGACGTCGGGGTCAAGCTTGCTGCCAGCGTCTTGCCAGCTGGCAGATCGACCCGGAAATAATCGGTGTCGGTCGTACTGCCCAGGTTGCCGGTGACGGTCGTGTTGCTGGCCGCGACCGGGTCTGCCGTGGCCGTCGTGTTGTTCGACTCGCTCTCGGCCAGCGTGGTGACTGGTGTACCGCCACCGCCCCCTGTGGCCGACGCCACGGCGGCAGCCGCATCGACGATGCCGGTGCCGCAACCCGAGCAGCTGGCCGGGAACGCGCGCGCCGTCGACTTCAGTTTCGACTCGATCTCGTCCGGCGTCAGGTTGGTGTTTACCGCCAGCATCAGCGCCGCCACGCCGGCCACGTGCGGCGTGGCCATCGACGTGCCCTGGTAGGCCGCGTAGCTGTCCGCGGCCGGTGCGCCGGTGCCGCTGTTGAGGGTCGAGAGCACCCCCGAGGCGCCATCGCCGCCGGGCGCGGCCACATCCACCAGCGTGCCAAAGTTGGAGTACGACGCCCGTCCACCGGTACGGCCGGTGGCCGCCACCGCGATCACACCCGAGCAGTTGGCAGGGCTGGCATTGCTGACGTTGACGGCGTCGTTGCCGGCAGCGACCACCACCACCGCGCCGCGCGAACGGGCACCGTTGATGGCATTTTGCGTCGTTGCATCACAAGCGCCGCCGCCGCCCAGCGACAGGTTCAGCACACGCGCCTTGTTGGCGTTGGCCGGCACGCCCGACACCGTGCCGCCGGACGACCAGGTGATCGCGTCGGCAATGTCGGATGTGTAGCCGCCGCACTTGCCCAGCACGCGCACCGGCAGGACCTTGGCGTTGTAGGCCACGCCCGCCACGCCGGCGCCGTTGTTGGTGCGCGCTGCGACCGTGCCGGCCACGTGCGTGCCGTGCCAGCTCGATGGCTGGTCACGGGTTGGCTGGCCGTTGCCGCACGAGCCAGCGGTGACGGCGTCGCCCGGGTCGCTCGCGTCGCTGTCGCGACCATTGCCGTCGTTGCCGATGGCGGCGGTGCTGATGAAGTCATAGCCGGGCAGTTGCTGGCCGCTCAGGTCGGCATGAGGGCGCGAGCCGGTGTCGATCACGGCCACGACCACACCGGCGCCGGTCGAGACATCCCAGGCGGCCGGCAGGCGCAGGCCACCCGCGGTTTCATAGTAGTGCCATTGGTCGGTATAGCGCGGGTCGGTCGGCGTGGCCATGTGCGTCATGATGCGGTCCGGCTCGGCATATTCGATCGACGGATCGCGCGCCATCATCTCGGCCGCCAGGGACTTCACTTCGGCAAGATTGCGCTTGCGGTCGAGCTTGAACACTTTTGCACCAGTGGAAATCGGATGGCTTTCCTGGACCACCATGCCGAACTGCTGGCCGGCGCGGTCGAGCTTGGCCTTGCGCTCGCTGCTGGTACTGGCCACGCGCGCAGCGATGCCATTGACGGCCGGTTGCGCGTCGCGGTACTTCACGATGATCCGGTCGGTTTCCAGGATGAACTGTGGCCCCGGGGACGCCGCATCGCCCGCAGCCGCCAGGGCTGCGCTCGAGGCCAGCGCCAGGGATACCGCGGCGCACATCTTCAATACGACAGGACGAATCGAATGCGTTTGCTTCATTTTTCTTCCTTGTTCAAGGTTTTCCGTCGGGCGAAAGGGCTCGCCCGTATCGTTGTAAGTCCGGACTTTGCCGGCGCCGCATCGAGGCGGCTCAGCCAGCGTAGCGCGAAAGAAAGATTTAACGGAACGCAAACCTGAGAGAGTGAAGCGTGCATACAACGGTTACATGCCTAAATTTTGCAAAACCATGTTTTGTTCGGCGAAACATAAATTTAGCAGAATACTTGACACCTAAAATTTGTTGACGAAGGTTTATCGCATAGTTCCCAGATGCAAAAAAGGGCCGCGCAGTGCGCGGCCCTTTTCGTTTATGACACGTCGGCCTCGTGCGAGGCTCGTCAATTCTTAGAAATTACCCTTGAATTGCATGCCCCACTGGCGCGGCTCGTTGGTGAAGCCGGTCAGGTTGTTGAAGTCGATCGCACCGGTGATACGGCGCTGGTCGAGCACGTTGCGGCCGAAGGCTGCCACTTCATACTTGCCATTGCCGAAGATGTAGCCGACGCGCACGCCGCCTTCGGTCAGTGGTGCACCGGTGAACTCGGTCGACTCGTACAGGAAGAAGTTCACTTTGCTGCGGTACGACCAGTCGGTGTAGAAGTACAGCTCGCCGTCACGGAACGGCACGCCGTAGCGGGCCGTCGCGTTGAAGGTCCAGCGCGGTGCCTGTGGCAGTGCATTGCCATCGATCACGACACGGCCGGCGCCGTTGATCGGATCGGTGATCGTGCACTGCGCGCAGCGGTTGACCGACAGGCTGCCGTCGCGGATCTGCGTGTAGTTGTAGCTCGCGCCGGCGCTCATGCGCAGGGCGGTGCTGATCGCTGCTTCGAAGTCGAACTCGGCGCCACGGCCCTTGGTCTTGTCGGCGTTGATCAGGCGGTTGACGTTCGAATTGCCACCCACCACGGTCAGCTGCTGGTCTTCGATCGTGTAGTCGTAGATCGAGAACGAGCCACGTGCGCGGCGCTCGAACAGGTCAGCCTTGATGCCCAGCTCGACCGACTTGATGGTCTCGGCATCGGCCACGGTGATCGGCACCGACGCCGATGCAGCAGCGATACTCGGCGCGCGGAAGCCCGTTGCGGCGCGGCCATACACGTTCACGTCAGGCGTCAACTTGTAGGTGGCCGACAGGTCCCAGCTGACCTTCTTCTTGTCCGCTTCGACCGACGACGGGCCGATCTGGACGACGTTGGTCGCTTCGATGGTGCGGAACTCTTTCTCGTCCTTGGTGTAGCGCACGCCGCCGCGGATGGTCCAGTCAGGGGTCAGGTTGTACGTTGCCGAAGCGAACGCAGCCCAGGCCTTGTTCTTCTGGGTCGACACCAGGCGCGAGGTGCGCGCGTAGGTGGTGCTGTCGAAGTTGTCGCTGCCGCCGGTGACGTCTTCATCGAAGAAGTAGACGCCGGTCTGCCAGTTGAACGGGCCGGTGTTCTGCGATTCGACGCGGAATTCCTGGCTGTACTGGTCGAGGTTGTTGATGTAGCCGTTGGTCTCGACCTGGAACGGGATGAAGCCCGGACCGGTTGGCGTGCCGCCGTCGATGTCGCCGCGGCTCGAGTAACCGATGATGTGCTCGTAACCGGTGATCGACGACAGCTTGTAGCCGCCCAGATCCCATTCCAGACGCAGGTTGATGCCGTTGGTTTTCAGGTCCTGGTCATTCATCGCATTGGTGACGATCTGGTCCAGATCGGTGCCGTCGGCGAAGGTGTTGCTGCCCTTCTTGATCAGGTTGGCGCGGAACAGGCGTGCGCTGCCATTGGTCTGACGCTGGTGGAAGCCCAAGAGGCCGGTAACACCATCTTTGCTGTACAGGAACTGCACGCGCTCGGCGTGTTCGTTGTAGCCGTCCAGCTCACCGCGCTTGGTGGTCTTGGCCGGGGTGCTGTAGTTGTCGACGTAGTCGTCGCGGTGCTGGCCGACGGCCGACACGCGCATTGCCACGTTGCTCGACAGCGGCACGTTGACGGCGCCTTCGGCATTGAACGTGTAATGCGATGCCGCCGACACGTTGTAGTAGCCTTCGGTGCTGTTCAGGCGAGGCTTTTCGGACTCGAACTTGACCACACCGGCCGGGGTATTACGGCCGAACAGCGTGCCCTGCGGGCCGCGCAGCACTTCGACGCTGGCCAGGTCGAAGATCGGGAAGCCCTTGAGGATCGGGTTTTCTTGCACGATGTCGTCGTACACGAGCGAGACCGGCTGCGAGGCGAAGGTGTTGAAGTCGGTATTGCCGTAGCCGCGGATGTAAAAGCGCGGGAAGGTACGGCCGTTCGACGATTCCACGTTCAGGCTCGGCACTTTGCCGGCCAGCAGACGGATGTCGTCGCCGCCCGAGACCAGGACGTCCAGCTTGTCACCCTTGAGGGCCGTCACCGACACCGGCACGTCGCGGATGTTCTCGGTACGGCGCTGCGCGGTCACGGTGACCGATTGCAGCTGCAGGGACTCGGGCGCCGGTTCGGCCGGGGCCGCCGTCTGGGCTGCAGCCTGGGCGATCGGCAGCAGGGCGAGGAACGCCAGCGCTGCGCCATGGGAGCAGGTGACGCGCTTGTGCATCTTGGACATCTTGGTCATGGAGTATTTTCCTGGTGATGATAAAAGAACCGGTGTCTCCGTTCTTCTTTTCCAACGCCCCCCGCCGGGTGCGCAGGCGGTGATACCCCGCCCTCGGCAACGCGCATCTTTGGCGCCCATCTTTCCGATGTTTTAAGGTTGCCGACTTAGTAAAGGCGGTATTGTCCGTGATGGTTATAAACCCGGCAAGTAAATAACTCGATGACGCCATGATTACAACACATGCATATCGTCGGCTGCAGGCAGCGGCCATGACCAGAAAAATAGCGCTTTCGATATTTTTTCGAAAAACCTCTTGCAGACCCTGAAAGGCACCCTCTATAATTCGGTCCTCTTCGACGCAATGACAAGCGTCAGTAGACATCAACGAGATGGGCGCTTAGCTCAGTTGGTAGAGCGGATCCCTTACACGGATTAGGTCGGGAGTTCGAGCCTCTCAGCGCCCACCAAGCATCTCGCCGATGGATCGAAGGCTGATCTTAGTAAAACGGAGTGGTAGTTCAGTTGGTTAGAATACCGGCCTGTCACGCCGGGGGTCGCGGGTTCGAGCCCCGTCCGCTCCGCCAGCATCACTGAAGAAGGGTCCGATTCGTCGGGCCCTTTTTCTTTTTCTGCGCGCGTTTGCGTGCCGGCTTGCACCCCGCGTCCACGCTAGGCCGGCTTGCGCATCAGCTCTCCGATTTCGACCCGGTCCCGCCCCGCGCTCTTGGCCGCATACAACGCATGGTCGGCACGCGCCATCGCCCCGCCCAGATCCTCGTGCGGATCGAGCACCACGACGCCGATGCTGACCGTCATCCGGTAGGTCGGACCACTGGTGATGACCGTCGCTTCCCGGATCGCCCTGCGCAGCCGCTCGGCAGCCTGCACTGCCCCATCGAGATCGGCTCCGGGCAGCAGCAGCGCGAATTCCTCGCCGCCCAGGCGGCCGATCGTTTCATGCCCGCGCAGGAGCGGACGTACGGTGCGTGCAAACACCACCAGCGCCTCGTCGCCGGTGGCATGGCCCCAGCGGTCATTGATCTGCTTGAAGTGGTCGATGTCGATCATCAGGAGGCCCAGGCCGCTATGCTGGCGCTGGGCCAGCAGGCGCGCACCATCGGCCTGCTCCAGGAACGCATGGCGGTTGGGCAGCCCGGTCAGGCAATCGGTCGACGCCAGTTTTGCCATCCGTTGATCGTCCTTCTGCTTGCACAGCAACAAAAAGCCGAAGCCGTTGACGATCATGAGCAGGTAGCCCGTCAGGTACGCCACCTGCTGCGCAACGCTGTGGTCGAGCGGGCCCTTGTCCAGCCATCCTGAAACGACCCAGACGGCGACAGCCGTGGCGAACAGCGCGTCGTTGATGCCGATGATCCGCTGCAGCAGCGAAGCACTGCGCCGGCGCAGCAGCACCCATGCCATGGCGGCGGCGAAGAACGCCACGACGACGCCCACGAGCGCACTGAGCTGGACGTGATTGGCCCCACGCACTGCGCCCGCCACAACGATGGCGGAAGACAGCAACGTGATGGGCAGCAGCACCCGGCCCCAGCGTACGAAGCCGAAGAACACGCAATAGGCCGCCATTTCAAGCGACATCGCCAGAATCCAGACAAGGCCTTCAAGGCCGACGATCAGCGGCAAGCCCAGCACGGGACTGGCCCAGCCGATCAACTGGCTCACGCCCATGCCCAGCCGAGCCCACATCCACAGGCGCAGCCCGGCACTGGGCGCCGCGCCGTGCGTGTATCCCGCCATCAGGATCGCAAAGCCGACGTTGCCGATGCCCAGTGCAAGAAGAAAAGTCTGTATATCGATCACTGCCTGTCCTTGAAAAGGCACTTGCATCCGCCTCGCCTCATCGCACGCATGGCTTTCTAAAAATACCATTGATGTTGCCCTACGGAATTATGTTACACGTTTTTCAAGACAGGCGAGCGCACGCTTGACGCACCTTATGGACACGCCGCCACACCGCCGCGCACACGTCACGCTTTTTGATGCGTGGCAGCATCCGATCGCGGATAATCAAACAGACAACAGACCGCACCACCCCGGAGTACGCCTTGATTTTTCGTTTTCTCAAACCACCGCGCATGTCGCCGCGCCTGCATCGGCTCAAGAGCTCATCGCTGTTCGCGGCGCTGACGCCGCTGGAACTGAAGATCGTCGACGGTCTGCTGCACGAGCGCCGCTATTTAAAAGACGAGATCATGTTCGACGAGGGCGAAGAAGGTCAGGCGCTGTACCTGTTGATGAGCGGCCGGGTGCGCATCAGCCGCCTGCACGAGGGCATGACGCAGGTCGTGGCCGAGCTCGAACCGGGCGGCTTTTTTGGCGACCTGGCGCTGCTCGATAACTCCCCCCGCAATGCCCAGGCACGCGCCCTGGAACCGTGCGAAGTGGCCGTGTTCTTCCGTGCCGACTTTCTGGGCCTGATGGAAACCGACGCCGTCATCGGCTACAAGATTTCGCTGGCACTGGCGCGCCACATTGGCCTGCGCCTGCGTGAATGGATGGGCACCGGCCGGCCGCAGCTGGAAGCGCTGTGAGCACCCACCTCGACCCTGCCCACGGCCCCGAGCGCGCCGGCCCGGTCGTCTGGACCGGCATCATCGGCGGCACCTGCCTGCTGCTGCTGGTAGTCCAGAAGCTGCTGTGGCTGGCCCTGCCCTTCATCTTCGGCGCCGTCCTGTATTACATCCTGCTGGGCCCAATGCAGCGCATGGTGCGTTCAGGCTTTGGCCGCAACGCCGCCGCGCTGTGGGTCTGCACGCTGTTCTTTGCCCTGACCGCGCTGGCGCTGACGGCGGCCATGGCCTGGGGCGACGGCCCCGAAGAAGATTCATGGGAAGCGACGATCAGCCTGTATCTCGACGGCGGCGTCGCCTTCGTGCGCAATTCGATGGGTTTGCTGGAAGCGAAATTCCCGCTGCTGGCCGAGATGCGCCTGACCTCGACCGTCAACCGCGCGTTCACCAATTACACGAGCGACTTCGCGCAGAACCACCTGGGCGACATCGTCGTCGGCATCGTGACCTGGGTGCCGTCGCTGTTCCTGGCGCCGTTCCTCAGCTTCTTCCTGCTGCGCGATGGTGTGCGCTTCAAGAAGTTCCTGGCGCGCGCGGTGCCGAACGCCTACTTCGAGCCGGCGCTGTACCTGCTGCACGAAGTCGACCAGACCGCGCGCCGCTACTTCGAAGGGCTGCTCAAGCTGACCGTGCTCGACACGATCGTGCTGGCGCTGGGCCTGTGGATCATCGGCGTGTCCTCGCCCCTGCTGCTGGGTCTGATCTCGGCGGTGCTGGCCTGGGTGCCGTTCGTCGGCTCGATCGCCGGCTGCGCGCTGGTCGTCATCGTCGCCTCCACCGACGCACCGGGCAACCCGTTGATGGCCTACGGCGCGATTGGCGTGTTCGTGCTGGTGCGCCTGCTGGACGACTTCATCTTCATGCCGGCCACGCTGGGACGCAGCCTGCACATCCATCCGCTGGTGACGGTGCTGATGATCTTTGTCGGCGGCATGCTGGCGGGCGTGGTGGGACTGATGCTGGTGCTGCCGCTGCTGGGCGTGGTGATGGTGATCGGCGAAACGCTGGGTGTTTTGGTCACGCACCCGCGCCTGCGGGCGCGGCATCGCTATGCCAACTCGCTACGCACGCGGCAGGCCAGCATGGACCTGGACATCGCGCGCGAACGGCGCGGGGCGCCGACGCCGAATGCGAAATTGAAGACCAAACCGTAACGGACTACATTGCACTGCCCAAAAAAAACCGGCGCCTCAGGCGCCGGTTTTTTTTGTCCCTTCGAACGCGCTTACTTGCGCACGGTCTTGGGCTTGGCCTTGATGGTCGACAGGATCGACGGCTTGACCTTCGACGGCGGCGCCATGAATGGCGTGGTGGCCGGCGTGCGGTCGGTGCGGCCGCGTGGTGCGCCGGCGCCCATCGTGCGCTTCGGTGCGCCATCGGCTGGCCGTCCTTTCGGCGCCATGCCGGGACCGCGGCGCTCTTCGCGCAGCGAACCGCTGGCCATCTCGCCGCCCGGCGCCGGAATCAGGTGCCGGTCGCTGTTGCCGATCAGGTCGCCACGGCCCATGCGATACAGGCCCTCGCGCAGGATCGGCCAGTTCTCCGGGTCGTAATAGCGCAGGAACGCCTTATGGAGTTTGCGCGTCTTGCCGCTCTTTGCCGTCTCGACGATCTCCGAATCCTCGGTCACCTTGGCCAGCGGGTTGCGGCGCGAGTGGTACATCGTCGTGGCCATCGCCATTGGCGTTGGCGTGAACGTCTGCACCTGGTCGAGCTTGAAGTTGTTTTTCTTCAGCCACAACGCCAGGTTCAGCATGTCTTCGTCGGTCGAGCCCGGGTGGGCCGCGATGAAGTACGGGATCAGGTATTGCTTCTTGCCGGCTTCGAGCGAGTACTTGTCGAACATGCGCTTGAACTCGTCATACGCGCCGATGCCCGGCTTCATCATCTTCGACAGCGTGCCCGCTTCGGTGTGTTCCGGCGCGATCTTCAACAGGCCGCCGACGTGGTCGGTGACGAGCTCTTTGACGTACTCGGGCGAGCGCACGGCCAGGTCGTAGCGCAGGCCGGAACCGATCAGGATCTTCTTGATGCCGGGAATCGCGCGTGCCTTGCGGTACAGCGAGATCAGCTTGCTGTGGTCGGTGCCCAGGTTGCTGCAGATGGTCGGGTACACGCACGACAGGCGGCGGCAGCTTTCCTCGATCGTCTTTTCCTTGCACGCCAGGCGGTACATGTTCGCGGTGGGGCCACCGAGGTCGGTAATCGTGCCGGCGAAGTTCTTGGTCGTGTCGCGGATCAGTTCGATTTCGCGCAGGATCGACGGCTCGGAGCGGCTCTGGATGATGCGCCCCTCGTGCTCGGTGATCGAGCAGAAGGTGCAGCCGCCGAAGCAGCCGCGCATGATGTTGACCGAGTAGCGGATCATTTCCCAGGCCGGGATGTGCGCCTTGCCGTAGCTCGGGTGCGGCGCGCGGGCGTAGGCCATGTCGTAGACATTGTCCATCTCGTCCATCGCCAGCGGCAACGGCGGCGGGTTCAGCCAGACGTCGCGGTCGCCGTGCGCCTGCACCAGCGCGCGCGCGTTGCCCGGGTTCGACTCAAGGTGGAACACGCGCGATGTGTGCGCGTACATCACCGGGTCGACGCTGACCGTCTCAAAGCTCGGCAGGCGCACGACGGTCTTGGCCGCTTTTTCGCGGGCCGCGGCCTGGCGCTGCTCGCGCGTCATGATCATGATCGGCTTGACCTCGGGCTCGGGCGCGGCGTTGTCCAGCGCGCAGGCTTTCGGGTCTTCCAGCGCCATCGCGTACGGGTTCGGCTGCTTGTCGATGCGGCCCGGCACGTCCACGCGGGTGGAATTGTGCACGCTCCATTCTTCGTCCGGCAGCCAGCCCAGCGGCACCAGGAACGCCGTGCCGCGCAGGTCGCGGATCGTCTTGATGTTTTCGCCCGCGGCGATGCGGCGCGTCAGGTCGACCAGCGCGCGCTCGGCATTGCCGAAGATGAGCAGGTCGGCCTTCGATTCGAACAGCACCGAGCGGCGCACTTTATCCGACCAGTAATCGTAATGGGCGATGCGGCGCAGCGAGGCTTCGATGCTGCCGGCGATCACCGGCACGCCCGGGAACGCTTCACGGGCGCGCTGGCAATACACGGTCACGGCGCGGTCAGGGCGCTTGTTCGGCGCGCCTTCGGGCGTGTAGGCATCGTCGGAGCGGATCTTGCGGTCGGCCGTGTAGCGGTTGACCATCGAATCCATATTGCCGGCGGTAACGCCCCAGTACAGATTGGGTTTGCCCAGTGCCCGGAACGGCTCGACCGAGGTCCAGTCGGGCTGGCTGATGATGCCGACCCGGTACCCCTGCGCTTCGAGCAGCCGGCCGACCAGCGCCATGCCGAAGCTCGGGTGGTCGATGTAGGCGTCACCCGTGATCAGGATGATGTCGCACGAATCCCAGCCCAATGCGTCCATTTCGGCGCGGGACATCGGGAGGAAGGGTGCGGTCGGGGCGCGGCTGGAGCGCTTGGCGACCGTCGCAAAGAGATTGGCAGGGGAGTTCATTGCCCGGCATTGTACCGGAAAACCATTTACGGAGCATGGAAGGCCCCGAAAAATGGCTTAAAATCAATGACTTGTGGCTATTAGCCTACTATTTCAGCAGCGCAGGTCAAATGCCCATGTTCGACAGGATCTGGCCCAGTTCGCGCAAGCCGTGCTCGACGCGCGGGTGGCGGGCGGCAAAACTGGCTGCCAGCTCCTGCGTGCGCGAGCCCAGGCCATAGGTATTCGCATCGAGCTCCTGCTCAGCGCGACGTTCGAGGACTTTCTCGATATCGCCATCGAGCTGGCGCAGCAGCGTTTCCAGTTCGACATCGGTGTCGCCGGTTTCCTGCAGTTCGCGGTGCAGGGCTTTCAGGCGTGCCTTCAGGTCGGCATCGTGTTCGGGTTGCATCGTGGTCTCCGTGGATTGGTCGATTTCATTGTAAGGCATGGGGGGCGTGGGAGAGAACACGGCTGTGTGGAAAACAAAATGAACGGGGGCCCCCGCCTGTGCGGGAGCCCCCATTGTCCGGCAACGCGGAAGCCGTTAGTTACCGGTCAAGCCACGACGCTCCAGCAGCGGCTTGATATCCGCATCCTTGCCGCGGAAATTACGGTACATCTGCATCGCATCCAGCGTACCGCCGCGCGACAGCAGCGTCTTGCGGAAATGGTCGCCGTTCTTGCGCGTCAGGCCGCCATTGGCCTTGAACCACTCGACCGTGTCGGCGTCGAGCTTCTCGGCCCACAGGTAACCGTAGTAACCGGCCGAGTAGCCGCCCGAGAACGTGTGCGAGAAGTACGTGCTGCGATAGCGCGGCGGCACCAGTGCGAAGTCAACGCCGGCCTTTTTCAGCGCCTGCGCCTCGAACGCCAGCACATCGGTCGGGATCTGGTTCGGCGCCAGCTGGTGCCAGGCCTGGTCCAGCAGCGCGGCGGCCAGGTACTCGGTGGTGCGGAAGCCTTCGTTGAACTGCGACGAGGCCTGCACCTTGTCCAGCAGCGCTTTCGGCATCGGCTCGCCGGTCTGGTAATGCTTGGCGTAGTTGGCAAGCACTTCCGGCCAGGTCATCCACATCTCGTTGACCTGCGACGGGAACTCGACGTAGTCACGCGGCACGCGCGAACCCGAGAAGCGCGGGTACTGCACGTCCGAGAACATGCCGTGCAGCGCGTGGCCGAATTCGTGGAACGTGGTGCGCACTTCGTCGTAGGTCAAGAGCGTCGGCTCGCCGGCGGCCGGCTTCGGGATGTTCAGGTTGTTGGCGATGACAGGCTTGGTGCCCAGCAGCTTGCTCTGGCCGACCCAGGCGTTGGCCCAAGCGCCGCCACGCTTGTTCGAGCGGGCGTACGGGTCGAACGTGAAGATCGCCAGTTGCTTGCCATCGACGTCGAACACGTCGAACACGCGCACGTCTTCGTTGTAGCCCGGCAGGTCCTTGCGTTCCTTGAACGTGATGCCGAATTCCTTGGTCGCGGCAAAGAACACGCCATCGACCAGCACGCGGTTCAGTTCGAAGTACGGGCGCAGCTGGCTGGCGTCGAACGCGTAACGCTCGGCGCGCACCTTGTCGCTGTAGAAGCTCCAGTCATGGGCGGCGGCCTTGAAGCCACCTTTTTCAGCATCGATCACCTTCTGGATGTCGGCCGCTTCCTTCTTCGCGTTGTTCACGGCAGGCGTGGCCAGTTCGGCCAGCAGGCTGTTGACGGCGTCCGTGGTCTTGGCGGTCTGCTCTTCCAGATTGTAGGCAGCGTGGTTCGGGAAGCCCAGCAGCACGGCGCGTTCGGCGCGCAGCTTGGCGATCTGCAGCACGGTGTTGCGGGTGTCGAATTCACCGCCACGGCTGCCGCGCGCCATCGAGGCGGCCAGCAGTTTTTCGCGCGTGGCACGGTTGGTCAGCACCGACAGCGATGCCTGCTGCGTGGTGTTCACGACCGGCAGGACGAACTTGCCATCCATGCCGCGTTTTTTTGCTTCGGCGGCCGCGCCGTCGATGGCCTTGTCGCTCATGCCCGCCAGTTCGGCGCGCGAATCGACCACCAGCGCCGAGGCGTTGGCTTCTTTCAGCGTGTCTTGTGCGAACTTGGTCTGCAGGGCGGCCAGCTGGCTGTTGAAGGCCTTCAGCTTTTCCTTGTCGGCGTCCGACAGCTTGGCGCCGGCGCGCTCGAAGTCATTGTTGTAGCGGTCCAGCAGGTAGGCCGATTCGCTGTCCAGCTTCAGGCTGGCGCGCTTGTCGTACAGTGCCTTGATGCGGGCGTACAGCTTGCCGTTCAGGCGGATCGCGTCGCTGTGCTGCGACAGCTTCGGTGCGATGTCGCGACCCAGCGCGATCAGCGTGTCATTGGTGTAGGAGCCTGACAGCGTGCCGAAGGCGGTGCTGACGCGATTGAGCATGCGGCCCGAGCGCTCCATGGCGACGATGGTGTTCTCGAAGGTTGGCGCAGCCTTGTTGTTGGCGATCTTCTCGATCTCCGCCGCGTGCTGGCGCATGGCTTCGGCGTAGGCCGGGGCGAAGTGCTCGTTCTTGATCTTGTCCCAGGCCGGGTAGTTGTACTGCAGGCTGCTCTCTTTGGCGAACGGGTTGCTCGCGTCGAACGGCGCCGCAGCGGTCACCGGTGCGGCGGTCGCTGGTGCGGGCGCGGCCAACGCGACATTGGCAAAGGCAGCGCTGATGGCAGCGGCCAGGATGATATGGGTACGTTTCATGTTCTTGTGCTTTTCACGGTAAGGATAAGGACCTGCTGGCAGCCGGCGCAGACCGGCTGCCCTGGCATCAGTTCAGGCCACGGCGTTCCAGCAGCGGCTCGATGACCGGATCGCGGCCACGGAAGGCGCGGTACATCTCGACCGCATCGACAGTGCCGCCCTTCGACAGGACCATATTGCGGAAGCGGTCGCCGTTCTTGCGCTGCAGGCCGCCGTTTTCCTTGAACCACTCGCCGGCATCGGCGTCGAGGCGCTCGGCCCACAGATAGCTGTAGTAGCCGGCCGAATAACCGCCGCCCATCGCGTGCGAGAAGTACGTGCTGCTATAGCGTGGCGGGACCGGTGCGAAGTCCAGGCCCGCGTCCTTCAGCGCCTGCTGCTCGAACGTCTTCACGTCGGTCGGGATGGCCTTGGAGCCCAGCTGGTGCCAGCGCTGGTCGAGCACCGCAGCAGCCAGGTATTCGGTGGTGCGGTAGCCTTCGTTGAACTTCTGCGACGCGCGCAGCTTGTCGAGCAGTTCCTTCGGCATCACGGCGCCGGTCTGGTAATGCTTGGCATAGCTGGCCATCACTTCGGGCCAGGCCATCCACATTTCGTAGACCTGCGATGGCAGCTCGACGTAGTCGCGCGGCACGCTGGTGCCCGAGAAGCGCGGGTACTTGACCTTCGAGAACCAGCCGTGGGTTGCGTGGCCAAATTCATGGAACGTCGTGCGTACCTCGTCCCAGGTCAGCAGGGTCGGCTCGCCTGCGGCCGGCTTGGTCAGGTTCAGGTTGTTGGTGATGACGGGCTTCTTGTCGAGCAGGAAGCTCTGGTCGACCAGGGAGCTCATCCAGGCGCCGCCGCGCTTGTTCGGGCGCGCGTACGGGTCGACCACGAAGATCGCCAGATGGGCGCCGTTTTCTTCGAACACGTCATACACGCGCACATCGGCGTCGTAGGTCGGCAGGTCGGTGCGGCGCTTGAAGGTGATGCCCCAGAGTTTGGTCGCAGCGAAGAACGTGCCTTTCTCCAGCACGTTGTCGAATTCGAAGTACGGCTTGAGCTGGTTGGCGTCGAACGCATACTTGGCGGTGCGCACCTTGTCGCTGTAGATCGCCCAGTCCTGCGCGGCCAGCTGGAAGCCGCCCTTCTCCGCATCGATCACGGCCTGGATCTCGGCCGCTTCTTTCTTTGCGTTGCGCACGGCCGGCGCGGTCAGGTCGCCCAGCAGCTTGTTGACCGACGTGGTGTTCTTCGCCGTCTGGTCTTCGAGCGAGTAGGCGGCGTAGTTCTCGTAGCCCAGCAGCTCGGCGCGTTCGGCGCGCAGTTTCGCCAGTTGCAGCACGACGTCACGGTTGTCGAATTGCCCGCCGCGGCTGCCGCGGATCATCGACGTGGTGAGCAGTTTTTCGCGCGTGGCGCGGTTGGTCAGCACGGCCAGCGGCGCTTGCTGCGTGGTGTTGACGACCGGGATGACGAACTTGCCTTCCAGGCCACGCTTGGTCGCTTCGGCGGCCGCCGCGTCGATGGCTTTCTCGGGCAGGCCGGCCAGTTCGGCGCGGGTGTCGACGACGAAGGCCGAGGCGTTGACTTCCTTGAGCACGTTCTGGCTGAACTGGGTCTGCAGCGCGGCCAGCTTGCCGTTGTAGTCCTTCAGCTTGACCTTGTCGGCAGCGGACAGGTTGGCGCCGGCGCGCACGAAGTCCTTGTAATAGCGCTCGAGCAGGAACGATGATTCGGCGTCCAGGCCAAGCGTGGCGCGCTTGTCGTGCAGGGTCTTGATTCGGGCGAACAGGGCCGGGTTCAGGCGGATCGCATCGCTGTGCGCGGCGAATTTCGGCGCCAGGTCCTTGTCCAGTGCCTGCAGCGTGTCGTTGGTGTACGAACCGGTCAGCGTGTAGAACACGGCGCGCACGCGGCCCAGCAGCTGGCCCGAGCGCTCCATCGCCACGATCGTGTTGTCGAACGTCGGTGCAGCCTTGTTGCTGGCGATTTTGGCGATTTCAGCGGCCTGCTCGCGCATGCCTTCGTCGAACGCTGGCGCGAAGTGCTCGTTCTTGATCTTGTCGAAGGCCGGGTAGCCGTACTGCAGGGTGCTCGGCTTGGCGAACGGATTCGAGGCTGGCAGCGCAGCGCTGGCCGACTTGGAAAACGCGAGGGTGGCAAGGGCAACGCCGGCTGCGATCAGCAGCAGTTTTGGACGGTTCATGGTATCTCTTGTGCGATGGGAGAAAAAGGGTAGGTCAATGGCGCAGCGCGCCGCCTGCACCGCTCGTGACGGCGCAGGCGGCGCACAGGCATCAGTCGTTCGACGGCGTCGCGGTCAGGCCGCGGCGTTCCAGCAGTGGACCGATGACCGGATCGCGGCCACGGAAGTTGCGGAACAGGTCCATCGCTTCTTGCGTGCCGCCACGCGAGAGCAGCGTCTTGCGGAAATGGTCGCCGTTCTTGCGCGTCAGGCCACCGCTTTCGGTGAACCACTTGACCGTCTCGGCATCGAGGCGCTCGCTCCACAGGTAGGCGTAGTAGCCGGCCGAATAGCCGCCGCCCATCGAGTGCGAGAAGTACGCGCTGCGGTAGCGCGGCGGCACCGGGGCGTACGCGACGCCTGCATCGGCCAGCGCCTTCGCCTCGAAGCTCAGCACGTCGGTGGGCACCTGGTTTGGTGTGATCTGGTGCCAGCGCTGGTCGAGCAGCGCTGCCGCCAGATAGGCGGTGGTGGTATAGCCCTGGCCGAACTTCTTCGACGCGACGACCTTGTCCAGCAAGTCCTTCGGCATTGGCGCGCCGGTCTTGTAATGCTTGGCGTAGTTGGCCAGCACTTCAGGCCAGGTCACCCACATTTCGTTGACCTGCGACGGATACTCGACGAAGTCGCGCGGCACGTTCGTGCCCGAGAATTTCGGGTACTTCACGTCCGAGAACATGCCGTGCAGCGCGTGGCCGAATTCGTGGAACGTGGTGACCACTTCGTCGTAGGTCAGCAGCGTCGGCTCGCCGGCTGGCGGCTTCGGAATGTTCAGGTGGTTGCCGATGACCGGCTTCTGGCCCAGCAGGTGCGATTGCGAGACGTACTCGTTCATCCAGGCACCGCCCTGCTTGTTGCTGCGTGCGTACGGGTCGAAGATGAAGATCGTCAGCAGCTTGCCGTCGACGTCGTACACGTCGAATGTACGCACGTCGGGGTCGTAGGTCGGCAGGTCCTTGCGTTCCTTGAACGTGATGCCGTATTCCTTGGTCGCGGCGAAGAACACGCCATCGACCAGCACGCGGTTCAGTTCAAAGTACGGGCGCAGCTGGCTGTCGTCGAAATTGAATTTCTCGGCGCGCACCTTGTCGGCGTACAGCGGCCAGTCCCAGCTTGCCACTTCGAATTTGCCGCCATCCTTGTTGATTGCAGCCTGGATCTCGACGGCTTCCTTCTTCGCGTTGGTGACGGCCGGCTTGGCCAGGTCGCCCAGCAGCTTGTTGACGGCGGCCGGATTGCGCGCGGTTTCCAGCTCTTGCGAGTAAGCCGCAAAATTCGGGTAACCCAGCAGCACGGCGCGTTCGGCGCGCAGCTTGGCCAGGCGCAGCACCTGCCTGGTGGTGTCGAATTCGCCGCCCTTGGTGCCGCGCTCGAGCGAGGCTTTCATCAAGCGCTCGCGCGTGGCGCGGTGCGTCAGGGTCGACAGGCCAGGCTGGATCGACGTGTTGACGATCGGGATCGCAAACTTGCCCTTCTGGCCGCGTTTCGCGGCTTCTGCAGCGGCGGCATTGATCTCGGCGTCAGACAGCCCGGCCAGCTCGGCGCGGGTGTTCACAATCAGGGCGGCGGCATTCGCGCCCTTGAGCACGCGCTGCTGGAAGTCCGACTGCAGCGAGGCGATCTCGCCGTTGTAGGCCTTCAGCTTGGCCTGGTTGGCCGCCGACAGGTTGGCGCCGGCGCGCACGAATTCCTTGTAGTAGCGCTCGAGCAGGTGCGTCGATTCGGCGTCCAGGCCGAGCGAGGCGCGCTTGTCGTGCAGCGCCTTGACGCGCGCGAACAGCTTCGCGTTCAGGTGAATTGCATCGGTGTGCGCCGCCAGCTTGGGCGACATCTCGCGATCGACCGCGTCGAGCGTATCGTTGGTGTTGGCGCCGTGCAGATTGCTGAAGGTCGCGTTCACGCGTGCCAGCAACTGGCCGGATTTTTCCAGCGCCACGATCGTGTTGTCGAACGTCGGCGCCGCCTTGTCATTGGCGATCGCCTCGACTTCGCGCAGTTCTTCGCGCATGCCGGCAGCGAATGCAGGCAGGTAGTGCGCATCCTTGATCTTGTCGAACGCCGGGTATTGCAGCGGCAGGCTGCTGGGCTTGGCGAACGGGTTGGAAGCGTCGAGGACGGGTGCGGCAGGCGCTGCGATGGCGGAACACGCCAGCGCGACGCTGGCTGCCACGATGAGCAGTTGAGGACGGATCATGAGGTCTTTCGCTAACACTGAGGAAGGGCGCTGTCGCCAGTGGCTCGACAGCAGTGCGCTGAAGATCATAGCAGGCTTGCATGGCGCTTGTAACAATTAAAAAGTAGCGCAATGTATCAATCCGCAGCCCCTGTATTGACGTGCATACGGTGAGCGCCGTGCTAGCATCAAGGCCCCTTTGCAGCCTCTTTCCATGACCCTTTCTTCCTCTTCCTTCGACGCCATCGTGGTCGGCACCGGCCCTGGCGGGGCCAGCGTCGCGCGCGAACTGGCGCGTGCCGGCAGCCGGGTCCTGCTGCTCGAACAGGGCGGCGCCGCACCGCTCGCCGGCACCGTCACGCAGATGGCGTCGATGGCGGCCGTGCCCGGGCGCGGCGCCTTCATCCACCGCGATGCGTCGCTGCTGGTGGCCGGCACGACGCTGGGCGGCAGCTCGGCCGTCAACTTCGCCACTGCGGCCGCGCCGCCGGCGGCGTACTTCGCCGCGTACGGCATCGATCTGGCCCCGAGCCTGGCGGAGCTGCGCGCGGAACTGCCGCTCGCGCCCCTGCCCGATGCGCTGGTCGGGCCCATGGCCACGCGCATCATGACGGCGGCGCATGCGGCCGGCATCGATTGGAAAAAACTCGACAAGATGATCCGGCCGGCGCTGTGCCGCAGCGGCTGCTGGCGTTGCACCTATGGCTGCCCGTTCGGCGCCAAATGGAGTGCCCGTGATTTCGTCGAGCAGGCGGTGGGGCTTGGCGCCGTGCTGCAAACAGGCAGCCGCGTCACGCGCGTCCTGCTGGAGGGAGGCCGGGCCAGCGGCGTCGAGGTAAAGCATGGCGGGCAGCTGCAGACGATCCACGCGCCGCTGGTGATTCTGAGTGGCGGCGGGATCGGCAGCCCGCGCATCCTGCATGCGTCAAGCCTGGGGCCGCGCGATGCGCCGTTCTTCAGCGATCCCGTGGTCGCCGTGATGGGCAGTGTGGCCGACATCGATGGCGGCGCCGAAGTGCCGATGGCGGCCGGCTGGCATGACCCGGAAGCCGGCATCGCGCTGGCCGACCTGACCTTGCCGCGCCCGATGTACCAGGCCTTTGCGGCGCAGGTCGGGCGCGTGGACCGCTTGTTCGCGCACCGGCGCACCCTCTGCATCATGGTCAAGATTCGTGACGATATCAGCGGACGCGTCGGACCGCGCTGGGCCGACAAGCGCCTGAGCGCTGGCGATCGCGCGCGCCTGCAGACGGGCGAACGGATGGCGCGCACGATCCTGGAGGCGGCCGGTACGCGGCACGTGTTCAAGAGCTGGCATTTCGCGGCGCACCCGGGCGGCAGCGTACGGATTGGCGCCGGGGTCGATGCCGATCTGCGCACGCGCGCGCCGGGTGTCTATGTGTGCGATGCGTCGGTGATCCCGCAGCCATGGGGCTTGCCGCCGACACTGACCCTGCTGTGCCTGGGCAAGCGCCTGGGGCAGCACCTGGCGCGTCAGGCTTGATTCAAGCGTGAATCAATAGTGCGGGGGGCGTTCGTTGAGTGGCGCCTGGCCGGCGTCGCGCAGGGAGCGCAAATGGTCGGCCAGCTTGCCGACCATCGCCTCGAGCTCGTCGATACGGCGCTCCTGGCGGTAGATGGTCTTGTTCAGCTCATCGAGCAGGTCTTCCTGCTGGGAGAGCTTGATTTCAAGATTGACGAAACGTTCTTCCTGGTCCACGGCGCACTCCGGTAAAGCCGGCATTATGCCAGCTGTACCGGGGCTTGCCCGTGCATCAGGACATGGCAGGCTGGAACGCAAGATCTGCAGACATGACGCCAACCAGTTCAACGGCAGGCTTTACAGGCTGCCATGGCGTGAATTCCATGCCGGTCGACGTCACGCCAACGACCTGGGCCTGGTTTTCCGGGCTTTCGCTGAATTCCACCAGAATCTGGGCCTTGCTCGAATTGTCGGCACGCATGAGCCAATACGCAAAACCGTCCGCATCGGGTGCCCGGTGCAGGACGTTCTGGTACAGATTGCTGATGAACACTTCGTCGGTCGGGTTCGCGCCGTAAATGCGGTCAAATTCGGCCTGATTGACGGTGAACTCATTCGCGATCGTCAACAGCGACGCGCCTTTATCCATACGGTCGATCCAGTAGCCCATCCCCACGGAATCAGAGGCGCGGCCGAAAGCAGCCTGGTACAACCGGAACACTTGCGCCGTACCGTCGTCGAGCGCCAGCCAGCTGTCGCTGAAATGGAGCCGCTCGATGTTGTACAAGCCATCGATACCGCTGGCATCGGTCACTGCATGGCCCCAGGCACCCTTGGTGATGGTGTACTGCGCACGCGCGCCGCTGAACGCCACGGTATCGATACCGCCGCCGCCATCGATGGCGATATTGCCTGCACCCATGGAGAATGTGTCGGCATTGCCAGTGCCGACAAGGTTACCGGCATGATTGATCGTCATGGTCACATTGCTGCCTGCCTGCATGGCAGTGGCATTGCCTGCGATATCCACCGCCGCACCGATCACGTCGTAGACACCATTCGGCAATGGCGCTGCGGCCAGCTTCCAGGCGCCATCCGATCCAACGATTGCACTGCCAAACTTGATACCGTCGCTGTTGCGGTACAGCTCGATCGTGGTACCAGCTTCACCGGCGCCGCTGAACTGCGGCTGGTTACTGCCGGTGGACAGCGATACGGTCATTGTTGGGGCGGTGGGTTGGGTGGCATCCACGTTGAACACGGACAGGTCGCTCGCACCCGAGGTATTGCCCGAGGCGTCCGTTGCTTTGGCATAGGCCCGGTAATTCAGGCCATCCGCCAGCGCCACGGTCGACCGGGCGCTCCACAGGCCAGATGCGTCAGCCCTGGCAGTGGCAATCAATTGCTCGCCAATGAATACCTGAACCAGTGCATTGGCCTCGGCCGAGCCATTCATGTTCGGCATATTACCGCGCGCATACATGGCGCCATTCTTGGTCACGGCCATCGTCGGCACGGGCGGCGGCGTGGTATCCAGGATACTGGCGCGGCTGACGACCATATCGGCGAACCTTAGCTGCTCGACCGAAACCAGCGTATCGACGCCTTGCGCACTCGTGACCGACAATGCGCCATTGTCCAGATTGGCCAACGCATATGCACTGCGATTGCCACCATAGATCACCGTGTCGATTCCATCTCCGCCATTCATCATGTCACTTCCTCCGTTGCCCTGCAAAGTATCGTTAAATTGGGTACCCATCAGGGTGTCTGCCTTGAAGCTGCCGGTGATATAGCGTCCACCCGTCGTGCTGTTGATGCCGAGCTCGCCACGCAGGCCGTCGCCGCCATACAGCCAGTTCAGTGCTGCGATGTCGTAGGGCCGGTAGGTGCTGTGCCAACCGCCGGCGCTGGTGTACGACATGATCGTATTGCTCGTGTTGTCTTCGCTGCCGGGCAGCACGGCCAGTCCTTCGTCACCCGGTTCCGGGAACGGGTGCTTCAGGCCAAGGGCGTGCCCCAGTTCGTGCAGCAGGGTTTCGTAACCCTGGGTACCGACTGTCAGGTTCTGCGTCATTCCACGCCACTCGGCGTTGTCCAGATACACGTAGGCATTCGCGTTGTACGCGCTCAGCGTGGTCTCGGTGCCACTGCGTTGCGATATCCAGCTGTTAAGACCCGTCGTGTAGGCGCCGTCCAGGTCCAGATTGGCCAGATGGAACTGGGCGCTCGTGCCGGATGCCGTTTCCTGGAACTGAATCCCGGTCACTTGCTGCAGGTAGCTGAACGCCGTACGGGCATTGGCTTGCTGGGATGCGCTGAACGCTTCCTGGCCAGTCCGGTCGCTTTCATTGCCCGAGGTGATCGAGAACGTGTAGAACAGCACGTTGGCGTTGTTATTGCTGAGGAAGTTCCAGTCCGGGCCCTTGTCCAGCAAGGCGTCGATGTGGTTCAGTCCGGTAAGCGGGGTGACGGTGATGTCGGAAGGAGTTGCCATGAATCGGTCAATAATCGTTGCAGCAAGGTAAATGCCATGGGAATTTAGATATCAAAATATCGTTATCCCGGCAAGTATTTCTTGATAGACACATGAAGTCAAATAGCATTTCAATCGTGCGCACGACTTGCCGATCCATCAAGGCTTGCGCACAACGGTTTACTCCGGAACCGGCCTTGGTGTTGCCAACAAGGCTTTCAAACTTGCCAATCTTGCCTTCGGACTCAGGATTTCCGACTCCATCGGCGCGGCCTCGCCAACGTCCAGCGCCATTTCCTTGATGAAGCGCGACGGATCGCAATTGACCAGCTCGCCCGCGCGTTTGCGCCGCTTGCACCAGCTCACGTGCAGCGTGCGCTGGGCGCGCGTGATGCCCACGTACATCAGGCGCCGTTCTTCCTGGATGCGCGCCGAGATCGTTTCGATGGACGCGTCCGGGTCGCCCTTGTGCGGCAGGATGCCCTCTTCCACGCCGACCAGGTACACGTGCGGATACTCCAGCCCTTTTGACGCGTGCAGCGTCGACATGCGCACGGCGTCCTGCTCCTCGTCCTGGCCTTCGAGCATCGACATCAGCGCCACCATCTGCGTCAGTTCGAGCAGGTTCTTCTCTTCGCCATCGCGGTCGCGCCCGCCACGGCCGCGGTCCTTGAGCCAGTTGGTAAATTCGAGCACGTTCTGCCACTTGGCCTGGGCCGCGCGGTCGTCGAAGCCTTCGTACAGGTAATGCTCGTAATTCATTTCCTTCATCATGTCGTCGAGCACCTCGGCCGCGTGGTCGCCAGCGCCCAGCGGGCCGGGCCGCGTTGCACGGTCTTCCAGCTCACTGATGAAGTGGCAAAAGTTGCGCACCGATCCCAGTTGCCGTTCGGCCAGCTTGGCCTCGATGCCGCCCTTGCGCGCCGCCTCGAACAGCGAGCAGTTCCACTGCTTCGAAAATTCGCCCAGCACTTCCAGCGTGGCCATGCCGACCCCGCGTTTGGGCGTCGTGATGGCGCGGATGAAGGCCGGGTCGTCGTCCTGGTTGGCGATCAGGCGCAGGTAGGCAATGATGTCCTTGATCTCGGCCTTGTCGAAGAAACTCTGGCCACCCGACATCGTGTACGGGATGCGCTCCTTGCGCAGCGCCTGCTCCATCACGCGCGCCTGGTGGTTGCCGCGGTACAGGATCGCGAAATCGGACCAGTTGTTCTTGCGCTGAAAATGCTCGGACGAAATCAGCATCGCGATCTGGTCGGCTTCCTGGTCATCGTTCTGCATGCCCATCACTTTGATCGGCTCGCCCAGGCCGTGCTCGGACCACAACGACTTCTCGAAGATCTTCGGGTTGTTGCCGATCACGGCATTGGCCGCCTGCAGGATGCGGGTGGTGGAGCGGTAGTTCTGCTCGAGCTTGATCACGCGCAGGTCGGGGAAATCGACCTGCAGCGTTTTCAGGTTCTCGACCGAGGCGCCGCGCCAGGCGTAGATCGCCTGGTCGTCGTCGCCCACGGCGGTAAACATCGGCTTCTTGCCCAGGCCCGTCACCAGGAGCTTGACCAGCTCGTACTGGCAGGTATTGGTGTCCTGGTATTCGTCCATCAACAGGTAGCGCAGGCGGCGCTGCCAGCGGTCGCGGATCGGCTCGTTATTGCGGAACAGTTCCACCGGCAGCCGGATCAGGTCGTCGAAGTCGACCGCCTGATAGGCCTGCAGCGTCGCCACATAGCTGCGGTAGACGCGCCCGGCCTGGGCTTCGTCTTCGTCGCGCGCGGCCTTGATCGCGTCTTCCGGGTCGACCAGGCCGTTCTTCCACAGCGAAATCGTGTTCTGGATGCGGCGGATTTCCTGTTTATCGGTGCTCAGCGCCAGGTCGGACACGATCGTGTAGCAGTCGTCGCTGTCCATGATCGAAAACTTGTCCTTCAGCCCCACCCCGGCTGCTTCCTGGCGCAGGATGCGCACGCCCAGCGAGTGGAAGGTCGACACGGTCAGCTGCTTGGCCTGCTTCGGCTGCTTGAGCAGCTTGGCAATGCGCTCCTGCATCTCGAGCGCCGCCTTGTTGGTAAAGGTCAGGGCGGCAATGGTGCGTGGATCGTAGCCGCAGTGCTCGATCATGTAGGCGATCTTTTGCGTGATCACGCGCGTCTTGCCGGACCCGGCGCCAGCGAGCACCAGGCAAGGGCCGTCCAGATACAGCGCGGCTTCGCTCTGCGGCCCGTTCAGGCCGAACTTTGGTGCGTTTGACATGGGGAAGTTTTCGGTGGGACAGAGAGCGATTGTAACAATCTGGCGGGCGCAGCGGGCGATGGCGCGCGGCAGCCAAGGTCGGATTGCAACAGGCCGCCGTTGCGCGCTTGCTTCCCTGCATGGTCCTGCGAGGCAGACCGGGATCGGGTACCATGCGACCTTTGCCAGCGAGACGCCAGACGCGCCGCTGCAGCCCTATTTTTTCTGGAAATCTGCCACATGAAATTCGAACATCTCGTCGAAATCAACGATCCGATGAACCCGCTGCTCGACACGCTCACCCGCGAGCAGTTGTGGCACGGCCTGGTGCTGCGCGCCGAGCAGCCAAAACTGTTCATTCCGCACCTGGACGCCTGCGACATCCTCGAGCGCGACGCCGGCATCATGCGCCGCCGCCTGACCTTCGGTCCGCTGGTGATCGAGGACAAGGTCACCTTGACCCCACTGCAGGAAGTGCACTACGACGTGCCGGCCCAGGGCGACATCGCCGCCTCGACGCTGCGCATGGTGATCGAGGCGCCGACCAGCGCCATGCTGCTGGTGCGCTTCTGCTACGACGACGGCATGGGCGAACACGTCGACCAGGCCAATGCGATGTACGACGAATTCAAGAAGTCGGCGTACGAAGAAGCCGACATCGACACCGTGCGGGTCCTGCGCCAGCTGGCCGGCCAGGGCAAGCTGGCCACCACCCTGCTCAACTGATCGACTGAGCCAGCTGCACGGTTCAGAGGCCCGGTTCGGTCTCGCCCGTGTGGGTGCTGCTCTCGCCCTGCGACAGGTTGGTCGCCAGGTCGCGCAGCGCGGTGCGTACGCCTTCTTCGATGACCGGGTGATAGAACGGCATCTCCAGCATCTGGTCGACCGTCATGCGCATCTGGCATGCCCATGACAGCAGGTGGGCCAGGTGTTCGGCGCGCGGCGCGATCATCTCGGCGCCCAGGAACAGGCGCGAGCCATACTCCGCATACACCCGCAGCATCCCCTTGTTCTGCAGCATGACGCGGCTGCGCCCCTGGTTCTCGAACGACATGCTGCCCACGGCGAACTTGGGTTGGCCGCTTGCGGACAGGGCCCGATAGCTCTTGCCCAGCGTGGCGATATTCGGCTCGGTGAAGGCCACCGCGATCGGCGTGCGGCGCAGGCCCGGGCGCACGTCGGGGTAGCGGCCCGCATTGTCGCCGGCGATCTTGCCGTGGTCGGCCGCATCGTGCAACAGCGGACGCTCGTTGTTGGCGTCGCCCGCGATGAAGATCTGGCTGCCGCCGCACTGCATCGTGCGCGCGTCAAAGGTCGGGATGCCGTCGGCGCCCCGCTCCAGGCCGGTCAGTTCGAGGCCCAGGTCATGCACGTTCGGCGTGCGCCCGGCCGCCATCAGCACATACTGGAAGCGCTCGCTGCTTTCCTTGCCCAGCGCATCGCGCACATGCAGGACCACCTCCTCGCCATCCTGCACTGCTTTCACGATCTCGCTCTGGAACGCGATGTCGACTTCCTCGCCCAGCACGCGCGCAGCGCAGCGCAGCACTTCGGGGTCGCTGATGTTGGCGATGGAACCGCCGCGCGCGTAGAAACGCACGCGCACGCCAAGACGGCTCAGGGCCTGGCCCAGTTCGAGGCCGATCACGCCGGTGCCGATCACGGCCACTGAGGCCGGCAGGTCGTTCCAGTAGAACACGTCGTCGCTGGTAACGATGCCGGGGCCGACGTTCTCGAGCTGCGGCAGGCGCAGCGGTGTCGAGCCGGTGGCGATGACGACGCGCCCGGCGTGGATCTCGGTATGGTCGTCGACCTGCAGCGTGCAAGGGCCGGTAAAGCGCGCGTGGCCCTGCAGGCGGTCATGGACGGGGATGGCTTCCACGGCCTCGAGCACGAAGCCGACGAAGCGATCGCGTTCGCGCTGGACACGCGCCATCACTGCCGGGCCATCGATCCGCACCTCACCGGCATGCACGCCGAACGGACCGGACGTGTGCAGCGCATGCGCCGCCTCTGCCGCGGCGATCAGGAGCTTGCTCGGCATGCAGCCGACCCGGGCGCAGGTGGTGCCGTAGTGCGCGCCCTCGATGACCACGGTGCGTGCGCCCTGCGCCCTGGCGGCGCGATAAGCGGTCATGCCGGCGGTGCCCGTGCCGATGACGGCGACATCCACATTCAGTTGTTTCATGGTGCTCTTTCGCTGTTGACAGGCAAAACGATACGCTATTTCACGCCGTTGGGGGCAGCACGAACCCATTCAGGATGCCATCGGGCACCAGGGTTTTTCGCATCCATGCTGAGTGTATGTCGATAAATATTACATACTGCAAGTTAAAACATTAATTTCGGAAATTTTACGCATAAGAATCAACCGCCTACGATGATCTGTAAATACGGCACGATACTTGCTATCCCTTCGGATTCACCCACCAAGGAGATCCCATGTCACTTGCTTCCTTCAACAAACTGCTTGTTAGCCTGTCGCTGTTCGCTTGCTCGTCCGTGTTCGCCGCGCCGCTGGTTGTCAATGTTGCTGGGGTCACGAGCCAGGGTGGAATCGGCGATTCCGGCAATACAGTATTGGCTTATAACGTCGGCGCCAATGCGGTCATCACCAGCGTCGCCTACTCGCTGAACCTGACGGCGTTCTCGCCGAGCTGGCTGTCCGAAATCGGCCTGGCGTTCACTGACTCGGACGGCTTCGACGGCGTTGTCTTCAATCCGGGTTTCGGCGATAGCATCCCTGGTACCGCAACCTACGCCGGTTTTGCCGATCTGGTCGACCTTGACCTGGATTTCGCGGTTGGCGCCGACGGCATCCTGCGCCTGGAATTCTATGAAGACTTCGATGACTTCGCTGGCATCGATGGCATCTGGAACTTCGGCACGCTCACGTTTGGTGTGGAAACGGTCGGCGGTGAAGTGCCTGAGCCGGCCAGCGGCCTGCTGCTGGGCGCAGGCCTGGCCATGATGGGCTACGCAAACCGTCGTCGCCAGGTGGCGCGCAAGGCTGCCAGCGCAGCTTAAATATCGAGCGGGTCGACTTCGAGCGACCACTTCACGCGGGCCTTCATGGCCCGCAGCGCTTCCATCCACTCGCGCAGGAAGGCCTGCAAGGCCGGGCGCGAGCTGGACTCCACCAGCAGCTGGGCGCGGTCCATATTGTGCACCCGCGTCATCGTCATCGGGATCGGGTCGTTGATCAGGATCCCGTCGTGCGCCAGGCAGTCGCGCGCGCTTTCCAGAAACGCAATCGCGATCGGCAGCTCGCGCGCCTCGGCCCGCAGCAAGGCCTGGTACATGTACGGCGGCAGGCCCGCTTCGCGCCGTTCATCCAGCAACTGGCCGGCAAAGCGCTCGTAGTCGTGGCGCATCACCGCGCCGTACAGCGGATGCTGCACATAACGCGTCTGCACCAGCACCTCGGACGGCGCCCCGGCGCGCCCCGCCCGCCCGGCCACCTGCATCAACTGCGCGAACAGGCGCTCGCTGGCGCGGTAGTCCTGCGAGAACAGTGCCGTATCCGGGTTCAGGATGCCCACCAGCGTGAGCTTCTTGAAGTCGTGCCCCTTGGCGACCATCTGGGTGCCGATCAGGATATCGACTTCGCCCCGGTGCACGCTGTCGAACGCCGCCTGCGCGCTGCCTTTCAGGCGCGTGGAGTCGGCATCGATGCGCAGGATGCGCGCCTCGGGGAACATCGCCCGCAAGCCTTCTTCGACGCGCTGCGTGCCCCGGCCCAGCGGCTGGATATCGACGTTGCCGCAGGTCGGGCACGAACGCGGGATGCGCAGTTCCAGGCTGCAGTGGTGGCAACGCAGCCGGTTCTCGGGCTTGTGCAGCACCATGAAGGCGGTGCAGCGCGTGCAGTCGCTGATCCAGCCACAGGCGTCGCAGGAAATCACGGGGGCATAGCCGCGCCGGTTCAGAAACAGCAGTGACTGCTCACCGCGCTCCAGGCGCAGGCGCAGCGCGGCGATCATCTCGGCGGTCAAGCCGTCGCGCCCGCGGTCGCGCTCCATGTCGATCAGGCGCACGCGCGGCAGCACCGCGTCCTGCACGGCGCGCTCGCGCAGGTCGAGCCGTTTATAGCGCCCCGAGCGCGCGTGGTGCCACGATTCGAGCGATGGCGTGGCCGAGCCCAGCACGATCGGAATGCCCAGCTGGTGCGCGCGCCAGACGGCCAGGTCGCGCGCCGAATAGCGCAAGCCTTCCTGCTGCTTGTACGACGGGTCGTGCTCTTCGTCGATCACGATCAGCTGCAAGTGCGGCAGCGACGCCAGCAGCGAAAGCCGCGTGCCCAGCACGATGCGCGCCTGGCCCAGGTGCGCGGCCAGCCAGTGCAGCATGCGCTCGCCTTCGGACAGGCTGCTGTGCAGCGTGGCGAGCATCATGCCCGGGAAGCGCGCCCGGATATTGCCTTCGAGCTGCGGTGTGAGGTTGATCTCGGGGACCATGATCAGGATTTGCGCCTGCGGATCGCGCGCCAGCACTTGGGCGCAGGCTTGCAGATAGACCTCGGTCTTGCCGCTGCCAGTCACGCCCCATAACAGGAACGGGTTGAATCCGGTGGCGCCGCCGATCGCGTCGGCCGCCTCCTGCTGCGCCGTGTTCAGCACGGGCATGCCCACTGCGGTCGCGTCCTGCCCGGCGTCGAGCTTGGCCAGTTTTTTCAGCGCGCGCCCCAGTGCCACTGTTTTGGGCACCCGCAGGTTCTTCGGCAGGCCGGGCAACGCGACTTCGCCGAGCGGGCGCTGGTAGTACTCGGCAGCGAACCGCGCCAGCGCCAGCCAGCGCCCGGACAGCGGCGCCAGTTCGCCCCGCACGGCCAGCGCATCCTTGAGTTTTTCCGGGGGCACATCGCTGGTGGACTTGACCGCGACGATCAGGGCCATCACCTCGCGCCGCGCAAACGACACCAGCGCCAGCTGGCCGGGCAGCGGTTCGTCTCCCGGCTGGCACGGCCAGCGGTAGTCGAAACTGCTGTTGAGCGGCGTATCGATCACGACTTCGAGGAAGCAGTGCGGTGTGACCGGTGCTTGGTTGCTGATTGACAATCTGGGCCCTGTGCAAATCTGTGGAGAACTTTGTGAATAGTCGGGGACTTGACCCCATCAAAGGTTTACGTTAGATCAAGTCCGGAACGATAATTCCTCAATTCAAGACAATTTTAGTCTTTGTAATCAATGACTTGAAAAACCGTCCAAAAACCTGTTTACAACCTTGACCACATTCGGCTGCTTGTGCATAACTCTGCAATTTTCCGTGGAAAACTCGCTGCGTCGCGTCATACAGTTAAGGCAATACATGAAGTTTCACTCTAAGTCCCGGTAAACCAAGTACTTTTCCCCACGATGGCAGCGCCTGTTGATAACTTTGTGAACAAGGCCCCGAATCTCGGCGAATTCCCTTGAACAACGTTCATGGGCAAGACAGCCAGATCGCATAACGTCAGGAAAATATACTTATGAATCATTGACTTACGGGTAAACACGAAAAGCCGAGATGTCCACAGGAAGGTTTATCGGATTTGCAGAAGTTGTGAACAAGTGATGGTGTCGGCTTGCAATCGTGCTCTCGCGAAACGAGTGCAAGCCGCGAACAAGATTACTGGGCGCGTTGCTTGCGGCTGAAGCTGTGCACTGCTTCGACCATCGCGGTGACCGATTCCGGCGGGGTAAATTGCGAGATGCCATGGCCGAGGTTGAACACGTGGCCGTGGCCATTTGACGGCGTGCCATAGGCCGTCAGCGAGCGCTCGACTTCCGCTGCGATCTGCTCCGGCGCGGCAAACAGGATGGCCGGGTCGAGGTTGCCCTGCAGTGCCACACGGTCGCCGACCAGCGCGCGGGCCGTGCCCAGATTCACGGTCCAGTCCAGGCCCAGCGCATCGGCGCCGATGTCCGCCATCTGGTCGAGCCAGATGCCGCCGCCCTTGGTGAATACGACGGCCGGGATGCGCACGCCATCCTTTTCGCGCTGCAGGCCGGCCAGGATCTGCTGCATGTATTGCAGCGAGAAGGTCTGGTAGGCGCCATCGGCCAGCGCTCCGCCCCACGAGTCGAAGATCATCACAGCTTGCGCGCCGGCGTCGATCTGCGCGTTCAGGTACGCGGTGACGGCCTTGGCATTGATGTCGAGGATGCGGTGCATCAGGTCCGGCCGGCTGTACAGCATCTTCTTGACCGTATGGAACTCGCGCGAACCGGCGCCTTCGACCATGTAGCAGGCCAGCGTCCACGGGCTGCCCGAGAAGCCGATCAGCGGCACGCGGCCATTGATGGCGCCGCGGATTTGCGTGACGGCCTTGAACACGTAGTCGAGCGAAGCCATGTCGGGCACTTCCAGCGCGTGGACTTGCTCTTCGGTGCGCAGCGGACGCTCGAACTTCGGACCCTCACCATCGGCGAAATACAGGCCCAGGCCCATCGCGTCCGGCACGGTCAGGATGTCCGAGAACAGGATCGACGCGTCCAGCGGGAAGCGGTCGAGCGGCTGCAGCGTGACTTCGGTGGCGTAATCGGGATTTTTTGCCAGGCCCAGGAACGAACCGGCGCGCGCGCGGGTAGCGCGGTATTCCGGCAGGTAGCGGCCCGCCTGGCGCATCAGCCATACCGGGGTGTAGTCGGTCGGCTGGCGCAGCAGCGCACGCAGGAAGGTGTCGTTCTGGAGCGGGGCAAATTGTGGCATGGGAGGCATCGGTTTGATAGGCAGACGCCTATTATCGCATTCTTGGGGGCGCACTATAATGCTCGTCCACCCTTCGAAAAAGCCCCTCTATGACCGTTGCCACCAGCAAACAAGCCACGCCATGCGGCGCCTGGACTTCCCCGATCACTGCTGCCGTCGTTGCTGCTGGCGCCGTGCCACTGGCGCAGCCGATGCCCGACGGCGCCGCCATCGGCTGGCTCGAGGGGCGCACCAGCGAAGGCGGGCGCATGACGCTGATGGTGCACGACGCCGACGGCACGCGCGAGCTGACGCCGGCCCCGTTCAACGTGCGCAGCCGCGTGCATGAATACGGTGGCGGCGCGTACCTGCTGAGCGGTGGCGGCGCCTGGTTCTCGCACCATGCGGACAATCGCCTGTACCGGGTCGAGAACGATGGCCAGCCGGTCGCCATCACGGCTGCCGACACCGGCCACCGCTTCGCCGACTTCGTGCTCGACGCCGGGCGACGTCGCCTGGTGGCGGTGCGCGAAGACCATTCGCTGGGCGCGACTTACCCGGTCAACACGCTGTGCGCAGTGGGCTTTGACGGCGCCGAGACCGTGCTGGTCGAAGGCAGCGACTTCTACGCCGCGCCGCGCCTGTCGCCCGATGGGCGCCAGCTGGCCTGGCTGTGCTGGGAGCTGCCGCACATGCCGTGGGAAGGCACCGCGCTGTGGCTGGGCGATGTGGCCGCCGACGGCGCGATCGTCAACCGGCGCCTGATCGCCGGCGGGGCGGATGAAGCGATCTGCCAGCCCGAATGGTCACCTGGCGGCGTGCTGCACTTCGTGTCCGATCGCAGCGGCTGGTGGAATCTGTATCGTTACGCCGCTGACGCTATCCACGCCCTGTGCGAACGCGCGGCCGAATTCGGTGTCCCGCAGTGGAACTTCGGCGGTTCGCAGTATGCCTTCCGCTCGGAAGAACAGATCGTCTGCGCGTATATCGAGGCGGGCGTGAGCCACCTGGGCATCGTCTCCACCCACGACGGCAGCTTGATACCGCTGGAAACGCCATATGAAGACATCCGCGACGTGAAAATCAGCGGCGACATCGTCACGCTGCTGGGCGGCGCGCCGACCATCGCGCCCGAACTGGCCCGCATCGACCTGGCCGGCGCGCCGCTCGAAGTGCTGGCGCACTCGATTCCGCAGCTGCCGGCCACGTCGTACCTGGCCGTGCCGCTGGCGATCAGTTATCCAAGCGCCAACGGCCGCACCGCGTACGCGTTCTACTATGCGCCGGCCAATCCGGATTACGCGCCGCTGCCGGACGAGCTGCCACCGCTGATCGTGATCGGCCACGGCGGCCCGACCAGCATGGCGACCAGCACGCTCAAGCTCTCTACCCAATACTGGACCAGCCGCGGTTTCGCGGTGCTGGACGTGAACTACGGCGGCAGCACGGGCTTCGGGCGCGAGTACCGCAACCTGCTCCAGCACCAGTGGGGCGTGGTCGATGTCGAGGATTGCGTGGCCGGTGCACGCCACCTGGCGGCCATCGGGGCGGTCGACCCCGAGCGTCTGCTGATTCGCGGCAGCAGCGCCGGCGGCCTGACGGTGCTGTCGGCGCTCGCCTTCCACGACGTGTTCAAGGCCGGCGCCAGTTATTACGGCGTGTCCGACCTGGCCGGGCTGGATGCGGATTCGCACAAGTTCGAGTCGCGCTACAACGCTTACCTGACCGCGCCGCCCGAGCGCGCCCAGGCCGTGTACCGCGAACGCTCGCCAATCCACCACAGCGACAAGTTGCGCAGCCCGATGATCTTCTTCCAGGGCCTGGACGACAAGGTCGTGCCGCCGCAGCAGTCCGAAAGCATGGTCGACGCACTGCGCGCGCAAAAGCTGCCGGTGGCCTACCTGACGCTCGAAGGCGAAGGCCATGGCTTCCGCAAGGCCGACAGCGTAGTGCGCACGCTCGAAGCCGAGCTGTATTTCTACCTGCGCGTGTTCGGCATTGCCGTGCCGGCCGACCTGCCCGCCATCGAGATCGAGAATCTCGACGCATGAACGGTGCCCCACTGCTTGAAGACGTGCGGGCGCAGCTGGCTGCCTGCAGCGCCGAAGAACACGCGATCCTGACGCTGCTGGCGATCGCCGGCGAGCCGATGGGCCGCCAGCGCATTCTTGAGCACATGCGGGCGCTGAATGCCCCTTTGCCGGCCGCGCAGTGGGCCGACGAACTGGCGCGCCTGAAAGGCGAAGGCCTGCTGGTCGACGCCAACGAACGCGGACTGGCACTGACACCGGCGGCCAGCTGGTTCGTGCTCGACGTTGCCTTGGACAGCGGCCTGTTCGACGTCGTGGCGGGCGCGTATGGCGCGGTGTCGACCGTGCGCCGCGACTGGCAGGGCCACCTGATGCTGCGAAGTTACCGCCAGGGCCTGGCCCTGCTGCGCATCGCGCTACTGACGCGGCAAGACATCGACGTGGTCACGCCGCTGCTCGACGCCTGCCTGGCGTGCCATGAAGCGAGCTACCTGCATCCGCTGGTCGACGTCTGCGCGCGCCCGTTTACGCCGGCGCTGATCGAGCGCATCCATCCGCGCCTGCTTGAGACCGTGCTGCACGTCCTGGTCGTGCATGTGCGCAGCGAGCCGGCGCTGGCCCCGGCAGTACGCGCCTGCGCCGAGGGTTACATCACGCGCAGCAGCCCGGAAAGCCTGCTGCGCCGCGCGCTGGGCGAGCACTACATCCTGTGCGGGCGCCTGGACGATGCGCTTGATCTGGTGGCCGACATGACCGATTCACCGGGCCTGTTCCTGCGCAGCGTCGTGCAACTGCTGCGCGACGATGTGGACGGCGGCCTGGCGGGCGTCGAAGCGGCCCTGAAGCAGCTGCGGCGCGAGACCGGCAAGCGCAAGGCCACCTTTGGCGGCCATTGCGCGCACATCGCGGTGGCTGCCCTGCTGCGCAGCAGCGAACCGGCGCACCGCAAGCTGGCCGACGCCTGGCTCGAGATCGAAACACGCGCCGTGCAGCGGCCCGACAACGCAGTCTGGTTCCAGCTCGGCATGCTGCACGAAATCCGGCGCGGCACCGTCGACGCCAGCCTGTTCGCCACCCGCAGCTGGGAACTGTCGCTGGAGCCGACCGTGTTTCGCGCGCTGATCCACTACTGGCTGGCGCTGCCCGCCTTGAACAGCCAGCGGGCGCGGCTGGAAGACATGCTCGCCCAATCCGAACTGGCCGGGTTCGACCTGTGGTCGGCCCAACTGGCCGGCGTGCTGGCGCAGATGGGTCAAGCGGGCTATCTGGTTCACGAGGCGCGCGCGGGCGAACTGCGCCAGCGCCACCGCTTGCCCGACATGGCGCTCTGGTTCACGCGCGAAGAGCCGTGGGAGCGCCAGCTCAATGCGCTGATCAATCTGCAGCCTGCCCTCACGGTGGAGCAGGTCAAGGAGTCGCGTCTGGTCTGGCTGATCCGCCATGACCCGCATCTGGGCGTGCAGGAAATCGAGCCGCGCGAGCAGAAGCGCGATGCGCAAGGCGCCTGGAGCCGCGGCCGCGCGCTGGGCCTGAAACGCCTGGCCGAAGAAGGCGCGCAGCTCGAGTTCCTCACCGCGCAGGACCTGCAGGCGATCAATGCGATTGCCGGGCGCCGTTACTACGCCGGCAGCGGCATCCGCTTCGAACTCGAAGTGCACAAGGCGCTGGCCGCCCTGGTCGGCCATCCGCTGCTGTTCTGGATGGCGTCACCCGGCACGCGCGTCGAACTGCTGCCGGGCGAGCCGGAACTGCTGGTGAAAAAACAGGGCGACAAGGTGTCGATCGCGCTGCAGCCGCCGATCGACAACGAGGATGGCGACGTGGTCATCACGCTCGAGACGCCCACGCGCCTGCGCCTGGTGCGCATCAACGACGAACACCGCCGCATCGCCGCCATCGTCGGCGCCGGGCTGGACGTGCCGCTGTCGGCCGAGCGGCGCGTGCTGCGCGCCATCGGCGCGGTGGCGTCCAGCGTCACCGTGCAGTCGGACATCGGTGCGAGCAGCGCCGACATCGAGACCGTGCCGGCCGACGCGCGCATGCACATTCACCTGCGGCCCTACCAGCAGGGCTTGCGCATGCAGTTGCTCGTGCGCCCGCTGTCCGGCGGCGCCTACTACGGCCCCGGTGAAGGCGCGGCCAGCGTGATCGCCGATGTCGACGGCATCCGCACCGAAGCGCAGCGCGACATGAACGCCGAGCGCGAGGCCGAACGCCAGCTCGTCGGCGCCTGCGTCGTGCTCGAACAGGGCGAGCAGGAACACGGCGAATGGCTGCTCGGGCAACCGATGCTGGCACTCGAACTGGTCGAAGAACTCAGGGCACTGGACCCTGCCTCGATCGTCGTGGCCTGGCCCGAAGGCGAATCGTTCCGCGTCACCAAAAAAGCGACATCCAAATCGGTGCGGGTCCAGATCCGGCGCGAGCGCGACTGGTTCGCCGCCAGCGGCGACATCGTCATTGACGAAGGCCGCGTGATGAGCCTGCGCACGCTGCTGGAAAAGCTGCGCGAGAGCGGCAGCCGCTTTGTCGCGCTGGGCGAGAACGATTACCTGGCGCTGTCGGACGAACTGCACCGGCGCCTGATGGAACTGGGCGCGTATGGCGAACTGCATGGCGACGGCATCCGCACCCACGCGCTGGCCAGCTTCGCGCTGGGTGAATTGGCGCATGATGCCGGCAGCGTCGATGCGGACAAGGCCTGGCAAGCGCACCTGGTGCGCATGGCCGACAGCGCCGCCTTCACGCCCACGCTGCCGTCCACCTTGCAGGCCGAGTTACGTGACTATCAAGTCGACGGCTTCGAGTGGCTGGCGCGTCTGGCCCACTGGGGCGTGGGCGCTTGCCTGGCCGACGATATGGGCCTGGGTAAAACGCTGCAGGCGCTGGCGCTGCTGCTCACACGCGCCAAGGACGGCCCGGCGCTGGTGGTGGCGCCGACGACCGTGTGCCTGAACTGGATCGACGAAGCGGCGCGCTTTGCGCCGACACTGAACCTGAAACTGTTCGGGCCCGGCGAGCGCGCCGCGACCGTGGACGACGCGGGGCCGTTCGACGTCGTCATCGTCAGCTACGGCCTGCTGCAGCAAGAGGCGGCGCGCTTCAAGGGCCGCCGCTGGCACAGCATCGTGCTGGACGAAGCGCAGGCGATCAAGAACATGCACACCAAGCGCTCGCAGGCCGTGATGGCGCTGCAGGGCGACTTCCGGATGGCGGCCACCGGTACGCCGCTGGAAAACCACCTGGGCGAATTGTGGAACCTGTTCCGCTTCATCAATCCGGGTCTGTTAGGCAGCGCCGAACAGTTCCAGCTGCGCTTTGCCGGCCCCATTGAAAAAGCCCAGTCCGAGAAAGTAAAGGACCGGCGGGCCGAAGTCGCCGCCCGCGCGCGCCTGCGGCGCCTGACCGCACCGTTCATCCTGCGCCGCACCAAGGCGCAGGTGCTGGCCGAACTGCCGCCGCGCACCGAGATCGTGATCCCGGTCGAACTGAGCGCCGAGGAAAGCGCGCTGTACGAATCGCTGCGGCGCCAGGCGCTCGACAAGCTGGCTGCGCTGGAGGCACCGGAAGGCCAGAAGTCGATCGAGATCCTGGCCGAGATGATGCGGCTGCGCCGCGCCTGCTGCAATCCCGAGCTGGTCGCGCCCGGCGCCGGCATCATCAGCAGCAAGCTGGCCGCGTTCGCGCGGCTCACGGCCGACCTGATCGAGAACCGCCACAAGGTGCTGGTGTTCAGCCAGTTCGTCGACCACCTGAGCCTGATCCGCCAATATCTCGACGCCCAGGGCGTGCGCTACCAGTACCTCGACGGGTCCACGCCGATGCAGGAACGCAAAAAGCGGGTCGACGCGTTCCAGGCCGGCGACGGCGACATGTTCCTGATCAGCCTGAAGGCGGGCGGCGTGGGCATCAACCTGACGGCGGCCGACTACGTGATCCACATGGACCCGTGGTGGAACCCGGCGGTGGAAGACCAGGCCTCGGACCGCGCGCATCGGATGGGGCAGCAGCGGCCGGTGACGATCTACCGGCTGGTCGCGCGCGGCACGATCGAAGAAGGCATCGTCGACCTGCACCGTCACAAGCGCGACCTGGCCGACAGCCTGCTGGAAGGCACCGAGATGGCTGCGCGCATGTCGCCAGCGGATATGCTCGACATGCTGCGCACGGGACTGGGCAGGTAGCGCTGCCTTCGTAGAACAGTAATATTGCACTTTGTCCCGTTCGTGTCGGAATGTTTCAACCGTCCGCAAACGGCGGGTTTGGTGCTAACCTGCACGCGATTCGCGCCGTTGCGGATCACGAATTCACACTTGTTACAGGGCCGAATACGATGATAAAAACGAAAATCGCGCTGGCAGCCTTGCTGGCCTGCTTCGCACTGGCGCCGGCCAGCGCCGCCACCAAGCCAGCCAAGAGCAAGGCCAAGTCGACAAAGGTCGTCAAGAAGTCGACCAAGGCCAAGAAGGCCGTCGTCGGCGCCGCCGCCATTGGCGCGACCGCCGCTGCCTCCAGCAAGAGCGCCAGCGACAGCGCCGCCCCAGCGAAAGCCAGCGAAGGCCGCCTCGATCGCCGCATGTCCACGCTGAGCATGCAGTACCTGACCGCGCTGTGGCGCGTCGACCCGGAAGGCGGCATCTATGTCGGCAAATTCGACCAGGCCGCGAACCTGACGCTGCCCGACCCTGCCACCCGCGCCAGGCAGCTGGCCTTTGCCAACGAGTGGCTGGAAAAATTCGGCAAGCTCGATCCGAAGCAGCTCTCGCCGCGCTACCGCACCGACCTGGCCCTCTTGCTCAACAAGCTGGAAAAAGACCGCTGGGCGTTGACCACCTGGCGCGAGTTCGAGTGGAACCCGTCGGCCTACAACATCGCCGCGCCGCTCGACCTGATCCTTAATACCGATTACGCAGCCAAGCCACAGCGCCTGCGCACGATCCTCAAGCGCCTGACCGACGTGCCGGCCTATTACGCGGCCGCGCAGGCGTCGATCAAGACGCCGACGCGCGAGCACACCCAGCTGGCGATCAGCCAGGCGCCGGGCACGCTCGCGGTGCTGGCCGACCTGGGCAAGGCGGCCCAGGAATCGATCCTGACCACGCAGGAAAAGACCATCTTCGCGCAGCGCATCGCCAACGCCGGTACTGCGGTGCTGGGCTACGTCGACTTCTTGAGCGACATGGAAAAGCGCCAGGCCGCCAATGGCCAGGCCCGTCCGTTCCGCATCGGCAAGGCGCTGTACGAGCAGAAGTTCGCGCTCGACATCCAGTCGTCCAGCAGCGCCGAGCAGACCTACCGCAAGGCCCTGGCCACGCGCGAAGAGCTGCTCACGCACATGGACAAGATCTCGGACGAACTCTGGCCGCGCTACATGGCCGGCGTGGCCAAGCCAGCGGAGCGCTTCCAGAAGATCGGCATGATGATCGACAAGCTGTCCGCCCGTCACGTCAAGCGCCAGGACTTCTTCACCGAGATCCGGCGCCAGATCCCGCTGCTGCAGGACTGGGTCATCAAGCATGACCTGCTGACGCTCGACCCGAGCAAACCACTCGAAGTGCGCGAAACGCCGATGTACCAGCGCGGCGTGGCCGGCGCCAGCATCGACGCACCGGGTCCGTACCGCTCGAAGGACAAGACGTACTACAACGTCACGCCAATGGACAGCCTGACGGATGCCCAGGCCGAGAGCAGCCTGCGCGAGTACAACGAATGGATCCTGCAGATTTTGAACATCCACGAAGCGATTCCGGGCCACTACGCGCAGCTGGTGCACGCGAACCGCTCGCCGTCGCTGATCAAGTCACTGTTCGGCAATGGCGCGATGGTGGAAGGCTGGGCGGTCTACGGCGAGCGCATGATGCTCGAATCGGGCTATGGTGACAACGCGCCCGAGATGTGGCTGATGTACTCGAAGTGGAACCTGCGCAGCGTGACCAACACCATCCTCGACTACAGCGTGCACGTGAACGGCATGAACCAGGCGCAGGCAATCGACCTGCTGACGCGCCAGGCCTTCCAGACGCGCCAGGAAGCCGATGAAAAGTGGCGCCGCGCCACGCTGACGTCGGTCCAGCTGACCAGCTACTACAGCGGCTACGAGCAGATCATGGAACTGCGCGAACGCCGCAAGGCGCAGCTGGGTGAGCGTTTCAACCTGAAGGCGTTCCACGACCAGTTCCTGAGCTACGGCAATGCGCCGGTCAAGATGATTTCGGAATTGATGCAGTAATTGGGAGAAGGGGGCGGCGCCTCAAGGGGCCGCCCCCGTATCGAAACGAGGCGTTTGTTACGCCGTTTCTTCGGGTGCGCGCGTGGCGCGGGCGAACATCGGTGCGACCATCAGGCCCAGCTCGTAGAGCAGGCACATTGGAATGGCCAGCGCCAGCTGGCTGACCACGTCCGGCGGCGTCACGATCGCCGAGATGACGAACGCGCCGACGATGACATACGAGCGCACTTCGCGCAGCTTCTCGATCGGCACGATGCCCATGCGCACCAGGATCACGACGACCACCGGCACTTCGAACGAGGCGCCGAACGCCAGGCACATCGACATCACGAAATCGAGGTAGTTTTCAATATCCGGTGTGACGGCGATCGACGTCGGCGCAAACGCGCTGATGAAGTGGAACACACGGCCAAACACGAAGAAGTAACAGAACGCCACGCCGCCGATAAACAGCAGCGACGACGAAATCACGAGCGGCATCACGAGGCGTTTTTCGTGGGCGTACAAGCCCGGCGCGATGAAGGCCCAGGCCTGATAGAACACCCAGGGCAGCGCCAGGATGAAGGACAGCAGCAGCGTGACCTTCATCGGCACGAGGAACGGCGAAATCACGCCGGTGGCAATCATGGTCGAGCCTGGCGGCAGCGACGCGATCATCGGTGCGGCGATCAGGTCGTAGATGTGGGACGGGCCAGGCCACGCCATCAGCGCGGCGCACACGATCGCAATGCCGATCGAGGCCTTGACCAGGCGGTCACGCAGCTCGACGAGGTGCGAGATGAAGGTATCTTCGCCGGCGGCTTGTTCAGTCATCAGCTAGGCGATCAGAAAAAAGAGGAAGTGGAATTCGTGCCGGCACCGGGACGGTACTTGCGCACGCGGGCCGCGCCCGACATCACATGGCGCTTGGTGCCATGGCGGTTCTTGTACCAGGCCGGCACGCTGGACGTGCGCACCAGCTTCTTGCGGCGGAAGTCCTTGGCCTTGCGGTCAATGTCGGCCACGGTGGGCGTGATGACATGCGCGCTTTCATGCGAGCCGCGCTCGTCCCACAATGCCTCGACTTCGTCGACGTGGCTGGTCACGGACGAGCCGAATTCGCTCGTCGCTGATTCGACGTCGTTCTTGAACGACTGCGCACGGTCCTGCACTTCCTTGTGCAGGTTGCGCAGTTCGTCGAGTTCGATTTCACGGCTGACCTCGGACTTGATGTCATGCAGGTAACGCTGGGCACGCCCATAGAGCGTGCCAGCCATGCGCGCCACCTTGGGCAGCTTTTGCGGCCCGATCACGATCAGCGCGACAACGCCGATGATCGCGATTTTCGACAGTCCAAGATCGATCATGAGGACGCCGGGTTACAGGCGGGTCTTGTCGCGGGCTTCCACGTCGATGGTCGACTTGTCGGCCACCTGCTGCGTTGCCTGGACACGGGCAGCTTCTGCTTCGGCAGCGCGCTCTTCGTCACCCTTGACGCCATCCTTGAAGCCCTTGACGGCCTTGCCCAGATCGGAACCCATATTGCTGATCTTCTTGGTGCCGAAAATCAACATCACGACCACCAGCACGATGACCCAGTGCCAAATACTCAATCCACCCATATTGTTCTCCTGATGGCGCCTGGCGCCTGAAAAATTAGTGATGCGCAAACTGCATATACACCGAGTATATGCGATGCGGGAGCCCATTGCTCCCAATCGAACTTAACCCAAACTTAGACGCTGCCTACAGCCCCAGCCCGCGCCATGGACGCGGACCGCCGTACATGTGCAGATGCAGGTGATATACCTCTTGCCCGCCATCCGGACCGGCATTGATCAGCGTCTTGAAACCGCCACTTGGCGTGCCATCGGCGGCTGTCTTGACCGCAATACCATTTTGCTCGGCAAGTTTCGGCGCCAGCGCCAGCATCTTGCCCAGCAGCGCCGCATGCGCGTCGGTGCAATCGGACAAGGTGGCCACGTGCACCTTCGGAATCACCAGCAAGTGCACGGGCGCTGCCGGATTGATGTCCTTGAACGCCAGCACGTCATCATCTTCATAGACGATGGCAGCCGGAATCTGCCTGGCAACGATCTTGCAAAAAATGCAGTTATCCATTCGGTCTCCAGATGATTACATTGCATGACACGCAAGCGAGCACGGGCATCCTACCAAGGCTCCATGACATCGGCATGACGACGAGGGACTGATTATGACACCGGTTCGGTCGCTTGGCACGCCAGCCCTGCACGCGGGCCGGCGGGCAGGTTCAGGCGTCGGTGCGCGCGGCTTTCTCGTCCAGCCCCGACACGCCTTCGCGCCGCGCCAGCTCGTCGAGCACCTGCTGCGGCGTGAGGTCGAACCTGGCCAGCAGCACCAGCGAGTGGAACCACAGGTCGGCGCATTCGTACAGCACCTTGGCGGCATCGCCATCGACGCGGGCGTCCTTGGCGGCCATCACGAGTTCGGTGGCTTCCTCGCCGATCTTTTTCAGGATGGCGTCGTCGCCCTTGGCGAACAGCTTGGCGACATACGATGCGGCCGGGTCGCCGCCATTGGCGGGTTTGCGCGATTCGATCACGGCCGCGACGCGGGCCAGGGTAACGCTCATGGGGTCTTCTTGTCTTTTGAATAAATCGTGTCGGGGTCCTGCAGCACCGGCTCGACGCTGTGCCAGTCGCCGTTGTCGTACTTCTGGAAGAAGCACGAGTGGCGTCCGGTATGGCAGGCAATCCCGCCGACCTGCTCGATCTTGAGCAGAACGACGTCTTCGTCGCAGTCCAGGCGGATCTCGCTCACCTTCTGGATGTGGCCGGACTCTTCGCCCTTGTGCCACAGTTTCTTGCGCGAGCGGCTCCAGTACACGGCTTCGCCCGATTCGACGGTGCGGGTGAGCGCTTCGCGGTTCATCCAGGCGAACATCAGCACGTCGCCGCTGGTTGCCTCTTGCGCGATGACGGGCACCAGGCCCTGTTCATCCCAGCGCACCTTGTTGAGCCATTTGGCATTCGTTGTCATTGCGTTACTCCAGGCGCATCGGGATACCGCGGTCATGCATGAAGCGCTTCGCTTCCCCGACCGTGTGCTGCCCATAGTGGAAAATGCTGGCCGCCAGCACGGCATCAGCGTGGCCCTGCAGGATGCCGTTGGCCAGGTCTTCCAGGCCACCGACGCCGCCCGAGGCGATCACGGGGATACCCACGGCGTCGGACACGGCGCGGGTCAGGCCCAGGTCGAAGCCCGATTTGGTGCCGTCGCGGTCCATCGATGTGAGCAGCAGCTCACCGGCGCCCAGGCTTTCCATCTTGCGTGCCCATTCGACGGCGTCCAGCCCCGTCGCATTGCGCCCGCCGTGGGTGAAGACTTCCCAGCGGCCGGGGGCAATCTGCTTGGCGTCGATTGCCACCACGATGCACTGCGAACCGTGCTTGTGGGCGCAGTCGAACACCAGTTGCGGGTTGGTGACGGCCGACGTGTTCATGCTGACCTTGTCGGCGCCGGCGTTGAGCAGCCGGCGCACGTCTTCCACCTTGCGCACGCCGCCACCGACGGTGAGGGGAATGAACACGGTCGAGGCCACGGCTTCGATGATCGGCAGGATCAGGTCGCGGCCATCGCTCGAGGCGGTGATGTCGAGGAAAGTGATTTCGTCGGCGCCTTGTGCGTCATAGCGGCGCGCGATTTCGACCGGGTCGCCGGCGTCGCGCAACTCGTTGAAGTTGACGCCCTTGACGACCCGGCCGCCGGTGACGTCCAGGCAGGGGATGATGCGTTTTGCGAGCATGGAATCAGGCGCCAGCGCCTTCGGTCAGTTCATCGGCGCGATCCTGGGCCGAGGCCAGGTCGAGCGTGCCTTCGTAGATCGAGCGGCCGCAGATCACGCCCTCGATGCCTTCGTCCTGCACTGCGCACAGCGCTTCGACGTCGGCCAACACGTGCACGCCGCCCGAGGCGATCACGGGGATCTTCACCGCGCGCGCCAGCTTGACGGTCGCGTCGATGTTCACGCCGCCCATCATGCCGTCGCGGCCGATGTCGGTGTAGACGATCGATTCGACGCCGTAGCCTTCGAATTTCTTGGCCAGGTCGATCACTTCGTGGCCCGACATCTTGCTCCAGCCGTCGGTGGCGACCTTGCCGTCGCGCGCATCCAGGCCAACGATGATGTGGCCGGGGAAGGCGCCGCAGGCGTCGTGCAGGAAGCCCGGGTTCTTCACGGCGGCGGTGCCGACGATGATGTAGCTGATGCCGTCATCCAGGTAGCGCTCGATGGTGTCGAGGTCGCGGATGCCGCCGCCCAGCTGGACCGGGATTTCATCGATACCATTGTCTTCGGCGTATTCCTGCACGATCTGCAGGATCGACTTGATGGCCGATTCGTTCTTCGGTTTGCCCGCGAATGCGCCGTTCAGGTCGACCAGGTGCAGGCGCCGCGCGCCCTGCTTGAGCCAATGCAGCGCCATTTCGGCAGGATCTTCGGAAAACACGGTGGCGAGTTCCATATCGCCTTGTTGGAGGCGAACGCAGTGACCGTCTTTCAGGTCGATGGCGGGGATCAGCAGCATGGTCGTTGTCGGTAGAGTTAACGGGGGGTTGAACAGAACGAATTTAACGCAAATGCGTCAAGGATTCCAGTGAATGAAATTGCGGTACAGGCGCAAGCCGGCTGCCGCACTTTTCTCCGGATGGAACTGGGTGGCGACGATATTATCGCGGCCGACAGCGCAGCAGAACGGGCCGCCGTAATCGGCTTCGCCGATCACATCATGCGCGTTTTCGGGCGCTGCGTAATAACTGTGCACGAAGTAAAAATAGCTGTTGTCGTCGACGCCGTCCCACAGCGGGTGGGCGCGCGACTGGCGCACGCGGTTCCAGCCCATTTGCGGGACCTTGAAGCGCGAGCCGTCGTTCTGCAGTTTGCCGTCGAGCTGAAAGCGCACGACCTTGCCCGGCAACAAGCTCAGGCCCGGCGTGCCGCCGTTTTCTTCGCTGGCGTCGAACAGCATCTGCTCGCCCACGCACACGCCCATGATCGGGCGCGTCTTTGCGGCGCGCAGCAGTGCATCTTCGAGGCCCGATTCGCGCAGGCTGCTCATGCAGTCGCGCATCGCGCCCTGCCCCGGCAGCACGATGCGGTCGGCTGCATCGAGATCGGCGGCCGAGCTGGAAACGAGCACGTCGGCTTCGGGCGCGGCGGCGCGCAGCGCCTGGACGACCGAGCGCAGGTTGCCCAGTCCATCGACCACAACAATTTTATTGGCCATGTCGCGTCTCGCCTTACAGGCTGCCCTTGGTCGACGGGATGATGCCGGCGGCGCGTTCGTCGAGCTCGCTGGCCATGCGCAGCGCGCGGCCAAATGCCTTGAACACGGTTTCGCACTGGTGGTGCGCGTTCACGCCGCGCAGGTTGTCGATGTGCAGCGTCACGCCGGCGTGGTTGACGAAACCGCGGAAGAATTCGCCGGTCAGGTCGACGTCGAAGGTGCCGATCATGGCGCGCGTGAACGGGATGTGCATTTCCAGGCCCGGACGGCCCGAGAAGTCGATCACGACGCGCGACAGCGCTTCGTCCAGCGGCACGTAGGCGTGGCCATAGCGGCGGATGCCCTTGCGGTCGCCAATGGCCTTGGCCACGGCCATGCCGAGCGTGATGCCGGTGTCTTCGACCGTGTGGTGCGCGTCGATGTGCAGGTCGCCCACGGCTTCGACTTCGAGGTCGAACATGCCGTGCCGCGCGATCTGGTCGAGCATATGGTCGAGGAAGGGCACGCCCGTGTTGAGCTTCTGGCGGCCAGTGCCGTCCAGGTTGATCGAGACGCGGATCTGCGTTTCGTTGGTATTGCGGGTAATGTCGGCGGTGCGGGTCATTGCTCGGGCGCTTTTCAAGGTACGTAACTACGGGACGCTATTACAGGGAAGCCTTCAGGGCGGTCAGGAACTGGTCGTTCTCTTGCGGCGTGCTGACCGTGACGCGGATGCAGTTGGCCAGCAATGTGTGCATTTTACTCAAATTTTTGATCAGGACCTTCTCGCCGTGGAGAAGCTTGCAGGCGCGCTCGGCATCGGGCACGCGCAGCGCGATGAAATTGGCGGCCGACGGGAACACTTCCACACCCGGCAGGCCAGCCAGTTCCGCGGCCAGGCGGGCGCGCTCGACATTGAGCAGCTCGGCCTGGCGGTCCAGCACATCCAGGTGCTCGAGGGCGAATTCGGCCGCCACCTGGGTCAGGATATTCACGTTGTACGGCGGGCGCACCTTTTCGAATTCAGCCAGCAGCGGCGCGGCCGCCGCCATGTACCCGAGGCGGATGCCGGCCAGGCCGAGCTTGGACAACGTGCGCATCACGACCAGGTTCGGGTGCTGCGGCAGGCGGTCCATGAAGCTGACCTTGGCGAACGGCTGGTAGGCTTCATCGACCACGACCACGCCATGCTCGCCCAGCGCGCTGATGATCGCTTCCATGTCGGCCGCGTCGTACAGGTTGCCGGTCGGGTTGTTCGGGTACGCGAGAAAGACCAGCGACGGCTTGTGCTCGTCAATGGCCGCCAGCATTGCCGGCAGGTCCAGCGAAAAGTCGGGCTTGATCGGCACGCCGACAAAATCGGCGCCGGCAAACTGCGCCGAGCGCGAAAACATGACGAACGCCGGCACCGGCGCCATGACGACGGCGCGCTTCGAACCGTCGCGTTCCTGGCGCGCGATGGTGGTTGCCAGGATCGTGATCAGCTCATCCGAGCCATTGCCGAGCAGGACGTCGTAGCCGGCCGGAATGCCCAGCTTGGCGCAGATGGCGTCCTTCAGCGTGCGGTACGACGGCACTGGATAACGGTTCAGGGCCGCATCGGCCAGGCGCGCGCCGAGCTGCGTGCGCAGGTCGTCCGGCAGCTGGTACGGGTTTTCCATCGCGTCGAGCTTGACGTAGCCGATCGAGTCCGGCACGTGGTATCCCCCCACGGCGCGCACGTCGGCGCGGATGGTGTTCTCGATCAGTTTGGCGATGTCGGTCATGAAGTTTCTTCCGTGGAGAGTGTGGCCATGGCGGCCTTGGCCGCCTTGCGTTTTTTTGCCCCGGTCAGCGGCACCTCGGGCGCCGCCAGGCGCTCGTGGATGATGGCGCAATACGCGGGGTTGAGTTCGAAGCCGGTGAACTGGCGCCCCAGGCGCTTGGCGGCGATGGCCGTCGTGCCGCTGCCCATGAACGGGTCGAGCACGATCCCGCCCGGCGGGCACGAGGCCTTGACCATGCGCTCGATGATCTCGAGGGGCTTTTGCGTGGGGTGGTCGGCGCGCTCCGGATGCTCGCGGTGCAGGCGCGACACGCTCCAGACGTCCTTCGGGTTGTAGCCTACTTCGAGCCACTTGGCGCCGATGAAGATCGAGCGCGAGCGGGCTTTCTTGGTCGCGGCGTCATACGGAATGCGCACGGCGTCCAGGTCGAAGTAGTAATCCTTGCGGTTGGCGAAAAAACCGATCGTGTCGTGCACCGACGAGAAGCTGCGCACGCTGCCGCCCATCGACGGCACGCGGCGGTCCCAGATGATCTCGTTCATCATCGTCATGCGTTTTTTCAGCATCACGAAGATCTCGGGCGTGAAGCGCCACGTGAGAAAAATGTACAGGCTGCCGTTGGGCTTGAGCTTGGGCACCGCCGCGTCGATCCACTGCTCGGTCCAGGCCAGGTAGGCCTCGACGCTTTGCTGGTCCGAGGCGTTGCCATAGTCCTTGCCCAGGTTGTACGGCGGGTCAGTCAGGATCAGGTCGATGGACCCGTCCGGGATGCGCGCCAAGCCAAGCAGCGCATCCTCGCAGAATACCTGGTTGACCCAGTCGTTCATGATGCCTGGGGTGGGACTGGGTCCAGTCGTAGTTCTGCACTGCGCGCGTGCGCCTGCAGGCCTTCGCCATACGCCAGCGTGGCCGCAACCTTGCCCAGCGTTTGCGCGCCCGCTTCGCTGACCTGGATGATCGACGAGCGTTTCTGGAAATCGTACACGCCCAGTGGCGACGAGAAGCGCGCCGTGCGCGACGTTGGCAGCACGTGGTTCGGGCCGCAGCAATAGTCGCCCAATGACTCGGAAGAGTAGCGGCCCAGGAACATCGCGCCGGCGTGGCGGATTTTATCGGCCCACTGTTGTGGATCTTCAGCCGATATCTCGAGGTGTTCGGCCGCGATGCTGCTGGCGATCTCGCAGGCTTCATCCATACTGCGCACCTTGATCAACGCGCCACGGTCGCCCAGCGACGTGGTGATGGTGGCCGCGCGCGGCATCGTCGGCAGCAGCTTCTGGATGCTCGCTTCAACCTTGGCGATGTAGTCGGCGTCGGGGCACAGCAGGATTGCCTGCGCCAGTTCGTCGTGCTCGGCCTGCGAAAACAGGTCCATCGCGATCCAGTCCGGATCGGTCGTGCCGTCGCACAGCACGAGGATTTCGGACGGGCCCGCGATCATGTCGATGCCGACCGTGCCGAACACGCGGCGCTTGGCGGCGGCGACATACGCGTTGCCGGGGCCGACGATCTTGTCGACGGCCCCGATGGTCTCGGTGCCATTCGCCAGCGCGCCGACGGCCTGCGCGCCGCCAATGGTGATCACACGCGTGACGCCGGCAATGGCCGCTGCAGCCAGCACCATCTGGTTCTTCACGCCGTCCGGGGTCGGCACGACCATGATGATTTCCTTGACGCCCGCCACGTGGGCCGGAATCGCGTTCATCAGGACCGACGACGGATACGCCGCCTTGCCGCCGGGGACATAGATGCCGACCCGGTCCAGGGGCGTGACCCGCTGGCCCAGCACGGTGCCGTCAGGCTCGGTGAAGGTGAAGCCGGTGGACGATTCTTTCTGGCGCTCGTGGTACACGCGCACGCGGTCGGCCGCCACCTGCAGCGCAGCGCGCTGGTCGTCAGGCAACGCAGCCAGCGCGGCTTCGAGCTCGGCCTGCTGAACGTCGAACTGCGCCATGCTCGTGGCGCCACCGTTCGGGATGCGGTCGAATTTGTTCGTGTAGTCGAGCACGGCGGCGTCGCCCCGCGCTTTTACATCGCGCAGGATGCCGGCCACGGCCAGTTCGATGGCGTCGTCGGTTTCGGCTTCAAACGCGAGCAGCGCGCTCAGCGTGGTGGTGAAGTCGGGTGCGGTCGAATCGAGCTTGCGGATCTGTACTGCCATTTTGCGTCTAGCCTTTTGCTTTGGATGCGCGTTCGAACGCGTCCAGGATCGGTTGCAGGCGCTCGCGCTTGAGCTTGAGCGCAGCCTGGTTGACCACCAGGCGCGAGGAGATGTCCATGATCTTTTCGACTTCGACCAGGTTGTTGGCGCGCAGCGTGCCGCCGGTCGAGACCACGTCGACGATGGCGTCGGACAGGCCCACCAGGGGCGCCAGCTCCATCGAGCCATACAGCTTGATCAGGTCGACGTGCACGCCCTTGCGGGCAAAGTGCTCGCGCGCCGTGTTGACGAACTTGGTCGCCACGCGCAAGCGCGCGCCCTGGCGCACGGCGCTTTCGTAATCGAAGCCCGCGTTGACGGCGACCGACATGCGGCATTCGGCGATGCGCAGGTCGATCGGCTGGTACAGCCCTTCGCCGCCATGCTCGAGCAGCACGTCCTTGCCGGCCACGCCGAAATCGGCAGCGCCGTACTGGACATACGTCGGCACGTCGGAAGCGCGCACGATCAGCACGCGCACGCCGGGGTCATTGGTCGGCAGGATCAGCTTGCGCGAAGTCTCTGGGTTTTCCAGCACCTCGATCCCGGCGGCCGACAGCAGCGGCAGGGTGTCTTCGAAGATGCGGCCCTTGGACAGCGCCAGGATCAGCTGGGTCTCGTCCGTATTGCTGGTAAAAGTCATGGTGATTCGATGTGATTACTTGATGCGGACGATGTCGGCGCCCACCGCCGACAGCTTCACTTCCATGCGGTCGTAGCCGCGGTCGAGGTGGTAGATGCGGTCGATCAGCGTCGTGCCTTCGGCGGCCATGCCGGCGATGACGAGCGAAGCCGAAGCGCGCAGGTCGGTTGCCATGACCGGTGCGCCGATCAGGCGCGTGACGCCATCGATGAACGCGGTATTGCCGTCGGTCGTGATCTGCGCGCCGAGACGGTTCATCTCTTGCACGTGCATGAAGCGGTTCTCGAAGATCGTTTCGGTCACGCGCGAGGCGCCGCCGGCGATCGTGTTGACGGCCATGAACTGCGCCTGCATGTCGGTCGGGAAGCCCGGATACTCGGTCGTGCGGAACGACACCGGCTGCGGGCGACCGTCCATCTTCGCGCGGATGGTGTCGGTGCCGACGGTCAGTTGCAGGCCGATTTCGCGCAGCTTGTCGAGCGCCACGTCAAAGATGTCGGTGCGGGTATTGGTCAACTGGATGTCGCCGCCGGTAGCCGCAACGGCGCACAGGAAGGTCGCCGCTTCGATGCGGTCCGAGATCACGGCATGGCTGGCGCCATGCAGTTCCGGCACACCCTGGATCACCAGGCGGTCGGTGCCGATGCCCTCGATCTTCGCGCCCATGGCCACCAGCAGATTGGCCAGGTCGGTCACTTCCGGCTCGCGCGCGGCGTTTTCAAGCACCGTCTCGCCGTCGGCCAGCGTTGCGGCCATGAGCAGGTTCTCGGTGCCGGTCACGGTGATCATGTCGGTGCGGATGCGCGCGCCCTTGAGCTTCGTGGCCTTGGCGTGGATGTAGCCGCCTTCGATCGTGATCTCGGCGCCCATCGCGCGCAGGCCCTGGATGTGCTGGTCGACCGGGCGCGAGCCGATGGCGCAGCCGCCCGGCAGCGACACCTTGGCTTCGCCGAAGCGCGCCAGCAGGGGGCCCAGCACCAGGATCGAGGCGCGCATGGTCTTCACCAGTTCGTACGGCGCGACCAGGTTGTTGATCGCGCTGCCGTTCATGGTGACGTTTTCGTCGTCCAGATCGATTTTCAGGCCAGTGGTTTCCAGCAGCTTGAGCATCGTGCGCACGTCATGCAGGCGCGGCACGTTGGACAGGTGCAGGTCACCCGCGGTGAGCAGGCCTGCGCACAGGATGGGCAACGCCGCATTCTTGGCGCCGGAAATCGCGATGTCACCTTGCAGGCGTTTGCCGCCAACGATCTGGAGCTTGTCCATGATTAGCCTTTGAATTCTTCAGGGGTCAGGGTTTTCATCGACAGCGCGTGGATTTCCTCGCGCATGCGGTCGCCCAGCGCGGCGTACACGATCTGGTGGCGCTGGATCGAGCGCTTGCCGACGAACGCTGGCGAGACGATCACCGCCTCGAAGTGCTGGCCGTCGCCATTGACGGTCAGGTGGGTGCATTCCAGGCCGGCGCTGAGATAGCCGTGTATCAGTTCGGGTGTGGTGGCCACGATAACTCCAAAAATTTTTAGTGGCGCAGCTTGTAGCCGCGCTTGAGCAGGTTGATCGCCATGGCCGTCAGCACCGCGAAGAACACGGACACGATGGCCAGGCTGGTCCAGGGCGACACGTCGGACTGCCCGAAGAACCCGTAACGGAACCCGTCAATCATATAAAAGAACGGGTTGAAATGCGAGACGGCCAGCCAGAATGGCGGCAGTTTTTGTACCGAATAGAACACCCCGGCCAGGAACGTGGCCGGCATGATCAGGAAGTTCTGGAACGCGGCCAGCTGGTCGAATTTTTCGGCCCAAATGCCGGCGATGACGCCCATGGTGCCGAGAATCGCGGCGCCCAGAATCGCGAACACGACGATCCACACCGGCGCGACAAACGTCAGGTGTGCGAACCAGGCGGTAATCGCAAACACGCCGGCGCCGACCGCGATCCCGCGCAGCACCGCCGCGCCGACATACGCCGCCAGGATCTCGGCGTGCGACAGCGGCGCGAGCAGGATGAACACCAGGTTGCCGCTGATCTTGGACTGGATCAGCGACGACGACGAATTGGCGAACGCGTTTTGCAGCACGCTCATCATCACCAGGCCAGGAATCAGGAACGACGTGTAGGCCACGCCCTCGAGCATCTCGACCCGGCCATCGAGCACGTGGCCGAAGATGACGAGGTACAGCATCGCGGTGACGACCGGCGCGGCGACGGTCTGCGTGGCCACCTTCCAGAAGCGCAGCGACTCTTTGTAGAACAGGGTGCGGAACCCGATGGAGAACAGATTCATTGCTTACCCTCTTCCATGATCTGGATGAAGATGTCTTCCAGATCGGCCTGCTGCAGCTGCATCTCGTCGATGACGGTGCCGGCTTCGCGCAGGCGCGCCAGGATCGGCTCGACATCGGCGTAGTCGTTCACGCGCAGCGTGTATTTGTTGTTGTTGGCAGGTTCGTCGTGCGACACGAGCGGACGCAGTTCAGCCGGCAGTGCGCCGGACTTCAGGTGCACAACCAGCTGCGAGCCCGAGACGCGGCGCAGCAGGGTGCTCATCGTGTCGAGCGCCACCACATTGCCCTGCTTGAGCATCGCCACGCGCTGGCACATGGCCTGCGCTTCTTCGAGGTAGTGGGTGGTGAGCACCACGGTGTGGCCGCCTTCGCGGTTCAGGCGCGCGATGAACTTCCACAGCGTCTGGCGCAGTTCGACGTCGACGCCGGCGGTCGGTTCATCCAGCACGATGACGGGCGGACGGTGCACGAGGGCCTGCGCCACCAGCACGCGCCGCTTCATGCCGCCCGATAGCGCGCGCATGTTCACGTCGGCCTTGTCGGTCAGGTCGAGGTTGTGCATCACTTCGTCGATCCAGCCATCGTTGTTGCGGATGTCGAAGTAGCCCGACTGCAGGCGCAGCGTTTCGCGCACCGTGAAGAACGGATCGAACACCAGCTCCTGCGGCACGACGCCCAGGCGCTTGCGCGCTTCGCGAAAATCGGTCACGACATCGTGGCCATGGATTTTCACGCTGCCGGCGTCGGGCCGGATCAGGCCTGCGATGGTGGAAATGAGGGTGGTCTTGCCGGCGCCATTCGGGCCCAGCAGGCCAAAGAACTCGCCCTCTTCGATGGAAAGGGACACGCCCTTGAGCGCCTTGAAGCCTTTGTAGCTCTTCTCGACACGGTCAATCTGGATTGCAGTCATGCGAAATGGGAGGCGCGACGCGCGATAGTCAAAACAAAACGGAGGCCGGCTGGGGAACGCACCAGGACCGTGCAGGGAAACAGTCCATTATAGGTGAAATTGCCATGTCAAGCGGGCCAGGCGGAGAAACCCGGCGGGACGCCGTGCGGGCAACGATGGTGAAACGCGCAAAAAAAAACGGGCAGCCGAAGCTGCCCGTATTCATGCTGGTGCGACCAGCGTGTCGACCCCGTACAGGGACGCGAGCTTGCGCACGTTCTCGGGCACGTTGATGAACGTGAGCCGGTGTCCGGCGCCCAACGCGCGGCGCTGCCAGGCCAGCAGCAAGGCCACGCCCGACGAATCGGCCGACTTCACGCCAGACAGATCGAACACGGTCTCACCAAGACCGATTGCCGCCTCACCCTGCGCCAGCGCCAGGCGGGCGCTGTCGAAGGTCATGGCATCGATCGTCAGCATGGGATTTGCCTCGGCCATTACTTGCCCGGCGCTGCCAGCGGCTTGGACGCCAGTTGCGCATTGCGGTCGGCCAGGCGCTTGATCAGGCCATCGATGCCGCTCTTGCTGATCTCGCTGTTGAAGGTGCTCTTGTAGGTCTCGACCAGCCAGGCGCCCAGGATGTTCACGTCATAGATCTTCCAGCCACTGCCTTCCTTGGCCAGGCGATAGTTCAGCGTGATTGGCTCACCGCGCGCGACGTTGACCTGCGAGCGCACCTCGACATCGGTATCGGTGGCGGCGGCGCGCATCGGCTTGAACTCGACGGTTTCGTTCTTGATGGTCGACAGCGCACCGGAATACGTGTAGACCAGCAGATTGCGGAACTCGGTGGTCAGGCGCTTTTGCTGCTCTGGCGTGGCGGTGCGCCAGTGACGGCCAGCTGCTTGCTGGGTCATCTTCTCGGCATCGACGTACGGCAGGATCTTGGTATTGACCAGGCCCATGATCTTGGTGCGGTCGCCCGACTGGATTGCCTTGTCGTTCTTGACGCTGTCGATCACTTCGGCGCTGATGCGCTTGACCAGCACGTCCGGCGCTTCGGCGCTGGCGGCTGGCTGGGCGATCACGCTCGTGGAAAAGGCAGCGGTGACTGCGGCGGCGGCGATCAGGTGCATGAATGGCTTCATCGTATTCCTTTCAACTTACTTCGTTTCGGAAGGTGCTGGCTCGGCGACGTCATCAGCCTGGCGCGGCACATTGCCGTCGTAGACCTGGCTCTGGCGGCGCTGCAGATAGCCGTCGCGCAGGAACTCGTAGCGGTCCAGTGCGGCGTCGTCCATCAGGCCCGAGGCGTCGAGCAGCGTGGCGCGTTTGTCGATGATGCGAACGCCGGTACCCACATTGCGCCAGTTGACCGGCGTCTTGTAGGTCCAGATGTCGCCCGCGAAATCGGCTGGCAATGCTGCGGTATCACGTACCGTAGATGGGCCCAGAAGCGGCAAGATCAAGTACGGACCGCTCGGTACGCCCCATTTGCCCAGCGTTTGGCCGAAATCTTCGTTGTGCTTCTGCATGCCGGCTTCGGACGCGATGTCCAGCAGGCCGAAGATGCCGAAGGTCGAATTGACCGCCACGCGGCCGAAATCGGTCGCGCCGGCTTCGCCCTTGCCTTGCAGGAAGTTGTTGATCGAGCTCCAGGCATCCGACAGGTTGCCAAAGAAATTGTTCACGCCCGTCTGGGCAAAGCCCGGCACGACCTTCTTGTAGGCGGTCGCGGTCGGCTTGAGCACGGTGCGGTCGACGGCGTCGTTGAACGAATAAACGGCGCGATTATAGCCTTCGAGCGGATCCTGTGGATTGTTCGCGGTGGTCGCGCAACCGGTCAGGACCAGGACAGCAGCGGCGGCGGCACATAGACGCACGTGCGAAAGCGAGTTGGTGTAGTTCATTAACTACCTTCCTTTCCATCAGCAGCCTTGCTGTAGATAAATTGATTGATCAAGTCTTCGAGGACTGTCGCCGACTGGGTGCGGATGATGCGATCGCCCTCGGCCAGATTGTTCGTGTCGCCACCGGCTTCGATGCCGATGTATTGCTCGCCAAGCAGGCCTGCGGTCAGGATCTTCAACGAACTATCTTTTGGAAATTTATAGTCGGTATCCAAATCGAGGCGCACAGATGCCTGGAAACTCTTGTCGTCAAAGGCAATCTCGCCCACGCGGCCAACCACCACACCGGCGCTCTTGACGGGTGCCTGCGGCTTGAGGCCGCCGATATTGTCAAACCGGCCGCTGACGGAATACGTCTGCCCGAACGACATGGACTTCAAATTGCCGGCCTGGAAAGCCAGGAACAGCAGTGCAGCCAAGCCCAGCAGCACGAACAGGCCAACCCAGACGTCGATAGTTTTGCGATGCATTTTATTACCCTAAAACCGTGTTAGTTATTTATTGAACATCAGGGCGGTCATGACGAAGTTCAGCCCCCAGACCAGCAGCGATGCGATCACGACAGTACGCGTGGTCGCACGCGAGACGTCTTCCGGCGTCGGCTGGGCCTGGTACCCCTGGAACAGGGCAGTAAAGGTCACGGCGATGCCAAAGATAAAGCTTTTAATCACGCCGTTCAGTACGTCAGCGCGCACATCGACGCCAGATTGCATCTGGGCCCAGAAAGAACCTTCATCCACGCCGATCAATTTCACGCCGACGAGGTAGCCACCCATCACGCCAACGGCCGAAAACACCGTCGCCAGCACTGGCATGGCGATCACGCCTGCCCAGAAACGCGGCGCCAGCACCCGTTGGACCGGATTAATCGCCATCATTTCCATGGCCGACAATTGCTCGCCTGCTTTCATGAGGCCGATCTGCGCCGTCAGCGAGGTGCCGGCGCGACCGGCAAACAGCAGCGCCGTGACGACCGGACCCAGTTCGCGCACGAGCGACAGCGCGACGACCTGACCCAGCATCTGCTCGGCGCCATACTGGTTCAGCGTGTAATAACCCTGCAGGCCCAGCACCATGCCGACGAACAGGCCGGACACGGCAATGATCACCAGCGAATAGTTACCGATGAAGTGAATCTGCTCGGAAATCAAGCCCGGGCGGCGGAACGCGCCGGGCGACACGCGCAGGATGCTGAAGAACGAGCGGATGGCAAAACCGAGACCGGCCAGCCCTTCGCGCACCGAGCAACCGATATAACCGAGGAAGCGGGCGATCATGTGCGCGCTCCCAGGCCCAGGTCGTCGGCCAGCGTCTTGCCGGGATAGTGGAACGGCACCGGACCGTCCGGCTCGGCGTTGACGAACTGGCGCACGTACGGGTCAGTCGAGACGCGCAGTTCGGTCGGCGTGCCTTCTGCGACGATCTTGCCAGCGGACATGAAATACACGTAATCGGCAATCGCGAAGCACTCTTGCACATCGTGCGAGACGAGGATCGAGGTCGAGCCGAGGGCGTCGTTCAGGTTGCGGATCAGATTCGCGGTCACACCCATCGAGATCGGGTCGAGGCCGGCGAACGGCTCGTCGTACATGATCAGTTCGGGGTCGAGCGCCACAGCGCGGGCGACGGCGACACGGCGCGCCATGCCGCCCGAAATCTCGGCCGGCTTGAGGCGGTGCGCATTGCGCAGGCCCACGGCGTTGAGCTTCATGAGCACGAGGTCGCGGATGAGTTCTTCGGGCAGGTCGGTGTGCTCGCGCAGCGGAAACGCCACGTTATCGAACACCGACAGGTCGGTAAACAGCGCGCCAAACTGGAACAGCATGCCCATGCGCCGGCGCAGGCGGTACAGCCCCTGCGTATCGAGGCTGTGCACGACTTCGCCGCCAATGCGGACTTCGCCGCGCTGGGGGCGAATCTGGCCACCGATGAGACGCAACACCGTCGTCTTGCCGCAACCGGACCCACCCATGACAGCAATGAGCTTGCCACGTGGGAAATCCATGCGCAGATTCGACAGAATGGAACGCTCACCGTAAGCAAAATGCAGATCGCGGATTTCGACTAGGTTCGACACAGCATCATTTGAGGTTAGGGAATCCGGTATTGTAGTGCAGAAAGCTATTTACCCGCTTGAGGGACCCGATTTTACCCCCGGCTGGCGACGTGACATTACAACACTAATAACTGTTCAGTCAGCTATTTAACGTCGTAAGCGATTGTTTTTATTGGGTTATGCAACTATGACAATATTGCAATTCCTTGTGAGGAATCAATATAATTGAAACATATTTACATAAACCGCACGATACAGGCCGCGTGATAGGACGACAGCGTGCCAGGCTATTTTGCATCGCAGCATCCAATTGGGGATAGCTTTGCGAATTAGCAAGTGACAGTTTATAAATAGTTTGTCATGCATTTGTCGCCGGATTGTCTGCAAGCCGGCGAACATGGCGGTCGCATTGCACGACCGCCATTGACCATAGGTCTTACCGTGGCAAGACTGATGCGCCCATCAGGAACTCATCGACCGCGCGCGCACATTGACGGCCTTCGCGGATCGCCCACACCACCAGCGATTGACCACGACGCATGTCACCCGCCGTAAACACTTTCGGATTCGACGTCTGGTAGGCCAGGTCGCCTTCGGTGGTGGCGCGCGCATTGCCGCGCGGGTCTTTCTGCACGCCGAAGGCGTCGAGCACCTGCTGCACCGGCGAGACAAAGCCCATCGCCAGCAGCACCAGGTCGGCTTTCAGTTCGAATTCGGAATCCGGCACTTCCGTCATCTTGCCGTCTTTCCACTCGACGCGGCAGGCAATCAGCTTTTCCACCTTGCCGCCCTTGCCTTCCAGGCGCTTGGTCGCCACCGCCCAGTCGCGCTCGCAACCTTCTTCGTGCGACGACGAGGTGCGCAGGCGCGTCGGCCAGTAGGGCCAGACCAGCGGCTTGTTTTCGTGTTCCGGCGGCTGCGGCAGCAGTTCGAATTGCGTCACCGAGGCCGCGCCGTGGCGGTTCGAGGTGCCGACGCAGTCCGAGCCGGTGTCGCCGCCGCCGATGACGATCACGTGCTTGCCGGTGGCTTTCAGCTGGTCCTTCAGCTTGTCGCCGGCATTGACGCGGTTTTGCTGCGGCAGGAAGTCCATCGCAAAGTGCACGCCCTTGAGCTGGCGGCCCGGCACTGGCAGGTCACGTGGCTGCTCGGCGCCGCCGGCCATGATCACGGCATCGAATTCTTTTTCCAGGTCTTCCGGGAAGATCGTGTCGCGCGCCATATTGCTGACGGCTGCCGGGAAGTCCTTGCCAATCAACACACCCGTGCGGAACGTGACGCCTTCGGCCTGCATCTGTTCGACGCGGCGGTCGATCAGGTCCTTCTCCATCTTGAAGTCGGGGATCCCATAGCGCAGCAGCCCGCCCAGACGATCGCTCTTTTCAAACACCGTCACGTCGTGGCCCACGCGCGCCAGTTGCTGGGCTGCGGCCAGGCCGGCAGGCCCGGAGCCGACGACGGCGACCTTGCGGCCCGTACGATGTTCAGGCGGCTGCGGCACCACCCAGCCGTGCTCCCAGCCGGTATCGATGATCTTGCGCTCGATCGACTTGATGCCGACCGGGTCGTCGTTGATCCCGAGCGTGCAGGCCGACTCGCACGGCGCCGGGCAGATGCGGCCGGTGAACTCGGGGAAATTGTTCGTCGAGTGCAGGTTTTCCAGCGCGTGGCGGTAGTTGCCATGGAAGACCAGGTCGTTCCAGTCCGGGATGATGTTGTTGACCGGGCAGCCCGTGTTACAGAACGGGATGCCGCAATCCATGCAGCGCGCGCCCTGCACCTTCGCCTGCGCGTCGGTCAGCGTGATGACGAATTCCTTGTAGTTCTTCAGACGCGCGACCGGTTCGAGATGATCCTCTTCCTGCCGTTCGAATTCCATGAAGCCGGTAATTTTGCCCACAATATTTTCCTTGGTCGTTGGTCCGCGGCTGCTTACGCGGCCTGATCGATCTTGTCGTTCGCTTCTTCCATGCTCGAGAAGTGCATCTCTTCGAGCGCGCGCTTGTAGTCGGTCGGGAACACCTTGACGAACTTGCTGCGGCTGTTGGCCCAGTCGTCGAGCAGGTTGCGCGCACGCGTGCTGCCGGTGTACTTGAAGTGGCGCTCGATCAGGCGGCGCAGGATCGCTTCGTCCGACTCGCGCTCGCTGGTGCGCGACTGGCTGTGCCAGGCGGCCGGATCGGTCTGGTCCTTCGACGCCAGCACGCGCTCGAGATTGACCATCGTCGTGTTGCAGCGCGCTTCGAATTCGCCTTTCGGGTCGTACACGAAGGCCACGCCGCCCGACATGCCGGCGGCGAAGTTGCGGCCGGTGTCGCCCAGCACCGCCACGGTACCGCCAGTCATGTATTCGCAACCGTGGTCGCCGCAGCCTTCGACGACGGCCGTGGCGCCCGAGTTGCGCACCGCGAAGCGCTCGCCGGCCACGCCGTTGAAGAAGGCTTCGCCCGAAATCGCGCCATACAGCACCGTGTTACCGACGATGATGTTGTCGACCGCCCAGCCACGGAACTCGGTGTTCGGCCGCACGATGATGCGCCCGCCCGACAGGCCCTTGCCGACGTAGTCGTTGCCTTCGCCGACCAGGTCCATCGTGATGCCACCGGCCAGGAAGGCAGCAGCGGACTGGCCCGCCGTGCCTTGCAGCTGGATGTGGATCGTGTCGTCCGGCAGGCCGGCATGGCCGTAGCGCGTGGCGACTTCGCCCGACAGCATGGCGCCGACGGTGCGGTTCAGGTTCTTGACCGGCGAGATGAACGAGACGCGCTCGCCCTTTTCCAGTGCCGCCTTGGCTTGCGCGATCAGCTTGTGATCGAGCGCCTTGTCCAGGCCATGGTCCTGGCCTTCGGTGTGGAACAGCGCACGCTGGCTCTCGACTTTCGGCTGGTAGAAGATGTTGGAGAAGTCCAGGCCCTGCGCCTTCCAGTGGCCGATCGCCTTGGATTTGTCGAGCAGGTCGGCGCGGCCAATCAGTTCGTCATAGGTGCGGATGCCCAGCTGCGCCATGATCTGGCGGGCTTCTTCGGCGACGAAGAAGAAGTAGTTCACGACATGCTCGGGTTTGCCCTGGAATTTTGCGCGCAGCACCGGGTCTTGCGTGGCCACGCCCACCGGGCAGGTATTCAGGTGGCACTTGCGCATCATGATGCAACCTTCGACCACCAGCGGCGCGGTGGCAAAGCCCACTTCATCGGCGCCCAGCATCGCCGCGATGACGACGTCGCGGCCGGTGCGCATCTGGCCATCCGCTTGCAGGCGGATGCGGCTACGCAGGCCATTGAGCACCAGCGTCTGCTGGGTCTCGGCCAGGCCCAGCTCCCACGGCGTGCCGGCGTGCTTGACCGACGACAGGGGCGAGGCGCCGGTGCCGCCATCGTGGCCGGCGACGACGATGTGATCGGCCTTGGCTTTCGAGACGCCAGCAGCGACCGTGCCGATGCCCACTTCCGAGACCAGCTTGACCGAGATCGAGGCGCGCGGGTTCACGTTTTTCAGGTCGTGGATCAGCTGGGCCAGGTCTTCGATCGAATAGATGTCGTGGTGCGGCGGCGGCGAAATCAGGCCGACACCCGGCACCGAGAAGCGCAGGCTGGCGATGTACTCGGACACTTTATGGCCCGGCAGCTGGCCGCCTTCGCCCGGCTTGGCGCCCTGCGCCATCTTGATCTGGATCTGATCGGCCGAGTTCAGGTATTCAGCGGTGACGCCAAAGCGCCCCGACGCCACCTGCTTGATTTTTGAACGCAGCGAGTCACCGTCTTCGAGCGGGATGTCGACCACGACGCGGCCATCGCCCAGGCGCGACGCCAGCGACTCGCCTTTCTTGATCGCGATGCCCTTGAACTCATTCATGTAGCGCGCCGGATCTTCGCCGCCCTCGCCCGTATTGCTCTTGCCGCCGATGCGGTTCATCGCGATGGCCAGCGTGGCGTGGGCTTCGGTGCTGATCGAGCCAAGGGACATGGCGCCGGTCGCAAAGCGCTTGACGATGTCCTTGGCCGATTCGACTTCTTCGATCGGGATCGCCTTGTCGCGGTCGATCTTGAATTCGAACAGGCCGCGCAGCGTCAGGTGACGGCGCGTCTGGTCGTTGATCAGCTGCGCGTATTCCTTATAGGTCGAGAAGTTGTTGGCGCGCGTCGCGTGCTGCAGCTTGGCGATCGTGTCCGGCGTCCACAGGTGGTCTTCGCCGCGCACGCGGAAGGCGTACTCGCCGCCGACGTCCAGCGCATTGGCCAGCACCGGATCGGCGCCGAAGGCCAGCGCGTGCAGGCGCAGCGCTTCTTCGGCCACTTCGAACAGGCCAATGCCTTCGATGTTCGACGAGGTGCCCTTGAAGTACTTGTCGACCAGCGATTTGTTCAGGCCCACGGCCTCGAAAATCTGCGCGCCGCAGTACGACATGTAGGTGGAGATGCCCATTTTGGACATCACCTTCATCAGGCCCTTGCCGACGGCCTTGATGTAGTTGTAGCTCACCGTCTCGGCCGACAGCTCCTGCGGCAGGCCATGCGCCAGCTCGGCCAGCGTTTCAAGGGCGAGGTACGGGTGCACGGCTTCGGCGCCGTAGCCGGCCAGCAGCGCGAAGTGGTGCGTCTCGCGCGCCGAGCCGGTTTCGATCACGAGGCCGGCGGAGGCGCGCAGGCCGCGCGCTACCAGGTGCTGGTGCACGCTGGAGGTGGCCAGCAGCGCGGGAATGGCGACCAGGTCGGGCGACATGCGGCGATCCGACACGATCAGGATGTTGTGGCCCGACTTGACCGCATCGACCGCTTCGGCGCACAGCGAGGCCAGCGACGCTTCGATGCCTTCCTTGCCCCAGGCGACCGGGTAGCAGATGTTGAGCTCATAGGCCTTGAACTTGCCGCCGGTGTGCTGGCCGATATTGCGCAGGCGCGCCATGTCGTCGAAGTTCAGGATCGGCTGCGCGACTTCGAGGCGCATCGGCGGGTTGACGTTGTTGGTGTCGAGGATGTTCGGCTTCGGGCCGATGAACGAGACCAGCGACATGACCATGCTTTCGCGGATCGGATCGATCGGCGGATTGGTCACCTGCGCGAACAGCTGCTTGAAGTAGTTATACAGCGGCTTGAGTTTGTTGGACGTGACGGCCAGCGGCGAGTCGTTGCCCATCGAGCCGGTGGCTTCTTCGCCCAGCACGGCCATCGGCGCCATCAGGAATTTCAGGTCTTCCTGCGTGTAGCCGAATGCCTGCTGGCGGTCGAGCAGCGTGAGCGCCGGCTTCTCGCCCTGCGCATCCTTCGCGCGGCCGGCGGCCAGCTGCGACTCGGTCAGCTTGATTTCATTGAGCTTGATGCGCACCGACTTGATCCAGGCCTTGTACGGCTTGGCGTTGGCGTAGGTGTCCTTCAGTTCCTTGTCGTCGATGATGCGGCCCGCTTCGAGGTCGATCAGGAACATCTTGCCTGGCTGGAGGCGCCACTTCTTGACGATGCGCGATTCGGGAATCGGCAGCACGCCCGATTCGGATGCCATGACGACCAGATCGTCCTCGGTGATGACGTAGCGCGCCGGGCGCAGGCCGTTGCGGTCGAGCGTACCGCCGATGTGGCGGCCGTCGGTGAAGGCCATCGCGGCCGGGCCGTCCCACGGCTCCATCATCGCGGCGTGGTATTCGTAGAAGGCGCGGCGGTTGTCGTCCATCGATGCGTGGTTTTCCCAGGCTTCCGGGATCATCATCATCATCGCCTGGGCGATCGGGTAGCCGGCCATGATCAGGAGTTCGAGCGCGTTGTCGAAACAGGCGGTGTCGGACTGGCCTTCATAGATCAGCGGGAACAGCTTGTTCAGGTCGTCGCCCAGCACGGCCGACTTGAGGATGCCTTCGCGCGCGCGGGTCCAGTTGAAGTTGCCCTTGACGGTATTGATCTCGCCGTTGTGGGCGATCAGGCGGTACGGGTGGGCCAGCGGCCACTCGGGGAAGGTATTGGTCGAGAAGCGCTGGTGGACCAGGGCCAGCGCCGAGATGCAGCGCGGGTCCTGCAGATCCTTGTAGAACACGCCCACCTGGTCGGCCAGCAGCAGGCCTTTATAGACGACGGTGCGCGCCGACATCGACGGCACGAAGAATTCCTTGCCATGCAGGAGTTTGAGGGCCTGGATCGCGTGACCGGACGATTTGCGGATCACATACAGTTTGCGCTCAAGTGCATCGGTGACCATGATGTCCGGGCCGCGGCCGATGAAGATCTGGCGAATCACCGGCTCCTTGGCACGCACGAACGGCGACATCGGCATCGTTGCATCGACCGGCACGTTGCGCCAGCCGAGAACGACCTGGCCTTCGATGCGCACGGCGCGCTCGATTTCCTGCTCGCAGGCGATGCGCGACGCATGCTCTTTCGGCAAGAACACCATGCCGACGCCGTACTCGCCTGGCGGCGGCAGCTCGACGCCCTGGCGCGCCATCTCGTCGCGGTAGTACTGGTCCGGAATCTGGATCAGGATCCCCGCCCCGTCACCCATCAGCGCATCGGCGCCGACAGCGCCCCGGTGGTCGAGGTTCTTCAGAATCAACAGACCCTGTTCAACAATCGAATGACTCTTGTTGCCCTTGATATGGGCGATGAAGCCAACACCACAAGCATCGTGTTCATTGGCGGGATCATACAAACCTTGGGCAATCATGCGACATTCTCCACATCTTTACGGGATCGAATGCCGAGAATAGTGCAATGCAAAATCCCCCGTCAACCTCAATAATTAGGGTCAGAGTCGAATTGTTTGACAACTTTTTGAGAAACACGATAATTGGGGACAGAGTCAATCTGGTTTGTAGTTGTGCTCTGCATTGGAACCTAAGCGCTTGATTTTAAATGTGTTTTTGCAATAAAAAACGGCACGAATAACCGTGCCGTTGTGTCGGGAATTGCCCTGTTTCAGGCTTGTGCTAACGGTGGAAGGGGCGGATTAAAAGGTCGGCCACGCTTGGCTGGCAAGATCTGGCGTTGTGTTTTTTGCTCCAACTGGCTCTTGAACGAGTCTGACCCCAGTGGCTTGTTTCGCAGAATCGAGGTGGTGATGAAATCCACCTCCTCGGATGACAACCCCTGCTGAACCATGTCGATATACGCCGCCTCGCGCTGGAATGGCGTGTTACCCAGGGCCCAGAACAGGCTGTGGTCGCTCACGAGCGTATCCAGACGCGCGCCGGCATGGTGGGCATAGCTCGACCATGGATAGTCGCCCGGCCCGATGGACAATTGTGCGCGCACGGGATTGAGCTCGATGTAGCGGCTGCAGGTCATGAAATACCGGTCCGAGTCGATCAGCGAGGTGCGGAAACGCCCCTCGAACAAGCCACCGCTGCGCTCGTACTTGTGGTTAAACCACGGAACATAGAGTCGGCCGACCTTCTGCATCATCAGCGCCAGGCCAGTGGCGTCGCTCGGCGTTGCCAGCAGGTGAACATGGTTCGGCATCAAGACATAAGCATGGATTGACACATCATAAAACCGCGCGCCTTCCTTGAGCCAGACGAGAAATCGCTGGTAGTCTGCCTCTTCCCTGTAAATGATCTGGCGGTTATTGCCGCGCTGGATCACGTGGTGCGGTTGCTCGGGAACGATGAGTCGAGGTTGGCGTGCCATGGCGTCGGATGTGCGTGAGGAATCGGAATTCTACAATGGAAAATGACTCTGTCCCTAATTAAACGCAAGAGGTCGCAAAATCCAATCGACTCTGTCCCCAATTATCTGAGAATGAGTCCAGACGAAATTTATCGACCGACTTTTCAGCTCCAATTGTTTAACCTAGCCAATTTCCCAAAGAAAATTGGCCAATAATTCGACTCTGACCCTAATTGTCTGAGTGGAAATTGGCCAATAATTCGACTCTGACCCTCATTGTGGGAGGGTAGAGGCGGGTCAGGAGAGGGTGAAGCCGGCGGAGAGGCTGTAGCCTTCGCCGTAGGCGCTGCGCAGGGGGAGGTCCTGGCCGAGGCCGGAGCGGGCTTTCTTGCGCAGGCGGTAGACCAGCATGTCGACGCGGCGGCTGGCGTCGGGGTCGTCGCCACCCATGCCGGCGACGATGACGTGGCGCGGCACCGGGCGCGTGTTGATCGTCAGCAGGTGCAGGAAGTTGCACTCCTTCTCGGTCAGGTCGACGACCTTGCCCATCAGCTCGAGCTGGCGCGCGCTCACGCGCAGCATCCACTTGCTCGGGGCTGGCGCCGGATCCTGCGGACGCACCCGGCGGTCCAGTGCCTCGATGTGGGCCGCCAGTTCCGGGAACTTGATCGGCTTGGTCAGGTAATGGTCGGCGCCCAGGCGCAGGCCCAGGATGCGGTGGTCGAACGCCACCCGGCCCGTCAGCACCAGCAACCCGATTTCCGGGTACAGCTGTCGCATGCGCGGGATGACATTGAAGCCATCTTCGTCCGGCAGTCCGAGGTCGAGCACCACGACCGCAGCCGGCGTGCGCGTCAGCGCCGCCCACATTTCACTGGCGGTCCGGGCGATCGTGACGTCGTGGTCCAGCTCCTTCAGGAACTCGGCCATGTCGTCGGCGTATTCGCCATTGTCTTCAACAATCAGTATCTGCGTCATGCCCTTGCCATATTAGTCACCTGCCCGTCGTTGATACCGATGGTAGCGTTATCCACGCCGAAGCGCGGTCCCGATTATCACTGCTGAGGCTACCTGAAGCAAGGAGTTATTCCTCTATAACCTCTATAAGACCAGCGCCGGCATCCAGAGCCGGAACTCGGCGCCGGCGCCCTGTTGCCCCGGCGCCAAACTCAGCACGCCGCCGTGCACTTCGATGATCGAGCGCGCCATGTACAGCCCCAGACCGCTGCCTGGCAGGCCGGCGGCGTTGCGGCCGCGATACCCTTTGTCGAAAACGCGCGACGCATCGTCCGGCGGCACGCCGGCGCCGCCGTCGAGTACAGCGATCTCGACGCCGCCACCGCTGCGCCGCACGCGCACCGTCACATCGGCGGCGGGCGGCGAAAACGCGAGTGCATTGTCGATCATGACCTTCAGCGCCAGCCGCAAGCCTTCCGGTTCGCCGCGCAGGATCGAGGCGACATCGTCGAGCTGCAGTACGGCCGCGCGTCCGGCGGTGCGGATCTGGGCAGCGCCCGTCTCGACCAGTTCCCCGACCGTGATGGTGTTGGGCTGGCGGGTGCGCCCGAGCGTGGCCATGCGATCCGGCGACAGGTATTCGTCGAGCATCCCGATCAGGCGGTCGACTGCCGCGCCGATCTTGCGATAGCGGGCGCGCACCGATTCCTCGGCATGGGTGGACGTGGCTTCCAGCCGCTGGATCGCGCCGTCGATCGTCGCCAGTGGCGTACGGAACTCGTGATTGAGCATGCTGGCAAAGCGTTTGTATTCGCTATCGTGGCCGCGCCGCGCCGACAGGTCGCGCAGCAGGCCAACCAGGGCCGATCCGTCATCGGCCGGCACGATGGCCAGCGCTTCCAGCGCCAGCGGGCGGCGCTCGGCATCGAACAGATCGAATTCGCGCCGGTTGCGCACCCCCGGCTTGCCGGCGGCCATCGCGCGCAACCACACTGCCAGCGGCGCCAGCGGCGAGGCGCTGTCGCCATCGAGCGCGCTTTGCAGCGTCGCAGCGTCATAGCCACTCAGGGCCGCAAATGCCGGGCTCAGATAGCGTACGCTTCCCGCCGGCAGTGCAATGGCAAAGGCCACGTCGTCTCCCAGTTCGGCGATCGTACGCAGTTGCCGGCCGGTGAGCATCTCGGCATCGCCGGCAGGGACCGGGATGGCAGATGTGGTGGCGGCAATCGGACTGGACTTCATTGGACCTCTTTCTTCACCAACAGTTACGGACGATGTATCGACCAGCTAGTATATCGCGACCGTCACTTGTCTGTGACATATTGCTTTGCAAAATGCAAAATATGGTTTCAGGAGGGAATGAAAGTAGGCGATCCGGCATGGAATCCCCGTGGCAAACGAAACAATTGCGCCATACCGACAGGGTTTGGGCGATAATTTCACCACTATGAACGATACCGCTACCCGCCCCCCGCTCCCAGACCGGCTCTCGATCGATCCGAGCAGCCCATTTCATAACCGTGACGTCTTCCAGCACGACGTCGGCATCCGCTTCAACGACAAGGACCGTACCGACGTCGAAGAGTATTGCATCAGCGAAGGCTGGATCAAGGTTGCCGCTGGCAAGACCCTCGACCGCAAAGGCCGCCCGATGCTGATCAAGCTGAAAGGCAAAGTCGAAGCGTATTACGCGTAAACCTTTGGTCGATACAACAATGGCGGGCTCGCGAGCCCGCCATTTCTTTATGTATACCAGCGCCAGCTTGCGCTGCGCTGACTAGCCCTCCCCGGATCGACTACTCCGCCAGCGGCGCAAAGATCGCCTGCAGGTCTTCCTGCGTCAGCGCCATCTTCTGCGACTCGCCTTCGGACAGGATCGAGTGCGCCAGCTCCGACTTCTTCTGCTGCAGCAGCTGGATCTTTTCTTCCAGCGTGCCCTTGGCAATCAGCTTGTAGACGAACACCGGCTTGTCCTGCCCGATGCGCCAGGCGCGGTCGGTCGCCTGGTTCTCGGCTGCCGGATTCCACCACGGATCGTAGTGGATCACGGTGTCAGCCGCGGTCAGGTTCAACCCCACGCCGCCCGCTTTCAGGCTGATCAGGAAGATCGGCACCGCGCCCTGCTGGAATGCGGCCACCTGCGCCGAGCGGTCGCGCGTCTCGCCGGTGAGCAGCGCATACGGGATCTTGCGCAGCGCGAGTTCTTCTTCGATCAGCGCCAGCATGCTGGTGAACTGCGAGAACACGAGAATCTTGCGGCCTTCGCCCAGCAAGTCTTCGACCATCTGCATCAGGTCGGTCAATTTGGCCGATACCGCCGCCGTGTTCTTTTTGGACGGCATCGACTTGACCAGGCGCGGATCGCAGCACACCTGGCGCAGCTTGAGCAGCGCTTCGAGGATCACGATCTGGCTGCGCGCCACGCCCTTGCGGTCGATCTCGTCGCGCACTTTCTTGTCCATCGCCAGGCGCACCGTTTCGTACAGGTCGCGCTGCGGGCCGGAGAGCTCGATGCGGCGCACCATCTCGGTCTTTTGCGGCAGCTCCTTGGCCACGTTGTCCTTCGTGCGGCGCAGCAGGAATGGCCGGATGCGGCGATTGAGCAGCGTGCGGCGCACCGGATCGTCCTGGCGCTCGATCGGATGACGGAACTGGGTGTTGAAGGTTTTCTCGTCGCCGAGCAGACCGGGGATCAGGAAGTGGAACTGCGACCACAGCTCGCCCAGGTGGTTCTCGAGCGGCGTACCGGACAGGCACAGGCGGTGGCTGGCGTCGAGCGAACCGGCCGTCTGCGCCGCCTTGGAGCGGGTGTTCTTGATGTAGTGCGATTCGTCCAGGATCACCAGGTGATAGTGGTGCTTGCGCAGTTCTTCTTCGTCGCGCGGCAGCAGCGCGTAGGTGGTCAGCACGATGTCGGCGCCGTCGATCTGGTCGAACGACTCCATGCGCTCCTTGCCCTGCAACAGCAGCACTTTCAGGCTCGGGGCAAAGCGCGCGGCTTCGTCGAACCAGTTGGCCATCAGGCTCGTCGGCGCGATCACCAGCGCCGGGCTGGTCAAACGGCCCGCTTCTTTTTCGACCAGGATGTGCGCCAGCGTCTGCACCGTCTTGCCCAGGCCCATATCGTCGGCCAGGATGCCGCCCAGGTCATACTCGCGCAGGAACTGCATCCACGCCAGGCCATCGAGCTGGTAGTCGCGCAAGGTGGCCTGCAGGCCGGCCGGCGCCTCGACTTTTTTCACGGCGCCAAACTGGCTCAGTTTGCGGCCGGTCTCGCGCAGGCGCTCGCCGCCGGTCCATTGCAGCTCGACGCCGCGCGCCAGTTCTTCGAGCCGCGCTGCATCCAGCGTCGACAGGCGCAGGCGCGCCTTGATCTTGTCATTGAAATACAGCTCGCCCAGCGTGGCGAGGATGGGCTTGAGGCGGCCCCACGGCAGCGCCACGCGCTCGCCATCGGGCAGCACGGCCAGCATCTGGTCGGACTCGGCATGCGCGGCCAGCACGCTCGGATCGAATTCGAGCGGCGCGCTGCGAATCAGCTGCACCAGCACCGGCAGCAGCGGCACGCGCTTCTTGGCCACCACGATGCCCAGCTCCAGTTCGAACCAGGCATTGCCTGCTTCAGCCGGTTCGTCGATGTCGGCGTACCAGTCTTCGACCGGCACCACGTCATAGCGGTACTTGGGCGATTTTTGCAGGTGCCAGCCAGCGTCGGACAGCGCATCGACCGACTGCTCGGCAAAGCGCAGCCAGTGCGCCTGGCTCTCGAGCTGCAGCGCGCCGGCCATCACGTTCAGCGGCGCCGTCGCCGGCTTGCGGAAACCGATCTCGCCCAGCTTGTCGAGCGCATCGCTTTCGAGCTTGGGGTCGCGCTCGATGATTTCGGTGAGGTCGCCCACCTGGCGCACGACGCGCTGCGACGGGTCGAACGAGACGCGCTGGCCGTCGTAGTCGAAGGCCAGCACGGCGAAGTCCTGCCAGCGCGCGGCGCTGCCGTCGGCCAGTTGCACCGCATCGAGCAGCAGGTGCGGAATCGGTTTGACATCATTACGCAGGCGCTGCGTGAGCGGCTGCGGCAGCGGCATCAGCTGCTGCAGGCCGTGTGCGAGCAGCAGTTGCGAGACGCGTTTTTTATCGGTGCCGGTGAGCGTCGGTGCCTGCGCCACCAGCGCCTGCAGTTCGGCCAGCGAGATGTCGATGCCGCCGCGATTGAGGTCGAGCGGCCCGCACGACAGATTGTCGATGTACCACGGCGGATCGGTCGGCAGCATGTAGTCGATCTGGTCGGCGGCGCTGTGCGCGGCCGCGCCGCCCACGGGTTCGACCGACCAGCCGAGTTTTGCGACGCGGCCTTCGTCGCGCCAGGCCAGGCTGGCCAGGCGGGTCGGGCCGCCCTGCAGCGGGTAGACCAGGCCACCGGCCATGTCGGCCCACGAGTTCGCCCACAACAGCTTGCCCTGTTCGAGCAGCATCTGCAGCAGGATCGCGCCGACCTTGCCTTTCGGTTCGGTGGCGCTGGTGCCTTGCGCCGACCCGCTGCGCATGGCGATGAAAAAGCGCACCAGGTCGATGTCGTCGCCTTCGAGATAAGCCGGCGGCGCCGACAGGAGCGAAAAGACTTCGCTGACGGGACTGGCCGCAGCCACGTCGCCGTTCGGCCGCAGGCGCGCCTTGCACAGGCACAGCGCCACGTGGCGCCCGCCGCTGGTAGGCGCCATCACGTAGACGAACTTGTACTGTGCGGCCTTCGGGTCGACCACTTCGTCGGTCAGCTTCGGCTGCGGATGCGCCGCTGCTTCGACCCGCTGCAACCAGCTCACGACCGGCGCCGGCAGGGCCGGAGAACGTGCGGGCGTGCGGGCTGCGGGTGCGTCGCTGGCTTTCTCGCGAAGATAATCGACTGTTGTCATTGGGTCTCGTGGCAGGGTATTAAAAACGGCAATAACGACTATTATCTCGCATACGAACACTTCCGATTTGTTCGTAATCGCACCTTGCAGACAAATGGTGCGCGCACGCAACGCGTGTGTCTTCTGCCAACCGACTGTTCTCTCATGTTCGTGTGACCCTGTCAAGACTGGCGTATCGGCGCTGTTTGCGTATCATTGGCCGCTTGGTCCACGATCCTCGCTTCACCACTGCCTATGCTGCCATCCATCGAACAACGCCTTGCCAAAGAACTCGCCGCCAGGCCAGCCCAGGTGGCCGCCGCCATCGCCCTGCTGGACGAAGGCGCCACCGTGCCCTTCATCGCGCGCTACCGCAAGGAAGCCACCGGCGGGCTGGATGACATCCAGCTGCGCCTTCTCGAAGAACGCCTGCGCTATCTGCGCGAGCTGGAAGACCGGCGCGCATCAATCATCGCGTCGATCACGGAGCAGAACAAGATGACGCCGGCGCTGCTGGAATCGATCGCACTGGCCGAGGATAAAACGCGTCTCGAAGACCTGTACCTGCCGTACAAGCAGAAGCGCCGCACGAAGGCGCAGATCGCGATCGAGGCGGGCCTGGCGCCGCTGGCCGAGACCCTGCTGGCCGACCCGCAGCAGGATCCCGAGGCCATCGCGAAGGACTATCTGCGCGACGCGTTCACCAACGCTGACGGCGGCGCCAACCCCGGCGTGCTTGACACCAAAGCGGCGCTCGATGGCGCGCGCCAGATCCTGATGGAGCGTTTCGCCGAAGACGCCGCGCTGCTGCAGACGCTGCGCGAATACGTGCAGGAACACGGCGTCGTCGAATCGAAGGTCGTCGCCGGCAAACAGGACGAAGGCGAAAAATTCGCCGACTATTTCGACTACAGCGAGCCACTGGCCGCGGTGCCGTCGCACCGCGCGCTGGCGCTCCTGCGCGGGCGCCGCGAAGGCATGCTGGACGTGGCGCTGCGCCTGGATTCCGAGCCCGAAAAGCCGAAGTGGGATGCACCGCTCAATCCGTGCGAGGGCCGCATCGCGGCGCGCTTCGGCATCAAGGCGCAGGGCCGCCCGGCCGACAAATGGCTGCTCGATACGGCGCGCTGGACCTGGCGCGTGAAAAGCTTCATGCACCTGGATACCGAGTTGATGGGCGCGCTGCGCGACAAGGCCGAACTCGATGCGATCGGCGTCTTCGCCCGCAACCTGAAAGCCCTGCTGCTGGCCGCGCCGGCCGGCCCGCGCGCGACGATGGGCCTGGACCCTGGCCTGCGCACCGGCGTGAAGGTCGCGGTGGTCGACGCCACCGGCAAGGTGGTCGATACCGCCACGGTCTACCCGCACCAGCCGCGCAACGACTGGGACGGCGCGCTGCACACGCTGGGCCTCCTGGCTGCGAAACACAATGTGTCGCTGGTCTCGATCGGCAACGGCACCGGCTCGCGCGAAACCGACAAGCTGGCGCAGGATCTGATCAAGCAGCAGCCCGACCTGAAGCTCACAAAAATCGTCGTCTCGGAAGCCGGCGCGTCGGTCTATTCGGCGTCCGAATTCGCGTCACGCGAGCTGCCCGACATGGACGTGTCGCTGCGCGGCGCGGTCTCGATTGCGCGCCGCCTGCAGGACCCGCTGGCCGAACTGGTCAAGATCGATCCAAAGTCGATCGGCGTGGGCCAGTACCAGCACGACGTCTCGCAAAGCCAGCTGGCGCGCTCGCTCGACGCCGTGGTCGAGGATTGCGTGAACGCCGTCGGCGTGGACGTGAACACCGCGTCGGCGCCGCTGCTGGCGCGCGTGTCCGGCCTGTCGTCCACGGTAGCGCAGGGCATCGTCGCGTACCGCGACACGCACGGTGCATTTGCCTCCCGCGCGGCGCTGAAAAAAGTGCCGCGTCTGGGCGAGAAAACCTTCGAGCAGGCAGCGGGATTTTTGCGCGTGATGAACAGCGCCAACCCGCTGGATGCATCGGCCGTGCACCCGGAATCCTACCCGCTCGTCGAAAAAATCCTGCTCGACGTCAAGCGCGACATGAAAGCCGTGATCGGCGACGGCGCGCTCATTAAAAGCCTGAACCCGGCCAGGTACGCGGACGACAAGTTCGGCGTGCCGACCATCACCGATATCCTGAAAGAGCTGGAAAAACCGGGCCGCGATCCACGGCCCGAGTTCACCACGGCCACCTTCAAGGATGGCGTGGAGCAGATCTCGGACCTGCGCCCGGACATGATCCTGGAAGGCGTCGTTACCAACGTCGCCGCGTTCGGTGCGTTCGTCGACATTGGCGTGCACCAGGACGGTCTGGTGCACATCTCGGCGCTGTCGAACACGTTCGTGAAAGACCCGCACACGGTCGTCAAGGCCGGCCAGGTGGTCAAGGTCAAGGTGCTGGAAGTGGACCCGAAGCGCAAGCGCATCGCGCTGACGATGCGCCTGACGGACAGCGCGCCGCAGCCGGGCGCGCAGCCGGCGCAGCGGCCCGACCGCAACGACGCCAAACGCGTGCAGCAGCACCAGCGCCAGGAACGCACGACGGCGCCGGCCGGCGGCGCGATGGCCGATGCGTTTGCCAAGCTGCGCAAATAACGGGCAAACGATGCTGCGCGTCGTCCACGTCGATCCGGATCACGCCGACGCGCGGCGCCTTGTCCCGCAGCTCGATGCGGCGCTGTCCGCAATCACGGGCGAAAGCGGCGCGGCCTCGTTCGATCCGCAGGATTGCCGGGGTGCAGGCGCCTGCTTCGTGCTGGCCTACGCCACCGATGGCAGCGCAGTCGGCTGCGGCGCCATGCGCGCGCTTGCGGGCGATATCGGGGAACTCAAGCGGATGTATGCGCGGCCCGGCAGCGGCGCCGGCGCGCACGTGCTGGCAGAACTCGAGCGGCACGCCGCGGCATGCGGCTACCGCCAGTTGTGGCTGTCGACGCGGCGCGTGAATGCGCGCGCGGTGGCGTTCTACGAGCGGCACGGTTATGCGCCAGTGGCCCCTTACGGCCGCTATGTCGGCCGCGCGGCATCGGTTTGTCTCGGGCGGCGCCTGCCCTGACGCCGTTGCTTCAGCTGTGCTTGATCAGGATGCCGATCAGGTAGACACCCAGACAGCCAAACCCGATCAGCAGCATCTTGTGCTGCGGGATCGCCGGCGCGCCCGTCTTCTTGATGTGCAGCGCGTCGCGCACCAGCAGCAGCGCGTAGATCAGCGCGGCGAGTCCCGACAGGATGTCGCCGGGACTTGGGCGCGTGAATCCCGTATAGATATTCAGGATGCCGGGAATGCCCAGCAGGGCGGCGATCACGAGGTTCGCGTTCGGCGATGGTACGCGGCGGCGGGGTTGCTGCATCGGGTGCTCCGGTGGATGGTGACAAACGGCGCGATCATACCGCAATGCCGGGCGCAGGCCCTGACACAGGCACTGACGGGGCGCGCCAGACGCTCAGGCGAACAGGGTCGTGTTGCGCAGCACGAGCTTGATCAGGAAGCACCCGGCAAAGGCGCCAAAGCAGATGAAGCCGATCAGCGTGACCCGCGGCGAGGTCAGCAGCGCCAGCCGGCCGGCACGGCGCTGCAGCGCGCACCAGGCCAGGAACAGCGCCATCATCAGTGGGCCGATCTGGACGAAGACGTCGACCGCGCGGCCGCTTCTCAAGGCATTGGCGCCGTCATACAGTGCCGGCAAGCCCAGCAGCGCGGCAAACACCCACAGGGCTGCGATGGGCAAGGTAGCGAACGTGTTCTTCATCGTGTTTCCCGTCATCTTGAACCGGGCATCATACCGCAGCGCGGTGATGGTCCCCGATGCCCTCCACGTCGAATTCTTATAGAATGGCGCCATCTACCCATTCCTCTCCAAAAGGCACACATCAAATGAGCGACGTTCAAACCTGGATCAAAGACACCGTGACCTCGACGCCAGTCGTGCTGTTCATGAAAGGCACTGCCCAGTTCCCACAGTGCGGCTTTTCCGGCCGTGCCATCCAGCTGCTGAAAGCGTGTGGCGTCGACAACGTCGCCACCGTGAACGTGCTGGACGACGCTGAAGTGCGTCAGGGCATCAAGGACTACTCGAACTGGCCAACCGTGCCGCAGCTGTACGTGAACGGCGAGTTCATCGGCGGCACCGACATCATGAACGAGATGTACGAATCGGGAGAGCTGCAGACCCTGCTGAAAAACGGCTGATTGCATGACTGAGCGCCCGCGCCGTATTGTTGTCGCCCTCACCGGCGCGACCGGCGCAACCTATGGCGTGCAGCTGCTCAAGCGGCTGCACGCAACGCCTGGCATCGAAAGCCACCTGATCATTTCGGACGCCGCCACGCTGACCCTGCACCAGGAACTCGGCCTGCAGCGCCGGGACGTCGAAGCGCTGGCGCACGTCGTGCACCGCAACCGCGATATTGGCGCTTCAATTGCCAGCGGGTCGTACCAGGTCGACGGCATGGTCGTCGCACCCTGCTCGATGAAAACCCTGGCCGCCGTGGCCCACGGTTTCTCCGACAACCTCGTCACGCGCGCTGCCGACGTGATCCTCAAGGAGCGCCGGCGCCTGGTGCTGATGGTGCGCGAAACCCCGTTCAACCTGGCCCACTTGCGCAATATGACGTCGGTGACCGAAATGGGCGGCATCATCTTCCCGCCGCTGCCGAGCTTTTACCACCGGCCTGCGACGATCGCGGACATGGTCGAGCACACGGTAGACCGTGTCGTGGACTTGCTGGGGATAGAAAATTCCCACGCCGCGCGCTGGGGCGGCATGAAAGCAGAACAGAACGACGTGGCAGGATGAACCGGCATGCCGGCTCGCGCCGGCATGGGTTGTCTCAGCGTTTGTCGTCGTAACGGTTGTCTTCGGACTTTTTCAAGTCACGCGCTTCTTCGAGCATTCGCCGCCGGGCGTTGCGTTCTCGCATCAGTTCAGCATGACGCGCTGCCGTCATCGGCGGCACCGTCATCAAATCCTTGAGCTGGGCGGTATTGGCGTAGTTGTTTCGCATGCGTCAGCTGCTCCTGGTGAACCTGAACCGGTGGCGGAAACCGCTGCCACCTGATCAGATTATGGACCAGACCAGCCCATTTGTACTGTTCTGCACGACAAAAGTGCAAACCGGCAATAACGCTACTGCGATCGACGTTTACTTCGCGTCCGGCTTCGTATGATTCACGCGCACCAGCATGCGAATGAATTCGCGCGCCAGCTGGCGGTGGTGCTCATCGAGGCGCTGCAGGTCGGCGATCAGCTTGACGTCGGCCGATTCAAAGCGGGCGCTGGCAGCACCGGCCTCGCCAGTAGCCTGCTCGGCGCCGCCGAAACGCAACCAGTCGGCAGGCACGCCCAGCCACTGGGCGATCATGCGCAATTTTTCCTGGGTGGGAATGGCTTCGCCGACCAGCCACTTGCGGGCGGCATGGACCGTGATCGGACGGCCTTCAAAGCGGATATTAAATTCTCGCGCCAGACGTGTAGGGCTGTCAGGGGAGTAGTGAGCGTTCTTCAGGGCATGCTGGAGGCGTTCGCTGAAGCTCTCCCGTTCGTTGGTTGAATTCATTGCGGTACTTGTTGTTGGACAGAGGGAGGTTCTTCCAGACGAGAAACCTCATTTTTACACTATACAACTAAAAAGTCACAAAGATGTGGTTTTTTAATAGTTTTTCCACCCAATTTGTGTTATTCCCAACAGCAATTCTCATAAGAACGGTTGTCACTTAAAAGCACCTGATCGGGAATGAAACAACTACGTACCATTACTTAGAACAGTTCAGGAGCATGCCCGTCCTGTTCAATATGTATCCAATCATGATATATCGGGTATCAGTTTCGCGTGAAAACTATCACCCCATCGGCATTTGTCACGCGAGTCAATTGACCGTCATACCAAAGCTTGTGCAAGTGCGCGAGCGCTTCGCCGAGTGCAAAACTGAGCTGGTGCGCATCGAGCGGGCGCCGGAACATGATGGGCACGATCTCGGCCGCCGAGCGGGGCACGGCGCAGGCGTCGAGTACCTCGGCCAGCCGGTCAACATGGTGCTCGCGCAATTGCCGGATACGCGTGTGCAGCCCGCGAAACGGCTTGCCGTGGGACGGCAGCACCAGCACATCGTCGGGCAGGTCGGCGAACTTGCCCAGCGAGTCCAGATACAGTTGCAATGGGTTGCCATCGGGCTCCACGGCAAACACCGAGACATTCGTCGAGATACGCGGCAGGACCATGTCGCCGGACACCAGAATGTTCAGGTCCGTGCAGTACAACGAGGCGTGCTCGGGCGAGTGACCGAAGCCGGTAATGACGCGCCACAATTGCCCCCCAATTGTGACATCCTGCTTGTCCTGCAACCGGGTATACGCCAGCGGCACGCTCGGCACCAGTGATGGATAGTAATTGCGACGGCTGCCCATCTGGTCCAGCATCGCCGCGTCGCGCAAGCCGTGGCGCGCGAAATGCGGGATGGCCGATGGCCCGTCCACGCCAGGCAGCGCCGCTGCCATCATGCGCATGAAGCCGAACTCGCCCGTCGTGGTCCAGAACGGCGCAGCAAAGCGCTCGCACAACCAGCCCGCGAGTCCGACGTGATCGGGGTGGCAGTGGGTGGCGATGACACGTACCAGCGGCTCCCCGGCCAGCCCGTCGGCCAGCAGCTGTTCCCAGGCGGCGCGGGTGGCGTCGGTGCCGGCGCCGGTGTCGATCAGGCTCCAGCCGGCGCGCGTCGCACCGCCGTGGTCGACGTCGTCCTGCAGCAGCCACAGATTGACGTGGTCCAGCGCGAATGGCAGCGGCATGCGGGCCCAGCGCAAGCCCGGAACGATCTCGACCACGGCCCCCGGTGCAGGGATTATCTCGCCAAACGCATACGACAGTTGGGACTCAAGCGCATTCATGCAAATCTTCCTTTTCTGGGGGAACGGCGGGCGCGCTACAATACGACGCAACGTCAATTTACGTTAACGGAAGTTACTGCTTGTTTCGATTTTACGCGATTATTGGTTGTTTCCCAACCGCTACAAAACCTCATGCCGACTACCTATACCATCGCCGAACTGGCGCGCGAATTCGATATTACTGCACGGGCCATCCGTTTCTATGAAGACCAGGGCCTGCTCAGTCCAAAACGCGAAGGCGTGGGCGGGCGCAACCGTGTCTACACGCCGCGCGACCGGACCCGCCTGAAACTGACCCTGCGCGGCAAGCGCCTGGGTTTGACGCTGTCCGAGATCAAGAGCATCGTCGACATGTACGAGTCACCAAAAGACACGCAGGCCCAAATCGACCGCTTCCTCGCCGTACTGGGCCAGCAGCGCGTGACGCTCGAACAGCAGCGCGCCGATATCGAGATGGCGCTCGAAGAAATTGTCGCCCACGAAGACGAATGCCGTCGCCTGCTTGGCGGCAATCACGGCGACGGTGAAGCCGGCCGCGACGCTGCCTGAGTCTCCAGGCGAACGGGCGCTGACAACTTGTCGGCGCTTTTTTTTGCCTGCTGTTTGACGTTTACGTTAACGTAACACGCGAGTATGATTGTCGCGCACCCTTTCTCAATTCACCACTGCTCACCGCGAGGACGACATGCTGCATCTTCCAGGCCTGACTTTTGACCATGGCGACGATATCGCCGCGCTGCGCGAAGCCGTCCAGCAATTTGCCGCCAGCGAAATTGCGCCGCGCGCGGCCGAGATCGACCGCAGCGACCAGTTCCCGATGGATTTGTGGAAGAAGATGGGCGAACTCGGCCTGCTGGGCATCACGGTGAGCGAAGAATACGGCGGCGCGAACATGGGCTACCTGGCCCACATCGTGGCGATGGAGGAAATCTCGCGCGCTTCGGCCTCGGTCGGCCTGTCGTACGGCGCCCACTCGAACCTGTGCGTCAACCAGATCAAGCGCAACGGCACCGAAGCGCAGAAGCAGCACTACCTGCCCAAGCTGATCTCGGGCGAACACATCGGCGCCTTGGCGATGTCCGAGCCAAACGCCGGGTCGGACGTGGTCAGCATGCGCCTGCGCGCCGAACTCAAGGGCGACCGCTACGTGCTCAACGGCACCAAGATGTGGATCACCAACGGCCCCGATGCCGACACGCTGGTCGTCTACGCCAAGACCGATCCCGAAGCAGGCGCGCGCGGCATGACCGCCTTCCTGATCGAAAAAGGTTTCAAAGGGTTCTCGATCGCGCAAAAGCTCGACAAGCTGGGCATGCGCGGTTCGCACACGGGCGAGCTGGTGTTCCAGGATTGCGAGGTACCTGTCGAGAACGTGCTGGGCGGCGTCGGCAAGGGCGTCAATGTCCTGATGTCGGGCCTGGACTTCGAGCGCACCGTGCTGTCGGGCGGGCCGCTGGGCATCATGTCGGCCTGCATGGACGTGGTGGTACCATACATCCACGACCGCAAGCAGTTCGGCCAGGCCATCGGCGAATTCCAGCTCATGCAGGGCAAGATTGCCGACATGTACTCGACCATGATGGCGTGCCGCGCCTATGTATATGCAGTCGGCCAGGCCTGCGACCGCGCCACGGGCCCGGAGCAGATCCGCGCCCTGCGCAAGGACGCCGCCGGCGCCATCCTGTACAGCGCCGAAAAAGCCACGTGGATGGCCGGTGAAGCGATCCAGACGCTGGGCGGCAATGGCTACATCAATGAATACCCGGTCGGCCGCCTGTGGCGCGACGCCAAGCTGTACGAAATCGGCGCCGGCACCAGCGAAATCCGCCGCATGCTGATCGGCCGCGAGCTGTTCGGCGAGACCATGTAATCCCTTCAGATCCGGAGACCCATACCATGAACGATCCAGTCGTTATCGTCGGCGCCGCGCGCACCCCGATGGGCGCCTTCCAGGGCGATTTTTCCAGCAAGACTGCCAGTGACCTGGGCGCCGTCGCGATCCAGGCCGCCGTACAGCGCGCCGGCGTCGATCCGGCCGCCGTCGAACACGTCTACTTCGGCAACTGCCTGATGGCGGGCCAGGGCCAGGCCCCGGCGCGCCAGGCGCTGATCAAGGCCGGCCTGCCGATGTCCACCGGCGCCGTAACGCTGTCCAAGATGTGCGGCTCGGCGATGCAGGCGGCCATCTTCGCGCACGACCAATTGGTGGCCGGCAGTGCCGATGTCGTCGTTGCGGGCGGCATGGAATCGATGACCGGCGCGCCCTACCTGATCCCGAAGGCGCGCGGCGGCTACCGCATCGGCCACGCGCCGATGTTCGACCACATGATGCTCGACGGCCTCGAAGACGCCTACTCGCGCAACGAAAAAACGGGTGAAGGCCGCTCGATGGGCACCTTCGCCGAAGAGTGCGTGGCCAGCTACGGCTTCACGCGCGAAGAGCAGGACAACTTCGCGATCGCCTCGGTCAAGCGTGCGCAGGCCGCCGCCACCGACGGTGGCTTCGACTGGGAAATCGCACCGGTCACCGTCACCAGCCGCGCAGGCGACACCGTCATCGACAAGGACGAAGGCCCGCTCAAGGCCAAGGTCGACAAGATCCCGTCACTCAAACCCGCGTTCAAGAAGGATGGCACCGTCACCGCCGCTTCGTCGTCGTCGATCAACGATGGCGCCGCCGCTCTCGTGATGATGCGCGAATCGACCGCCAAGGAACTCGGCCTGACGCCGATCGCGCGCGTGCTCGGTCACGCCACGCATGCGCAGGAACCGAACCTGTTTACCACCGCCCCGATCGGCGCGATGCAGAAGCTGTTCAAGAAAACCGGCTGGACGGCGGGCGACGTCGACCTGTACGAGATCAACGAAGCGTTTGCTGCGGTGCCGATGGCGGCGATGCGCGATCTGGCCATCCCGCACGAGAAGGTCAATGTGCACGGCGGCGCCTGCGCGCTGGGCCACCCGATCGGCGCGTCCGGTGCGCGCATCGTCGTCACGCTGCTTGGCGCGCTCAAGCGCACCGGCGGCAAGCGCGGTGTGGCGGCGCTGTGCATCGGCGGCGGCGAGGCCACGGCGATGGCGATCGAGCTGGTGTAAACCGGCCCGCACGGTGCGCTGCAACGATGAACAAAGCATGCGACTATTGAAGGTCTATCGTTGCCAACCCTTCACAAGGAGCACAGCATGCCCACTGTATTGATCGTCGGCGCCTCGCGCGGCATTGGCCATGAAATGGCCGCCCAATATCGCCAGGATGGCTGGCGCGTCATCGCCACCGCACGCAAGCAGGAAGACTGCGATGGCCTCGTCGCGCTGGGCGCCGAAGCGCACCAGCTCGACGTGCTCGATGCCGAATCGATCGCCGCGCTGGCCTGGCGCCTGGACGACGAAAAAATCGACAGCGCCTGGCTGGTAGCCGGCGTGTATGGCCTGGCCCACGGGAGCTTCCCGACCGGCCCCGAATTCGACACCGTCATGCACACCAATGTGCTCTCGGCGATGCGCCTGATTCCGATCGTCGCGCCGTTGCTGGCCGATTCGAAAGGCAAGCTGGCGGTGCTCTCGTCGCGCATGGGCTCCATCGGCGAGCGCTCGGGCACCGACGGCACGCTGTACCGCGCCAGCAAGGCCGCGCTGAATTCGGTGCTCAAGGATGCATCGATCACCTACGGCGCGCAAGGCGTGACCTGCATCGCCTTCCATCCGGGCTGGGTTCAGACCGATATGGGCGGCAGCGGCGCCGCGCTCACCGTGCAGGACAGCGTACGCGATCTGCGCGCCACGCTGGCCAGGGTGGACGCGGGCGCCAACGGCAGTTTCCTGAACCACGACGGCGAGCCGATCGCCTGGTAACACACAATAGCGAGACCCCATGATCCTGTCCGACGAACACCAGATGATCCGCGACGCCCTGCGCAGCTTTGCCCAGGAGCGCCTGGCCCCCAATGCTGCGCGCTGGGACCGTGAGCACCACTTCCCGCGCGAAGAATTGCAGGAACTGGCGGCGCTGGGCGCCTTCGGCGTGGCAGTGCCGGAGCAGTACGGCGGTGCCGGCCTGGATTATGTGGCGCTCGCGCTGGTACTCGAAGAAATCGCGGCCGGTGACGGCGGCGTCTCCACCATCATCTCCGTCAACAACTGCCCCGTGTGCAGCATCGCGATGATGTATGCGAGCGAAGCGCAGAAACAGCAGTGGCTGCGGCCCCTGGCGCAGGGTGAGCTGCTGGGTGCATTCGCGCTGACCGAGCCGCACACGGGCAGCGACGCCGCAGCGCTGCGCACGACCGCCACGCGCGATGGCGAGCATTACGTCATCAACGGCACCAAGCAGTTCATCACCAGCGGCAAGTACGGCGACGTGGCGATCGTCATGGCCGTCACCGACAAGGCGGCCGGCAAGAAGGGCATCAGCGCATTCTGGGTCCCGACCAACACGCCCGGGTACATTGTGGCCGGCGTCGAACACAAGATGGGCCAGCACTCGTCGGACACCGCGCAGATCGTGTTCGACAATTGCCGCGTCCCGCAGGAAAACCTGATCGGCGAAGAAGGCATGGGCTACAAGATCGCGCTGTCGGGCCTGGAGGGCGGGCGCATCGGCATCGCCTCGCAGGCAGTGGGCATGGCGCGCGCCGCGTACGAGGCCGCGCTGGCGTATGCGAAGGACCGCGAAAGCTTCGGCAAGGCGATCTTCGAGCACCAGGCGGTGCAGTTCCGCCTGGCCGAGATGGCGATGAAGATCGAGGCCGCGCGCCAGCTGATCCTGCATGCGGCGTCGATGAAGGATGCGGGCCTGCCCTGCCTGAAGGAAGCCGCGATGGCCAAGCTGTTCGCGTCCGAAATGGCCGAGCGCGTGGTGTCCGATGCAATGCAGGTCTTCGGCGGCTACGGCTACGTGGCCGACTTCCCCGTCGAGCGCATCTACCGCGATGTGCGCGTGTGCCAGATCTACGAAGGCACCAGCGACATCCAGAAAATCCTGATCGCCCGCGCATTGTGAACGGACCGTTGACCCTGCAGGCGCTGGTGCCGGAACAGCTGCCGCAGTTGTTCATGTACCTCGACGACCAGCTGCAGGAAAACGGCCGCGGTGCCGTGCCGCTGTTCCAGCCCATCTCGCGCGGGCAGTCGCGCCTGCCGCCCGACAAGGCGGCGTCGTTCGCCGCCAGTTTTACCGTGCCGTTCGGCCAGCCGCGCTGGCGTCGCATGTGGCTCGCGCTCGACGGCCAGGGCGCGATCGCCGGCCACGTCGACCTGCGCGCACGGCCTGAAATTGCGGCCTTCCACCGCGCGCTGCTGGGCATGGGCGTGCACCGCGATTACCGCCGTGCGGGACTGGGCCGTCAGCTGGTCGAGCACGCGCTGGCGTGGGCCAGCGTCACGCCGCCTCTCGAATGGGTCGACCTGGATGTCCTGTCGGGCAATCTGGCGGCGCGCCGGCTGTACGAGCGCGCCGGGTTCATCGTCACCGGCGAGGTGCACGACCTGTACCGGATCGATGGCGAGTCGCACGGCTCTGTGACGATGAGCCGGCGCCTTACGCCATACCCGAGGTAGGGTGGGCGGGTTTCCCGCCCACGCGTTCAACCCACCTGTCACAAGCCCGCGCGCTCAACAGCACCACCAGAAAATTCTCAGGACACCGCTGCTTCCAGCAGCGTGATCGTCTGCGCCCGCGTATCGAGCGTCGCGCGCACACCCATGGGCAGCGTGCACTGGTTGCGGATATGCCCAATGGAATAGCCACTCACCGCCGGAATGACCAGCGGATGCAGGTGCAGCGCCAGCGTGCGCTCGAGCGTCAGCGACACGTCCTCGTGTTCCGGCCCGCAGTTCTGGCAAATCCCCACCACCAGCGCCGCCGCATTGGCAAAGCCCCCGGCCAGGTCGAGCTGCGTCATCCAGCGGTCGATCCGGTACGGCGCCTCGTTGACGTCTTCCAGGAACAGGATGCTGTTGCCGATATCGGCCGCGTACGGCGTGCCGGCCAGCGCCGCGACCATCGACAGGTTGCCGCCCATGAGCGGCCCCGTGGCCACGCCGTGCGTGAAGGTATGAATGCCGAAGTGCGGCTCCTGCGCGGCGCGTTCGGCGTTCTCGAGCGACATCGGAATCGTGTAAGTCGCTTGCGGTTCGGTCAGCACTGCCATCATGTGCTGCGTCGCATAGTCGGTCAGCGTCGACGAGGCCACCGGTCCATGGAACGTCACGAGGCCCGTCTGCCTGACGATTGCCAGGTGCAGCGCCGTGATGTCCGAATACCCGATCAGCACTTTCGGATTGCGGCGGATCAGCGCGATGTCCAGGCCCGAGAGCAGCGAGATGCAGCCCGAGCCACCGCGGATCGGCCAGATCGCCTTGACCTCGGGATCGGCGAACATCGCATGCAGGTCGGCCAGGCGCTGCTGGCTTGATCCGGCGTAGTTGCCAAACACCTCTCGCAGATAGGCGCCAGGCTTGACCCTGAAGCCCAGCGCCTCGATATTGCGCACCGCCTTCTCGATGGCGGCATCGTTCGTGTAGCCGCCCGGCGCAATCAGGCCGACAACGTCGCCCCGGCGCAGGCGTGGAGGTTTGATGAGCATGGGTCGCGAAGAGGGACGCGCAGCAGCTGATGCAGTCACAGACATGGCGGCGGCAATGGCACCAAAGTGGCGGCGGTTGATCTTCATGTGCAATCCAGAATTAGCTGTAGGGTGGACGGCAGAGCCGTCCACCCTACCGGCCCGCGAGGCTTGCAAGCCCTCAGCCGGGGTCAGGTCTGACATTCGGACACGACCTCGGCCTTGGACCTTTCCAATGGTGTCTTGCACAGTATTGGCATGGCCCGGTGCAAGCCAGTTCTGACCACCCGATTGTCGAGCTTGTGTCCGAATGTCAGACCTGACCCCCGCTTTTTGATCAGAAGAACTTGTAGGTTGCCATCATCGTGAACGAACGGCCACGCGGGTCGGCGACACGCGGCTCCCAGCTGCTGCCGGCGCCGGTGTTGCTGTCGTAGGTGATCGCGAACGGTGGATCTTCGTCCAGGATGTTCTTGATGCCGGCGGTGAGCGTCAGGTTCTTGAAGCCCGTGTAGTTCGCGGTCAGGTGGAAGATCGAGTAATCGTCTACCTTGCTGTTGTACTCGGACGGCTTGATGCGGCCGCTGGCCACGCCTGGCAGCACCTGGTCGGTGTAACCCGAGCGGAAGATATTCTGCAGCATGCCGCTCCAGTTGCCGTACTTGTAGGTCACGTAGGCGCTATGCTTCCACTTCAGGCCCAGGTCGCCGGTGTACAGGAAGCGGCCGATTTCGCTCTCGCCGAATTCGGCGTTTCTGGTGGCGCGCGACTTCTTCTCGAGCAGGCGCGAACCGTCGATGCCGATGCCCCAGATCGAACCGGTGCTGAACTTGCCGGTCATGCGTGCGCCAACCTCCAGGCCGCGCGTGATGCGCTCGCCGGCATTGAGCCAGCGCTGGTCGATCTCGGTCAGGTTGCCGGCGGCGTCGCGACGGAACTGGTCCTGGAACAGGCTGTAGTTCGCGATCATGGTCACCGCATTGAACGAGTCGATCGTGTTTTCCTTGCGGATTTCCCACAGGTCGGCATTGGCCGAGAAGCCGCCGGCCGGCTCGAACACGACGCCCAGGCTGCCCTGCTTGGCCGTTTCCGGACCCAGCGTGTTCTTGCCGCCGGTGAGAACGACCGGATTGACGGCCTGGCAACCGGCGACTGCGGTGTCGACACGGCCGCTTGGGCAGGTAGCCGGATCGGCCAGGTCCTTGCCGACATACTGGCTCTCGGTCACGCCGTTGAACAGCTGGTTGAACGACGGCGCGCGGAAGCCCTCGTTGTACGAACCGCGGAACATCAGTTGCGGGATCGGCTGGTAACGGAACGAGACCTTCGGATTGGTCGTCGCGCCAAAGCCCGTGTAATCGTCGCGGCGGATGGCGAACGTCAGCTCCAGCGCCTGCGTGACCGGCACCAGCATCTCGGCATACACGGCCTTGATGTCGCGGCTCACCTTCGGCAGCGCATTGACGTCATCGAACGGCGCATTCAGGATCGCCGGGCGCGCACTGACGGCGCGCAAGTCGCCATTGAACTTGTATTCTTCGCGGCGCAGGTCGGTGCCCAGCGCCATCATCACGGCGCCGGCCGGCAGCTTGAAGATTTCACCCGACAGCGCGGCGTCGAACTGGGTCAGCGTCGTTTTACCGCCGTACATGACGACGCCGGCGGCCGAGGTGGCGCGGATCGCATCGATCGCGGCCTGGCTCTGGGTCTGGCCCGGCAGCAGGAACGGGTTGACGATGCCCGAGCCGAGCACATCGCGCAGCGCCGCCGTGTAGTTGTAGCCGGTGCCCAGCAGCGACTCCGATTCGCTGTAGGCGCGCGACAGGCCGACGCGATAATCGTAGCGGTTGCCGAACAAGGTCAGCGGCCCATCGGCGCCCACCAGCACGCGGCTGGCCTTGGTCTCGGTGGTGATCTCGCGGTTGCCGCACTCCATGCAGCGCCAGCGGTACGCGATCGGCAAGCCGTAGTTGGCGGAGATCCCCGGGAAGGTCTTGACCAGCGCGTTGTAGACGTCATTGTAGGCAGCGCCCGTGCTCGGGTAGAACGAGCTCGCGTTGAAGGTCGACGCCGATGGCGAAATCTGGTTCGGCGAGAAGCGCTTGGACACTTCGACGCGCGAGGCGACGCCTTCGGCGAACAGCTCGTGCTCGCCGATGCGGAAGGTGGCGCGGCCCAGCGCATTGGTGTTCTTGACCGGCTGCTGCAGCACGGCGGCGCGGCCCGTATCCCAGGCGCAGCCATAGGCGGCGCCCGGCGTGTCCCACAGCTTTTCGTCGTACGCGCCCATGCCGTCGATGCTGTCGCAACCGGCGCCGCCCGGCAGGTCGAGCAGGCTGATGCCGTTGTAGGCAACGCTGCTGCCCGGCAGGGTCGGGCCGGTGCCGGTGCGCGAGAGCAGCGTTGGCGCCAGCGTCGTGGCGAAGATATTGCCGCTCGGCGTACCGCGCGTATCGACCGACACGCCGCGGTTCGGCTGGAAGGTGTTGACGAAGTCCCGCTGGTTGCCACGCAGCGCCTTGTTCTCGCTGTGGGACAGGGTCGCCAGCACGTTCCAGCCCTGGGTATCGAGGTCGCCCCAGCCGCCGGTGAGGCTGGCGCGGCCGATTTCACCGCCGCTCGCCTCGGCCACGTCGGTGAAGGCTTGCGCTTCCAGGCCCTTGTAGTTCTTGCGCAGGATGAAGTTGATCACGCCGCCGATGGCGTCGGTGCCGTACACGGCCGACGCGCCATCCTTGAGCACTTCGACGCGCTCGACCGCCGCCATCGGGATCGAATTCAGGTCGACCGCCGAGCCCTTCATGCCGTGCGTCGCGACGCGCCGGCCGTTGAGCAGCACCAGCGTCGAATCGGAACCCTGGCCGCGCAGGTTGGCGCTCGAGGCGCCGTTGTTGCCGCGCTGGGCGCCCGACGTGACGTCGGCGTTCGAGGCCAGGTTGTCCGAGCCATTGCCGTTGATGTTCAGCGTGGCGATGAGTTGCTCGGCCGTGACGATGCCCTGGTCTTCGATCTGTTTGCGCGAAATGATTTCAACCGGCAGCGCGCCCTCCTTGGCGATACGCTTGATGCTCGAGCCGGTGATTTCCACCCGCTGCATCGACGTGTCGGTTTGCGCTTGCGCCACGAGCGGCATGGCAGCAGGGGCAACTGCCCCCATCAAGGCAATCAGCTGGGCCAGTTTCTTCAATTTCACGATGTTTCTCCTTGCGTTCCGGGGCGGTCGTCGGCCGGCGCACTGTATTGGACTGCACTGCGCCGGCCTGCGTGTCGCATGCCAAGTTGATTCTTGGCATTACGTTATGTTTTCAATTCAGAGTACGCTCACAATTTTGTGACAAGCCAATGAATTATCCGGAGGGGAGTATAACCAGCGGGAATATTTTCTTGCGGAAAAACTAACGAAATCTATCGCTCGCCCCTGACCGAGCGTGCCCTTTGCGCAACATCGATATCGAGGTAGCGCCAGTTCGTGAATTCGACGGGATGGCGTTTGTAGTTTTTCAACCACGGATGCCGCAGATCGCCCGATAAAACATGGGTCAACGGCACCCACGGGTTGTACGCATGGAGCAGCTGGTTCATCTCGAAATAGAGTCTGTTTCGCTCTGCACCATCCTGCAGCAAGCGTGCTTTTTCATAGCGCACATTGTATTGAGGCAGGTTGAAACGCGCGTAGTTGGCCCGCCCTGCATTGGGCCCGTACAACAGCTGATAAAAGTTGTCGCCGTCGGGGAAATCGGCGATCCAGTTACTCTCGAACATTTGCACCGTTCCGAGGCGCGAGGCCTTGATGATCTCGGTTTTCTTGTCGGACTTGAAAACGACGCGCACACCGATGGCATTCAGGCATTTTCGCCAGAGTTCATCGCGCAGGCGCCCGCCGACGGTCGCTTCGCTGTGCATCGTCAAGGTCAGTGGCTTGCCATCGGGTGCGCGCCGAAAACCATCCGGGTCGCGCCCGTCGTAGCCATGGCTGTCGAGCAAGGCATTGGCCAGCGCCGGGTCGTACGGCACCGGACTGCGGTAGCGCGGATCGTAGCCGCGCACGTTCGGTGGCAGCGGCGACTCGGCCTTGATCGCAAACCCTTTCTTCAATAGCGCAATGTCTTCGGCGCTGTTGTACGCCATCGAGATCGCACGTCGCAATGCAATGCGGTCCTTGCTGTAGCCGCCCACGACCGGGTCGGTCATGTTCATCCACATATAGTAGGTCTGCAGCACCGGAAAGCGCGACAGCACGATCCCGCGCGTAGCCAGTTCGGGCTTCAGGGCGCCGTCGTGCACGACCATCCCGGTCATCGATTCGGGGATCTGCTCCAGATAATCGTATTCGGCATTCAAAAAGCCCAGCATACGGCCCTGGAATTCCTCGGCAATGCGCACCTCGACCCGGTCCACGCGCGGCAGGCGCTTGCCATTCAGTGCGGCGGCAATCGCCCGGTCCTCCGGGTCATTACCGGGCGTGGCTGCAAACACGGCCGTGGAATCCGGATTGGCCAGCAATACGATGCGGTCGCTGCGCTTCCACTGCCCCAGCATGAACGGCCCGGTGCCGATCGGGTGATTGCCCGCCTGGCCCGGATACGCCTCAATGACTTCGCGCGCCACCACACTGCTGGCCGCCGTCGCCAGATAGAACAGGAAATTGTTGTCGGGCGCGGTCAGCTGGATGCGCAACGTATAGCGGTCCGGCGCCTGCAGGCCGGCCACCTCTACGTCCGGGCCGAAGCGCGCGCGCAGCGCGGCGTCGCCTGCGATCTTGCCTTCGAACATATACGCCCAGGGCGACTTGAGCGCCGGGTCGTACAGGCGCTTGAGGCTGTAGACATAGTCGGCGGCCGTGACTTCGCGCTTGCGGCCCTTGAACGCAGGGTCAGGCGTGAAATGGATGCCGGGGCGGATGCGGAAGGTGTAGGTCAGGCCGTCGCTGCTGACGGTCGGCATGGCCGTGGCCGTGTTGGGGCGCAACGTGGCCGGGCGCGCCAGGTAGTCGTAGCGCAGCAGCGGGTCGAACAGGTTTTCCAGCAGCGACAGCGTGGCGTTGTCGGACGCCACTGCCGGGTCGAGCCCCGTCTCGCTGGTCGAGAGGAACATGTGCAGGACCTTGTCCTGCGCCTGTGCCTGCACGACCGGGCATGACGCAAACAGGGACAGCGACAACAGCGCAGCAGCGGCGGAGCGAAATTTCATGACGGCAGATCCTTTGGAGCATCCCATACGGCGTGCCGTATCATAGGCGCGCCGCGCCTTGGCAAGCAACGCTCATAACTTTTGCGCATGGCGCGGCTGCATTCTTTCATCCACGCGGCTTGCCCTTGGCCCCTGGGCGCTGCACAATCGTCCGAACCCGGCGGCAACGCTTCGATCAGCACCGATCAGCACCTCTCAGCATTTACTGGTTATCGATGGCACTCAATTACATCTGGACAGGCTTCTTCCTCGTCGGCTTCCTCGCAGCAATGGCGCAGTGGCTCTTCCTTGGCGACACCGAAATCTTCAAGCGCATCATCGACGGCACCTTCGACTCGGCCAAGATGGCCGTGATGGACATCGCCCTGCCGCTGGCCGGCGTGATGACGTTCTGGCTCGGGATCATGAATGTCGGCGAGAAGGCCGGCGCCATCAACCTGTTCGCGCGCGTGATCGGCCCGTTCTTTTCGCGCATCTTTCCGGGCGTGCCGCGCAACCACCCGGCCAATGGCCACATGGTGATGAACTTCTCGGCCAATATGCTGGGCCTCGATAACGCCGCCACGCCGTTCGGTCTGAAGGCCATGGAAAGCCTGCAGTCGCTCAATCCGAACAAGGATGAAGCCACCGATGCGCAGCTGATGTTTTTGGTGATCCAGACCTCGGGCCTGACGATCATTCCGCTGGCCGTGATGGCCCAGCGCGCGGTGCTGGGCGCAGCCAACCCGGCCGACATCTTCATCCCGACGCTGATCGCGACCTACACCGCCACCATCTTCAGCATCATCATGGTGGGCCTGCGTCAGCGCATCAACCTGTTCGACCCGGTGATCTTCGCCTGGATCGGCGGCACCGCAGCGCTGATCGCGTCGATGGTCCTGTCCTTCACCTACTTCCTCGACAAGACGCAGATCCAGCTGGTGTCGTCGGTCGCAGCCAACCTGGTGCTGTTCGGCGTCATCGCCGCGTTCATGACCGGGGCGCTGCGCAAGAAGGTCAATGTGTTCGAGGCCTTCATCGAAGGCGCCAAGGGCGGCGTCGAAACGTCGATCAAGATCATCCCCTATCTGGTCGGCATGATCGTGGCGATCAGCGTGGTGCGCAACTCGGGCATCCTCGGCATGGTCACGAGCGGCTTCGCGTGGGTGTTTTCCGCGCTGGGTCTGCAGACCGATTTCGTCGGCGCGCTGCCGACCGCGCTCATGAAGTCGCTCTCGGGCAGTGGCGCGCGCGCCATGATGATCGATGCGATCAAGACCTATGGCGTGGACTCGTTCGTCGGCCGCCTGGCCAGCATCATGCAGGGCGCGTCGGACACCACGTTCTACATCATCGCGCTGTATTTCGGCTCGGTCGGCATTCGCAAGACGCGCTATGCGGTCAGCTATGGCCTGCTGGCCGACCTGGTCGGCATCATCGCTGCGATCTTCGTGGCCTATCTCTTCTTCGGTTAAGGATTCACGCATGTTCAAACGCGCCACCCTCGTCCTGTCGCTGCTGTGCGCCACGTCGCTCGCCCAGGCCCAGCTACCGGCGCCGGTGGCGCAGCTGATGCAGCAAAGCGGCATCGCAGCCAGCGAAGTGGGCCTGCTCGTGCTGCGCGGCGACGCCGCCGTGCTGTCGCACCAGGCGGCGCTGCCGATGCAGCCGGCGTCGACGATCAAGCTGGTGACGACGCTGATCGGCCTTGAGCGGCTTGGCCCCACGTTCCGCGGCCGCACCGAACTGCGCACGACCGGCGACGTCAAGGATGGCGTGCTGCGCGGCAGCCTGTACCTCAAGGGCGGCGCCGACGCCGACCTGGCCGGCGAACATCTCGAGGCCATGCTGCGCGCGCTGCGCTACCAGGGCATCGAGCGCATCGAGGGCGACCTGGTGCTCGATCGCAGCCTGTTTCAGCCGGCGCGGCCGGACGTCGGCCTGCCGCCGTTCGACGAGTCGCCCGACGCGTATTACAACGTGATTCCCGACGCCCTCCTCCTCAACAAGAACATGCTGCAGCTGGACATGCGCGCGACCGGCGCCACGCTGCAACTGCGCATGTACCCGGAACTAGAACGCGTGTCTGTCACGTCGGCGATGACGCTGGTCGAGCGCGATTGCGCGAAGTGGGAAGACGGCTGGCAGCTGCCCGAGACGCGGCGCGCGCCCGATGGCCGCATCGAGGTGGTCTTGCGCGGCACCTTCCCGAAAAACTGCAACCGCAGCTACAGCGTCAATGTGCTCGACCGCGACGATTACGTGGGCCGCTTCGTGCGCCGCGCCTGGACCGATCTGGGCGGCACGCTCAGTGGCCGCACGATCACCGGCGCCACGCCGCCCGATGCGCGCGTGCTGGCCGCGCACGCCGCGCGCGCCTTGCCGGAACTGGTCCGCGACATCAACAAGACCTCCGACAACACGCTGGCGCGCCTGCTGTTTCTGAGCCTGGGCAGCCTGCAGGGCGATCCCGTCGATGGCAGCCTGGCGCTCCCGTCTGGCGAGGTCACCACCTTCGCGCGCGCCGATGCCGCCGTGCGCGACTGGCTGCGTGCACAGCGCATCGACGACACCGGGTTCGTGATCGACAACGGCTCGGGCCTGTCGCGCACCGAGCGCATCAGCGCGCAGCAGATGGGCAGCCTGCTGCAGGCGGGCTTGAAGAGTCCATGGGCGCCCGAATTCCAGGCCAGCCTGCCGATCGGCGCGGTCGATGGCACCATGCGCCGGCGCCTGGCCGGCACGCCGGCCGCCGGGCGCGCGCGCCTGAAGACCGGCACGCTGCGCAACGTCACCGCCGTGGCCGGCTATGTGCCGGATGCCAATGGCAATCTGTGCGTGGTAGTGGCGATGGTCAACAGCGAACGGGCCGGCGACGGGCGCGGGCGCGCGGTGCTCGATGCGCTGGTCGACTGGGTGGCGCGGTCGGGAACCACACAAGCGGTAGCGGCGCAGCGTTGATACAAATTGTTACGGGATTGAACCGGCTTATCTTGCAAAATTAACAAAGTAATTAATGAACTGATACATTTTGTTAGTTTTTAGTAAGAAAACTTTGCCACAATAGTCATTTGTCCGACACCGCTACCGGTGATCGGTCCGGCCGGCGCCGACGCCGGATCATCCTGTCCTGTCCGACTACCGCCGAATGATGAATCGTGTGTCGCAGGCATCATCACCTGCCGCATTGTCCATCGCATGCACATCCATTACCTGACCGGCGAGTTCGCGCGCAGCACCAGCGAAACTGCTTTCCTTTCCAGCCAGATCGAACGCACGCGCGCCATGCTCGGCTTTACGCTGCTGTTCTGCGTCGCGTTCTTTCTGTCATTTTTTGTGACGGATATCGCTGTTCTGGGCATGGCTGCAGCACTGCGCGACACGCTGCCGGCACGCCTTCTGGTCGCGGCCATCGCCGGTACCTGGGCCTGGCTGGCCTATTGCCGTCCGCTGTCGATCCGTGCCATGCGCCTGGCGGCGTCGCTGTCCGAGGGCATCGCGCTAGGCTGCTTCATGGTGGTGGCGCTGGCGCGGCCGCATGAAGTGCACTGGCATGCGATGTCGATGCTGATCATGCTGGTGGTGATCTACCTGTATATCCCGAACCGCCTGGTGTATTCAACCGCGCTCGGCACGGGCGCCTCGATCGTCTTCCTGGCGCTGGTCACGTTCATGCTGCCGCCAAGGCCCGTGTCCGACCTGGTCACGATGGCCATGCTGCTGGTGCTGATCAACACGTTCGGCATCCTGGCGGCGCGCCGCTACAACTGCGTCGCGCGCGAACAGTTCCGGCTGCAGATGACACTCAAGCAGCTCGCCCAGCGCGACCAGCTCACGGGCTGCTACAACCGCCACTACCTGCACGATCATCTGCTGGGGCATGAGCTGGAACAGGCCCGCCGCCGCAAGCATCCGGTATCGGTCATCCTGTGCGACATCGATCACTTCAAGCGCATCAACGACACCTTCGGCCACCACGAGGGCGATGCGGTGATCCGTACCTTTGCCAGTTTGCTGCACGGGATGGTGCGCGACGGCGTCGATGCCGTGGTGCGCTACGGCGGCGAGGAATTTTTGCTGGTCTTGCCCGATACCGGCCTGACGCAGGGGGCACGTCTGGCCGAGGACCTGCGCGCGGCGTTCGCGGCAAACCGGGTTGCGCCCGTTACCGATGGCCCCGGGTTGCAGACCACCGCCAGCTTCGGCCTGGCCACGTTCGATTTCGCCCGCGACGACGGGCGCATCACGCTGCCCGACCTGATCCTGGCGGCCGACAAGCGGCTGTACGCAGCCAAGCACAATGGCCGCAACCGGGTCGAAGCGATCGCGATGAACTGACGGCTACAGCACGCGCTGAAAGGTGCGCCGCACCAGGTCGCGGTCGCCGCAATCGAAGTGCCACCATTCGGTTTTGATGCCCAGGAAGCCCGCCGCCAGCATCGCCTCGCGCAGCAGGCGCCGGTTGGCCACCTGCACTTCGGTGAGGCGTCCGGCCAGCAAAAACCCTTCTTCGAGCGCCGGATGCGACAGCTCGGTCATGTCATCGAAGCCGGTGCCCATGTCCAGTTCATGGCCAGCCGCATCGACCAGCGTCAGGTCCAGCGCCATGCCGTACGAGTGGATCGAGCCGCGCGCCGGATCGGCCAGGTACAGGCGCAGGTCGGTGCCCTCGAGCGCATCCCACAATTGCTGCTGGACGCGCTGCGGCCGCAGTGCATCGAGCACCAGCACCGTCAGGTCGGGCCGGCGTTCAGCCAGCCACGCCACCACGCGCTCGAGCGCTGCGGCCGCCTGCACATGCAGCCAGGCGCAATCGAACGGCGAATACAGATCGCGTCCGACGAAGTTGTTGACGGTGGCGTAGCGCAGGTCGACCCGGATGCCGGCAATGGAATCCAGGTGCCGGAATGCCGGGCTGGCGGCAATGTCTTCGCTGGCGATGAACGCGTGCATGGTGCTGAAAGAATCCTAGGCTGGTTCGAGACAGGCGCGCGCGGTCACGCCGATGCAATTGGCCAGCTCGCGCGCGCCGTGCGACAGCGGCGCGTGACTGGCCGTCAGCAGGTACAGGTGCACGGGAATCGACGGCGACCACTGGCGGCACTGCACCTGGCCCGCTGCGGCCGATGCGGCCGTGAACGGATCGACCACCGCCGTGCCGGCGCCGGCTTCGACCAGCGAGCGGGCGATCTGGTACGTTTGCACGACGGTGCGAAACACCGGTTGCACGCCCTGCGCTTCGCAGGCCGCCATCACCATCTCGCCCAGCGGATCGCGGTCGGCCATGCCGATCAGTTCACCCGTCAAACCATCGGCCGCAATCGGCGTGCGGCATTCGGCGTCGCTCCAGGTGCCGCGCGGCGCCATCACCGTCAGCAGGCCGTGCGCGATCGGCTCGGCCACGATGCCGGGATGGCGCGGGTCCTGCAGCGACAGGCCGACATCGGCTTCGCCCAGGCGCAGTGCATTGACGATTTCGCTCGTGTGGTGCGTGGCCAGCTCGCAGCGTGTTTCGGGAAAGGCGCGGCGCCAGGCGGTCATCCCGGCCGGCAGCACGCTGACCGCAATGGTCGGCGTGGACACCAGGCGCACGGTTTCCACCGCGCGCCCCTTCAGGCTCGCGGCCAGGCGGCGGATGCCCTGCAGGTCGCGATGAAGCTTTTCGGTTTCGACGAACAGGCGGTGCGCTTCCGGCCTGGGATACAGCTTGCCGCGCACGCGCTCGAACAGCGGCATGCCCAGTTGCAGCTCGGCGTGCTGCAGCACCTTGGTCACCGCCGGCTGCGAGATATGCAGCACCTGGGCGGCGCCGCTGATGGTGCCGACCTGCATGATGGCGTGGAATACTTCGATATGGCGCAGACGCATCGCTTATCCCCCAATTGCCGCCATCATGGCGTGGTGATGACCGGCGTGGCCGGGGCCGGGGCGGTTTCCGGCGTCGGCTCGACCGGCAGGACGGGCGTCGGCTCGGGCAAGGTCGGTGTCGGTGTCGGTGTCGGTATCGGTGTCGGTGTCGGCATCGGTGTCGGTGTCGGTGTCGGCATCGGCATCGGCGCTGGCATCGCAGCTGGTGCCACGGGCGCCAGCGCTGCCGGCACCACCGGTGGCGGCGTGTTTGCCGGCGTGGTCAGGACTTCGAGCAGCGCAGCCGTCTCGGCATCGGCAACGCCCGAGATATCGCGCGGCCGGTACTTCATCTGGAACGCCGCCAGCGTGGTGCGCGTCGCGTCGTCATACATGCCGCTCTGCACCAGGCCGAAGCCGTGCGTGGCCAGCTTGCGCTGGAACCAGGCGACGTCCGGCAGCAGGGCTTCGAAGGCCGGGCGCACGGCGGCGACGCGGTTCGCGTCCGGCCACAGCACCAGGCCTTCCTGCGCCAGGCGCTGCCACGGGAACTGCGGCCCCGGATCTTGCTTCCTCAGCGGCGCGATATCGCTGTGACCGAGCACGTTCTCGGGCGCGATGCCGTGGCGCGCCACGATGTCCTTCACCAGCGGAAGCAGCGCATCCATCTGCGCCTGCGGGAACGGCGCATAGACGCGGCCCTGCGGCGTGTCCTTCCAGCCGGCGTTGACGATCTCGATGCCGATCGAGCTGTTGTTCAGTTGCGTGAAGTTCTTCCAGCTCGAATTGCCCGCATGCCAGGCGGCGCGGTTCTCGTCGACCAGGCGGTATATCTTCGGCTGCGCTTCGTCGGTCAGCAGGTAGTGCGAGCTGACCTGCTGCTGCGTCAGGATCTTGATCGAGGCCGGCGTGTTGGCCACCGTGTAGTGCAGCACCAGAAAGCGCGCGCGGCTCGACTGGCCAACCGCATCGTAGGTGGTGTCGTACTTCGGCGTGGTCGGGGCGGTGGTGGTACAACCTGCCAGCACGGCCAGGGCGAGAGCGGCAAAGATCGATTTCATGGGGATTCCTCGTTGATGTTCTTGTGGGTTGCGCGCGCGGGCGGCGTGGCGGCCGGTTGCAATGCGAGCCGCGCGGCGCCGTGGTGGGCGCGCAGGCCGGTCTGCGTGAGCTCCAGCCCGGCCGGCAGCGCGGCGCGCATGGTCTCGATGATCAGTGGATGCAGTTCGCTTGCGCGGCCGGCCAGCACCACCGGACGCGGGCCGAAACGGCGCGTGAGCGCCAGCGCCAGGCGCGCCAGTTCCAGGCCGGCTTCGCTCAGGATCGTGGCAGCGGCCGGATCGCGCTGTGCGCTGGCGGCAACGGCCAGCGCCAGCTTGCCGATCGCGCCGCGCTCGCCCTGATAGATGAACTGGCGCGACACATTCCAGTCAGCGCCGCCGATGTGTTCGAACACGGCCTGCGCCAGCGGCGAATCGCGCCAGCAGCCGGGCTGCTCGTCTTCGTTGCGCCAGATGTGGCGCAGCGCTTCGCGCGCGATCCAGAAGCCCCCGCCGCCATCGTCGAGCAGCACGCCGCGCCCGCCGGCGCGATGAAACACGTGGTCGGCGTCGATGTAGGCGCCGATCGAGCCGGTGCCCGCGTACACGAGGTAGCCGGCGCCGGGCGCGAAATTGGCGCGGTACGCCAGTTCGATATCGTTCGACAGCGTGACGGCGCTGGGCGCGACGCCCAGCAACTGGGCCAGCCACGATTGCAGCAGTTCGTCGTCGCCGCCGAACCCCGTCAGGCCGGCCTGGATGCGCAGCGGACTGGCATGTGCAAGCACCGCCGCCGCCAGTTCTTCGAGGCTGGCGCGCACCGCTGCGCGCCCGTCGGACGTGGCCATCTGCAGCGCCGACAGGCCCGCCACCACACCGTCGGCCAGGATGGCGCCGCCGGGGGCCGCCAGCGCCCAGCGCGTCTCGGTGCCGCCGGCGTCGATCCCCAGGCCAAACCCGCTCACGTTGTCACGATCAGATGACATCACAAAATCCGCCCATAAAACCCGATGCTACCTGCATTACGCTTTGCCCCATACCCGCACCCGTGCGCCCTCGTTGCCCAGGCGGTCGACTGCGCTGACCACCACGATCTCGGCCGCGCCCAGCGTTGCGTCATCCGGCACCGACCAGGCCACGCGCACCGCCGGCACCACGGCGAAGCGCCATTGACCACCATGGCGCGACCAGACCGCGTACAGCGCATTGGCCTTGCCCGCCTTGAGCGTCAGGTCGACCGAGCGCGCGCGGCGTGAGGACCCTACCAGCGGCGTACCGGGCCGCTCGGTGCCCAGCCACGGCGTGGCCGGCACCAGCGCCTGACCGGCGTAGCGGGTCGTGCGCAGCTGGTCGGCGATCCCTTTGCGGTTCTGCATCAGGGCCACCATGCTGAAGTGGACGTGGCCGGTAGCCAGCGGCCGCGTACGGGTCAGGTCGACCTGCGCCAGCACCTCCTGCGGCTCGTAGGCCTTGGTCGGCGCACCGATGCGGCTCGTAAACAGGCCTGGCCAGATGTGGCGGCGCTGCGGATTTTGCCTGATCCAGTAATCGAGCAGCACGCCGTAGGCCTGGCCCGGCGGCTTGATCGGCCAGTACAGCTGCGGCACGAAGTAATCGAGCCAGCCTTTCTCGAGCCACAGTTCGGCGTCGGCATACAGCTTGTCGTACTGCGAAAAGCCGTTGATGCCGGGCGGGCGGCGGTCCGGGCGGCCCAGTCCAAAGGGACTGACGCCGAAGCGTACCCAGCTCTTTTCGGCGTGGATCCCCTTGTACATCGCTTCGATCAGGCGGTTGACGTTGTCGCGGCGCCAGTTGGCACGATCGAGCTGGCCGCCGCCGGCCAGATAGCGGTGCCAGGCCGGATCGTCCGGGAAGTCCAGTTCGCGCGTGCCGGTGCGCCCGTCAAGGGCTGCGGCGTTGCCGGCCACCTGCGGCGCGGCGTCGACCGGGTACGGATAAAAATAATCGTCGATGTGCACGCCGTCGATGTCGTAGCGGCGCACGACGTCGAGGATCACGTCGAGCGTCTGCTTGACGGCGGCCGGCTCGCCCGGGTCCATCCACATGAATTTGCCGTAGCGCTTGACGATCGCCGGATTGGTGTTGGTGATGTGGTTCGGCGCCGACTGGCCGCGCGACGCGTCCATGCGCGCGCGATAGGGATTGAACCACGCGTGCAGCTCGATGCCGCGCGCATGCGCTTCGGTGATCCAGTACGCGAGCGGATCGTAGAACGGCTGCGGCGCCTTGCCCTGGATGCCGCTCAGGTATTCGGTCCACGGTTCGAGGTTCGACGGATAGATGGTGTCGGCGGCCGGGCGCACCTGCAGCACGATCGCATTCAGGTTCATGGCCTGGGCGCGGTCGAGGATGGCGAGCACTTCCTGCTGCTGCTTGGCAGCGCTCAGGTTCGGTCGGCTGGGCCAGTCGATATTGGCGACCGTGGACACCCAGGCGGCGCGAAACTCGCGCGGCGCGGCCGGCGGCTCGTTGCCACCGATGAAAGTTGTGGCGCCGGGCTTGGTGGGCTTGGTGCCGCAGGCGGCCAGGCCCAGGGCGACGGCGCTGGCCATGCCGAGCGTGAAAGTACGTTTGTTCAGGTTGGGAAGCAAAAAAGAACTCCTTGATGTTGCTGTACCGGAGGTTGACGCTCCGCGCCGGCGCCACGTCGGGCGCGGCAGCGCGGGCGTCAGCCGTCCGCTTATTTTTTTCCGAATTCCGGATCGATCTTGACGAGCGCCGCCACGATGAAGGCGGGAATGGTCGCAAGACAGGTCCAGATGAAGAAGTGCTGGTAGCCGAGGTATTCCTGCAGGTCGCCGCTCCACATGCCGGGCACCATCATCCCGAGCGCCATCAGGCCCGTGCAGATCGCATAGTGCGCGGTCTTGTTCGGGCCATCGGCCACCATGATCATGTACATCATCATCGCGGTAAAGCCGAAGCCGTAGCCGAACTGCTCGAGCGCGAGGAAGCTTGATACGACCATCAGGTCGGTCGGCTGGGTTTGCGACAGGTAGACGAAGACCACGTCAGGCAAGTGAATCGCAAACACCATCAGCCACAGGCAGCGCTTGAGGCCCACGCGCGAAATCAGCCAGCCGCCGGCCAGGCCGCCTAGCGTCAGCGCGATGATGCCCACCGTGCCGTAGGCGATGCCGTATTCGGCGGTCGTTAAACCCAGGCCGCCGGCGCTGATGGGGTCTTTCAAAAATGGCGCGACGAGTTTGAGCAGCTGCGCTTCACCGAGGCGGAACGTGAGGATGAACGCGACGATCATCCAGATATCGCGCTTCTTGAAAAAGGCGACGAAGGTGCCGACGAAGTCGCGCAGCGGGTTGTCGCTCTTGGGGACGGCGTGGTCATCATCCGGCACGGGCAGCGCCCACTGGTGCCACGCAAAGGCGGCGAAGAACAGGCCGGCCAGCACGTAGAACACGATCGACCAGGCCTGGCGCACATCGCCCAGGCTCACGGCCAGGTAACCGGCCAGCACCACTAGCGGACCTTGTCCGAACAGCGTGGCCAGGCGGTAGAAGGTGCTGCGCACGCCGACGAACGCCGCCTGCTGCTTCTGGCGCAGGCCGAGCATGTAGAAGCCGTCAGCCGAGATGTCGTGGGTGGCGGAGCTGAACGCCATGATCCACAGGACGGCCAGGCTGACGACGAAGAAGGTGGGCAGGTGCAGCACCGTGCCCACGGCAATCAGCGAGGCGCCGACGGCCAGTTGCAGCAGCACGGTCCAGCGGCGCTTGGTGCCGAACATGTCGACGATCGGGGACCACAGCGGCTTGATCACCCACGGCAGGTACAGCAGGCTCGTATAGAAGGCGATGTCGGAATTGGAAATCCCCATGTCCTTGTACATGATGACCGACAGGCTCATCACGACGACATACGGAATCGCCTGGGCAAAGTACAGGGACGGCACCCACAGCCACGGGCTGTTCGCTTGCGGTTTTTGCATGACTCTTTCGTGCGCCGTGCAGGCCGGTGCTGCTGAAAGGGCGCGTGCTTACGCGAGCGCCTGGCGCACGCTGCCGCGCGCCGCTTCCAGCAGCGCTTGCGCCTGCTCGACACTGGTTTGTTTGGACAAGGCCACGATCGCGGTCTTGACGTGGAAGCCGCATTGTTCCAGCACCGCCTGCGCGGCCGCCTCGTCGGCGCCGGTGGCAAAGCTCGTCAGGCGGATTGCACGTCGTACCAGTTTGGCATTGGTGGCCTTCAAGTCTACCATCAGGTTGCCGTAAACCTTGTTCAAACGCACCATCAGCGCGCTGGAAAAGGTGTTCAGCGCGATCTTTTGCGAGGTGCCCGCTTTCAGGCGCGTGCTGCCCGAAATGACTTCGGCGCCCGTGTCGAGCGTGATGCCGATCTCCGCCTGCGTGGCCACCGGCGCATCCGGGTTGTTGGCAAAACCGACCGTCAGCGCGCCGGCGGCGCGGGCGGCGCGGAGCGCGCCCAGCACGTACGGCGTGGCGCCCGACGCCGCCAGCGCCAGCACGACATCGTTCGGGCCCACGTTCACACCCGCGATATCCACCGCGCCCTGCTCCAGGTCATCTTCAGCGCCTTCGACTGCGGCGAACATCGCGCCGTGGCCGCCGGCCAGCAGCGCCACCGCGCGTTCGGCGGGCCAGGAAAAGGTGGGATACAGCTCGACGCTGTCGAGCACGCCGAGGCGGCCCGAAGTGCCGGCGCCGACATAGACCAGGCGCCCGCCCGCTTCCATGCGCGGCAATGCGGCTGTCACGGCAGCGGCGATGCGCGGCCCGGCGCGGCGCACGGCGTCCACCGCATGGAACTGGTCATCGACCAGGGCATTGACCAGTTCGGTCGTCGGGTACTGGTCGAGCGCGGTGTGCGCCAGGGAGGGGGTTTCGGTATTGAGCATCGCTGTCTCGAACCTGCACAGTTTGGTTAAAACCAGTGTAATACCACTTTGACAAGCGCTTCCATGAAAGGATCGGGCGCCGTCATGCCGCCAGGTTATGCATTCAGGCTTGCCGGCGCAGCTCGGCCACGAAATCGTAATGGTCGCTGCGGCAGTAGGAATGGGTCAATTCAACAGGCTGGCCCGATTCGAGATACCCCACGCGAGTGATGAACAGCACCGCGCGGCCCTCGGGCACCTCGAGCCGCGTGGCCAGCTCCAGGTCGGCATTCATCGCGCGGATGTGCTGCAGCGCGCGCACCGGCAGGTGGCCCGACTTGGACAGGTGCGCGTACAGGGACGCGGCCACCAGCTCGGGGCGCGGCAGTACGGCGGCCGGGATCACGCTCACTTCGTAGGCCATGACGATGTCGTCGGCAAAGCGCAGGCGCTCGAGGCGCGCCACGCGCGCGCCGGGCGACAGGCCGAGCGAGAGCTGCTCGTCGGCGTCGGCCAGCATCGTGTCGCGCCGCAGCCATTGCGAGCGTGGGGTATAGCCGCGCTGCTGCAGTTGCTCGGAAAAGCTCGACAGCGTCGACAGCGGCTGCTCGATGCGCGGCGCGATGTAGTTGCCAGAACCGCGCCGGCGCACAACCAGGCCCTGGTCCACCAGCTGGTCGATCGCCTTGCGCGCCGTGACGCGCGAGACGTCGAGCTGCTCGGACAGCATGCGCTCGGACGGCAGCGCCTGGTCAGCCTGGTAACGGCCATCGCGCACGTCCTGCGCCAGCTTGCGCGCAAGCTGCTTGTAGAGCGGCGAATTGTCGTCGTGGTCAACCTGGAATCCGGGGCTGGGGCTGTTCATGGCATCGTGGCAAGGGGGGCGGGCATACGACGAAAGCATACCACTTGCGACCAATGCAAAACGGTTATGCCCTGCGCACGGGTATTCATTGGTCAAGGGTTTCGCGCAGTCCGTATGCTGGACCGATAGTCACAATCACGCAACGCCAAGGGACGAACATGAATCACGGCAGGCGCACCCTGCTCGGCATGGCCATGCTGGGGACGATGGGACCATTATTTGCAGCGATGCCAACAGGCGGTGGCGCGGCAGACACCTTGCAGCGCCAGCTCGACGCCGAACTGGCGGCGATTGCCGACGATCCGTCCTGCCCGCTGGCGAGCCTGTCGGTGCTGGCGCTGCGCGCCGGGCAGCCGGTGTACGAAGGCGCCTTCGGGCGGCGCACGATCGGCAACGGCCTGTTCCCCGACCGCCCGGCCACACCGGCGACGCTGTACCGGATTGCGTCGATCTCGAAACTCGTCACCACGCTCGGGCTGATGCGGCTGCTGGAAGCCGGGCGCGTCGACCTGGACGCCGACGTCTCGGGCTACCTCGGCTTCACGCTGCGTAATCCCCATTTCCCGACCCAGGCCATCACGCTGCGCCAGCTGCTCGTGCACACGTCGTCGCTGCGCGATGATGCAGGCTACTTCTGGCCGGCCACGACGGCGCTGAAGGACGTCGTCACGCCGGCTGCGCAGCCGATGTGGTCAAGCCTGGCCGGACCGGGCGCCTACTACACCTACTGCAACCTGGGGTTCGGCATCATCGGCACGATCATGGAGCGTATCGCGGGCGAACGGTTCGACCTGCTGATGACGCGCCTGGTGCTGCAGCCGCTCGGGCTGCAGGCCGGCTACAACCCGGCCGGATTGCCAAAGGCCGCGCAAGACCAGATCGCAACCATCTACCGCAAGCGCGCCGTCGACAGCGAGGTCTGGGCGCCGAACGGGCCATGGATCGCCCAGGCCGACGATGTCGGCGCGCGGCCACCGGTACCGCCACCGGGCCTGGACGGCTACGTCCCGGGCACCAACGCGACACCCTTCAGCCCGACCGGCGGCTTGCGCATCGCCGCGCGCGACCTGGGCGTCATCATGCGCATGCTGATGGCTGGCGGCGTGCATGGCGGGCAGCGCCTGCTGCAGGGCGCGACGCTCGAGCGCATGTTCGCGCGCCACTGGTCGTACGACGGCGTGGGCGGCAATGGCAATCCGCTGGGCAGCATCCTTAGTCCGCGCGGATTCGGTAACGCCCATTATCCTGACCGCCCCGGCCTGCGGCTGGCGCCAGGCTTCGATGCCGTGGGCCACCTGGGCGACGCCTACGGATTGCGTTCCGTGTTCGCCATGGACCGCGCACGGGGCCATGGCGTGGTCGTGCTGGCCGGCGGCACGGGAACCGACCCGGCCGCTACGCCAGGGCGCGAGACGGCACTGGCGCGTTATGAAGAGCGCATCGTAGCGGCCTTGCACCGCCGCGCGATCCTCGGGCTGGCCGATTGACCGGCATGCGGGCGCGTACATATATCCCGGTTATGAGCGCGCGCGCTAGATTCATTGGCAGTGCGTGCCTGCTGCCCCTAAGCTCCCTGTCCCCACCCGAAAAAAAGAGTCTGGCATGCAGCACATAATCGTCATTGGCGGCGGCGTCGTCGGCCTGGCCTCCGCCTGGTGGCTGCTCGAGGCGGGCCACGAGGTCACGCTGCTCGAGCGCGCGCCGGACGTGGGCAGTGGCGCCAGCTACGGCAATGGCGGGCAGCTCAGCTACCGGTACGTGGCGCCGCTGGCCGACGCCGGCATCCCGCTCAAGGCCTTCAAATGGCTGTTCCAGGCCGACGGCCCGTTGCGCTTCAGGCCCGAGGCCGACCTGCGCCAGTACCGCTGGCTGGCCAGCTTTTTGGCCCACTGCCGCGCCGACGTCAACCGCCGCACCACCGCCAAGCTGCTCGAGCTGGGCGAGCTATCGCGTCGGGCGATGGCCTCGCTCTCGCTGGTCGTGCCGCCCGAACGCTTTGGGTGGCGCGACGCCGGCAAACTGGTGGTGTTTCGCACGCGCGCCGCATTCGATGTCGCCGCATCCAAACCGGGCGCCGGCCAGATCTGGTCGCCCGAAGAATGCACGGCGCACGAACCCGCGCTGGGCGCGGCCCAGCACCTGCTGGCCGGCGGCATCTATAACCCGGGCGAAGCGGTGGCCGACTGCCACGCCTTCTGCGTGGCGCTGGCCGAACGGCTGGGCGAGCATCCGCGCTTTCGCGGTGTCGTCAACAGCACCGCGCTGGGACTGCGTGCAGAGCGGGGCCGCATCACCGGCATCGACACCGTTGGCGGCCTGATCACGGCGGACGCGTATGTGCTGGCCGCCGGCATCCAGAGCCGCACGCTGGCCGACACGGTCGGCATCTACCTGCCGCTGTACCCGCTCAAGGGCTACAGCCTGAGCGCCCCGATCCGCCAGGACGACATCGCGCCCGAAATCAGCGTGACGGATTTCGAGCGCAAGGTGCTGTATGCGCGCATCGGCGACCGCTTGCGGGTGGCGGCGATGGTCGACATGGTGGGCGAGGATGTCTCGCTCGATGCCAAACGCGTTGCGGGCCTGACGCGCCTGGTGCGCGAGACGATGCCGCGCGCGGCGGATTATTCGCAGGTGTCGGCGTGGGCCGGGTTGCGCCCAGCCACGCCGGGCAGCGCGCCGATCATCGGCGCCACGCGCTACGACAATCTGTGGCTCAACGTCGGGCACGGGCCGCTGGGCTTCACGTTTGCCTGTGGCAGCGCGGCCGTGCTGGCGGATCTGGTGCAGGGGAAGGCGCCACCGTTTGCGCTCGATGGCTTGACGCTGCGCGGTCAAGTATGACGAAGGTGATCGCTCGTCGCCATGAAGCGCAGATTTACGCCTCTGCCATCTCACGAGGCTGTATGGTTTCCATAATCATCTTGCCTTCAGTTTGAATGGCTTTTCGCAGTTCGTAGGCCATTTGCAGGTTGAGCCAGAACTCTGGCGTCGTCCCGAAGTAACGCGACAACCGCAGCGCCGTGTCTGGTGTTATGCCGCGCTTTTCACGGACGATGTCATTGACTCGAGCAGGAGTGAGCCGCAGGGCACCAGCGAGCGCATTCGAGGACATTGCCAGTGGCGCCAAATACTCTTCACGCAAAATCTCTCCGGGATGGATCGGACGCATTCCGTTGATAAACATTGCACCTCCATGTGCTGCTGCATTGTTAGTGATAATCGACAATTTCCACATCTACCGGACCATCGTCGGTCCAGACAAAACATATTCGCCACTGCTTGTTGATCCTGATGCTGTATTGCCCGAGCCTGTTACCTGACAAAGCCTCGAGCATATTGCCTGGTGGTGATCGAAGATCACGCAACTCAGTTGCGGCATTGAGCATGGTCAGCTTCCGCTCAGCGGCTGCCAGGAAATTAACAAAACGCGTTACCCGCCGTCCTTCAAACAGCGCCCTGGTGTCTGCACTAGCAAATGATCGAATCATTCTGAAAGATCGGAAACCACACGACGTCTAATTTTATATCGTTTACCGATAAACAGTAAACACCCGCGTGATTAAAACTGCGGCACGCTTTCGGCGGCATATAACACCAGCTTGTCTCAGACGAATACGAAATCGCGGATAATTGCCGCCATGCCTTCCCGCCCTACCTCCCCCTGCCCCTGCGGCGGCTCCTCGTTCGACAGCTGCTGCGGCCCTTTCCTGGCCGGCGCGGCCCTGCCGCCCACGGCCGAACACCTGATGCGCTCGCGCTATACCGCCTTCACGCTGGGCGACGAGGCGTACCTGCGCGCCACCTGGCACCCGAGCACGCGGCCGCAAGAGCCGATCGTCGACAACGAGCCCGTGCGCTGGCTTGGCCTGGAGATAAAAACTGCTTTACGTTTACGTCAACGTAAAGCAGAATTGCCGGACGTTCCAGGCGAACACGATCACCCGCGCGACGAAGACCACGTCGAATTCGTCGCCCGCTTCAAGGTGGGCGGGCGCGCGCACCGTCTCCACGAGCGCAGCCGCTTCGTGCGCGAAGCCGGCCCCGATGGCGCGCCACGCTGGTTTTACCTGGACGGCAGTTTCCCCGACAAGCAGTAAGCGCCGCCAGGCACGCAGGGCGGCGACAGACCAGAGGACGGCACATGCCCCAGATCGAAAGCAAACTGAACCCGCGCAGCGAGGACTTCAAGGCCAATGCCACCGCCATGCAGGCCGTGGTGGACGACTTGCGTGCGCGCGTGGCGCAACTGGCGCAGGGCGGCGGCGCCGAGGCCAGTGCGCGTCACCTCGCGCGCGGCAAGCTGCTGCCGCGCGAGCGTGTCGAACATCTGCTCGATCCGGGTACGCCCTTCCTCGAATTCTCGCAACTGGCCGCCTATGAGATGTATGACGGCGCCGCGCCCAGCGCCGGCATCATCACCGGCATTGGCCGCGTTTCCGGCCACGAATGCGTGATCGTCTGCAATGACGCCACCGTCAAGGGCGGCACCTATTACCCGATGACGGTCAAGAAGCACCTGCGCGCGCAGGAGATCGCCGAGCAGAACAACCTGCCCTGCATCTATCTGGTCGACTCGGGCGGCGCCAACCTGCCGAACCAGGACGACGTGTTCCCCGACCGCGACCACTTCGGCCGCATCTTCTACAACCAGGCGAACCTGTCGGCCAAGGGTGTCCCGCAGATCGCCGTGGTGATGGGCTCGTGCACCGCGGGCGGCGCGTACGTGCCGGCGATGAGCGACGAGTCGATCATCGTCAAGGACCAGGGCACGATTTTCCTCGGCGGCCCGCCGCTGGTGAAAGCGGCGACCGGTGAAGTCGTCAGCGCCGAAGACCTGGGCGGCGGCGACGTGCACACGCGCCTGTCGGGCGTGGCCGACCACCTGGCGCAGAACGATCCGCATGCGCTGTCGCTGGCGCGCACGATCGTGTCGAACCTGAACCGCGTCAAGCCGCAGCAGGGCGAACGGCGCGCGAGCGTCGAGCCGCACTATCCGGCGTCGGAACTGTACGGCGTCATCCCGGTCGATACGCGCAAACCGTTCGACGTGCGCGAAGTGATCGCGCGCGTGGTCGACGGCAGCGTGTTCGACGAATTCAAGGCGCGCTACGGCACGACGCTGGTGTGCGGCTTCGCCCATATCCACGGCATGAAGGTCGGCATCATCGCCAACAACGGCATCCTGTTTTCCGAGTCGGCGCTGAAGGGCGCGCACTTCATCGAGCTGTGCTGCCAGCGCAAGATTCCGCTCGTGTTCTTGCAGAACATCACCGGCTTCATGGTCGGGCGCAAATACGAAAACGAAGGCATCGCGCGCAACGGCGCCAAGATGGTCACGGCCGTGGCCACGGCGGCGGTGCCGAAGTTCACCGTCATCATCGGCGGCTCGTTCGGCGCCGGCAACTACGGCATGTGCGGCCGCGCGTTCTCGCCGCGCTTCCTGTGGATGTGGCCCAATGCGCGCATCTCGGTGATGGGCGGCGACCAGGCCGCATCGGTGCTGGCCACCGTCAAACGCGACGGCATCGAAGGCCGCGGCGGCCAGTGGTCGCCCGAAGAAGAAGCCGCATTCAAGCAGCCGATCCGCGACCAGTACGAGCACCAGGGCCACCCGTATTACGCGTCGGCGCGCCTGTGGGACGATGGCGTGATCGACCCGGCCGACACCCGCACGGTGCTGGGCCTGGGCTTGTCGGCCGCCATGAACCAGCCGATTGGCGACACGACGTTCGGCGTGTTCCGCATGTAAGGGGATGACCATGACCTATGACACCCTGCTTGTGACCGTCGCCGACAAGGTCGCCACCGTTACCCTGAACCGCCCCGACCTGCGCAATGCCTTCAACGAAGGGGCGATTGCCGAACTGGCGCGCGTGTTCGATGAACTCGGCCGCCACGACACCGTGCGCGCGATCGTCCTGGCCGCCAACGGCCCGTCGTTCTGCGCCGGTGCAGACCTGAACTGGATGAAGAAGATGGCCGGCTACTCGCATGACGAGAACCATGCCGATGCCATGCGCCTGGCCGACATGCTGCGCACGATCTACCTGTGCCCCAAGCCAGTGGTCGCGCGCGTGCAGGGCGATTGCTACGCCGGCGGCATGGGCCTGGTGGCCGCCTGCGACATCGTCGTCGCGAGCGACACGGCCGGTTTTTGCTTGTCCGAAGTGAAGCTCGGGCTGATTCCGGCTACCATCTCGCCTTACGTGATCAAGGCGATGGGCGAACAGGCGGCGCGCCGCTACTTTATAACGGCCGAGCGCTTCGACGCGGCCGAGGCGCAGCGCATCGGTGTTGCGCACACCGTCGTGGCGCCGGAAGCGCTCGACGCGACCGTCGCCGGGATCGTCAAGGCACTCGTGAACAACAGCCCGCACGCCGTCCGGCAGGCCAAGACGCTCGTGCGCGAGATCGTCGGCCAGCCGGTCGACGATGCGCTGCTGCGCGACACGGCCGGGCGCATCGCCGCGATCCGCGCATCGACCGAAGGCCGCGAAGGCGTGGCCTCGTTCCTTGAAAAGCGCAAGCCGACATGGATTAACTAGTATTGGAACTTTATCGTGAAGCAGCAAACCACCTCCTCCGACTGGATCGCGCGCAGCCTGCGCAGCGTCTGGCATCCCTGCACGCAAATGCAGCATCACGAAGAGGTGCCGCTGATCGCGGTCAGCCATGGCAAGGGGCCGTGGCTGTACGACTATGACGGCAAGCGTTACCTGGACGGCATCAGCTCGTGGTGGGTCAACCTGTTTGGCCATGCCAACCCGCGCATCAATGCTGCGCTGAAGGACCAGCTGGACAAGCTCGAACACGCGATGCTGGCCGGCTTCACGCACGCGCCGGTGGTCGAGCTGGCCGAACGGCTGGCGGCGCTCACCGGCCACGCGCTGGGCCACGCCACGTTCGCGTCCGATGGCGCATCGGCCGTGGAAATCGCGATGAAGATGAGCTTTCACGCGTGGCGCAATGCCGACCAGTCGGCCAAGCAGGAATTCGTCTGCCTGCAGGGCAGCTACCACGGCGAGACGATCGGCGCGCTGTCGGTCACCGACGTGCCGCTGTTCAAGGACGCCTACGGCCCGCTGCTGCGCGCATCGCACGTGGTGAGCGCGCCCGATGCCCGCAGCGCCTTCGAGGGAGAGACGGCGCAGGACGTCGCGCGCCGCGCGATCCTCGAAGTGAAAGCGCTGTTCGAAGAACGGGGCGACAGGATCGCCGCCATCATCGTCGAGCCGCTGGTGCAGTGCGCCACCGGCATGGCGATGTACGACCCGCTGTATCTCAAGCTCCTGCGCGACCTGTGCGACCAGCACCGCGTGCACCTGATCGCCGACGAAATCGCGGTCGGCTGTGGGCGCACCGGCACCTTCTTCGCCTGCGAGCAGGCCGGCATCTGGCCGGACTTCCTGTGCCTGTCGAAAGGCATCAGCGGTGGCTACCTGCCGCTCTCGCTCGTGCTCACGCGCGACGATATCTACCAGGCCTTCTACAGCACCGACATCACGCGCGGCTTTCTGCATTCGCACTCTTACACCGGCAATCCGCTGGCCTGCCGCGCGGCGCTGGCCACGCTCGACATCTTTGAAGAAGACGATGTGTTGAACCGCAACCGCGAGCTGGCCACCAGGATGACGGTGGCGCTGGCGCCGCTGGCCGACCATCCGCGCACGCGCCACTTCCGCCAGCGCGGCATGATCTTCGCGTTCGACGCGATCGAACCGGATACCGATCTTGCCTCCACCTTTGCGCGCCGCTTTTTTTCGACGGCCGCCGAGAACGAACTGCTGCTGCGCCCCATCGGCCGCACCGTGTACCTGATGCCGCCGTACGTGCTGGACGAAGAAGAAGTCGCGGGCCTGGCGGCGCGCACGATCAAGACGTTCGAATCCGTCATTGCGGGGTGATGGGATGGACTTGATCGCCACCATCGACCGCCAGCTGGACACGCTGGCCGCGCGCAGCCTCACGCGCCGCCGCCGCATCACCGATGGCGCCTGCGCGCCGCGCCAGGCGGTCGACGGGCGCGACCTGCTGGCTTTTTGCAGCAACGATTACCTGGGCCTGGCCGCGCACCCGCGCGTGATCGAGGCGCTGCGCGAAGGTGCGCAGCTGTACGGCGCCGGCAGCGGCGCCTCGCACCTGGTGTCGGGCCACAGCCGCGCACATCATCTGCTCGAAGAAACGCTGGCCGCGTGGATGGCGCCGCACCTCGAGCAGGCGCGCGCGCTGACGCTGTGCACCGGCTACATGGCCAACCTCGCGATCCTCAGCGCCCTCGGTGTCGATGCCGATGCGATGATCTTTTCCGAGGCGCTGAACCATGCGTCGCTGATCGACGGCGCCCGGCTCGCGAAAGCGGGCGTCACGGTCTACCCGCATGGCGACGTCGAGACGCTGACGCAACTGCTGGCCGCCAGCAGCGCCAGCACGAAGATCGTCGTCACCGACAGCGTGTTCAGCATGGATGGCGACCTGGCGCCGCTGCCGGCGCTGCTGGCCGCATGCGAGCGCCACGGCGCCTGGCTGGTGGTCGACGATGCCCACGGCTTCGGCGTGCTGGGCCAGAACGGACGCGGCGCACTGGAACATTTCGGCCTGCGCTCGAACAACCTCATCTACATGGGCACGCTGGGCAAGGCCGCCGGTGTCGGCGGCGCCTTCGTTGCCGCGCACGCCAGCGTGATCGAGTTGCTCATCCAGCGCGCGCGCCCGTATATCTACACGACGGCCTGCCCGCCGGCGCTTGCACACGCCTTGCTCGCCAGCCTTGCTATCATGGGCGGTGACGAGGGCGCCGAACGGCGTGCACATCTGGCACGACTGGTCGGGCAGCTGCGCGGTTCGCTGCGGCTGGAACGCTGGCAACTGGCAGCATCGACCACCCCGATCCAGCCCGTCATCATCGGCAGCAACGACGCTGCGCTGCACGCCGCCAGCCGCCTGCATGACCAGGGCTTGTGGGTGCCAGCGATCCGCCCGCCAACCGTGGCGCCCGGCACCGCGCGCCTGCGCGTGACCTTGTCCGCCGCCCATGCCCCGGATGACGTGGCACGGCTGGCGCAGGCGCTCAACGAACTGGAAAAGGCCGCACCATGAACAATCTGAATGAAACCGATGCACCGGTCATCGTGCAACCCGCACTGGACCCCGAGGTCGACCTCACCGAACTCGACGAGCCGGTGTTGGAGCCTGAACTCGAACTGCGCGCCGACGATCTGCCAATGCGCTTTGCGTGCTTCGTCACCGGCACCGATACCGAGATCGGCAAGACGCTGATTTCGGCCGCCATCCTGCACAAGCTCGTGGCCACGGGCCAGCGCGCCTGCGGCATGAAGCCGGTCGCGGCCGGCGCTGAAGAGAAGGACGGCGCGCTGCACAACGACGACGCCGACCAGCTGATCGCCGCCGGCAACGTGCACCTGCCGGCATCGCTGACCACGCCCTACCTGCTGCGCGAACCGGCCGCGCCCCACATCGCCGCCGCCCTTGAGGGCGTGACGATCGAGCTGGTGCCGATCCTGGCCGCCTTTGCCGAGGTCCAAGCCGCGTCCGACGCGGTCGTGGTCGAAGGCGTGGGGGGCTTCCGCGTGCCCTTCAACGACGACTTCGACAGCGCCGACCTGGCCGCACAACTGAACCTGCCCGTGATCCTCGTCGTCGGCGTGCGCCTGGGCTGCATCAGCCATGCGCTGCTGACGGTCGAAGCGATCGTGGCGCGCGGCCTGGTGCTGGCCGGCTGGGTCGCCAACACGGTCGACACGGACATGCGCTTTGCGCAAGAGAACATCGAGGCGCTGGCACAGCGTATCCCGGCGCCGCTGCTGGGCCGCGTGCCACGCCTGAACGAACCGACGGCTGCTGCGGCAGCCGAATTTATCGACCTCGCCGGACTGCCAGGCTGGCCGTCCACGCGGGTCTAGTTTTTGAAGGAACCGAAATGACCAATATGAACACTGTCGCCCTGCACCGTCCAACGGCAGCCATCAAGCCGCCAGAGAATGCGACCTGGCCGCTGGCCGACGTGCTGGCGCTGTTCGACCTGCCGTTCACGGAGTTGATGCATCGCGCGTCGACCGCGCACCGCCTGAACTTCCCGGACGGCGACGTCGAACTGGCGACCCTCCTGTCGATCAAGACCGGCGGCTGCGAAGAAGACTGCGGCTACTGCCCGCAGGCGGCGCGCTACGACACGGGCGTCGAAGCCAAGAAGCTGCTCGACATCGACACCGTGCTCGACGCGGCGCGCGCGGCCAAGGCCAGCGGCGCCACGCGCTTCTGCATGGGCGCGGCGTGGCGCAGCCCGAAAGAGCGCGACATGGACAAGGTCGAGACGATGGTGCGTGAAGTGAAAGCACTGGGCATGGAAACCTGCGCCACGCTGGGCATGCTCGAAGCCGGCCAGGCCGAGCAGCTCAAGCGCGCTGGCCTGGACTACTACAACCACAATATCGACACGGCGCCGGACTTCTACAACAACGTCATTTCGACCCGCGAATACCAGGACCGCCTGGACACGCTGGGCCGCGTGCGCGAAGCGGGCCTGAAAGTCTGCTGCGGCGGCATCGTCGGCATGGGCGAAACGCGCGAGCAGCGCGCCGGCCTGATCGCGCAACTGGCGAACCTGAACCCGTATCCCGAATCGGTGCCGGTCAACCACCTGGTGCAGGTGGCTGGCACGCCGCTGCACGGCATGGACAAGCTCGACCCGATCGAATTCGTGCGCACCATCGCGGTCGCGCGCATCACGATGCCGCAGGCGCGCGTGCGCCTGTCGGCGGGCCGCCGCGAAATGGGCGAAGCGGTGCAGGCGATGTGCTTCATGGCCGGCGCCAACTCGATCTTCTACGGCGACAAGCTGCTGACTACCGAGAACCCTGAGGCCGATGACGACCGCGTGCTGCTGGAAAAGCTCGGCCTGAAGACCCGCGCGGCGACGCTGGACTCGGCGCCGAAAGAGGCCTGCGGCTGCTAAGGCCGTACTAAGCGCAGTACTAAACGCCGTACTAAGCGCAGTATCCGCGCGGCCGGGGAGACACGGCCGCGCAAGCACCACCCGAACAACCATAAGCGAAAGATAACGCGCATGTTCACCAAACTCCTCATCGCCAATCGTGGCGAGATCGCCTGCCGTGTCGCCGCTACTGCGCGCCGCATGGGTATTCGCACCGTCGCCGTGTATTCCGAGGCCGACGCCGGCGCCAAGCACGTCGCGGTCTGCGATGAGGCCATCCTGATCGGCCCCGCCGCTGCCCGCGACAGTTATCTGCGCGGCCAGAAAATCATCGAGGTCGCCAAGGCCACCGGCGCGCAGGCGGTCCACCCCGGCTATGGCTTCCTGTCCGAAAACGCCGAGTTCGCCGACGCCGTCCACGCCGCCGGCCTCGTGTTCGTGGGCCCGCCTGCAGCATCGATGCGCGCGATGGGTTCCAAGTCCGCCGCCAAGCAGCTGATGGAAAGCGCCAACGTGCCGCTGGTGCCGGGCTACCACGGCGACGCGCAGGATCCCGCTTTTCTGCGCGAGCAGGCCGACCGCATCGGCTACCCGGTGCTGCTCAAGGCCAGTGCCGGCGGCGGCGGCAAGGGCATGCGCGTGGTCGAGCGTTCCGAAGACTTCGAGGGCGCGCTGGCCTCGTGCAAGCGCGAAGCGATTTCCAGTTTCGGCGACGACAAGGTGCTGGTCGAGAAGTACCTGATCCGCCCGCGCCACATCGAGATCCAGGTGTTTGCCGACAGCCTGGGCAACTGCGTCTACCTGCACGAGCGCGATTGCTCGGTGCAGCGCCGGCACCAGAAGGTGCTGGAAGAAGCGCCCGCTCCCGGCATGCCGCCGGAGCGCCGCGCCGCGATGGGCGAGGCCGCCGTGAACGCTGCGCGCGCGGTCGGCTATGTCGGTGCCGGTACCGTCGAATTCATCGCCAACCAGGACGGCTCGTTCTACTTCATGGAGATGAACACGCGCCTGCAGGTCGAGCATCCGGTGACCGAAATGATCACCGGGACCGACCTGGTGGAGTGGCAGTTGCGCGTCGCCTTTGGCGAAGCGCTGCCGAAACAGCAGCATGAACTGGGCATCCACGGCCACGCGATCGAAGCGCGCGTGTACGCCGAAAATCCCGAGAAGGGTTTCCTGCCGTCGATCGGCACCTTGCGCCATATGGACGTGCCGCGCGCGGTCGCGTTCGAGCTGGGCAGCGACGGCGCCAATCCGGCCGCCGTGCGCGTCGATTCCGGCGTGCGCGAAGGCGATGCGATTTCGCCGTTCTACGATCCGATGATCGCCAAGCTGATCGTCTGGGGCGCGGACCGCACCCAGGCGCTCGCGCGCATGTCGCAGGCGCTGAGCGAGTTCCGCATCGTCGGGCTGGCCACCAATATCGCGTTCCTGAAACGCCTGGTCGAGGGCGAGGCGTTTGCCACGGCCGACCTGGACACGGGCCTGATCGAGCGCCATGGCGCGACGCTGTTCCCGCCTGCCACGCCGGCGCCGCTGGGCGCACTTGCCCTTGCCGTGTTCGCGCTGCGCGAGAACGCCGCCAACGCGGCCAACGATGCCGATCCGTGGAGCCAGGCCAGCGGCTGGCGCATGAACGGCGACTACCGCCGCGTGCTGTCATGGTCCGACGAATTCGGCGCCTGCCGCGTTGGCCTGACCTACCGCCGTGACGGGCTCGAGATCGACCTCGACGGCCAGGCGCAGCGCGTGGAACGCGTCGGTGGCACTGGCGACGATCTGGCGCTGCGCCTGGGCGAGACGGCCGTCCAGGGCGTCGTGCGCCGCGACGGCGACGTGTTCCATGTATTTACCGGCGGTCAGCATTTCACGCTGACGTACAATGATCCGATGGCCCACGCCGGCGAAGTCGAAACGCTCGGCGGTCGCCTGACGGCGCCGATGCCGGGCAAGGTGGTGGCGGTGCTGGTCCAGGCCGGTGCCACCGTGGTGAAGGGCGAACCGCTCGTCATCATGGAAGCGATGAAGATGGAGCACACGATTGCTGCGCCGGGTGATGGCGTGGTCGAGGACGTGCTGTACGAGGTCGGCGACCAGGTTGCCGATGGCGCGCCGCTGCTGGCCTTCAAGGCGGCGTAAGCAACACCCATAAAAACCACCCTACACGATGAGGGGGAGACATGCGTATTGTCCTGTACCGGGGCGATGGCGTCAGCGAGCCTTGGGAACACGCGTTTGCCAGCGTGCTGCCCGGGATCGAGACCGTCATCTGGAAAGAAGGCGAGCAACTGGCGCACTGCGATTACGCAGTGCTGTGGAACCCGGCCCCCGCGCTACTGGCCCAGCTGGGGAGCGTCAAGGCGATCTTCCTGATGGGCGCCGGCGTCGACGCGCTGCTCAAGTTTGGCGACGCCTTGCCCGACGTGCCGCTGGTACGCCTGGGCGACGCCGGCATGGGCGTGCAGATGGCCGAGTATGTGGCGCATGCGGTGCTGCGGTACTTCCGCCGCTTCGATGAATATGAACAGCAGGCCAGGCACGGCGCGTGGAATCCGCTGCCCCAGCATCCAAAGGAATCGTTCACGATCGGCGTCATGGGCCTGGGCCGGCTGGGCATGCCGGTGGTCGAGGCGATGCGCCATTTCGGCTTTCCCGTGCGCGGCTGGAGCCGCAGCCCGAAAGACATCCCGGGCGTGCCAACCTATGCCGGCATGGCGCAATTCGGCGACTTCTTGCACGGCACGCGCGTGCTGGTCTGCCTGCTGCCGCTGACGCCAGAGACCACCAACCTGCTCGACCGCCACAACCTGGGCAAGCTGGCGCCTGGCGCGTACCTGATCAACGTCTCGCGCGGCGCGATCCTGGCCGAGCCGGATCTGATGACGCTGATCCGCTCCGGGCACATCGCCGGCGCCACGCTCGACGTGTTCCGCCACGAGCCGCTGCCGGCCCAGCACCCGTTCTGGAACGAGCCGCGCATCGCCCTCACCCCGCATATTTCGGCGCTCACCATGCGCCAGGACGCCGTGCGCCAGATCGTCGCCAAGATCGACGCCCTGGAACGCGGCCAACCGGTCGATGACCTCGTCGACCGCCAACGTGGATATTAAGAAATGACACCCCTGCCAACCAAGGTCAAGATTGTCGAAGTCGGCCCCCGCGACGGCCTGCAAAACGAAAAAGAAGCGCTCGGCGCCGACGTGAAAATCGAACTGGTCGAGCGCCTGGCGCGCGCCGGTTTCGTCAATGTCGAGGCGGCGGCGTTCGTCTCGCCCAAATGGGTGCCACAGATGGCAACCTCCGCCGAGGTGCTGGCGCGCATCGAACGCCGGCCCGGCACGATCTACTCGGCGCTGGTGCCGAACATGCAGGGCTTCGAGGCCGCGCTGGCCGGCAAGGCCGACGAGGTCGTGGTATTCGGCGCAGCGTCCGAAGCGTTTTCGCAAAAGAACATCAACTGCTCGATTGCCGAGTCGATCGCGCGCTTCGAACCGGTCGCGCGCGCTGCCAGGGAACACGGCCTGCGCCTGCGCGGCTCGATCAGCACGGCGTTCGGCTGCCCGTACCAGGGCGCCGTGTTGCTCGATGCCGTGGGCGACGTCGTGGCGCGCATGCGCGACCTGGGCTGTGACGAGATCGATATCGCCGACACGATTGGCGTGGCGACCGCGCGCCAGACGCAGGCCGTGATGCTGCGCGCGGCGCAGGCATTCCCGATGGGCCAGCTGGCTGGCCACTTCCACGACACGTATGGCCAGGCGCTGGCGAATATTTATGCGGCGCTGGAAGTAGGCGTGGCGATTTTCCACTCATCAGTGGCGGGCCTGGGCGGCTGCCCATATGCCAAGGGCGCGACCGGCAATGTGGCAACCGAAGACGTGCTGTACCTGATGCAGGGGCTGGGAATTGAAACGGGCGTGGATCTCGACCAGGTAGTCGATGCCGGGCTGTTCATATCAAAGCAACTGGGCCGCAAGAGCATCAGCCGAGCCGGCAATGCGCTGGCGGCCAAACGGGCCGGGTGACCTGCAGGCCCCCGGTGTGCCGGGGGCTGTTTCAAGGAAAACGGCCGCACAACGAAAAAAGCCGACAACTCACGTTGTCGGCTTTTCTCTTAATGCTGGTCGGAGTACAAGGATTCGAACCTTGGACCCCCTGGTCCCAAACCAGGTGCGCTACCGGGCTGCGCTACACTCCGAAGAAGCAAGATAATACCGGCTTGCCGTCACTTGGTCAAGGATTTCGCGTCAAAATCCTTACTCACCCCGGATCTGCAGCGCCCGCTCATACAAGGCATTCTTCTTGCGCCCCGTGATCTGCGCCGCCAGATTGGCCGCCTGCTTGACGCTGCATTCCGTCAACAGGATCTGCAGCACGCGCTCGGCCTCGATGTCTTCGGCATCGCTGGCTTCCACCGCCCCCTCGACCAGCACGACGAACTCGCCCTTCTCGCGGTGCGCGTCCGCCTTGACCCAGGCCAGCGCCTCGCCCAGCGTGCAGCGGTGGATTTCCTCGAACATCTTGCTCAGTTCGCGCGCAAACACGACCTGACGGGTCGGCTCGAACGCGGCCACCAATGCTTCAACGCAATCGACGATCCGGTGCGGCGCCTCGTAGAACACAAGCGTCGAGGTTTCGCGCGTCAGTGGCGCCAGCGCCGTCTCGCGGCCCTTGGCCTTGGCCGGCAGAAAGCCGACAAAGTGGAAGCGATCATTGACCAGGCCGCTGGCCGACAGCGCCGTGATCGCCGCCGACGGGCCTGGCAACGGCACCACGTTCAGGCCGGCAGCGCACACGGCGTCAACGATGCGCGCGCCCGGATCGGACACGCCCGGCGTACCGGCGTCGGACACCAGCGCCACCCGCTGACCGGCGCGCAGGCGCTCGACGATTTTATCGGCCACCTCGCGCTCATTGTGCTGGTGCGCCGCGATCGTGCTCTTGGAGAGACCAAAGCGTTGCAATAACGCGCCAGTCTTGCGCGTGTCTTCACAGGCGACGACGTCGGCCAGGGCGAGCAGGTGTAAAGCACGCAGGGTGATGTCGGTGACGTTGCCAATCGGAGTAGCCACGACATACAGCGTTGCGGTAGGATAGGACTGCTGGGCCGCCTCGCCCATGACGGGAAGTCGGGCGATGTCGATGGTCTGCTGTTCTGTCATATAGGGTTCCGATGCTGAAGAAAAAAAATCTCACGGGCTTGATTGCCGCCTCTTTTACGACCTTGCTGGCCGCGTGCGGCAGTACGCCCCTGCCACCCGATACCGGTTGTGGCGTGCCAGGCGGATTGTGCGGCCCAGGCGCGTCAGTGACAAGCCCTGCGCCAATCGCACCTGCTTATACACCACCTGCGCCGCGTTCCGATAGCGGTGTCCAGACCAGTCCGGTCGAATTGCCGCCGAGCGCCGACGGCAGCACGCCAAGTGCAGCGGCGGCGCCAGGTGGCCCGACCCTCCGCGTCGCGCTGCTGCTACCCCTCGAATCGCAGGCGCTGGCCCAGCCGGCCGAAGCGGTGCGCGCCGGCTTCATGGCCGCGTACGACCAGCAGCGCGGCAACGTCACCGTCAACCTCGTGCCCACCGGCGACTCGTCGCAAGCCGCGCTCGACGCCTACCGCATGGCGGCCGCAGAGAACGACATCGTGGTCGGCCCGCTCGCGCGCCCTGCCGTCGCGGCTCTGGCCACGAGCGGCGCCGTCACCAAGCCGACCATCGCGCTGAACCACCCGCAGGTCGCATCCGCGCTGCCGTCCAAGATGCTCGTCATCGGCTTTTCGCTCGAAGACGAAGCGCGCCAGGTGGCCGACTGGGCTGCGGGCGAGCAGCCGTCCGGCCAGGCGCTGGTGCTGACCGGGCGCGCCACCTGGCAGCAGCGCCTGTCGGGCGCCTTCAGCGCGCGCTGGTCCGAACTGGGCCGCACCCAGACCACGGTCGAGCTGCCCAATGCCGGCGGCTACGTCGACGGCAATGCGCTGGCCGACCTGCGCGCGCGCCTGCAATCGCAGCCGCCGCAACTGGTCTATGCGGCGCTCGACGCCAATAGCCTGCGCCAGGTGCGCAGCGCGCTCGGCACCTCGACGCCCACCTATGGCACGGCCTCGGTCAACCCGGGCCGTGACCCGGCCAGCATCCCGGCCGAACTGGTCGGCGTACGCATCCTCGACCTGCCGTGGACCGTGCAGGCCGATCACCCGGCCGTGGCAAGTTACCCGAGCTGGAGCAGCGGCGGCCAGGGCCTTGACCTGCAGCGCCTGTACGCGCTGGGCATCGACGCCTACCGCATCGCGCGCGAACTGTCGCTGCGCCCGTCCGGCGCATTCGAGCTCGACGGCGCCACGGGCCGCCTGTCGATCGACATGGGGCAAGGCGCGCGCGCGTTCCGCCGCGTCGAAACCGGCGTGGTCGTGCGGGATGCGATGCCTGGTGCCGATGGCGCCGCCGTGACCGGCCGCGTGTTCGAAGCGGTCTCCACCGGCCAGTAATATGTGGCCCGGGCGCCTGTCCCAACGGCAGGCCCAGGGCCACCAGTATGAACTTGCCGCCAGCGCCTACCTGCGCCGCCGCAGGCTGGTGCCGGTGGACGAAAACTTTCGCTGCAAGGGCGGCGAAATCGACCTGATCATGCGCGACGGCGCCACGCTCGTATTCGTCGAGGTACGCCAGCGCGCCAGCAGCAGACAAGGCGGCGCCGCAGCCAGTATCACGCCGGCCAAGATCCGGCGCCTGGTCTGCGCGGCCCAGGTGTACCTGCTGCGCTTTCCCGTCACCCCGCCCTGCCGCTTCGACGTCATCGCCATCGATGGCGAACACATCGAGTGGCTGCAGAACGTGATTGAAGTGTAAGCAATTTTTACCGACCTTGCCCAGTGCCCCTTGCTACTACACTATAATCCTCGGCTATGAATACACAACGCATCCTCGCTCACTTCCAGGAGAGCGCTGACCTGAAGATGAGGTCGGCTGCAACCCTGGCTCCCCACATTTCGCAGGCGGTCGAACTCATGTTCGGCGCCCTGTCCAATGGCAACAAGATCCTGGCCTGCGGTAACGGTGGTTCGGCCGCCGACTGCCAGCACTTTGCTGCCGAGCTGGTCGGGCGCTTCGAACGCGAGCGCTTCCCGCTCCCGGCCATCGCGCTGACCACCGACACGTCGATCCTGACCGCCGTCGGCAACGACTACAGCTTCCGCGAAATCTATTCCAAGCAGGTGCAGGCCTTCGGCCAGGCCGGCGACATCCTGCTGGCCATTTCCACTTCGGGCAACTCGGGCAATGTGCTCGCGGCGGTCGAAGCGGCGCTCGAGCGCGAAATGCGCATCGTGGCGTTTACAGGCAAGGACGGCGGCCAGTTGGCCAAGCTGCTGACCGACGCCGACGTCCACGTCAACGTCCCGCATTCGCGCACCGCGCGGATCCAGGAAGTTCACCTGTGCGCCATTCACTGCATCTGCGACGGCATCGACGTCGCGCTGTTCGGAGGAGACGAGAATGCGTAATACCCGCCGTTTCACGGCCGTGCTGTTGACGAAAGTCGTTCTGGGTTCGGCCCTGCTGGCTTCGCTGTCGGGCTGCTTCGGCCTGATCGTCGGCGCCGGCATCGGCGGCGCCGTCTCGGCGGTCGACCGCCGCACGCTGGGCGCACAGACCGAAGACAAATCGGTCACGGTCAAGGCCGAGATCAAGATGCGCGAAGTCACGAATGGCGACGGCAACATCAATGTCACGAGCTTCAACCGCAAGGTGCTGCTCACCGGCGAAGTCCGCGACGAGGCCATGAAGGCCGCGGCCGAGCGCGAAGTGCGCAAGATCGAAAACGTCGTGTCGGTTATCAACGAACTGAAGATTTCGGGTTCGTCGAGCTACACGTCGCGCTCGAACGATGCGCTCATCACCACCAAGGTCAAGGCCAGCCTGGTCGACATGAAAACCGTGTCGGCGATCTCGTTCAAGGTCACGACCGAACGCGGCGTGGTCTACCTGATGGGTCTTGTGACCCCGCGCGAAGGCAATATCGCCGCCGATGTCGCCAAGGGCGTCTCGGGTGTGACGCGCGTGGTAAAGATCTTCGAATACATCAGCGAAGAAGACGCACGCGCCAAGCAGACCAACGCGCAGAACGCACCGCAGGGTTCCTGAATCCCGGGTGCATCCGCACCATGCAAAAAAGCGGCAGGGCTATAATGGCCCTGCCGCTTTTTTTATTCGATCGCCGAACATGACCGCATCCACACCCTCCCGCTCCTGGATCAAGCCTGCCGCCATCGGCGCCGTCGTGCTGGCGCTGGCCGGTATCGGCTACGCCTCGCTGGCCAGCAGCACGCCGGCCCCGGACGTCACGTTCATCAGCATCGCCGGCGACAAGGTGTCGACGCAGTCGCTGCGCGGCAAAGTCGTGATGGTCAACTTCTGGGCCACGTCGTGCGTCACCTGCGTCAAGGAGATGCCCGACATGGTCGCGACCTACAACAAGTACAAGGGCCAGGGCCTGGAATTCGTCGCCGTCGCGATGCAGTACGACCGGCCCGACTACGTGCTCAATTTCGCCGAGCAGCGCAAGCTGCCATTTACCGTGGCGCTCGATTCCGCGGGCGATATCGCGCGCCAGTTCGGCGACGTCACGCTCACGCCCACCACCTTCCTGATCGACAAACAGGGCCGCATCATCAAGACCTATGTCGGCGCGCCGGACTTCGGCGCGGTGCACAAGCTGATCGAGAAAGAGCTGGCCGGCTGATTCTGGTTACGCTTTTGGATACAGGATCATCTGCGTGCAACGGAACAGCGCGATGGTCTTGCCGCTGGCCTTGTCCGTGACGGTGGCGTCCCAGATCTGCGTCGTGCGGCCCAGGTGCACGGCGGTGGCGACGCAGGCGATGGTGCCTTCGCGCGCGGTGCCCAGGTGGTTCGATTTCAATTCGATCGTCGTGAAGTTCTGCGCGCCTTCCGGCAGGTTGCTGATGCAGCCGTAGCCGGCGCAGGTATCGGCCAGTGTGACGACGCTGCCGGCGTGCAGGTAGCCGTTCGGCGCCAGCAGGTGCGGCGCGACGGGCATTTCGGCGGCCAGCTTGCCGGGGCTGACTTCAAGAATCCGGATGCCCAGGTGGCCGGGCAGGTAGGTTGCGCCGAAGGTGTTGAAGGCGTCGGGAGTGTGCGGGGTGCTCATGGGGTTGTCTCGGTGTTTTTATGAAAGCGGCATCGTACACCGAGACCATGCTTGGCGTCAGCGGCGCCGGCCTTCATGGTGCTTGCCACCCTTGCCGCCACTTTTTCCACCATGCCGCTGCCGGGCCGCCGCGTTCTGCTGCTGCAGCAGCGCATCGACGCGCTCGGACGCTTCGCGCGCCAGCTCCTGCGCCAGCGCGATGCTCGGGAAGTAGTCCGGCGCCCGGTACCCCAGCCACGCATAGGCCGAATACACGCGGCACTGGTCCTCGACCTCTTGCAGGTTCATGTAAAACAGCTGCTGCGGATTGCTGTGCCCATGCAGCTTGACGACGATCTTCTTGGCCAGCGACAAGCACCAGTGCTCCCACGCCTTCTGCAGCGCCGGCACGCGGCTCGAGATCGGCACCAGGGAGAGCATGAACTTGTCGGCCACGGACAGCGGCAGCGTGTCGAGCCACTCGGCGCGCTCGTTCTGGTCTTCGGTGATGCGGGGGTAGAAGAAGCCGTCCGGCACGTCGATATTGTGGACAAACCGCTTGAGCAGCTTGACCAGCGACGTTTCCCCGGTCACCGACGAAATGCGGTGCAGCTGCTCGAGCGACGGCGCCACGGCAAAGCCGCTCGTTGCCACCGCCGGGATTTTTTCCTTCATCAGCGAGCGCATGACCTGGTGCGTCTCGTCGTCGTAACCGACGACGAAGCCTTCTTCGTGCACGCCGTAGCGCCCTGCCCGGCCCGCGATCTGCTTGGCCAGCGCAGCGGAGATTTCTTCTTCCTCGACGCCGTTGTACTTGACCGTGGTCGTCATCACGATGCGCGCGATCGGCATGTTCAGCCCCATCGCCAGCGCATCGGTGCCAACGACGATATCGGCCTGCCCGTCGCGGAAGCGCTCGGCCTGCGCGCGGCGCACTTCGGGCGACAGGTTGCCGTAGACGGTGGCCACCGACAGCCCCTTGTCGGTGATCATGTCGCGCCACTTGAGCACCTCACGGCGCGAGAACGCGATCACGGCGTCGCCGCGGCGCAGGTTCGACAGCTTGCGCACGGCCATCGGTTCCATCTCCAGAGGCCCCATCCGCTTGAGCACGTGCACCTCGAGCGGCACATCGAGCCGCTGGGCCAGCGCCTCGATCGCACGGCGCGCTTCGGGCGCGCCGACCAGGTACACGACCGCCGCCGGCGCGCCGCACACGGCAGCGGTCCAGGCGGCGCCGCGGTCGCGGTCGGCCAGCATCTGGATCTCATCGATCACGGCCACGTCGATCGGCGTTTTGGTGTCGAGCATTTCGACGGTGCTGGCGACGTGCGTCGCGCCCTCCACCAGGCGCCGTTCCTCGCCCGTGATCAGGCTGACCTTGATCGCCTCACCGTGCGGGCGCGCCGCCTGCAGGCGCTCGTAGTTTTCCAGCGCCAGCAGGCGCAGCGGCGCCAGATAGACGCCGCTGGGCGCCTTGGCCAGCGCTTCCATCGCGCGGTGCGTCTTGCCCGAGTTGGTGGGGCCCAAGAGCGCAATGAACTTGCGGCCCATGCGGCTGGCGACGTCGAACGAGCGCGGGTACTCGGCCAGGTTGATGCTTTCCTTGGTGCGCGCCGCGTGGCGCTCTTCGGCGTCGCGCTCGATCGCGTGGGTCAGGCGCTGCGAAATCCGCTGGAACACATACTCGGCCGGCTCGGACGTCTGCAGTTCGTCCAGCACATCGAGAAACAGCATCGGATCGTAGCCGGCGTCGTCGGCGTCGCCCGCCAGGTCGCGCACGAATTCCTCGGCGTCTTGGTGCAGGCGCGCGAGGTCGGCGTCACCGGTGCGCTCTTCGATCAGCGCGCGCCGCCCGGCCGCGTCCAGCTTGCGCCACTTGCTCGGCTTGGCCAGCACGCCGCGCGACGGCACCAGGCGGTACGGCACCTGCAAGCCTTCGTAGCGCACCACGCCCGAGAAGCGCAGGAACACGCGGCCTTCCAGTTTGACCAGTTCGATGCCGCGCGCGGCCAGGTCAAGTGCGCGTTCGAGCGCGGCGTCGTCTTCGGGAATATCGGCGGGGGTGTCGTTCGGGAGAATGCTCATGGCTGGCTGCGCAAAAATCGGTTGCCGCTACTATATCGCGGATGCGAATCGCGCACGGCCACCGGCCAGTTTCCTGTCGCGCTACCAGCCCTTCTCGCGTTACAGCACCGCCGTGTAGATGGTCTTGCCCGCCAGGCCCATCATGAACAACCCGAATCCCCGGCGCAACACCAATGTCGGCAATGCCGCCGCCGCCCACACGCCGAACCTGGACGCCACCACCGCACACACGCTCATCACCAGCAGCGCATGCAGGTCGATATAGCCCCAGCGCCAGTCGTGCGGTGCGCCGGCAGTCACGCCGAAGCCGATCATCGCGCCCAGCGAGATGGGCAGGATGACGCCGGTGGCGGTGCCGATCGCACGGCGAATCGGTAATCCGACGTGGGTCAGGAAGAACGTGATGACCGAAGCGCCCCCCATTCCCGCCAACGAATACGCCACGCCTGACAATACGCCGGCAGCCACCCGGAAGCGCACGAAGGCCACCGACACTGTCCCGTCATGCTCGCGCTGGATCAGCAGCTTGAACCCGAAATAGGCCAGCATCAGCGCCAGGCCAAGCGCAAGCCAGACGCCCGGTATGCGCGTTGCCACCAGGGCGCCTGACGTCGCCCCCAGGCCTGCGGGAATGCACAGTTTTTTCAGCCAGACAAAATCGACATTGCCACGCTCGCAATGACTCAGAAATGATGCCATGCCGGTGAATGCCATGGTGGCGAGCGAGGTACCGAATGCGAGGCGAATTGCCTCGTTATTTTCCATGCCGCCACTTTGATACAGATACATCAGCACTGGAATGACAATCGCGCCACCACCAATACCGAATATCCCCGCCATAAAACCTGCGGCAACGCCCGCTGCGATCAGATTGAATAACATGAGCACTTTTCATTTGAACGAACGGGTTGAATTTGACTGAGCGCGGGTGCCGTCCGCAACCACAGTTGCGCTCATACACCGATGTTGAGACATCAGGCGTGCAGGTCGGTCGCGATGCCGCCACAGGTGCAATGCGCGGCGGGGGATATCGGCATGGGTTTTCTCGATAGTCGCAGCCATGGCGTCGGGTCAATTTGACCAGTTTGGGAATAGCTTTCCAAAATTTCTCGCATTGACAGGAAATGTCAAGGCATACATAAGATGCGCACAATCTTGTTATTTCGGCATGAATCACACGCGCGACAGTATCACGCGGAGCCAATTCTTGATGTCCCTAATAATGAAGTAAGCCTTTAGCGAGAATCGTCAACGTCGAATATTTTTCGTTTTCGTTGAGCATGCGCTGGAACAAAACCACATTAGCATCGCGCTAAACATTATTCAATTTATCCGGCATAACATTCCCATTGAGGGAATAATATTCACTGAGCATAATGCTTGAAATTTACGGAAGTTATATTCGGTGATAATCAGTATTATAATGATGACCGCTATTTTATGGGTCGACGTGATTCCTTGTACTAAATCAGTGTGATGAAAATATTTACGAGCAAAAACAAGAACTATCTCTGAGTTTTGGAAGAAGAAAGCTCAGGCAGTAGATGAATACAACGATACCGGCTACCGAAAAGCAAGCGCTGCGGAATTTCTACTGCGTGGCTGGTGGTGCTAAAGACAAGGCATCTGAAGGGCACCTCGAACAACCTGTTGTGCGCTGGATTTTCGGTTTGTGAGGAACGCCCTAAGCCCGCACGACTACGCTTCTCGCCCGACACTGCTGATGCTCGGAACGGTTTTTCCAGGTGCCCCGAAGAAGCAACCGGTCTGGCAAACGATGCGGTCCGGGATTTGAGGGCTGCATGCCGCCGAATTGCTGCGACGGTATTTCAGCCCGCGCAGCCTCCCGTGCACCAGCCTTGCAGTTTCTGATCCACCCGGTCGATTGACTATGGACGTCTGCAAAGACCAGGGTGATATCCCGGCCAAGGTCCTACCATCGCAAGTCCGTGCCCACCGCCGCCCGGAGCTATGCCAGCATTGGTCACAGCAGCAGCAGTATTGGGATCTATTCCCACGAATAGATTAGTAACAAATACCCAACCGGGAGGACACTGATTCGTCGGCTGCACTATTAATTTTGTGCCCTTGACAAGCTCAACAATACTGCTGCTGTGACTAGCCGTTTGAGTTTGATTTGCGACGACGCTAGTTTGAAGCGCCGAAACAGTCGTTTTCAATTTAAATAATTCAGCCGTTAAGCTGACCATTGTGTCCACAACATTCCCATCCTTATCATATTGCTTCCAGGGGATAGTTAGCGTTTCTGGGCCGACCGTGTTAAAAACTTTCACATATCCCGGCTTGGCCCGATCCTTTCTACTGCAATGAAGCGTCGCGGACTCGCCTGCAGTGAGCGTGATTCCATCACCTTCACTTCCACTCCAGAGGCAATCAATACCCTGAGATTCCGAATGCCGCAACTGCGCGGTAGCTTTCGGCACCCCTGGCTTAAAGTGTGCAGAAATATCGAACTCGTCTGGAAGCATCGATGCGGCATTGACTTTAAATTGCAAGCTATCCCTTGCACTTATGCATGCTTGATATGCATCAAATGCACCAGGTGCGATCGTATCAACGTACTGTCGATAAGCGTTTTGGCTAACTGATGAGCGGTTTGTCGCTGAGCATACCTTGCTGGCAATCGTTTCGACTGATGCATTTTCCTGGCCAAAAGATGCAGAAAAAAATTTATAACTTGCTCCGAAATTTTTATCCGAGCTTGTGCTTGCGCCTCTACTGTATGCGCTGCAAAAATTCGCAGCTTCCTGTCCGAATGCACTGCTGTCAGTTACGGTTACAGCCGCTGTTTTAGAGAAAACTATGATACTTTCGCACTCCTGCGCTCGCGCAGCGTTACATGCGAGCAAAAACAAATAAGCAAGAAACTTTTTCATTTGAGCTCCTATTTCTTAGCAACCGGAGAGTGGCGTGAACAAGCCATCCATTATATAAACATAATTTAATATTTTGGACTCCATGTGCAATGTGATATTTTTTGATTTAGCACAAGCTAAGGGACGGGAATAGCAAAGGCACTAAATTTCGGCGCAGGCAGATGTGCGCTCTAGCGCTGCGTTAGCTAAGTTTCGGCGTTTGTGTTAATTGAACAGGTTCTTGACAGCTAACTACTATCAAGCTGGGAAAGACGGTTGATGCCTAAACCCCCCCATGAAATTTGCTGAAGCTAAATTTGAATGTGCCAGATGCATTGCTCATGAGTCAAGATTCGCATCTTTTCAATGGCTAGGAAGCATTGAATTAAGAATAAAAAAGCCATCGACTTTTACCTCGATGGCTGATATTTCCTACAAATAAATGTCGAAATAGCGTTGTTGAATTGTCTCGCTATCTTGTAACTAGTCTCATTATCTTCTACTCGTTCGCAACTTACGCCGCCACGCCCGCGTTATGCGCCTGCTGGTCGGCGTGATACGACGAACGCACCATCGCGCCTACGGCCGCGTGCACGAAGCCCATTTCGTAGGCTTTTTGCTCGAACATCTTGAAGACGTCCGGGTGCACGTAGCGGCGCACCGGCAGGTGCGAGTTGGTCGGCGCCAGGTACTGGCCGATGGTGAGCATGTCGATGTCGTGATCGCGCATGTCCTGCATCACTTGCAGGATTTCTTCATCGGTCTCGCCCAGGCCGACCATGATGCCCGACTTGGTGACCGCGCTCGGGTACATCTTTTTGAAGTCGCGCAGCAGCACCAGCGAGTGCGTGTAGTCGGCGCCCGGACGGGCTTCCTTGTACAGGCGCGGCACGGTTTCCAGGTTGTGGTTCATCACGTCGGGCAGGCCGTCGGCGAAGATGTTCAGTGCTTTTTCGAGGCGGCCGCGGAAGTCGGGCACCAGCACTTCGATCTTGGTGTTCGGGCTCGAGGCGCGGGTTTTCTGGATGCACTCGACAAAGTGGCCGGCGCCGCCGTCACGCAGGTCGTCGCGGTCGACCGACGTGATCACGACGTACGACAGGCGCAGCGCGGCGATGGTCTTGGCCAGGTTGGCCGGCTCGTTGATGTCGAGCGGGTCAGGGCGACCATGGCCGACGTCGCAGAACGGGCAGCGGCGGGTGCACTTGTCGCCCATGATCATGAACGTCGCGGTGCCCTTGCCGAAGCATTCGCCGATGTTCGGGCAGCTCGCTTCTTCGCACACGGTCACCAGGTTGTTGGCGCGCAGGATGTCCTTGATTTCGTAGAAGCGCGACGAGGCGGTGGCCGCCTTGACGCGGATCCAGTCGGGCTTTTTCAGGCGCTCCATCTCGGCGATCGGCACGATCTTGATCGGGATGCGCGAGGTCTTGCTGGCGCCTTTTTGCTTTTCGCTGGCGTTGTAGGCGGCTGCGGCGGCGACGCCGGTATCGATTTCGGAAGTCATAGGCTCGTTGCCCTCGCGGGGCTGTCAGTTGGTTTGTTCGGGTCTGGCTGGACACCCTCAGGTGCCAGCTGATCGACCAGGGCCTGGGCCAGCGCCCGCTGTACATCGTGCAGCGGCGCCTCGACGCCCATCGTGCGCATATCGACTGTGACCAGTCCGGAGTAACCGCACGGATTGATCCAGGTGAACGGGGCCAGGTCCATCGCCACGTTCAGCGATACGCCATGGTAGGTGCAACCATTGCCGCGTACTTTCAGGCCCAGCGCGGCGATCTTGGCGCCTTTGCGCGGACCGTCTGCGATATAGATGCCGGGTGCACCGGCAACGCGCTCACCGCCAAGATTATACGCCCCTAACACATCGATCACCGCCTGTTCGATTTTTTCCACAAACTGGCGCGCGTACAGCTTGCCGCCCGGCTTGTTGCGGCGCAGGTCCATTAACAGATAGATCACGACCTGGCCCGGCCCATGGAACGTCACTTCGCCGCCACGGTCGGTCTGGATCACCGGGATGTCGTGCGGGGCCAGCACGTGCTCGCGGTCAGCGCCCAGGCCCAGCGTGAACACGGGAGGATGCTCGACGATCCACAGCTCGTCGCGCGATTCGGGCGTGCGCGCGTCGGTGAAGGCGCGCATTGCGGCAAAGGTGGGCTCGTAGTCGGCCTGGCCGAGGTCACGAATCAGGGGGGAGGTCGCTGACATCTGGGGCGAACGCCGTTACAGGACCATCTTGACCATCGGATGCGTCGACAGCGTGCGGTACACCTCGTCGAGCATTTCGCGGCTGGTGGCGCGGATGGTCACGGTCAGGCCCGTGTAGTTGCCCTTGGCCGACGGCCGGGTTTCCAGCTTGCTCTCGTCGAAGGTCGGGTCGAGCTGGGTCACCAGCGCCACGATGGTCGGGGCGAAGTCGATGTGGCTCGCGCCCATCACCTTGATCGGAAAGTCGCTCGGGTATTCGATGAGGGAATCTTTGGGGTCCATGGCTGTAATCCTGTGCAAAAGCGCATTGTAGCCAATACCGGCGGTTTCGCCCTGAGGGTGGGCTGAAAACCGCTGGTACCGGTCAGCGCTCCACGCGCGACACGCCGCGCGCGTCGGTGTTGGCGCGCTGGTCGTTGTTGCGCTGCGCCGGGGTGAAGGCGGGCGCCGACGGCTGCGGACGCGGCGCCGGTGGCGCCACCATCTGCGGCGGCGCGGCAGGGCGCTGCGGCGCGTTCAGCATCGCAGCAGGCTCGGGACGCGGCTGTGGGCGAGATTCGGGCCGCGGTTCAGGACGTGATTCCGGCCGCGCAAACGCTGGCGCATTGGTCGACAGCACCGGTTGCCGCTGAATGCGTTCGGCCTGCTCGCGCATGCGTTCGCGCCCCATCCGCTCCCGGTCGTTGCGCTCGACCTGGAACCGCATGCGGTCCATCTGGTTGCGGTTCTCGAACTCGCGCCCCATGCGTTCGCGCTCGCCCTGTTCGAGCAGCGCCCGCTCCTGGCCCGCCATGCGCTCGCGCGCCAGCCGCTCGCCGTTATTGCGCTCGCGCGTGAGCCGCTCCTGCTCGCCGCGTTCGCGCGCCTGCTGCTCGAACTGCATGCGGTCAAGGGCAGGGCGCTCAAGGGCTGGGCGCTCGAGGCCGGGCCGCTCGAAGCCGATACGCCCGACATTTGCGCGCTCAAGCAGATCGCGCCGGTCGCGGTTCCAGCCGGCGCGCGCCACCAGCGGTGGCGGCGGCGCGCTGCCCGGCGTGCCGGGCGCCAGCTGCTCCGGACGGTTCGGACGCGGCGCGCGCGGAACGATCACCGGACCGCGCCCGCCGAACTGTTCGCGCGGCACGACGGTCAGGCCATTGTAGCGACCTGGCTGCTGTTGCTCGCGGCGGGTGGCGTGGCGCCAGTCGTTCAGGCGGCGCAGGCGCTCGCTCGACAGGCGGTAGCCCGGTACATAGCGGTCATACGGGCTCAGTGGATACCAGCCATGCGCCGCCAGGTTGTGCGACTGGAAGCCCACATTCCAGTTGCTGCCGCCGACCCAGCCGACCAGTGCCGGCGACCAGACAGGCCGCCGCTCGAGACGGCCCGGCGCCCAGGCCCAGCGATTGCGCACCTGCACCCAGCGCCCGTAGTGGAAGGGCGCGTACCCCCACGGCGCATTGTCGACCCAGGTCCAGCCCCACGGGGCGATGAAGGTCCAGCTGCCATCGCGGTAGGGCGTCCAGTCGGCGGCCACCTGCGGGGTCCACAGGCTGCCGTAGTCCGAACTCGTGCTCCAGCTGCCGTAGCGGTCGAGTTCTTCGTAGCCGGTCATCTCGGTGCCGATATGGCGCGAGGATTGTGCTGCCACCAGGGCCTGGTCGCGCGTGAGCGACCAGTCGTCGAAGTTGTCACGCTGCGCCTGCAGCGTACGCACGTCCTCATCGCGCACCTGGGCCGCGCGCCCGCCACGCACGGTCAGGCTGGCACCGGCGCCGTCGACCTGTGCTTCGCCATCGAGCACGCTGACCAGGCTCGTATCGCGCTCACGCTCGGCGTCCACGCGCAGGCGCCCCGGCTGCGTCAGGCGCACGGTGGCTTGCGCCGTGCGCAGTTCGAATTCGGGCACGACGTCGACGTTCAGCACGCGCACGCTGACGCTGCCGTAATGCAGGCGCAGGCGCAGGCTGTCGTCGTCCAGTTCCGTGACCTCGAGCGAGCTGTCGCCATCGAGCCGGATGGCGGTGGAGCCAATCCGCAGCTCGGTGCGCGCGCCAGGCGCGGTGGAGATCAGGTTGCGCGACGTGATCGGCCAGTTCAGTTGGGCCGGGGACGATTCGGCGCCGACGTCGCCACCGATGTCGACCTTGCCCTGGACCAGGGAGATGCGTCCGGCCCGGCCCGGGGCCTCGGCCAGTTGCGTGTCGTCCAGCACCTGGCCCTGTTCGAGCGCGTCGGTCTGCAGCACCGTTTGCGCGGGCACGGACGTGGAAAACGCCGCCAGTACGAGCAATGCGGCGGTCGGGGCGAAACGAGGGGTCATGGTGGTGCTCCGGAGGGGGAACGCAGACGGAATGCGACAAACGCATTACAACGCGCGCCCGCTGGCGGGGCAACGCGGCTTACAAACAGTTGCATCTGCCGGCAGACCGGCGTGTCAGCCCGGATGACGCTTGACGAAAAACAGCATCGAGCCGATCACCACCAGCACGCCGCCGAACACGCGGTTCTGCAGTTTCATGTGGCGCGGATCGCGCATATAGCGCTGCATCGACGCGGCCAGCGCCGCGTAGCAGTGCATGACGACCGAATCGATGACGACCATCGTCACGCCCAGGATCGCCAGTTGCGTGAGCAGCGGGGCGTCTTTCGAAATGAACTGGGGCAGCACCGCGACCATGAAGATGATGCCCTTCGGGTTGGTGGTGTTGGTCAGGAAGCCCGTCAGCACGCGGCGGCCGAACGGCGGGTGCGCTTCCAGGCCGACGGTCGATGCGGCAGGGCCGGGCGCGGGGGCAGCGCGCCACTGGCTCACGCCCAGGTAGATCAGGTACAGCGCGCCGACCACCTTGACGATCGTGAAGGCGACCGAGGACGCCAGCAGCAGCGAGCCGACACCGGCGCCGGCGATGATCAACACCAGTATCAGGCCCAGTTGCAGGCCCAGCACCGTGGCGCTGGCTTTCTTGAGGCCATAGGCCAGGCCGTGCGACATCGACAGCACCGCGCCGGAACCGGGCGAAATGGCGATCAGGGAACCGGCGATGACGAAGGCGATCCAGGTGGCGAAGCTCATGGTGGCGGGTAGAAAATGGGGAACAGCGGGGAGGGTGGACGACGAAACGCTACTGCATCAGCCTCGCGCGCGCGACCCGCACAGGGGCCGCGGCACAAGGCCGTGGGATGGTGCTTACTTCTTTTTGGTCGGGTTGACCGATGCCTTCAGGGTCGCGCCAGCCGAGAAACGCGGGCTCTTCGACGCCGCGATCTTGATCACTTCGCCGGTGGCAGGATTGCGGCCCTTGCGTGCAGCGCGCTTCGTCACCGAGAAGGTGCCAAAGCCGGTGATGCCGACCGTGTCGCCTTTTTTGAGGCGCTCGGTGATGATCTCGATGATCGTGTTCACGGCCACGCCAGCGGCAGCACCGGACATCTCGGTACGCTTCGCGAATTCTGCGATCAGTTCGCCTTTTTTCATAAATCCCTCCGGGGTTAAAAGAGCGGGAAGATTAGCATAAATATTGCTAAGTGTAATGCCGCGCCAGGAGGGAAATCTGCAAGGAAGCCTTATGCGACGCCAGTTTCGCCGGTTGGACCGTTCAAACGGTTGCGCAGCGCGGCGTTGATCAGGGTCTGGTATCCGGTGCCGCAACGCTCGGACAGGGTGCGAAATTCGTTGAGGACTTCGTCGTCGAGATAGATGGTGATGCGGGTCTTGCGCTTGGGAGGACGGACACGGCGAACGGGAGCGGCGGCCTGGATCGAATCGGTGTTCATGGGATCTCCTTGATGGGGGACGAGGCTGCAGCACCGCAACCTTCAGCATGAACGATACGTACAGCGCATCCGGCGCGCGCGGCAAAAGCGACGAGATGCAGATTGGCGGGGTTGAAACGCAAAAACCGGCGCTGAACCGTGTAGGTACTTTACGGCGCCTCGGTTACTATCATTGCAACTTAATTTTGAAGGAGCACGACCCATGGCTGGAGCAAGTTTACTGACCTTACTGGACGATATCGCGACCGTCCTCGACGACGTTGCCGTGATGAGCAAGGTCGCCGCCAAGAAAACCGCCGGCGTCCTGGGCGACGACCTGGCTCTCAATGCGCAGCAAGTCACAGGCGTGCGCGCCGATCGCGAACTGCCCGTGGTCTGGGCCGTGGCCAAAGGCTCGTTCGTCAACAAGGCGATCCTGGTGCCGGCGGCGCTGGCCATCTCGGTGTTCCTGCCGTGGCTTATCACACCGCTCCTGATGATCGGCGGCGCCTTCCTGTGCTTCGAAGGCGCCGAAAAGCTCGCGCACAAATTCCTGCACAGCCCTGAGGAAGATGCGCAGCACAAGGCGGCGCACGTGGCGGCGGTGGCCAATCCCGAGGTCGACCTGGTCGCGCTGGAAAAAGAAAAGATCAAGGGCGCCGTGCGCACCGACTTCATCCTGTCGGCCGAGATCATCGTGATTTCGCTGGGCACGCTGGTGGGCGTCGCCTTTGGCCAGCAGGTCGCCGTGCTGGTGGCGATCGCCATCATGATGACGATCGGCGTGTACGGCCTGGTAGGCGCCATCGTCAAGATGGACGATGCGGGTCTGTACCTGAGCAAGAGCCAGAACGGCGCCGCGCGCGGCCTGGGCAAGGGCTTGCTGGCGTTTGCGCCGCGCCTGATGAAGGTGCTGTCGGTGGTCGGTACGGCCGCCATGTTCATGGTCGGCGGCGGCATCATCGCCCACGCCATCCCTGCCGTGCACCACTTCGCGCAAAGCATGGCTGCCGGCGTGGCTGACGTACCGGCCATCGGTGGCGTGCTGGCGTTCCTGGTCCCGACCCTGGTCGACGCTCTCGTCGGCGTGCTCGTCGGTGCGATCATCGTCGCCGTCGTGACGCTGATCCAGCGTATGCGGGGCAAGAAAGGCTGACGTGCTGGCGCAGCTGCGGGCCTTGATGCAGCCACCGGCCGGCATGGCGTTCGACTTCAGCCAGCCGGCCGGCGAACCGGCGCTGGCGCCGGCCGGCGGCATCACCTGGCAGGTGTTCGCCAACCCGGTCGCGCTGTTCGTTGGCGGGGTAACGGCAGTGCTGCTCGAGCTGGCCGAACCCTCGGTGCGCACCGGCGTCTGGGACCACAGCAGCTTCCGGCGCGACCCGGGCCTGCGCCTGCGCCGCACCGGCTTTGCCGCGATGATGACGGTGTATGGCCCCCGCTCGGCGGCCGAACAACTGATCGCGAACGTGGTGCGTATCCACCACCACGTGCAGGGCACCACGCCGGCCGGCGTGCCGTACCACGCGGACGATCCGCGCCTGCTGGACTGGGTCCAGGCCACGGCCACCTTCGGCTTTACCGAGGCGTATCACCGCTACGCGCGCCGTTTGTCGGCGCTGGAGAAGGACGCAGCGTTCGCCGAGGCGCAGCATGCGGCGCGCTTGTATGGCGCGACAGGTGCGCCGCGCTCGTGGAGCGAGTGGGACGCCATGCTGGCGCGCAGTGCGCCTGGTTTGGAAGGGTCGGCCATCCTGGCCGATTTCATTCGTATCATGGCCGAGGCGCCGATTCTGCCGGCGCCCCTGCAGCCGCTTCAGCGTTTGCTGGTACGCGCCGCCATCGAGATCACACCGGAGCCGGTGCGCTCATTGCCGCAGCTACGCGGCCATGGCCTGCGGTTTGGAGAAGCCACGCTGGTGCGGGCCCTGGCGCGCGGCGCCGGCTTGCTGCCACTGGGCGACACGCCACCGGCGCAGGCCGCCCGGCGGCTGGCGACAGCCAGACCGCACTAGTAGCACACCATCACTTCGGCGGCTGATTGCGCCGCAAGAACATCGAGCCCAGCGCCATGCCGACGGCAATCGACGTGTAGACCACACCCAGCGACTTGTTCGACAGGCGTTTCTGGTACCCCGGCTGCAATGGCCGTGGCGTCAGCTTGTGGTCGGTGAAGGCGGCGAAGGCCGACGTCGCCGCTGCCGAGGCCAGGACGGCCGACGGGTTCTTCTGATCAAGCACGCCGCCCATGACACGCTCGAACACCAGTGCCCAGACAGTGGCGCTGGCATGGTGAATCAACAGGCCAGGCACCGTATAGCGCAGCGAGAAACGGTCGCGGTAGCTGGCTTTGCGGCCGTGCACATAGTGACTGACAGCATTGGTTGCAGCATAGGGGCTGCCAGTATCTTTCTTTGCGACCAGCGCCATGGCCACCGTCGAGACAATACTCGAGGCCGCACCGGAGACGAGTGCGCGCTGTATTACCGTATATTTCATACAATCCTCTTTTCGATCGCGTAAAGGGAACATCGGATGCGGATTTTGCTGACGGGTGCAAGCGGGTTTGTTGGGCAACACTTGTTGCAAGCGTTGCTGACCGAAGGCCACCACGTCGTCTGTGCGGTGCGTCATCCCGAAACGAGCGACGACCCGCGCCTCAGCTATATCCATGCTGATTTCACCAACGATAACAATAAATCAACCTGGCTGTCGCGCCTCTCGGGAATCGACGCCGTGATCAATACGGTCGGCATTTTTCGCGAGAGCGGCCGCCAGACGTTTGTCCGCCTGCACAAGGAAACGCCGCGCGCCCTGTTCGCCGCCTGCGCTGAATCGCATGACGTGCAGATGGTGGTCCAGCTGTCCGCGCTGGGCGCCGATCGCGAGGGGACGACGCCGTATCACGTGTCCAAGCGCGAGGCCGACGACTACCTCGCGTCGCTGCCGCTGCGTTCCTACATCGTCCAGCCGTCGCTCGTGTACGGCCGCGACGGCGCCAGCGCGCGCGCCATGCGCACGCTGGCCAGCATGCCGTTCACGCTGCGCTTCGGCAGCAAGCCGCAGCTGGTGCAGCCGATCCACGTCGACGATCTGGTGGCCGCCATCATCGGCCTGTTCAAGCACCGGCTACCGATGGCGCCGGACGGCGGCGCGACGATGCGCGTGCCGCTGGTAGGGCCGCAGGCGATGCCCTTCACCGAGTACCTGGCCACGCTGCGCCGCGCGATGGCCATGGGCCGCCAGCCGGTACTGCACTTGCCCGGGCCGGTGGCCCGGTTCGCGGCCGGCGTCGCGGGGCTGCTGCCAGGTTCGCTCCTGGATCGCGACGCGCTGAAGATGCTCGATCACGACAACAGCGCCGATGCGACACTCACGGCCAACCTGATCGGCCATCCGCCACGGCCCGTCAGTGCCTTCATCCAGGACGCCGAGTGCGAACGCGCGCGCGCCAAGCTTGGCTGGCTCCTGCCGGTCCTGCGCTACGCCATTGCCGCGGTCTGGATCATCACGGCGATCGTTTCGCTCGGCCTGTACCCGATCGAGGACAGCCTCGCGCTGCTGGCGCAGGCGGGCGTGCCGCCGGAGCTGCAACTGCCCGCGCTGTATGGCGCGGCAGGCCTGGATCTGCTGCTGGGACTGGGCACGCTGTTCCTGCCGCGGCGCCGCTGGCTGTGGGTGGGGCAACTGGGCCTGATCGGCGTGTACAGCGTCGTGATTGCACTGAAGCTGCCGGAATTTCTGGTCCATCCGTTCGGGCCATTGATCAAGAACCTGCCGCTGCTGGCGGCCATCTGGCTGCTCTACCACCTCGAGGACAAATGATGGATTACCTGGTGCTCAAATGGCTGCACATCGTCTCGTCGACGCTGCTGTTTGGCACCGGGATCGGGTCGGCCTGGTACATGCTGTTTGCGAACGTGAGCCGCGACGTGCGCGCCATCGCGGTGGTCTCGAAATACGTGGTCATCGCCGACTGGCTGTTCACCGCCACCACGGCCGTGCTGCAGCCGCTCACCGGCTTCTACATGATCCACCTGGCCGGCTATCCGCTGCACAGCAAGTGGATCATGTGGTCAATCATGCTGTACGTGCTGGCCGGCGCCTGCTGGCTGCCGGTGGTGTGGCTGCAAATCCGGATGCGCGACCTGGCCTGCGGCGCAGCGCGCGACGCTACCGAATTGCCGGCGCTGTACTGGCGCTATTTCAGGATCTGGGTGACGCTGGGCGTGCCGGCGTTTGCGGCGTTCATCGTCATTTTCTGGCTGATGGTGGCCAAGCCGGTGTAAGGCCGCCACCACGCCTTTTTTCAACACGACGTTCTTCAATACAGGAGCACCCATGCGGGCATACCAAATTCTTCACGGCGCCAACATCGACGGCCTGCAAGCCATCGAGTATCCAGTGCGCGACCTTGGCCTGGGCGAAGTGCGCATTCGCGTCCACGCTGTTGCGCTCAACTACCGCGACCTGATGGTCGCAGCCGGGAACTACCTGGTCTCGGTCGACGATCCGATCATCCCGTGTTCGGACGGCGCCGGCGAAGTGCTGGCTGTCGGGCCGGGCGTCACGCGCGTGCAGGTGGGCGACCGCGTGGCCGGTTCGTTCTTTCCGTTCTGGCACGAGGGCGCACCAACGCCCGCCAAGATCCGCAATGGCCTGGGCGGCGACATCGACGGCATGCTGGCCGAAGAAGTCGTGCTGCACGAGGATGCGCTGGCGATTGTCCCGGCGGGCCTGAGCTTCATCGAGGCGGCCACGATGCCCTGCGCAGCGGTCACCGCGTGGAATGCCATCTTCGTCTCGGGCAATCACGTCAAACCCGGCGACACCGTGCTGCTGCTGGGGACGGGCGGCGTATCGATCCTGGGCCTGCAACTGGCGCGCGCGGCCGGGCTGCGCACGATCGTGACCTCGTCGAGCGACGAAAAACTGGCGCGCGCACGCGAACTGGGCGCGCACCACACGATCAACTACACCACGATCCCTGAGTGGCAGGACGAAGTGCTGCACCTGACCCGTGGCGTGGGCGCGCAGGTGGTGCTGGAAGTGGGCGGCCAGGGGACGGTGAACCGGTCGGTGGCGGCGGTGGCGATGGGCGGCACGGTGGCCATCATTGGCGGCGTAAGCGGCTTTGGCGGCGAAGTCAATCCGGCGGCGCTGCTGGCCAGCGCCAAGCGCCTGGTGGGCGTGCACGTGGGCAGCCGCGCGATGCTGGAAGACGTGATGCGCTTCGTCGACGCCAGCGGCGTCAAGCCGGTGATCGACCGCGTGTTCCCGTTCGACCAGGCGCAGGACGCGTACCGCTATCTGGAATCCGGTGCGCACTTCGGCAAGGTCGTGATCGACGTGACCAAAGCCGCGTAATCAGCGGCGCAGGCGTGGCACCAGCTCGATTTCAAACAGCTTGGGCCACAGCTTGCCGGTGACGAACAGGCGCTTGCCTTTTTCGTCCCAGGCGATGCCGTTCAGGACGGCGTCGACGGATGTGGTGCCGCGCGCTTCCGGGGGCAACAGGCCGGTCAGGTCGATCAAGCCGAGCACCTTGCCGCTGTCGGGATCGATACGCAGGATGAGGTCCGTGCCCCAGACATTCGAGTACAGCTCGCCGTTCACGAATTCGAGCTCGTTCAGACGCGGCACCGGCTGGCCCTCGGCCGTGACCTGGATGCGGCGCAGTTCTTTCATCGTCTTCGGATCGAGGATGCGGATGGCGGCGCTGCCATCGCTCATGTACAGCTGCTTCGCGTCGCCCGCCAGGCCCCAGCCTTCGCCCTCGTACTTGAATTGCTGTTTGAGCTTGAAGGTCTTGAGGTCGAACACGTAGCCGACCTGCGACTGCCAGGTCAGGCCGACCAGAGTATTGCCGACTGCGGTGGAGCCTTCGCCGAATACGTTGGCCGGCAGATCGGCCTTCTGCACCACCTTGCCCGTCTTGAGTTCGACCTTGCGGATCGTCGAGTGGCCGATCTGGCCCGTGCTTTCGTACAGGTAGCCGTCGCGGTAGGACAGACCCTGCGTGAAGGCTTGCGGATCGTGGGGGTAGGTGTTCTTGACAACGAAGCCGTAGACCGGCGGCGCAGCGTGGGCGCTGCTGGCGACAACGAGGGCGGCGATGGCAAAGGTGGTGAGCTGTTTCAGCATGGCGGGTCGGGAGGAAAGCGGCAGGAGACTGTAGCACGAAAGCCGGGTGGTTGTTCGACGGGCTTGCTACACATACGCCAGCAGCCGCCCGCAGGCGATGACGGCGACCCAGAGCAGCAGCGACAGGGCCGCATGCAATCGGGCGCGCAGCGGCGCTTTGGCGGGCCAGCATGCGGCCGCGCGCCAGGGTCCGACGTGAAACGCCAGCGCATTGCCACCCGCCGCAACGATCAGCGCCAGCTTGAGCAGGAAGGCCCGGTTATCCAGCAGCTCGGGCTGGGTCGAGAACAGCAGCACGCCACTGGGCACGATCAGCAGCAACCCGGCCCACGACCAGGGTAGCAGGTGGCGCGCCAGCGCCTGCACGGGCAGCGCCTCAGCCGGCCGCGCACGCCCAAGGCCGAGCAGGCGCAGGTCGAACATGGCCACCGCGCCGACCAGCACCGTGAAGCCCACGATGTTGATGATCTCGACGAGCGGGTACAACCAGGCGCTATCGCGCAGGGCGTGCGCCGGCGGGGTCGATGCGAGCCACGCCGCCGCCGCGTACGCGGCGCTCAGCGCAGCTCCGTGACCTTGTCGCCCACCGTGATGCGTTCAGCGCGCAGTTCGGCGGGCTTGGTGCGGTTGGGATAACCGACGACGGTGACGGTGCCGCCGACGGCCAGCATGTCCCTGGCCAAGCCACGGTTTTCCATCCGGCTGGGTGGCGCCAGTACGACGAGCCAGGTTTTGTCCGGGGTCTTGAGGCGGACGTAGCCGTGAGGCTGGCGGTAACCCGATTCCTCGATGGTCCCGGTCAGCTGCTGCGGGCGGGTGGCATCGTACTCGCTCCAGCCGTGGTGGGCGGCGGCGCTGGCGGACATGGCGAGCAGCAGCGCGGCCAAAGCAGGTGTGCGTTTCATGGGCGACTCCGGTGAGGGTGACTCGACGAATGCAGCGCCAGCATATGCCTGTGGCGGGGATGCGGGCGCACGGTTTCGGTGCTCGCTTTCTGCGCACGTTTCCTGGGTACGGGCGCGTGTACGATGTGCTGTCACCAACGCATCAGGAGTGGATCATGCTGATATGCCGCGCGGCCACCGCAGCCGATCTTGCGGCCTTGTGGCTGCTACGCACACGAGCCGTGCGGGCCAGTTGCGCGGCGCACTATCCAGCGACGGTGATCGAGACCTGGTCCGCCAGCGCGCCGCCGGCGTCATTGGCGGAGCTGGTGAATCTGGGGAGCGCCGTGGTGGCGGAAGAAGACGGCGCGCTGGCAGGCTTCGCGGTGCTCAACCTGGCCAGCGGCGAAGTCGATGCTGTGTTTGTCGAACCAAGGCATCAGGGACGCGGGATCGCGCTGGACTTGCTGCGCTGGCTCGAGGGACTGGCGCAGGGGCGCGGCGTGCAACGCCTGTTCCTGTCGGCGTCGCTCAATGCAGTGGCGTTCTATGAGCGCGCCGGCTTCATGCGGGTGCGCGACGAGGTGTACGCGCATCGCAGCGGGATCGGCATCGCGTCCGTGTTCATGGAAAAGATGCTGTCACCCGCTTGCGATGGCGGGGTCGTTTGGGGATCGGTCAGATGAAGGTGAACGTCGCCTCTTGCGTCAGGCGCGACTTCGGCAAGCCCGCATTGAAGTCGGCTGGCGACGAGTAACCGAAGCTCACCAGCACCAGGCTGGTCAAGCCCTTCTCGTTCAGGCCGAATTCGGCGTCGAGGATCTTCTGGTCGAAGCCTTCCATCGGCGTCGCATCGATCTCCAGTGTGGCCGCGCCGACCAGCGCGGTGCCCAGCGCCAGATACACCTGCTTCTCGAGCCACTGGGCCACGTCCTTGGTGCCGTAGCGGTGCTGGTTGACATAGCCGCGGCGGGTGGCGTCCTGGCCGGCGCGCGCCTGCGCGTCGCGGAAGCGCCCGTCGCGCTCTTCCTGCTCCAGCAGCGCGTCCAGGTGCGCTTCGTCCATGTCGACGCGGGCGCACAGCACGATCACGTGTGACGCATCGTTGACCTTGGCGGCGTTGTAGACGTAGCCGCCCTGGGTTGCCTTGGCAATCCGCGCGCGGCCTTCGGGCGTGTTGGCAACGATGAAGTGCCATGGCTGCGAATTGACCGACGACGCGCTGCTACGCAGCAGGTCATACACTTGCTGCATCACTTCTTCGGGGATGCGACGCTCGCTATCGTAGGCTTTGGCAGTATGGCGTTTCTTGGCGGCCGACAGAATGTCCATGGTGTTCCTTTCGCTTTCGCTGGGTGATCGTGGGATTTTTCAATCCCACGATGGTAAGCGATTCCGGCGTCAGAAGTTTTCGAGGACGATTTTTCCGATGGCCTTGCCGCTTTCGATCAGCGCATGCGCGCGGCGCAGGTTGTCGGCCGTGATCGAGCCGAAGTGCTCGCCCAGGGTCGTCGTCAGGCGGCCATCGTCGACCATGTCGGCCACGCGGTTCAGCAGCTCGTGCTGGCGCACCATGTCGGGTGTGCCGAACAGCGAGCGCGTGAACATCAGCTCCCAGTGCAGCGAGATCGATTTGCGTTTGAGCGGCACTGCGTCAAGCGTGGCAGGATCGTCGATCAGCGCCAGCTGGCCCTGCGGCGCGAGGGCCTCGATGATGTCGGCGTAGTGATGATCGGTGTGGGTCAGGCTGATGACGATATCCACCTGGTCGAAGCCCAGTTCGGCCAGCTGCGGCTGCATCGGGCGCGTGTGGTCGACGGTATGGTGCGCACCCAGTTTGGTGACCCATTCACGCGTGGCATCGCGCGAAGCGCTGCCGATGACGGTGAGGCCCGTAAGCTGGCGCGCGAGCTGAATCAGGATCGAGCCAACACCGCCGGCCGCGCCGATGACCAGCAGCGACTTGCCAGCCCCGCCGCCTTCAGGCACGCGCAGGCGGTCGAACAGCAGCTCCCAGGCCGTGATCGACGTCAGGGGCAGGGCAGCCGCTTCGGCAAAGCCGAGCGTCCGGGGCTTCTTGCCGACAATGCGCTCATCGACCGCCTGGAACTGGCTGTTGGTGCCGGGGCGAATAAGCGAACCGGCATAAAACACCTCATCGCCCGGCGCGAACAGCGTGACGCTTTCACCAACCGACTGCACGACACCACTGGCATCCCACCCGAGCACACGCGGCTCAGTCACCGCCACGCCAAGGCGAATCTTGGTATCGACGGGATTGACCGATACCGCACGCACCTCGACCACCACATCATGCGGCCCCGCCACCGGCATCGCCAATTCCATCTCGACAAGCGCCTTCGGATCATCGATCGGCAGCCCATTCTGCGTATAAACAATTGCTTTCATTTCTTCTCCTAAAAACAAACAATGAGGGTCAGAGTCGAATTGTTTGACAACTTCAGTTAATCAATTTCTTATTAATTCGACTCTGACCCTAATTGATTTGCAAGACATGGAGCCGAGCTCAGTCTTGAAGCCAGATCGAACGAAAATTGGATCAATTGCTCATTAATTCTACTCTGACCCTAATTGTTTAAAAGGGTAATTCGGCATAAAAATATGCCTGTAAGATACTAATTTAAATCAGGAAATTAAATCATGCCTGATCATATAAAATTCAAAGAAAACAATTAGGGTCAGAGTCGAATTGTTTGTCAATTTTTTGAAATAAATTGAAAATTAATTCGACTCTGACCCTAATTAAAGCTGGCATGTATTCAAGTGCTTCAACTCTGTTGACGCTGCAACATTTAGTGGGTTAACGCAGGGCTATTGCTCATTAATTCTACACTGACCCTCATTGTTAGGGGGTGGTGCGTTTGACGATGAGGCCGTTTTGGATGACGACGGCGGGGGCTTCCAGCAGGCGGACGTTGACGGTTGGGTCGCCTTCGACGGCGACCAGGTCGGCGTAGCGGCCGGGTTCGATGATGCCGAGGTCTTTGCGTGCCAGTGCTTCGGCGGCATTGATGGTGGCACTCTGGATTGCTTGCAGTGGCGTCATGCCGTACTGGACCATGACGGCGAACTGTTTGCCGTTGCCGCCGTGCGGGTGGACGCCGGCGTCGGTGCCAAAGACCATTTTCACGCCGGCTGCGTGTGCGCGCTTGAAGTTCTGGCGCTGCAGTTCCGTCACTTCGCGGTCCTTGCGCAGATTGTCTTCCAGCACGCCGTTCTTCTTGCCTTCAAGCGCCGTGTAGCTGCCGTTGTAGATGTCCATCGACAGCCACGCGCCATGCTTCTTGGCCAGGGCGATGCCTTCGTCGTCGATCAGGCTGGCGTGCTCGATCGTGTTCACGCCGGCGCGGATGGCGTCCTTGATGCCGGCGGCGCCGTGCGCGTGCGCGGCGACCTGCAGGCCCCACTGGTGCGCTTCTTCGACGGCCGCGCGCAGTTCGGCGAGGTTCATTTGCTGCTGGCCCGGCTCGGTGTTGCGGGAGAAGACGCCGCCCGTGGCGCACACCTTGATGACCTGGGCGCCGTACTTGCGCAGCGAGCGTACCGATTTGCGCACTTCGTCCGGACCGTCGGCGTTATATGGGCCTTTCTGGTCCATCGATGGCGGGAAGTAGGTGCTGTCGCAGTGGCTGCCGGTCGGGCCAAACGACCAGGCGGCGGGGATGATGCGCGGGCCGCGTACCTTGCCGGCGGCGATCGCCTGGCCCAGGCCGACGTCGTTCCAGTCCGCCGCGCCCAGATTGCGCACCGTGGTAAAGCCCGCGTCGAGCGTCTTGCCCGCATGCGCCACGGCCAGCGCCGACCAGAAGCGGTCGTTGTATTCGAGGTTGCTGTAGCCGCCGTAGGTAGGGTCGGAATCGAGGTGGACGTGCATGTCGATCAGGCCAGGCAGCAGCGTCATGCCGGGCAGGTCGATGCGCGTAGCGGCTTCGCCAGCGGCGACTGTGCCACTTGCGCCACCCGCGCGCCCGATGCTGACGACTTTGCCGTCACGCACCAGGATCTCGGGCTTGTCGATCATGCGCCCGGTTTTCACGTCCAGCAGCCGCTCGGCGCTGATGATGACGTCGGCGGCGTGTACGCCGGACCAGCCCACGGTGGCCATGCACAGGGCCATCAGATTCAGTGCCAAACGGTTCTTGCGGTTCAAGCCAGCTCCTTGAAAATTGAATGGACAAAATGCAACTTTACACCGCCATGCACCGTATCCATTCACTTTTTTTGCAGCCTCACGCGTCAACCACGAGCAGCACCGCCAAGACCAGCATCACGGCGCCCGTGAGCGCCTCGATCACGCGCCACACCCCTGGCCGCGCAAGCGTTGACGCGAAGCGCCGCGCCCCCAGCCCAATCGCCGAGAACCACAGCGCGGACGCGGTGATCGCCCCCAGTGCAAACGAACTGCGCTCGCTCGCCGCCAGGCTGCTGCCGACTGCCCCCAGCAGCACGACAGTGTCCAGATACACGTGCGGATTGAGCAGCGACAGCGCCAGCACGGTCACCAGCGCCGCGCCCAGCGTCTGCGCCTGCGCAGCTGCGTCGCCGGACAAGGTCGTGCCGCCACGCCAGCTGCTCGACCAGCAGCGCAGCCCGTACCAGATCAGGAATGCCGCGCCGCCGTAGCGCGCCAGCGGCATCAGGACCGGCGACGCTTCGATCAGCGCGCCCAGGCCACTGGTGCCGGCCGCGATCAGGATCGCATCGACGATGATGCAGGTCGCGACCGTCGGCAGCACGTGCCGCCCTCGCACTGCGGTGCGCAGCACGTGCGCGTTCTGGGCGCCGATGCCCATGATGAGACCTGCGCCCAGCCCCAGCCCCTGAAGATAAATCTGTTGCGAGAACATGGCAGCCTTTCGTGCGAAAGCCGCCACTATTCCAGCCCATGAACTCGACTTCAATTATATTCATGATTATTCAGGCCACGTAAGAAGCGCTAATCATGAAGCTCGACCCTCGCCGCAGTGCTGCCTTCCTTGCCGCCATCGACGCCGGCAGCCTGGAAGCCGCCGCCGCCCAGCTCAGGATCACACCGTCGGCCGTCTCGCAGCGCATCTCGGCGCTGGAGCAGGACATGGGCACGCCGCTGCTGGTGCGCAGCCGCCCCTGCCGCCCCACCGCACCCGGCGCGCGGCTGCTGCAATACCTGCGCCGCTCCACGCTGCTCGAATCGGAGTTCCTGGCCGAGATGACGGGCGATCCGGGCCCGGCGCGCGTGACGCTCGCGGTCAACAACGACACGCTGGCAACCTGGCTGCTGCCGGTGCTGGCGCCCATCCTGATCGACGAACAGCTGCTCGTCGAATTCATCCTCGACAACCAGGGCCACACGTTCTCGCTCCTCGAAGGCGGCCACGCGGTGGCCTGCATCTCGGGCGAGCCGGAACCAATGCGCGGCTGCGGCGCGAGCCTGCTCGGCGTGATGCGCTACCGGCTGGTGGCCTCGCCCGCGTTCGCGCAGCGCTGGTTCCCCAATGGGATCACGCGTGCCACCGCGCAGGTCGCGCCGCTGATGGTCTTCGACCGCAAGGATGCGATGCAGTCGTCGTTTTTGCTCACGCAATTCGGACTGCCCGATGGCGCGTACCCGTTTCACTACGTGCCGTCCAGCGATGCGTTCGCGGAGGCAGTGCGCCTCGGACTGGGCTACGGCATGCTGCCGCACGAGCAGTGTGCGGCGCTGCTGCAGAGCGGCGCACTGGTCGACCTGTCGCCCGCCATCGCGCACGACGTGCCGCTGTACTGGCACGCCTGGCGAATCCAGCCCCCGCGCCTCGAACGCATGGGCGCGGCGCTGCTCAAGGCCGCGCGCGCCGCGCTCCTGCCGCTCGATCAGCCTTGAACCATGCGGGCAGGCGCCACAACGAAAAAAGGCCGGCTGCGCAAGCAGCCGGCCCCTCAGGTCAAACACACCTCAGATCAGGCGATCACGAACCGATGCGGCCACCGTCGTTCTTGGTGATGACCAGCGTTGCCGAACGCGGACGCTTGCCCGCGCCGTAGCCGGCGTTGGCTGGCCACTGGCTCGTGTACTTGGTCGGATCGGCCAGATTGGCAGCCGCCGTAGTCTCGCCCGGGTGCTGGATGTTGACGAACAGCGCCTTGCCGTCCGGCGTTTCGGCGATGCCGGTCAGCTCGCAGCCTTTCGGGCCCACCAGGAAGCGCTTGAGCGTGTCCGCCGTTGGGGCCTTGCCGACGTAGGTGTCGATGTTCACGACCGAGCCGTCGGCCTTCGCGTTCGGCACGGTGACTTTCTTGCCGTCGCCGACCGTGCCTGGCAGGCCGGCAAGCATCATGCAGTTGGTGACGTCGGTGTAGGCGCCATCGTCGGTCTGGAACCAGCAGATGCCGGTCGAGACGGTGAAGGACATGCCGTCCGGGCTCGAGAAGTCCTGGTCCGCAGTCAGGCCGGACAGGTTGATCGTGCTCGCAGCGGCAGCCGCTTCGGCGCCGAACAGGTACACGTCCCAGCTGAAGGTGGTGGCGGTCGAACCGGCGGCATCTTCCTTCATGCGGATGATGTGGCCGTTCGGGTTGCCCGGCTGGGCGGTGGTGCCCTTCATGTCGGTGTAGGCGCGCGGGTTGGCCGCGTCCACGCCAACCTGGCTCGAGCCGCTTGGCTCGGCGCGGCGGTTGCTGTTGTTGGTCAGCGTGTAGTAGATCTCGCCGTTGGCCGGGTTGACCGAGCACCATTCAGGACGGTCCATCTTGGTCGCGCCGACGGCATCGGCCGCCAGGCGGGCGTTGACGAACACGTCGGCCTGGTCGGCGAACTTGTAGTTGGCGTAGCCGGCAATCGCGGCGTTGGCGATGTTCAGTTCGATCCAGCTGCCCTTGCCGTCGGCGTTGAACTTGGCCACATACAGCTTGCCGCTGTCGAGGTATTTGTCGCCGGTGGCGATACGGTCGGTGGCAACGGCATCGGCCGGATTCCACGGGGCGGTCGAGACGAATTTGTAGATGTACTCGCCGCGCGAATCGTCACCCATGTAAATGGCCAGCGGCGTACCGGCCAGCAGGCGGCCGAAGGCGGCGCTCTCGTGGGCGAAACGGCCCAGCGCGGTGCGCTTTTTCAGTGGACGGGTCTTGTCGTAGGCATCCATCTCGATGATGTAGCCTTCGCCGTTGAGTTCATTGCGGTAGTCATCGCTGCCGTCGATCGACGTGCCCTTCTTGCTGATGTTCCAGCGTGCGTACTTGTCGTCAGTGCCGCCCGTTTCCCAGCCGTGACGCGAGGCCGCGCCCTGCGCCACGCCGTAGCGATTGAGCGATGCAACGCTCTTGTCGCCGCGCGCCGCGTTGTCGGTGGCCGAGCGGGTGAAGTAGCCGGCCCAGTTTTCTTCGCCCGACAGATAGGTGTTCCACGGGGTGCGGCCAGTGCCGCAGTTGTTGAGCGTGCCGCGGAACTTGGTGCCGTCCGGCGAGTACTTGGTCTTGACCAGCGCATTGCCGCGCACCGGACCCGAAATCTGGACCTCGGTCTGCTGGTGCACGCGGCGGTTGAAGTTCGAATTCTGCAGGTATTCCCACTTGCCGTTGGTGGTGCGCACTTCGACGACGGACAGGCCGTGCAGCGCCATCTCCTTGTCGACTTCCAGCGCCGGGCGCGGCAGCGTATTGGTGCCGCCATTGGCGTGCACGAAGAACGAGGCCAGGCCTTCGTTGGTGGTCGCTTCGTGGTTCATGGCCAGCAGGCCGCGCGTCACGCCGGTGGTCGAGACGGCGCCGTCGGCGGACAGCGAGAAGAATTCCATGCCGTCGTGGTGGTCGCCCGCGCGGTTCTCGAAATCGGTGTCGGTGCCGTCGTTCTTGTAGGCGGGGGTGCCGGCCGCGAGCGGATCGCCCAGCGCATAGATCACGCTGGCGGTGTAACCGGCCGGGACGACGACGGTGTCGGCCAGGCTCTTGCCGACGGCGGTGAAGCCGAGCAGCTTTTCGACCGGCGCCGGCGGCGTGGTAACCACTGGCGGTGGGGCCGCCGTGACAGGATCATCATCCGAGCCGCCGCACGCGGTCAGGCCGAAGGTGCTCAGCAGCGCGGTGGCGGCCGTGGCGGCGCCGCCGCGCAGCATGTTGCGGCGGCTCAGGCGGGCGTTCATGACAGTGCTGAATTGCTCGTTCGACGAAGTATTCAGGTCGATATCGTCATGGTCGATGCCATGGCGGGCGAGATCGGTCGGCTTGTTCACGGGATGGATCCTGTATTTGTTGTGTGGATAAGGGAAAGCCCGTGAATAGTAGTAAGGCAAGATGACGCCTGCGTGACAGTTTGGTCACAGTTTGATGACATGAGGGGGAGTACGCCCAGGCTGGATGCACGACGTATGCATCATTACTGCAAGTTTGCGGCGATCTGGGTAAAATTTCCTGTTGAAATTGTTTTAACGCTCTCCGTGTCTGGAGACATAGCCGGAAGGTCACACATGCAGGAACCCCGCGACACCATGCCGGCACAGGACGCCGTCTCCTTCGGCTGGGCGTTGTTCGAAGCCATCCCCGACTGCGTGAAACTGCTCGACACGGATGGCACGATCCTCGCAATGAACTGCAATGGCCGCAGCGCGATGGAAATCGACGATATCGCCCTGCTGCGTGGCCAGTCATGGATGGCGTTCTGGCCGGCCGCATCCCACGACGCCGTGCGCGCGGCGCTGGAGACGGCGCGTGCCGGCGGTACCGGCCATCTCGTTGCCGCCTGTCCCACCGCCAAAGGCACGCCCAAGTGGTGGGACGTGATGGTCACCCGCACCGCCAGCGGCGACGGCCTGCGCGCCCACCTGCTCGTGATCTCGCGCGACATCACGCAGCAGCGCAACGCCAGCGAGGAGCGCGAACGGCTGCTGCACCAGCTGCAGGCCGCAAACATCGAAAGCAAGCGGGTGGTCGAGCAGCTGCGCGCCAGCGAAGAACGCTACCGCACCCTGTTCGACTCGGTCGACGAAGGCTTCTGCATTTTCGAGATGCTGTTCGACGAGGCGAACCGGCCCATCGACTACCGCTTCCTCGAGATGAACCCGACCTTCGAAGCCCACACGGGCCTGAAGGATGCCGTGGGCCGCACCGCGCGTGACATGCTGCCGGGGCTCGACGACTTCTGGTTCGACACCTATGGCCGCGTGGCGCTCACGGGTGAGCCGGTGCGCTTCGAGAACGAGGCGCCGGCCATGAACCGCTGGTTCGATGTCTACGCAACCCGTATTGGCGGTGCGGACAGCCGCAAGGTGGGACTCCTGTTCAACGACATCTCGGCGCGCAAGCAGTCGGAATCGACGCTGCGGCGGCTGGCCGACGACCTGGCCGAGGCCGACCGCCGCAAGACGGAATTTCTGGCCACGCTGGCGCACGAGCTGCGCAACCCGCTGGCGCCGATCAGGAACGGCCTGTCGGTCATGCGCATGAGCGGCGACAACCCGGCAGCCATGGCGAAAGTGCGCGACATGATGGAGCGCCAGGTCGGGCACATGGTGCGCCTGATCGACGACCTGCTCGACATCGCCCGCATCAGCGGCGGCAAGCTGGAACTCAAGCGCCAGCGCACCGACCTGGCTTCCATCCTGGCCAGCGCGGTCGAAACGAGCATGCCGCTGATCGACGCAGGCGAGCATGCATTGACGGTCGACGTGCCCGATGCGGCCCTGCCGGTGGACGCGGACGCGACCCGCATCGCGCAGGTCGTGGCGAATCTGATCAATAACGCGGCCAAGTACACGCCGCCGGGTGGGCAGATCGCCCTGTCGGCGCAGCGCGATGGCCTTGACGCCGTGATCACGGTGCGTGACAGCGGCGTGGGCATCGCGGCGGACGCGCTGGCCGGTGTGTTCGAGATGTTCAGCCAGATCGGCCGCACGGTCGACCGCTCGCAGGGCGGGCTGGGCATCGGCCTGTCGCTGGTGCGGCGCCTGGTGGAGATGCATGGCGGCTCGGTCGCCGCCACCAGCGCCGGCGCCAATGCCGGCAGCATCTTCACGGTGCGCCTGCCATTGGCCGCCGAGGCAGTACAGGCCGGGCCGGCGCCAGGCGAGCCGGCGCCGGCGCTTGATAACGCAGCCGGTGGCCTGAAGGTGCTGGTGGTGGACGACAACGTCGATGCAGCCGTGACGCTGTCGATGATCCTGGAGATCTCGGGCTACACGGCGAAGGTGGCGCACGACGGCTACGAGGCGCTGGCCGTCGCGCAGGCGTTCTGCCCGCGCGTGGCGTTTCTGGATATCGGCATGCCGGGCATGAGCGGCTACGAGACGGCGCGCGCGATTCGCGCCACGCCGGGCCTGGAAGACATCGTGCTGGTGGCGCTGACCGGCTGGGGCGCCGAGAGCGACCGCCAGCGCTCGAACGAGGCGGGGTTTGACCACCACCTGACCAAACCGGTGCAGCTCGACGTGGTCGAGGCGCTGCTGGCGGGCCTGTAACGCCGGCGCCTGGCCAGCGCGATCAGTTGCGGCGCAGTTCGTCCTCGAGATCGCCAATCAGCTGCGCCACGGTGGGCGTGATGCCCTTGTCGCCCGGCGTGTAGAACACGCCCGGCAGGACGCTGTCTTCTTCGAGCTGCGGCAGCAGTTCTTCGATCAGTTCTTCCAGTGAGAACGCCTGCGCGTCGTAGCCGTCCCACTCGAATTCGGCGCACAGCGTGGCGTACTCGTTGGCCGGCCACATCGGAAACACGAGGGTGCCGTCGTCGGTCTTGGCCAGCGCCCAGCCGTCCTGGTACAGGCCCCATACTTCGCGCGCCTCGGCCGCGCGCCGGATGAAATACTCGTAGCGTTCCGGTCCCGCCAGCGTCACGACGGCCGCCAGCTGCTGGCCGCCCAGCTTGATCGCCGAGATGATCTGTTCGCTCATCACCACTCCAGTCCATCGAGGCGTGATGCCCCACAGCCGTCAGGATACGCCATCGGGATGCACGGGGTGCGTTTGTCACCTAACAAACGGCTGCGACGTGGCAGGCGCTGTCTTGACGACCGGGGCTGGCGTGGCATGCAGGTCGTAGCGCACATCGTGCCGGTCGCACGGCGGCGCATCGAGCACCAGAAAGGCGTCCCAGCCCAGCCGGCCCGGACTGACGGCGTCCAGCGTGGTGTTGTGGACGTCGGCCGCGCGCAGCACCAGCTCGACTTCGTATTCGAGGGCGACGCCGGTAAACAACGCCAGCACGCTCTTGAGCGCGCGCGCGGCCAGCCCGCCCGGCAGGAAGGCCTGGAAGCCCGCATGCGCCAGCGGCCCGACGATCAGGCGCAGGCGCAGCGTGCGCTGCCAGACGCGCGCACCGGCCAGCGCGCGGGTACCGAGAACGGCGCTGTCCTGGCCCAGCATCGATTGCTGCGCGGCCGGGATGTCATACCAGGCGCCGATGAATTGTTCGGCCACGATCGGCTGGCCGAAATACTCGGACAGCAAGCGCGCAAGCTGCACGGCCGACACCGGCCGGTGCCGCACCGACGCTGCAAAATAGCCGATCGATTCATCCAGCACGGCGCCGTCGCCCACGTCGCTCAGGCGCCGCCGCAGCGCCGCGTCACCCAGTCCGGCAAGGCTCATCAACAGGGGCAGGAAGGCATCCTGGCCATCGGGCTGGTACTTCAGCGGCAGGCGGTACTTGCGCCAGGCTTCGTAGAACAGCGCCAGCGAGCGGTTCGAGAACGCATCCAGGAAGGCGCGCGGGCCGTCGTCTTCTTCCTCGTTCTTGTGGTGCGCCTGGTGCGCGGCGATGCGCTCGGTGTAATGCGCTGGCAGCACGCCGTTGCAACCCAGCAGACCCATGAAGGCCGGCGTCAGGTGCACATGGCGCAGCGTGCCTTCCTGCACCGCGTCGGCCAGCGCTGCGGCGTCGATCGGCAGCGCGAACGGCATGCCGATCGACAGGTCGCGCACGTCGGCATGGATGCTTTCGAGCTGGCTGGCCGGGAAACCCAGCGACACCGAATTCTGGAAGCGCAGCATGTCGGCCACCAGCCCGTGCGCCGGCTTGCCGCGACGCCGCAGCCACAACTCGAGCACCTGCACCGCCTGAAAGAAATCGAAGCGCCACGGCTCGCGGAACAGCTGCTCGATTACAGCAGACTCAGATCGCCGCTTCGGGGTGCGCATCGCAGCAGTTCCTCGGACGATTGATGGGACACGATCACCAGCTGGGTAAAGCTGTTGGCGTGCACGTACAGCGCCAGGAAGCGTTCGATGATGTGGGCGAAGAGGTGGATGCCGCTGCCGACGAACGCTTCTTCATCAATACTGAGCCGCACCTCGATCCCGCGCACCAGGCAATTGAAGGGATTGCCGGACAACCAGGCGCTGGTGGGCGTATAGGCGATCGCGAGAATGCCGCCGATTTGGCGCGTCGAGGCGGCCGAACGGGGCACATCGTGCAGCGCCAGCATTTCGCGAAATGCGTCGACGCCGCCATCGGCCAGCGACAGGTGGTTCAGCGACAGCAGCGAGATCAGGCGCCACTGCGCGCTGCGGCCGCGGGCGAAGCGCCAGGTGCGGGTCGGCTTGCGCAGGAAGGTGATGGCGCGCGTGCTCGAGCCGCCTTCCGTGAACAGGTCGCCCCCTGGCTGGCCGTATGGCAGCAGCGATGGCAGGTCGCGGTTGGTGCAGGTCAGTTCGAGATTGAGCGTGGTCTTTTCGACCTTGGCCGGGTCGAAATCGATGTCGACGATCGTGATCTGCGTCTCGAAGCCGGGGCTGCGTTCAGCCAGCGCTTCATCGCGCGCCATGGCCCAGTAGTGCCCATTGTGCTGCGGCGTCTGCGCATGCTTGAGCGAATAGAAGGGCTGGAACTTGATGATCGTTTCGCCCTGCGCCGTCTGGCGCACCATATTGACGTCGTTGATGGCATTGACCTCGTAGCCATAGGCGCGGCGCCCGTCGGCCAGCACCGGGTAATTGGCCTTTGCGTGGGTCAGCTGGATCGGCTCGCCGCGCTGGGGGAACAGGTTGATCACCGGCGTGCAGCCGGTAAGCAGGTTGTTGGTCGAGAGCGTGCCGAGCATGCGCGCCAGGTTCGAGTCGCTGCGAATGCCGGCCAGTGCCAGGTGCACCGTCAGCGCGCGCGTGCCGCGGGGCAGGGCGGCCGTCAGCATGGCCAGGTCGAGATCGACGAAGTTGAATTTTTCGGGAAAACAGAAGTACTCGGTGAGCAGGCGATACGCCGCATGCGAACGCGCCGGGAAATCGATCAGCGCCTCGTCGTCGCCAAAGCCGGCGCTGCGTACCGGCAGCGCCGGCAGCGCGAGCCAGTGCCCGCCATCGGCCTGCACGTAGGCGGCCACCGTGCGCACCAGCAGCGCGTCGCGCAGCGCCGCGCACAGCGACGGCTCGCCATCGAGAAACAGGCGCAGCGCCGGCAGCGCCAGCGCATCGAGTCCGCGCCCGTCGCAGGTAATCGCCACGCGCACGCTGATGCTGGCCGTGGCGCCGGCCGGCAAGCGCACCGTGTCGGGCGCGCCGATGATCGGGGAGAACGCCGCGCGCGTGATGGCCAGCGGCGCGACCGTCACCGGATACACGGTGCGAAACGTGCATTCCACGCCGCGCACGGGGCGCGTGTTGAATGCGGCGCCGCGCCCGATCGTCGTCACGCTCGTCTGCTGGGCGGCAGCGGCAGCGGCGCCGGTGGCGGTGGTGGCGGCGTCGGTGCTGGCAGTGATGGCGGGGCCGAGCTGCGCGATCGAGCACGATGGAAAAGGGCGCAGGTAGTGCGGGTAGAGCACGCCGAACAGCGCTTCGGTGAACTCGGGATAATCGTCGTCGAGACGTCGGGCGATGCGCGCGTTGAGAAACGCGAACGACTGGATCATGCGTTCGGTGTGCGGGTCTTCGCAGACTTCACCGCTGATCAACAGGCGCCCGGCGACGCGCGGATAGCGTTCGGCGAATTCGCGCAGGTTGTGGCGCAGGTAGGCCAGTTCGCTTTCGTAATAGGGCAGGAGCTGGTCCATCTCAGGTCTCCTTCACCGGCGACGCCGCTGTTGCCATTGTTGCTGCCGCGCGACCGGCTTTGCGGATGCTGTACTGGAGCGTGGACGGCTGCAGCACGGCGTCGAAGTTGACCGGCTCTTGCGACACGCTCCCCACCAGCACCGCCGTGATCGAAAAGCTCAGCCGATTGATCGACGGGCCGGCCGCCTCGTCGCGCAGCGCCAGCTGCGCCTTCACACCGGTCAGGCGCGGCTCATGGCGCGTGATGGCCGCTTCGATGCAGGCGCAGATGTGGGCGCGGTCGGAAGGGCTCGAGAGCGAGCGGTCGGCGAAATCGCACAGGCCGTAGTCGACCATCGACGTCTTGCATTCGGTGTAGCCGGCAAGCTCGCCCTCCTGGATGATCGAGCGCGTGTTCAGGAGCGCCTCGAGGTCGCGCGCCACCGCATCCTTCAACTCGTCGACATTCAGGCGCACGATGACGACGCCCTGGCGTACCGGCTGGCCGAGCAGACGATCGAACAGATCCGGCGTGTATCCCTTCATGGAGCGTTCCTTCGCGGTACAGCGGGGAGGGGAATGTTGCGTGGTGAAAACCATTCGCATGTTGCCATGCGGTTCGTCGCCAAACGTTGATGAACTTCACGTGGGCAACTCTACGTCGTCGTTATTGTTTCTTTCCGGCCATAACAACTGGGAAGACAGCACCATGACGAGCAAAGTTCTCTGGGGCGAAGGCCTGCTGCTGCGCCCCCAGCACTTCCAGCGCCAGGATGCGTATCACGAGCATTGCCTGTTCAAGAGCGTCAAGGCGGCCCATCCCTATGCCTGGGGCGTGGAGCTGTGCGAGATCGACCGCGAGGCGCTGGCCAGCAGCATGCTGCGTGTGACCGGGCTGGCGCTGCGCTTCCAGGATGGCGAGCTGTACGAGGCGCCCGGCAGCGACGAGCTGCCCGCCACGATCGACCTCAGCACGCTGGCGCAAACGGTGCAGGCGGTGACGTATTACGCGGCGCTGCCGGGCTTGAAGCCCTTCAATGCCAACTTCGTGCAGCCGGGGCAGGCCGCGACGTCCGCCGACAACGCGGCGCGCTTCATGCAGGCGAACCTGGAAGCGCCCGACCTGTTCACGCAGGCCGCGCCGGTGCAGCTGGCCTATCTGCGGCGCGCGCTGCGGCTGGTGGCCGAGTTCGAGCCACGCGACGCCTACATCCACTTCCCGCTGCTGCGCGTGCGGCGCACGCCCACCGGCGGCTTCGAGCCCGATCCGGCCATGGTGCCGCCAGCCCTGTCGGTGGGCGCGTCACCGGTGCTGTTCCAGGGTTTGCGGCGCCTGCTCGACGCGCTGCAGGCCAAGGTCGGTGCGCTCTACGGCCACCACCGCGAACCGACCCGCAACGTGATCGAATTTCGCTCGGGCGACATGTCGTCGTTCTGGCTGCTGCACACGGCCAGTTCAGCCTACGCGGCGCTGACGCATCACTTTCATCATCCGGCGCTGCATCCCGAACGCCTGTTCCAGTCGCTGCTGGACGTGGCCGGCGGCCTGATGACGTTCTCGAAGAGCTGGACCCTGGCCGACCTGCCGGCCTACCAGCATGGCGACCCTGGCCCGGCCTTCGCGAAGCTGCACATGATCATCCGCGAACTGCTCGACACGGTGATCTCGGCCAAGTACTTCGGCATCGCGCTCAACGAGGTCCGCCCGTCGTACCACATCGGGATGCTCGACTCCGGCAAGATCGACAACGCCACCACGTTCTATATCGCGGTATCGGCCGACATCGCGGCGCTCGAACTGGTGGAGATCGTGCCGCTGCGCTTCAAGGTGGGCGCGCCGGACGATGTCGAAAAGTTCGTGCTCTCGGCGCTGCCCGGCGTGCGCCTGCAGTATTCGCCGCAGCCGCCGGCCGCCATCCCCGTGCGGCCCGAGACCTGCTACTTCAACCTCGAATCGAAAGGGCCGATGTTCGAGCGCATGCTCAAGGCGCAGTCGATCTCGATCTACGCACCGGAAGGATTGAGGGAGCTCAAGCTGGAATTGCTGGCCGTGGTGGCGTGATGGAGCGCTGCCGACCCGATGGGGATAAACCTGTGGATAAGTCTGAATACTCAACCGTACCCCTGTATGCACAGCTTTTTGCAGCAGCAACGACGCAACACATCCGCGCTATTTGACGGATGATTTAATTCTCATTGGAAACTATCACGTATGATAAACGCCTCTTCACCCAACGATTTGACATGCAATGACCACTGCCATGGCCGCCCCACCGAAGGCCGAGATGCCCCCAGCCCTGCTCGCTGAGCTGAGTGCCTGGGCCCAACAGTATGCGCACGACGCCGGCGCCGGTCTGCGCGACGCACTGGCAACGGCCGACAGCGAGAAGCTGGCGCTGCAGGCCGACCTGGACGAAGCCCAGGCCGCGCGCGACCATGCCCAATCGATGGCAGAAGAGCGCGATGAAGAAATCCAGCGCCTGACGGCCGAGCTGCGCAACGCGCGCCAGATCGCCACCGACGCCCTGGTCGGCAAGGCCAAGGACCAGCTGGCGATCGACGGCAAGGATGCGCAACTGGCCGATCTGCGCCAGCAGCTCGAACGCAATGTGACGGCTACGGCAGCCGAGTCGGATGCGCGCCTGCAGGCCCAGATGGACCTGATTGGCGCCACGACCGAGCGCGACAACCTGATGGGCGAGCTGAAGGATTTGCAGGCGAAACTCGACACCTCGCGCACCGAGCGCAGCGCACTGCGGGCCGAGCTCGAAGCGCTGCGTTCACGCAAATAACACGCTTTGCACCGCACAATGACAAAGGCCCCGGCGCTGTGAAGCACCGGGGCCTTTGTGGTTATTACGACGGTCTTGCTTACTCTTGCGATGCGGCCGTTACGTCAAGCGTGATGGCTTTCAGGCCCAGGACAGCGCTGCTCTGCTGACGGATCTGGTTGGCATATGCTGCATCACCGTTGAGCTTACGGCCGTACGAAGGAATCATTTCCTTCATCTTGGCTTGCCACTCTGGCGTGGCCAGCTTGTCCTTGAACGCCGATGCCGCGATCACTTTCAGCATGATCGGCGCAGCGGTCGAGGCGCCTGGCGACGCGCCCAGCAGGGCAGTGACCGAACCGTCGTTCGATGCCACGACTTCGGTACCGAACTGCAGCAGGCCACCCTTGGCCGGATCGTCCTTGACGATCTGCACGCGCTGACCTGCGTTGACCAGTTTCCAGTCTTCCTTCTTGGCTTCCGGCAGGTACTCACGCAGGGTTGCCACGCGGTCTTCCTGCGACTGCATCACTTGCTCGACCAGATACTTGGTCAGCGGGATGTTGTCGATACCGGCTTGCACCATTGGACGCACATTGCCGGTGTTGACCGAGGCTGGCAGGTCGATCCACGAACCATTTTTCAGGAACTTGGTCGAGAACGTGGCGAACGGGCCGAACAGCAGGGCTTTCTTGCCGTCGATGATGCGGGTGTCCAGGTGCGGCACGGACATTGGCGGCGAACCGACCGATGCCTTGCCATACACCTTGGCGTGGTGCGCCTCGATCAGCGCCGGGTTGGTCGTGACGAGCCACTGGCCACCCACCGGCACACCGCCGAAGCCCTTGGCTTCAGGAATACCGGTCTTTTCCAGCAGTGGCAGTGCGCCGCCGCCGGCGCCGATGAACACGAATTTCGTGCTCACGGTCGAGACCTTGTTGTCCGCCAGGTTCTTGACGGTGACGTTCCACAGACCGTTTTCGCCGCGCTTGATATCCTCAACCTGGGTACGCAGGTTCAGCGTCATCCCATGCGAGTCGGTCAGGTGCTTGACCATGCTGCGGGTCAGGGCGCCGAAGTTCACGTCGGTACCGATTTCCATGCGGGTGGCAGCCACTTTTTGCGCTGCATCGCGGCCGTTCATGACCAGCGGCGCCCACTTGCGGATTTCTGCCTGGTCTTCGCTATACAGCATGCCCTTGAACAGGTTTTCCTTCTGCAGTGCGGCGTAGCGCTTGCGCAGGAAGTTGATGTTGTCGTCGCCCCAGACAAAAGCCATGTGCGGCACATTGTTGATGAAGCTCTGCGGCGCGCCAAGGTACTGCTTCTGCACCTGGTAGGCCCAGAACTGCTTCGACACTTCAAACTGCTCATTGATGTCGACCGCCTTCTTGGTGTCGATGGTACCGTCCGGCATTTCCGGCGTGTAGTTCAGCTCGGCGAAACCGGAGTGACCGGTGCCGGCATTGTTCATGGCATCCGAACTTTCGGCCGAGACCGAGTCCATGCGTTCGTACATCTGAATCGTCAGTTCCGGATCGAGTTCCTTGAGCATCGTACCGAGCGTGGCGCTCATGACACCGGCACCGATCAGGACAACGTCAACCGGCTTGTCATTGGATGGAGCGGGCGCTTTCGAGCACGAAGCAACGATGAAGCAAGAAAGGACGACTAATAGCGAGTTGCGCATACGAGTATCACCTGAAAAAATGTGTGCGATGGCCTGGCATGCAACATCTGATTTAAAAATTCGACGGCTCGGTAGTGGCGCATTCCGGAAATAACCGGCGGCGCCATTAGAGAACGGGTTGTCGGGATCTGTCGCGGCAATCCACCGCAACAAGCCTCGGCAAACGACGCAATAGCAAAGCCGATGCATCGCTGCGACCGGGTCTCGATCGAGGCGGCATCATGGGCTGTCAAACAAGGATATAACGCGTTGACAGGAGAGTCAGGCGGGCCAGTCAATATCCCTGGCGTCCATCGAAACTGGGGGTAACTCTTGTATAGGAGTTGGGTAAGTATAGCCCAAACAAATCAGCCTTGCTTGGGGCTGGCCCTCTTAAAAGGGCGTCTCAGTATTCAAGCGGTAGCGTTCTGCGTACTACTACTGAGGCGGTGGCGCGACGTTTGTGCGGTGGGTTTCTTGGGGTGTGCGATGCGGATTTTGAGCCGCTTTTGAACGAGCGATTGAATCCGGCCGATATGGACACATGTAGGATGTTTGGTCCCGGATTCGATGAACATGACCCATGCCACAAGCGTTGATACCGCGTCGGAGCCACAAATCCTGATGATCGACGGCGCCAGCATCCGCGATATCGCTTCGTTTTATGACGAGATCAACCGCGTGTTCATGATGGGTGAGGATTGGCAGCTTGGCGCCAGCCTGGATGGCCTGGATGACATGCTATACGGTGGCTATGGGGTCCTTCGCGGCAAGGCCCCGGCAATCGTCGTCTGGGACCAGATGGACAGCATCCGTATTGCTCTGGGCGTCGAGGCGACCCGTGCTTACTATCTTGCAAAGCTCGAGCACCCGCAGCTGTTCAAACCTGGCCCGATTCACGCTGCACTCGCGCGCCTTGGGCTGGGTGGGCCGACTTACTTTGATCTGGTGATGCAGGTGTTTGCTGATCATCCGAACATTACATTGCGCGCGGCTTAGTAATTACTGGCGCAGCTAAACCTATGCGCCAGGTTTTATTGGTTTGTGGCGCGCTTTATGGGCGCGCCACAGCTGTGCCTCAACCAGCAAACATTTATTCCACCGTCACCGACTTCGCCAGATTACGCGGCTTGTCCACATCGGTTCCACGCGCCAGCGCTGTGTGATACGCCAGCAACTGCAGCGCAGCCACGTGCAGGATCGGTGACAGCAAACCGTAGTGCTCAGGCAAGCGAATCACGTGCAGGCCATCGCCCGACGTGATGCGCGAATCAACGTCGGCGAACACGTACAGCTGACCGCCGCGCGCGCGCACTTCCTGCATGTTCGACTTCAGCTTTTCCAGCAGTGCATCGTTCGGGGCGATCGTGACCACGGGCATCTCTTCGGTCACCAGCGCCAGCGGGCCGTGCTTCAGTTCACCGGCCGGATACGCTTCGGCGTGGATGTACGAAATCTCCTTGAGCTTCAGTGCGCCTTCCAGCGCGATCGGGTAGTGGATGCCGCGGCCCAGGAAGAGGGCGTTTTCCTTGCGGGCGAAGTCATCGGCCCAGGCGATGATCTGCGGCTCGAGCGCCAGCACGGCGGCCAGCGCGACGGGCAGGTGACGCATCTGCTTGAGGTGTTCGGCTTCTTCGGCATCGGTCAGGCGGCCATTGACCTGGGCCAGCGTCAGCGTCAGCAGGAACAGGGCGGCCAGCTGGGTCGTGAAGGCCTTGGTCGAGGCCACGCCAACCTCGACACCGGCGCGGGTGATGTAGGCCAGCTTGCATTCGCGCACCATGGCGCTCGTCGAGACGTTGCAGATGGTCAGCGTGTGTTCCATGCCCAGGCTGCGCGCGTGCTTGAGCGCGGCAAGGGTGTCGGCCGTTTCGCCGCTCTGGGTGATGGTCACGACCAGCGTGTCCGGATGCGGCACGCTGTCGCGGTAGCGGTATTCGCTGGCGATCTCGACGCTCACAGGCACCTTGGCCACCGATTCGATCCAGTACTTGGCGGTCAGGCCTGCGTAGTAGCTGGTGCCGCAGGCCAGGATCAACACGCGGTCGATTTTCTTGAACACCGCGAAGGCGCCGTCGCCGAACAGTTCCGGCATGATGCCGGTGACGCCTTCGAGCGTGTCGCCGATCACGCGTGGCTGCTCGAAGATTTCTTTCTGCATGTAGTGGCGGTATGGGCCGAGTTCGGCAGCGCCCGTGTGGGCGTGCACGGTCTTGACCTCGCGCTCGACCGGGCGGCCGTCAACGTCAACGATCCAGTAGCGCGCCAGTTGCAGGTCGACCACGTCGCCTTCTTCCAGGTAGATGATCTGGTCGGTCGTGCCGGCCAGCGCCATCGCGTCGGAGGCGACGAAGTTTTCGTCCTTGCCCACGCCGACGATCAGCGGCGAACCCTGGCGCGCGGCGATCACGCGGTGCGGTTCTTCGCGGCAGAACACGGCGATGGCGTAGGCGCCGTGCAGGCGCTTGACGGCTTGCTGCACGGTCTCGAACAGGTCGCCGTTGTACATGTGGTCGACCAGGTGAGCGATGACCTCGGTGTCGGTCTGGCTCATGAAGACGTAGCCCAGGCCGGTCAGTTCGGCGCGCAGTTCGTCGTGGTTTTCGATGATGCCGTTGTGAACCAGCGCGATACGCGCATTGTCTTCGCTTGGCGAGAAGTGGGGGTGGGCATTATGCGATGCTGGCGCGCCGTGCGTGGCCCAGCGGGTGTGGGCGATGCCGGTGAAGCCGTCCAGATGCGCTTCCTTGACCTGCGCTTCCAGTTCAGCCACACGCGACGTCGAGCGCGAGCGGGTCAGGCGGCCATCGAGGTGCACGGCCACGCCGCAGGAGTCATAGCCCCGGTACTCGAGGCGCTTGAGACCCTCGATCAGGACTGGGGTAATGTTGCGTTTTGCGACTGCTCCGACGATACCGCACATGGCTAACCTCACTTCAAAGATATTCAATGAGTATTATCGTAGAGCAATTACGGTGAAATAAGCGTACAGTGTGCGACTATATTTGTCATATTATTTCACGACTACGACGGTGTGAAATCTTGTTTCATATAATCGCGCTAAATACTCTTAAATTTCATGCCTATCAATGCTCTCCCTGTCCTTGACGACATCGATCGTCGCATTCTGACCATTCTGCAGACTGACGCATCGCAGACGAACGCGCAGCTGGCGGCGCAAGTGCATGTGTCGCCACCGACGTGCCTGCGCCGCGTGAAGACCATGACGGACAGCGGCGTCATCCAGCGCCAGGTGGCCATCGTTGCACCCGAGAAGGTGGGATCAAGCCTGAGCGCCATCGTCGAGATCACGCTCGATGTGCAGGCCGCCGAGCGCATGGCCGAATTCGAGAAATTGGCGGACACGGAAGCTGCGGTGCTGCAGTGCTACCGCGTGTCGCCCGGGCCGGATTTCGTGCTGATCGTGCAAGTGGCCGACATGCCGGCCTACCACGATCTGGCGCACCGGCTGTTCACCGCGCACGCCAATGTGCGTAATGTGAAGACTTATTTTGCGACGCACCGCAGCAAGTTCGAAACGCGTATTGCCGTGTAATCAGGCATAAAAGTCACGCGAATACCTGTGGATAACAATGTGGATGACCACAGGGAAGAACATGGGATAAGCAGGGTATTACCCTGTGTTTATCTTGTTCATTTCCTGTGATTAGCCTGTGCGCACTCAGTGGATTACTTCTTGATTTTCACTGGACGCTTCCAGCTGTCGATGGTGATTTGCTTCGATCGCGAGATGGTCAGCTTGCCGGCAGGCGCATCCTTGGTCAGCGTCGTGCCGGCCGCCAGCGTGGCGCCCTTGCCAACCGTGACCGGCGCGATCAGCTGGGTGTCGCTGCCAACGAACACGTCGTCTTCGATCACGGTGCGGAACTTGTTCGCGCCGTCGTAGTTGCAGGTAATGACACCCGCGCCGATATTGACGCGCGAGCCAATCGTGGCGTCGCCCACGTACGTGAGGTGATTGGCCTTGCTGTGCGCGGCGACCGTGCTGTTCTTAACCTCGACAAAGTTACCGATGTGGACATCTTCGCCGAGCGTGGTACCAGGCCGCAGGCGCGCGTACGGCCCGATCTGCGAGGCGGCGCCGATCGTGGCGTCGTCGATATGGGAGAACGGCTTGATATTGGCGCCCGCGCCCACGGTGGCGTCGACCAGCACGCAGTGCGCGCCGATGCGCACGCCGTCGGCCAGCTCGACGCGGCCTTCGAATACGCAACCCACGTCGATCGTGACATCGCGGCCGCAAATGAGTTCACCGCGCACATCGATGCGTGCCGGATCCATCAAGGTCACGCCACGTTCCAGCAATGCGTGGGCAATGTTCAGCTGGTGACGGCGCTCGAGCTCGGCCAACTGCACCTTGCTGTTGACGCCCGCCACTTCCCATTCGCCGGACGGCTGGCTCGAGACGACCGGCACGCCGTCGGCCACGGCCTGGGCGACGATGTCGGTCAGGTAGTACTCGCCCTGGGCGTTGTTGTTGGACAGCGCCGCCAGCCACTTCTTGAGGTGGCGGGTCGGAATCGCCATGATGCCGCTGTTGATTTCCTTGATGGCGCGTTCGGTCTCGGTCGCGTCTTTCTCTTCGACGATGCGCACGATCTTGCCGTCTTCACGCACGATGCGGCCCAGCCCGAATGGATTGGCCTGCTCGACGGTGAGAATGCCCAGCTTGTCGCTACCAGCGGCCTCGACCAGGCGGCGCAGCGTGGCGACGGTGGTCAGCGGGACGTCGCCATACAGCACGATCGTTGGCTGGTCATCGTCCAGTTGCGGCACGGCTTGCATGACGGCGTGACCGGTGCCCTGCTGCGGTTCCTGCAGCGCGGTATCGATCGTGCTGCCGGTGGATTCTGCCACTGTTGCGACCATCTCTGGCACCGCTGCGCCTCCATGTCCATAAATCACGCATAATTTCTGCGGATTCAAGCCACGCGCGGTATCGATGACGTGGCGCAAAAGGGGCTTACCAGCCAGTGGATGCAGTACTTTCGGCAAGGCAGACTGCATGCGTTTGCCCATACCGGCGGCGAGGATCACAACGTTCATAAGCCGTTCTCAAAAAGTTGAATATATGAAAAATTTTAGCATGCGCGATGGCGCGTTCCGACGCGCGTTTGCGCTCCTGCTGCTTGCCATGACGGTCATGGCCGCCGGTTGCAGCTCGATTCGCTTCTCGTACAACCAGGGTGACACTTTACTGTACTGGTGGATGAATTCGTATGTCGACTTCGAAGGTCAACAAGCGGATGTGGCAAAGCGCGATATCAAAGCTGTGTTCCAGTGGCACCGCAAGACGGAGTTGCGTGACTATGCTGCATTGCTGGGCACGTTCAAGCGTCAGCTGGCTGGCAACCCGACCCAGGCCGACCTGCTCGGCGACTACCGCGAAATCCGCGTGCGCGCCGATCGCCTGGGCCAGCGCGCCGTGCCGGAACTGACGACACTGGCCATGTCGATCACACCCGAGCAGATCACCCACATGGAGCGCAAGTTCAAGGACAAGAACGACGAATACCGCCGCAAGTTCATGGATGGCAGTGTCGACAAGCGCCAGCGCGCCCGTTTCAAGAAATCGATGGAACAGATGGAACTCTGGTTCGGCAACTTCAGCAGCGAACAGGAGGCGACCCTGCGCCGCGCGTCCGATCTGCGTCCGCTGGACAACAACCTGTGGCTGGAAGAGCGCCAGTACCGCCAGCGCCGCGTGCTGGCCGTACTGACGGAGATCCAGCAAAAGAAACTCAACCGCGAACAGACGTCGGCGCGCGTAGCGGGCTTGATGCGGGAATTGTCCAGCCGCATGGACTCGCCGGAACGCAAGGGTTTCTATGATGCCAGCATCGATCACACCACCAAGTTCATCCTGACGGCGATCCGGGTCGCCACGCCCCAGCAGAAAGCCCATGCGCAGGAGCGCATCCAGGGCTGGATTGGCGACCTTGAGGCGCTGGCTGCAGGGAAATAAGCAAGTAAATAAGTAACTGAAAAAGCACGCAAAGGGCGGCGCGCAATCGCATGTAAACCCCATGCTATAGTGCCGCCCATGCACAGAAAGTCCATCAACTCCAAGCCTGCTGGCCCCAAGCCGCACGGCGCGCCGCGCATGGCGCAGCACCAGGTCCGCATCATCGGCGGCGCCTTCAAACGAACCCTGCTCCCCGTCGTCGACGCACTTGGCCTGCGGCCCACGCCGGACCGCGTGCGCGAAACCGTCTTCAACTGGATCAATCACCAGCTCGCCAATGACTGGGATGCTGCTACCGTACTCGACCTGTACGCCGGTTCCGGGGCGCTGGGCTTCGAGGCGGCCAGCCGCGGTGCGGCATCGGTGCTGATGGTCGACAACTATAGCCCGGCGGTACGCCAGCTGGAAGCAAACCGCGACAAGCTCAAGGCGACCAACGTCACAATCCTGCGCGCCGACGCCTTGACGCTCGTGCGCGACCTGGCCACCCGTGGCCAGCGTTTCGACGTGATCTTTCTTGATCCACCCTACCAGCAAGACTTGCTGGCCAAGACGTTGCCGTTATGCGCAGCGCTGCTGAAAGAGGGCGGTATGGTGTATGCGGAAGCCGAGGCGCCCCTGCTGGCCGAAGGTGATGCGGTGCCTGAGTGGCTGGCAGGCTGGGAAGCGGTGCGTGCGGACAAGGCCGGCATGGTCTACTATCACCTGCTCAAGCTGCAAGAAAAACAGGCATACGTTGTTGAAAGGCTGTGAAAACTGCACAGCCATTGGGCAAACCCCGCCCCAGCGTGGGGCGAATGCCGGGTATTTAAGGCATAATGCGCGTTCTATCACGGTGTATTTTTCACAGGAGCCGCAATGGTTGTAGCTGTCTATCCAGGTACTTTCGACCCGCTCACCCGCGGCCACGAGGATTTGGTACGCCGCGCATCCGGCCTGTTCGACCGTCTGGTGGTCGGCGTTGCCGATAGCCGGAACAAGCGTCCCTTCTTCACGCTTGAAGAGCGCCTCGAAATCGCCAATGAAGTGCTGGGCCATTATCCGAACGTGCAGGTCGAAAGTTTTTCGGGCCTGCTCAAGGATTTCGTGCGCAAGCACGACGCCCGTGTGATCGTGCGCGGTCTGCGCGCGGTATCCGATTTCGAATACGAGTTCCAGATGGCGGGCATGAACCGCTACCTGCTGCCGGATGTCGAAACCCTGTTCCTGACCCCGTCCGACCAGTACCAGTTCATTTCGGGCACCATCGTGCGCGAGATCGCAATGCTGGGCGGCGACGTGTCCAAATTCGTTTTCCCATCGGTCGACCGCTGGCTGCAAAACAAGATCGCCAGCCTGCCCCCAGCACCGGTCGCCTGATTTACCTGGAAGTACCATGGCCCTTCTGATTACCGACGACTGCATCAACTGCGACGTCTGCGAACCCGAATGCCCCAACGATGCCATTTCGATGGGCGACGAGTATTACCAGATCAATCCGAACAAGTGCACCGAGTGTGTCGGTCACTTTGAAGAACCGCAGTGCCAACTTCTGTGCCCGGTCGCATGCATCCCGCTCGACCCGGCCTGGCGCGAATCGCGCGAAGAACTCCTCATCAAGTACGAACGTCTGACGGCCGACAAAGCCGCTGCCTGATCCCCTCTGTGGCCGACGCCTCCCTGTCAGCTCGATTCTCTCTCGTGACACTGCTACACCGCCAGCTGGCTTGAGCCGCTGGCGGTGTTCGCTCGCGTAGTCAACTCGCGTCGCGCCCCGTTTGCCCCTCCAGCGTTCTACATGGTTAGCGTCATCTGATACTTTCAGTAGTAAATTTTCCTCCACCTATTTTGTTACTTATGGTTTTACTATAAATTATATAGAATGTGAACTTCGTGGAATATCTCATATATATACGCTTAAATTATCTTTTATCTTCTAATTTAAACTATCTACGCTCATTTTTTTATGAAATATTGCCATACGAATTTCGAGTAAATTCCTTTAAAATGCTTCTTTATAGATTTTATAATTCCAACTTCTGTTAAAACTCTTTATAACTCTGCCATAAATTTTGGATAAATGTAATTCTATGTGAACTTTGTCACATTACGGGGCTGAGGAAAGCCGGGTAACACCAAGTCATCATCAAAACATGAGAGTTGAGAATGTTTTGCCAGAATACAAAGCGACAGGCGAAAAAAAACGCGGCTACCGTGTCCGGTGCCGCGTTTCAGCGAAAGGGAAAGCAGGTCAGCGATGGATCGTCATCAGGTTGATTTCGGCGGCAGAGCCGATTTACCTGGACGTGGACGTACCATCAGATACAGCGCGCGGCCAATACCAACCAGCAGGGGACGGAAAAACAGGGCGATCCCGCCGAACAGGGCAAGATAGATGGTCATGCTGAACAACAGGCTGTATGGCACCGCGCTGGCGGTTTGAACTAGGGTGGCGGTGGAAGACATGATGTACTCGTTCTATGATTGTGGATAACTCTAGTGCATCGCAACATATAAATCTAATTCCCATCGCTGATGGCACTTATACTGTTTGTGAATGAGTTGAGGTACACTTGTATTCACGACAGTTTTATCCTGAATTCCATGAGCTTTCTGACGCTTGACCTGAATTTGCTGCGCGTGTTCGATGCCGTCATGACCGAGCAAAACCTGACGCGCGCTGCCGGCCACCTGGCCATGACCCAGCCTGCTGTCTCGAATGCCATCAAGCGATTGCGTGAAAGCCTGGGCGACGAACTCCTGATCCGCACTGCCTACGGCGTCAAGCCGACGCCGCGCGCCGAAGCGCTGTGGCCAGCGGTGCGCCAGGCGCTGGCGGCCCTCGAAGCGGCCGTGATGCCGGAAACGTTCGACGTCTCCAAGGCGCAGGCAACGTTCCGGATGGCGATGGCCGACGCGACCGCGGCCTTGTGGCTGCCGTCGCTGATGCGCTCGATCGAGGGCGAGGCGCCGGGCGTGAACATCCGCATGGTGCCGCTGACCACGCGCGAACCGCGGCCGATGCTGCTGCGCGGCGATATCGACCTGGCGGTGGGCTTCTTCCCGGGGGTGGCGGCGCAGTTGTCGTACGAAACGGGCTCGCCGATTCGCCACGAGCGCCTGTATTCGGGCGTGTACGTGTGCGTGATGCGCAAGGATCACCCGCTGGCCAAGGAAAAGCTCGATCTCGACACGTATTGCAAGGCAAACCACCTGCTGGTGAGCTTCTCGGGCCGCGCCCACGGCCTGGTGGACGAGGCACTGGGCCAGATGGGCCGCGAGCGGCGCATTCTGCTGACGGTGAACCAGTTCTTCACGGCTGGCCGGGTGGTGGCCAACTCGGACCTGATCACGGTGCTGCCAAAGCACTTGCTGGTCTCGACCGGCATGGCCGATGTCCTGATCTGGAAAGAATTGCCACTCCAGCTACCGGCCGTCCACCTGGACATGCTGTGGCACGAGCGCGACGGCCGCAGCCCGGCGCACCGCTGGCTGCGCAAGAACCTCGAAGGCATGGCCGAAAGCGCGTCCAAAGGCGGCGTGCGCAAGGTCGTCTGATACGTTGTCACCAGGGATGGCGCAGCCGCGTCATCCCTTCTCACCTGTACATCGACCTCCTTGCCTGGTGGCTCTGCCTACCATGCAATTCCCAAATCCATTTTGCGCGAGATCCGTCACCGGGTTTGCGCTAGCTCATCTTGAATGATTCGTCACGTTCGAGAATGGTCATGCGCCGTGCATACCGCATACGCACATACAGGGAGATAGGGAGATGACAATGCACCATTTATCGACGGGCCAGTTCGGTGTGTTTGGGATCACTCTGCTGCTCATGCTTGCGGCTTCAGGCCGCGCTACAGCGGCTGCCGAGGATGACGCCACTGATGCCGGGCGCAATGGTGGTGACATCTACAGCATCGTCAATCTCGCCGCGCCAACGAGTTATAACGGCTTTGTCAACGCACGTGGGCAGGCGGCGTTCGAGTACCCGGGGCCGGATGGTCGCACACAGGTGGCGTTTTTCAATGGCGATCGCATTGTCGATATCAGTCCCCCAGGCAATGAGCGTACGTTTGTCGGCGGTCTGAACGAACAAGGTGAGGTGATTTTCAACGCACGCTTCCTCGACGCGCAGAGTCCCGGCGGCCTGCGGTACCAGCCATTGCGCTGGTCCGCTGCAAGGGGCCGGGTGGTGCTACCGTCGCTCAATGCGCGCGAATACGCCTCCCTGGACGCGATCAACAAACATGGCCAGATCGCGGGCCTGTCTGCCACGTCCAGCGACAACAGCAGCGTGCGTGCAGTGCGCTGGACGTCGGCAAATCGCCTGTCATCACTGCCCGGCGTCAGCGGCTTCGTTCCAGGCGCTGCCTACGGCATCAACGATCTCGATGCCGTCGTCGGCTCGGGCAGCGCTGTCAATGGCGGCACGACCACGCTGGTCTGGAACGCTGACGGCCGTCCCACGAATCTTGGAACGTTCGGGGCACGCAGTGCGTATGGTATCCGCATCAATAATCAGGGCGACATTCTCGGTTGGCGGATCGTCGACGCTGCAACCCGTGGCTTCTTCTTGTCGAGCCCAGGAAAACCCGCTGTCAGCATCAATGCTGCCTATCCCACGACACTCAATGAAGCGAGCGAGGTCATCGGCGCAGTGCGGGGCCCGACCACGAACGAGTTTCGCGCCTTCCGGTACTCACGCGCGCGCGGTTTTCTCAGCCTGCACCCGGCGGGCATGTTCACGTCGGAGGCCAACGCACTGAACGATGATGGCGTGAGTGTGGGCCTGATCCGCTCCGGCATGTTCGACGAAGGCCGCGCCTATCGCTGGTCGCGCACGGGCGTGGCGACCGATCTCAATCTGCGCCTGCACAACGCGCCAACAGGGTTGGTGGTAACCGAAGGGCTTGGTATTGCAGCCAACGGCGATATCCTGGCCCAATCGAACGCCGGCCTGGTGTTTCTGCGCCGCGGTGGCGGCGGTACCGATGCGCCGGTGCTGGGCCCGATACAAATCCCGGCGCTGCGCGAGAACGAGCTTGCCAGGCTCACGCTGTCATTTCGCGACCGTAATGTCCGCGACACCCATACGGCCACCATCGACTGGGGCGATGGCAGCGGGCCGCTACCGGCGGTCGTGCGCGAGCGCAATGGCGCGGGTACAGTCTTGGCTGAACACACGTATGGCGTTGCAGGGGATTACCGCGCGACCGTGATCGTCACCGATTCGGCGCGCAGGCGTACGACGATGTCTGCGTTCGTGCGGGTGGGCTTCACCGACGGCGCGCAGCTGGTGGGCGAAGGGATGCTCCAGTCGGCCGTGGCTCCTGGCAGCGGCGTCTATTCGCCTGCTGCCAGAACAGCCTTCCGGCTGGCAGCGCCACTCGCGCTCAAGACAGATGCAGGCACGCCGTTCGTGTTTCGTCTGCTGGGCAGCACGTCATTCAAAGGTGAGACCCTGGATCGGATCACGCTCGACGGCAACCGGGTCAAGCTGGAAGGCACGGGGCAACTGGACAATCGCCCGGGCTATCGCTTCGTGATCGATGCCGTGGCCGGTGAGGGCGACGCGCTTGCCAGCGCCAGCAGGATGGCGGTGCGCATCGAAGAAGCGAATGGGGTGGGCGCGATGCAGAGGGCAACGTTCGAAGCAGGCCGCGGCGATACGCCACAGGATGTCACTCGGGCTGCCAGTCAGGCCGCGCAAGCGCCACCTGCCAGCCTTCTATACCGCGGCGCACTACGCCTGACCGGCCAGACCAGCAAGACCGGCCAGGCTGGGCAGCCATAAATCAGCGAATCGGCAGCTTGGTGGAGTTTTTCACTTCTTCCATCACCGCATAGGTGTGCGTCTCGCGCACACCTTTCTGCAGCAGCGTCTTGCCAAGAAATTCGCGGTAAGCTGCCATGTCTTTCACGCGCGCCTTGACCAGGTAGTCGAAGCCGCCCGCCACCATATGGCATTCGAGCACTTCGGGGATCATCTGCACACTTTGCTTGAAGGCATCGAACACTTCAGGCGTGGTGCGGTCGAGCACGACTTCGATGAATACCAGCAGCGACACGTCCAGCAACTGTGGATTGAGCTGGGCGGTGTAGCCCATGATGTAACCTGATTCGTGCAGCTTGCGCACACGTTCGAGGCAGGCAGCCGGCGACAAGTTGACGCGTGCCGCCAGTTCGACGTTGCTGATGCGGCCGTCGTTCTGCAATTCGGCCAGAATCTTTTTGCTAATCTTGTCCAGCATGCTACATCTCCTTATAAATTTTATTTGGTCAGATTGTCGCATCAAAAACTATCTATTGCCAGTATCGGTTAAATCCAGAATAAATCCAGAAGAAATCCTTCTACAATCGAATCATTTCCACCAAGTTCCGATCTGCGCCGGCTGTTGCTTACAGCACGGCGCTTTTGCTGTGCGGTGGCCCTCGTTGTGTATTTTTCTTTTGACTAGATAGCCATGCAGATTGCTGCTCACCCGGCCTCCATTTTCGTTCCGTTCGACGCCCTACACGCTGAAATCAAGCGCGACCAAACTCCCCTGCGCGCTGCCATCACGGCCGCCTACCGCCGCGATGAAACCGAGGCGGTGCAGTGGCTGCTGGCCCAGGGGTCAGGCGCCAGCCATGACGCCCAGGCACTGGCCCACCGCCTGGTCGCCGCCGTGCGTGAAAAACGCACCCGCTCGTCGGGCGTGGATGCCCTGATGCACGAATTCTCGCTGTCGTCGGAAGAGGGCGTGGCATTGATGTGCCTGGCCGAAGCACTGCTGCGCATTCCGGACAGCGAAACGGCCGACCGCCTCATCGCCGACAAGATCAGCAAGGGCGACTGGCGCAAGCACCTGGGCGAATCCCCGTCGCTGTTCGTCAACGCGGCCACCTGGGGCCTGCTCATCACCGGCAAGTTGGTGTCGACCAATAGCGAACAAGGCCTGGGCTCGGCGCTCACGCGCATGATCGCCAAGGGCGGCGAACCGCTGATCCGCAAGGGCGTCGACATGGCGATGCGCATGCTGGGCAATCAGTTCGTCACCGGCCAGACCATCGACGAGGCACTGAAAAACAGCCGCGAGAACGAAACGCGCGGCTACCGCTACTCGTACGACATGCTGGGTGAAGCGGCGCTGACCGAACTCGATGCGCAACATTACTACGCGTCGTACGAGCAGGCGATCCATGCGATCGGCAAGGCCTCGAATGGCCGCGGCATCAAGGAAGGCCCGGGCATCTCGATCAAGCTCTCGGCGCTGCACCCGCGCTACAGCCGCGCGCAGTCGGCGCGCGTGATGGACGAACTGCTGCCGCGCGTGCGCAGCCTTGTGCTGCTGGCCAAGCGCTACGACATCGGCATCAATATCGACGCCGAAGAAGCCGACCGCCTCGAGATCTCGCTCGACATGCTCGAGGTGCTGGCGTTCGACCCCGAGCTGGCCGGCTTCGAAGGCATCGGCCTGGTGGTGCAGGCCTACCAGAAGCGCTGCCCGTACGTGATCGATTATGTGATCGACCTGGCCAAGCGCAGCAGCCGCAAGTTCATGGTGCGGCTGGTGAAGGGCGCTTATTGGGACGCCGAGATCAAGCGCGCCCAAGTCGACGGCATGCCCGGCTATCCGGTCTATACGCGCAAGGTGCACACCGATGTGTCTTACCTGATCTGCGCGCGCAAGCTGCTCGGCGCATCCGACATCCTGTACCCGCAGTTTGCCACCCACAATGCGCATACGCTGTCCGTCATCTATACATGGGCGCGTCTGGGCAATATCAGCAACTACGAATTCCAGTGCCTGCACGGCATGGGCGAAACGCTGTATGACCAGGTCGTGGGCAGCAAGAACCTCGATAAACCCTGCCGTATTTACGCGCCGGTCGGCTCGCACGAAACGCTGCTGGCCTACCTCGTGCGCCGCCTGCTGGAGAACGGCGCCAACTCGTCGTTCGTGAACCAGATCGTCGACGAGAGCGTGGCCATCAACACCCTGATCACCGATCCATTCGAGGCCGCCCGCGCCAGCGGTGGCAAGCCGCATCCGGCAATCGCGCTGCCGGTGGACATGTTCGGTACCGAGCGCAAGAATTCCGCCGGCATGGACCTGGTCAACGAAGACATCCTGGGCGTGCTGGCGGGTGGCCTGTCGCAACAGCGCCGGCACGTCGCCGCGCCCCTGACTGCAGCAACGGTCGAGGCCGGCGCAATTGATGCCGGAGCATTCGCCAATGTGGTCAACCCGGCCCAGTCGGCCGATATCGTCGGCCTGGTGCAGGAAGCCTCGCGCGCCGACGTCGACGCCGCGCTGGCAGCGGCCAGTGCCTTTGCCGGCGAGTGGGCCGCCACCAGCACGACCGGGCGCGCCGCGATCCTGGAACGCACCGCCGACCTGTTCGAGCACCATGGCGTCGAGCTGATGGCACTGGCCGTGCGCGAAGCGGGCAAATCGCTGCCGAACGCGATTGCCGAACTGCGCGAAGCAGTCGACTTCCTGCGCTACTACGCGGTGCAGATCCGCGCTGTAACTGGAGTCCAGGCAAACGTCCAGGCATTGGGCCCGGTCAGCTGCATCAGCCCATGGAACTTCCCGCTGGCGATCTTCACGGGGCAGGTCGCGGCGGCACTGGCCGCCGGCAACGTGGTGCTGGCCAAGCCTGCCGAGCAAACGCCGCTGATCGCCCACCGCGCGGTGGAGCTGTTCCTCGAGGCCGGTACGCCGCGCGCCGCGCTGCAACTGCTGCCAGGCCGCGGCGAAGTCGTCGGCGCCGCGCTGACGGCCGACAGCCGCATCAAGGGTGTGATCTTCACCGGGTCGACCGAAGTCGCGCAGCTGATCAACCGCACGCTGGCCAAACGCGCCGAACAGGAAGGCATCGACATTCCGCTGGTGGCCGAAACGGGTGGCCAGAACGCGCTGATCGTCGACTCGTCGGCGCTGCCCGAACAGGTGGTGGGCGACGTGTTGAGCTCAGCCTTCGATTCGGCCGGCCAGCGCTGTTCGGCGCTGCGCGTGCTGTTCCTGCAGGAAGACATCGCCGACAAGACCATCAAGATGCTCAAGGGTGCGATGCAGGAACTGCGCGTGGGCAGCCCGGATCGCCTGGCGACCGATATCGGTCCGGTCATCGATGCAGAAGCGCAGCGCAACCTGCTGGCGCACATCGAACGCACGAAAGCCACGGCGCGCAGCCACTTTGCGCTCGAGCTGCCGACCGCCATCACCAGCTGCGGCACCTTCGTGCCGCCGACGGTGCTCGAGATCGCGTCGCTGTCGGAACTCAAGCAAGAGGTATTTGGCCCGGTCCTGCACATCGTGCGCTACCGCCGCGCCGATCTGCCGAAGGTGATCGCGTCGATCAATGCCACGGGTTTCGGCCTGACGCTGGGCGTGCACTCGCGCATCGATGAAACGATCGACTACATCGTCAACCATGCGCACGTCGGCAATATCTACGTCAACCGCAATATCGTCGGCGCGGTCGTCGGCGTGCAACCGTTCGGTGGCGAAGGCAAATCCGGTACCGGCCCGAAAGCCGGCGGGCCGTTGTACATCAAGCGCCTGCAGCGCGGCGCGGCGCCATTGATGGACCATATCCGTCAGCCTGAGGTTGCGCTGGAAGCGCTGATCGGCTGGCTGCGCACGAACGGCCAGCAACCCGTGGTGGCGCTGGCCGAAGGCTATGCGCGCACGTCGTTGAATGGCGTGGCGATCGACTTGCCGGGGCCGACCGGCGAGCGCAATCGCCTGTCGTTCACGCCGCGCGGCGTCGTGCTGTGCGCATCGGGCACGCCGACAGGCCTGCTCAATCAAGTGGCAGCTGCGCTGGCCACCGGCAACCGCGCACTGGTGCTGACCATGTCGCCAGAGGCCATCCCGGCCAACCTGCCGCAGGCGGTCAAGGAGCGCGTGCGCTTCATTGGCAAGGACGAAGTCGATGCGGGCGAGTTCGCGATCGCCTTGGTCGAATCGGGCCTGGCCGGCTCGCTGCGTACGCAGCTGGCGGCGCGCAGCGGCGCCATTGTCGGGGTGGTCGATACCGAACCACTGGCAGCGGTCGATCTGTGGCGGCTGGTGGCCGAACGCGCCGTCTGCGTCAATACGACAGCGGCTGGGGGTAATGCCAGCCTGATGACGCTGGGCCTGTAATGCACACCACATCGGCGACTTCGGTCGCCGATGTGCTTTCTAACCCGCATTCACGTCAGGAGCAGTAACAGCAGTTGCAGGAACCACACCAACAACAAGGAGACTCACCATGCTTGTAGGCGTTCCAACCGAAATCAAGAACAACGAATACCGCGTCGGCCTCACGCCGGCGTCGGTGCATGAGCTGGTGGTGCAAGGCCACCAGGTGCTCGTCCAGCAGGGCGCCGGCAGCGAGATCGGCTTGCCCGACGCGCAGTACGTCGCGGCCGGCGCCAGCATCGTGGCCAGCGCGCAAGAGGTGTTTGCGCAGGCCGCCATGATCGTCAAGGTCAAGGAGCCCCAGGCGGGCGAATGCGCGATGCTGCGCGAAGACCAGATCCTCTTCACTTATCTGCACCTGGCGCCAGATCCCGATCAAACGGCGGCGCTGGTGCGCTCGAAGGCCATCTGCATCGCCTATGAAACGGTGACCGGGCCTGGCGGCGGCTTGCCGCTGCTCGCGCCGATGAGCGAAGTGGCAGGGCGCATGTCGATCCAGGCGGGCGCTGCGCACCTGGAGAAATCCAGGGGCGGCATGGGCCTGCTGCTGGGCGGTGTGCCGGGCGTGGCCGGGGGCCACGTCGTCGTCATCGGCGCCGGCGTGGTGGGCGCCAATGCCCTGCAGATGGCCGTCGGCACGGGCGCGCGGGTGACGGTGCTCGACAAGAACCTCGACCGCCTGCGCCAGCTCGATCTGGTGTATGGCAACCGCATCGCCACGCTGCATTCCAACGCGCAGGCGCTCGAAGAAGCCGTGCTCTCGGCGGATCTGGTCATCGGCGGGGTGCTGGTGCCGGGCGCTGCAGCGCCAAAACTCGTCACGCGCAGCATGGTGTCACGCATGAAAAAGGGCGCAGTCATTGTCGACGTGGCGATCGACCAGGGCGGCTGCTTTGAAACGTCCCACGCCACCACCCACGCCGATCCGACTTTCGTCGTCGACGGCGTCGTGCATTACTGCGTTGCGAACATGCCTGGTGCAGTCGCGCGCACATCCACCTTTGCTCTGAACAACGCCACGATCGGGCACGTGCTGGCGCTGGCCGGCAAGGGCTGGCGGCGCGCGCTGGGCGATGACGCCCACCTGCGTCATGGCCTGAATGTCTGCCAGGGCAAGGTCACGTTCGAGGCCGTGGCGCACGCACTGGGCTACGACTACATGCCGGCCGAGTCGCTGCTGGACTAGAGCGGCGCTGCCGCCAGATCCCGGCACAGGCGCCGGGTGATGTGAAATGCGTACTGCGCGGCCACCGTCTTCACGAAGCCCATGAAGTCGTGCGCCGCGTGTTCGTTGGCGTTATCCGAGATCGCGCGGATGACGGCAAACGGCACGTTCAGTTCGTGACACACCTGCGCCACTGCAGCGCCTTCCATCTCCACCGCTACCAGGCCCGGCAGCGCCGTATTCATCGCGTCAATCCGCGCGGCCTCATGCACGAACTGGTCGCCGCTGGCAATCAGGCCGCGGTGCACGCGCGGCTGCGTCAAGCCGAATTGCTCGCGGTCAGTCTGGGCGATCGCATGCGTCAGGTCCTCGTCCAGGAACGCATGCGCTGCACTGGAAACCCGCAGAGATAACCGGGCATCCGGTTGAAAATGCGTTTGCCCCGTCAATGGCACCTCGAAACGGGGAAACAGGGGACTGGCATCCATGTCGTGCTGGACGAGCGATTCAGCCACCACGATGTCGCCAACCCGGATCGACGCGTCCCCGGCGCCAGCCACACCCGTGAACAGGATGTGGGTAACTCCGAACTTCTCCACAAGCGTCGTCGCTGTCATGGCAGCAGCAACCTTCCCAATTCGCGACAGGACGCACACGGCGTCGATTTCCCACAGCTGTCCGAGAAAGTACTCACGCTTGCCGTGGATGAGCGTGGAGGGCCCTTGCAAGGCTTCCACGAGCCCTGCCTGTTCTTCGTGCAACGCGCTGATGATGCCTAAACGCATTTTTTTTTGCTGGGCCGTTGTGCATAAGCGCCGGATTGTACACAGCATTCTCAGCCGTTGGAGACAAATTTGCTGGCCTGGTTTTTCGTTCTGGAAAACGTTTTTTTTTGGCTGAGCTGTTGTTTGCTTATTTAATTAAGAGATCTGTATACAAAATAGTAGTAGTAGGTAAACGCAAGATTTTCTGTGGATAAGGTTCGTTTACTCAACAGAATCAGCGCGTTAAGTCCTGTTTTTTACGCGGGACAACACATGCGCGAGTCACGCATGGATCGTGGACAAGAATTTGCCCGTTGCCAAAAGCCGGGGTTCTGCACAGTTGATGCTGTGGATATGCAGGCGCTTGTCCACAGGACGCTGGCGCCTGGGAGCTGGTTGTCAGTGATCGATGCTGGTTGGCAATCTCGAATTACTGCGTGCTTTTGCGCCTGCGTTCTTTTTTTTTAAAAACGCTTTTAGAACGATGCTCAGCCGAACTTCTTGCCAAAGATGTCCAGCGCGCGAGTTATCCAGTTTGTTTACTTAAAAGCTTGTATACAAAATAGTAGTAATAGTAAACGCGGCCGATTGTGTGGATAAGCCTGGATTTTTCCACAACTTCAACGGCTTACACAGTTTCAAACCGGCTGGAGAACCCTGGTGGCCACGGTGCACCGAAGGTGAACAGATTTGGCGACGGCTGAAAAAATCGGGTTTTTGCACATTCCATCCTGTGGATATGCATTGGGTTCTCCACAGACCAGAAAGCGGGTTTGCAATGACCGCATTGCTCCGATCTGCCACGGACGAAATTTTTTTTTGAAACAGGCATCTCAGGTTTACAACCAATAACTGTATACAACATTGATAGTAATAAGTAAGGGTGGCCACCTTCTGTGGACAACCCGGTTAACGAGAACAAAATCATCGACTTACCGCGCGCATAAGGCAGTGCACTAGTGACCCGGCTTCCTGGTGGCAAATCTGGACAAGATTTTTGCTTGTGTACAAAAGCGGAGTTCTGCACAAACCGTACCTGTGGATATCCATTTGCTTATCCACAGGTGGGGTCTGGACAGGCGTTTACGTTCTGGTAAGCTGTGTTTCATCGAGTCAGCGCCAAGGGGAGCCGCATGGAATTCGAGTCGCATTACGCCACGGTCAATGGCCTCAACATGCACTACGTCACGGCTGGCGAAGGCCCGCCGGTGATCCTGCTCCATGGCTTCCCCGATACGCACCAGATCTGGCGGCGTCAGATTCCGGAACTCGCTGCGGCGGGTCTGTGTGTGATTGCACCTGACCTGCGTGGCTACGGCAAGACCGATATGCCGCAAGACGTCGGCGCGTATGCCGTGTCATTTCTGGCCGATGATGTATTGCGACTCATGGACGCGCTGGGTATCGACAAGGCTGTCGTGGTCGGTCATGACTGGGGCGCGTTGATCGGCTGGCACTTGGCCATGCATGCGCCGGAACGCATCGTACGATATGCCGCCCTGTCAGTCGGCCATCCCAAGGCAATTGCTTCCTCGAACCTCGGCCAGAAACTGCGGTTCTGGTACATGCTTGTTTTCAAAACGCCCGTTGTCGCGGAGGCATTGCTGAAAGCAGGGGACTGGGCGACGCTCAGAAAAATGATTCGCGGTCGCGAACAGCAAGAGATCTGGATCGCGGCGCTTGCACCCGAAGGTCGCCTGACGGCGGCACTGAATTATTATCGCGCCAATTTCAAGCCATCATCCGCGCGGGCCTGGCTGCCGGTTAACGTTCCGGTGATGGGTGTCTGAAGTGAGCACGATCCAGCGCTGGGCGAGCAACAGATGCTCGATTCGCGCGAGCAATGTCGTGCGGGCTTTCGCTATGAACGCATCGATGGCGTTGGCCACTGGTTGCAGCTCTCGGGTGCGGATCGCCTGAATGCATTGTTGCTCGACTTCATAAAGTCACCGACCGTCTGACCGCCAGGTAAGTACGCACGGCATGCCGTAAAATTGCGGCTTCAGCACTCCTCCCGAATCCTTTCCATGATTGATGTTGTTTGGCTCGGCGGCGCCGCGTTCGCCGCCGGCCTGGTCGATGCCGTTGTCGGCGGCGGCGGCCTGGTCCAGCTTCCCGCCATGTTCTCACTGTTGCCAAAAGAAGCGCCGGCAACTATCCTCGGTACCAACAAGCTTGCAGCGATTTTCGGCACCAGTTCGGCAGCCGTGGATTACGCGCGGCGTGTGCGGGTAGCGTGGAGTACCGCCGCCCCGGCAGCTGCCGCCGCATTTCTATTGTCGTTCGCTGGCGCCTGGACGGTCACCCGCGTGCCTGCCGATTTCGTCCGCGCCTTGTTGCCCATCATCCTTGTTGCGGTCGCGGTCTATACCTTCATGAAGAAAGACCTTGGGTCCGTGCACGCACCGCTGCATAGCGGCCTGGCCGAGCGGTATTGGGCAATCGGAATCGGTGCAGCAATCGGGTTCTACGATGGGTTCTTCGGTCCTGGCACCGGCAGCTTCCTGATCTTCCTGTTCGTGCGTTTCTTTGGGTTTGATTTCTTAAGCGCCTCTGCCGCTGCGAAGATCGTCAACGTGGCCTGCAATTTCTCGGCGCTCATGTGGTTTGGTTACAGCGGTCACATTCTGTGGCAACTCGGACTGATGATGGCGGGCTGCCAGATCGTGGGTTCGCTGACTGGCACGCGACTCGCAATGAAGTACGGCAGCGGCTTCGTGCGCAAGGTGTTCCTGTTTGTCGTCAGCGCCTTGATTGTCAAGACTGCCTACGATTCCTTCACAAAGTTGGGTTGGTAGTCGCGATTGTTCCACGTGAAACATCGCGGAACCGGGTCAGCCCGGCCTTATCAAATGCGATGTTCCACGTGAAACAATCCCGACGCCTAAGCTGCTTGACGTTCCACGTGAAACAAAATTCGTCGTTTTCTGGGGGCCGAAGAATCAGGCACCGGAAAAGAATCTATAATCGCGCATTAGTCTCCTCGCCTCACATCCCATCATGCTATTTCCAACTGAATTCGACGTCATCGTCGTCGGCGGCGGCCATGCCGGCACCGAAGCTGCACTCGCGTCTGCACGCACAGGTCAAAAGACCCTTTTGCTGACGCACAATATTGAAACGCTGGGCGCCATGTCCTGCAATCCATCGATCGGCGGCATTGGCAAAGGACACCTGGTCAAGGAAGTCGATGCCCTCGGCGGCGCCATGGCCATCGCCACGGATGAGGCAGGCATCCAGTTCCGGATCCTGAACTCATCGAAGGGGCCGGCCGTGCGTGCTACCCGCGCGCAAGCCGACCGCGCCCTGTACAAGGCGGCGATCCGCTCTCGTCTGGAAAACCAGCCGAACCTGTGGCTGTTCCAGCAGGCAGTCGAAGACCTGATCGTCGAGGGCGACCGCGTCGTCGGCGCCGTCACCCAAGTGGGTCTGAGTTTCCGTGCGCGCGCTGTTGTACTGACGGCCGGTACTTTCCTGGATGGGAAAATCCACGTCGGCCTGCAGAATTATGCTGGCGGCCGCGCGGGCGATCCACCGGCGACCTCGCTGTCGGCGCGCCTGAAAGAACTCAAGCTGCCGCAAGGCCGCCTGAAAACCGGCACACCACCGCGCATCGATGGCCGCAGCATCGACTTCTCGCTGCTGACCGAGCAACCGGGCGACCTCGATCCGGTGCCGGTGTTCTCGTACATGGGCAATGTGGCGATGCATCCGAAGCAGGTGCCATGCTGGGTGACGCATACCAATGAACGCACGCATGACATCATCCGTGCCGGGCTTGACCGCAGCCCGATGTACACCGGCGTGATCGAAGGTGTCGGTCCGCGCTACTGCCCATCGATCGAAGACAAGATCCATCGCTTCGCCAGCAAGGAATCGCACCAGATTTTCCTGGAGCCGGAAGGATTGACGACCAACGAGTTCTACCCGAACGGGATCTCGACCAGCCTGCCATTCGACGTGCAACTGGCCCTGGTGCGCTCGATGCGCGGCATGGAAAACGCGTTCATTCTGCGGCCCGGCTATGCGATCGAATACGATTACTTCGATCCGCGCGGCCTGAAAGCATCGCTGGAAACCAAGTCGATCAAGGGTCTGTTCTTCGCCGGCCAGATCAACGGCACGACCGGCTACGAAGAAGCGGCGGCCCAGGGTTTGCTGGCCGGCCTGAACGCCGCCCTGCAAACGCAGGGCAAGGATGCCTGGACGCCGGGTCGTTCGGAAGCGTACCTCGGCGTGCTGGTCGATGACCTGACGACGCAAGGTGTGGCCGAGCCGTACCGCATGTTCACCAGCCGCGCGGAATACCGCCTGTCGCTGCGTGAAGACAATGCCGACATGCGCCTGACCGAAATCGGCAGGAGCCTGGGTCTGGTTGACGACGCACGCTGGGCGGCGTTCGAGACCAAGCGCGAATCCGTCGCACGCGAACTGGAACGTCTGCGCTCGGTGTGGGTGAACCCGCGCATCCTGGCGGCAGCGGAGTCGGAACGCATTGTCGGCCAGCCGCTCGAGCGCGAATACAATCTGGCTGATTTGCTGCGCAGACCAGGTGTGAACTACGACACCTTGATGACGATGAGTGGTATGGAAGGGCAGAGCCTGGCCGGTCCGGGCGTTGAAGATCCCGCTGTCAAAGAGCAGGTCGAGATTCAACTTAAATATTCCGGCTACATCGATCGCCAGGCGCGCGAAGTCGAGCGTCATGATCACTACGAAAACATGAAGCTGCCCGAGAACCTGAACTACCTGGATATCGAAGCGCTGTCGTTCGAAGTGCGCCAGAAGCTCGACAAGCAACGGCCGGAAACGCTGGGCCAGGCTTCCCGTATTTCGGGCGTGACCCCGGCGGCGATCTCGCTGCTCCTGGTGACCCTGAAAAAGCGCGGCGCCAAAGGTTTTGCAACCGCCGCAGCCGAGGTGGCCGAATGAAATACAACTTCGATCACGATGCGCTGGCGGCCGTACTGGACCAGGGCATCAAGGACATGACGCTGGCCATCACGCCCGAGCAACAGACCAAGCTGATGGGCTATCTGGCATTGATGAACAAGTGGAACGCTGTCTACAACCTGACGTCACTGCGCGATCCACAGCAGATGGTCACGCACCATCTGCTCGACTCGCTGGCGGCGGTGCCGGCATTTGCCAATGCCCGCAATGTGCTGGACGTGGGAGCAGGGGGCGGATTGCCGGGCATCGTGCTGGCCATCGTGCGGCCGGACATGAACGTGTCGATGATCGACACCGTGCACAAGAAAACCGCATTCCTGAATCAGGTGAAGGCAGAACTGAAGCTGACCAACGTCAGCGTGCACACCATGAAGGTGCAGGATCTGGTTGTGAGCGAACCATTCGACGTGATCACCTCGCGTGCGTTTGCCGACCTGTCCGACTTCGTCAACTGGTCGGGCCATCTGCTGGCCGACGGCGGCAAGTTCATCGCGCTGAAAGGGGTGGCGCCAAGTGAGGAGCGTGAGCGCTTGCCACAGGACTGGAAAGTCGTGGATCTGCAACCGTTATGGGTGCCAAGACTGCAGGCAGAGCGACACTTGGTATTCATCGAGCGAGCCGCGTAAAAGCTACCAATAGTACATACTATATAAATCATAAGAACTGTACTAACCGTACTATCTGTATTAACCGTATAAACAGTTTATATCGTTTAACTCATATAAACCAGTGAAACGGTTTTATCGTATCAACGATATGATGCCTTGTAGTCGCATCCAGGAAAGGAAAAGATGGCGAAGATTTTTTGCGTTGCGAACCAGAAGGGTGGAGTAGGCAAGACCACCACCAGCGTCAACCTGTCCGCAGGCCTGGCCAAACTGGACCAGCGCGTGCTGCTGGTCGACCTCGACCCGCAGGGCAATGCCACGATGGGCGCTGGCATCAACAAGGCCGAGCTGGCCGCGTCGATCTATCAGGTCCTGCTGGGCGAGTCCGATGTGGCCACGGCGCGCGTGCGCTCGGAAGCAGGGCGCTTCGATGTGCTACCCGCCAACCGCGAACTGGCCGGCGCCGAAGTCGAGATGGTCGCGCTCGAGAACCGCGAGCGGCGCCTGAAGGAAGCACTGGCAGCGGTGGCTGATGATTACGACTTCATCCTGGTCGACTGTCCGCCCGCGCTGTCGCTGCTGACATTGAACGGCCTGTGCGCCGCTGACGGCGTGATCATCCCGATGCAGTGTGAATACTATGCGCTCGAAGGCTTGTCCGACCTGGTCAACACGATCAAGAAGGTGCACGCCAACCTGAACACCGACCTGAAGATCATCGGTCTGCTGCGCGTGATGTTCGATCCGCGCATGACGCTGTCGCAACAGGTCTCGGGCCAGCTCGAGCAGCATTTCGGCGACAAGGTCTTCAAGACGATCATTCCGCGCAATGTGCGGCTGGCCGAGGCGCCGTCGTACGGCATCCCCGGCGTGACGTTCGATCCGTCCTCGAAAGGCGCGCAGGCATACATCGCCTTCGGCGCCGAGATGGTCCAGCGCATCAAGACCATGTAATCAATCAAAAAGCTGACAAAGAGATGGCAACCAAAAAACTCAAGGGACTGGGCCGCGGCCTCGACGCCCTGCTCGGCGGCGACCTCGACGCCGCACCGGCCGTGCCGACCACGCCGTCCGTGCTGGCCGTGACCCAGATCCAGGCCGGCAAGTACCAGCCTCGTACGCGCATGGACGAAGTGAGCCTGTCGGAACTGGCCGCCTCGATCAAGACCCAGGGCATCATGCAACCGGTGCTGGTGCGTCCGTTGCCGCCGGGTAGCAGCACGCCGTACGAGATCATCGCTGGCGAACGGCGCTTCCGCGCGGCGCAGATGGCGGGCCTGGATGAAATCCCGGTGCTGGTGCGCGACGTCGATGACCAGGCTGCGGCCGCGATGGCGCTGATCGAGAACATCCAGCGCGAAGACCTGAACCCGCTTGAAGAAGCGCAGGGCATCAACCGCCTGATTTCGGATTTCAATTTCACGCACGAACAGGCTGCCGGCGCCGTGGGCCGCTCGCGTAGCGCGGTCTCGAACCTGCTGCGCCTGATCAACCTCGCACAGCCGGTGCAGACGATGCTGATGGCCGGCGACATCGACATGGGTCACGCCCGTGCCTTGCTGGCGGTCGACAGCGCGCACCAGATCACGCTGGCCAATCAGGTCATCGCCAAGCGCCTGTCGGTGCGCGAAACGGAAAAACTCGTCACGCGCGCGCTCGACGAGCACAATGCGCCAGCGCAAGCCGCCCGTGCGAAAGACAAGTCGGGCGACATCGTGCGGCTCGAAGAAGAGCTGTCCGACAAGCTCGCGACGCCGGTCGTGTTCAAGATGGGCCCGAAGGGCAGGGGCCAGATGATCATCGATTTCGCCGACCTTGACATCCTGGACGGCGTGCTGGCGCGGCTGCGCGGCTGACCGGCAGCGGGCTGCAGGCAGGGCAGCCGGTGACCGGGCTACCCTGCAATGTGACACCCACTGCCTACACCATCTGGCGTTAAGTTGTTGAAAATAATGCCCTATCCACCAGCAACGTGTCACATTTTCGTCATCTTTACAGAGCAGTTATAAGTAGGGAATCGTTTGACTCACATCCGTATAACCACTTATAATTCCGGCGATTCATGTAATTACCACCACGTAGCACGTCCACTGCGCCAGCGCGAAGACCTATAAAAATATGCTGCGCATCGTTTCCCTGCAGTTGATTGCAACAGTTCTCGTCGGCGCGATCGCCGGATTACTGGGGGGATGGCCTGCGGCGTTTTCTGCGGTACTTGGCGGTTTGAGTTGCGTCGTGCCCAACGGAATCATGGCAGTGCGCCTGTTTGCCGCATCAGCAAGTGGCACGGCGAACCCTGCGACATTTTTCATATGGGAATTTATAAAGATTGCATTAACGCTGGCGCTCCTGGGCGCGACGGCGTGGCTGTACCGCGATCTGAACTGGCTGGCATTGGTCGCCGGAATCATCGTGGCGCTGAAAAGTTACATATTCTTATTATTTAGGCAATGACATGGCGACTCCAACCGTAGACGGCGCAGCCCACGCGCCCACCGCATCAGAATATATCCGGCACCACCTCGGCCACCTGTCGACTGGCCATCAGAATGGCCCGGTCGACTTTTCCGTGATCAACCTGGACACCGTGTTCTGGTCGGTGGCAATGGGCATCGTCGGTTCGCTGATCCTGTGGAGCGCAGCGCGCAAGGCCACCGCCGGCGTGCCGGGCCGTTTCCAGGCTGCCGTCGAGATGCTGTTTGAAATGGTCGACGATCAAGCCAAGTCGATCGTGCACGGCGACCGCAGCTTCATCGCGCCAGCCGCACTGACCGTGTTCGTCTGGGTCGCCCTGATGAACTGCCTGGACTTCCTGCCAGTCGACATGTTCTCGTCGGCGTTTGCCGCCCTGGGCGTCGAGCACCTGTTCCCGTATCACCGCGTGGTCCCGACCGCCGACATCAACGGCACCATCGGTATTTCGCTGGGCGTGCTGGTCCTGATGATCTACTACGGCATCAAGATCAAGGGCTTCGGCGGCTGGATCCACGAACTGCTGGCAGCACCGTTCGGCATCTGGATGGCGCCGTTCAACCTGCTTCTGAATATCATCGAATACGCAGCAAAAATGGTGTCGCTCGGTATGCGACTGTTCGGCAACATGTTTGCCGGTGAGCTGTTGTTCCTCTTGATCGCACTGTTGGGTGCATCGGCTACCGCATTCGGTGTCGTTGGCCACATCATTGCTGGTTCCATCTGGGCGATCTTCCACATCCTGATCGTATTCCTGCAGGCATTCATCTTCATGATGCTGACGCTGGTATACCTCGGTCAGGCACACGAAGGCCACTGATCGGCGCCGCAAGCATCGAAACAGATAGTGGTTGTAAAGAAGTTGTAGTTTTTAATCTAGTTTTCAATTTAACTTTTGGAGTTACACATGACTGACCTTTCTTTTGTTGCACTGGCTTGCGGTTTGATCATCGGCCTGGGCGCTATCGGTGCTTGTATCGGTATCGCAATCATGGGCGGTAAGTACCTGGAAGCCAGCGCACGTCAGCCAGAACTGATGAACACCCTGCAGACCAAGATGTTCCTGCTGGCTGGTCTGATCGACGCTGCGTTCCTGATCGGTGTTGGTATCGCCATGCTGTTCGCGTTCGCTAACCCGTTCGTTCCAGTCTAAGACGCGCTTCTCGCTGTCTTGAAGGGCCGAACCAGTTCTGGTTCGGCATCCGTGTTTCTGTAAGAAGGAAAAAACCGTGAACATCAACTCAACGTTGTTTGTCCAGTTCGTGGTCTTCTTTATCCTGGCGATGTTCACGATGAAATTCGTGTGGCCGCCACTGATGAAGGCGCTCGATGAGCGCGCCGCGAAGATTGCAAGTGGCCTGGCTGCTGCAGACCGTGGCAAGGCCGATCTGGCTGCTGCTGAAAAGCGTGTCCAGACCGAACTGGCTGGCGCCCGTGACGAAGTCCAGAAACGCATCAACGACGCTGAAAAGCGCGCTGCTGTGATTATCGAAGAAGCCAAGCGTACTGCCGCCGATGAAGGCGCGCGTATCGTTGCCGCCGCCAAGGCTGACGCCGAGCAGCAAGTCAACAGCGCACGCGAAGCACTGCGTGGCCAGGTTGCCGCCCTCGCGGTCGCCGGCGCCGAGCAGATCCTGAAGCGTGAAGTGAACGCAGCGGCCCACGCCGACCTGCTGTCGCAACTGTCGACCGAGCTCTGATCATGGCAGAACTCGCAACCGTCGCCCGCCCCTACGCCGAAGCGCTGTTCCGTGTCGCCCAAACCGGCGACATGAACGCGTACTCGGCCATCGCGTCGGAACTGGGCCAGATTGGCGCCAGTGCCGACGTGCAGACCTTCGCCAGCAACCCGATCGTCACGCACGCACAACTGGCGGACACGATTGCGTCCCTGGTCAAGTCGCCGCTGAATGCTGAAGCGAAGAACTTTATCGCGATGCTGGCCCAGAACGGCCGCATCAACCTGCTGCCCGAGATCAGCACCCAGTTTGCGCTCCTGAAAAACGCGAACGAGGGCGCTGCCGATGCGATGATCCATAGCGCGTTCGAGATCTCGGCCGACCAGCTGGCGCAGCTGGTCGCCACGCTGGAAAAGAAATTTGGCCGCAAGCTCAACCCAACGGTAACAGTGGATCCTTCGCTGATCGGTGGTGTGCGCGTGGTCGTCGGTGACGAAGTGCTCGATACCTCGGTTCGCGCCAAGCTGCAACGGATGCACGTTGCGCTGGCCAACTAACTACGACGTATCGACTGGCACGCGCCGGCGTTCCCGCCCTTGCCCTACGCATCAAGAAACTATAATTGGAGTTAGCAAGCATGCAACTTAACCCATCTGAAATCAGCGAACTGATCAAGAGCCGGATCCAGGGCCTCGAAAGTTCGGCTGACGTTCGCAATCAAGGCACGGTGATCTCGGTCGCCGACGGTATCTGCCGCATCCATGGTCTGTCGGACGTGATGCAGGGCGAGATGCTGGAATTCCCAGGCAACACCTTCGGCCTGGCCATGAACCTCGAGCGCGACTCGGTCGGCTCGGTCATCCTGGGTGCTTACGAGCACATCTCGGAAGGCGACATCGTCAAGACCACCGGCCGTATTCTCGAAGTGCCGATCGGTCCTGAACTGTGCGGCCGCGTCGTCAATGCACTGGGCCAGCCGATCGACGGCAAGGGTCCTGTCAACGCCAAGCTGACCTCGCCAATCGAAAAGATTGCGCCAGGCGTTATCGCGCGTGAATCGGTCTCGCAGCCAATGCAGACCGGTATCAAATCGATCGACGCGATGGTGCCGATCGGCCGTGGCCAGCGTGAGCTGATTATTGGTGACCGCCAGACCGGTAAATCGGCTGTTGCAGTCGACGCGATCATCAACCAAAAAGGTCAGGGCGTGACCTGCGTGTACGTCGCGATCGGTCAGAAAGCATCGACCATCAAGAACATCGTGCGCTCGCTGGAAACGCACGGCGCGATGGAGTACACCATCGTTGTTGCTGCATCGGCGTCGGAATCGGCCGCCATGCAATACATCTCGGCCTACTCGGGCTGCGCAATGGGCGAATACTTCCGCGACCGCGGCGAAGACGCACTGATCGTGTACGACGATCTGTCGAAGCAGGCAGTTGCCTACCGCCAGATCTCGCTGCTGCTGCGCCGTCCACCAGGCCGCGAAGCGTACCCAGGCGACGTGTTCTACCTCCACAGCCGCCTGCTCGAGCGCGCAGCACGCGTGAACGCCGACTACGTGTCGAAGTTCACCAACGGCGCCGTGACCGGCAAGACCGGTTCGCTGACCGCACTGCCGATCATCGAAACGCAAGCTGGCGACGTCTCGGCATTCGTGCCGACCAACGTGATCTCGATTACTGACGGCCAGATCTTCCTGGAAACGTCGCTGTTCAACGCCGGTGTCCGTCCTGCGATCAACGCCGGTATCTCGGTGTCGCGCGTCGGTGGTGCTGCCCAGACCAAAGTCATCAAGAACCTGTCCGGTGGTATCCGTACCGACCTGGCCCAGTACCGTGAACTGGCTGCGTTCGCGCAGTTCGCATCGGACCTGGACGAATCGACCCGCAAGCAGCTGGACCGTGGTGCGCGCGTGACCGAACTGCTCAAGCAGCCACAGTTCTCGCCACTGTCGACCTCGCTGATGGCCGCATCGCTGTTCGCCGTCAACAAGGGCTACCTGGACGATATCGAAGTCAAGAAAGTGCTGCCATTCGAGCACGGCCTGCACGCCTTCCTGAAGTCGGGCCATGCAGCGCTGCTGGCGAAGATCGACGAAACCAAGCAACTGGACAAAGACGGCGAAGCAGCATTGGCCGCGGCCGTTGCTGATTTCAAGAAATCCGGCGCATATTAATCTGTGGGCCGGCGTCGCCTGACGGCGATGCCGGTGCCTGGAAGGAGTAAGGACTCATGGCAGCAGGCAAAGAGATTCGTGGCAAGATCAAGAGCGTAGAAAATACGAAGAAGATCACCAAGGCGATGGAAATGGTCGCCGCATCGAAAATGCGCAAGGCGCAGGAACGTATGCGCGCCGCCCGTCCCTACAGTGACAAGGTTCGTAACATCACCGCCAATCTGGCCACTGCAAACCCGGAGTACACGCACGCATTCATGGCGCAAGCCAGGGACGTGCAGGCAAAGGCAGTTGGTTTCATCGTTGTCACGACCGACAAGGGTCTGTGCGGCGGCATGAACACCAACATCCTGCGCCAGGTAACCGTCAAGGCGCGCGAACAGGAACAGGCGGGCAACCGCGTCGAGGCAGTTGCCATTGGCAACAAGGGCCTGAGCTTCCTGAACCGTGTCGGCATGAAGCTGGTGTCGCAAGCCACGCAGCTGGGCGATGCACCGCAACTGGACAAGCTGATCGGACCGGTCAAAGTGATGCTGGACGCGTACCAGGAAGGCAAGCTCGATGCTGTCTACCTGTGCTACACCAAGTTCATCAACACGATGAAACAGGAAACCGTGGTCGAGCAACTGCTTCCGCTGTCAGCCAATTCGCTGAAAGCCGATGCAGGCGCCACCAGCTGGGACTACATCTACGAACCGGAAGCACAGGTCGTCATCGACGAACTGCTGGTGCGTTACGTGGAAGCGCTGGTTTACCAGGCAGTGGCAGAAAACCTGGCGTCCGAGCAATCGGCACGCATGGTCGCAATGAAGGCCGCGAGCGATAACGCCGGCAGTGTCATCAGCGACCTCAAGCTGGTCTACAACAAGACCCGCCAGGCGGCGATTACCAAAGAACTCTCCGAGATCGTGTCGGGCGCAGCCGCAGTCTAACAGCGCCGCCCGTGGGGATGGCGTCAAGCGGGCCTGGCCCGCTACGCTGTCCCCGACCGATCAAAGCAAAAAAGAATTTAACTAAATATCTGAAGGAACGAACATGGCTGATGGCAAAATCGTTCAGTGTATCGGCGCAGTGGTTGACGTGGAATTCCCACGTAATGCCATGCCGAAAGTGTACGACGCACTGAAAATGGAAGGCTCGGATCTGACCCTGGAAGTCCAGCAACAGCTGGGCGACGGCGTGGTCCGTACCATTGCTCTGGGCAGCTCGGACGGCATGCGCCGTGGCATGATCATCCAGAACACCGGCAAGCCAATCATGGTCCCGGTCGGCACCCCGACCCTGGGCCGCATCATGGACGTGCTGGGCAACCCGATCGACGAATGCGGTCCGGTCAGCCACGAGCGCATGGCGTCGATCCACCGTGACGCGCCAGCCTACGACGAACTGTCGCCATCGACCGACCTGCTGGAAACCGGCATCAAGGTCATCGATCTGGTCTGCCCGTTCGCCAAAGGCGGTAAAGTCGGCCTGTTCGGCGGCGCCGGCGTCGGCAAGACCGTCAACATGATGGAACTGATCAACAACATCGCCAAGGCGCACTCGGGTCTGTCCGTGTTCGCCGGCGTGGGTGAGCGTACCCGTGAAGGTAACGACTTCTACCACGAGATGGCCGATGCAAAAGTCGTCGATCTGGAAAACCCTGCCAACTCGAAAGTGGCAATGGTCTACGGTCAGATGAACGAACCACCAGGCAACCGTCTGCGCGTCGCGCTGACCGGTCTGACCATGGCGGAAGCGTTCCGTGATGAAGGCAAAGACGTTCTGTTCTTCGTCGACAACATCTACCGCTACACCCTGGCCGGTACCGAAGTCTCGGCACTGCTGGGCCGTATGCCATCGGCAGTGGGCTACCAGCCAACGCTGGCCGAAGAGATGGGCCGTCTGCAAGAGCGCATCACCTCGACCAAGACCGGTTCGATCACGTCGATCCAGGCCGTCTACGTCCCTGCGGATGACTTGACCGACCCATCGCCAGCAACCACCTTTGCTCACCTGGATTCGACCGTCGTTCTGTCGCGTGACATCGCCTCGCTGGGTATCTACCCTGCAGTCGACCCACTCGATTCGACCTCGCGCCAGCTGGACCCGCTCGTCGTCGGTGAAGAGCACTACGCCACCGCGCGCGCTGTGCAGAACACCCTGCAGCGCTACAAGGAACTGCGTGACATCATCGCGATTCTGGGCATGGACGAACTGGCACCGGAAGACAAACTGGTCGTGGCACGCGCTCGTAAAATGCAGCGTTTCCTGTCGCAGCCATTCCACGTCGCTGAAGTGTTCACCGGCGCGCCGGGCAAGTACGTTTCGCTGAAAGACACGATCAAGGGCTTCAAGATGATCGCATCGGGCGAACTGGATCACCTGCCGGAGCAAGCGTTCTACATGGTCGGCACGATCGAGGAAGCTATCGAGAAAGCCAAGAAACTGGCTGCTGGTTAAGTCGCTTTCTTCCACTGAAAGACACACATGGCAAACACATTTCAAGTCGACGTCGTCTCGGCCGAAGAGCAGATCTTCTCCGGCCAGGCCGAATTCGTCGCGTTGCCGGGTGAAGCGGGTGAGCTGGGTATCTACCCGAAGCACACCCCGTTGATCACGCGCATCCGCCCGGGCGCCGTGCGCATCCAGGTTGCCGGTGGTGGTGAAGAGTTCGTCTTCGTCGCCGGCGGTATCCTCGAAGTGCAGCCGAACGGCGTGACCGTGCTGGCCGACACCGCGATCCGCGGCGCCGACCTGGACGAAGCAAAGGCGACGTCCGCGAAGAAGCAGGCTGAAGACCTGATGCTCAATCAGGAGTCGAAGATCGACTACGCAAGAGCCCAGGCCGAAATGGCCGCAGCGATTGCGCAGTTGGCGGCAATTCAGCGTCTGCGTTCGAAAGGCCGTTGAGCTTAGTACAAGCTTGGCAATAAAAAGGCAGCCTGCGGGCTGCCTTTTTTTTTGTCGTTGGCAACCTGGCCACAAAGGGCGGCACCCTGTTGCACAACGATGCCAGCATGCGCAAAATAATACAGAAACTAAAAGTCTTGAAATAACTGAAAGCAAAATTGATTGCGATAAAAACAAAAAACTGGCAGACTTCAGATCGCAATCAACATGACGATTTATTATTATTTCAGTACAGGTTACCAATGAATATCGCAAACGCCGAGATGGCAACCGATCAGTCTTTACCAACAGGTTTGCCCGGATCGACGTCGTCCGCGCATGCGACGCGCTCATTCGGCAATCTCAGGATTGCCGTCGTGTTGCCTTGCTATAACGAGGGTCTCGCCATCCGCGCTGTCGTCAAGAAATTCCAGCAAATCTTGCCGACCGCCCACGTATACGTCTACGACAACCGCTCGACCGACAACACCGCCAGCGAAGCCCGCGCCGCAGGTGCGTTCGTGCGTCATGAACCCTGGCCTGGCAAAGGCAATGTGGTACGCCGCATGTTTGCCGACCTCGATGCCGACATTTATCTGATGGCCGACGGCGACGGCACGTACGATGCCGATCGCGCACCGGCGATGATTGCACGCCTGATCGATGAGCAGCTCGATATGGTCGTTGGCACCCGGGAAAACGTCTATGAAAACGCGCACCGCGCCGGTCATGGCTTCGGTAACCGCCTGTTCAATGGCCTGTATCGGCGCTTGTTTGGTAGCCTGTTTACCGATATCTTTTCGGGGTACCGGGTATTCTCGCGTCGATTCGTCAAGACCTTTCCAGCCGTGTCAGCGGGCTTTGAAATCGAGACCGAAATGTCGGTGCATGCCTCGCAGCTGCGCATGCCCATCGTCGAAATGCCGACCGCCTACGGCAAACGCCAGGAGGGTAGCACCAGCAAGTTGAATACGATTCGCGACGGTATCCGGATCCTGCTGACGTTCCTGCTTCTGCTGAAGGAAGTCCGTCCCGTGCAGTTCTATGGAAGCATTGCCCTGTTGTTCATGCTGGTTTCAGTCGTGCTTTCCATTCCACTGTTGGACACCTATGTGCAGACTGGCACGGTGCCACGCTTTCCGACCGCCATTCTCGCAACTGGGTTGATGCTGCTTGGCGGGATGTCGCTCATGTGCGGCGTGATCCTCGATAGCGTCGCCCGTGCCCGTCTTGAGCAAAAGCGCATCCAATATCTGCAGGTGCCGCGCTTCAAGACCGAACAGAGCGAGCAAGAGTGATCCTGCGCTTTCTCGTTGTGGGAGGCCTCGGTTTCGCGGTCGACCTGGGGTGCACCGCGCTACTGGTCTGGAGCGGTGTGTCGCCGTTTTATGCGCGCCCGCCCGCCATGGTGGTCGCCACCCTGGTGACCTGGATCGCCAACCGCAGCTTTACGTTCCAGGTCAAGGAAAAGACATCGCTGGCCGAAGGCCTGCGTTATGCGGCGACTGCGCTGGCGGCTGCGGGCGCCAACTATGCCATCTATTCTTTACTGGTGTGGAAGGACTGTCCTCCATTGCTGGCGGTTGCCATTGCCTCCGTGCTTCAGGCGGGCGCGAGCTATGTTGGCTACCGAAAATTTGCGTTCCGGATCGATACGCCAAAATGAACAACACCCTATCCCATACGTCCCCGACCGGCATGGACAAGATCCGTCACCACAGCCTGCCGCTGATGGGGATCCTGGTTGGCCTGGCGGCAATGATCCATTACTTTGCCATGCGCGGTTCGCTATGGGAAGACGAGCTGATTGCGTTGACCCATACCTTCCAGCCGCTGCCGTCCTTCTTCATTGAAATCCTGCGCAACGACATCCATCCCTTCTTCTATTTCCTGGTCCTGAAGGGCTGGATGCTGCTGTCACCGGGTAGCAGCTGGTGGGCGCTGGCAAATTCGTTTGCCGTCACCCTGCTGTCGGCCGTGGTCGTGTACCGGGTCGGGCGCGCGATCAGCGGCACCAGCGCGGCGCTGTGGGCGACCGCGATCTTCCTGTTACTGCCGACGACGGTCTGGGGCGCTGCCAACCTGCGCATGTACGGTTTGATGCCGGCGATGCTGGTGGGTCTGTGGTACTTGAATGTCCGCTTCCTGCAGCAGCCATCGCGCTGGGGCGGCGTTGCACTGGTGCTGCTCGGGATCTGCACGGCCTACGTGCACGCAATCGCATTCATCTTCGTTTTCTTTATCTTCCTCGCGGTCGCCATCGAGCAGTTCAAGGTCGCTCCACGCAAGACATTCAGGAACTGGTTCTTGCTGCAGGGCGTCGCCGGCATCACGATTCTGCCGCTGCTCGGCACTGCGCTGATGCGCGGCACCGAACCACTGCCTGCAAGTTCGTGGGACAGCATCGTGATGATCCTGGGGCAGACTGTTGCAGGCAATGGAGGGGGGCCCTACCGCACCATACTCATGTGGGCTGGCTTTGTCGTGTTCTTGTCGCTCCTGTACTTTGCCCTGCAGAGCAAGCGCTGGCGCGTGCCGGTACTGGTTATTCCGGTGGGCGTGCTGGTGGCCGTGTATGTCATCGGGTTCCTGGGTAAACCGATTTTCAAGTCGCCACCGTTTTCGGCTGCCGTGCTGCCGTTCCTGGCGCTGGGCGCGGGCGCCGGTATTGCGCACATCATGACGCTGCCGCGCCGCCTGCCTGCCGCCTTTGCTGCGACATTTATCGTCGCGCTCGCGGCCGTAACCATTCCGTGGTCGGACAAACTGCTGTCATTCGGTAGTTACGAAGCGGCCGCCGCCGAGGTAAAAAAACATGCCGTCGCGGGTGATGTCGTGGTCATTCCACATCTGAGCGTGTATTGGGGCGTGCTGTTCTTTGCCGAAGGCGCCGATTGGGGCCTGCCACTGGAAGTGCGCCCGCCCGACAATCAGCAGTGGCGCAAGGTGACCGACAAGCTCGGGCCTGAAATGGCCAATACCTTGTCGCTGCTGCCCAAGACGCAGTTTGTCGAGTTCAATGGGATCAGGTACTGCGTTGGCACCGATGTTGCCGCCTGCGCCAGCGGTGCCCGACGTGCGTGGGTGGTCGATCGTCGCAGCTACAACAATGGCGTGGAATTTGGCCAGCGCATGGCGCCGCAAAAGTCGGTCTATATCCACGAGCTCGTGGTGACGGAACTTCTGTCTTCCGAGCAGGGGCAGAAGCGTTTCGACAATCCTTTTCTGTCCGATCGGGAGATTCAAGGGCAGGAAACATCCTACTGACTGAAGGCCGACGCCGCGGCTGACATCGCCGCGGAGATCCGACGCTCATCTTTTGTTAAGCTGCCTGTCATCACAACGACGCTCACGCCTACACCACCATGCGCACCATTGCCCGGATTCTCGAAGAGAGCACCACCATCGCCATCGTCGGCCTGTCGAACAAGCCGGAGCGGGCCAGCCACGAAGTGGGCGCCTACCTGCAGCAGCACGGCTACCGCATCCTGCCGGTCAATCCCCAGTACGCCGGCGAGACAATCCTCGGCGAGCCCGTGTTCGCCACGCTGCAGGACGCTGCCGCCTCGCTGGCAGAGAGCGGCCAGCGCATCGATATCGTCGATTGCTTCCGCAAGTCGGAAGACATCGGTCCGATCGCGCGCGATGCGATCGCCGTGGGGGCAGGGTGCCTGTGGATGCAGCTCGGGATCGAGAACCAGGTTGCCGCCGATCTGGCGCGTGCTGCCGGCCTGGATGTGGTGATGGACCACTGCATCAAGATCGAGCACCGCAGCCTTCAGGCAAGTGCCTGAAAAGCGGCGCGTGGCGTCGCTGCCCGCGCTACAATCGCTGCTACTTCCACCTCGTCAATACCACGCCATGATCAAGACCATTGCCCTGCTGCTCGCCGCCACCGCCGCCGCCAGTGTCATTCCGCCTGCAAGCGCGCAGGCAGCGCCTGCTGCACCAGCGCCGGCATTGAGCAAAACGCCGGCCGCCTGCCCGGCAGTGCTCAAGCACAGCTTCAAGCGCCTGCAGGATGAAGCGCCGCAAGACCTCTGCCAGTACAGCGGCAAGGTGGTCCTGGTGGTCAACACGGCCAGCTACTGCGGCTTTACCAAGCAGTACGAAGGCCTGGAAAAGATCTACGCAAAATACGGCAGCCGCGGTCTGGTGGTGCTGGGCTTCCCGTCGAACGACTTCGGCCAGCAGGAACCGGGCAACGCGAAAGAGATCGCGGACCTCTGCTACAACACCTACGGCGTGAAGTTCCCGATGTTCGCCAAGACGTCGGTCAAGGGACCGGACGCCAATCCGCTGCACGCGCAGCTGATCAAGGCAACGGGCAAGGAACCGAAGTGGAACTTCACCAAGTACCTGATCGGGCGCGACGGTAAAGTACTGGAATATTTCCCGAGCAAGGTCACGCCGGAAGACCCGCAACTGGTCGGTATGATCGAAAAAGCGCTGTAACCTTACTGACAGCATGGTCATTTTGATGTGGATCAACGTTTTTTTGGGTCCACATCAATAAGCTTACCTTCGTCGACAGTGACATGACAACGAAAGGTAAGAACAATGAAAACGATGTTGAAATCCGTAGTAGTGGCCCTGATTGCCGTGGCGTCCGCGCAGGCGCTGGCACAGGAATCGCCATGGCTGGTACGTGCACGCGCCGTCCAGCTGGAGCCGGACAACAAGTCGAGCCCGGTTGGTGGTGTGGGCGCGGCGGACACGATCAAGGTCAGCAACAAGACCATTCCCGAGCTGGACATCAGCTACTTCTTCACGCCGAACTTCGCGGCGGAACTGATCCTGACCTATCCGCAGAAGCACAATGTGACGCTGGCCGGCACAAAGATCGGCAGCTTCAAGCACCTGCCGCCAACGCTGAGCGCGCAATACCACTTCGCACCGGGCGCCACCTTCAATCCGTACGTGGGCGTGGGCGTGAACTACACGCGCATCTCGAGCGTCAAGCTGCTCAATGGCGCGGCTGACCTCGAGAACGACAGCGTCGGGCTGGCGCTGCAGGCTGGCGTTGATTTCCGCCTGGACGAGCACTGGTCGCTCAACGCCGACATCAAGCGTGTCAACATCCGCAGCGACGTGATCGTCGGCGGCGCCAATATCAGCCACCTGAAAGTCGATCCGATGCTGTTCGGTCTGGGCGTCGGTTACCGCTTCTGAAGAAGCACCGCGCGCAGCGGCCCGCGCAGCGCGTTGCAGACGACGATATCGTCGGCCGCTTCGAGCATCGCGCGCGTGATCACGCCTTCGCGCGCATGCCATGCGGGCGCTGCCAGCAGCACGCCCCGCATGACGCCCGGCAGCACACCACAGCGGAGGGGCGGCGTGATCCACGCATCCCCCATGCGCACGAACACATTGCTGCGCCCACCTTCCGTCAATTCACCACGCTCGTTGAAGAACAGCGCATCGAACGCGCCGCGTGCTTCGGCTGCCTGCCAGGCCGCGTCGTAGCGGCTGCGCCGGCTCGTCTTGTGACGCAGGAAGATGTCGCTACTGGCCGTCGGTTCGTCGGCCAGCACCACCAGCACCGGCTCCTGCAGCGGCGCCAGCACGCCAGACGTGATCTTCATTGCGCCGGTTGCATCGATGGCCAGGCGCATGCGGTACGTGCTGTCGGTCGGCAGCGCCAGGCAGGCAGCGTCCAGGGCAGAATGCGCGGCGCCGGGGTCGAACGGGACACCGAAATAGGTGCATGAAGCGTGCAAGCGTTCGAGGTGCTGTTCGACGTGTCCGCAGCCGTGTTCGCGTGAGGCGCGCAGCGTTTCGAAAATCGTGACATCGTTGGCCAGCCCGGTCAGGAAGCCTGCTTTCAACTTGCACTCCGCGAATTCGTCATGTGCTTCGCTGTCGTGGACAATGCCGGCGCCGACACCCAGCTCGCCGCGCCTTATGCCGCGCTGTACGCCATCCTCTGGCGCCGCCAGTGCCAAAGTACGGATCGGCACCGACAGGCAGAAGTCGCCGAACGCGCGGCCCTGTGGCGCCGGATCGAACCAGCCAATCGCGCCGGTGTAGACGCCGCGTGCATCGGGCTCGAGGTCGTGGATGATCTCCATCGCGCGGCGCTTGGGCGCGCCCGTGATCGAGCCGCACGGGTACAGCGCGTCAAATATATCCACCAGCGCCGCATCGGGCTTCAGGCGCGCCTGCACCGTGGACGTCATCTGCAGCACGGCGCCGTAACGCTGCACGTCAAACAGCACGGGTGTCTGTACGCTGCCCGTGACGGCCACGCGGCCCAGGTCATTGCGCAGCAGGTCGACAATCATCAGGTTTTCGGCGCGGTTCTTGGTGTCCTGCGCCAGGTCGCGCGCACGCGCAGCATCGATGGTGGCATCGCCGCTGGCGCGCGCCGTGCCCTTCATTGGCCGCGCCTGCAGCACCCCGTCAGCGTGGCGCACGAACAGCTCGGGCGAGAACGACAGCAGCGCGCGGCCATCCGGCAGCGCCACCAGCGCGCCATACGGCACCGGCTGGCGCGCGCGCAGGCGCGCATACAGGGCGACGAGGGGGCCGAAGGCGTCGAAGCGCAAGCGATACGTGTAGTTGACCTGGTAGGTGTCGCCCGCTTCAATGAGTGCACGGATGCGGGCGATGGCCTCGACGAACTGGGCTTCGTCGACATTGGCCGTGATGCCGGCCACGCCGGCAATCCGGTCCGGGCCCGCGCTGCGCGTGGCAAGCCACGATGCAACCTGCTCGCCCGTCAGATGGTCGCAGTATGAAAACAGCAGCACCTGCGCCAGCGGTCCATCCACGGCGCGCGCCGGCAGGTTCTGCAGGTGCGCGCCAAGTTCGTACGTCAGCAGCGGCACCGCATACAAACCCTGCTGCAGCGCCGTTTGCAGGGCCGCTAGCAGCGGCGGCCAGCCGCTGGCGTCATCACACGTCAGCGTGCCGGCATGGCCGCGGTAGAGCCGTGAACGGGCCTCGTGCGTGGCGCGCGCATCGTCGAGCAGTGCAAAGACTTCACCAGTATCCATCCCCGGATTTTACGCTGCCAGCAGCAACGACAGGTGCAGCGCCGTACCTTCCACGGGATTGACCTTGAAGCCGGTCTTGGCAAAGCGGTGCCAGCGGCCGGTGACGTAATTCATCAACAGGCCCGCGCGGCCGGCGACATCGGCTTCCTGGCCATGGCCCTGAGTGACGGCCACGCGCAAGGCGCCCTTGAAGGCCAGCTCGACCTTGTCGTAAAACGCGTTCATGCGGTGCTGCAGGCGCTCGTCTTCGTTCACCAGCGCGTCGCCGATCAGCACGCGCGTCATGCCCGGATTGTTCGCGGCAAAGCCGAGCAGCATCTGCACGATCGCGCGCGTCTGATCCAGGCCGCCTTCTTCGTGTTCGCTGATCTGGTTGATGACGCCGAATACCGAGGTCTCGATGAACTCGATCAACCCCTCGTACATTTGCGCCTTGCTGGCAAAGTGGCGGTACAGCGCCGCTTCGGAGACGCCCAGGCGCGCGGCCAGGGCGGCAGTGGTGATTTTCTCGCCCTTGGGCTGCTCGAGCATCGCGGCCAGGGCCTGAAGGATTTGCAGCTTGCGCTGGCCGGGCTTCGTGCTTGCCATGGGATCCCTAGGAGTGGTTGATCGATTAACGCAGCCTCGACAGCCGCGCAGGAAGTTGCCGCACGGATTTTACTTTGACATTGACGTAACCGGGGCATTTCAATGTCCTCGGCAGTGGGGCAGTTCCGATCGGATCGCTCACACGCAGGTATTGGGTGACCCAGACGGTGCGCAGGCCCAGCTGGCGCGCGGTGCGCAGATTGGCCAGCGTGTCTTCGACCAGGATGCAGCGCTGCGCGGCCACGCCATGCTTGCGCAAGAGGCGGCGCAGCATCAGCTTGGACGGCTTGGGCCGCAACTGGCGGTGCACGTGCATGTGCTCGATCGCCACGTGGTGCGAGAAATGGTTGTGCAGCTTCAGGCGGCGCACGATCTCGGTCGAGTACGAGTTGGGCGCATTGGTCAGCAGGATCTTGCGGCCCGGCAGGCGGCGCAGCAGGCGGCCCAGGCCGCGCTCGAAGCGCAGCAGCTCGGCCAGCGGGCCGATATCGTGCGTCTGGCGCAGGAAGTCGGCCGGACACACCTGGTGATGGCGCATCATCCCGAGCAGGGTGGCGCCGTAGCGCTTCCAGTACCCGACGCGCGCGGCATTGATCATCGCTGGCGTGGCGGTCTCGCCATTCTGGCTGAGCACGCGCGCGATATAGGTGTTCATGTTGGCGCTGATCGCCGGGAAAATTGCATGCGATGCGTCGTGCAGGGTGTTGTCGAGGTCAAATAACCAGACAGGTGCGCGGGGTAGGGGAGTGGCCACGGTGCGAGGCGTTGGTAAAGCAGAGGGGAGGTGAAGCGATGGTGCCCTTTACGTGGATTGAACACGTGGCCTCTCCCTTACCAAGGGAGTGCTCTACCACTGAGCTAAAAGGGCGGTACTGGTTTTTCTGTGGCGATTGTTTCCGCCACAAAAAATTTAATGAGACCGGATCATAGTGCCAAAAGCCTGTTCGGTCAAGACTTCGAGCAGCAATGAGTGTTCGATGCGGCCATCGATGATGTGAACGGTGTTCACGCCCGATTTGGCAGCGTCGAGAGCTGATGAAATCTTGGGCAGCATGCCGCCCGAGATCGTGCCGTCGGCGAACATCTCGTCGATCTCGCGTGCCGACAGGTCGGTGACGAGGTTGCCCGATTTATCTTGCACGCCGGCGATGTTGGTCATCATGATCAGCTTTTCGGCTTTCAGGATTTCAGCGATCTTGCCGGCGACGACGTCGGCATTGATGTTGTAGGCCTGGCCGTCCTGGCCAAAGCCGATCGGCGAAATGATGGGGATGAATGCGTCGTCCTGCAGCGCCTTGACGACGGCCGGGTTGATGGCGTCGATCTCGCCAACAAAACCGATGTCGAGGAACTCGCCCGGTTTTTCCTTGTCGGGCATCGCCATGCGGCGCGCGCGGATCAGGCCGCCATCCTTGCCGGTCAGGCCCACGGCCTGGCCACCGTAGTGGTTGATCAGCATGACGATGTCCTGCTGGACTTCGCCGCCCAGCACCCACTCCACCACTTCCATGGTTTCTTCGTCGGTGATGCGCATGCCCTGCACGAACGTGCCTTGCTTGCCGATTTTTTTCAGCGCATTGTCGATCTGCGGGCCGCCGCCGTGCACCACGACCGGATTCATGCCCACCAGCTTGAGCAGGATGACGTCGCGTGCGAAGCCGTGTTTCAGGCGCTCGTCGGTCATGGCGTTGCCGCCGTATTTGATGACGATGGTCTTGCCGTGGAAATTACGGATGTACGGAAGCGCTTCGGCCAGGATCTGCGCCTTGATCGCCGGGGAGACGCCCGCGAGGTCGTTAGGTTGGTCGTCGGTGGTCAGGCTGGTCACTTGAGCGTTCATGGAGAGTCCGAAATAATTGTCGCGAGATTTTACAGCCAAATGCCGTAAAAACAGCGTAAACCTTGTGGGGAGTGGGCGGCGTTTCGTTGTATTTTATAGCAGTACCCACCACTCTACTCCTGCCATGCCATTCCCGCCGTTCGCCATCCATCCTCAAGGCTGTTCAGGCCATGAATAGTTGCACGCGCTGCGGCGCCACGTTCAGCTGCGCCATGGCCGATGGCGACAGCGCGCCGTGCTGGTGTACGGCATTGCCGGCGGCGGTGGCGGTGCCGCAGGAAGCGGTCGGCTGCTGGTGTCCGGCCTGTCTGCGCGCCCACATTGCCGCGCAGGGCCAGTCCCCAGCTGCCGCACCGCCCTGACGGCTCAGCGCTGGGTGCGGAAGAAGCGCATCATTTCGCGGCTGGCGTCAGGCCCCTTGCCGTCCGTGTAGCTGCCGTTTGCCTGCCCGCCCGACCACGCATGGCCCGCGCCATGCACCAGCCAGTGTTCTGCCTGCACGGTGCCATCCGTGGCCGGATACAGCGTGCGCGTGTAGGCATGGCCGTCCGGCACGTTGCCCGGTTCGGTCGTGCCTGGCTGCGGCAAATGGCGTGCGCCTTGGGCCACCACCTCTTCGCCATTGGCCGGGTGCACTGTCGTATCGCGGTCGCCATGGAACACGATGACCGGCAGCGGCTGGTTCTCGAGCTGGCTGCGCCGGAAGTCGCCCTTCATCGCCGCCAGGGCCGACGACAGATCGTTGGCCGACGCAAATGGCAAGCCGGAATGCACGCCGACGGCGGCGTACAGGTCGGGATACAGCGTGCCCATGATGGTGGCCATCGCGCCGCCGGCGGACAGGCCGGCGACATACACCTGGCTCGCATCGACGCTGTAGGTGTCCATGATCGCCTGCGTCATGCCGGCAATGAGCGACGGCTCGCCTTCATCGCGGCGCTGGTCGACGGCGTTGAACCAGTTCCAGCAGCGCGACGGGTTGGCGCTTTTACTTTGCGCCGGGTACAGCACCAGGCAGCCGACCTCTTCGGCCAGCACGTTCATCCCGGTGCCGGCGGCAAAGTCGTCCGGGTCCTGTGTGCAGCCGTGCAGCATCACCACCAGCGGCGCGGGGCCGTCCGTGTAGCTGGCTGGAACGTAGAGCTTGTAGTCGCGTGTGCCGGCGGCGTTCGTGTGGCTGCCGGCGATGAAGGTGCCGGTCAGTGGCGCGCTGGCCGTTGCTGCGGGCGCGGCCGCAGGCGTGACGGCGGGCGCAGGGGCCGGCGCGGATTCCGGCGCCGTCACCGTCAGCGTGAAGTCACGCATCTGTTGTCGGGCGACCCGGTGCAACGCGTTGACGTTGCTCATCGCTTGCCGTACTGCTGCGCCAGGGGTCACCGGACCCGAGCGCCAGAGCGTTCGGGTTGCGCTGCGCATTTGCGCCAGCATGAGTCGGTTGAGTTTCATGGCATTCCTTTTTTGTGCAGTGCACCAATTTCAGGCCATGAGCTTACACGAACCTTGCCAGCGTTGCCGAACGGCCCTTATATATGCTGTTACGTTAGATACGGAACATTGATCTATGTGATCACATCAAGCGCCAACGAATGCTCAACCGCAGGTTTCCACGTATTCCACGGCCGGTTTGATGCCCGCGTGCATGCGTTGCAGCTTGCCCTTGCTTGCTTCGAAGATCAGCGCCTTGTCCTTGCCCTTGGCCAGTGTCAGGTACTGGCCGTTCTCGTCGTATTTGTGGGGCCCGACCGTCAAAGCCGGGCGATGGCGCTGCGCATCCTTCACCGACATGCGCGCCGTGATACCGGCGCTGTTGCGCACGATCCGGTTGGCGTCCGCGCGCGTGATCACGCCGTTTTCGACCATGAAACGCATGTCGGGATACCGTTTGAAGGCCACCATCGAACAGGCCGGGTCGGCCGGGCGGGGAGAAGCGCGCTGGCCCAGCTGGCGCTCGACGGCGCCCAGCCGCTGGCCGAACCCGATCTTGCCGTAGCCGTCGGGAGAGAGTATCTGGCCGGAGGCGGTCGTGGACACGCCGAACAGGCCAGCCAGCAAAACAGATCGTAATTTCATGGACACCTCGTGCAAAGTGGCGTTGCCCAGTATAGTAAAAGACAGGCAACACGCGGCGCTGCACTGCCAGCCGCGCGATAATGCCACTTTATTTTTCACCACTGCGAACGATGGCTCCCGAACTGCAAACCCCCGTACCGTCGCCCTGTATCAATATCTGCCAGATGGTCCCCGAGACGGGGCTGTGCCAGGGGTGCCTGCGCACCATTGATGAAATCGTCGCCTGGGGCACGGCCACGGACGACGCCAAACGCGCGATCTGGGCCGAGATCCGGCGCCGCGAGGGCGAGATCGACTGGCAGTAACGGTCGTTTAGAGGCAGGAATCTAGCACGGTCGTACTTTTCTCAAGGCTATAATCTGGCCTATCCTCCACCCACCACCGAGAGCTTCCATGACGATGCCTGCTGCGCTGCAAGACCTGTCCCTTCCCGTCATCGCTTCGCCGATGTTCATTGCCAGCGGGCCCGCGCTGGTGGCAGCCCAGTGCAAGGCCGGCATCGTCGGCTCGTTCCCGGCACTCAATGCCCGGCCGGCCGAGATGCTCGACGTCTGGCTGACCGACCTGCAGCGCGAACTGGCCGACTATGCAGCGGCCAATCCGGGCAAGAAAGTCGGCCCAATCGCCGTCAACCAGATCGTCCACCAGTCGAACGACCGCCTGGCGCATGACGTCGAAGTCTGCGTCAAGCACCAGATACCGATCATCATTTCGTCGCTGCGCGCACCGCCGCGCGAGATGATGGACGCCGTGCATTCGTATGGCGGCATCGTGCTGCACGATATCGTCTCGATCCGCCATGCCGAGAAAGCGCTGGAAGCGGGCGTCGACGGCCTGATCCTGGTGGCCGCTGGCGCTGGCGGCCATGCGGGCGCCTTGTCGCCGTTTGCGCTGGTGGGCGAAATCCGCAAGATGTTCAAGGGACCGATCGCGCTGTCCGGCTCGATTGCCACGGGCGACGCAATCCTGGCCGCGCAAGCGATGGGCGCCGACTTTGCCTACATCGGTTCGCGCTGGCTGGCGACCAAAGAATCGAACGTCAGCGACGACTACCGCCATGCGATCGTCGAATCAACGGCGGCCGACGTCGTCTACACGAACCTGTTTACGGGCGTGCACGGCAACTACCTGAAAAAATCGATCGTCGCGGCCGGGCTGGACCCGGACAACCTGCCCGAATCGGACAAGAGCAAGATGAGCTTTGGATCGGGCAGCGCCAAGGCCTGGCGCGATATCTGGGGCGCAGGGCAGGGCGTCGGCCTGATGGATGACGTGCCGACGGTGGCCGACATGGTCGCGCGCTTGAGCGCCGAATACATGGCGGCACGCGCGCGCCTCGCGCTGTAAATGCATGGCGGCGCCCGTCCGCCTCGTTCGTAGGGTGGACGGGTTCCCCGTCCACGCGTTCAAACCAGGTTGGCGCAGAGGTTTGTCGTAGCGAAGGGAAGCCGTTGGTTGAACGCGTGGAAGGCGTAGCCTTCCACCCTACGGCACCGGCATCGGTACCAACATCGGCGCCGGCATCGACACCGGCGTCGGCCGCCACCGGCATCGTCCGGCTCAGGCTGCCGGCGTCTCAGGCTGCTTCAAATCCTCGGGCCGGATCGTCCACAGGCCCGGCAGGTTGCGCCAGTAGCCATACACGTCCATTCCGAAGCCGACAACGAACTTGTTCGGCAGGCTCAATCCGACCAGGTCGGCCGTGATCGGCTTGGCACGGCCCAGGTCCTTGTCGGCAAACACCACGACCATCACTTCGGCCGCGCCCATGTCCAGCAGGCGCTGCTTGACGTGGGCCAGCGTCTCGCCTTCGTCGAGAATGTCGTCGACCAGCAAAATCGTGCGGCCCGCCACGTTCTGGCGCGGGATCACTTTCCACACCAGTTCGCCGCCACGGTCGTCGTCGCCATAGCGGCTGACGTGGATGTAGTCGAAGTCGAGCGGGAAGGCCAGTTGCGGCAGCAGGGTACCGGTGAACACGACCGCGCCGCCCATCACGCCCAGCACGAGCGGGAACTCGGTGGCGCCCGGCGCGGCAAAGCGCGCATTGAGCTGGTCGGCGACGCTGGTGACAGCGGCCTGGACTTCAGTCGGCGTGACGATCTGCGTGGCATTCGCCAACAGCGCGCGGGCGCGCTCATGATGGAAATCGAGCATGGGTCTCTATGTCTGGTGGATGCCGCGCCATTATGCGTGATCCTCGGGCTGGAGGGTGTTCCGGTTGGGGCGCCCCGCGTATGTCGGCGACGCCAAATGGGGCGTATCATACGCAGCTTGGAAAACAAATCGACGCCTCCGCCCATGTCCGCAGCCACCGAACAAGCCAGCACTTCCCTCGATTCCCAGACTGTCCGCGCCGACCGGCTCGCACAGCTGCGCGCAGCCATGGCGCGCCACGGCATCGACGCCGTCATCGTGCCGTCGAGCGACCCGCACCTGTCGGAATACCTGCCCGGTCACTGGAAGGGCCGCGAATGGCTGTCCGGCTTCACGGGCTCGGTCGGCACCTTCATCGCCACCGCGAAATTTGCCGGCGTCTGGACCGATGGGCGCTACTTCACGCAGGCCGAAACCGAACTGGCCGGCACCGAGATCGCGCTGATGAAGATCCCGGGCGCGGCCAGCCAGCTGCATGTCGACTGGCTCGCCGCCAACCTGGCCGCCGGCCAGACTGCCGCCGTCGATGCGCGCGTGCTGGGCCTGGCCGGCGCGCGCCTGCTGGCCGATGCGCTGCAGGGCAGGGGCGTCGCGCTGCGCACCGATCTCGATCTGCTGGACGATGTCTGGAGCGAGCGCCCGGCGCTGCCGGCCGACGCCGTGTTCGAGCACCTGCCGCCGTTTGCCACCGCCACCCGCGCCGACAAGCTGCAGGCCACGCGCGCGGCGATGGAAGCGCATGGCGCCGGTTTCCACTTCGTCTCGACGCTCGACGACATCGCCTACCTGTTCAACCTGCGCGGCGCCGACGTCAGCTTCAATCCCGTGTTCCTGGCCCATGCGCTGATTGGCCGTGGCGACGCCACGCTGTTCGTTGGTGAAGGCAAGGTGCCGGCTGACGTACGTGCGCGCCTGGAAGCGGACGACGTGCACCTGGCGCCGTACGAGAACGCCGTGCATGCGCTCGAAGCGCTGCCAGAAGGCGCGACGCTGCTGCTCGATCCGCGCCGCGTCACGGCCGGCATGCGCGCGAGCGTGGCCAGCGGCGTGAACGTGGTCGAGGCGATCAACCCGACCACATTCGCCAAGTCGCGCAAGCTCGATAGCGAGGCCGTCAACGTGCGCGCCACGATGGAGCAGGATGGCGCCGCGCTGTGCGAATTCTTCGCCGCGCTCGAGCCACTGCTGGCGGACGCAGGCCGCAGTGCAATCAACGAAGTCGACATCGACACGCGCATCACCGCCGCCCGCGCGCGCCGCCCGAACTTCGTCAGCGCGAGTTTCTCGACCATTGCGGGCTTCAACAGCAATGGCGCGATCATGCATTACCGCGCTGAAGCAGCCACCTGCGCCACGATCGAAGGCGACGGCCTGCTGCTGATCGACTCGGGCGGCCAGTACCTGGGCGGCACCACCGACATCACGCGCGTGATCCCGGTCGGCACGCCAGGCGCGGACCAACGGCGCGACTACACGCTGGTGCTGAAAGGCCTGATCGCGCTGTCGAGCGCCCACTTCCCGCGCGGCACCCGCGCACCGCTGCTCGACGCGATCGCACGCGCCCCGATCTGGGCCGCCGGCATCGACTACGGCCACGGCACCGGCCATGGCGTCGGCTACTTCCTGAACGTGCACGAAGGCCCGCAGACGATTTCGCCGGCCGTGCCGCCGGACCCGCACACCGCGATGGAGCCGGGCATGATCACGTCGATCGAGCCGGGCATCTATCGTCCGGGCCGCTGGGGCATCCGCATCGAAAACCTGGTACTGAACGCGGTCGCGAACAAGACCGAATTCGGCGAATACCTGGCCTTCGAGACGCTCACCTTATGCCCGATCGACACCCGCTGCCTCGATCGTTCCCTGTTGCGTCCCGATGAAATCGTCTGGCTCAACGACTACCACGCCACCGTGCGTGCGCGCCTGACGCCCCACGTCGAAGGCGCCGCGTTCGAGTGGCTCATGCTGCGCACGGAGGCAATCTGACATGGCAAGTTCCCGTTCCACACGCGCCAGCAGCGCGGTCGACCGTCTCAAGCAGCGCACCGGTAATCCCCTGTATTCGATGGCGCGCACCGGCGATGGCCACTTCTACCTGTCCGAAGCGCCCGGCAGCCCGCCGCTGTGCGCGCCGATGGAGCTCGACGACTTCGTCACCTTCGTCAAGGGCCTGGGGCCGCAGGAGCAGCCGCGCATGAGCAAGAACGACATCGCGTTCGAAAAGCAGCTGGTGCGCAAGAAGCCACCGGCCTGACCGCGCCCGTTCGCTGACACGCGCATGACGGAACGCGACCTGTTCTCGGCCTACTGGTCGACCCGCGAGTTGTTCACCAATGGCCTGATCCTGCTGCACCTGGCCGGGGCTTTGGTGCTCGGGCTCCTGGTTGGCTACGAGCGCGCCTATCACGGGCGCGCGGCCGGCATGCGCACCTATGGCCTCGTGTGCATGGCGTCGGCGGCGCTGACGATCCTCGCGGGCTACCCCGAGATCTGGTACGGCGGGCATGCCGGCATGGCGCCGGTCGATCCGACCCGGATCATCCAGGGCGTGGTCACCGGCATCGGCTTTCTCGGCGCCGGCGTCATCATGCGCGAAGGCTTCAATATCAGCGGCCTGACGACGGCCGCCTCGATCTGGACTTCATCGGTCATCGGCATCCTGGTCGGCATCGGCTTTTACCTGGCCGCGATGGGACTAGCCTTCCTGGCGTCGATGATCATGATTTACCTGAACCGCCTGGAGACGCTGCTGCCATCGCGCCACGCGGTGGCGGTGCGGATGCGTTTTCGGCCCGAATTCCTGCCGCGCGAAGCGGCGATCCGCGAACTGGCGCTGTCGCGTGGCTATGAAATCGCCGGCAGTTCGCTCACCATCAGCAGCGACGATGGCCGCCAGGAGTGGCGCTTCGTGGCGCTGGCGCTGTCGCGCAAGACCGGCGCACCGCTGTCGGAACTGGCGCGCGAGCTGGACGCCACCGAGGGTGTCGAAGCGTTCCAGCTGTCGCACGCACGCAATTGATAACGCTGTAGTGCATAAATATCGACTGCATCACCATAACAATACCAACGGGGTTTATTCATGGACGCACAAGAAGTTCTCGATTTCTGGTTCCTGCCAGCTTCCCATCCTGACCATGGCAAGGCGCGCGCCGAGTGGTACCGCAAGGACCCGGCGTTCGACGCCGTCATCCGCGAACGCTTCGGCACGACGATCACGCACGCGGTTGCGGGCGGCCTGCGCGAGTGGGACGAGCAGGGCGCGCGCGGCGTGCTGGCGCGCATCCTGGTGCTCGACCAGTTCACGCGCAATGTGTATCGCGGCGCGCCGGAATCGTTCGCCGGCGATGTGCTGGCACTGAGCGCCGCGCGCCAGATGGTCGACGCCGGCGAGCACATGGCGCTTGCACCCATCGAGCGCCAGTTCGTCTACATGCCGTTCGAGCACGCCGAAGACGCCGGCATGCAGCAGCTTGCGGTCGACCAGTTCACCGCGCTGGCCGCCGACCACGAGGGCTTCGATGAAGCGCTCGACTATGCGCACCGCCACCGCGGCGTGATTGCGCGCTTCGGCCGCTTCCCGCACCGTAATCCGATTCTCGGGCGCGCCTCGACACCCGAAGAACTCGACTACCTGAGCCAGCCCGGCGCCGGCTTCTGACGTGATGTCGACGCTGACCCCGACGCTCAACCTGGTCGGCGCAGGCCACGTCGGCCGCGTCTTGGGGCGCCTGTTCGCCGCCAGCGGCGCGTTTGCGCTGCAGGATGTGCTCACCCGTTCGCCTGCCAGCGCGCAGGCAGCTGTCGCGTTCATTGGCGCCGGCCATGCTTGCGCCGATGCTGCGCAGCTGCGCCCGGCGCAAGCATGGCTGCTGGCGGTGAGCGACGATCAGATCGAGCCGGTCGCCGCGCAGCTGGCCCAGGCGCATGACCTGACTGGCGCCGTGGTGTTTCACTGCAGCGGCGCGAAAGCATCGTCTGCGCTGCAGGCGGCGCGTGCAGGCGGCGCACTGGTGGCCAGCGTGCATCCGATCCGCAGCTTCGCCGATCCGCAGCAGGTGGCGCGCGAATTCGCCGGCACCTTCTGCGGCGTCGAGGGCGACGCGGCGGCGCTGGCGCTGCTGGGCCCCGCATTCGAGGCCATCGGCGCGCGCCTCGTGCCGATCGACGGCGCGGCCAAGACGGTCTATCACGCAGCCGCCGTGTTCGCGTCGAACTACCTGACCACGGTGCTCGACGCAGCGCTGCGCGCCTATCAGGCCGCCGGGATTCCCGAAGCGGTGGCGCGCGAACTGGCGCAACCGCTGGCCACCGAGACGCTGGCCAATGTGTTTCGCCTCGGCCCGGCCGCCGCGCTCAGCGGCCCTGTCGCGCGCGGCGACCTTGCCACCGTCGCGCGGCAAGAACAGGCATTGCTGGACTGGGATGACGCAACGGGCCGCCTGTACGGCGCGCTGGTGCCGCCCACGACCGACCTGGCACGGCGCAAGCATGGTGGTAGCTGAGCGACAACGACCTTCTCATTCACGCCAGTCACAAAGGAAAACCATGTTCTTCACCGCCTGGGCCACGCTCGCCGTGCTTGGTGTCTATTTCTGGACTTGGGGCAATGCTGCACGCGCCCGCATCCAGTTCAAGGTGCCGGCCCCATCAATGGACGGTCCCGAAGGGTTCTTGCGCGCCCATCGCGTCCAGATGAATACGCTGGAAATGCTGCCGCTGGTGCTCGTGCCACTGTGGCTCTGCGCCATGTTCCTGGGTGACGTGTGGGCGGCTGCCGGGGGCTTGCTGTGGTGCGTAGGCCGGATCCTGTATGCGCTGGGTTACTACCGCAATCCGGCCAAGCGCGAAATCGGGTTCATCGTGAGCATGCTGGCAAGCGCCGTGTTGATTGGCGCCACAGTTTTTGGCCTGGTCATGCGGTAAACCGGGTAAAGCGAAAACTTCAGTCGACAAAGTTCCCATATGGAAATATGCTGGCAGACTGATTAACTGAAAAGCGATCTGCGAACTATCTCGCGGGTCACTAGCGCGCCAGGAGCACCGTGATGCTGTTTTTGAAAAGTACGAACGCCACCAAGGCGCCTGGAATCTACGAAGTGGACGTCGCGGCCAAGCCGCCGGGCAAGACCTTCGGTGTATTCCTTGCCACTGATCCGGACAATCCGCCACACACCGTGCTTGCCGGTCTGGCCGAGCTGGGTTTTCAGAACGTCCATCAGCAAAACTATATTCACCGCGACAGGGGCAAGGTGCTGGAGCTGCATTTCCAGAAAGATGGCACCGACCTGTTCAAGGGCTGGAAAACGGACGAGTGCAGCGCCAATCTGGCGGCGCTTGATGCCTTGTTCGGCAACGTCGGCATCAAGATGGAGCCACGCGTCATGAGCCTGGCAGAAGCTTACGCATAAGCCATGCGAGAATGACGCCATGGTGGCCTTCACCATGCCTGGCGTGATGATTGTCGATGGATTTATTTGCACCGCAAGCGGGCCTGCTCCCGCTGCCGTTCGAAGATGGTGAACTGGGCTGGATGGCCCAATTGCCACTGCCCTGGTCGAATGCCGAGGTCTTCGCGCGCCTGTTGGCCGACACCGGCTGGCGCGAAGAAACCGTCGTCGTGTACGGCAAGCGGCACCTGCAACCCCGGCTGAGTGCGTGGTATGGCGACAAAGCCTATGCCTATTCCGGCCTGCGCCTGCAGGCGACGCCGTTTACACCGCTACTGACGGTTCTGCGCGATGCCGTCGAAGCTGCAACGGGGCACACCTTCAACAGTGTCCTGCTGAACTATTACCGTAACGAGCGTGACAGCATGGGCATGCACAGCGACGATGAGCCCGAATTGGGCTGCCGACCCGCGATTGCATCCCTCAGTTTTGGCGAGGAACGCACTTTTGTCCTGAAGCACAAACACAAGAAACACACGGTTCGCGTCGCATTAGGCGATGGCAGCCTGCTGCTGATGGCGGGTGACACGCAGCGCTATTGGTTGCATGGGATCAACAAGATGACAAAACCGTTACAAGCCAGAATTAATCTAACTTTCAGGAACATCGTCTAAGTTCTAAGTAATATCGCTTATAGGGTGGCAAATATTACTTACCAATGGGTCATTTAGTTACACTTTCTTACAGTTCTTACGGAATCGCGACGGACTTGATCTTTCGACAGTGTTATCTTGACCCTATCGCGATTCATTGTGAATCACGAACTAGATGAACAAAAAGAGGAATTTAGAGATGAAAAAGCTGATCGTCGCCCTGCTCGCCACCACCGCCGCTGTGTCGGCTGTCCAGGCCCAAGAATTCACCCCGCGCGCCTACGTTGGCGCCGGTGCAGTCGCTACCGACTATGAGTCCCGCGTACCGGGCGCAACTACTGCCGACATCGATACCATCAAGGCATCGGCCAAGCTGTTCGGTGGCTACGAGTTCACCCCAAACTGGGCTGTTGAAGTCGGTCATACCGATTTCCGTAGCGCCGACATCTATTACACCCTGGGCCCAGTTGCTTCCAGCGGTGTGGTCGATGGCCGTTCGACCTACGTCGCAGCAAAGTTCAGCTCGCCGCTGACCGAAAAGCTGGTCGGTTACGCCAAGCTGGGCGTGTCGCATGACGTGAACGAACTGTCGGCGATCAATTCGTCGCTGAGCCGTCGTGACAGCGACAACAACGCCTACGGCGCCCTGGGTGTTCAGTACAACATCAACCAGGACGTGGCTGTGATCGCTGAGTACGAGCGTTTCGGCGGCACCCGTGACTTCGGCGTGCGTCCAAACGCACTGACCATCGGCGCAAAATACTCGTTCTAAACAGACCGCGTAGCCAATAAAAAGCCCTGCCGGGATTGCTCCCGGCAGGGCTTTTTTTGATGCAAACTTGTATTCTGGTCAAGCCCTGTGGCCCGGTTGAACGTCAGCCGGGCCATTTCTTTTCCCGACAGTGGCTGGTTTACTGGACGATCAGGTTTTTGGCGATTGCCCAGTGAACAGTTGCGTGAGAATGTCTTCCCACTGCACCAGGACCTGGGCCGACAATCTGCGCTGGTTGGCGTTCGCGAGCCCATTGGCCTTGATTGTCGAGCGCATCGTCTCACTACGCAACATGAGATCCATCGCGCCATGCCAGCCTTCTGCTGTGTTCTCACACAGCAGTCCTGTAACGCCATGCAGCACGCTGTCGCCGTAGGGCCCCACGTTGCTGTAGATCGCAGGAACCAGGCCAAACCCGTAATCCAGTGTCTTGATGTCTGACTTGGCGGAATTGAACTCGTTATCTCGCAACGGTGCGATGGCCATGGTCATGTAAGAACACACGGCGCGGAACCAGCGGACGAACTCTGGATATTCTCCTGCTGGAGGCACGATTTCACGCGCACCCGGTAGCAGGGCGCCGCCGCCGATCTGGATAATCTCCAGGTCGGGATAGTGTTGGCGCAAGCGCTCGACTGCCGGAAATATCAGCTGCAAGTCGTGCGAATGCGAGATGGTCCCCATATACAGAAGCTTGAGGCTGGGACTCATCAACCGATTGTCCTGGCCTATCTTTTCTATAAAGCTGGCAGGAAGAGGATCCGCCCAAATGGTTTCATCCAGGCCATTCGGCAGGATCGTTACGGTGCAGCCGATGGATTCCAGAATCTCTGCCAGGCGCCTGGTCGATACGGTAACGATGGCCGCTGCCCGGGCGAGTTGCTGCATCGAGCCTTTGTGCGCCTCCTTGATACCATGGTCGAGATGGTCTGCAGGAAGATTCCAGAGCCAGTCATCGATCTCATAGATCAGAGGGATGTTCGCCGAACGCAGTGTATCGATGAGGTCATTTGTCATCTCTGGTGGCAGGGCATCGCGCTGCACCAGCACGGCATCGACCTGAGCTGCTCCGCCATTCAACAGCCAGGATGCTGTGACAGCGCGCGAGTCGACGGACATGCGCTTTTCAAGCATGCGAAAAGCGCGCAGTACCCGAATGTGCGCTGTGGCAGGGTGCGCATTCTTGCCCTTGATGACAAGTGCGACACGACGCACCGGCCTGGAACTGCCCTTCAATACACCAGAGAATCCACGAGGCAGGAACATCGGCCCATGATGACGCCATAGAAAATAGATGTTTCTACGTATCCGCTTTACAAGCAACGCAGCATGCGCCTGCATCTGGCCACTCATACGCAGCTCTCATGAAAAAAATAGGGTCGGTATACAAGCATCAGATCAGTCAGAAAGGTAGTTGGTGCAGATAAAAAAGCAATACTGCAGTACGATACCATTTTTAAAAGAAACTCTAGTTGTTAAATTTTCCATTGTGTAAAATGAAAGAATGTGTCTGCGTGGGCACGTCGCATCCTCGCTACAGCAAATGTCGCATCAATTTAGTTAACATATCGCGTTCTCCAAGAACAGAACTGTCGGATCAGGTTCCAAGTAAAGTCGAAACGTCCAGAGTCATTTAAGGAAATCAAGAGATGAGTGCCAGGGTGTTCGTTGTGATCGTCACCTATAACGGGGCGAAGTGGGTCGAGCCGTGTTTTTCCAGTCTCCGCAAGTCGACGATTCCACTTGAAACGATTGTCATCGACAACGGTTCGACCGATGACACTTTGGCTCGAATCGAGGCAGGTTACCCCGAAGTGCAGATTGTCCGCACCGGGAAGAACCTGGGCTTTGGCAAGGGCAATAATGTTGGCATGGAGTTGGCCTATCAGCAGGGCGCCGACTATGTATTCCTGCTGAACCACGATGCGTGGATCGAACCCGATGCCGTTGAACGACTGGTCGCAGTACACCGCGCCCATCCAGCCTACGGCGTCATCAGCCCGATGCACATGAACGGCGCCGGTGATGCGCTTGACTATGGCTTCTCGAACTACATCGCACCAAACAAATGCCATGGCCTGTATTCGGACATTTTCTTCGGCAAAGCTGGAGAGATCTACGACGTGTCGTTCGTAAATGCCGCTGCCTGGCTCATGTCACGCGAGTGCCTGGAAAAAGTTGGCGGTTTCAGTCCTTCTTTCTTCCATTATGGCGAGGACGACAACTACACCAATCGCTTGCAGTACCATCGCCTGAAACTCGGTGTCGCACCGGGCGCGCGCATTTCTCACGACCGCGAGCAGCGTATTGTGAGCAAATTTTTCGAAGATGGCGAAGTGTACAGGCGTGAGTTGGTGCAGCGAAGTTCAGATCCCAACAAGACCATTTCGTTTACGCGCGAAGCAGTCACGCTGTATGCCCATCTGGTACTCGGATTGCTCGGGCGCGACACTAAGGCCGTCAAACTGCAAATACGCAAGCTCAAGCTCTTCTCGGCAATGGACAAGAAGATGATCATCGCCAACCTCGAACGCAGCAAACAAGGCAATGCAGCTTTTCTGAGCCTGCGTAACAGTACGGTATAGCCGCCTCGGCGCCTGGTCCTGTTGCGGCCGGGTAGGCGTAAAAAAAACGTCGTTCAAACGCAGTTGTCGCGAAAAAGTGGACTCCCCGACAATGAAAAAGCCCGCCAAATGGCGGGCTTTTGCTAAGGGCGCGTCGTCCCCGCGTCGATCAGGTCGTGAGCGGCTTGTAGCGAATCCGCTTCGGCTTGGCGCCTTCTTCACCCAGACGCTTCTTCTTGTCGGCTTCGTATTCCTGATAGTTACCGTCAAAGAAAGTCACCTGGGAATCACCTTCGAATGCCAGGATGTGGGTCGCGATGCGGTCCAGGAACCAGCGATCGTGGGAAATAACCATCACGCTGCCGGCGAACTCGAGCAGAGCGTCTTCCAGTGCGCGCAGGGTTTCGACGTCCAGATCGTTTGACGGTTCATCGAGCAGCAGGACGTTGCCGCCTTGCAGCAGCGTCTTGGCCAGGTGCAGGCGGCCACGCTCACCACCGGACAGGTTGCCGACGATCTTTTGCTGGTCCGAGCCCTTGAAGTTGAAGCGGCCCAGGTACGCACGCGACGGCATCTCGAAACGGCCGACGCTGAGCATGTCGGCGCCGCCCGAGACGTCCTCGAACACGCTCTTGGCATTGGCCAGTTCGTCGCGGTGCTGGTCGACAATGGACACGCGCGCGGTCTGGCCGATCTTGACCTCGCCGCTGTCCGGCTGCTCTTTGCCGGTGATCATTTTGAACAGCGTCGACTTACCGGCGCCGTTCGGGCCGATGATGCCGACGATCGCGCCTGGCGGCACGGTGAACGACAGGTTGTCGATCAACAGGCGGTCGCCAAAAGCTTTCGAGACGTTCTTGAATTCGATGACTTCATTGCCCAGGCGTTCGGCCACGGGAATGAAGATCTCCTGCGTCTCGTTGCGCTGCTGGTATTCGTACTCGGACAGTTCGTTGAAGCGCGCGAGGCGGGCTTTCGACTTGGCCTGGCGTGCCTTTGGATTCTGGCGCGACCATTCGAGTTCTTTCGCCAGTGCTTTCTGACGGGCCGATTCGGTCGATTCTTCCTGCTTCAGGCGCGCCTGCTTCTGGTCCAGCCACGACGAGTAATTGCCCTTCCATGGAATGCCACTGCCGCGGTCCAGTTCCAGGATCCATTCGGCGGCATTGTCGAGGAAGTAGCGATCGTGGGTGATGCCGACCACGGTGCCCGGGAAGCGCAGCAGGAATTGCTCGAGCCACTCGACCGATTCGGCATCCAGGTGGTTGGTCGGTTCGTCGAGCAGCAGCATGTCGGGCTTGGAGAGCAGCAGCTTGCACAGCGCCACGCGGCGCTTTTCACCGCCCGACAGCACAGCGATCTTTGCATCCCACGGCGGCAGGCGCAGCGCGTCGGCGGCCATTTCCAGTTGCAGGTTCAGGTTGCCGCCATCGGACGACGAGATGATCGCTTCCAGGCGTTCCTGCTCCTTGGCCAGCGCGTCGAAATCGGCGTCTTCTTCGGCGTAGGCTGCGTAGACGGCTTCGAGCTTGGCTTGCGCTTCAAACGCTTCGCCCAGGCCGGATTCCACCTCCTGGCGCACGGTTTTTTCAGGGTCGAGCTGCGGTTCCTGCGGCAGGTAGCCGATGTTCAGGCCCGGCATCGGACGGGCTTCGCCCTGGATGTCGGTGTCGATGCCGGCCATGATTTTCAGCAGGGTCGATTTGCCCGATCCGTTCAGGCCCAGCACGCCGATTTTGGCGCCCGGGAAGAAGGACAGGGAAATGTCCTTCAGAATCTGGCGTTTCGGTGGGACGATTTTGCCCACGCGGTTCATGGTATAGACGTAATTGGCCATGCTTGTACTCTGGTGTTGTTCGAGGTGCACAGGATACGACAGAACCCGCACCCGACACAGGATTTCTTGGCAAATCTGCCCCGCATGCGACCCAGATATGCCCCCGATACGCCCCCTCAGGCCTTGGCCGCAACGGGCTGCCGGCGCAGCAATCCTTCCCCGGCGAACAGCGCCAGCGCGCTCCAGATCAGCACGAAGCCGACGAGGCGATCGGCCGAGAACGCTTCTTTGAACAACCACACGCCGAGCAGGAATTGCAGCGTCGGCGACAGGTATTGCAACAGGCCCAGGATCGACAGCGGGATCTTGCGCGCACCGGTAGCAAACAGCAGCAGCGGGATCGCCGTGAGCGGGCCGGCCATGATCAGCAGCCAGCGCGTGGTATCCGACGCCGTGTTGATGAACACGTTCTGGCCGTGCACCGTCAGCCAGATCACGTAGCCGGCCGCGAGCGGAAACAGCACGATGGTCTCGAACGACAATCCCTCGAGCGGACCCAGCGCGGCCGTCTTGCGCAGCAAGCCATAGCCGCCGAACGACAGCGCCAGGAACAGCGCAATCCACGGCACCGTGCCGGCCTGCCAGGTCAGCCAGGCCACGCCCAGCGCCGCCACGCCAATGGCGGCCCACTGCAGCGGGCGCATGCGTTCTTTCAGGATCAGATAACCCAGCACGATATTGACCAGCGGATTGATGAAATAGCCAAGGCTTGCCTCGATCACATGGTGGTTCATCACCGACCAGATATACACGAGCCAATTGGCGCTGAGCAGCAGGGCCGACAGCACGAAACTGAAGAACACGCGCGGCTGGCGCACGACCTGCAGCCACTTCCAGTCGCGCCGCAGCAACAGCAGCACCAGCAGGAAAGCAAGCGACCACAGCATGCGATGCGCCAGGATCTGCAGCGGCGGCACCTCGCCCAAGGCGTGGAAATAGATGGGGAACAAGCCCCAGCAGAAGAAGGCCAGGGCCGCGTAAATAATGCCGGAACGCATGGGGAGGGGAGGCGAGGTTGCAGGGCCGACATTATCACTGAATAAGTAGCATGCTGCTGGCGCGCCGCCGGTTTTACACAGGTGTATGATGCACAACCGAATCTTCTTGCAATTCCAACCACTTCATATCATGGTGCGCCGCACCACTACAACAGCGATGGTGACTCTTGACCTCAGATAACAAGAAAAGCAGCCTGGCGGCCCTTACCCTGGCAGCGGTCGGGATCGTCTATGGCGACATTGGCACGAGCCCCCTATATACACTGCGCGCGGTGTTCGACGAAGACCACGGCCTGCCGCTCAATACGCCGAATATCCTCGGCATCATTTCGCTGATTTTCTGGGCCCTGACGCTGATTGTCTCGCTCAAATACGTGATCCTGGTGCTGCGCGCGCACAATCGCGGCGAGGGCGGCATCATGGCCCTGATGGCGCTGGCCACCAGTTCGATACCACGTAGCTCGAAATGGAGTTTTCCGCTGCTGGCCATCGGCGTCATCGGTGCCACGATGTTCTATGGCGACAGCGTGATCACGCCGGCAATCTCGGTACTGGGCGCCATCGAAGGGATCGAGGTCGCCGCGCCCGGCATGTCGCAATACGTCGTGCCGCTGGCGGTGGTGGTGCTGGTGGCGCTGTACAGCGTGCAGCGCCATGGCACGGCCGGCATCGGCCGCTTCTTCGGGCCCGTAATGGCAGTCTGGTTCCTGGTGCTGGCCGCGATGGGCATCGTCAATATCATCGAAGCACCGGTGATCCTGAATGCGCTCAATCCGTGGCATGCGCTGCGCTTCATGCTGGAAAATAAGATGCTGGCCTTCATCGCGCTGGGCGCGGTGGTGCTGGCCATCACCGGCGCCGAGGCGCTGTACGCCGACATGGGCCACTTCGGCGCCAAGCCGATCCGCTGGGCCTGGTTCCTGATCGCATATCCGGCGCTGACCCTGAACTACCTGGGCCAGGGCGGCCTGTTGATCATGCAGCCGGCCGCAGTGGAAAACCCGTTCTATTACCAGCTTGGCGCGTGGAGCGTGATTCCGCTGGTGATCCTGTCGACGATGGCCGCCGTGATCGCCTCGCAGGCAACGATCTCGGGCACCTATTCGATGACCAAGCAAGCCATTGCGCTGGGCCTGTTGCCGCGCATGCGCATCATGCACACGTCCGAAAGCGAGATCGGCCAGATCTATATCCCGGCCGTCAACTGGCTGCAACTGGTGGTCGTGCTGATCGCCGTGATCGGCTTCGGCTCATCCGACGAACTGGCCGGCGCCTACGGCATTGCCGTCACCGCCACCATGATGGCCACGACGATCCTGACGTTCTTCGTCACGCGCTACCGCTGGCACTTGCCGCTGTGGATGTGCTTGATGGCGACCGGCTTCTTCCTGACGATCGACATCATGCTGTTTGCCGCCACCACGACCAAACTGTTCCACGGCGGCTGGTTCCCGCTGCTGATGGGCGCCGTGCTGCTGACCCTGATGCTGACCTGGAAACGGGGCCGCGAGCTGGTGTTCGAGAACCTGCAGAAGCACGCGATTCCGCTGGAAGCGTTCATGGAGTCGCTGTTCGTGGCGCCGCCGACGCGCGTGCCCGGCACCGCCATCTTCCTGCGCGGCGAAAGCGATGGCGTGCCGCACGCCATGCTGCACAACCTGTCGCACAACAAGGTGCTGCACGAGCGCGTCGTGTTCCTGACCGTGCACATGCGCGAAGAGCCGTGGGTGCCGGCGGACGAACAGATCGTCATCAATGACCTGGGCCACAACTGCTACCAGCTCAATATCCATTACGGCTTCAAGGACGAGGCCGATATTCCGGACATCCTGCAGCGCAGCGCCGCACTGGGCCTGGAATTCGAGATGATGGAAACGTCGTTCTTCATTGCGCGCCAGACCGTGATCTCGGCCCCGGGCGGCGGCATGGCGCCATGGCGCGAGCACCTGTACGTGGCGATGTCGCGCAATGCCCGCAGCGCGGCCGACTACTATCAGATCCGGACCAACCGCGTGATCGAGCTGGGCACGCAAATCGAAATTTGATGCGCGAAAATTTGCTTAACTACAATTTTCAGACAAAGTCGGGACAGTTTCATGTGGCTGATTCGATAAGGTACGAGCTTTCGTAATACCCGGTTTCTCGTACCTATTTCGTGTAATTTTTCAGTCAAGGATGTCCCATGATGAAGCGCCCCCTGATCGCCGCCTTTGCCGCCATGCTCGCCCTGAGCGCCTGCGGCGGTGGCAGCGATGATTCGCCCGCCCAGCCGGCCGTGAGCAGCCCCGCTGCCCTGACCAAAACCGACAACGTCGTTGGCACCGGCGCCGAAGCCGTCGCCGGCAAGCGCGCCACCGTTGCCTACACCTTGTGGCTGTACAGCGCGACGGCGAGCGACTTCAAGGGCACGCGCCAGGAAGCCAGCGAATTTGCGTTCACCGTGGGCAGCCGCGATACGATTACCGGCTTCGACCAGGGTGTGACGGGCATGAAGGTCGGCGGCAAGCGCACGCTACTGATTCCAGCAGCGCTGGCCTATGGCGCGGCCGGCCGCGGACCGATCCCGGCGAATGCGGGCCTGGTGTTTGAAGTGACGCTCAACAAGGTCGAGTAAGCCACGCATGTTGAACGCGTGGACGGCAAACCCGCCCACCCTACCTGGTTTGTTGGCTGGACGTGCCCTGGTCATCGTCTGTGTGGCATCCACGCCAGAGGCGGTGCGCACGGCTGATCGGGCGCACGGGCGGCGTTTGCCCATCGGCGATGCTCGGGACTTTGTTGCCGCGAGCCCGCCATGCCGCCTTTCCTGCCGATCCTCGGCGCGTTACCGTTCCTTGTCCTGCCCTCATCTAACACCACCATGCCCGCACCGGCCCTGGTGGCGCCTGCCTGCGTCGTTGCCATCACCAAGCCCATGGTGAACCATGAACCACCCGCCTGGCTGTTGCTCGCCGGCGCCGTCATCCTGCTTGGCGCCGGCCGTCTGGCAGCATCCTGACAGGTATAAAGGCGCCTAGCGCAGCATGTCGATGTGCATGATCCCGTCTTCGTCGTACGGCGCCGACACCGTCTGGAAGCCGAAGCTCGCATAAAAGCGCTCCAGGTATTGCTGGGCGCCGATGCGGATGCGGTGGCCCGGGTGCAGCGCTTCGGCATGGGCGATGCCCTGGTCGAGCAGCGCTCGGCCGGCGCCGCTGCCGCGTGCAGCCGGCGTGGTGACGACGCGGCCAAGCGACATCTCGTCGTACTTCGCGCCCGGCGCCAGCACGCGCAGGTAGGCGGCCAGCTGGCGCTTGCCGTCCACGTCGCGCCAGCCGAGCAGGTGGTGCGCCTCGAGGTCGTAACCATCGATGTCCGGGTACAGGCACGTCTGCTCCAGAATGAAGACATTCTGGCGCGCGGCCAGCACGTCATACAGGTCGAACGGGGTCAGGTCGGCGAAGCGGGAGAATTGCCAGTCGATGGTGCTCGGGGAGGTCATGGGCAGATACGGGTGAATGAAAAAATGGAGCGGGAGTGCGCTATTCGGCGGCGGTCTCGAAGCCTTCGAGTACGTTGACGGTATGGATGCCCAGTTCCGGGCTCGTGGCCCCACCTTCGAAAACGAACACGGTCGGTAAACCCAGGTGCGCAATGCGCTCGCCGATGCGCAGGAAGTCGCCGCCGTGCAGATGGAAGCGCGGGTCGTTGCCATGGGCGAAGGTGTCGACGCCCAGCGACACCACGAGCGCCTGCGGGCGCGTCATGGCGATCTTCACGCACGCGGTTTCCAGCGCTGCAAACCAGGTGGCGCTGCTGCTGCCCGGTGCGAGCGGCAGGTTCATCGTGTAGCCGACCCCTGCGCCGCTGCCGGTTTCGTCGGCGTGGCCCAGGTAGAACGGGTAGGCGACGCGTGGATCGGCATGGATCGAGATGAACAGCACGTCGCTGCGGCCATAGAAAATGCTCTGGGTGCCGTTGCCGTGGTGGTAGTCAAGGTCGAGGATGGCGACGCGCGCGCGCCCGTCGTCCAGCAGGTGCTGGGCCGCCAGCGCTGCGTTGTTCAGAAAGCACGAGCCGCCGAAGAAGTCGCTGCCGGCGTGGTGGCCGGGCGGGCGCGTCAGCGCAAAGGTGCCGCGCTCGCCGCGCTGCAAGGCGTGGGCGGCATTGACGGCGCAGTCGGCGCCGGTCTTGGCCGCGACCCAGGTGCCGGCAGTGAGCGGCGTGCCGCAATCCATCGAGTACAGGCCCAGGCGGGCACCGAAGTTCTCGGGTTCGATGTCGCTGCGCAGCGTGCGCACGGGCCACACGGCAGGAAACGCATCCTTGCCGGCGTTGGCCGGATCGAGCGCGAGCCATTCGCTCCAGGCCGTGCGCAGGAAGTGCAGGTAGCGCGGGCTGTGCACGCGCTCGAGCGTCATCAGGGGCACGCCGTGCGGCGTGACGATGGCGCCCAGGCCACGCCGGTCGCACTCTTTCAACACCATCGCCACGCGCTCGGGTTGTTCCGGACACGACGCCAGCTCGCCGCGCCCGATTGCGGCGCGGCCGTCATGCTGGGCATGGTGTTCGTTATAAAACGTGAGCAAGTGGTCCTCGTGCGTCGGAGCAGGTGAGGCGGGGGCTGCAGTCTCAGTTATTGCCGCACAGCGTACTGCTGTTGTACGCCGCAACGAAGGCATCGAAGCTGCCGGTATCGGTTTGCTCGATGATCATCTGGTCGGCGATCGAAACCGCGGCCATTTCGTCGAACAGCATTTCTTCGGCCGGCATCAGCGGGCTGTCGCGGAATGACGCCGCATGCAGCGTGCTTTGCTGCAGGCCGAACGCCGCGGCCGAGCCCAGCGCGCGGATTTCTTCCAGCACGCGTGCCGATGGCGTCAGCGCCGGATCCTCGATCTTGGCTTTCTGGCGGCCCAGCGAGGCAGCGTGCACCTCACCTTCGTTGTGCCCGTCGTCGAGCAGCGCCGCCACGGGCCGGATGCGCTCGATCAGCTCGAGCGCCCAGGTCGCAAGCGGCACTTCGAGGCCGTCGCGCGTCAGCGTCAGGCCGGGCCGGCGGCCTTCCTTGACCGTGCGCGCGAAATTGCGGGCGTGCATGGCGCTGTCATGGTCGCTGATCAAAGGGCTTTCTTCGAGGGCGCAGAACAGCAGGAACGCGTCCAGGAAGCGGCCCGTCTCGAGCGAGATGCCGACCGGCTCATACGGATCCACGTCCATGCAGCGCACCTCGATGTACTGCACGCCGCGGTTGCACAGGGCCTGTACCGGACGCTCGCCGGTGCGGATCACGCGCTTGGGGCGAATCGTCGAGTAGTACTCGTTTTCGATCTGCAGCACATTGGTCGACAGCTGGATCCACTCGCCGTCTTTCTTGGTGCCCAGTTCCTGGTACGGCGGATAGGGGCGATTGACCGCGTCCATCAGGCTGGTGACGTAGCTTTCCAGGCTGTTCTCGTGCGGGCGCAGGCCCGACTGCGCATCGTTCTGGTAACCGAGGTCGCTCATGCGCAGGCTGGTCGCGTACGGCAGGTACAGCGTGTCATCGGACAGCGTTTCGAGCGCGTGCGGGCGGCCGCGCAGGAAGCTCGTGGTTAGCGCCGGCGTGGCGCCGAACAGGTACATCAGCAGCCACGAATAGCGGCGGAAGTTGCGCACCATCGCGATATAGCTCTCGGACTGGAAATCGCGCAGCGCATGACGGCGTTCTTCGACGATGCCTTCGTCCTGGGCAAACACCTGCCACAGCTTTTCCGGCAGCGAGTAATTGTAGTGAATGCCTGCGATGCACTGCATCGCCTTGCCATAGCGCAGCGCCAGGCCGCGCCGGTACACGTGCTTCAGTTGGCCGATATTCGAGGTGCCGTAGTAGGCGATCTCGATCTCTTCTTCGGGCGGCAGTTCGCCCGGCATCGACATGCCCCACAGCATTTCGTCGCCCAGCTTGGTGTAGGCATGGCGGTGGATCGCATCGAGACGGTGCAGCGCCAGCGAGATATCGTGCTCGACCGGGGTGATGAATTCCATCAGTGCTTCGGCGTAGTCGGTGGTGATGCTGGGGTGCGTCAGTGCCGAACCGAGGGCAGGGGGATGCGGGGTACGCGCGAGCTGGCCGGCAGCATCCACGCGCAGCGTTTCGCGCTCGATGCCGCGCAGGCCCTGGCCCAGCAAGGCGCGGTGTTCGTCGTCGCCCAGCAGGGCCAGACGGCGGTTGAATTGGTTCGACACGGTGTTTCCTTTCTTATACTGCCTGTTTCGGCTGGTGCAGAGATTAACCGAAAATCGGACTCCACGTTCGGGCGCTCATCATTCGCGCCAGGGCGGCGCCCGGTACGACGGCGCGGCGGGCGGCGGCGCGGGTCTGGCAGGCGGTACAAAATCGGGCGCCGGACCCGGTTCAAGACCGGGCGGAACTTCGCCGTCGAACGTGAAGTCAAATTCAAACACCGGTTCAAGCACCGGGACAACGGATTCGAATTCGGCATTGAACGTGTCATCCCGCGGCGCTTCCAGCATCGGCGCCGAGACCGGCGTGTCCGGTGCAGCGATCCAGCGCTCGACCTGGCGTTCCAGTTCGTTCAATGGCAGCGCACCGTTGCCCAGCACCGCATCATGAAAACGCCGCGCATCGAACCTGGCGCCCAGCGCCGCGCGCGCCTTGTTGCGCAGCGCCAGGATGCGCAGCTGGCCGATCTTGTAGCTCAGCGCCTGCGCCGGGCGGGCGATATAGCGATCGACCTCCGCCTCGTTGTCCGCCGGCGGATTGGCCGTGTTCGCGGTCAGGTAATCGATCGCCTGCTGGCGTGACCAGCCCAGCGTGTGGATACCGGTATCGACCACCAGCCGCGCAGCGCGGAACATCTCTTCGTTCAGGTTCCCGAACAGCGAGAACGGGTCCTTGAACAAGCCGATCTCCGGACCCAGGCCTTCGGCGTAAGTCGCCCAGCCTTCGCCGAACGCGTCGTACCAGCCGTAACGGCGAAACGCGGGCAGCGCGAGTTCCTGCGCACGCGCCACCTGCAGGTGGTGGCCGGGCACCGCTTCGTGCAGCGCGATGGTGTCGACCTGCCACATCGGCCGCGCGTCCAGCCGCACATTGTCGACCACCAGTGCGGCGCTGCGCTGGGCGCTGCCGGCCTCGTAGTAGGCGGCCGGCTGGCCGCTGCTGCCTGGCCCCATCGGCTTGACGACGATGCCGGCCGCCGGCACGCTGCTGACCACGCGGCCAAGACGTGCCTGGGCCAGCGCCAGCGTGCGCCGGTAGCGGTCCAGCAGGGCGTTCGGATCCGTGAAATACAGGCGCCGGTCGCTCCGCGCGAACACGATGAACTCCGCAAAGCCGCCCCGGAAACCGGTGCGCGGAATCAATGCCTCGATCGCGGCGCGCAGGCGCGCAACTTCCTGCAGGCCCAGCGCATGCACCTGGGCCGGCGTGAGCGCCGTACTGGTGCTGGTGCGTACCAAGAAGGCGTACCAGTCCGCGCCGCCGGCTTGCTGGCTCGCGCCGATCGTCGCGCGCGCACTTGGCAGATAGTCCTGGCGCAGGAATGTTTCGAGCGTGCGCAGGCTGGGCGCGACGGTATTGGCCAGCGCGGCCGCACCTGCAGCGCGCAATGCCTCGCGGCTCTCGGGCGCGATCGTTGCGGGGATGCGCTTGAACGGCGCGCCCAGCGGACCATCCTGCAGGCCCTCGCGCAGCACGCGCAAGGCGTCCGGCACCGGTGCCAGCGCCGCCTTCGGCGTGGTCCAGCCGGCTTGGCGGCCGGCGCGCAACTGCTCGATCAGGCCATCGACGTGGGCCGGCAGCGCTTGCAGGCGCGCCAGATACGTCTGGTAGTCGGCGTCACTCATGAACGGCATCTGCGCCACGAGGCGCGGCAGTTGTACGTGCAGGCCGTCGTAGGCGGTGAGCGGTTGCGGATCGAACGGCATCAAGGCGGCGCCGGCCAGTGCACGCTGCTTGTCGGCGCTGAACAGGTCGAGCGACAGCCCGTCCTGGCTCGACAGCGCGCTGCGCTCGATCGCACGGGCCGCGGTCAGCATGGCGCGCTCGTGCTCGATCGCCTGCGCGCGCGCAGCCAGCGAGGTGTCGGTCAGATAAGCGTTGTAGCGGTGCTCGCCCAGGGCCGTGGCGCGTTCGGGCGCGTGGCGCAGTTGCCACTGCCAGTCGCGCTCGAACAGCTGGGCCGCCTGCGTTGCCGGTGTTTCGGTTGGACTGGCCGCCTGCACAGCGGGAGGAACAGCGGGCGCGGCCGCGGCGGCGCAGACCGGCGGCACTAGCAAAGCAAGTGAGGCAAACAGGATGCGCATGCGCTCTCCGTTGACGGGACTGGTCATTTTAACAAGTCCATTGACGGGCGGGCGCGCCTTACGCGCCGCGCCGGCCACCGCTGACGCGTTCGATGCCGGCCAGGTCGCGCCAGCTTTGCACGTCGCCGTAGCCGCGCGCCGTCAGCAGTGCGCGCACGGCGCCGGCCTGGTCGTAGCCGTGTTCGAGCAGCAGCCAGCCACCAGCATCCAGATACGCGCCGGCACCCTCGACGATCTGGCGCAGGTCGGACAGGCCATCGGCATGGTCGGTCAGCGCATCCACCGGTTCGAAGCGCAGATCGCCTTCGCTCAGGTGTACGTCGCCGGCCACGATGTAGGGGGGATTCGAGGCGATCAGGTCGAAACGCGCATCGCCCAATCCGGCAAACCAGTCACTGCGCACGAAGTGCACGCGCGCGCCGTTGGCACTAGCGTTCATGCGCGCGATGGCCAGGGCGTCGTCGCTGACGTCGAGGGCGGTCACGGCCAGGTCGGGCCGGGTGTGGGCGGCGGCGACGGCAATGGCGCCGCTGCCGGTGCCCATGTCGAGCAGGCGCGCCTGCGGCGCCAGGCGTTCGAGCGCGAGCTCGACCAGCAGTTCGGTATCGGGCCGCGGAATCAGCACGGCCGGCGTGACCTTGAACGGCAGCCCGAAGAATTCACGTTCACCGGTGATATAGGCGATCGGTTCGCCAGCCAGGCGCCGCTCAATGAGGCCATTGAGCAACGCTGCTTCGGAGGTGGTCAGCTCGCGCTCGGATTGCGTGATCAGCGCCACGCGCGGCAGGTGCAATGCATGGCAGAGCAGGATGCGGTTTTCCAGCGCATCGAGCGGCAGCGCCAGGCGCGCCTGGGCCAGGGTGACGCCGGCCTCGATCATGCGTTGGCGCGGCGCAGCTGGCGCATCAGCACCCAGCCCAGCAGCACGGTAAGGATCACGAACCAGACGGCCGACCATTGTGGAATTGCCAGGCCCAGCACCTTGTCGGTCGCGCCTTCGCACAAGCCATCGGCGCGGAACAGCCATGGCAGGTATTCGGCCGTCGGGATCTTGTTGAGCATGGTTTCCATCGGATCGATGCCGCACGAGAAACCGGGGTTGGCGATCACGTACAGGTGCTTGCCGACCGTGACCAGGCCACCGACGGCAGCGACCAGCGCAACCACGACGCTGCCGCCGATCTTGCCGGTGAACGCGCCGACGAGGGCAGCCAGGCCGATGCCGAGGAAGCAATACCGCTGGATCACGCACAGCGGGCAAGGCCGCATTTCCAGGCTGTGTTGCAGATAGAGGGCAAAGCCGACCAGTGCAAAACTGATGAAGGAGATGATGAACAGGGCCTGGCGATTGGTAGGTTGCATGATGGGTGGTTTTCTCGGCGTGGGAGCGGAAGCGGCGCGATCGTGGGCTGAATCGGGAGCGCCCATTTTCGCACAAACGTTATCGGCAGCTTCCCGCTATTTTCAATCTGGCAACTTAAAGCGGCCTTAGTCGCCCAGCGCCGCCAGTTGCTCGGCCTGGTGCTCCGACGCCAGCGCATTGGTCAGATCGCTCAGGTCGCCATCCATGATGAAATCGAGCTTGTACAGCGTCAGGTTGATGCGGTGGTCGGTCAGCCGCCCTTGCGGGAAGTTATAGGTGCGAATGCGTTCGCTGCGGTCGCCCGAACCGATCAGGCTCTTGCGCGTGGCTGCTTCCTTCGATTGCTGCTCGCGCAGCTGGGCGTCCTTCAGGCGCGCGGCCAGCACTTTCATCGCCTGCGCCTTGTTTTTGTGCTGGCTGCGGTCGTCCTGGCATTCGACCACCAGGCCAGTCGGCAGGTGGGTGATGCGCACGGCCGAATCGGTCTTGTTGATGTGCTGCCCGCCGGCGCCCGAGGCGCGGTAGGTGTCGATGCGCAGGTCGGCCGGGTTGATGTCGACGTCTTCGACTTCGTCGGCCTCGGGCATCACCGCCACCGTGCAGGCCGACGTGTGGATGCGGCCCTGCGTCTCGGTGGCCGGCACGCGCTGCACGCGGTGGCCGCCCGACTCGAACTTCAGCTTCGAGTAGGCGCCGTTGCCGACGACGCGCACGATCACCTCGCGGTAGCCGCCCAGGTCCGAGGTCGACTCGGACACCATCTCGACCTGCCAGCGATTGCGCTCGGCAAAGCGCGTGTACATGCGCAGCAGGTCGCCCGCGAACAGGGCCGATTCGTCACCGCCCGTGCCGGCGCGGATCTCGAGAAAGATATTGCGCTCGTCGTTGGCGTCCTTCGGCAGCAGCATCTTTTGCAGTTCCTGCTCCAGATCCGCCATGCGGACCTTGGCTGCTTCGATTTCTTCCTGCGCGAAGTCCTTCATTTCCGGGTCCTGCAGCATGTCCTGCGCTTCGGCGGTATTGGCCAGCGCGCTTTCGTACTGGCGGTACACGGCCACCAGCGGCGAGAGCTCGGCGTGCTCGCGCGTCATCTTGCGGTAGCTGTCCATATTGGCGGTCACGCCTTCGGTCATCAACAGTTCGTCCAGCTCGACCAGGCGGTTGGCAAGTTGGTCCAGCTTGGAGAGCATGGAAGGTTTCATGGGCGGTATCAAGGATGAAAGGAATCGGACAGGCCACGGGTTGCGGCCGGATTACAGCAGAGAGGCGCCAGGCACGGCGCGGGCGGGCAGGCCGCCGGAGAGCAGGTGCGCTAACGGCGACCGCGGAACAGCTGCGGCAGCAGGCTGGCCAGGCGCGCGCGTTCATCGCCCTGGGCATGGTGCAGGGCCTGTTGCGGGCCATGCAGGAACTTGGCGGTCAGGCCACGGGACAGGGCTTCGAGCACGGCGTCGGCATCGTCGCCGCGCGCCAGCATGCGCCGTGCGCGTTCCAGTTCGGCCAGGCGCAGCACCTCGCTCGACTCGTGCAGGTCGCGGATCACCGGCACCACGGCGCGGTCGCCCACCCAGTGCATGAACGACTCGACGCGCGTTTCGATGATGGCTTCGGCCTGGCGCACGGCGGCCTGGCGGCTTTCCATGCCGGTCTGCACCACCTGGGCCAGGTCGTCGACCGTATACAGGAACACGTCGTCCAGGCGCGCGACTTCGGGTTCGATATCGCGCGGCACGGCCAGGTCGACCATGAACATCGGGCGATGGCGGCGCGCCTTGACCGCCCGCTCGACCATGCCCAGGCCGATCAGCGGCAGCGTCGAGGCGGTGCACGAGATCACGATGTCAAATTGGTGCAGGCAGTCAGGCAGCTCGGCCAGGCCGACCGCACGCCCGTTGTAGCGGCTGGCGAGCAACGCGCCCCGTTCCATGCTGCGGTTGGCGATGGTGACCGATTTCGGGTTCTGCGCCGAGAAGTGCGCCGCGCACAGTTCGATCATTTCGCCGGCGCCGATGAACAGCACGTGCTGGTCGGCGATGCGGTCGAAGATGCGGTGCGCCAGGCGCACGGCGGCGGCGGCCATCGACACGCTGTGCGCGCCGATCTCGGTACTCGAACGCACTTCCTTGGCCACGGCGAAGGTGCGCTGGAACATCTGGTGCAGATACGTGCCCAGGCCGCCGGCTTCGTCAGCGGTGCGCACGGCGTCCTTCATCTGGCCCAGGATCTGCGGCTCGCCCAGCACCATCGAATCGAGCCCCGAGGCGACGCGAAACGCGTGGCGCACGGCGTCGTCCTGCGGTAGCAGGTACAGGTGGGGGCGCAGCTCGGCGTAGTTCAGCGCGTGATAATGGGCCAGAAACTGCGCCGACGCGTCGAGCGGGTCGGGCAGGCTGGTGGCCGCATACAATTCGCTGCGGTTGCAGGTCGACAGAATTGCCGCTTCTTCATTGCCCGTAGAACCATTGCGCGCAAACCAGCCGCGCGCCGACTGCACCGCCGTGCCGATCTGGTCGGGGGCGAGCGCCAGCTGCTCGCGCAGCGAGACCGGAGCGGTCGTGTGGTTCAGGCCAACGGCGAGAAGTTGCATTCTGGGGAGGGTAGAGGGTGAATGACTGCGGTCATTATACCCTCATGGGGGCAGGGCTTCAGAAGCCGGGTCAGGCGCCTAGTTTTTCCAGGCGGTAACCATAGCTGTAGACGGGCACCAGTCGAAAGCCATTCTCGGGGCGCAGATGCAGCTTATTGCGCACCCGCGACACGTGCGTGTCCATCGTGCGCGACGGCACGTCATTCTCGCGGACCCAGACCGACTCGTGGATGTAGGCACGCGACAGCGGCCGGCCGATGTTACGGAAGAACAGCAGTGCCAGCGAAAATTCCTTCTGCGTCACGTCGATGACGGAGCCGTCCTTGAGCAGGCGGCCCGGGCGTGTTTCAAAGGTGTACGGGCCGAACTGCAGCTGCTCGGCGCTGTTTTGCGACGGGTAGGCGCGGCGCAGCAGAGCCGACACGCGCGAGACCAGTTCGCCGCGGCGCAGCGGCTTGATCAGGTAATCGTCGGCGCCGGCGTTGACGCCGGCAATGATGTCGTCTTCTGCGTTATTGCCGACCAAGAACATCGTCGGCGCCTGCGACGCCAGCTTTTCCTTGGCGCGGCGCAGTACTTCGGCGCCATCCATATCCGGAACGTTCCAGTCCATCACGAGCATGTCGGCGCTATCCTTGCGCAGTTGCGCGAGCAGGTCGCGGGCGCTGTCAAACGATTGGCAGTTGTGGCCGGCAGCACTGAGGACCTGGCAAATCAGGTCGGCTTGCGGGCGGTCTTGCTCCAGAACAGCGATCTTCATGATAGGACGAGTGTGAAAGTTTGCACTGTAGGAAGACTCCTACAAGGTTAAAAATGAATATAGCAGACTTTTACAAAATAGTGCTAAGGGTAAATACTGTTTTTTCGCTTCTTGTTGCAACTGTTGTGTTAAAGGGACCACGTACGGCGTCATGTCATGGGGGTACACTGGATTTCAGATGAAATCTGAATAACGAAAAGGGTGAGATTATGTTGTTTCGACGCAAAGATGTGACTGTTCCTGAAGACCGCGTGCCCGTCAGTGGCCCGGAAGTCGAGGCCACGCGCCTGCGTTGCCTGGCATTGGTCAAAAAGCGCGCCGCGATGTCGGCAGCGGTGGCGGCCGTGCCGATTCCAGGCCTGGATCTTTTGGCCGATATTACCGGTTTTGCGTCCTTGGTCGATGAAGTCAACGCCGAATTCGGCCTGACGCAGAAGCAGATCGAGCGCCTGAACCCGCGCCTGCGCATCATTGCCTATAAGGCAGCGGCGTCAGTCGGCGGCATGTTGGTCGGCAAGCTGGTCACGCGCGGCGTGGTGCTGCGCCTGTTCCAGCGCGTGGCGGGCCGGATGGCCGTCAAGTCGAGCGCGAAAATGGTGCCGATCGCCGGCCAGATCGCGTCAGCCGCCATCGGCTATACGCTGTTCAAGCGGATGGGGACGCAGCACGTTGAAGCGTGCGTGGCCGTGGCGCGCGAGCTCGAAAACGCCGGGATCGACCACAACGTGGCCGAGGACGACGATGCCGTGGGCGCGACCAGCGGCACGGCGAAGGCGCCGCTGCTGGTGATGTAACGCTGGCCGGGCATTTGACTTAACGATTTTGTGGCGCATTGACGTTCGTTGAACGCGTGGACGGGAAACCCGTCCACCCTGCTGCTGTGGCGTATTTGGGTTCGTTGAACGCGTGGAAGGGGAACCCTTCCACCCTACGGCCCTGAAACAATCGTCTGCTCGTAGGGTGGGCGGCTATGCCGCCCACGCGTTCAACGAACCAGTCCTCACCACAAAAGATGACCGCCCAAAACAAAGCCCGCGCGAAGCGGGCTTTGTCGTTCACGGGTGCGCACGTTCAATTATCCGGCAGCACCACGTTCACATCGAGCACTTCCAGGTTGCCCTGGCGGTCGAGCGACACCTTGATGTCGTCCGGATTGACCTTGACGTACTTCGAGATCACCGCGATCAGCTCCTGGTGCAGGGCAGGCAGGAAGTCCGGCCCGGCACGGTTGGTGCGTTCGCGCGCGATGATGATCTGCAGGCGTTCCTTGGCAGCTGTCGCGCTCTTCTTTTTTTCGGGGAAGAGAAAGGATAGCAGTGCCATCTCACTTGGCTCCGAAGATACGCTGGAACAACCCTGGCTTTTCGTAGCTGGTAAAGCGCAGCGGGCGTTCTTCGCCCAGGAAGCGCGCGACCACGTCTTCATAGGCTTCGGCCACGTCGGTTCCCTTGAAGTGAATCGCCGGGTTGCCCTGGTTCGATGCGTGCAGCACCGATTCTGATTCCGGAATGATGCCGATCAGCGGAATGCGCAGGATTTCCTGGACGTCCTGGTACGACAGCATTTCGTCGGCGTCGACGCGCTTTGGCGAATAGCGGGTGATCAGGAGGTGTTCCTTGACCGGCTCCGAGCCGCTCTGGGCGCGGCGCGATTTGGCCTGCAGGATGCCCAGGATGCGGTCCGAGTCGCGCACCGACGACACTTCGGGGTTCGTCACGACAATAGCTTCGTCGGCGAAGGTCAGCGCCATTAGCGCGCCGTGCTCGATGCCGGCCGGCGAATCGCAGATGATGAATTCGAATTCCATCTTGACGAGGTCGTTGATCACGCGCTCGACGCCTTCTTCGGACAGGGCGTCCTTGTCGCGCGTCTGCGATGCCGGCAGGATGAACAGGTTGTCGCAGTGCTTGTCCTTGATGAGCGCCTGGTTCAGGGTCGCTTCGCCATTGACGACGTTGATCAGGTCATACACCACACGGCGCTCGCAACCCATGATCAGGTCGAGGTTGCGCAGGCCGACGTCGAAGTCGATGACGGCGGTCTTGTGGCCACGCATGGCCAGCCCGGAAGCGAAGCTGGCGCTCGAGGTCGTCTTGCCAACACCGCCCTTGCCGGACGTCACAACAATAATTCGTGCCACAAATAAGTCCTTTACAGTATCTGTTCAATTCGAACGGTCAGGCGCGCGATGGCGCCGCGAGCGACTGGATATCGATCCGGTCGCCGACGAGCCGGATCTGCGTCGGCTGACGCGCCAGGTCGGTCGGGAAGCCTTCGTCGAACGTGCGGTAGACGCCGGCGATCGAGACCAGTTCGGGCTGCATCGACAGCGCGAAGATCCGCGCGTCGGCATTGCCCGAGGCGCCAGCCAGCGCGCGGCCATTGAGCGGCGCGTAGACATGGATGCTGCCATCGGCGATCAGTTCGGCGCCATTGTTGACCACGGCGGTCACGATCAGGTCGGTACCGCGTGCATAGATGCGCTGGCCGGCGCGCACCGGGGTGTCGATCACCAGCGGCGCCAGGGCGGGCGCGCCCGGCTGGCTGGCGGCCGGAGCCGGGGCTGGTTCTGGCGCGGGCGCGGCTGGCGCCGGGGCTGGCTCGGGTACGGGCGCGGCTGCCGCATGCACCACGAGCGGGGGCGGCGTGGCGTGGCCACCGGCGTGTACGCCGCCCGAGCCATCGTCCAGCGCCAGGCCCTGGGCCCGGATCGCGTCGATCATCAACGGGCTGGCGCCGCGTACGGCAACAGCGTTGAGGCGGTATTTCTTGAGCAGCGCCACGATGGCGGCCCAGTCGATCGTCCAGGCGCTCGAGGTGAAGGCGCTCACGTCGATCACCGCAAACTCATCCTCGAAAAAATCCGACACGCCGCCCGTCATCGAGGCCAGTGCGGAATCGATCGCCTCGAGGTCTGCCGAGTGCAGGATCGTCGAAATGGCGACGACCGTGGAAATCTTGATCTCGATGGGAAGCGTGGTCTTGGGCATAAAACAGAGTGGTTGGCATTGCGCTTGTGCATTCTACTGTGAAAATTGTAGAAAAGGACAGAAGCGCACGCATCATTCCTAGTGGCAATTGAACATGCATCGAGTTGGAAATTAAGTTCTGTTCTACATCAAACCCTGGCGCTTGCGACCTTGTTTTCGATGAATAAACTGCTAAGATTGCCAGTGCTTAAAGATCAGCATGGGTTCCTCGACCCCCGATCCTCGTTGCTATTTTTTATGGCAGTCCGGGCGGTTGGGGCTTCACTATTCCCATGCGCATGGGCACCGCACCCGACAAAGCTGCGCCCCGTCCCAGGGAAGTCCTGAATAATGCCGGTCTCAGGCCGGTTGAACGGAGAATGAAATGGAAGACGTCGTCATCGTGGCCGCTGGCCGCACCGCAGTTGGTAAATTCGGCGGCACGCTCGCCAAGATCCCCGCCGCCGAACTCGGCGCACAAGTCATCAAGCACCTGCTGGACAAGACCGGCATCGATCCTGCCGCTGTCAGCGAAGTCATCATGGGGCAGGTGCTTACCGCCGGTGTCGGGCAAAATCCGGCGCGCCAGGCTCTCATCAAGGCCGGCCTGCCCGAAATGGTCCCTGGCTACACCATCAACAAGGTCTGCGGCAGCGGCCTCAAGGCCACCCACCTGGCCGCGCAGGCCATCCGCTGCGGCGACGCCGACATCGTCATCGCCGGCGGGCAAGAAAACATGAGCGCCTCGCCGCACGTGCTGTCCGGTTCGCGCGACGGCTTCCGCATGGGCGACGCCAAGCTGGTCGACACCATGATCAATGATGGCCTGTGGGATTCGTTCAACGGGTACCACATGGGCGTGACGGCGGAAAACGTCGCGCGCAAGTACGAGATTTCGCGCGCCGAGCAGGATGAATTCGCGCTGCAGTCGCAGCTCAAGGCCGAAGCCGCCCAGAAAGAAGGCCGCTTCAAGGACGAAATCATCCCGATCGAGATCGTCTCCAAAAAAGGCACCACCGTCTTCGATACCGACGAGTATCCAAAACAGGGCAGCACGATCGAAGCATTGGCCAGCCTGCGGCCCGCCTTCAATAAAGAAGGCAGCGTCACCGCTGGCAATGCGTCGGGCCTGAACGACGGCGCCGCCGCCGTGATCATGATGAGCGCATCGAAAGCGCGCGAGCTGGGCTTGACGCCACTGGCGCGCATCAAGGCCTACTCGTCGTCCGGGCTGGACCCGGCGATCATGGGCATGGGCCCGGTGTCGGCCTCCCAGCTGTGCCTCAAAAAGGCCGGCTGGACCCATGAAGACCTCGACCTCATGGAAATCAACGAAGCCTTTGCCGCCCAGGCCGTTGCCGTGAACAAGGAAATGGGCTGGGACACGTCCAAGATCAACGTCAATGGCGGCGCTATCGCGCTGGGCCACCCGATCGGCGCCTCCGGCGCGCGCGTCCTGGTGACGATGCTGCACGAAATGATCCGCCGTGACGCCAAGAAGGGCCTTGCGAGCCTCTGCATCGGCGGCGGCATGGGCGTGGCGCTGGCAATCGAACGCGACTGACGCCCTCAGTATCCAACACGGTGATGTGCGGGGGCGGCCAGGACGGGCGTCGGCGCCATCGCCGGTTTCGAGTAGCAACCAACAATAAAACTGGAGAAGACAATGGCTAGAGTAGCGTTAGTAACCGGCGGCATGGGCGGCCTGGGCGAAGCGGTGTGCATCAAGCTGGCCGCGCTGGGGTACCAGGTCGTCACCACTTTTTCGCCGGGTAATACGAAGGTCGAGGGCTGGCTCGGCGCCATGCGCGAGCAGGGCTTCGATTTCAAGGCCTATGCCTGCGACGTTTCCGACTACGATGCGGCCCAGGAATGCGTGCGCCAGGTGATCGCCGACGTCGGCCCGGTCGACGTGCTGGTCAATAACGCCGGCATCACGCGCGACATGACGTTCAAGAAAATGGACAAGGTCAACTGGGACGCCGTGATCAAGACCAATCTCGACTCCGTCTTCAACATGACCAAGCCGGTCTGCGACGGCATGGTCGAGCGCGGCTGGGGCCGGATCATCAATATCTCGTCGGTCAACGGCCAGAAGGGTGCGTTCGGCCAGACCAACTACTCGGCGGCCAAGGCCGGCATGCACGGCTTCACCAAGGCGCTGGCGCTCGAAGTCGCGCGCAAGGGCGTGACCGTCAACACGATTTCGCCAGGCTATATCGGCACCAAGATGGTGATGGACATCCCGAGCGAAGTGCTGGAAACCAAGATCATTCCGCAAATCCCGATGGGCCGCCTGGGCAAGCCCGAAGAAGTCGCCGGCCTGGTCGCGTATCTGTCGTCGGATGAAGCGGCGTTCGTCACGGGCGCGAATATCGCGATCAACGGCGGCCAGCACATGTCTTGATGGCGCTGGATAGCATCGCAAAGCCGTGGCGACACGGCTTTTTTCTTTTGAGGGCCACGTGACAAGCGCATTGTCACGCTCCTTGCCGCGCGTGATTGCGCACTGCGACTGGAGCATCCACCCCGGCAAGCGCTGGATGGCGGTGGCGCTGCAAGATGGCACTGGCACTGGCGCTGGCGCCGGCACTGGCTGGCAGATCGGCGTGCCCGAGCCGGTCGGCGCGACCGCCACGTTCCTGGAACGGCTGGCGGCCCGTTCAAAGGCGCCCGGCCCGGTGCTGGTGGGCGTCGATTTTCCCATTGGCGTGCCGGCGGCGTATGGCGCGGCGACGGGGCTGGCGAATTTTGCCGAGCTGCTGGCCAGCGTCGGCAGCGGCGCCTGGGAGCGCTGGTTCGATGTCTGCGATGACCGCAGCGACATCGGCATCCACCGGCCGTTCTATCCGGTCCGGCCCGGCGGCTGCCGGCGTGAACACTTGCTGACGGGCCTGGGCCACGCCGATGCCGCCGACCTGCTGCGCGCCTGCGAGCGCAAGACCGACCAGCGTCCCGCCGCGTGCAGCCTGTTCTGGACACTGGGCGGCAACCAGGTCGGCAAGGCGGCGCTGGCCGGCTGGCGCGAAGTGCTGCAGCCGCAGGGTGCGCGCATCGCGCTGTGGCCGTTCGACGGCGCGCTGCACGACCTGCTCGGTGGCGAGCGCACGATCGTGGCCGAGACCTACCCGGGCGACACCTACCACCGGCTCGGCATTGGCCGCCGGCCCGTGTGGAGCAAGCGCAGCCAGGCCGGGCGCGCATCCGTTGCGCCGCCATTGTTCGACTGGCTGGCGCAGCGGGGGCACGCGCAGGCGCCGGGTCTCGCGGCCGCGATCCGTGACGGCTTCAGTGCCCACGCCAGCGGCGAAGACCAGTTCGATGCGCTGGTCGGCCTGTGCGGCATGCTCGACGTGGTCGAGGGCCACCGCGCCGAAGGCCCGCCGCTTGAGGCGCAGATGCGGCGCTGGGAAGGCTGGGTGCTCGGCCAGGCAGCGTGACCACGCCGTCTGCTTCTGCATCGCATGCCCGTACGTTACAATCGATTTTCCCATTCACTGACCGTCAAAGCCCCCAATGCCAGCTACGCCGCCGTCGCTGTTCCCGCCGCTCCAGCCGCTTCGTAGCGGGATGCTGGCGGTCGACGAACTGCACACGATCTACTGGGAAGAAGTCGGTAACCCGGATGGCATTCCCGTGCTGTTCCTGCACGGCGGCCCGGGCGCCGGGCTGTCGCCGCAGCACCGCCGCTTTTTCGATCCCGCGGCCTACCGCGTGATCCTGTTCGACCAGCGCGGCGCCGGCAAATCGACGCCGCTGGGCGAGTGGCGCAACAACACGACGCAACTCTTGATCGACGACATCGAGCGCCTGCGCGCGCTGTTCGGCATCAAGCAATGGCTCGTGTTCGGCGGCTCGTGGGGCTCGACGCTGGCGCTGGCCTACGGGCAGGCGCATCCCGAGCGCTGCCTGGGTTTCGTGCTGCGCGGGATCTTCCTGTGCACGCGCGCCGAAGTCGACTGGTTCATCAACGACATGCGCTGGTTCTATCCCGAGCTGTACGACGAATTCGTCGCGCCGATCCCTTTGGCAGAACGCGATGATTTGCTGGGCGCCTACGCGCGCCGCCTGCTGTGCCACGATCCGGATGTGTTCTGGCCGGCCGCGCGCGCCTGGAGCCGCTTCGAAGGCCGCCGCGTCTTTCTGCTGCCGCAGCCCGAAGAAGCCGCCAGCGATACGCTCGACCTGGGCGTGGGCCGGCTCGAGGCGCACTACATGGTCAACGGCGCGTTCCTGGACGAAGACCAGCTGGTGCGCGACCTCGGGCGCATCGCGCATCTGCCGGCCGTGATCGTGCAGGGCCGCTACGACGTGATCTGCCCGCCGCTGTCGGCCTGGCGCCTGCATCGGGCCTGGCCGGGTTCAACCTTGCAGATGATTCCCGACGCCGGCCACGGCGCGCTCGAAACAGGCATCGCGCGAGCACTGGTCGCGGCCACCGAACAGTTCAAGCGCCACCGGCGCTTCGAATGAGCGGCGGCTGTTAAACTACGCCAGACCCACACTACAACAAGATCAACGCGTTCTCATGAATATCCAGATCAGCGATATCGGCCACGTCATCCAGCTGGCCATCGCACCCGTTTTTTTACTCACCGGCGTGGCCACCAAACTGACCGTGCTGACCAACCGGCTGGCCCGCATCATCGACCGCACGCGCGTGCTCGAAGACCGGCTCAAGGTCAGCCCCAACACCGAGTTTTCCAGCGAGCTCGAACTGCTGTACCAGCGTTCGCACCTGATCAACTTCGCGATTGCTTCCAGCACCGCCTGCGGCCTGCTGGTGTGCGTCGTCATCGCGATGCTGTTCGCGGGCGACACCACCGGCATCCCGCTCGACCAGTACATCGCCGCGAGCTTCGTGCTGGCGATGCTGGCCCTGATCAGCAGCTTCGTCTATTTTTTGCGCGAGATTTTCATCTCGTCGCGTTTCATGCGCATGCAGCACCAGCAAATCATGATGCAGCAACCGCCGGCACCGCTGCCGTAAGGCGGGTGCGGCCAGAAAGAACCCCATGCACGACTACCAACGCCCACCGACCCTGCACCGCTACGCACTGCGCACCGAACTTGAAAATTCGCTGCGCCTTGGCCAGTTTCGCCTCGAGCCCAGCGGTGGCTTTCTGAACCTGTCGTTTTCCACCGCCTGGGACAAGGCGCTGTTCGACATCATCACGCCGAGCGACGCGTGCCTCGTGATCCACAATAGCGAAGAATTCGGCGAGCGCCTGCACCGCGCCGTGCAGCGCATGCTGCCCAACTGGGCCGGCATCGACGGCGCCATCGAATACGGCAGCCGTTCGCCGCTGGGCGCCGCGTTCACCAAGAGCGCGGGCCAGGCGCGCGAGAAAGAATGGCAGTTCGCATGGCGCTCGATGTCGCCGGGCGCGAGCCTGAACCCGATCGTCGTCAAGATCGGCAGCATCGAGAGCTTCGCCGAGCTGCGCGACCGCGACAGCCACCTCGCGTAACACCCGCCAGCCGTGTTTAGACGCACGGCTCGACAAAATCGCGGTGTAATGCCGCGATGACTATCTCTTCTGCCTACGCGCACCTGCTCGCGCCGCTCGACCTGGGTTTTACCACGCTGAAGAACCGCGTGATCATGGGCTCGATGCACACCGGGCTCGAAGACCGCTTCTACAACTACGGCAAGCTCGCCGCGTTCTACCGCGAACGCGCGCGCGGCGGCGTCGGCCTGATCGTCACCGGCGGCATTTCGCCCAATCGCCAGGGCTGGCTGCTGCCGTTCGGCGGCACGCTCAATTTTCTTGGTGACGTGCCGAACCACCGGCGCGTCACGCGCGCCGTGCACGAAGAGGGCGGCAAGATCGTGCTGCAGATCCTGCACGCGGGGCGCTACGGCTACCAGCCGTTCGTCGTGTCGGCGTCGAACCTGAAGTCGCCGATCTCGCGCTTCAAGCCCAAGGCCCTTTCTGAATCCGGCATCGAGTCGACGATTGCCGCCTACGTGCGCTGCGCCAGGCTCGCGCAGAAGGCCGGCTACGACGGCGTGGAAATCATGGGCAGCGAAGGCTACCTGCTCAACCAGTTCCTGTGCGCGCGCGCCAATCGCCGCACGGACGGGTGGGGCGGACCGATCGAACACCGCATGCGCCTGGCCGTCGAGATCGTGCGCCGCATCCGCGCTGCGGTCGGGCCGGACTTCATTCTGATGTACCGCCATTCGGTGCTCGACCTGGTCGACGGCGGCAACACGTGGGACGAGGTGGTGCTGGTGGCCAAGGCGCTGGAGGCTGCCGGCGTGACAATCCTGAATACCGGCTACGGCTGGCACGAGGCGCGCATTCCGACGATTGTCACGTCGGTACCGCGCGCCGCGTTCGCGCAGGTGGCGGGCCGCCTGCGGGCTGCGGTGGGCATTCCGGTGGTGGCCTCGAATCGCATCAATATGCCGCACGAGGCCGAAGCCTTGCTGGCGCGCGGCGATGCCGACCTGGTGTCAATGGCGCGGCCGTTTTTGGCCGATCCCGAATTCGTGAACAAGGCGGCGGGCGGCCGCGCCGACGAGATCAACACCTGCATCGCCTGCAACCAGGCATGCCTGGACCACACCTTCTCGAACAGGCGCGCCACGTGCCTCGTCAATCCGCGCGCCTGCTACGAGACCGAACTGGTGATCCGTCCGGCCGCGCAGCCGCGCCGCATTGCCGTGGTGGGCGCCGGCCCCGCCGGTTTGTCGGCCGCAACGGTGGCCGCCGAACGGGGGCACCGCGTGACGCTGTTCGATGGACTGGACCGCATCGGCGGCCAGTTCAATGTCGCGATGCGCGTGCCGGGCAAGGAAGAATTCGCCGAGACGATCCGTTATTTCGGACGCCGCCTGGTATTACTTGGCGTCGACGTGCGCCTGAATACGGTGGTCACGCGCGAGGCCTTGCTGGCCGAAGGCTTCGATGAGGTCGTCGTCGCCACCGGCATCCGCACCCGCAAGCCGGCCATTCCCGGCATCGACCATCCGATGGTGCTCAGTTACCTGGATGTGCTGCGCGATGGCCGCCCGGTCGGCGCACGCGTGGCGATCATCGGCGCTGGCGGCATCGGGTTCGACATGGGGGAATTCCTCGTGCACGATCCGCAGGTGCCGCTGCCAATGACGCCCGCGCACTGGATGGGCGAGTGGGGCGTCGATCCAATGGTGGCCACGGCGGGTGGTTTGACGGCACCGGTGGCGCCGCATCCGCCGCGTCAGGTCTGGCTGTTGCAGCGCAAGAGCACGCGCCCGGGTGCGGGGCTGGGCAAGACATCGGGCTGGGTGCATCGCGCAACGCTGGTGCGCAACGGCGTGACGATGCTGGCGGGTGTGCAGTACGACCGCATCGATGATGCGGGCCTGCACATCACCGTCGGTGGGCAGGCCCGCGTGCTGGCGGTGGACAACGTGGTGGTCTGCGCGGGGCAGGAGAGCCTGGCCGAGCTGATGCCGGCCGAGGCAGCTGGCAGCAGCGGGCCAGGTTTCCACAAGATCGGCGGCGCCGCGCTGGCGGCGGAGCTCGATGCCAAGCGCGCGATCCGCGAAGGATTTGTGCTGGCCGCGCGCTTGTAACCTTGGCGCTTACAGCTTGCGCACCACCACGCAGCCGATCGAGTAGCCAGCGCCGAACGAGCAGATCACGCCATTGGTGCCGGCCGCCAGATCATCCTGGTACTTGTGGAACGCGATGATCGAACCGGCTGACGACGTGTTGGCGTAGCTGTCCAGGATCACTGGTGCTTCGCCTGGTTCGGCATCGCGGCCCAGCAGCATGCGCACGATCAGCAGGTTCATGTTCAGGTTCGCCTGGTGCAGCCAGTAGCGCGCCACGTCATCGGTTGTCAAGCCGGCGGCAGTCAGGGTGTCCTTGATCGTCTCGGCCGCCATCGGGCAGACTTCCTTGAACACCTTGCGGCCCTGCTGGCGGAACAATTTGTCCGGCAGGCCGACGCCGGCTTCGTCGAAGCGGTTCATGAAGCCGAAGTTGTTGCGGATATTGTTCGAGAAGCTGGTCTTGAGGCGGCTGTCCAGGATTTCCCACTGGTGCGCGCCGGTAGCCGTGGCTTGCGCCTCGATGATGATCGCGGTGCAGGCGTCGCCAAAAATGAAGTGGCTGTCGCGGTCACGGAAATTCAGGTGGCCGCTGGTGATTTCGGGGTTCAGCACCAGCACCGCGCGGGCGCGCCCGCCGCGCACCGCATCCACCGCGGTGGCGATGCCGAACGTGGCCGACGAACAGGCCACGTTCATGTCGAAGCCGAAGCCGTCGATGCCGAGCGCTTCCTGGACTTCGACCGCCATTGCCGGGTAGGCGCGCTGCATATTGCTGCAGGCGACCAGCACCATGTCGATGTCGTGTGCCTGTTTGCCGGCGCGCTCCAGCGCTTCGCGCGCGGCAGCCACGCACATCTCGGCCTGCAGCGAAATCTGGTCGTCCGGGCGGTCGGCGATACGCGCCGTCATGTGGGCCGGGTCGAGGATGCCGCTCTTTTCCATCACGTAGCGCGACTGGATGCCGGATGCTTTTTCGATGAAGCCGCTGCTCGACGGCTCCAGCGCCGTCACCTCGCCCGCGGCGATGGCAGTCGCGTGTTCGGCGTTGTGCAGGTCGACGTAGGCGTTGAAGGCGGTCACCAGCTCGTCGTTCGAGATGGAATGCGGCGGCGTAAACAGGCCGGTGCCGCTGATGACGACAGGTATCATGTTCGGGAAACTTTCAAGGAAAATAAGGCCGCTTGGCCGCAAGATGCGCCGATTCTACACGCTCGGCGCGAGCGTGGGAATCGGCAGAAAGCCGGGTAGAAAGCCGGGCGGCAGCCAGGCTGCAGCGCCATACCTTCAGCGCCCCTGGCGCGCCAGTGTCGTGCTGCTGGCGCGGCCAGACAGCACCACCGGCTGGCCCTTCAGGTGGCGCAGCGCCTGGGCCAGCTGGAAGTCGTCGGCGCTGCCGTAATCGAGTGGTTTACGCTGGCGCGCTGCGTTCAACAGCCGCATCTGCTCTTCGATGTCATCGTCGCGCGTGGCGACTTCGGCCCCGCCGCCATTGGTCAGGTGGTGTTGCAGGTCGGCTTCGCGCATGCGCAGGGCGTTCAGACCGTCGCCGTCGGCATACTCATCGACCGGGACATCGGGCAGGATGCCGCGCGCCTGGATCGAGCGCCCGGCCGGCGTGTAGTAGCGCGCCGTGGTCAGCTTGACGGCGGCATTGCCGCCGATCGGGCGGATCGTCTGCACCGAGCCCTTGCCGAAGGTCTGGCTGCCGAGGATGGCGGCGCGCTTGTAGTCCTGCAGCGCCCCGGCGACGATTTCGGAGGCCGAGGCCGAGCCGGTATTGACCAGCACGACCATCGGCAGCTTCTTGAATGCCGGTGGCAGGCTCGCCAGCGGGTCGGCGCCGCTGCGCAGCATGTAGAACTCGGGCCGGCCGTAGAAGCGCTGGCGCGAGTCGGCCAGCTGGCCGTTGGTCGAGACGATTTCGGCGTTGTTCGGCAAGAACGCAGCGGCCACGCCGATCGCGCCCTGCAGCAGGCCGCCCGGATCGTTGCGCAGGTCGAGCACCAGGCCTTTCAGGTCGGGGTCTTCGCGGTACAGCGCCTGCAGCTTGGCGGCCATGTCGTCCACGGTCGGCTCCTGGAACTGCGCCACACGCAGCCATGCGTAACCCGGCTCGACCATTTTTGCCTTGACGCTTTTCTGGACGATCTCGCGCCGCTCGACGGTGATGGTGAGCGGCGCTGGCGCCGACTTGCGCACGACCGTCAGCGTCACGCGCGTGCCCGGTTCGCCGCGCATGCGCTTGATCGCATCGTCGATCGGCGTGCCCTGCACCGGGTGGCCGTCGATGCGGGTGATCAGGTCGCCCTCCTTGATGCCGGCGTGGTAGGCGGGCGAATCTTCCATCGGGCTGATGATTTCGATGTAGCCGTCTTCGCTGACGCTGATCTCGATGCCCAGGCCGACGAAGCGGCCTTCAGTGCCTTCGCGCAGTTCGCGAAACGCGCGGGCGTCAAGGTAGGCCGAGTGTGGATCGAGCGACGCTACCATGCCGGTGATGGCCTGCGACAGCAGGGCCTTGTCTTCGACCGGTTCGATGTAGCTGGTCTTGATGACGCCGACGACGTCGGCCAGTTCGCGCAACTCGGCCACCGGCATGCTCGATTCGAGCGACGGTTTGAAGGAGAGGGCGGAAAACTGCATCGTCAGGCCAACGCCGGCAACGATGCCCAGGCCGATCAGGCAGCCATTCTTGAAGGTGGAACCCATGTGATCCATTGTGGCAGCGCGCGCCGGTCGTGGAACCCGAGGCGCTGTGATCGGCCTGAGGTTGCGCAAGCGGAGTATAAACCGGTTCGCGCGCTGTTGTTGGTGGCCCCCTGGCCCCCACCATATCTCATAACGTTATCGAAATACGGAACATCGGATGAAATGGCCCGAATAGCGATTTGTTACATGCCGTTAGCGAGGGTAAGCAAATGTAAGAGTGGCGCCCGGTACAACAGTGCCCCCCTATAGTCGTGACTAGTTTTTCTCTCTCTCCACTCTTGAAGTGGTCTTGTCCCGCGGCTATCTTGCCGCGGGATTTTTTTTATCCATGTCACCTTGTTGTCACCTTCCAACACATGCATACGCGATATTCACCTGCCTGCGTGTATCGAAAAGTAAAAAAATCACCACGGCCAGCGCCGTTGCAAGTGCACCCGCTAGAATGTTCTTTTGCCGGCACGCAGCAGGCGCGACCGGTCAGATGTTGTTTATCCCTGCGAACACTTAGCAACCAAGGACTTACCCGTGAAGCGACTTCTCCTGAGTACCCTGACCCTGTCCCTGGCGGCAGCCTTCGCCGCACCGGCCATGGCCGCCGACGCCGCGCCTGCGGCCGGCGCAGCGCCGGCAACCGCCGCCGCACCGGCTGGCGTCATCTCCGGCATCGACACCCAGTACATCGACAACAGCGTGCGTCCGCAGGACGATTTCTTCACGCACCTGAACGGCAAGTGGCTGAAAGAGACCGAGATCCCGGGTGACCGCTCGAGCTGGGGCACCTTCATGAAGCTGCGCGAAGACACCACGCCGCAACTGCTGGCGATCATCGAGGCTGCGCAGAAGGACACCGGTGCCAAGGCAGGTACCGAAGCGAAGAAGATCGGCGACCTGTACGCCAGTTTCATGGACGATGCGCGCCGCGAAGCGCTTGGCTACAAGCCGCTGACGGGCGAACTGTCCCGTATCCGCACGCTCAAGGACAAGAAGGGCATTCCGGCGCTGGCCGCTCACCTGGGCAAGATCGGCGTGGCCAGCCCGTACGGCATCTACGTCGGCCAGGACATGCGCGAATCGACCCGCCACGCGACCTACCTCAGCCAGAGCGGTCTGGGCATGCCCGACCGCGACTACTACCTGAAGGCGGACGACGCCAAGCTGGCCGAGATCCGCGCCAAGTACCAGGTGCACGTCGAGAAGATGCTGGCGCTGGCTGGCGAAAAGAACGCTGCCGCGCAGGCCAAGGCGATCGTCGACTTCGAGACCGACCTGGCCAAGGTCCAGTGGACCAAGGTCGAGAACCGCGACCCGGTCAAGCGCTACAACAAGATGACGGTCGCCGAGCTCGCCAAGCTGGCGCCGGGCTACGACTGGAAAGGCGCACTGGCCGCCGCCGGTGTGGGCAACAAAATCGACACCATCATCGTCAACCAGCCAAGCTACTTCACGGGCTTCGATGCGCTGCTGGCCAAGACCGACCTGGCCACGCTCAAGTCGTATTTCGAATGGCAGCTGCTGCGCGAATACGCGCCGTACCTGTCGAAGGCGTTCGTTGACGAGAACTTCGCGTTCTACGGCACCGCGCTGACCGGCGTGGCCGAGCAGCGTCCGAGCTGGAAGCGTGGCGTCTCGACGGTCGAAGGCACGCTGGGCGAGGCACTGGGCAAGCTGTACGTGGCCGAGCATTTCCCGGCCGAGCGCAAGGCGCGCATGGAACAACTCGTCAAGAACCTGATCATCGCCTACGGCCAGTCGATCGACAACCTGGAGTGGATGAGCCCTGCGACCAAGAAGGAAGCGCGCGCCAAGCTGGCCAAGTTCACGCCGAAGATCGGCTATCCGGACAAGTGGCGCGATTACTCGCGCCTGACGATCAAGCGCGACGATTTGGTGGGCAATGCGATGCGTGCATCGACCTTCGCCTACAACTACAACATCGAAAAACTCGGCAAGCCGATCGACCATACCGAGTGGGGCATGACGCCGCAGACGGTCAACGCCTACTACCGCAGCACGATGAACGAAATCGTGTTCCCGGCCGCGATCCTGCAGCCGCCGTTCTTCGACATGCGCGCCGACGACGCGGTCAACTACGGCGCCATCGGCGCCGTGATCGGCCACGAAATCGGCCACGGTTTCGACGACAAGGGCAGCCAGTCCGATGGCGACGGCAATCTGCGCGACTGGTGGACGGCCGAAGACCGCGCCGCCTTCAAGGCCCGCACCGACAAGCTGGTCAAGCAGTTCAACGGCTACGCGCCGCTGCCGGGCTACAACGTGAACGGCGAACTGACACTGGGCGAGAACATTGGCGACAACGCCGGTCTGTCGATCGGCTACAAGGCCTATAAACTCTCGCTGGCCGGCAAGCCGGCGCCGGTGATCGATGGCTTGACGGGCGACCAGCGCTTCTTCATGGGCTTTGGCCAGGTGTGGCGCTCGAAGATGCGTGAAGCCCAGCAGATCAACCAGGTGAAAACCGATCCGCACTCGCCGGGCCAGTTCCGCGCCAACGGCACCGTGTCGAACATGCCCGAGTTCTACGAGGCGTTCAACGTGAAACCGGGCGACAAGATGTACCTGCCGCCTGAAGACCGCGTCATCATCTGGTAAGGTTCCATGACAAGGGGCCGGCGTCACGAGCGCCGGCCTTTTGCATTGCACTCACAAACTAACAAAGAGAGATAACATGCAACGAAAACTGATCAGTGCAGCAGCGCTGGTGTTGACCACGTCGTTCATCGCACCAATGGCGCTGGCCCAGGCCACCGCCGCCACGGCGCCGGCCGGTGCATCGTCCGGCATTGCGACGCAATACATCGAGCCGTCCGTGCGCGCGCAGGACGATTTCTTCGAACACCTCAACGGCAAGTGGCTCAAGAGCGTCGAGATCCCGGCCGACAAGTCGACCTGGGGCGCGTTCCACCAGCTGCGCGACGACACGCTGCCGCAACTGCGCGCGATCATCGAGCGCACGGCCGCCGACAAGAACGCCGCCGCCGGCAGCGAAGCGCGCAAGATCGGCGATTTCTACGCCAGCTACATGGACGAAGCGCGCCTCGAGCAGCTGGGCGCCACGCCACTCAAGGGCGAGATGAGCAAGATCGCCGCGCTCAAGAGCAAGGCCGAACTGCCGGCGCTGTTTGCCAACCTGAACCGCGCCGGCGTGACCGTGCCGTTCACGTTCTTCATCCACCAGGATGCCAAGGATTCGACCAAGTATGTCGCCGACCTGTACCAGTCAGGCCTGGGCATGCCCGACCGCGACTATTACCTGAAGCAGGACGATGCCAAGCTGGCGGACGTGCGCGCCAAGTACCAGGTGCACATCGAGAAGATGCTGGCGCTGGCTGGCAGCAAGACCGCCGCCGCTGACGCGAAAGCCATCCTCGACCTGGAAACCCGCCTGGCCAAGGTGCAGTGGACCAAGGTCGAGAACCGCGATCCGATCAAGACCTATAACAAGGTCGAGTTCAGCAAGCTGGCCGCGATGGCGCCGGGCTATGACTGGAACACGTGGCTGAAAGCCTCGGGCCTGCAGGGCAAGGCAACGTATCTGATCGTCAGCCAGCCGACCTACCTGAAAGGTTTTACCGACGTCCTGAACAGCGTGCCGCTCGCGACCTGGAAAGCGTATCTGCAATTCCAGACCGTCAACAGCTATGCGAACTACCTGTCGAAAGCCTTCGTCGACCAGCGCTTCTCGTTCAACGGCACCACGCTGGCCGGCATTCCTGAACTCGAACCACGCTGGAAACGCGGTGTCTCGACACTCGAAGGCAGCCTGGGCGATGCCGTGGGCAAGCTGTACGTGAAAGACCATTTCCCGGCTGAACGCAAGGCGCGCATGGAAGTGCTGGTCAACAACCTGCTGGCGGCCTACAAGGACTCGATCGACACGCTCGACTGGATGAGCCCGGCGACCAAGAAGGAAGCGCAAACCAAGCTGGCCAAGTTCACGCCGAAGATCGGCTACCCGAACAAGTGGAAGGAATACACGGCGCTGACCGTCAAGCGCGATGACCTGGTGGGCAACGTGATGCGCTCGCGCGACGTCGAATACAACCGCGAACTGAACAAACTGGGTAAGCCAATCGACCGCGACGAATGGGGCATGACGCCGCAAACCGTCAACGCCTACTATAACCCGGAACTGAACGAAATCGTGTTCCCGGCCGCGATCCTGCAGCCGCCGTTCTTCGATGCAAAGGCCGACGACGCGGTCAACTACGGCGGCATTGGCGCCGTGATCGGCCACGAAATCAGCCACGGCTTCGACGACCAGGGTTCGCAGTACGACGGCGACGGCAATATGCGCAACTGGTGGACCGAAGAAGACGGCAAGCGCTTCGGCGAAAAGACCAAGGCCCTGATCGCCCAGTACGCCGCATTCAGCCCGCTCGAAGGCTACAACGTGAATGGCGAATTGACCCTCGGCGAAAACATCGGCGACAACTCGGGCCTGGCGATTGCCTATAAAGCCTACAAGATCTCGCTCAAGGGCAAGCCAGCGCCCGTGATCGACGGTCTCACCGGCGACCAGCGCTTCTACATGGGTTGGGGCCAGGTGTGGCGCACCAAGATGCGCGAACCGGCGCAGATCGCGCAGATCAAGACCGACCCGCACTCGCCGGCGCAATACCGCGCCAATGGCACGCTGAAGAACCAGCCAGGTTTCTACGAAGCGTTCAAGGTCAAGGCCGGCGACAAGATGTACCTGGCGCCAAAGGATCGCGTGATCATCTGGTAAGCCTGCAGCGCAGGCCATTGCCTGCATAAAACAAGGGCCGCTTTCGCGGCCCTTGTTGTTGCTACTGCCTGTTGGCTACGCGATCAGCGCGCCTGGCTCGAATAGCTGCACGACTTGACCGTGCCTTCGATCGGATCGCCGAACACGGCATTGGTGCAGGCGGTGCGCGTCGTGAACGTCTTGGTGGCGTAGGCGCCGGGCACGCCGTAGCGCACATCACGGGTGCCGGTGAACGAGCAGGTGCCCTTTTCGGCAGCGCATGCGGTCCAGGTCACGGGCGTGGTCGGCGCCGGGGCTGGCGCGCTCGACGCGGTACCCGCATAGCTGCAGGTCTTGACCGTGCCTGCGATCGGATCACCGAACACGGCGTTCGAGCACTGGACATTGTTGGTAAACACCTTGACGACCCAGGAATTGCCCGCGCCATAACGTACTTCACGCGTGCCGCTGAAACCACACGTGGCGTTCTCGTTGGCGCAGTTGGTCCAGGTGGACGGCGTTGGCGTCGGGGCAGGCGTGGGCGCTGGCGCCGGCGCCGGTGCCGGGGTGCCGCCCGAAGTCAGCGCCGCGTAGGCGCCGATATCGCGCGCGCTTGCAGCAGCGCGGGTCTCGCCCGATGCCAAGTGCTTGTACTGTGCCACTGGCGTCAGGGACACACCAGATGCCGACACGCCCGGCGTCGAGCCGGCGTTAATCACCAGCACGTTCGCGATCGGATGCAGATCGAACAGCAGGCGATTGATGAAGCCGGGCACGAGAGAACGGAAGTTGGTCCGGTCGATGGCATTGCTCTGGTTGGTCACGGCGCCAGTACCGCCGAAGATATTGTTTTGCAGCAGAACCGGCGTGGTCACACTACCGCCGACGAGGACGAAGGTGCCGCGTCCACTGTCGTCGTTCAGGAACGTGTTGTTGACCACATACAGATCCTTGCCAGGATTGCTCGCGCCTTCACTGCCATAGGCCAGCAAGCCGGGATTATTGTGACTGGCCGGTTGGTGGATCACGTTGCCGATGACATACGAGGTACCGGCATTTGGCAGGTCGATCTCGTAGCTCGGTTTGCCGGTGCTGCTCGAGAAGCGGTTGTAATTGATCGTGTTGACGTTGGCGCGCGACTTGAGGTTATGCCCGCCATTGGCGTCGTGCGAATAGTTGTAGCGGAACGTCAGGCTGCCGACATGACCGATATAGACATTGTGGCTGTAACCGTCACCCCGGCCGTTGGAACCGAACTCGGTGTTCTCGATCACGATACTGCTGTTGGCATTGGCACCGGTCAGGATGCCGTTTTCGTTATCGTGCAAGTACGACGAACGCAGCGTGAAGTTGGTGCCTTCGATACGCAGTGCAGCGCCGTTGCGGTCCGGAACCGACGCTCCGGCCATTTCGACGTTTTCCACCGTGATGTTGCTGCCTTGGATAACCCATATGCCCTTGCCTTGGGCATTTTTGCCTTGAGCATTAATGGTTGGACGACCATTGACGCCGCGAATGGTCAGGTTGCTGGCACCGATGGCGCAAACGTCCCCATTGTAAGATTTACCGCCATCGATCTGGATGATATCGCCGGACTGCGCACGGGCAAAGGCAGCGCACGGCGCAGCATAGGTTTTTCCTGGCCCCACTGAGAGGGTGGCAGCGGATGCGCTGCCTGCAGCAGCGAGGGACATCAGGAAAATTGCTGACAGACGGCACGAGGCGGGCACGATGAATTGGGAGCGGAGGGACATGGTGGACTAATCCTGTAAAGATTCCATTAGGAATTAATTTCGACTGGAAGCTGTGCAGGATAAGGTATTTATTTGTCGCAATTTGTAAGCAATTGTTACTTTACTTTTCAATCAACATGTCACATATGATAAATATGGTGGTATGAAAGTAATGCAATTAATTGTTCAATTAATATGCGTAGAGGGTCATGTTCTGCAGGTACTCAGGCTGGGCTGGAGATAAAAACGACAGGTAAAAAAAAGCGCCGATGCCGGCGCTTTGTTGTTTTGCCGTTCCCGGCAACGGTTATTTGACCGCAGCAGTCATGTAGTCGACGGCAGCCTTGACGTCAGCATCAGGAAGCGTGGAGCCACCTTTCGGGGGCATATAACCGGCCTTTCCCTGGAACCCCTTGATGGCGTGGTCGTACAGGACCGAGGCGCCCTGACCGATACGTGCGCTCCACGCGGCCTTGTCACCAAACTTGGGCGCGCCTGCGATACCGTCGCCGTGGCAGGCGATACACGCCGTGTCGTATGCCTTTTTGCCGGTATCGGCACTGGCGACGGCTGGACCTGCAACTGGCGCCGCTGCTACCGCAGGCGCCGCTGCCGCCGTGGCGGCCGGCGCTGCAGCGACCGGTGCACCAACCGTCGCAGTGGCAGCGTCACCGGCAACCGGTGCGGCTGCAGCAGCGGGTGCGGGCGCCACCGGCTCCTTGAAGCTGGCGCCACTCTTATTGGTCATGAAGACGACGGCGCGCGCCACTTCGAGATCATCCAGGTCAGGGTTGCCGCCTTTGGCCGGCATGGCGCGGATCCCTGCGATCGCGTGCGTGACCAGCGTATCGTAACCTTGCGCCAGGCGGGCAGCCCAGGCAGCATTGTCGCCAGTCTTGGGGGACCCGGCCATGCCGCTGTCGTGGCACGCCGCGCAGGTGGCGGTGTACACGGCGCCGCCTGCCAGCAGGACACGGGGCGCATTGGCGTCGCGCAATGTGAAACCTGCATCGGAAACGGGACGGATGCGCGCGGCAATCGCCTCGGCGCTCTGGGCATTGCTGCCGGCGCCGGTGGTCGACGCATTGGTGACAAAGGTAACTAGCAGGATGATGCCAAGGACAATGACTAGGAAGAATCCCGCGACAGCAATCACGAGCTGTTTTGGCGTACGAATGAGGGATTCGTGGTCGTGCTGTGCGTCGCTCATGATTTCCTTAATTCAATTAAAAAAACCGGCCACTGGGGCGCTGCGATCTAGTGGCTTTTTTGCAAGTGCCGTCGAGCATCTTATTATAGTGTAAACCTCTATTGATGCCAGGGTTTTTCGGGCGCTGCCCATGGACGTACTCAACGAAAGACTGTATCCTTCGCTACGCTTGCCAGTGCGGCTGTAGCTCAGTGGATAGAGTATTGGCCTCCGAAGCCAAGGGTCGCTGGTTCGATTCCAGCCAGCCGCACCAATTTGGCATCTTGCCATCCCGTTTCCCGCATCTGGCGTTGTCGCACAACGCTTGCCGGCAGTCGTACTTCTTCTTGTCACTTCCCTATCAGTTCAGGTTCTGCTGTGTCTTATTGACCACTTCCTGGCTGCAAGTCTCTGTTGTTCATCAATTATTCTGAAATCTATAGCGCACGATTACAACCTTTGCGTGGTTTTATGCATCGTCAGTGCTAAAATCCCTCGACTTATTGCATGGTGGAACTAATTTTGTCTTTTGATGCAACTGTACTGACGAACTCACAGGGTTCAAACAGGCACATGTTGCAACAAGCTGACGGGTCAGCAGCCTGTCATTGAGTGGCCAGGTGTTTCCATGCTATATTGAATGTTAAAAATATGTCAAAACAATAACTTAAAAGTGATGTTGATCTTGCAAGAAACTTGTTGCGATGTCAGATCATGGAATAATTTCCCAGATTGACCTCGTCTCCATGACGCTGCCAGGGTACTGCCTCCATGCCGGTGTCCTGAAAAGCGCATGCGCGTATTTCAACGTGTAACGTTACGTGTGGTTGCCGTTGTATTGGTTGACAATTAATCGAAGAAGTTAGTAGCTGCCAACACAGGCAACGGTGGTGTAGCGGATGTACGACGCGTGCATTCGGCATCTCGGCATGCAGTAAGCGTAATCATCAATTCTGGGGAATAACATGTTTCGGATCTCTAACCACTACGTGTCGAAGATCGTTTTCGTCCTGCTATTCGTGGAAATATTGATCCTGTTGGGCGCTGCCTACGCAGGCGCAGCCATGCGTTTTCTCGACATCGGCGCGCCGCTCACGAGCGCCCAGTTCGATCACTTCCTGGCTTCGGCCGTCGCGTTTGCCGTGGCGGTCAGCTTCAGCATGAGCGCCATGGGCATGTACCAGCTCGATTTCGACGAGGGCTTGCGCCATCCGTTCTTCATGAAGCTGATGCCGGCGTTCCTGATGGGTTTCCTGATCCTGACGCTGGTGTTCTATGTGGCGCCCGACCTGTACTTCGGTCGTGGCATCCTGTTGCTGGGCTTTGGCCTGGCTGCAGCCGGCATTTTCATCGCACGCATCATCTTCTTCAAGACATCGGAACTGCGCCTGATGCAGTCGCGCATCCTGTTCCTGGGCAACGGCGCGCTGGCCAAGGAGTGCAGCGAACTGGCCGTCAACAAGAACAGCTACCACCGCTACAAGGTCGTCGGCTTCATTCCAGTGGGCAGCGACGACATGTGCGTGCCAGCCGCCGACGTGCTCAAGGTGCGCGAAGGCGACTCGCTCGTCAAGCTGGCGACCCAGTATGGCGCGCAGGAGATCGTCGTGTCGGTGCAGAACCGGCGCGGCAGCTTCCCGATCAAGGAACTTCTCGACTGCAAGCTGCAGGGCGTGAAGGTCACTGATGCCGCCACGTTCTTCGAGCGCGAAACCTGCCAGATCCGGGTCGACTCGCTGCAGCCGAGCTGGCTGGTGTTCGGCGGTGGCTTTGACCAGAGCTTCATCCGTATCTTCATGAAGCGCGGGTTTGACCTGATCTGCAGCACCCTGATCATGGCGGTCACGTTCCCGATCATGCTCGGCGCAGCGCTGGCCGTGTGGCTCGAAGACCGCAACCCGGTGTTCTATTCGCAGGAGCGGGTCGGCAAGGATGGCAAGATTTTCCGTGTCCACAAGTTCCGCAGCATGCGCGCCGATGCCGAAAAAGGTGGCACGCCACAGTGGGCGGCGCAGAACGATCCGCGCGTGACGCGTGTCGGCAACTTCATGCGCAAGACCCGGATCGACGAGCTGCCGCAAATCCTGAACGTGTTCAAGGGCGACATGTCGTTTGTGGGCCCACGGCCCGAGCGTGCCTACTTCGTCCAGCAGCTGATCGAAGTGGTTCCATATTACAATGTCCGTCATAGCATCAAGCCAGGCATTACCGGTTGGGCGCAGGTGCGTTATGGTTATGGATCGTCGGCTGAGGACGCGTTGCAGAAATTGCAGTACGACCTCTATTACGTCAAGAACAACAGCCTGTTCCTGGATGTACTCATCCTGATCAACACGCTCAAGGTCGTGCTGTTCCGTAGCGGCCGCTGATCGTCCCGGACCGGCTTGCGGTGCGTGCACCGCAGGCCGCTGGCTTTAACGTTTCTATCCCGAATTTTTCAATGGTCGTTTTCATGGATGGCATACGTTGACCACCATTGCCGTCTATAGCTATAGCGTCGCCGCCATCGGTTTCTTGCTGCTGATCGGCCTGCTGTTCACCATCTGGCGCGGCCGTACCCAGGTTGCCGCCATTGCCCTCGCATGCGGATTCACCGCGCTCTGGTCCGCCGCCCTGGCCGGGCAGGCCGCTACCGGCCACGAACTGTGGTCGGTCTGGACCGACACCCTCGAAATCCTGCGCAGCGCCGCCTGGTGCGTCGTGCTGCTGCTCTTGCTGGGCAACTCGCGCGATCCCGCCAGCCGCTGGCCGTTCAGCCTGCGCACGCCCATCTTCATCGGCGCCGTTTGCTATGGACTCCTGCTGCTGGTGACGGTATTCGTGCGTACCGACCTGATGCTCAATCTGGACGGTGGCCTGCTGCCCAATGTCACGGCGCGCGTGTGCCAGGCGGTGCTCGGCATGCTGCTGGTCGAGCAGGTCTACCGCAACAAGACGATCCAGGAGCGCTGGGCCATCAAGTTCGCCTGCCTGGGCATCGGCGCGATGTTCGCCTACGACTTCTACATGTACAGCCAGGCGATGCTGTTCCACGACATGCATCCGGATACCTGGGCCGCGCGCGGCATCGTCAATGCACTGGCCATGCCGCTGATCGGCACCGCCGTCAAGCGCAGCACGTCGCGCTCGAACGCACTGGTGCTGTCGCGCCGCGTGATGTTCCATTCGACCGCACTGTTCGGCTCGGCGATCTACCTGCTGGCGATGGGGTTTGCCGGCTACTACCTGCGCTATTTCGGTGGCAGCTGGGGCGGCGTGATGCAGGTCGCGTTCCTGTGCGGCGCCTTGCTGCTGCTGACCGGAACCCTGTTTTCGGGTACCTTCCGCGCCTGGCTCAAGGTCTTCATCAGCAAGCATTTCTACAGCTACGGCTACGACTACCGCGAGGAATGGATGCGCTTCACGCGCACCCTGTCGTCGGGCAGCACGCACATCGGCGAGCGCGCGATCGAGGCGGTCGGTGCGCTGGTGGAGAGCCCGGGGGGCGTGTTGTGGCAGCGCCGCGACGACGATGGCGGCCATTATCAGCCGGTGGCGGGGTGGCAAGCCACCAGCACCGCGACCGAGCCGGCCGACTCGAATTTCTGTCACTTCCTGGAATCCACGCAGTGGGTGATCGACCTGCGCGAATACGCGGCGCTACCCGAAAAATACGGCGACCTGGTCTTGCCGGAATGGCTCGTCGCGTTTCCGCGCGGCTGGCTGGTGGTGCCCCTGATCCTGCACGGCAAGCTGTTCGGCTTCGTGGTGCTGCAGGATGCGCGCAGCGCCGTGTCGCTGAACTGGGAAGTGTTCGACCTGCTCGAAATCGCCGGCAGCCAGGCCGCCAGTTACCTGGCGCAGCAGGATGCCGCCAACGAGCTGATGGTGGCGCGCCAGTTCGAGTCGTTCAACCGCATGTCGACCTTCGTCGTGCATGACCTGAAAAACCTGGTAGGCCAGTTGTCGCTGATGAACGCCAACGCCGAAAAGCACCGCGACAATCCCGAGTTCCAGCGCGATATGCTCGATACCGTGACACACTCGGTCGACAAGATGAAAATGATGCTGCAAAAGCTCAGTCGCAACGATGCGCCGGAACGGCCGTTGCCGCTGCGCGTCGAGAACGTGGTGCGCCAGGCGATTGCGCTCAAGAGCGCGTTCGAGCCGCATCCGGTGCTGGACGTGGTCGATGCGGGCCTTTTAGTGCTGGCCGATGGTGAACGCCTCGAGCGCGTGCTGGGCCACCTGATCCAGAACGCGATCGAAGCCACGCCGCGCAGCGGCCGTGTCAGCGTTTCGGTTGCCCGCGCGGGCGGGGAGGTTGCCGTCACCGTGGCCGATACCGGCGCCGGCATGAGCGAGGAATTCATCCGCGAGCGGCTGTTCAAGCCATTCGAATCGACCAAGCCGGCCGGCATGGGCATCGGCGTGTTCGAAAGCCGGGAATACATTCATGAATTGGGCGGGGCGCTGGCATTGACCAGCGTACCTGCGCAGGGAAGCACATTTACCGTCACGTTGCCGCTGTACCGCGAGGCTGGCGCCGGGCGCGCTGCGTGATGAAAGGAAAACCGTGAGCCAAAATAAACCGAAACTGCTGATCATCGAAGACGACCCGGGCCTGCAAAAGCAGCTGCGCTGGAGTTTCGATGCCTATGACGTGGTGGTCGCCGACGACCGCGAGAGCGCGCTGGCGCAGATCCGCCGCCATGAGCCGGCCGTGGTCACGATGGACCTCGGCCTGCCGCCCGACCCGGACGGTTCGACCGAAGGCCTGGCCACGCTGCAGCAGATCCTGGCGCTGGCGCCCGAAACGCGCGTGATCGTCCTGACCGGCAACCAGGACCGCGCCAATGCGGTCAAGGCGATCGCCATGGGCGCCTACGACTTCCACCAGAAGCCACCCGAGCCCGAGGTGCTCAACCTGGTCATCCAGCGCGCGTTCTTCCTGCACAACCTGCAGGAAGAAAACCGCCGCATGCAGAACGGCCAGGCCGATTCGCCGATGGCCGGCGTGATCAGCCGCGATCCCGGCATGCTCAAGCTGTGCCGCAGTATCGAGAAGGTCGCCCCGACCTCGGCTTCGGTGATGCTGCTGGGCGAATCGGGCACCGGCAAGGAAGTGCTGGCGCGCGCCGTGCACGCGATCTCGCCGCGCGCCAAGGAGCGCTTCGTGGCGATCAACTGCGCCGCGATTCCCGAGAACCTGCTCGAAAGCGAATTGTTCGGCTACGAAAAAGGCGCCTTCACCGGCGCCGCCAAGCAGACCAAGGGCAAGGTCGAGCTGGCCCACGGCGGCACCTTCTTCCTCGATGAAGTGGGCGACCTGCCGATGGCGCTGCAGGCCAAGCTGCTGCGCTTTTTGCAGGAGCGCGTGATCGAGCGTATCGGCGGGCATGAAGAAATCCCCGTCGACGTGCGCATTGTCTGCGCAACCCACCAGAAGCTCAAGGAATTGTGCAGCACCGGGCGCTTCCGCGAAGACTTGTATTACCGCCTGTCCGAGATCGTCGTGACGATTCCGCCGCTGCGCAACCGCCAGGGCGATGCGGCCCTGCTGGCGCACCACTTCAAGAACAAGTTCTGCGCCCAGGAGTCGCGTCCGACGCTGCACTTCTCGCCGGACGCAATCGCGGCGATCGAAGGCTATGCCTGGCCGGGCAATGTGCGCGAGATGGAAAACTGCGTCAAGCGCGCCGTGATCATGGCCGATGGCCCCACCATCGTGGCCGACGACCTGGGCCTGCCCGAAGGCGACACGCCGGTCGAGGAACCGCTGAACCTGCGCCAGGTGCGCGACGAGGCAGAGCAGGGCGCCATCGTGAAGGCGCTGGCGCGCGCGGACGGCAATATCGTCAAGGCGTCGGAAATGCTGGGCATCAGCCGGCCGACGATGTACGACCTGATGAACCGCCACGGCATCAAGAGCGGGACATGAGGCCTGTCGCCCGCCTGGCGCTGGGCGCGGCACTGCTCGGCGCATGCGGGGTCGTATCGGCACTTCTTGTGGTCGACCGCATGGGCGTGGCGCCGCGCGCGCTGGCGCCCTATGTCGAAAAACGCAGCAGCGGCCACAATCCCGCCATCGTCGGCGCCGGTCAGTACGCCAGCCGCATGCTGGTGGCGCTGGACCGGGGTGAGGTGCGCCCGGTGCTGCAGGCCGAGTTGCATGCTCTGGCAATCGGCGCCCAGCAGGTGGCCGTCGGGAGCAGCAGCGGCGAGGCCGCGCAGCGTGTGGACGTGATCGACGTCGACGGGCTGCGCGAAGCCATGAAAGAAGCCGCGCCAGGCACGATCATTACGCTCGCACCGGGCACCTACAGCATCGGCGGGCGCTCGCTCGAAGCCAACCGCGCCGGCAGCGCAGAAGCGCCGATCGTGGTGCGCGCCGCGCAGCCGGGTAGCGTGACATTGGTCTCGAGCGTGCTCATGGCCTTCAAGGTCAGCGCCCCCTACTGGCGCTTCGAAAACCTCACGATTGACGGTGCGTGCCAGCGCGATGACGATTGCGAACATGCGTTCCAGGTCGTGGGCGCGGCGAGCCACTTCGCGGCGCTGAACAATACCATCGGCGGGTTCAACGCCCACTTCAAGATCAACGGCAGCGATGGCCGTTTTCCGGACCATGGCCTGATCGAAGCCAATACCCTGTTCAATCCGGCGCCACGCGCCACGCGCCAGCCCGTCACACCAATCGACCTGGTTGCGGCCAGTCACTGGACCATCCGCAGCAATATCGTTCGCGACTTCGTCAAGATGCATGGCAACCAGATCAGTTATGGCGCGTTCGCCAAGGGCGGCGGCAGCGGCAATGTCTTCGAGCGCAACCTGATCTGGTGCGAACGCGAGCTGACCGGCCAGCCGGGGCAGCGGATCGGCGTGTCGCTGGGCGGCGGCGGCACCGGCAAATCATCTTGCCGCGATGGCCGCTGCATCACCGAACAGGATGGGGGTGTGCTGCGCGCGAACCTGATCGTCGGCTGTTCCGATGCCGGCATCTATCTCAATAGTGCGGCGGGCAGCCGGATCGAGGACAACACCGTGCTCGACACCGGCGGCATCGACGTGCGCTACCCGACCAGCAGCGCCCAGCTCGACGGCAACCTGGTCGACGGCCCGATCCGGGCGCGCGACGGCGCATTGCTGCGTCTGGGCGACAATCGCGATGCAGGGCTGTGGAGATCGTTCGTGGGCCACCATCCGGTGCGTGCGCTGTTCGCCGCGCCCACCCGGGGCGACTTCGGCTGGGCCGGCGATGCGCCGCTGCGGGCCACTGGGCCGGCGCCGGAATCGCGCGAGGACTTGTGCGGTGCTGCACGCGGCGCCACGCGGATCTATGGCGCGTTCGAAGACTTTACCGCCTGCCGGCGGCCCTAGCCGCTGTTACCAGGATCGCAGCCAGTCGGCTGTCCAGCGCGCGACCTGGTCACGCCATTCGCGGCGCGAGAACGTGTGGTCGGCGCCGTCGATCTGGTAACGCCGCACGCGCGGCGGCGCCAGCGTGCGGCGCCAGTGCGCATCGGCGTCGGCCAGGTCGGAAAACTCGCGGGCAGTCAGGTCGGAGCCCGACAGCACCAGGAGGATCGGGCCGCCAAAGTCGCGCAGGCCGGCATGCATCCGGTCCGGAAGCGAGCACGCTGGCCCCGTGGACTGCGCCGGCGCGGGCTGGCGCGCAGCCTGGCGCGTCAGCGCCACCAGTGACGACAGGGATTTACGCCACGAGAACTGGCCACTGAGCACACGCCGCCAGAAGGCGCCGTTGCGCAGCTGGGCGCTGTAGTAATGGCGCAGCGTGGCGCGTGCCAGTCCCTCGTCGGTACGCACCCACGGATTGAGCAGCACCAGGCCGGCCACGCGTGCATCGCGCGCGGCATACATGCCGATGGCCGACGCTGCGTCGCACAGCCCCCACAACACCACTTCGCGCAGCGCGGGCACGGCGGCCATCATGGTATCGATCGCCGCGCGCAGGTCGTCTTCGACGTCGTCGAAGGCCCGCACCATGCCGCTGCTGTCGCCCATGCCGCGGTAGTCGAAGCGAAACGCGGCGATGCCTTCCTGCGCCAGGCTGCGCGCCAGCAGAGTGAACTGACGGTGACTGCCGGCCCGGTACTGCGGCCCGCCGACCACGATCAGCACGCCACGCGCACTGGGCGCCGGGGGCAAGGTCAGGATGCCATACAGCCGCTCGCCGCCGCCGTCAAACGCCACGGCGCGTTCATCGAATGCACCACCATGGGCAGGTACCGGCAAGGTCTGCACGTCGTCAAGTTCCATCGCCGCGCGCCTCCAGCGCCAGTACCGTGGCCTCGACCCAGGCCGCGTTTTCGGTGATTTCGCTGGTCGACCAGAACGGCGCGCACGCGACCGGATGCAGGCGCAGGTCAATCCCCTTGCCCTGCCAGGCCGCTGCAGCCCGCGCGGCGCCCGGCGCCGGGCCCTGATTGCTGCCCGTGATGGCCTCGATCCAGTCGACCGGACAGGCTGGGGCAGCCGCGTCGAGTGGCTCGAGCGCATCGAGCGCCGCAGCCAGTTGCGGATGGAGGTCATAGCCGGCGATTTCGAGTACTTCACCATCATGCAAGGCCTTGCGCAGGGCTTGCGTGCTGCCGGGTGCGCTGGCACTGGGCTCGCCTTCGGCCAGCATGGCGCCGGCCAGTCGCAGGCGCAGGAACTGGGTCAGGTGGTTCGAGCCGGTGAGCACGGGCTGCCATAGCAGCAGGCCGTCGACCGGATGGCGCGCTTCGCGTGCGTAATCGAGTGCGAGCAGTGCGCCAAGGCGCAGGCCCCACAGCCGCAATGGGCCGTCGAAGCGCTCGAGCAGCCAGCGCGCGCCGGCGGCCAGATCAGCCTTCCACAGCGCCCAGCGGGCATCACCAAAGTCGCCACTGCTGTCGCCGCAGCCGGCCAGGTCGATCTGGAGCACGGCATGGCCGGATGCGGCCAGCGCGCGCGCGCCGAGCGCGGCCATGCGCCGGGTGCGGTTCATTTCTTCGGCAAACGGGTGCACGTACAGGACCACGCCACGGCAGCGGCCGGCAGGCGGGTGATACAGGCAAAAGCGCTGCCCGTCTTCCATTTTCAGGAAAAACGGTTCGGCAGGCCGCGCCACGGCGACAGTCATGGGGCGCGCTTGTCGGCCACGAATGCCGCCAGGCTCCCCAGGGTGGCGAAGGTGCTGGCGCTGATGTCGTCATCGTCGATCGCGATGTCGAAGTGCTCTTCCAGCGCGGCAATGAGGCTGATCACCGCCATCGAATCGAGTTCCGGCAGCGCGCCCAGCAGGGCTGCGTCGGCAGTGAGGTGACGACCGTTCTCACCCAGGCTGAGGACATCGGTCAGGATGGTCTTGATTTCTTCGAGATACATGCGAATTCCATTCCAGTGGGCGCCGCAGGTCGCCGGCGCACTCGGTTACGTTTATGGATTGGGGCGCAGCAGCGCCAGCCGGGCCTTGATTGGCGCTGCCAGCCGGTGCACCTCGTCCACCAGTTCATGGCGCGTCAGGCGCAGCAGCAGATACCAGACCGCCGCCAGCGGCAACGCCATGATCAGCAGGCGCAGCAGAGGCGCAAGTGTCGCCGGCACTGCTACCTGCAGCAGCAGGGCGGCGGCCCCGGTACCCAGTGCCACGACCGCGCTTGGCGCCAGCGCGCGCAGCAGATGTTGCAGCCCAAGGCCAAAATAGCGTTGCTGCATGTACAGCACCAGTGGCATGGTAACAATTGTCGCCGCACACAGTGCCCAGGCAAACCGCTCCAGCGAGCCATCATACATCAGCACGCCGAAAGCGATGCGGGCTGCCAGCGAGCCCAGTGTCGGCAGTGCGCTCAGATAGGGCCGGCCGATCGCCAGCACCGCCGGCGGAATGTAGTGGGACATCATGGCCACAGCCGCCGCCAGCGCCAGCGGCAGGATGGCCGGTACTGCCGTGACCCAGGTAGGACCATACAGGGCCGTGACAATATCCTCTCCGAGCACGGCGGTCAGGACCAGCGCAGCCCACCCGATGCCAGTCAGTAGCACGGTAGCGCGGGTCAGCATGGGCACCAGCGACTCGCCACGGTGGAAAATCTGGGCCAGGTAAGAGATTGCGCCGTAGTTCACCGTCGAGCCGGCGACAAGAAGGAAGATCTGCACGGTCGAGTTGGCGCGGCTGAGCAGGCCAACCTGGGCGGCCGACCCGAGCTTGCCGAGCAGGATGTCGGGAATGGAGTTGTTGATCGCCCCGGCCATGTTCGCCAAGAGCGAGCCGGCGCCGAAATGGACCACGCTGCGCCAGTGGGCGATCGACGGCAGCCATGGCAGCTTGGCCGGGCGTAACGGGATGTAGGCGATCACGCAGGCCGCAATATTGATCAGGTTCGCCCAGGCCAGGCTCATGCTGCCAAAACCGAGTTTGGCCAGCAGCAGGCAGCTGACGCAGAAGCTGATGGTGCCGACCGCATTGACGATGGCCTGCTTTTCGGCGGCGAACTCGCGCACCAGCAGCGCCGAGGTGATCGAGCCAAACGGGATCAGCACAAAGCCCAGGGCCAGCACGCGCATCACCGGCACGATCTCGGGTTCGGCAAACCATTTGCCAAGGGCGTCGCTGGCCAGGAACAGGCCGAGGGCGATCAGCCACGAGGTCGTATACACCACGCCGGTGGCCGAGCGGATTTTGTCGGGGGTTAATTCTGCTTCGCGCTGCAGGTACTGGGTGACGCCGAAATCGCGGAACACGTGGGCAAAATTGACGAATACCAGCGTCATCGAGTACACGCCGATTTCGCTTGGGCTGAGCATGCGCGCCAGGATGACACTGACCGCGAATTTCAGTACGGTCGAGCCGGACGTCGAGAAAAAATTGATGATCAGCGAGCGACGTAGGTTCGCCATAGGGGGAGCAGAAATCGATATTGAGGGGAGGGCGCGCCGCACCGGGCGGCGCAGCGATTAAAGAAATCGCACTATGTGCTGGGCAAATTCCTTGCTGTAACGCACGACATTATATTCTTTATCGACATGCGCACGTGCGTTTGCTCCGTGTTTTTTCGTCAGCGCGGGGTCGTCGACATAGCGCAGCACGGCCTGCCGGAAAGCGTCGAAATCGTGCAGCGGGATCACCGCGCCGGTCTCGCCATCGAGGATGGTTTCGCCCGGGCCCATGGCCGCGCTGGCCACCACGGGCACGCCACAGGACATGGCTTCGACCACGGCCAGCCCGAAGCTTTCGCGCTCGGCGCCATGCACCATCAGGTCGCACGCCTGGTACCACGGCAGCACATTGTCCTGGCGCCCGGCAAAGACGACGACATCCTGCAGCCCAAGCTCGGCCACCAGTTTCTTCCAGCCATCCACCAGCGGGCCGTCGCCAACGTACACGAAGCCCAGGGCGCGCCCGGGGCGGGCCTGGTGCACCTCATGGATCATCTGGATCAGTCGCTCGACCCGCTTCTCGGCGCGCGCCTGCGACACTGCCAGGATCCAGAAGCGTTCGGGCGCGAGGCCCAGCTGCGCGCGCGCGCGCGCCTGATCGCCCGGCGTGAAGCGTGCTGTGTTGATACAGTTGGTCATCAGGACCACGCGGCGGGACGGCAACATCGCGTAATTGCGCAGAAATTGCAATTGACCCTTCGAATTGGCCAGGTGCAGGTCATGCATCTGGCGCCCCAGCACGTGGCGTACGAAATATTTCGCAGCGCGCTTGGGCAGGCTGTCGCGGCGGGTAAGATCGAAACTGTCGTTTTCGGTGTTGAGCGTGCGTACGCCCAGGCGGCGCAACAGGTTCAGGCACACTGTCTCGGGCATCGCGCTCATGAACACGATGACCTTCACGCGGTGGCGGAGGACGAACTCTTCGATCCTGGCCCTGCCCTGGACCGAGTTGTCGTAGCAATCGAGTTCGACCGCTGGCATGTGGCGCAGGGCATAACTCGGATGACCGCTCAACTTCGGGAACGCCATGTACGGCCGGGCCTTTCCCGCCAGATGGGCACTGACCTCGTCGCGCAGATAGGCGATATGGTTCCATACGTAGCCGGTATCGTCCGGATAGCGCATCGTGAAGATGACACCTGGGAGTTCTTGCTGAGCGCTCATCGACTGGGCCGAGATATTAATAGAATGCAATCATATCCTATTGTGGCATTGCACAGCCACCACTTGCATGTGCAGCCGCCAACGCGCCAGCACAACGCACAACGGCCTTCCACCAGGTGGAAGGCCGTTGTTGCTACGTCAGCCGTTGCGGGATATCAGCGCGGAATGATATTCCACTGAGGACCGTTCTGGTACTTCGGCTTGGCATCGCGGGTGGTGAACAGGGACCATGCCTGCTGGGCGTTCGGCACCCCGGCAGTCGCCGCGATCGCCAGCGCTGGCTGCAGGTTGGCCGGGTAGCCGATCGTCGAGTCGGCGTAGCCGTCCATGCGGCGTGGACCCCAGATGAACGTGGACGAGGCGTTGAACCAGTCCGCCATCGCCTGGGTGGCGCATGGCTGGTCGATGAACAGCAGGCCCTGAGGATGGGTCTTGGTGCCGCCTTCGTGCGAAATGCTGGTGCCGCTGAAGTTGGCACGGTAGACCTTCTCGAACGTGTCGTAGACCGGCGACTTGTCATTGTCGCGGATTTTCAGCGAGTACGCAGACGCCTTGATCCAGCAATACCCTGCTGCGGTCATGCGGCCGACCGGATACTTGGCTTTCCACAGCATGATCGGCTGGGCTTTATCGAAGCCGAGCTCGGCGAGGTAGCCGAAGCTCCAGGTCAGGTAATCGTCCTGCCATGGCGGCGAGCCGCCGATCGGGGCTGCGTTCGGACCCGAACCGTCGTACATGCCGAGCTGGTTCGGATTGCCGACCACGTAGGCGTCGTAGTAGAACTGCAGGTTGTTGTCGAGCTGCTTGGTGAAGTAATCCTTCAGCGGGTGCCCATCGGGCGTGATGAATGCGGCGTGGCCGAGCGTACGCAGCGCCCATGCCTGACCGCGCACCTGGTGCCAGCGCAGCAAGCCCTTGCCGCGGCCCGAGTTACCCGGGTCGGTGCCCAACGGGTTCCAGGCGGCCCAGAACTGCAGCTCCTCGAGGTAATAATAATCACCCGTCAGCAGGTAGGGCAGGTAGGCCAGCGAAGGCTGGTGGGCAACATCGTCAGAATACGGTGACGCGGCGAAGCGCGGCGCCGGCAGGGGGCCGACCTTGAGCAGGTTGCTGTGCGTGGTTACAGTACTGTTGGCCTCGTTGTCGACGCGCAGCGGCTGGCCGGTGTTTTCGTCGCGCAGGTGGATTGACCATGTGCCCGAGCCATCGGCGAGGGCCATCATGGCAGCGCGTGCACGCTTGTCCAGCGACAGCAGGTAGGACACCGACCACGTCGGCAGTGGACCGATGTCGCCGCGCCCGCCGGTCGTGCCCATATAGGCGACCAGCGGCCCGATCGTCATCGGACCGGTCGTGTTGGCATTGGTTTCCTTGGCGAACGTGGCCAGCATGGTTTCCGCAGGCTTGGTGCTCAGGTCGTAGTTCGACACGGCCTTCGAAGCGATCAGGTAGCTCACATTCGGACGCACATGGATGGCTGGTGCGGCAGCGCCGTTCCACCAGGCCTTCTGGTGCCAGCGCGCACGGGCGTAATGGGTGAGGCCAGTCTTGGCATAGATTGAACGGCCGCCGACGTCGACGTCGACGTCATATTTCACGACATAGGCGCCGGACTTGAAGGTCTTGGCGTTCTCGACGACGACATCGACCCGCGCCTGTTTTTCCAGTCCTGGATACCAGCGCACGGCGAAACTGGCGGTCAGTTGCGGGTGCTCCGAACCATCCGCTGCCTTCAGCGGGGCCGAGACGATCCATTCGTTGGCCACGGCGCCGGACAGCCAGGTGATTGGCTTGGGGGCGACCAGAGCCTGGGCCAGCGAGGCGCTGTAGCGCACGCCGGCCACGGTGGCCACCACATTGCTCGACAGGCCGGTTGCAGCCAGGTCCTGCAGCGTGGCGCTGCCTTTTTCTTGCGGAGTCGACTTGACCAGCTGGATCTTCTCGATCTGGCCTGCGGCCAGGCTCGGCAGCACGCCGGACACGATCACGTGGCGCACCGTGCTGTCGGGGTGGCTTGCCTTGACGTCGGTCTGCAGACGCAGCAGTGTGCCATTGGACAGGCGCGCGGCCAGCCCTTCGTTCTTGGCGAGTTGGCCGACCGCGACCACCTGACCGAATGTGAACGGCACATTGGTCTGGGCCGCGCCTTCGTTCTCGATCTCGAAGTCAGTCAGTACCGCACCGGCAGTAATGACGTTGGCGCCGATCACTTTGTCCGGGGCTGGGACCACTGGTGCCATCTGGGACGGCAGCTTGGTAACGGTCTTGGCCGCCGAGATGCCGGCATCGACACCGACCTGTTCAGCCATCGTCGCGTCGGCGCCGCCGCCGCCACAGGCGCTCAGCAGGGCAAGGGTAATGAGGTTGGCGCTGACCAGCGCGACGCGCTGCGGACGGGGCAAGGCAGAAACGGAAGCGGCTTTGCCAGCGAGCACACGGCGCGCAGGGAATTCGGTGGTGGAGGTCATGTTGGTAGGCTCACGAAAAGTTTTCCAGGGAGAACTCAACTTTACGCCTAGAAACAGTTTCCGTCGTGCAAAATGCGCCAATTTTGCTGAATTTCTGTGCAAAAACAACGGAAATAACAAATTGAAAACGCCGAAAAACAACTCAAGTCAAGGAATATTTACGAGAGTTGTAAAATTGCAGCAACTAAGATGCATTTAAATCAAAAATGTTGTTTTTTTGAATAAATTTTATCTGAGTCTGCTGAAACTTTGCGCAAATAACCGGCAAAACCGGTAAATGTCAGGCACGGCGCATGCGCGCGTGAAGCCGTCCAAGCCAGGACCAGCGGTAGGCATTCAGGTGGTACAGCACGCGGAAATCGTCGCTCCAGCGCCTGTGCCATTCCATGACCCGGCCGTAGAACTCGATGCGCGCTACCTGCCCTGCGTCGAAGATGTCGCGCACGGCTTCCTCGCGCATCAGCAGCGCTGGCGACAGCTGGCCTGCACTGGCGGCAGGCAAGTCGAGGTGTTCGTCGTAGGCAGTCTTGAGCACGACCAGGAAAGCGCCGCCCTCGATGCACAGGTCCATCGCTGCCAGTTGCTCGCCGATCCAGTAACGGTAGACGCGCGCGCTGCCGTTGGCCGCGAACGCTTCGAGCAGGGCGCGATAGAAGCGACCCTGCGCGTTGCCGCTGGCGACGGCGGTGCCGTCCGCGCCCTTCCAGCCAGTGCTCTCCAGGCGGCCATAATCCTCGACTGCCGTCGCCATCTCGCCCACGGTTGTGCTCAGCTGCAGGCGGGTGACGATGCCGTCGTCCGCCAGGCGCTTGCGCTGCTTGCGCAGGTTGTTGCGCAGGTTCTTGCCGCGTGCCTGCCAGTAATCGTCGAAACTGCCGATGACATTGACATGCGCGGTTTCGATATAGTCCAGGCAGTGCAGCGCGGGGCTGTCGTCCGGGCGCGGCATGAGCAGGGGATCGCACTGGCTCAGGCCCAGCATCAGCGCTGGGCCGGGCAGGGCGCGCAGCAGGGCAGCCAGGCTGGCTGTACGACCAGGGTCGCCGCGCTGCAGCCAGAAGCCCAGCGGCGCCTGGGCTGGCTGGAAGGTATGCCAGACGCCGGCCTGGCCGGGCGTGAGAATGGCGATGGTGTCGACCTGGCCGTCGTGCGTATGCCAGGCCAGCCGTTCCCTGCCGCTGCCGTACACCGCCAGGGCAGCATTCACGAATTCGAGCGCCAGCAGGGGCGAGGCGGGTCCGGCGCGGTGCACCTGGCGCCAGCGCGCGGCCATTTCGGGCGCCGCCAGGTCGCGCGCCATCACCACGGTCCAGCTCATGGCGGCGCTCCGGCCAGGTCGTCGAGCGCGGCGCGCACCGTCGCCGCCAGCCAGGCGCGTTCGGCGTCGTCCAGCTCCTGGTGGCATGGCAGGCCGAACAACTGGCGGCCCAGCGCCGCACTGTTGGCGCAAGTGGCGGCATCCACCCCGGGCCACAGGCTGGCGCCAAAGCGCACCATCGGTACACCGGCCGCTTCCAGGCGCGCGAACAGCGCCTCGGGCTGCGCGGCCAGCAGCGGCACCACCCATGGGCAGGCGCCATCCGGCAGGGTGGCGAACAGGGGGCGCCAGCCGGGGGCGCCGGCCAGCACACGTTGCAGCGCGAGGTAGTTGCGCCGGCGGCGCGCGACGATGCGCGCGCTGCCCGCCAGGCGCAGTACCGCACGCGAGAACCACGACGAGCGCTTGTCGACCCAGCGCGGGTCGAACTCGAAGCTGCTGTCGGACGAGGCCGGCGCCAGCGCCGGGCCAGGCCGGGCCGCATCGGTCCCGGTCCCGGTCCCGGTGCCGGCACTGGCACGACGCCGCTTGATATGCGTCCACACGGCGCTCTTGAGCTTGAGCGGCAGCGCCAGCGCGGCCCGCAGAGGCGCCAGACGGCCATGGGCAAACGCCAGTTCGAGCGCGGTCAGCGCAGCCTTGGCTTCAAAACCGGCGCCGCCCCCGTGCAGCTTCCCGGATAGCCGATGCCGGCGCGATACCAGGCAGCCACCCTCGAAGATCGGGAAGAATTTCATGCTGCTGCCAATCGCGTAGTCACCGGCCGCGCCCACGGCAACCCCGTCCCGCTCGCCGAAGAAGCAGTGGGCGCAATCTTCGACCAGGCCGATCCCGTGGGCGTCGCACAGGGCGCGCAGGGCCGACAGGTCCTGGGGAAAGCCGAAGAAGTGGGTGGCCATGATGGCTTTCACGCGCGGGCCGAGCAAGCGTGCGATATCGTCCAGGTCGGGCGTGGTGTCTGGATGGATGCGGTAGAAGACGACCGTGGCGCCGCGCCAGTGGACCGGCGGGATCATCGAGGGACTGTGGTAGGCCGGCACCAGCACCGTGTCGCCGGGGCCGACCCCGAGTTCGCGCAGTGCCATGCCGATCGCAATCCGTCCGCTGGTGACCAGCTGGACCGCACCGGCATCGAGCAGCGAGGGCAGGGCAGGCGTGCCGCGACCGCCGAAGGTGGCCAGCGACAGCACCGGCACAGAAGGGATGAGGCGCCGCATTGGTTCACGCATCGCGCGCCGTCCCGGCTCAGGCAGCCTGCTGGGCGGCGTTGATCAGGCCGAGCGCCTGGCGCGTGGTCGTTTCGTACTTGCCGTTAATGAAGCGCATCGATCCGATGAAATGGAAGAACGCGGTGTCCGGTGTGGCCTGGTCGGGCGTCCCGTATTTGGGGAACGGCAGCACCCGGGTGCCGGCGGCATTCGCCACCAGGTAGTTCGACGTGACCTGTTCGGTGCCCCAGCGCGCCCAGTCGTCCCCCAGCTTGGCCATCATGCGGCGCGAGAAATCGGCCATGGTCTCCTGCATCGTGGCTGAGCGTGGAAAACCGGTAAAGCCCGAGCAGCCGCGGACATAGCGCGCGTCCGACGGCAGGCCGACATTGACCATCTCGGTTTCGGCAATGCCCTGGATGTGGGCGCCCGGCCGCATCCACGGCAGCGCATTCTCGCGCACAGCCGGCAGCTGGCGGATCGGGGTGTCCGTCGCCTCGCCGATCACGAAGCCGTGACCGGCCTGGATCGCGGCCACCACCTCGGGAATCGCCTGCACGGTCAGTGTGTCGGCGTCGAGCTGCACCACATAGTGATCGCGCGTCAGGCCGGCGATCGCATACAGCCGCTCCCAGGTGCCGCCGCGCGGCATGTCGGGATGGGCGAACTCGTCAGCATGGCGCAGTTCGATATGTGGCACATGGCGCTGCAGCAGCGCGCGGTCCTCGTCGGTGATCGACGGATCGCACACCACCACGATGCGCTCGGGATTGGCGAAATGGATGAACGATTTAAGCGCAACCAGGTACGGCACGACATCGCGCGTCTGCACCATCGAGAGAAGCAGGAAAGGCAATACCCCGCGCGTAGCCGGCCTGGTCGCCAGCACCTGGCGCGCCACCTTCTGGTAACGCGCGCGGAAGTGGTCGCGCTTGAGACGCTGGATCACCCGGGTGAAGAACGACATCCTTGCTGGCTCCTGTGTTGTATGAGTGAAGTGGAATGAGTTATTGCTTAATCGCACAACATTATAGTACGCATTTCCATATGCACATTTCCATTTCAATAATCAAACAGACAATCTAGCGCGCCCGCCTGGGTGTTTTGCCTGTCGCTACCGGCGCGGTGCGCGGCACGATCGCCCATTGCGGGGCGGCGGCATAGTTCGGCTGATTGGCGCGCGCCGTGAACACCGACCAGGCGCGCCCGGCGTCGGGAATGTTGTAGGTCGCGGCCATGGCCAGCGTCGGCTGCATATTCGCCGGGAATCCCATCGGCGAGCTGGAGTAGCCGACCATGCGGCCCCGCTCCCAGCGTTGCCCGGTGGCGGCCGACAGCCAGTCGGCCTGGGCCTGGCTGCCACATGCCTGGTCGATATAGCGCAGTCCCTGCGGATGCTGGACCGGCTTGTCGTCAATGGTGAGCTTGTCACGGTCGAAATTTTCGCGGTAGAGCTGGGCGAAGGTGTCGTAGGCGGGCAAGCCTTTGTCTTCACGGAATTTCAGGCTGTAGGCCGAGCCCTGGATCCAGCAATAACCGGGCGCAGTCATGCGCCCAACTGCGTACCTGGCCTTCCATTGCAGGATCGGCAGCGCCTTGGCGAAGCCGAGTTCGGCCAGGTGGCCGAAGCTCCAGGTCAGGAAGTCGTCCTGCCAGGGCGGCGAGCCGTTGACCGATGCCGCGCGCGGGCCGGAGCCGTCGTACAGGCCAAGCTTGTTCGGATTGCCGGCCACGTAGGCCGCATGATAGAAGGCCAGGTTATTGTCGACCTGTTTGGTGAAATAGGCCTTGAGCGGATGGGCGTCGGGCGTGATGTAGGCGGCGTGGCCGAGCGTACGCAGCGACCATGCCTGGCCGCGCACCTGCATCCAGCGCACCAGTCCCTGGCCGTCGCCCGAGTTGCCCGGATCGGTGGCCAGCGGATTCGAGGCAGCCCAGAACTGCAGTTCTTCGAGATAGTAATAGTCGCCGGTGAGCAGGTAGGGCAGGTAGGCCAGCGAGGGCTGGTGCGAGGTATCGTCCCCGTATGGCGACTTGCACGAGCTGCCCGGTGCGCTATCGCAGCGCGGCACCGGCAGCGGCCCCCGGTGCGCCAGGTTGTTATGGGTCGAAATGCCCTTGTTGGCAGCGTTGTCCGTGCGCACCGGGTAGCCGGTGTTGTCGTCGCGGTAGTGGATCGACCAGCTGCCCGATCCGTCTGCCGCCGCCATCATGGCGGCGCGCGCGCGCGCATCCATCGACAGCAGATAAAGGACGGAAAAGCCCGGCAAGGGCCCGATATCGTGGCGCCCGCCTGCAGTTGGCATGTAGGCGGTAAGCGGACCGATCTTCATTGGCCCGACGCTATCGGCGTTGAGGCCCTTGCCCAGCGCGCCGAGTGTCTGCTCGTCGGGCTTGAGCGTGCGGTCATAGTTCGGTACGGCGCCGGTGGCGATCAGGTAATCGGTGTCCGGTTGCAGGTGCACGGCGGGGGCGCGCTCGGCATCCCACCAGGTGCTGTGGCGCCAGCGCGCATGGTGGTAATGGGTCAGCCCGACCAGCGCATACGCGGGGCGGCCCGCGATCTCGACCTCGACGTCGTACACCAGGTTGCGCGCACCGGCCGCGAAGGTTTTGGCGTTCTCGACCACGACGTCGATGCGCGCCTGCTTTTTCAGCGTGCGATACCAGCGTACGTCGAAGCGTACGGTCAGCAAAGGATGGACCCGGCCGCTGGCGTTCTTGAGCGGCGCGTCGATCAGCCATTCGCTGGCGATCGGACCAGCCAGCCAGGGACGGGCCTTGTTTGTGGCCAGTGCTTCGGCCAGCGATGCGGTATAGCGCGCGCCGTCGACCACGATCGTTACCTTGCCGTCGAGGCCAGTTGCAGCCAGTTCGCGCGGGCCGGCCGGCCGCGCCGCCGGGGCTGGCGCCGCGGCGGCGACCAGTTGCAAGCTGGCGGGCTGGCGCGATGCGAGTGCCGGCAGCACGCCCGACACGATCGCATGGCGCACCGAGCCGTCGCCATGGGTGGCCTTGACGTCGACTTGCAGTGGCACCACGGTGCCGCCGGCCAGGCGGCCGCCCAGGCCCTGGCCGGGCTGCAGGTGGCCGGCTTCGAACACCTGGCCAAAGGTAAACGGCACGTCAGAGCGGGCCTCGCCCGTGTTCTGGATGCGCATGGTGGTGATGCCAGCCTCGGGCGCAGCGATGGCTGGCGCGCCAGTGCACAGCGCTGCCGCCACCAATGTGGCGCTAAAGAAATACGAGATTTTCATCCTGAAATCATAGACGATTGCGGGGAAAGCGCGGGTTATCTCAGCATTTTTACATGCTCCATGGTGCCCGATGGACGCATGTCACCCTATAAAATACCAATTGTGCGCGCCGTATAAGCGTGCAACACCTTGTGTTAGGATTGCAATATTTTGTTACGGCAGCTTGCCGCCCGTTTACGCCCGAAGGCAAAGAGTGTCCCCCCAATCACTAATCCGCACCAACGGCGAGCCGGCGCCGTCAGGCACTGATACGCAGGTGCCATGCCGCATCTCGGTCATTGTCCCGACGCGCAACCGCCATGTCCTGCTCGAGCGAACATTGGCGGGCATTCTTGCACAGGCCTTCGATGCGTTCGAAGTGATCGTGATTGACGATGCCTCCGACGCCACCACCCGCGCCGCTTACGCCGCCATCTGGCAAGGGCTGGATGCCCGTTTCCGTCTGGTCCAGCTGGGCGCCACCGGCGGCAGCGGCAGCGGCCCGTCGCAGGCGCGCAATGCCGGCATCGAGCTTGCGCGCGGCGACATTCTCACCTTCTGCGACGATGACGATTTCTGGACCTGCGCCAGCCATCTGTCGGCCATGGCGGAGGTCTTCGACGCCGGTCTGGCGGTCGACCTGTACATCGCCGACCAGGTCGCGGTGACCCATGACGGCACACGCGAGCGCGCACACTGGCTGCCGGCGCTGGCTGCGCTGGTGGGGCGGCGCAGCCGCGACCACGCACGCGGCTACCTGCTGCCGATCGACGACCTGGTGCGCGCCGGCGGCTTTGCCCAGCTCAATATCCTGGCGGTCTCCAAAGCAACCACAGCCGCCATCGGCGGCTTCTGGACCCGTACGTCATACGAGGAAGACCGGGACTTCTTCTGGCGCGCTGCCGATGCTGCGCGCGCCCTGTTTTTCAATCCCGATATCGTGGCCCAGCACAACGTTCCCGATGCGTCGCGCCAGAACAACCTGTCGCGCAGCTTTTCCCAGGCCGAGCGCTGGCTGCTGTCGGTGCTGGTGTCCCAGCATATCGCGATGACAGTGCGTAGCAGCGCCATTCGCACCATGTGCCAGGCCTATGAAGGCGACATCCTGCGCCGCCTGTCGCAATACTGGTCGGGGCAGGGCAGGCATGCGCTCGGCCTGCAGTACGCGCGCCGCGCGCTGGCTGCGCGGGTCTCGTTCAAGTGGGCCATATATACAGCGGGGCTGGCAACGCGCCAGGCGTTGCGCGGGAGGCAGGCATGAGCCAGGTTGTGACGCGTGAAAAGGTGCTCGTCATCGGCGATGACACCCGCAGCTTCCTGGCCACGGTGCGCTCGCTCGGCCGCCAGGGCATCGAGGTGCACGTGGCGCCGTTCGATTTCCGCGCGCCGGCCCTGGCCTCGCGCTACATCCACGCCACCCATTTCCTGCCCTATTACCTCGATGGTGGCCAGGCCTGGCGCGACGCCATGGAAGCGCTGCTGCGCGAGCACCAGTTCGCGCTCGTGATCCCATGCGACGAGCGTGGCCTGCTGCCGCTGTGCCTGCACCGCGACATGCTGTCGACCCTGACCGCGCTGGCGATTCCGTCGCCCGAGGCGCTCGACATCTACTTCGACAAGGTGCGCACGCGCGCGCTGGCGCAATCGTGCGACGTGCCGGTGGCCGGTGGCCGCCTGCTGGCGCCTGGTGACAGCGTCGACTCGATCGTGGCCGATGTCGGCCTGCCGGTGGTGGTCAAGGAGCCGATGTCGTATGCCTTGCCCGAGTTGTACGTGCGCACCAGCACCCGCATCGTGGCCGATCGCGCGGCGCTGGCGGCCTGGCTGGCGCGCCACGACCAGGCATCCGGCCCGATCCTGCTCGAGCAGATGTTCCCCGGCTACGGCGCCGGCGTGTCGGTGCTGTGCCACGAGGGCGAGGTGCTGCAGGCCTTCGAGCACCACCGTGCCCATGAACTCAACGGGAGCGGTTATTACCGCAAGAGCGCGCCGCTCGATCCGGGCCGGGTCGCTGCGGTCGAGCGCATGGTGCGCGCCAGCCGCTACACCGGCCTGGCCATGTTCGAGTTCAAGATCGACCCCGCGAGCGGCGGCTGGATCCTGATCGAGGTCAACGCGCGGCCCTGGGGCTCGCTGCCACTGCCGGTCTCGATTGGCGTCGATTTTCCCTATCGCCTGTTCCAGCTGCTGGCGCGTGGCCAGAAGACTGCGCCGGTCGACTATCCGGCCGGGCGTTATTGCCGCAATCTGGTGCCGGACATGTGGCAGGCCCGCTCGGCCGCTGCGGGGCTGGCGCGCCAGCCGGCGCGCCTGGCTGCCCACTGCGTCGGCTGGGCCTGGAACTTCCACCGGGTGCTGCTGGGCCGTGAGCGCAACGACACCCTGGTGCTGGACGATCCGCAGCCCGGCCTGCAAGAGCTGCGCGAATTGTTCGCCTCGCGCTTTGGCGCAGCGCGCGAGCACGCTGGCAACGGCCTGCAGCAGCGCCTGGCCGAACTGGTGGCAAAGGCCAACGGACGCAAGATCGAGGTGCTGTTCGTCTGCCAGGGCAATATCAACCGCAGCAGCTATGCCGAACTCAAGTCCAGTCAGCTGTTTAGCGCCAACCTGCACTTTTCCTCGGCCGGTATGCTGCCACGCAACCAGCGCGGTTCGCCAGCCGTGGCGATCGGCGCCGCGGCGCGCCACGGCGTGAACATGGCGGGCCACCGCTCGCGCCACGCCAGCGCTGAGCTGCTGGAGAACGCCGACCTCGTGATCGCCTTCGACCGCATCAACCTCGACGCCATCGCAGCGCGCTATCCAACGCTGCGCCAGCGCATCTACCTGCTGGGCGAGGCGGCGCCGACGCAGGGCGCAGACGCCCAGATTCGCGACCCCGAAGGCCGCGACGAAGCCACTTTCCTGTCGACCTACCAGCGGATCGACGCCTGCCTGGCCGTGCTGGCCCAGGCCGCGCCGGCGCCGCTGTTGCAAAAGTCCTCCCCATGCTAGGCACTACCAACCATGTACCGGCGCGTCTTGCAGCCGGCGAACCGCCAGTCCTGCTGATCGTCATCGATACCGAGGAAGAGTTCGCCTGGGACGGCCCATTCGACCGCGCCAGCGTCGGCACCACCTCGATCGCCGGCCAGCCACTGATGCACGAGCGCGTGTTCGACCGCCTCGGCATCGTGCCCACCTACGTGATCGACTATCCGGTGGCCACCACCCCGGCGTCGGTGGCGGTGCTGCGTACGCTGATGGAAGCAGGCCGCTGCGAGATCGGCACCCACCTGCATCCCTGGGTCTCGCCGCCGCATGACGAAGAAGTGACGCGCTTTAATTCTTACGCCGGCAATCTGCCGCGCCAGCTCGAATACGACAAGCTGCGCGTTCTCACCGCAGCCATCACCGAGTCGTTCGGACGGGCGCCGGTCGCGTTCAAGGCCGGCCGCTACGGCATGGGCCCGCACACCGCCGAGTCGATCGCCTCGCTCGGTTACCGGATCGATGCCAGTGTGGTCCCCTACAGCGCCTTCCTGGATGATGGCGGCCCGGACTTCCGTGCCTTCGATGAACAGCCCTACCGTTTCGATGCGGGCGCCACCACGCTGCTGGAACTGCCCGTCACCACCGGCTATGCTGGCTGGCTGCGCCAGCGCGGCACGGCGCTGTACGAAATGGCCCAGCAACCGTGGGCGCGCACGATGCGCCTCGGTGGAATAATGGCGCGCAGCGGGGCGCTCGAACGTATCCGCCTGAGCCCCGAAGTCGCCAGCGGCGACGAGATGCGGCGCCTGACGTCCAGCCTGCATCGCGACGGCTGCCAGGTGTTCTCGCTGACGTACCACAGCCCCTCGATGGTAGCGGGCCACACGCCCTATGTGCGTACCCAAGAAGACCTGGAGCGCTTCATCGCCACGGTCCACGACTATTGCACCTGGTTCCGGGACATCCTGGGTGGCCAGTTCATGAGCATGTCCCAGCTCGCCGCGCGTCTGCAGGTGCCGGTGCGTCCGCCGAATGTGCGCGAAGGCGGCGTGCCCGCCGAGGCGCCGCTTGTCGATCCGAAGCTGACCTGAACTGGTAAGATGCCAGTTGCGCCGCGCCATTTCCAGGCCGTGCGGGCACAATGACATCACGATGAACCACCTGATCCACGACAGCATTTTCAATAGCGCCGCGCGCACGCCCAACGCCGAGGCGCTGGTCTATGGCGAGGTGCGCTGTACCTATGCCGCGCTGGCGCTCCAGGTGCGCGCCGCTGCTGCCCTGTTCCTGGCCCACGGCCTGGGGCCGGGCGAGCGGGTGGCGGTGTACATGGAAAAGCGCATCGAGAACGTGGTCGCCATGTTCGGCGCGGCCGCCGCCGGCTGTGTGTTCGTGCCGGTCAATCCACTGCTCAAGCCGAATCAGGTGGCCTATATCCTGGCCGACTGCAATGTGCGGCTGCTCGTGACGACGCCGGAACGTCAGGCGCTGCTGGCGCCCGTGCTGGTTTCTTGCCCCGACCTGCGTATGCTGCTGCTGACCGGGGCGACGCCGTCGGGGACGTCAGCCGGGCAGGCCCCGGCGCTACCGGCGATTGTGGGCTGGCCACAGCTCGACGCGCTGGCGGGCACGCCAGTGCAGGGCCACCGCCGCATCGATACTGACATGGCGGCCATCCTGTACACGTCCGGCAGTACCGGCGAGCCCAAGGGCGTGGTGCTGTCGCACCGGAACATGGTAGCCGGCGCCGCCAGCGTGGCCGGCTACCTCGGCCTGGAGGCTTCGGACCGCCTGCTGGCCGTGCTGCCCATGAGTTTCGACTATGGCCTGTCCCAGCTCACCACCGCCTTCCTGCGCGGCGCAGCGGTGGTGCTGATGAACTACCTGTTCCCCAAGGATATCGTGGCCGCCGTGCGCGCCGAACGCATTACCGGCCTGGCTGCCGTCCCGCCGCTCTGGATCGCGCTGGCGCGCCTGGAGTGGCCAGCCGACTGCACCTTGCGCTTCATCACCAATTCCGGTGGCGCCATGCCGGTCGTGACCGTCGAGGCGCTCCAGCAGGCGCTGCCGCGCGCCGAGATATTCCTGATGTATGGCCTGACCGAGGCCTTCCGCTCGACCTACCTGCCGCCCGCCGAACTTGCGCGCCGTCCCGATTCGATCGGCCGTGCGATCCCCAACGCCGAAGTGCTGGTGGTGCGTCCCGACGGCACCCTGTGCGACGCCGACGAGCCGGGTGAGCTGGTGCACCGCGGCGCCCTGGTGTCGCTCGGCTACTGGAACGATCCTGCACGCACTGCCCAGCGCTTCCGCCCGGCGCCCGGCAAGGAGGTTGGCCTGCCGTTGCCCGAGCTGGCCGTGTGGTCGGGCGACACGGTACGGCGTGATGCCGACGGCTACCTGTACTTCATTGGCCGCAGCGACGAGCTGATCAAGGTGTCCGGCTACCGCATCAGCCCGACCGAAGTCGAGAGCGCGCTGTACGCGAGCGGCCTGGTGAGCGAGGTCGCGGTATTCGGCATCGACGACATGCAGCAAGGCCAGGCAATCGTGGCGGTGGCGGTGCCTGCTGCGGTGCAGGTCGATCGCGCCGGCCTGCTGGCCGAGTGCCGGCGCCGGCTGCCGGCATACATGGTGCCGGCCCATATCGTCCTGCGCGAGCAGGCATTGCCGCGCAACCCGAACGGCAAGATCGACCGCAATCTGCTGCGCCACACCTTCCAGTCCGGCGCCTGACGCCGGCATCCAACATCCCCCGCGACTTTCCATGACCAGCACGAAGCCCCAGCACGCTCCCCAGATCCATTTCCCGGTGGTCGACGACGTCCTTCAGGTGGGCGGCATTCCCCTGTCCAGATTGGCCGAGCGCGTCGGCCGTACGCCGTTTTATGCCATCGACCGGCGCGTTTGCAGCGCCCAGGTCGCCACACTGCGGGCGGTGCTGCCACCCGCGGTCGCGCTGCATTACTCGATCAAGGCCAATCCGATGCCGGCGCTGGTGCAGCACATGGCGGGCCTGGTCGATGGGCTGGACGTGGCCTCGGGTGGTGAACTCAGGACGGCGCTCGATACCGGCATCGACCCGGCCCGGATCAGCTTTGCCGGCCCGGCCAAGGTCGAGGGTGAATTGCGCCAGGCGATCGCCGCCGGCGTGTGCCTGAACATCGAATCGGGCAACGAGCTGGCCAATGCCGCCCGGATCGGCGACCTGCTTGGCATCACGCCGCGCGTGGCGCTGCGCATCAATCCCGAATTCGAACTGAAATCCTCGGGCATGCGCATGGGGGGCGGCGCCAAGCCGTTCGGCATCGATGCCGAGCAGGCCCCGCAGGTGCTGCAGCAGGCCGCGGCGCTGGGCCTGGATTTCCAGGGCTTCCACATTTATTGCGGTTCCCAGAGCCTGCGCCTTGATGCCGTCATCGATGCGCAGTCGCGCAGCATCGAACTGGCCCTGCGTCTGGCCGGCGACAGCCCGCTGACGGTGCGCCAGCTCAATATCGGCGGCGGCCTGGGGATCCCGTATTTTCCGGGCGAGGCGCGGATCGACCCGACGCCGCTGGGCGAGCACCTGGCCGGCTGGCTGCCACGCCTGGCGCAAGCGTTGCCAGAAGCGCGCCTGGCGCTTGAGCTTGGCCGCTACCTGGTGGGCGAGGCCGGGGTGTACGTTGCGCGCGTGATCGACCGCAAGGTCTCGCGCGGCGAGGTGTTTCTGGTCCTGGATGGCGGCATGCACCACCACCTGGCGGCCTCCGGCAACCTGGGCCAGGTCATCCGCAAGAATTATCCGGTGGCGATCGGTAACCGCATGGCGCCGGATGGCAGCCTGGCTTCGGCCACCGGTCCGCTGTGCACCCCGCTCGATATCCTGGCCGACCGCATGGAACTGGGCCATGCCCGGATCGGCGACCTGGTCGTCGTGTTCCAGTCGGGCGCCTACGGCGCCAGCGCCAGCCCGGCCATGTTCCTGGGCCATCCGCCGGCGCTGGAAGTGCTGGTGTGAGCGCCTAGCGCGGAAACGCCGAGCGCGCCTTGCGCTGCGCTGTGGCCGCCGCCTTGGCGCGGGCGCGTTCGCGGTACCGTTCGACCAGGCCGATCCGCATCGGCGGCGTATTGTCGGGCTGCGGATAGCGGATCAGCACCTTGTCGAGTACGACCAGGATCGTGATCACGTAGTAGATCAGATCGTAGTACGCCAGCGTCAGGAAGGCGCCAGCCGTCATGTAGCCGATCATGCTGACCTGGCACATGCGTGCCAGCATCGAGGCCCATCCCAGTTCCTCCTTGCCGCGGCAGAACCGTACGATTTTCGATCCGAGCCGCCAGCTGACTGCGAACAGGGTGAGGAACAACGCCAGTCCAAAGTAGCCGAGTTCGCCGAGTACCTGGAAATAGATGCTGTGGGCGTCGTAGTAGCGATCCGGATTCGGCGCGTACAGCATGAACATATGGGGCGAAAACACGTTTGGCCCCCCGCCTTGCGGAAAGGCGTTTGCCACATTAACGGCGAACATCCAGGAATTGATGCGCCCGGTGGCCGATTCGTCTTCCTCGTAGGTTTCGATCGTCTGCATGCGGCCTGTCCATTCCGGCGGCATGCTCAGCAGGACAATCGGCACCAGCACCGCGATGGCCAGGCCGGTCTTGAACTTCTGATTCGACTTGAGCCACAGGAAGAAGCCCATGGCGCAGGCGCCCAGCAGCGCGCCGCGCGAATACGAGCCGATCGCCGCCAGCGCAGTCAGCCCCGCGATCCCCATCACGCCGCGTTTGAGCCACTTGGAATCGACCTGGGTGATCAGGTAGGCGATCAACGGCGTGATGGTCACCAGCGCCAGCGCCAGCGTGTTGTTGTCGCCGATGAAGCTGCTGGACGGGCCCTTGAGGCCTTGACCACCGCCGCTCAGGAGCACGAAGATGCCGCTCTTGACGCCCCAGAAGCCGAGCGACAGCGCCACCGTCAGCGCCAGCAGCTTGACGTCACTGACGGTACGCACAGTCAGCATGGTCACGAAGATCATCAGCACGATCTTGCTGAACCGGTCCCAGTCGAACCAGGCCGCGGCCGGGTCCTGCGCCAGCACGGCGCCGATGGTGTACCAGGCAAAGAACAGCATCAGCACGATGACCGGCGGCGACATCGGGAGCTTCTTTTTCTCGCGCGATATCAACAGCGCCAGCAGCGTCGCGATGCACAGGTACATCGCGAACGGGAAGAAGGTCGCGGCGCCGTAGGTCAGCCGGTGCGGGTTCATCAGGCTGACCAGGGCGTAGGCCAGGGTGCCGACGACAGGCCGCTTGAAGATGAAGGGGATGATCGCCAGGAAAGCGGCAAACAGGATTAGATCACGCACGTTTCTGCAGTCTCTCGAAAAGGGCGACAACGCGGCGCGCATTGGCGCGCCAGGTCAGCTGCTGCTCGTCGATGGCGTCGCGCGCGCCTTGCGCCACGCGGGCGCGCAGCAGCGGATCGTCGCACAGGCGCTTGACCGCGCCGGCCAGGCCGCCTGGCGCATCCGGGTCGAACAGCACGGCGTTGTGGTCGGCGCGCAGGATCTCGCGGATATTCGGCTGGTCCGGGCCGACGATCGCCTTGCCCAGTGCCAGGTATTCGAACAGCTTCAATGGTGAAGCATACTTCACCACGGCCGGTTGCAGTGCAATGTCGAAGGCGGCCACGTAACGCGCCACGTCGTCGCGCCCGATGATGCCGGTGAACTGCACGCGGTGTCCGATGCCCAGGTCGCGCGCCTGCTGTTCGAGCGTGGCGCGCACGGGGCCGTCGCCGACGACCAGCAGGTGGCGCCGTGCATCCGGCGGATCCTGCGCAATCAGCTCGATCACCTTGTCCAGGCCATGCCAGTCGCGGACAAAACCGGTAAAGCCCAGCACCAGCACATCCTGCAGGCCCAGCGCGCGCTTGGCCTGTTCCACGTCGGGCGCACCGGCAAAGCGTTCGGGGTCGATGCCGTTCGGGATCACGTCGATGCGTTCCGGCGGCACGCCGTAGGCCTGCACGATATCGCCCAGCACGTGCGTGACCGGCAGCACCATGTCGGCGTTGCGCCACGCATAGGCCTGCGACCAGCGGCCCAGCTTCGTCAGTGCCAGGCCGTCGTAGCGGGTGCGCTCTTCCAGGATCGGGGCGTTCACTTCGAGCAGCATCGGCAGCTTGTACTTGCGCGCCAGCCAGATGCCCGCTGGCAGGAACAGGTTGTAGCGTTCATACAGCACATCCGGGCGGTGCTCCTTGACCGCCCTGGCCAGGCGCCGGTACGCGACCAGCGAATACGACAGCTCCATCAGTTCATAGAAGGTCTTGGGCAGGTGGCGCTTGAGCCAGGCGACCGGGCCGGCATCCGAGCCGAACGATTCGGTTTCGGCGCTGGGCGGGGCCACGATCACGACCTCATGGCCTTCGGCGCGCAGTGCGCGGATCATTTCTTCGATGTGGACGTACTGGCCGTCCTTGGAACGGGTACGGTGGTGATAAAGGATTTTCACGCGGCTTTTCTCGCCAAGATGGAGTGGAACAGGTCGATCTGGCCCTGGGTGGTCGGTTGCCAGCCGAAGTCTTCGGCGTAGCGGCGGGTGGCGCTGTGCGCCGGATAGTTGGCGCGCAACTGGCCCAGCGCCGCGACCAGGCCTTCGGGGGTGCGCTGCGGCATCAGGACGCCGGCGGCCGGCGCCGCCACCACTTCGGGCGTGCCCCACACATTGCTGGCCACCACCGGCGTGCCGCACGCCATGCTTTCGAGCAGCACATTGGCCCAGCCTTCGCGGCTCGACGCCAGCACCAGCGTGTCAGCGGCGTTGTAATACGTTTTCAGTTCGGTCTGCGGCACGCTGCCCAGCAGCTTGACACGGTCCTGCACGTTCAATTCACGCGCCAGACGCTCCAGATTGTTTTTTTCCGGGCCGATGCCGGCGATCAGGAGGTCGACGTCCGGCAACTGGGGCAGGGCGCGGATGATCAGGTCGTGCGCCTTGCGCGGATCGAGCAGGCCCACCGACAACAGCGTGAACCGCCCCGGCGCCAGGCCGACGGCGGCGCGCGCGGCGGCGCGGTCGATGGGTGCGAAGCGTTCCAGATCGACGCCGTTGCGCAGCGGGGTGATGTTGTCGGGCGCCACGCCCAGGCCGACCATCTCGTCCTTGAGCGCCTTGCACACGGTGATGATGCCGTCGGCGTCGCGCGCTGCGTCCAGGATCAGCTGGCGCGGCCGTGCGAACTGGGGGATCAGGTTGATGTCGGTGCCGCGCGCAGTGATCACCACCGGCTTGTTGAAGTACTTGCCAAGCATCACCGCTGCCACGCCGTCCGGATAGAAATAGTGGGCGTCGATGGCGTCGAAATCATAGCCGCTGTCGAGGATGCGGCCGATCTCCTTTTTGGCTGCATGCGCCAGCGTGTAGGGCGTGACGTTCATGCCCACGCGGGGCAGTACCAGGTAGCGCGGGTGCGTGACGTCGATGCCGTTGCGTGTCTCGCGCCGCGGTACCTTGGCAAGAGTGCCATAATGGCCAAAACGCTCTCCCTTGAGCGGGAACCATGGCACTGGCGCGACGACGCGTGACTCGACCTGCCCGCTGGCAATCAGGTAGCGCAATCGAGTTTCCACAAAGATACCGTGGTTCGGTTGCTGCGAATTGGGGTAAAGGGTGCTAAAAGTGAGTAACTTCATTGTGTCGTGCCGGGTGCTGATCGGTGCACCGCCGGATGGTTTGATCCGGGAGTGGAAGTGTTGTACTGCAATGTCGTGATTATGCGAAAAATTTTGCCAGAGGGCAGCACAATTAACGAGCAAACGCATAAATTTTTGACAACCATGATACTATAATTCAAGTTTTGCACGCATTTGTTACGTGTGGCAATTATTTTCCAATCTGTGGAAAAATAGCCTGGTTCGCCGTGCTGCTCTGCCCGGTTCTATTTTTCAGTTACTCGTTCCTCAATATAAATCATGAAGATCACCATCATTGGCACCGGCTACGTCGGGCTCGTTTCAGGCGCTTGCTTCGCCGATGTCGGCAACACTGTACTGTGTCTCGACGTCAACGAAGAAAAAATTGCAATGCTCAAGAACGGTGTCATTCCGATTCACGAGCCAGGCCTCGACAATATGGTCGAGCGCAACGCCAACGCAGGCCGCCTGCTGTTTTCGACCAGCTACGACGAAGCCGTAGCGCACGCTGACTGCGTGTTCCTGGCCGTGGGTACGCCGCCTGACGAAGACGGCAGCGCCGACCTGACCCACATCCTCGCCGCCGCCCGTTCGATCGGTCAGCGCATCGACAAGCCGGTGGTCGTGGTCGACAAGTCGACCGTGCCAGTTGGCACCGCCGACAAGGTCCGCGCCGCCATCCAGGGCGAGCTCGACAAGCGCGGCAGCACGCTGTCGTTCTCGGTGGTGAGCAACCCCGAATTCCTGAAAGAAGGCGCAGCGATCGACGACTTCATGCGGCCTGACCGCATCGTCGTTGGCAGCGACGACACCGTCGCGACCAAGCTGATGCGTCAGCTGTACGCACCATTCAGCCGCAACCACGAAAAGCTGGTCGAGATGGACGTGCGCAGCGCCGAGCTGACCAAGTACGCTGCCAACGCCATGCTGGCCACCCGCATCAGCTTCATGAACGAGCTGGCCAACCTGGCCGAAGTGCTGGGCGCCGACATCGAAGCCGTACGCCACGGCATGGGCCTCGATCCGCGCATCGGTTCGCAGTTCCTGTACGCCGGCATGGGCTACGGCGGTTCGTGCTTCCCGAAAGACGTGAAAGCGCTGGTCAAGACCGGTGGCGACCATGGCCAGGTGCTGCACATCCTGGAAGCGACCGAACTGGTCAACGACAACCAGAAAAACGTGCTGTTCAAGAAGCTCACGCGCTTCTACGGCGGCGTCGAAGGTCTCAAGGGCAAGACGATCGCCGTGTGGGGCCTGTCGTTCAAGCCGAACACCGATGACATGCGCGAAGCCCCAAGCCTGGTGCTGCTCAAGGAGCTGTTCGACGCCGGCTGCCACGTGCGCGCCTACGATCCGGTCGCCAGCAGCGAAGCGCTGCGCGTGCTGGAGCGCGAGCACGGTGCTGCACGCGTCGAATCCATGCTGACGATCGTCAGCTCGGCTGCCGCGGCAACCGAAGGCGCCGATGCGCTGGTCCTGGTCACCGAATGGAAAGAATTCCGCGCGCCGGACTTCGCTGGCCTGGCCACCATCCTGCGTGACAAGGCGATCTTCGATGGCCGTAACATCTACGATCCAGCCGTCGTCGCTGCCGCTGGCCTGGCGTACGAAGGGATTGGCCGCGTCAGCCGGACGGCTGCTTGATGACACCCCAGCGGATCCTGGTCACGGGTGCTGCCGGCTTCGTCGGCAGCTTCGTGGCCGCGCGTCTGGCGGCCATGGGCCATCAGGTGACCGGCTGCGACAACTTCAACGATTATTACGATCCGCGCCTCAAGCATGACCGGGTGCGCGCACTGCTCGTACCCGCCGGCGTTGCCTGCCACACGGTCGAACTGAGCGATGCAGCGCAAGTTGCCGCACTGTTCGAGCGCGAACGGCCGCAACTGGTGGTGCACCTGGCCGCGCAAGCCGGCGTGCGCTACTCGATCGACAATCCGTCCGTGTATATCCAGTCGAACCTGGTGGGCTTCGGGAATATCCTCGAAGCGTGCCGCCACGGCGCCATCGAGCACTTGTTGTACGCCAGCAGCAGCAGCGTGTACGGCAACAATGCCAAGGTGCCCTTCAGCGAGGATGACCAGGTCGATGCGCCCGTGTCGCTGTACGCCGCCACCAAGAAGTCCAATGAATTGATGGCGCACTCGTACAGCCACCTGTTCAGGTTGCCGGCCACCGGCCTGCGCTTCTTCACGGTCTACGGACCGTGGGGCCGGCCCGACATGGCGTATTTCAGCTTTGCCGAGAAGATGATGCGCGGCGCCACGATCCCCGTGTTCGCCGAAGGCCTGCTCACACGCGACTTCACCTATATCGACGACATCGTCGAAGGGGTGGTGCGCCTGCTGTTCAAGCCAACGCCGGCCACGGCCACGAGCGCGCCGCATACGGTGTTCAACATCGGTAACCACAATCCGGTGCAGGTGCTCGAGTTCATTCGCACGCTCGAGTCCGTGATGGGTGTCGAAGCGCGCAAGGAATTCCTGCCAATGCAGCCGGGCGACGTGCCGGCCACGCATGCATCGATTGCCAAGCTCAAGGCCTGGGTCGACTTCGCGCCGACCACGCCGCTGGCCACGGGCCTGGCCAGTTTCTGGACCTGGTACCGTGACTGGGCGCCGACGCGCGCATGAATGAAAAGGCCGGTTGCAACCGGCCTTTTTTTTGTGCAGTCAACGTTAAACAGGGCCGAGCACTGGCCTTATGGGCGGTTGGCGCTCACCCGCAAGAAGGTCTCGAACATCAATACCGACCATAACGGCGCGCTGTAATCCTTGCTGCCGGCGATGTGCTGGTCCACCATCTCGCGCAAGAATTTTTCGTTGAACATGCCCGTGTCGAGCAGCAGCGGCGACAGCGCCGCGGCGCGCAGCTTCTCGCGCAGCGGGCCACGCAGCCAGGCCGCCAGCGGAATCGAAAACCCCTTCTTGGCGCGGTACAGGACGTCGTGCGACAGGTAGGGTTCAAGCGCTTTCTTGAAGATGTACTTGCCTTCGCCACCGCCGAGCTTGATGTCCGGCGGCAGGCCGGAGGCCCATTCCACGAACGTGTGGTCCAGCAGCGGCACGCGTACTTCGAGCGAGTGCGCCATCGCCGCGCGGTCGACCTTGGTCAGGATGTCGCCTGGCAGCCAGGTCTTGAAGTCGAGGTACTGGATCAGCGACAGCGGGTCGTCCGTCGGCGATTTTGCAGCGTGGCCGAGGAACACCTCGATCGCGCTGTAGCCCTGCAGCTCGCGCTTGAACGAATCCGAGAACAGCTGCGCCCGCACGCGGTCGGGCATGATCGACACGCCGTGGAAGTAACCCTCGACCGTGTCGCGTGCCAGTGCCTCGAACGTGGTCTTGGCGCGGAACATGCGCGGCGCCCAGTCGGCCTTCGGATACAGTTTGCCCAGCGTGCCGAACACCGGTTTACGCAGGCTGGCCGGCACCTTGTCGCGCACGCGCTGCTCGGCCATTGCATAGCGGTAGCGGCGGTAGCCGGCAAAGCTCTCGTCGCCGCCATCGCCCGACAGCGACACCGTCACGTGCTTGCGCGCCAGCTGGCAGACGCGGTAGGTCGGGATCGCCGAGCTGTCGGCAAACGGCTCGTCGTACAGGTGGCCCAGCGTGTCGATGAGGCCGTAGTCGTCCTTGTCGACGATCTGCGCGTGGTGGGTCGTGCCGTAGCGCGTGGCCACCTCGCTGGCGAACTTCGACTCGTCGTACTCCGGATCGTCAAAGCCGATCGAGAGCGTGGTCACGGGATCGGGATTATTCTGCGCCATCATCGCCACCACGGCGCTCGAATCGACGCCGCCCGACAGGAACGCGCCCAGCGGCACGTCGGCCACGGTCTGGCTCTGCACGCATTCGCGCACGCGCTCGATCAGCTCCTGCTCGATCTCCTGCATCGGCCGCTGCGGTGCGCGCTTGAACGGCACGTCCCAGTACTGCTCGGGCGTGACCTCGCGCGCGCCGGCCTTGATCACGATGCGGTGGCCGGGCGCCAGCTTGTACGCGTTGTGGAAAATGGTGTGCGGCTCCGGCACGTAGCCGAACGCAAAGTAGTCCTCGACCGCGCGCGGATTGAGTTTGCGCGATAGCTCCGGGTGGGTCATGATGGATTTCAGCTCGGAGCCGAACACGAACAGGCCATTGGGCAGCAGCGAGTAGAACATCGGCTTGACGCCGACATGATCGCGCGCCAGGAACATCGTCTGCTTCTTGCGGTCCCAGATCGCGAACGCGAACATGCCGCGCAGGCGGTGCACGCAGTCCGGGCCCCAGGCCTGGTAGGCGTGCAGCAGCGATTCCGAATCCGACTTGGTGCGAAACACGAAGCCCAGCGCCTGCAGTTCGACGCGCAGCTCGCGGTAGTTGTAGATTTCGCCGTTGAACACCATCACCACGTCGCGCTCGGCGTTGACGATCGGCTGCTGGCCGCTGGCCAGGTCGATCACGGACAGGCGGCGGTGGCCCATGCCCATGCTCGGTTCCAGATACAGCTCGCCCTCGTCGGGGCCGCGGTGGTGCTGGCTTTCGTTCATGCGGCCCAACGCCGCGCGGTCGATCTCCCGGTTGCCGAGGGTATCAAAAATGCCGACTATTCCGCACATGCTGTCTGGTTCCGCTGAAGTTAAGAGTTGACGATGGGGCGCAGCCGCGCCGGCGCCTTGCGCGCACACAGGCCGTCGTACAGCGCGGTGTACGCGCCGAGCATGGCGGCCATGCTGTACTTGTCTTCGATGCGCGCGCGCGCAGCTGCGCCGTGGCGTGCCCGCAGGGCCGGGTCCTGGACGTAGCGCGCAAGCGCCCCGGCCAGCGCGTCGACCTCCACCGGCACCAAGATACCATGCACGTCATCGACGACGACTTCGGGGATCCCGCCCACGCGCGAACACACCGACGGCAGGCCGCAGGCCATTGCTTCGAGCAGCGACACGGGCGTGCCTTCGGCCAGCGAGGGCAGGGCGAAGATGGTAAAGCCATGCAGCAGGTCGGCCACGTCGGCGCGCGCACCGGGCAGCCACACGACATCCTGCAGGCCAGCTTGCGCGACCTGCGCCTGGATCTTGCCGAACAACGGGCCGTCGCCGACGATCGACAGGCGCAGCCGGTCGCGCAGCGCAGGCAGGCGCTCGCGCAGCAGCGCGAAAGCAGCCACCAGGCTGGCGTGGTTCTTGACGTCCTGCACCCGTGCAACGGCGCCGATGACGATGTCGCCGGCGCCCCACGGCGCGGCCGTCACCGCTTGCGCGCGGGGGGCGTAGCGGTCGGTATCGACGCCATTCTTGATCAGGTGGTTCTTGGCCGCGGGGATGCCCACGACCTCGGCAAACCAGCGCTGCAGGTCGTCCGACACCGGCACATAGCGGTCGATGAACGGCGCGAGATGGCGGCGCAAAAAGTTGTGCTTGGGGTTCAGGCCGTGCGGATCGGACGCGTCGCGGCCATGCTCGGCGTGGATGCGCACCGGCACGCCGGCAGCGGCGGCCGTGAAGCAGTACTCCATCGCCGACAGGTTGTAGGTGTGCAGGATCGTCGGCCGCAGGCGCCGCATCAGCTTCCAGAAGTCGACGTGCACGCGCAACCCGTTCCCGGGCGGCTTGTTCAGCGCATACAGTTCGACGCCCGGTTGCGTGATCTTGTCCGCGAACGCGCTGTAGCGGGTCAGGCAGACCACCGCATGCCGGTATTTTTCGGCCGGCATGCGGTTGATGCAGTCGACCAGCAGCGTTTCCAGCCCGCCGACATCGAGCGAATACACCAGGTGCACGACGAGCGGCCGCTGGGCGTTCAACACCGCCAGATCGCTGTGCATGGTCCGTGCGTCCCCGTTCAATGCGTGCGCGCGTGCTCGATGGCACGCTCGATCGCCTGGCCCTGGACCGTCATGAAGGCGCGCAGTGCAGCGCGCGCAGCGTCGGGGTTGTCGCCCACCGGCGCCGACAGCAGCACGACGGCGCCATCGTCGCCGCGGAAGCGCAGCTTGGCCTGGGCCTGCAGCAGCTTGCCGATGTAGTTGTTCGAGGTCAGGTGGCCGTCGATCGACATCCATTGCCACACCAGGAACTGGCCACCCGGACCGGTCATCCGCGTTTCGCGCAGCGTGACCGGCTTGCCGTCGATCGTTTCGCTGCGCGCCGAGCCGCCCAGCGCATGCCAGGCATCGTCAGAGGTCGCCAGCGTATTGACGGAGCTGATCAGGGCCTTGCCGTTGCGCTGATTGCGGTAGTACATGATGTCGAGCGAGACCGGCGCCGCAGCGTCGGGGTTGCGGAAGGTCGCGCGGTACGCGGCATCCGGGGCGACCCAGCGTGGCGTCCAGCCAGTAAATGGCGCCACCTGCGGCCAGCCGACCGCCACGTTCGTCAGCTCTACCTGCTGGGGATTGAGATTGGCCGCATCGTTGTAGCGGGCAAAGCCCGGCCACAGCGCGGCAAAGGCCACCACGGCGGCGCACATCGCCGCCATGCGGGCCGTGCTGACCGGCGGCACGCCATCGCGGCGGGTACGCGCCGCCACCGGCAATTCTGCCGCCGGCAGCGGATCGTCGTCGCGCCAGAAGCTGCCGATCCAGAACATCAGCAGCATGACAAGGCCGAAGAAGACCCAGCCATAGATCAGGTGGTCGACGCCGGTGGCCAGTTCCATGCCCGACAGGTGGCCGATCATCACGATCATGTAGGCGCGCAAGCCGTTGGCAATGATGGGCACGATGATCGACACGAGCACAAAGAGTAAACGCTTTTTTGTCGACTGGTAGGTCAGGTAGGCATACAGGCAGCCCAGCGTGACCGACGAAATCAGGTAGCGCACACCGCTGCAGGCTTCCACCACCGACCATGAGCCGGTCGGCAGTTCGAAGCGGGTGCCGTTGCGCAGCACCGGGATGCCGGTGGCCTGCACGGCCCACACGGTGAAGTCGGCGGTCAGGTTGATCAGCGGGGCGACAAACACTTCGCCGAACGGCACTGCCAGCAGCAGAAACAGGAGCGGAAACGCGAGCGCGCCGGCCAGGCGCGGCCCGAGCATGGCCAGCGCCACGATCGGGAACATCGCGACAAACGCGTACTGCATCACGACCTGGACTTCGCCCATGCGCGCCAGCAGCCAGCCGGCTCCCAGCACTGCCAGCAGGAGCAGCGCGGGCGCCCACGGGCGCGCGGGGATCGCGTCGAACACGTCGCGCCGGCGCCAGATCAGCCACAGGCTGATCGGCAGGATGGCGTAACCGTGGGCGAAGGTTTCCGAGCTGTTCCAGATTGCGACCAGCGATTCGGCGGTGCCCAGGTACAGGAAGAAGGGCGCGAGCAGCGCCAGCGCGATCAGCATGGCGCTCGAGCGTGCCAATGGAGTCGGAGCGGCGTCCAGATTGGCGCCGGCAATGCCGGATGGGGGTGTCACGTGCATTCCAGTCGCTCCTCGATGCAGGCCAGGTTGCTTGGCCAACTATAGTGATGTTCGACGCGCGCGCGTGCGGCGCGGCCCATGCTTGCGTTCTGCTGGTGCTGGCGCGCCAGCAGCGCGCCCACGGTTTCGATCCAGGCTGGCGCGCCGTCGGCCACCGCCAGCTCGCTGCCCGGGGCGGCATCGATGCCTTCGAGCGCCTGCGGCGAGACCACCGTCGGCGTGGCCATGGCCATCGCTTCCAGCACCTTGTTCTGGATGCCGCGCGCGATGCGCAGCGGCGCCACCGCCACGCAGCCGTGGCGGATATACGGGCGCACGTCGGGTACGGTGCCGGTTACGGTCACACCCGGCAAGGCGCCGAGCGCCTGCACCTGGGCATTCGGGCGCGAGCCGACGATGTAGAAGGCCAGCGCCGGATCCTGCGCGCGCAGGGCAGGAAAGACTTCGTCGCAGAACCACTGCACCGCGTCGACGTTCGGCCAGTAATCCATCGCGCCAGTAAACACCAGGGCGCGTTCGCCCGCGGCGTACGGGCTGGCAAAGGCGTGCTCGGGCGAGAAGTACTCGGTATCGACGCCGTTGCTGAAGTGGCCGATGCGCGCGACGCTTTCCGGTGCCAGCTTGCGGAACAAATCTGCCTCGGGCGCAGAGACGAACAGCGACGCGTCGTACTGGCTGGCGACCTGGCGTTCGTAGCGCAGCAACTGGCGCGCTTCGTGCCGGTACAGCCAGCTCATGGGCGGCGACTTCTTCTCGGCATACTGGCGCCACTTGTCCGAATCGACATCGCAAAAGTCGATCACGCGGCGCGCACCGCCCAGCTTGTCGGCGTATTGCGCCATGGGCGACGAAAACACCATCACGCGCTTGATATCGTGCGCGGCGACGGCCTGGTCGACCCAGCGCGCCATGCCGGCATCCTGGTAGTAGTCGAGCGACAGCGAGCGGTTTTTTACGAGCGCGCCCAGGCTGCGCACGCGGGCGCGCAAGGGGTTGAGGGGCGCGAAATGGCTGCTGGCGCACAGCGCCTCCACCGCCGGCACGTGCTGCCAGTCGTCGGCATCGTCGACGAACGTGGCCAGGTGCACGCGGTAGTCGCGCGCCAGGTGCTTGAGCAGGTGGTAGGAGCGGATCTTGTCGCCCTTGTTGGGCGGGTACGGGATGCGGTGAATCAGCAGCAGCAGGTCTTGCACGTTGTCAGCCCAGGTTGCGCACGATGTAAGGGCCCAGGAAGTTCGCCACCGGCAGCGGCAGCTTTTTCCACACCTTGATGAACAACTGGTACTTCGGGTTCAGCGGATTGTTGTCTGGCAGCGCATCCGTGGCGTACAGCTTGTACTCGTACGGCAGCGGCGTGGCGACAAAGCCCCAGTTCTTCTTGAAGTCGTAGGCGCCTGTGCCCAGCTTGCTGCGGCCGAAGTCGAACAGGCGGCAACCGCGGGCAGCGGCCGCCTGCATCAGGTTCCAGTACATGAAATCGTTGCCCGCCACTTCGCGCGCCAGGTCCATGCCGCCACCGTAGTAGGGCACAACTTCGTCGCGCCAGTAGAACGACAGCACCGAGCCGACCAGGCGGTCGTCGCTGGTGTAGATAGTGCGCACTTCGCATTCGGCGCCAAAGGTTTTCTGAAGCAGCGCGAAGTACTTTTTCGGGAACACCGGGGTGCCCAGGCGCAGCACGCTGTGCGCATACGCCGTGAACATATTGTCGACGTTGTCCTCGACCACCCCTTTCAGGCCCAGCTTGATCCCCTTGCGCACCATGGCGCGCTGCTTGCGCGGGATGGCGTTGAGGTTCTCGTCATCGACGGCGCTGATCTCCTTGCGGAACGTGACGTACAGTTCCTTGGTCAGCCAGCTCGGGTCGTGCGGGTGCGCGCGCTCCATGGCGCGGTATTCGAGGTGGCCCACGCCGAGCTGGCGCGCCAGCGCATCGGCCGCGCCATCGAGCAGCACGCGCGCGCCGTCGTCGATGGCAGCCACGCCACCGTACACGCAAAACGGCATCGCGCCCAGCGAATGGCCGAACAGGCGGCTCTTGATCTCTGCCAGCGGCAGCACGCCCTGGATCTGGCCGTCCTGCTCGACGAAGTAGAACCAGGTCTTGATGCCGAACGATTGCTCGATCACGGACTGCCAGCCGGACAGGTGGAAGAACGTCGCTTCCGGACAGGCCCGTACGAATGCATCCCAGCGCGCCGCGCTCTGCGGCGTCATCAAATGCAGCGTCTGCGGACCGGCGGCAGCGGCGACGGGCGCCGCGCGCCGGGCTTGCGCCGCTTCGATGATCGAATTCATGGCTTGTCCAGGAAGATGCGGTCCATGCGGTCCCACTTGAAATCACGCGCCAGCTGTTCGAGACGGCGCTCCATACGGTCGATATTGACGTAGTGCCGGAACTTCGCCTTGGCGCCCAGGCCGTCGGGCCGCGGCTGGTCGGTGTCGATTTCCCACGGGTGGAAATAGAACAGGGCCGACTCGCCGTCTTCGCGGTTGACCTTTTCCATCATCCAGCGCGACAGCGCGTACGGCAGCAGGCGGAAGTAACCGCCGCCGCCGGCGGGCAGGTGACGGCCAGCCATTTTCACCGTGGTGATCGGCACTTCGAGGATGCCGTCCGGGCCGTTCGGGTAGAACGCGAAACGCGGCGCGTCGGGCATGCCGTAGTGGTCGTGCGCGATCGGGTAGATGCTCGAGCTGTACTTGTAGCCCGCTTCGTGCAGCGCGTCGAGCGCCCACAGATTGCCGTGGCCAATTGAAAAACTCGGCGCGCGGTAGCCGACGACGGCCTGGCCGCCGATGTCTTCCAGCAGCGCCTTGGCCGAGCGGATATCGTTGTCGAATTCGGCGCGGCTCTGGTCCGAGGCGCGCAGGTGGCCGTAGCCGTGGCTGGCCAGTTCGTGGCCCGCCTCGACGATGCGGCGCACCATCGCGGGATAGCGCTCGGCGATCCAGCCCAGCGTGAAGAAGGTCGCGCGCACGCCTTCGCGCTCGTACAGCGCGAGGATGCGTTCCATATTGGCTTCGACGCGGCATTCGCGCGTCGGCCAGCTGTCGCGGTCGATGTACGGGGCAAAGGCCGACACCTGGAAGTAGTCTTCCACGTCGCAGGTCATCGCATTGCGGATTTTTTCACCCGGCGCTGGACGCGGTCGGGCTGCGGGAGCGGTCATTTTCATGGCGGGTTATTCCTGGTGGTCCGGGTGGTGGGGCGCGGCGCCGGCGGCGTTGGGTGGCGTGGCCGCAATCTTTTTCAGGATCGACAGCACCGACACGATCGATTTCTCGAGGCGCATCATGCGCTCGTCGAGCTGCTCGACGCTGGCGCGGCGCTCGCCCGGATGCAGCTCGCTGGCGTGGCTGCCGCCGCTCGTCTGGTCGGCATCGGCCAGGTTGTCGGTGTCGGGCGCGTCGAATTCTTCCGAGATGTCGCGCACCACGTCGTTGATGTGCGCTTCGGTGAACGCCTGCAGTTCTTCCAGGTAGCCCATCAGGAGCACGCGGTCCATCAGCGTGTTGGTCTTGCGCGGGATGCCGCCGCTGTAGGCGTAGATTGCACTGTACGCACCGTCGTCGAACGACGGCGTGCCCTGCCAGCCGACGGTGGCCAGGCGGTGCTCGACATACGCGCGCGTCTCGGCCGCATCCATCGGACCCAGGTGGTAGCTGGCGATCACCCGCTGGCGCAGCTGCTGCATGCCGGGGCTGTGCAGCGTGGCGCGAAACTCGGGCTGGCCGAGCAGGAACGTCTGCAGCAGCGAACGCTCGTCGGTCTGGAAGTTCGACAGCATGCGCAGCTCTTCGACCGTGCGGGCATTGAGGTTCTGGGCTTCGTCGATCACGAGCAGGGCGCGCTTGCCCTGGCGGTCGACCGTGCGCAGGAACTGCTCGAGGCGGTTGAGCAGCTCGGCCTTGCTCTGGCCTTCGTACGGCAGGCCGAAGCTCGACACCACCATGCGCAGCGTGTCTTCGGGATCGAGGCTGGTATTGACGATGTGCGCGGCCACGATCTGGTCGAGCGGCAGTTTGCCCAGCATATTGCGCACGAGCGTGGTCTTGCCGGCGCCGACTTCGCCTGTGATGACGATGAAGCCCTCGCCTTGCGACAGGCCGTACTCGAGGTAGGCCATGGCGCGCTTGTGACCCTTGGACCCATAGAAGAAATGCGGGTCAGGGCGGAGCTGGAAGGGCTTGGCCGACAGGCCGTAATAGGTTTCGTACATCGTGATTTACCGTTACTTTCAGAACTTCATGGAGACGCTCGCCACCAAGGCGTGCTCGGTAAAGGTGCCGCCGGCACTGGCGCCGTCGGCGTTCCAGCGGCCGAGGTTCCCGGTACGGCGACGCAGGTCGAGTGCAGCGCGCAGGTCGCCGAAGGTGCGCGTCACGCCCACCCGCAGCGTGCGCTGGTAGTCTTCGTACTCTCTCGATGTCGACTCGTTCTTGCTGACGTCATAGCCCGCGGTCACGTTCGAACGCGAACTGAGCCGGTACGTATAGCTTGCATCGAAGCCTTGCTGGTGCACGTTATCGTTCAGGCTGCCTTGCTGGCTGCCCAGCAGCGGGCTGTCGCTTTGCTGGCTCGACAGCGCATTGCTCCGCGTGGCATACAGCGAGACCACGGCATTGCTGTAGCCCCGGCGGTAGGCGACCGAAGCGCGCAGCGATTTCTGGCGTATGAAGCGGTTGCTCAGGTAGTTGACGCTGTCGGTCAGCGACGGCGGCAGGCCGTTCGCCTGAATGTAGGCGGCAACAACGCGCTGGCGCTCGGCCGGGTCCGGGTAGGCGGTGGCGAACATGCTGTCGAGCAGGCCTGCGGTGTCGATCGTCGACGGCAGCAGGAATTGCTGGCGCGAGGTCGTGACGACATCGTCGTAGCTGATGTTCCAGCTCGTACTACGGGAGCGGTGCACAGCCGACAGCGTGCCCGTGGTGCCATAGAAGTGGCGTCCGAGCGTCATCTGCAGATTGGTGCGCAGCGATGGCGACCAGGCAAAGCCGAGCGACCAGTTGGCGCCCTGGTCGCCACCGCCCAGTCCTTCGTATTGGTAGCGGTCGTAGCCGGCATTGGCCAGCAGCGACAGGCGCTGGCTGACGATGTAGCGCAGATTGGTCGACAGGCTCTCGTTCGACGAGTCGCCATACTCGGCGCCGCCGAGCTCTTGCCTGGTGTAATTGACGCCCCAGGCGACTGTGCGAAAGCCCGTTCCGCTGGTCAGCGAGGCCAGGAAGCTGTCACCACCGGTGCCGCGGTAGCCAAGGGCATCGCCGCCGCCGACCGAGTCGCGCGTGTAGCGCAGCGTGCCCTGCGCGGCGGTGCCGAAGCGGTGCATCAGGTACGGGCTGATGCTCCACGTGTCGATTTCGGTGCGGTTGCGGTTCGAATACATGTCGTTGCTTGCGCGCGGACCGAAGGCCGAAATGCTTTGCTGGCCGCGCGAGGCGCTTGCGTCGATATAGAACAAATCGCGCGCCAGTTCGCCTCTGAGGTTGCCGCGGTAGCTGCGCTGGGTATTGGCGGTGTCGAGGTTCTGGCCAACGACGGCGGGATCGGCCAGGTTGCGCCGGTCGTCGCCGTGCAGGAAGGCGAACGCATGCACCTGGGCAGTGGCGTCCACCGTCAGGCGCCGGCTGCGGTTGAGCACCGTGATGCCAGGCGAGACCTGGGTGATCAGGTCGCTGTAGGCCGACGCGTCGTCGGTCAGGTTGACGTTGTCGGTCCAGATTTCACTGACGAGCAGCGTGGGCGTGATCGTCAATTCGGCGTGCGCCGGGAAGGCGGCCAGCAACATCGCGGCCGCCGCGAGCGGCGTCAGGCGCGACACGGCGCGGCCCATGCGCTGCTTAGCCATAGTGGTAATCATACGTTTCTTCGATGCCAGGAATATCCCTGGTCTTGTTATACAGGAGGTTGACGTTGGCCATTCCTTCGAGCTGCTGCAAGGCTTCCTTGACCGCATGCTGGGTCGTGGTCTGGGCTTCCACCACCACCACGATCTGGCCCATGTGGCTGGCCAGCACGCGCGCTTCGCTCGTGAGCATCAGGGGCGGCGAATCGAAGATGATCACGCGGTCCGGGTAGCGGTGCGCCAGTTCGTGCACCATCGCTGTCATCGTCGAGCTGGCCAAAAGTTCGGTTGCACGTGGCGTGCTGGTACCCGCCGGCAGGATCGACAGCGTATCGACGTTGGTGCGCAGCATGACATCCGACAGGTCGAGGGTGTCGTCGAGCAGGATGTCCATCAGGCCGCGCTGGGCTGGCAGGCCGAGCGTGCGCAGCACCGAAGGACGCGCCACGTCAGCATCGACCAGCAGCACGGTGTGATCGAGTTCCATCGCGATGCTCATCGCCAGGTTGATCGCGCTGTAGGTCTTGCCTTCGCCCGGTAGCGAACTCGTCACCATGATCAGGTTGCCCGGATTGTCCTTGACGCCGCGTTCGGCAAAAGCGCGCTTGAGCAGCGGGCGCTTGATGATCCGGAATTCTTCCAGCAGGTTCGTGCGTCCGCCAGCGGCAGTGACCATGCCCAGCTCGCGCATGCGCGAGAGGTCCAGTTCGATGACGCGGGTGCTGTGGCGGCCGGCCGTTGGCCGTGCGGCCGCGGCCGGCGCCGGCACGGCAGGATCCGGCGCACGCGCGTGGACGAAACCGGTATCGGGCGTGATGGGGTCATGCGAATCTGCCACGCTGCTGGCGGCGGGGGTATCAGCAGCATTCTGGCGCTGCTGGTCGATACGGCTTGCTGCTTTTTCGATAATGCTCACAATTGCTCCTTGTTGGCCAACCGGCCTTACATCGTCGGGCGGACCAGGATGGCGGCAACGCCGGCACCGTACAGGCCGAACAGTACCAGCACCGAGGCTGCCAGTGCGAGCAGGCGGCGCTTGCGCAGCACGGTCTGTTCGGCGGTCCAGTTCATGCTCACCGACCCGAGGATCGGCAGGCCCGTCGCTTCACGCAGGGCAGCCTGGCTGAGGAAGGTCGGACGCAGTTGGCTCAGCAGGAATGCACCGGCCAGACCCGCGCCGAGCGCAGCCACAAACACCAGCGAGAACAAGCGCAGGCGGTTCGGACCACTTGGAATATTCGGTGCGGTTGGCGGGTCGATCACGCGGAAGGTCAGCATGTCGGTGGCCGACGACAGGTCTCCCGACAGCTTGGCCGACTCGCGGCGCTCGACGAGTTTCTGGTAGTTCTCGCGATTGACTTCGTAGTCGCGGTTCAGGCGCGCCAGCTGGGCTTCGATTTCAGGCACTTGCTCGCTCTGGCCGCGCAGGCGGCCGGAACGCGCGCTGAACTCGGCCACGCGGGCCTGCAGTGAGGCAACGCGCGCTTCGGCATCGGACAGTTGCACGGTCAGCTGTTGCAGCATCGGGCTGTAGCTCGCGCCCGGATCCAGGCTCGGCTTGGTATTCTTGGCTGCTTCGGCGCGGCGCGCCTGCAGTTGCTCGAGCAGGCGGCGATTGGCGACGATATCGGGATGCTGCTCGGTATACTGGGTGCGCAGCGTATCCAGGGTTTTCACCACCGTGGCAATGCGCTCGTCCATGACCGGATCGACAAAGATCGGCGCGGCGCGATTGCCGCTGCTGCCACGGTTATCGCCCGAAATCTGGCGACGGATGGCATTGCGTGCCTGTTCCGCTTCGGCCAGTTCCAGACGCGCCTGGTTCAGCGATTCATTGGTGGCCATCATGCGCGAACCGTAGTCGGCGCCCTGATTCGGCAGCATGCCGATGTTCTTGATCTTGAAATCCTTGAGCGCGTTCTCGGCTTCGGCCAGGCGCTCTTCGTAGCTGCGGATCTGGTCGTCGATGAACTGCACGGCCTTGTCGGAATCCTGCTTCTTGCCACCGAAGCTGCCTTCGACGAAGATGGTCAGGAAGGCCTGGACCACGTCCTTGCCTTCGCGCGCGCTGGTGCCGGTGTAGCTGATGGTATAAATGTCGTCGCGCTCGGTGCCGGCGATCTTGATGTTGGCCATCATGTCGTCGACCAGCTTGGTCATTTCGCTGGCATCCGTGGCCTTGACGTCGAGATCGACATCGCGTACCACGCGTTCCACGTTCGGGCGGCTGATCAGGGTGCGACGCATGAAAAGAACTTGCTGTTCCAGGTTCGGCAGCATGGTCATGCCCGACAGCAGCGGCTTGAGGATGCTTTGCGTATCCACATAGACGCGGGCCGACGCTTCGTACTGGTTGGGCAGCTTGTAGACGACGAGCCAGCCGGCGAGCGCCACCACCCACGTGATGATGACCGCGTGCCAGCGGTACTTGCCGATGGCTTTCAATAAGTTAAGAATCTGGGAAGTAATTTCAGCCATCGTATCAGTCTCGCCGGTCAGGTCCCGGTCTCTAAAAAAAACCAGGTTCACAAATAAACAATGTGCATGATCGCTTGTACCCTAAGCAATTGCAATTGAGGGTTAGGAAATCCAGCGATTCTGGGTAATTGGTAACATCTGTTTGCAACACAGCCGCAAACAGTCGCAGGGAATCTTAAATAAATTTCATTACCGCACGCTTAACTGTTGCATTATCGCAAACATTTAATGAACTTGCTCGGTGTATTTTTTGGAACGGTTGTTGCTGGACCGTGACAAAGCAGGCGTTGCAGAATGTTGCTGAAATTCAAAGGTCCTTATTATAATGGCTAAATTCCGAAACGGTCCGTACGATTGCTTCCGTTGTGCAACAACACTATATAGAGAAGCCGGGAAGTCCTGATGATGTGTCGAATGATTGGATTGAAGCTGGCAACAGCGGTGCTGGCCTGGAGCATGGCTCTGCCTGCCATCGCCGCCACGCTGGTGCAAACGGTGGCGGCGGTCAAGCCGTCGATCGTGGGCATTGGCACGCAAATGCAGACCCGCAGCCCGGCCATCGTGTTCAGCGGCACAGGGTTTGTGGTCGGCGATGGCCTGAGCGTGATCACCAACGCCCACGTCGTGCCGAACCAGCTCGACGGGGCCAAGCTGGAGCAGATGGGCATCGTGGTGCCCGATGGCGCCAATGTGCGTTTTCGCGCGGCTCAGCTGGTTGGCCTGGATCGCGAGCACGACCTGGCGCACCTGCGCATCCAGGGCACGCCATTGCCGGCACTGAAGCTGGGTGATGCGAACATGGCGGCCGAAGGGCAGGCGCTGGCATTTACCGGTTTTCCGCTTGGCATGGTGCTGGGCTTGTTCCCGGCAACGCACCGCGCACTGCTGGCGGCGATCACGCCGGTGATGCAGCCGTCACTGAGCGCCCGCCGGCTCGATGCGCGCGCCGTGACCCAGTTGCAGCGCACGCCGTTCAGTATCTATCAGCTCGATGGCACGGCTTACCCTGGCAACAGCGGCAGTCCGCTGTACGACCCGGATACGGGGCAGGTGCTGGCGGTGATTAATATGGTGTTCGTGAAGGGTTTGAAGGAATCTGCCATCACGGCGCCCAGCGGCATCACGTATGCGATTCCCGTGCGCCATGTAAAGGAATTGCTGGCGCGCTAGGCGCGCCTGCCACGTTGGCTTGTCAGGCATCGTGTTGAAGTTGCAACAAGAAAGTATTTCAATTGTGCATGGCTTGTTCCCATCCCGGACTGCGCTACAATAGCGCAGGCCATGATGGCGAAATAACAATTATTGATGCGCGCCGTACACCATGCAGGTACGTGGAGCACGCAGCGCGCTAGGGATCAACGCGATGATGACGAAACTGACGAAACACCTGGTAACTGCGGGCGCTGCTGCCTGCATGCTGATGCTTGGCGCTTGCGCTACGCCCGTGCCACCGAGCACTGCCGCGATGGCGCCAATCAACCCGGATTACCTGATCGGCCCTGGTGACAGCGTCAATATCATTGTCTGGCGCAACCCTGAAGTGTCGATGTCGGTCCCGGTCCGTCCGGACGGCAAAATCACCACCCCGCTGGTGGAAGACCTGCCGGCCGCTGGCAAGACCTCCACCCAACTGGCGCGCGATATCGAAGGTGCCCTGGCGAAGTTCATCCAGCAGCCTGTTGTCACGGTCGTGGTCACCAATTTCATCGGCAACTTCAGTGAGCAGATCCGTGTGATCGGTCAGGCTGCACGGCCGCAGGCGCTGCCATACCGCCGCGACATGTCGGTGATGGATGTCGTGATCGCCGTCGGTGGCGTGACTGAATTCGCTTCCGGCAACAAGGCCAGCATTATCCGTACCGTCGATGGCAAGCAGGAAAAAATCGTCGTCCGTTTGGACGACCTGATCAAGGACGGCGACATTTCGGCGAACATCATGATGCGTCCAGGCGACATCCTGGTGATCCCGGAGAGCTTTTTTTAAGTTGTTGTCGATGGTTTTTACACCCCAGCCCGGCTTCAGTCCTACAATGGGTGTGAATCGCGCTTGACAAGCGTCTAAGTTATTGTTTTAAGTGAATTATTCCCGCAGGAACTTTTTTGGGCGCGAATCTTGCTCCTTCATCTGCGTGCGCAATTGAAATCGAGGACTATCCGTGGCTAATGATCAACAACACAGCGGTAACGAGCCGCAGCAGCAACTTCCACAAGTGCCGCCAGCAATGGCCCGGCATGGCGCGGCGCGTCGCCGTCTGGCCAAGGCCGGCCTGGGCGCGGCTGGCGTGCTGTGGACGCTGGAAAGCCACGCCACGCTGAAAAAAACCGGTTTTGTGTGCGAGTCGGCCTCGGCCTACGATTCGGCTGGCCTGAACAGCAATGTCGCTACCGAGCAGCGCTGCAATCCGCTGTCGCCGACGAGCTGGTGCTTTATCCAGCACAGCTGGCCGTGCAGCAAGACCAAGAGATTCCACGATGTCTTCAAATGCAATGAGCGCCGCTTCGAACAGACGTACTACAAGGACACGCTGCTGGCGGTCATGAACGCCAAGTACGACTCCTACAATATTGGGCGTCACCTGGCAGCGGCCTACCTGAACGTGACGTCCAAGCGCATCGATTTCCTCGACGTGCCGACGCTGCAGCGCATGTGGAACGAGCTCAAGGTGAGTGGCCACTACAAAGTCAGCGCCAACCAATACTGGACCGTACGCGAGGTCAGAGATTATCTTGTCGCAGTCCACGGCTGGTGATCGATCAGGGTCCTGGCGCCGCCCAGGACCTGCAACCCTGCATTATCGCCAGTGGCAGGATGACGTGGTGCTGTTTAACGAGGTATCCGGCGCGACCCACTTGCTCAGTCCCGAGGCGCTGGTCGTGCTCCAGCAGCTGGGCGCCACGCCCACCTCCGTACTGACCCTTGCCGCAGCCTTGCGCGAACACTTCGACGTTGATGAGGCCACCTTGTCCGACGATGTGGCCGATCTGCTCGAACAACTCTCCAGCCTGGACCTGATCGAACCATGTCACTTGTAGCCGATCTGGGTCGCGCCGAACTGGCGCGGCGCCTCGGCGGCCCCGGTCTGTTGCTGCGTACCGGACCTTTTGTCAGCCGTGTCCAATCAAATATTGCCCTCGTTGCCGATGGCATCGGATCGCTCTACGGCGACTATCCGGTCGAGGAGCCGGGCGGCTTTGCCGACTTTCAGGTGCGTCTGGTGCGCTCGACGGGCCTGCGGCGCTGGTGGCATCCGCAAGCATGCTTCGACTATGATGGCCGCGAGCCATTCGCACCATTGCCGCTGGCCCAGGCCTGGCCGATGTTCGAATGGGTGATGAACTGGTGTGTCTCGAACCGCGCCCACCGCTACCTGATCGTGCATGGCGCCGTCGTCGAGCGTAACGGCTGCGCCATCGTCCTGCCAGCGCCGCCTGGTTCGGGCAAGAGCACGCTGTGCGCTGCCCTTGTGTGCCGCGGCTGGCGTTTGCTGTCGGACGAACTCACACTGGTACGGCGCGACGACGGCATGGTCGTCCCGCTGGCACGCCCTGTCAGCCTGAAAAATGCGTCGATCGACGTGATCCGTGGTTTTGCGCCCGATGCGCTGCTGGGCAAGCCGGTTCCCGGCACCACCAAGGGCACGATTGCGCACCTGAAAGCGCCACCGGACAGCGTTGCGCGCTTTGGCGAACCGGCGCGGGCGCGCCACATCGTGTTCCCGCGCTACCAGGCCGGCGCCGCGACCACGCTCACGCCGGTGCCCAAGGGGCAATTGTTCATGCGGGTGGCCGAGAATGCCTTCAATTATTTCGTGCTCGGCCCCGTCGGCTTTGACTGCCTGGCCGACCTGGTCGACGATTGCGATGGCCATGAGTTCTGCTACAGCCAGCTTGACGAAGCCATCGCCCTGTTTGACCGCCTGGCGGGAGTGGGACCATGATGTCGCCGGCCTCATCGCTGCTGGTCGAGGTCCTGGCCACGCCCGGCCGGGTTCGCTTTCTCGACCTGCCTGGCTGGGAGCGCTTGCTGCGCCAGGCCAACAGCGCCAATGTCGGCGCAATCCTGGTCTATTTGCTGGAAGAGTACGGCCTGCTTGAAGATGTACCGCCCAAGCCGCGTGAGCACCTGGAAGCAGCGCGCATCGTCGCTTTGCGTCACCGGCGCCTGGCCGGCTACGAGGTCGGCCGCATCCGAAGCGACTTGGACAGCCTCGGTCTGCCATTGATTTTGCTCAAGGGCGCGGCGTATGCAATGGCCGGCCTGCCGTCCGGACGCGGCCGCCTGTTCTCGGACATCGACATTCTGGTGCCCAAGGACAGCCTCGACCAGGTAGAGCGTGCGCTGATTTTGCACGGTTGGGCCAGCGCCCACCATGACGCCTACGACGAACGCTATTACCGTACCTGGATGCATGAGCTGCCGCCAATGGTGCATTTGCGCCGCGGCAATGCGATCGATGTGCACCACGCGATCCTGCCCGAAACGGCGCCGGTGCGGCCCGATCCGGCACTGCTGCGCGCAGCCGCGCGGGCGATTCCTGGTGAGCAGGGCGCGCCGGATATCTACACGCTGTGCCCACAAGACATGTTTTTGCACAGCGCCGTGCACCTGTTCTTCGGCGGCGAATTTGACCAGGGCTTGCGTGACCTGTTCGACCTGCACCGCCTGGCGCTGCATTTCGACACCGAGCCAGGGTTCTGGGATGGCCTCGTGGCCCGTGCCGATGCGCTGGAACTGACGCGCCCGTTGTTTTATGCGCTGCGTTACATCACCCGCACGTTCGGCACGCCGGTGCCAGCGGCAACGCTGGCTGCCGCCGCACCGTTTGGTCCAACGAGCTTGTTGTTGCCATTGATGGATGCGCTCTTCTTGCGCGCGCTGGCGCCGTTGCACCCGGAATGCACTACGCGCTTCGACGGTGCAGCCCGCTTCACCTTGTATGTGCGCGGAAACTGGCTGCGTATGCCACCATTGTTGCTCGCGCGCCACTTATTTCACAAAGCTTTCTTGTCGCCACGTACCGCAGAGGCCGCTTGAGCTGCTACTCTTTGCTTTCTGACGAGGTTAGTAGCCCTATTGCCAGAAAAAATTCATTCTGGTAATAAATTTATAAATTGTAATTATCGATGCTATGATGATCACATTTCATCAATGCATCACATACCGGTTTCGCCTGGAGGAAGTATATGATCGAGACATTAGCGCCAGACGTGCATTGCGCGAGTCTGGGCAGCGATGACTTCGCTAAGGGTGGAATGAATCCCAGCATCATCGACGTCACCATCAACGAACGCGTATTCGGGATTCGCGCAGCCGATATTGACACCCAGCGTAACTCCGCGAGCATGCTCATCAGTAAGATGTATGCCTGGCGCGGCTATAGCGGCAATCACCAGATCGGTAACGATCCAAACCGGATCACGCTGACCGCTTCGGACCATGGGCAGGTGTTCGGCACATTGAGCCTGGGCCTCGATTCCGAGATCGGCCTGATGGCCGACCAGGTGTTTGCCGACTATGTCGATACCCAGCGCAATAGCGGCAAGGTATGCGAAATCATCAAGCTGGCTGTCGATCCGGCGATCAAGTCCAAGGCCGTGCTGGCCTCGCTGTTCCACGTGGCCCTGATCTATGCCCGCGATCTGAACGGTTGCACCCACATCTTCATTGAGGTCAATCCACGTCACCGTCGCTTCTATGAAGCCATGTTGGGCTTCCAGACAGTGTGCGAAGCGCGGCCCAACCCGCGCGTCCAGGCGCCGGCGGTGCTGCTCAGTGCCGCTACAGCCTATGGTACCGAGCAGGTGGCCAAGTGGGGCGGCATGCAGGACAAGGCAGTGGGTGAGCGCTCGCTGTTTCCATGGTTCTTTTCGCAACGCGAAGAGGCCGGTATTATCAACCGTTTGCGCCAGCTCGGTTAATCAGTCTCCCTTCTGCGGTCCCTTCGAACGGGCCGCGGCAGCCTGCCATACTTTCTCTGTTGCATTTGTTCCTTGCCTGCTTGGCGGGAACGTCCTATATTCAGCGCTCTTGTATTTGACAATGAGGGTGCGCCATGACGACAGGTAAGACCAGAGACGAAATCGCCGAAGCTTACTCCTCCGAGCCGTGGTGGTACGACCTGCGGGGCTTTTTCATTCTGACCTTCGCCTATAACAGCACCATCGGCACCCAGATGCGCTTCTTCGGACCGAACTTCGGCCCGGAACACCTGGAAGTGGCATGCGGCACCGGAACGCTGCTCGAGATGGTGCTGAACTGGCGCCGTCGCCGCAAGCTGCCGCAAGTCAAGGTAACCGGCATCGACTACGCGCCATCGATGCTGGCCGGTGCCAAGCGCCGTTTTGCCAACAATCCCCAGGTCGTTGTCCAGCACGCCGATGCAGCACAGCTGCCGTTCCCCGACAACAGCTTCGACACGGCCAATATCGCCAACTCGATCCACTGCTTCCCGACAATCGATGGTGCCTTGCGCGACATCCTGCGTGTGCTCAAGCCAGGTGGCACGATGGCGGCGAACGTGTTGTTGTATCCAACCGGATTCGCACCGCTGCGTTGGGCAGCTCAAAAAATCAACGACTGGGGCATCCGCAAGGGCATTCTGTACAGCCCATTCCATACCGAAGAACTTCGCGCCAAGATGTTGGCGGCAGGTTATGAAATCCACTCCGAATTTACTTCGGGAAATACTTGGAATGTGGTGGTACGCAAGCCTGTGTAGGAGTACTCTGACAGCATCGTTTTCAGGCAGAAAATATGCTGTCGGTATTTTTTACACTGATGTTTGATCTGGATCAGTCTAAATCGCTAACTGTTTGATTTAAAACAAATCTCTTGAGCTGGCACGGTGATTGCTTATATAGCCTCGTGAGTAGTACCCCAGACAACCCAGGAGATTTACGAAATGACCGCTTTCAAGAAAACCATCGTCGCCGCATCGATCGCAGCTGCTGCCCTGTTCAGCGCAACCGCCAGCGCTGGCGTGTTCGAAGTCAACCCAACCGGCAGCACGGCGAACTTCTCCGCTGATCGTATCGGCGGTACCTACACCGAAGTGGCAACGTTCAACGCCAACGGCACCTTCGACGTGTCGCTGTACTTCCGCGCTACCTCGTTCGTGAACGCTGGTACGCCACTCGAGTCGCGTGAAACTGGTCTGGGCAACAACTACAGCATGTACGCACTCTACAAAGCGTCGGGTACTGTCACGCAACAAGGCACGAACACCAAGTTCACCTTCCTGCCAGGCACCGGCGGTCTGTCGCTGTTCTTGGATATGGACGGCATGACCAAGGTCGCGACCAACGCAACAACCGGCTTGGGCAACTTCACGCTTGCCAACAACGGTGACGACCTGCTGCTGGCTACCGGTAACCCACTGGCTGGTGAAGGCAACCTGAATCCAATGCTGTCCACCTGCGGCACGGGTACCGGCGCCGGCATCAATTGCGGCAGCTTCGGTTCGACCACCAGCTTCAACCTGACCGCTGACGGCAAGAACTTCTTCGTCGCGCCAAACCCGTTCTACAACCTGTCGTTCCAGTCGGGCCAGCTGACCCGCTTCACCGCCACGAACACCCAGACCATCACCGGTTCGCTGGACGTCGTGTTTGAGAACGCAGCAGAAGTGCCAGAGCCAGCATCGGTTGGCCTGCTGGGCCTGGGCATGCTGGGTCTGTACGCAGCACGTCGCCGCAACAAGAAAGCTGCCTAAGAATCACGGGTCTGCTGCGCAGGCCCTGTTCTCAAGCAAGAAAAAAACCACTGCCGGTGACGGCAGTGGTTTTTTTCGTTGCCGGATTCGTCAGCATGATGCGCCGATGAATCGACGCCCAGTCGTTCAGCGGCCAGCAGCCGCCATGCGCGCGAATTGACGCCGGCCGATGGCAATCGCCAGGCGCTGGATCGGATGCCGGTTGCCGCCCGGGCGCCACGTACGCTTGAGCTTGTTGCGGTAGGCGTCGAACTGCATGCCCCAGGGGGCCGCCAGCACGTCGCCGCGCCCCAGCAGGATCTTGAGCGATTCGGTGGCGATAATGCCGGCGCACAGCTGGCAGGCCATGAAGGTCGACGGGCCGCGCCGCTCGGCGAAGTTCACCGAACCCGGCACCATCAGGTAGTTGCGGTGCAGACCGGCCGGCGCCAGGCCGACCACGAAGCGGATCGCTTTTTCCTGTTCCGGCAAATCGCCCCAGCCAAAATACTCTTCAAACGTCATCTTGCCCGGCATGAAGTTCAGCAGGGCAGCGCCCATGCCCAGCGGTGCGGCAGTGGTGGCCGGGATGCCAAGCCGTGCGCAGGCGGCAAAGGTCTGCTGGCGCGCATCGAAGGCGAAGAAGTCGAGCGCATCGACATACAGGTCGACGCCGGCCAGGAATTCATCGAGATTGTCGCCGTGGACACCCTCGGGAAAGATCTTGATCTCGATGTCGGGATTGATGTCGCGTGCCATGCGCGCCAGCACGTCGGCCTTGGGCTGGCCGACGGTGGACATCATCGCGCCGACCTGGCGGTTAAAGTTGGGAATGTCGAACGTGTCGAAGTCGGCAATGTGAAAATGCGTCACGCCCAGGCGTGCCAGCGTCAGCAGATGCACGCCACCGACGCCACCACCGCCCGCGATGGCAATGCGCTTGCCACGCAACTGCTGCTGTTCGGCGGGGGTGACCCAGCCAATATTGCGTGAAAACGCCTGCTCGTACTGGAACGGATTGCTCATCGGGGACATTGCGAAAAAGTAGGGACAAGCTGGTCGGCGCCGCAGGAAGTGCAGGGCGCATACCGGCGGCGCGGGTGCTTACGCCGGGTGCGACTCATCCATTCGCAGCAGGCGGTTGATGATACCGCGTTCCTCGCGGGGCGAAAAGAAGTAAGGGTAGAACGAGCGCTCTTCGGTTTCGCCATCGGCAGCAAAGGTGCCGCCAAAAATGCTGATCTGCTCGGTAACGTATTTCAGGTTGACGCGCAGCAGGTAAGCCGGCGCATCCACCCGCGTATTGATCTTGAGCTCGCCCTCTTTGCGAAACCCCAGCATGCGCTCGTAGAAGCGGCGGTGGCGCGGGTTGACTTCGATGATGATGTCGGTGCAGCCATGCATGTCGCGCGCGTAGATGACGGCCAGGTGAAACACGTTGGCCAGCGCGGTTTTTGAGCGTACCGACGGGTCGAACGCAAATTTGGTGAACTCGCACAGACGCGCGCCGTTGGCGCGGTGGGCATCGAGCTCGGCGCCGAAGACTTCATCGGCCATCAGCCCGACCTCGGAATCGATGCCGATGCTGAGAGTGCCGACAACGTCGCCCTTGTCGGTGGCGGTCAGCGTGATGCGATTGGGGTCGTTGCTCGGCTGGTGATCTCCGGAATAGCCACGCCAGGCGTACATCCTGTTGATCAGCATGCTGGCCGAGTTACGACCGTCCGAAGTATCGGTAAGCCGGATTCCGTATGAATCGTCGTTCACGATAAACATCCTTATTTATGTCATGACATCTTATCTCGACATCAATAAATTGAGCGTTCGATAGGATGAATAAATATTACCGTCAGGATGCCGTATGCAACGGTAAACAAGGCCGCCGCAAGCCATGCGATAGCGTGCGGCGGCGGTGTGCCACATTACAGCGTCTTGAGCAGCGCGCGTGCCTCATCGGCTTGGGCGAACGGCGCGTTCGCTGCCAGCAGCTTGTCGAGCTCGCGCTTGGCACCGGCCTTGTCGCCACTCTTGTTCAGCGCCTGCGCCAGGTGATAACGGATCTCCATGGCGTTCGGCGCCTGGGTGCTGGCTTTTTGCAGCAGCGGCAGGCCGCGTGCGACATTGCCCTGTTCCACCAGCATCCAGCCCAGCGTATCCATCACCCCCGGATTGTCGCTGGCGACCTTGAATGCCTGCTCGGCAGTTGCCAGTGCCCGTGGATCCTTCACCTGCTGGTAGGCCCAGGCCAGGTTGTTCAGCACCAGCGGGTTGTCCGGCGCCGTCTTTTGCACGGATTCCAGGCGGGTAATGGCCGCCTTGTAATCCTTGCTCGCCATATTGATCTCGGAGACCATCAGCGCCATGCGTGCGTCGGACGGGTTCTGGGCCAGCCACTTCTCGGCGCGCGCCAGCGCTTCCTTGCTCTTGCCGCCTGCCTGCATCGCCTGCACGACCTTGGCGTTCAGCTCCGACGACGGCGCCAGCGCTGCCGCTTTTTCATACGCCTGCAGGGCGGGTGCGCTCTTTTGCTGGCTCATCAGGATGTCGCCCTCGAGCACGAAGCCGAGCGGTGCTTTCGGCGCCGCCTGCTGCGCCTGGCGCGCTGCTGCCAATGCATCGTCCGGGCGCTTGGCGCGCATCGCTGCGTCCACCTGCATCAGGCGCGCCGGCATGAAATCAGGCTGCAGGTCGACCGCGCGCTTGATGTGGCCGGCAGATGCGCTGTCGTTCTTGAGCATGCGCTGTACCTCGGCCAGGCGAATCTGCGCCGGCGCCGATTTCGGCAGCACATTGGCCAGCTTGCTGTAGGTATCGAGCGCGCCGTTCAGATCCTTGGTGGCGACCTGCGACTGGCCAAGCAGTTCGAGCACGCCGGCATCGGCCGGGTGCGTGGTCTGGAACTTGCGGGCCAGCGCCAGCGCTTTCGGCGCCTGGTCGGTGCGCAGGTAGTGCGCGCCCAGCTTCAGTGCCGGGGTCGTTGCCTGCGGATTGGCCGTGCTGGCTTTTTCGAACCAGGTAGTGGCTTCGGCCGTGTTCTTTTGCAGCAGCGCCAGCTCACCCAATGCCGCCATCGCATCGGCATTGTTCTTGTCTTTCTCGAGGAAGGCCGTGAAGCGCGCTTTGGCAGCGTCCGGCTTTTTCTCCTGCATGTCCAGGCGCGCCAGATTGGTTACGGCCGGCAGGAACGTCGGCTGCAGCTGCACGGCCTTTTCAAACGCCGTACGTGCTGGCGCATTCTTGCCCTGGACCATGTACACGGCACCCTTGAGCTGCTGCACTTGCGCGCTGTCAGGCTGCTGCTTTTCGAGCGATGCGACGGCGGCCTCGGCCCGGTCGTAGCGCTTCATGCCCATCTCGGTCTGCACCAGGGCCATCGTGGCCTGGATCGATTTCGGATCGAGCGTGGCGGCCGCTTCGAGTTCGCTCAGGCCACGGGCCTGGTCACCCTGCGCCAGGCGCGACAGGCCAAGCGAGGTGCGCACGGCGGCAGCTTGCGGCGCCAGCGTGGCGGCCTGCTGGAGGTAACTGCTGGCCTTGTCGAAGTCGCGCACCTGCATGTACGACTCACCCGCCAGTGCCAGCAATTGCGCATCCTGCGGCGCGTCTTTCAGGGCCGGCGCCAGGGTTTCGGCGGCATCGGCTGGCTGCGAATTGCGCAGCTGTGCCTGGGCCAGCAGCTTGCGTGCATACACATTGTCCGGGTTGTTTTGCAGGTATTTGCGCAGATGCTGCTCGGCCTGCTGGGTCCCGCCCAGGTTCAGCTCGGACGCGCCAGCCAGCAGGATGCTCGGCTGGTGATCGGGCGCGATCTTGAGGATCTTGGCCAGCGCATCTTTCGCTGCCGAGTGTTTACCTTGCGAGAACTCGAACAGGGCGCGCGTGTACACCACCAGCAGGCTGCCCGGCGAATTCTTTTCGGCTGCTTCGACTTCGATCTTGGCCGCATCGAACTTGCCGCGTGCGATCTCGACATAGGCCTTTTCAATGTGGGCGCCGCGGTGATCCGGCTTGAGCTTGAGCGCCTGGTCATACGACGCCAGGGCTTCGTCCGGCTTGTTCATCATGCGCAGCATCGAGCCGCGCATCATGTAAACTTCCGGGTTCTTCGGATCCTTCGCGACTGCATCCTCGACATAGCGCTGTGCTGCTTCGCGGTCGCCTTTGGCGGCGGCCATGCGCGCCATGCCCATCAGGGCCTCGCCCGAATTGGCATCGGCTGCCAGCGCGGCGGCGTAGGCCTGCTGCGCTTCATCCGGCTTGCCGCTGCCCAGCAGCGCATCAGCGCGCAGGCTCAGCAGTGGCGCCGAACCGGCCGCCACTTCGGGCGTGATCTCGGTCAGCACTTCCTTGAACTTGCCTTGCTGCGTCAGCGCCTGGCCGAGCAGCGGCAGCACGCGCGCTGCCGGGATGCCCAGCGAACGGGCACGGCCGAATTCTTTTTCAGCCGACACGGCATCGCCGGTCGATAATTGCAGGGCGCCCAGCGCCATGCGCGCTTCGCCATTTTCCGGGCTGTTTGCCACGGCGTTCTTCAACTGGATCAGCGCCGCCTTGATATCGCCTTTTTGTTGATAGTCAGTGGCTTCGGCCAGCAGGGTCTCGGTCGACTGGGTGCGGTTGCAACCAGACAGGCCGGCAGCAAGGATGGCGCCGGACAGCAGGGCGGTAAGAGTAAGCTTGGTAGCGTGGCGCGACATGTGGGATTCCTCAGGCAGTGGAGTTCGTTGTTTCGCCAGATAGCGAAATTCCTCAACAACAAATAATACCTGAAGGAACAGCGTCGCCAACGTGCAAACGGATGCAATTGTTGCAAATTCCAGCCACAGGTAACAGCAAAAAAGTGAGAGCAATTGTTACCAGAACGGGAAGGGGCGGGGGCAGCCCTTTTTAGGCGTCTTCGCTGCCGGGACCCTTGCGCAGACGTTGCAGCAAGGCATCGGCATGTTCGCCCACGGGCAAGCCATGGCGCCGTAATAACTGTACGTGAAGCACGAGGTTTTCCAGCACCAGCTTGGCCGAGACCGCAAGCAGCGTCATCAGGCGATCTTCCTGGCTGAAGTTCTCCATCGCCGCCGCCATCTCGCACAGGTGATTGGCGACGAGGTCGCGCAGTTCGTCTTCGGGGAAAGGGAGGTCGGCGAAGTCGATCGGATCTTCCTGTTCGACTTCGCGCATCAGGGCGGCGAGTTGTGCGGGGCGGATTGGCATGAATGACTCCGTGGTGTTCACGAAGTCATTCTAGGCCGTTTGCCGCCGCCATTATTACAATTACATATTGCGCCGATACTGTCCGCCCACTTCAAACAGCGCCGTCGTGATCTGCCCTAGCGAGCACACGCGCACGGCATCCATCAGGTGCGCAAACACGTTCTGGTTGTCGATCGCGGCCTGGCGCAGGGCGGCCAGGGCGGCGGGCGCGGCCTCCGCGTGGCGGGTGTGGAAAGCATCCAGGCGCTGCAGCTGCGACTGCTTTTCGTCGTCGGTCGACCGTGCCAGTTCGATGGTCGCCGGCGCGCCCGAGCCCTTCGGGTTGCGGAAGGTATTGACGCCGATGATCGGCAGCGTGCCGTCGTGCTTCTGGTGCTCGTACAGCATCGACTCTTCCTGGATCTTGCCGCGCTGGTAGCCGGTTTCCATCGCGCCCAGCACGCCGCCGCGTTCGGCGATGCGCTCGAATTCCTGCAGCACCTGCTCTTCGACCAGGTCGGTCAGTTCGTCCATGATGAACGCGCCCTGGTTCGGGTTCTCGTTCTTGGCCAGGCCCCATTCGCGGTTGATGATCAGCTGGATGGCCAGCGCACGGCGCACCGATTCATCGGTCGGCGTGGTAATCGCTTCGTCGTAGGCATTGGTGTGCAGCGAGTTGCAGTTGTCGTAGATCGCGATCAGCGCCTGCAGCGTGGTGCGGATGTCGTTGAAGTCGATCTCTTGCGCGTGCAGCGAACGGCCCGATGTCTGGATGTGGTACTTGAGCTTTTGCGAGCGGTCGTTGGCGCCGTAGCGCTCGCGCATCGCCACTGCCCACAGGCGGCGTGCGACGCGCCCGAGCACCGTGTATTCCGGGTCCATGCCGTTCGAGAAGAAGAATGACAGGTTTGGCGCGAAGTCGTCGATGTGCATCCCGCGCGCCAGGTAGGCTTCGACGAACGTGAAGCCGTTCGACAGCGTGAAGGCCAGTTGCGAGATCGGATTGGCGCCTGCTTCGGCAATGTGATAACCGGAGATCGACACCGAGTAGAAATTGCGCACGCCGTGGCGCACGAAATACTCCTGGATGTCGCCCATGACCTTGAGCGAAAACTCGGTCGAGAAGATGCAGGTGTTCTGGCCCTGGTCTTCCTTCAGGATGTCGGCCTGCACGGTACCGCGTACGCTGGTGAGGACCCAGGCGCGGATTTTTTCGCGCTCGTCCGGCGTGGGCTGGCGGCCGTTGTCGTGCGCGAACTTGTCGATCTGCTGGTCGATCGCCGTATTCATGAACATCGCCAGGATGGTCGGCGCCGGGCCGTTGATCGTCATCGATACCGACGTCGACGGGCTGCACAGGTCGAAGCCGTCGTACAGCACCTTCATGTCGTCCAGCGTGGCAATCGACACGCCCGAGTTGCCCACCTTGCCGTAGATATCGGGCCGCAGCGCCGGGTCGGCGCCGTACAGCGTGACCGAATCGAACGCCGTTGACAGGCGCTTGGCGTCCATCCCGGTCGAGACGAGCTTGAAGCGTTTATTGGTGCGGAACGCGTCGCCTTCGCCAGCGAACATGCGGGTCGGGTCTTCGCCTTCGCGCTTGAACGGGAATACGCCGGCCGTGTACGGAAACGCGCCCGGCACGTTTTCGAGCATCAGAAAGCGCAGGATTTCGCCGTGGTCTTCAAAGCGCGGCAGCGCGACCTTGCGGATCGGGTTGCCCGACAAGGTTTTTGTAACCAGGCGCGTGCGGATTTCCTTGTCGCGCACGTGCGTGACGTAGTCGTTGCCGGCATACGCGGCCTGCAGCGCGGGCCAGGCTGCCACGAGGTTTTTCGCTTCGCCATCCATCGCGTTGTCGCGTTCGGCCATCAGGCCGTCGAGCGCGTCGCCCATGGCAGCGCCCTGGCCGGCGGCCAGCAGCATGCGCTTCGATTCGCCCAGTTGCTGGCGCTCGCGCGCGAGTTTCACCTGGCGCGCCACGTGGCGGTGGTAGCCGCGCACGGTGTCGGCGATCTCGGCCAGATAGCGGCTGCGCGCCGGCGGCACGATCACGTTCTTGCCGCTCGAGTAGCGCAGCGCGGGCGCGGGCAGGCTGCTCGTATCGATCGGCAGGCCGAGCGCCGCGAGGCGGGGCAGCAGGCCGTGGTACAGCGCCGTCACGCCATCGTCGTTAAAGCGCGACGCCTGGGTGCCGAACACCGGCATCTGATCCGGGCTCTGGCTCCACAACTCGCGGTTGCGCTGGTACTGCTTGGCCACGTCGCGCAGCGCGTCGAGCGCGCCCTTGCGGTCGAACTTGTTGATGGCGATGAAGTCGGCGAAATCGAGCATGTCGATTTTTTCGAGCTGCGAGGCGGCGCCGAACTCCGGCGTCATCACGTACATCGACGTGTCGACGTGCGGCACGATGGCAGCGTCGCCCTGGCCGATGCCGGATGTCTCGACGATCACGAGGTCGAACCCGGTCACCTTGCAGGCGGCGATCACGTCGGGCAGGGCCTGCGAGATTTCCGAGCCGGCGTCGCGCGTGGCCAGCGAGCGCATGAAGATGCGCGTCTGGCCGTTCCACGGACTGATCGCATTCATGCGGATGCGGTCGCCCAGCAGCGCGCCGCCCGACTTGCGGCGTGACGGGTCGATCGAGATCACGGCGATGTTCAGGCGGTCGCCCTGATCGAGGCGAATGCGGCGGATCAGTTCATCGGTCAGCGACGATTTGCCCGCGCCGCCGGTGCCGGTGATGCCCAGCGTCGGCACGCGCAGGGTTGCAGCGTGTTCGAGGATCTGTGCGCGCAGCGCGGTGTCGACCTTGTCGTTTTCCAGGGCCGTGATCAGCTGCGCCAGCGGGCGGTGGCGCGCGGCCAGCTCGCCCTGCTGCAGCGCCGCCAGCGTGGTCGGCGCATACGGCGACAGGTCGACGTCGCAGGCTTGCAGCATCGCGTGAATCATGCCGACCAGGCCCATGCGCTGGCCGTCTTCCGGACTGAAGATGCGGGTGACGCCGTAAGCGTGCAGTTCGTCGATTTCGTGCGCGACGATCACGCCGCCACCGCCGCCGAACACCTTGATGTGCGCGCCGCCGCGCTCGCGCAGCAGGTCGATCATGTATTTGAAGTATTCGACGTGGCCACCCTGGTAGCTCGAGATGGCGATGCCTTGCGCGTCCTCGGCCAGCGCCGCCGTGACGACGTCGTCGACCGAGCGGTTGTGGCCCAGGTGGATGACTTCGGCGCCGTTCGATTGCAGGATGCGCCGCATGATGTTGATCGAGGCATCGTGACCGTCGAACAGCGAGGCGGCGGTGACGAAGCGCACCTTGTTGGCCAGCTGCGGGGTGGCAGGGGCGGGGGCGGCCAGCGTGGCGGCGGCGGTTGTATCGTTCATGGATAGCAGTCCTTGTAGACGGGAGGACGAGGGGTGCTGGTACGGTAGCTGACGTTAACGTTAACGTCAAGTCGTAGGCAAATGAACCGCTTTCATGAAGTTTACTAAAAATAACATTAAGTGATTTATTGCAATCATTTGGTATACTTTCTGCAGAGTGCGTGGCACACCCGCGCCGGTTACCAGAGGGGTACGTCAGATGTTGAAAAAAGTGGATGCGTCACAGCTCAGGGTTGGCATGTTCATCCACGATCTCGATTGTGGATGGATGGAGCATCCATTTGTGCGCAGTCAGTTCCTGCTGTCCTGCGAGAGCGAAATCCAGAAAGTCCGTGATGCGCGCATCCACGGCGTCGTGATCGATTGCAGCCGCGGCATGGACGTGGACGCGCCCACACTGGCCCAGGCGCAGGCAGCCACCGACGCCGAAGTGGCGGCGCTGGCCACCACCGCGACCAGCCGGGTACGGATCTCCGTTGGCGAGGAACTGCAACGCGCGGCCACGGTGCGGCGCGAAGCGGTGGGCGTGGTGCGCACGGTGATGCAGGACGCGCGTCTGGGCAAGGCCGTCCACCTCGACGAGGTCGGGCCGGCCGTGCAGAACATCACCGAATCGATCCTGCGCAACGCGGGCGCCTTGCTCGGCCTGTTGCAGATCAAGAACAAGGACGATTACACGTTCCTGCATTCGGTGAGCGTGTGCACGCTGCTCGTGGCGTTCTGCCGCTCACGCAATCTGGACGACGAGCGTGTCTACCAGGCCGGCATCGGCGGGCTGCTGCACGACACCGGCAAGGCGCTGGTGCCCGATGCGATTCTCAACAAAGTGGGGCGCCTGACCGACGCCGAGTTCGAGATCGTCAAGCGCCACCCGCGCGATGGCCACGACATCCTGCTGCGCACGCCCGGCATCGGCGCCATACCGCTCGACATCACGCTGCACCACCACGAGCGGCGCGACGGCAGCGGTTATCCGGACCATCAGGCCGGGGGCGCGATCAGCGAACTGGCGCAGATGGCGGCCATCGTCGACGTGTACGACGCGATCACGTCGGAGCGCTGCTATCACAAGGGGGTGGCGCCGGCCGAAGCGCTGCGCAAGCTGTATGAGTGGAGCAAATTCCACTTCGATCCCGCCCTGGTCCAGGAGTTCATGCGCTGCGTCGGGATCTACCCGGTCGGCACGCTGGTGCTGCTGGAATCGGGCCGCCTGGGCGTGGTGGTCGAGCCACACGAAACGAGCCTGCTCACGCCGAAGGTCAACGTGTTCTTCCATACCCGGGAACAGCGTTACATCAAGCCCGAAACCGTCGATCTGTCACGGCCGCTGGGCTTTGGTGGGGGCGACCGGATCGTGCGTCACGAATCGGCCGAGAAGTGGCAGGTCGAGCCGCTGCGCTTCATGCAGGTAGCCTGAGCGCAACGCGCTCAGAAGAACTCGGCGGTGTCGTTGGTCGTGACGGTCTGCAGCAGGCCGCCATCGACCAGCGATTCGTAATGGCAGACGCGGTTGCGGCCGTTGGCCTTGGCGAAGTACAGCGCCTGGTCGGCATGGCCGAGCGTGACAACCGGCGAATCGGCCGCGCTGACGCTTGTAAAGCCGATGCTGACGGTGACTTGCCCCACCTGCGGGAAATGGTGGCTTTCGACATCGAGACGAAAGCGCTCGATGATGCGGCGCGCGTTCTCGAGCGTCGTCGAACGCAGCAGCACCACGAACTCTTCGCCGCCAAAGCGGAACACCCGGTCCTGCGTACGGAATGACGATTGCAGCAGATTGGCGATCAGGATCAGGACCTCGTCGCCGTACAGGTGGCCGAAGCGGTCGTTGACCGTCTTGAAGTGGTCGACGTCGACCACGGCCAGCCACTGCGCCTCCGCCCCATGCTGTCCGCGCCGCTCGGCCAGGCCGGGCATGACGGGATCGACGTCCGTGGCATGCAGCATGCGCGCCAGCTGATCGTCGAAGGTCTTGCGGTTGAGCAGGCCCGTGAGCGAATCGCGTTCGCTGTAATCGAGCAGATTCTGGAAATTGCGGTACACGCTGACGATGCCGCTGACCATGTACAGCGCTTCCGGCGTGAACGGGGTGTCGTGGACGATCTCGAGGCAGGTATCGGCCCGCTCGCCGAACCAGATCGGCAGCCACAGGCGGCGCAAGCCATCCTGGCCCGTGCCTTCGGCGCGCGTGGCGTGCTGGCGCAGGCATGCCTCGAGTTCAGGATAGGCAGCGATCGGCTCGCCCGGGCCGCTGTCCTGTGGCTCTTCCTGGCAGGCTGCACCGCCAGCACGGATGCAGGCGCGCGAGCGCACGAACTGCTGGTCGCCGACGCTGGAAATGCCCAGGACCCGGATCTGGTTCGCGCCCGATAGTTCCTGGACCGCCGAGATCACGGAGATGTCCAGCATCGCATGATCGCGGTGGCCGGTCATGTCCACCATGTGTCGCAGCAGGGAATCCATGTCGTCGTTGTCAGGCCATCCAAAGCACGAAAAAAAGACCCTGCAGATGGCGTGGGATGACGCACAAGAGGGCCAGAAGTGCCGCATTTTTCAGCGGCCAAGCAAAACAGCATAATGCTTTTTTGTACTAGCGGCAACTATTCTTGGCAATTTTTCTCCTGCGTCATCGGGTCGCACCGCATCGGCCAATGAACCTTGTTTTCCATCAGGTAAAAATATTTCCATGCGGAAAAACTGTGCATCATCAAATTGCCGATCGGCACTAATGCCTATAGTCAACTTACTGGCGCAAGTCATATAGCAGGGGCGGCCGGGCCCGGTCGCAGCCAGTATTTTTCAACCACTAAAGGAGTTTTGTCATGAGCACGATTACCTCCGCCATCAAAGCCTTCATCGCAGACGAAAACGGTGTGACTGCCATCGAGTATGGCCTGATCGCTGCACTCATCGGCGTCGCAATGGCCACCGTGGCTGGGCAAGTCGGTGATGGTATCAAGGAAACGTTCGAGTACATCCGGGATCAGCTGGACGCCGCCAACCCGACCGCACCGTAACCCGCGTGCCCCCGGGGCTGCAGTCCGGCCCCGGGGGCATTTTTTCAGGAGCCGATCATGGATATCGCACCCTACCTCGACACGCTGCTGCTGCTGCTCGTGACGGCCGCTGCGATCAAGGACCTGGAAAGTCGGCGCATTCCCAATTTTCTGCTGCTCGCCGGCGTACTTGGCGCGCTGCTGCTGCACCTGCTGTCGCCCCAGCCAGTGACGGCGCTGCTATCCGCATTGGGCGGCTGCGCAACCGGCCTGGCCGTGCTGCTGCCGTTCTATCTGCTGCGCGGCATGGCCGCCGGCGACGTCAAGATGATGGCCGCCGTCGGCGTCTTCACCGGCGCGGGCGACGCGCTGCGCATCGCGATCCTGGCCTGGTGCGCAGGCGGCGTGATGGTGCTGGTGGTTCTCATTGCCAAAGGGCGGCTGCGCCTGGCCCTGGCCAATCTGTGGGCCATGTTGCTGCCCATTCTGCTGCGCCTGCAACGCTTGCCGAACCCGGATAACAGCGGCCGCCCCAGCGCAGGCGCGATTCCGTATGGCGTGGCCATTGCTGCCGGGACGATCGTGCATCTGGTCGGTCGTTACGGCGCCACGCCCCTCGCTTGATCGCTGCGGCTGCTCTTGTCAGGCATCAAGTGCCGCAAATAGATGCTCGTTAGAATCAATTGAGGTTTTCCCAGAACCAACTTCAGCAGCAGGAGACGTCATGATCGGAGTGTTATCGGCCGCCGCGCCAACCGGACCGGATGCATCGTTGCCCCTGTCTGCGCCAGGTTTTGATGCAGATGGCAATCTCGCCGCCGTGCTGCCACGCCAGCCGCGCACGGTGCACGACACGGGGCTCGACGCCCGCCTGGTGACGGCGCTCGTGGTCAAGACCCTGCATGCCGACGGCAAGACGCCGCTGTCCCAGTTGACTGGACGCCTGCGGCTGTCGGTCAGCGTGCTGCGCGAAGTGCTGCAGGCCCTGGTGGGCACCCAGCAGGCCGAAGTCGCGTATTCGGGCGACAGCGACCTTGATGTGCACTACCAGTTGACCGCCCTGGGCCAGCGCGCCGCGGGCGACTACCTGGCCGAATCGCGCTATCTCGGCCCGGCGCCGGTGACGCTGGCAGCATGGCGCGCCGTGGTCACGCGCCAGTCGCAGCGCCAGCCCGATGCCGCGCGCGTCACGCGCACCGAGCTCGATGCGGTGCTCGACGGCGACGGCCTGGCGCCGGCCATTCGCGAGCAGATCGGCGCTGCCCTGTATTCGGGCCGCCCGCTGCTGTTGTACGGGCCGTCCGGCAGCGGCAAGACGTCACTGGCGCGCAAGCTGGCGCGCCTGCGCCAGGATCCGATCGCGGTGCCGTATGCGGTGCTGGTCAACCACGAAATCATCCAGCTGCACGACCTGACCCTGCATCCTCTCCCGCTGCACGTGCGCGCCCTTGAAGAGCGCCGCAGCGGCGATGCACGCTGGGCCCTGAGCCAGCGTCCGCTGGTGCACGTGGGGCCGGAGCTGGCACGCGACATGCTGGAGCTGCGCACTGATCTGGGCAGCGGCGTGCTGCATGCGCCGCCCCATATCCTGGCCAACAACGGTTTGCTGGTGGTGGACGATGTGGGCCGCCAGCGTGTGCCGCCGGGCGAACTGCTGCACCGCTGGCTTGGCGCGCTCGAAGCGGGCCTGGACCATGTCACGGTGCCGGGCGGCGCCACGCACGTCTTGCCGTTCGATGTGAGCCTGGTGCTCGTCACCAGCCTGGCGCCGGAGTCGGTGCTCGACGAGGCCTGCCTGCGCCGCATCGGCTACCGGATTTCGGTCGGGCCGCTGTCGGAGCAGAGTTATCGCGCGCTGCTGCGGCGCCAGGCGCGGCAGCGCCGGATCGACCTGGATGACAGCGCGATCGCGTTCCTGATCGAGCACCTGCACCGCCGCACCGGGCGCGCGCTGCTGGCCGCCTATCCGCATGAGCTGCTGGGCCGGATCGCCGACTTCGCCGGCTTTGCCGGTCAGCCGCCGTGCTGCGACGTCGATGGCCTGACGCGCGCCTGGTACAGCCTGTTCGGCGAAGGGGACGCACCATGAAAAACCAACGGGCCGTGATCATGATGGCGCTGGCCGTGGTGCTTGGCCTGCTGGCCGTGGCGCTGGCCGCGCGCTGGCTGCTCAATGCGCCGGTGCCCGCTGCCGGCAGGATCGTCGTCGCGAAAAGCGACATCGACATCGGCCAGCGGCTGACTCCCGCGCTGTTCATCGTGGTGGACTGGCCCACTGCCAGCGTGCCCAAGGGCGCGTTCACCGAACCCCAGCCGCTGAACGGCCGGGTCCTGCGCAGCAGCCTGCTCGCGGGCGAACCGGTCAGCGAAGCCAAGCTGGCCCCGGCCGGCACGCTGGGCGGCCTGTCGGCCCTGATCACCGAAGGCAAGCGCGCGATCACGGTGCGCGTGAACGACGTGATCGGCGTGGCCGGCTTCGCCCTGCCGGGCAACTATGTCGACATCATCGTCAGCACCGAGACGTCGCCCGATCCGAACGCTCCGCAGGCCCGTGCGCACAGCATCTCGAAGATCGTCCTGGAACGCATCCTGGTGCTGGCGGTGGCCCAGGAAGTCGGCCGCGACGAGACCAAGCCCAAGGTCGTCAACGCCGTCACGCTCGAAGTCACGCCCGAACAGGCCGAAAAGCTGGATCTGGCGCGCAGCGTCGGCACGCTGTCGCTGGCGCTGCGCAACCAGATCGATCCTGCCGCCACTGCCACCACCGGCGCGACCAAGGAGAACCTGCTGCCGGCGCCGCCCGCCGCGCCGGTCGTGCTGCGCGCTGTGGCACCACCGCGGGTGCAGCTGGTGCGGGCGCCGGCGCCACCGCGGGCGCCGCACCGCGAATGCATCAGCGTCATCAACGGCCTGCACGCATCGCAGGAGTGCTTCTGATGTTTTCGACTGGACCGATCATGCACCGACATTCCACGATCGCACTGCGCGCCTGCCTGGCGACTGTTTTGGCAGGCCTGAGCGCGTTGGCCCTGGCTGCCCCGGCAGGCAAAAAAACGGTACCGCCTGACGTGGCAGCGCAGCCCGGGCTGCACCTGAAGGGCGGCTGCCAGGGCGAGGCCGCGCGCCCGGCCACCATGGCGCTCCAGATGGGCAAGTCGACCATGCTGCGCCTGCCCGAAGCAGTCACCCGGCGCAGCGTCGGCAACCCGGCCGTCGTGCAGGCAATGCTGGTCGCACCGGACACGCTGTATATCGCCGCCGTCGACGTCGGCACCACCAATATGATCGTGCAGGGCCGCAGTGGCGCGTGCAGCGTGATCGACATCACGGTCGCGATGGACCCGGCCAGCCTGCAAGCGATGCTGGGCCTCGCCATGCCGCACGAGAAGGATATCCGGGTGATGGCCGCGAATGATACGCTGGTGCTGACCGGCACCGTCAGCGACGCTGCCGCCGTCAACCGCGCCGTGGAACTGGCCAGCGCCTATGTGCGCCGCCCGCTGCGCCAGTTGCCGGCGGCCGACAAGGACAACGCGACCGACGGCGTGATCCAGATCGGCAATGGCAGCGGCGGCGGCGCCGCTGCCGGGGCGGGTGGCGCCAGCGCCCGCGTGATCAACCTGCTGGCGGTCAGCGCGCCCCAGCAGGTGCAGCTCGAGGTCAAGGTGGCCGAAGTCGCGCGCACGCTGCTCGAGCGGCTGGAAACCGGCGTGCGCCTGAGCTTCGGGTCGGGCAGCTGGACCACCACGCTGGCCACCGATTTCCTCAGCGGCCTGGCGCGCGGCGGCCTGGCCGGCCTGAAGACCAACGGCAACCGCTTCGGCATCGACACCGACAAGCTCGATGGCCTGGTGCGCATCCTGGCCGAACCGAACGTGCTGGCCATCAGCGGGCAGGAAGGCGCGTTCCTGGCCGGCGGCAAGTTCTTCGTCCCGGTGTCGCAGGACAATAACAAGGTGACGCTGGAAGAGAAGGAATTCGGCGTCGGCCTGCGCTTTACCCCGACAGTGCTGGGTGGAGGCCTCATCAACCTGAAGGTTGCGCCCGAAGTGTCGGAGCTGTCGCGCGAAGGAATCGGCATCAGCGCCGCCGGCATTGCGGGCACCGCGATCATGCCGCTGTTGACCACGCGCCGCGCCAGCACCACGGTGCAGCTGCACGACGGCCAGAGCTTCGCCATCGGTGGCCTGGTGCGCAACAACCTGGTCGCCAACCTGAAAGGCCTGCCGGGACTGAGCGACGTGCCGATACTGGGCGCGCTGTTTCGCAGCACCGATTTCCAGCAGGAGCGCACCGAACTCGTCTTCGTCATCACGGCGCGCCTGGTCAAGCCGCTGCCGGCCGGCAGTCTGAGCTTGCCGACCGACCGTTTCGACGTGCCGTCGCGCGCTGGCGTGCTGCTTGGCGGCCGCCTCGAAGGCACGCCCGTTAGCACGCCCGCCGTTGGCACGGCGCCTGTCCCACCCGCACCGGCGCCGGCCGCCGGCGGCCCCGAACCGGAATAGGAGAGCAGCATGGCATCCACATTCACACGCCGGGCGGCGCTGGTGCTGCTGGCCTGCGGCGCGCAGGGCTGCATCTCGAGCACGCCGCACTGGGACAGCCAGTTCGGCGCGGCGACCCGCGCCAACCTGGCCGCGCAGACGATCGACCCGGCTGCGGGTACCAGCCGCAACCCCGCCGCAGGGCTCGATGGCCGGGCCGCGCGCGCGGCCATCGACAACTACGAGCGCTCGTTCGCCCAGCCGGACACCGGCCAGCCGGCGCCCATGATCCGTGCGCAGTAAGCGCGCGGCCCTACCTTTATCGAGGACTTCATGAGAGCGCTCCTGATCAGCCGGGACAGCCACCTGTACGCGGAACTGGCCGCCCAGGGCGCCGCACGGGTGCCGCCGCTGCACCTGGGCGCGACTCGCGCCGGCCTGCGCGAGGCGCTCGACCGGCCCGATCCCGACGCGCCGCAACTCGTGATCGTCGATGCCAGCAATCTCGAACCGTCCGAGGCCAATCTGCTCGAGCGCCTGGGCCGGCAGTATCCGACGGCGCAACTGATGCTGCTGACTACCCAGCACCAGCCCGACCTGTTGATTACCGCGATGCGCGCCGGCGTGCGCGAGCTGCTGCAACTGCCGCTGGTGCACCGCGCCTTTCATGAGGCGATGGACCGGATTGCGAGCGCCGCTGGCATCTCGACCATGCGCGACGGGAAGGTGCTGGCCTTCATCGCCTGCAAGGGCGGCAGCGGCGCCACCTTCATCTCGACCAATTTCGGCTACGCGCTTGCCTCGCTGGCAGGCAAGAAGGTGCTGCTGATCGACCTGCACGGCCAGTTCGGCGACGCCGCGCTGTACGTGTCGGACCAGAAGCCGGCCATGACGATGTCGGACGTATGCGCGCAGATCGCCCGCATCGACGGGCCGTTTCTCGAATCGTGCCTGGTGCACGTGACGCCGGGCTTCGGCGTGCTGGCGGCGGCCGACGATCCGTCCCACGAGCGGCAGGCCAAGCCCGAACACATCGACACTATCCTGCGCGTGGCGCGTCAGCACTACGACTACGTGCTGCTCGACGTCGGGCGCCAGATCGACGCCGTGTCGCTGCGCGCGCTGGACGTGACCGACACGATCTACCCGTTGCTGCAGCTGGCGTTGCCCGATATCCGCGATGCGCGCCGCCTGCTCGATATCTTCCGCTCGCTCGGCTACGTGCTCGACAACATCCGCCTGATCGTCAACCGCTACGAAAAGGGCGGCAAGCTGCGCCTGCAGGACCTGCATGCGGCGCTGGGCTGCGAAGTGGTGCACACCTTCCCCAACGACTACATCGCGGTCACCGATTCGGTGAACCAGGGCGTGCCGGTGCTGCAGTTGTCGCGCTCGAGCGCCGCCGCGCGCAGCCTGGCCGACCTGGTCGAACTGGTGACCGCGCAGCGGGTCCACGAAAGCCGCGGCCTGCTGGGGCGCCTGTTCGGGCGCCAGGATCACGACGACTGAATCGTTCCAACGCTTGAACCACGCACCGGAGACATCGATGTCCCTTCGCGAACGCCTTGCGCTGCCCGACCCGGAACGCCCGAGCGGCGCCGAATCGCACGACGCCCCCAACCAGGCCTACCAGGAGCTCAAGAAGCTGATGCACCAGATGATCCTCGACCGGATCGACCTGGAGCGCCTGAAGCGCCTGACCGCCGAACAGTTCAAGCACGAGCTGGCGCTGCTGGTCCAGCGCATCATCGAAGACGAACGCATCGTGCTGAACCAGCACGAGCGCCACCACCTGGTGCTCGACATCCAGCACGAGATGCTGGGCTTTGGCCCGCTTGAGCCGCTGCTCGCCGACCCGACGATTTCGGACATCCTTGTCAATACCGCCAGCAAGGTCTGGGTCGAGCGCCACGGCAAGCTCGAGCTGACCGACGTCACCTTCCACGACAACGCCCACCTGATGAAGATCATCGAAAAGATCGTCTCGCGCGTGGGGCGCCGGGTCGATGAATCGAGCCCGATGGTCGATGCGCGCCTGCCGGATGGCTCGCGCGTGAACGCCATCATCCCGCCGCTGGCCGTCGACGGGCCGATCCTGTCGATCCGCCGCTTCGGCGGCAGCCCGCTGACGGTGCACAACCTGCTCGAGTACAAAAGCATGGCGCCGCCGATGATCCGGGTGATCGAAAGCCTGGGCACGGCCAAGGTCAACATCCTGATCTCGGGCGGCACCGGCAGCGGCAAGACCACCTTGCTCAACCTGATCTCGGGGTTCATCCCGGCCAGCGAACGGATCGTGACGATCGAGGATGCGGCCGAGCTGCAACTGCGCCAGCCGCACGTCGTGCGCCTGGAAACGCGTCCGCCGAATATCGAGGACAAGGGCGAAGTCACGCAGCGCGCGCTGGTACGCAACGCACTGCGCATGCGGCCCGACCGCATTATTCTTGGCGAGGTGCGCGGCGCCGAGGCGCTCGACATGCTGCAGGCGATGAACACGGGCCACGAAGGCTCGCTCGCCACGATCCACTCGAACACGCCGCGCGACGCGCTCTCGCGCCTGGAAAACATGGTCAGCATGGCTGCCGTGAACCTGACGCCGCGCGCGATCCGCCAGCAGATCGTATCTGCGGTGACGGTGGTGCTGCAGGTCTCGCGTCTGACCGACGGCACCCGCAAGCTGGTGAGCATGCAGGAGATCACCGGCATGGAGGGCGAGGTCATTTCGATGCAGGAGATTTTCCTGTTCGAACAGCGCGGCGTCGATCCGCAGGGCAGGGTGCTCGGCCACTTCAGCGCCACCGGTGTGCGGCCGAGGTTTGCCGATCGCCTCAAGCTGTTCGGGGTCCCGGTGCCGGACGACACGTTCGATCCCGACCGCGTGTTTGATTGAAGGAGCGGCCATGGACATCCTGTTCTACGGTTTCGTCGTGGTGCTGTTCGCCGCCGTCATCCTGGCGGTCGAAGGCTTCTACCTGTGGTGGATGAGTACCCGCGGCGCCGCAGCGCGCCGCATTGCACGCCGCCTGCAGGTCATGTCCGGCGGCGCGCAGACGCGCTCGGGCGAACGCATCTCGATCCTCAAGCAGCGCCCCTACAGCCACCGGCCTGCACTTGACCGGCTGCTGCACCGGGCGGCCCTGGCCCAGCGCATCGATGCGCTGCTGGTGCAGGCCGGCGCGCCCTGGACCGTCAGCCACTTCATTGGCGCCACCTTCGGCTGCGTGATCATGGTCCTGGTGGCGGGCAGCGTCTGGACGTTGCCGCTGCCGGCGCGCCTGCTGCTGTGCGTGGCCAGTCCGGGCCTGCCCTGGTGGCTGCTGCAGAGAATGCGCAGGCGGCGCCTGATCCGCATCGAGCACCAACTGCCTGAGGCGGCCGACTTCATCGCGCGTGCGCTGCGCGCCGGGCACTCGTTCATCAATGTGCTGCAGATCGTCGGCAATGAAATGCCCGAGCCGCTGGCCGGTGAATTTCGCATCGCGCGCGAAGAGATCAATTACGGCGTCCCGATGAACGAAGCCCTGCACGGGCTGGCCGCGCGCATTCCGCTGACCGACCTGCGCTATCTGGTGATCGCGGTGCTGATCCAGCGCGATTCGGGCGGCAACCTGGCCGAAATCCTCGGCAATATCAGCGGCATCATCCGCGCCCGCCTGAAACTCGTGGCGCAGGTGCGGGTGCTGTCGGCCGAAGGCCGCATGTCGGCCTGGATTCTGGGATTGCTGCCATTTGGCGTGATGGGCGTGATGACGGTGAGCAGCCCGAACTACGTCAGCATGCTGTGGACCGACCCGAGCGGCCAGCGGCTGCTGTGGTACGGGCTGGGCATGATCATCTTTGGCGTGCTGTGGCTGCGCCAGACCATCCGCATCCGCATATGAGGCCGCGATGAATACCATGCAACTGTGGTTCTTGCTGATCGTCTTCATTGTCGTCTGCGCGCTATGCTGGGTCGCGCTGGCCCTGTTCGCGCCGGTCGCGCTGCGCGAGCGCCTGCGCCGTCTTCATGGCCAGCGCGCGGTGGCGGGCATGGGTGACGCGCCGCGCCTGCGCTGGATCGAGCGTGTTGCCAGCGTTGCCAGGCCGCTCACCCGGTTGTCGATCCCCGAAGAGGGCTGGGAAAAATCGACGCTGCGCACCCGCTTCATGAACGCCGGCTGGCGCAACCCGGCGGCGCCGACGCTGTACTTCGCGGCCAAGACGGCGCTGGCGCTGCTGGCGCCCGCCGTACTGGCGCCCGTGATGCTGCTGCGCGGCGATACGTCGGTCCGCATGCTGCTGATGATCCTGCTGTGCGGCGCGGCGCTTGGCTACTACCTGCCCAACGCCGTTCTGGCGCGCCGCGTCAAGCGGCGCCGGCGCGAGATCTTCGAGACCATTCCCGATGCCCTCGACCTGTTGACGGTGTGCGTCGAAGCGGGCCTGAGCCTGGAGCGCGCCCTGGTCAAGGTTGCCGCCGAAATCCATATCAAGAGCGTGGTGCTGGCGCAGGAGATGCAGATCGTGCTGATGGAAATGCGCGCCGGCTTCAGCAAGGAAAAGGCGCTGCGCAATTTCGCGCTGCGCTCCGGCGTCGAGGATGTCGATACGCTGGTGGCCATGCTGATCCAGTCCGAACGCTTCGGCACCAGCGTGGGCGACGCCTTGCGCGTATATGCCGACAACCTGCGCCACAAGCGACGCATGATCGCCGAAGAAACCGCTGCGCGCATCGGCCTGAAGCTGCTGTTCCCGCTGATCTTCTGTATTTTCCCGACGCTGATGATGGTCCTCCTGGGACCGGCGGCGATCCAGATTTCCCGTGCCATGAGCGCGCTGGCCAGCGCGCGCTGAACCCAAGGAGGCCGCCATGCGCCTGACCATCCACCGTAGCGCCCGATTCACGCGGCTGGCATTGCTGTGCGCCGGCCTGGCGGCGTGCGCGCCGCTGCAGGCGCCAACGGGCGCGGAGCCAGGAGCGCTTGCCGTTCGGCGCGATCTGGGCGCATTGCTGCAAGCTGATGCCGGGCCGGATACCGCGCCGGATACCGCCCAGCGGTTCGTCGCTCTGGGGAGCGCGTACCTGCGCAGTGGCGATTACGACGCTGCCCGCATGGCGCTGGAACGCGCCTGCCTGCTCGACCCGCTGGTCGCGCACTCGTGGGAGTTGCTGGGCGAAGCGCTGGCGGCGCTGGGACAGGATGCCCGCGCGCGGCAGATGCTGCGCCAGGCGGCATCGCTGCGCCAGTACGACTTGCGCGCCGACTTCGCTGCGACCGGTGGCCAGACGGACGTCGCCGCGCTCGGCCAGGCCATGGAAACGCCACAGCCCGGCTGGGCCCAGGCGCAGATCCACGTCGGTGTGGACGGCATGATGGAACTGCGCCGCATACCGGCCAGCCGGCCTGTTTTGCCGCCAGTCCTGCAGCCAGCCGTGGCGCACCTCGAGATCAGCAATGGCAATGGCGTGACCGGGATGGCGCGCGCGCTGGCACGCCAGATCGACGCACCTGGCCTGCGCGTCACGCGCCTGTCGAATCAGCCCGGCTTTGCAGTGCGCCACACGCGCATCGAATACGACGCTGCCCACGTCGATGCGGCCCGGCGCCTGGCGCAGCGCGTAGGCAGCGTGCACCTGTAGGAAGTCGGCCACCGCGCGCTGTCCAACCTGCGCCTGGTGCTGGGCCGCGATCTGGCGCAGCGCGGCGCCATGCTGCGCCTGGATGCGAAGAAGGCAGAGTCACTGGCGCTGCGCTGAACCGGTCACCGCGCCGGCGCGGCATCCTTGCGATACACGCGCACATAATCGACCAGCATCCGGCGCGGGAACACGGTCGTGCTGTCCGGGTAACCGGGCCAGTAACCGCCGACAGCGAGGTTCAGCAGCACGAAGAAGGGGTGCTCGAATACCCAGTCGCCTTTCACCAGGGCCGGCGTGGCGGTGTGGTAATGCACACCGTCGCGGTACCAGCGGATCGCCTGCGGCTCCCACTCGACGGCAAACACGTGGAAGTCGTCACCATAGTCGGCACCGTCCAGCGCGATCGGTTTGCTGAAGGCGTGCTCGCCCGAATAGCCCGGTCCGTGCAGCGTGCCATAGGCATTGCGCGGCTCCTTGCCGATGATTTCCATGATGTCGATCTCGCCGCTGCGCGGCCAGCCCACCTTGCCGATATCGGCGCCCAGCATCCAGAACGCCGGCCAGATGCCCTGGCCCTTCGGCACCTTGATGCGCGCTTCGAAGCGCCCGTACTGCATCTCTTTCAGGCCGGCCGTCTTGAGCCGCGCCGATGTGTAATCCTTGCCTTCGTAGCGCTCCTTGCGCGCCTCGATGACCAGGTGGCCGTCCTCCACGCGCACGTTTTCGGGGCGCGCCGTGTAGAACTGCATCTCGTTGTTGCCCCAGCCATGGCCGCCCGTTTCCAGTGTCCAGATCGTGCGGTCGAGCGTCGCGCCGATGAATTCATCGCTCCAGGCAAGCGTCCAGCCGGGCAGGCGCGCCTGCGCCTTTTTGACATGCTGCATGATGTTGATGAACGTGTCAGTCCAGACCACGTCACGGTGCGCGGCCAGGTAACGCACCAGTTCTTCATGCGCCTGGGACGACACGCTCAGGTGGTCGCCCCCGATGCCATGGAAGGTGAAAGCGACCATGGTGCCGCGCGCGACCGCTTGCTCCACCAGCGCGATCAGTTCCGGACCGCTGGCGCCCACCGGGCCGACCGAGGCAACCTGGTACGGATCGACCGCCGCCATCGATGCCGGCACGCCAGGCCCGTTGTCCGCCTTGATCGCAACGAACGCCGGGCGCAGTGCCGGCAGGTAGTCGCCGCCCAGCGCCTGCACGTCGCCGCAGGGCGCTGTGTAGGTGCGCTCGCGCCGGCCGTCGATCGCTTCGAGCATCGTGTTGGCCAGCAGGACCTGGTCGACCATCTGCGCGCGGCTCGTCGTTGCGAGGTCGCGATGCGCAGCGACCCAGCCGCGGTCCGCGCCCTTGCCCGAACACTGGTGGAACAGGCTGTGGTTGCCCAGTTCATGACCGCGGGCGGCGGCAGCGCGCCACGCCGGCAGGCGCGATGCCACCGGCGGGCTCGATAGCTGCAGATAGAAGGTGCCCTTGATGCCGTGGCGGTCCAGCGCCGGCAGCGCGTTGTCGAGTTGCGAGTCGAGTGCATCGTCGTAAGCGAGGCTGACCGCAGCGCGCGCGCCGCCGGGCCAGGCAAATGCGGGCGTCGGTGCAGCGGCATGCACGGCACCGCTGAAAGCGACACAGACAGCGGCAAGGAGGGCGCCGCGAGGGGCGCTGCGAGTGAGGCGGGCCAGAAAATGGTGCATGCATGCTCCAGTTTGGAAACGTTACCAAAACGTCAAGGCGACTATAGCCTGTCGAACCGCTCCCGTCAATGCGGGACGCACACCCATGGTCCGTCATTGGTAAGGACTGCCTGACGCGCCGCGCGCACCAAAGTGTTGCAAAACTACGTCACACGGGTTGACGAGGTAACGGAATATTCCGTTGACAATTTATTTTCATAACTCTAAGATTCAGATCACTGCATGGAAACGTTTCCATGTGACGGACAAATTCCCTTCGATCCCCGATTGGCGCAACCCGCCAAGAAGCCGAGGACACATGACACAGTGCAGCGCGCACCCGGCGATTCACGCGGCGAGGCCATCGGTGCCAACCGATCGGTCTCGCTGCACCACATGGTGGCGTGTAGCCGGGCAAGGAGGCGCCCGGGTTTGAAAGGCAGTACCCGGGGCAGCGGCGACGCATCCGGATGGCGGAGACACCGTGTCTGAGCACGGTCATATTTATAAAAACAGGAGAAGACATGTACTACCCAAAGGCTAAACAGACCTTGATCAGTCTGGCAGTTGCCAGCGCATGCGCGGCGTTCATGCCGGCGTTTGCCCAGGAAGCGGCCAGCATGCCGCCAGCCGAAACCGCGACCAGCGCCCCCAACCAGGCAGTCGATGCGGCCAGCAATCCCACCGCATCGATCACCGGCCCGGCCCAGAACGGCACCCAGACCGTCGTCGTGACCGGCCTGCGCGCCAGTCTCGAATCGTCGATGAACCTCAAGCGCAATGCGCAGGGTTTTGTGGACGGCATCGTCGCCGAAGACATCGGCAAATTCCCCGACACGAACCTGGCCGAATCGCTGCAGCGCATCTCGGGCGTATCGATCGACCGCGAAATCGGCGAAGGCTCGAAGATCACCGTGCGTGGCGTCGGCCCCGACTTCAACCTGGTGCTGCTCAATGGCCGCCAGATGCCGGTGTCGAACCTGGGCGACCGCAATGGCCGCGCATTCGACTTCGCCAACATCGCTTCCGAAGCGATCTCGCAGCTGCAGGTCTACAAATCGAGCCGCGCCGAGACCCCGACCGGCGGCGTCGGCGCAACCATCAACGTGATCACCGCGCGCCCGCTGTCGCGTCCCGGCATGCAGGCCAGCATCGGCATCAAGGGCGTGCACGACACGTCGGCCACCAACCTGCCGGACGGTCTCCAGCACGGCAACAAGGTCACGCCGGAAGTCTCGGGCATCTACTCGAACACCTCGGCCGACGGCCGCTTCGGCATTGGCCTGTCGGCCAGCTACCAGGAACGTAACCTGGGCTACAACCGCGCGTCGGTGGCCAATGGCTGGAAGGGCCCGTTCCGCGGCGACCAGGCAACCTACGGCGCGATCCCGCTGCCAGGCCAGCCAGGCTCGGAGCTGATCACGAACCGTCCCGGCCCGACCGACCTGTATCAGACCCCGCAGAACCTGAACTACAACCTGAGCGGCGTGCAGCGCGAGCGCACCAACGGCCAGGTCGTGTTCCAGTTCGCACCGAACAAGTCGATCACCAGCACCCTCGACTACACCTACTCGGAAAACAAGATCCACACCCGCCGCAACGACATGTCGGCGTGGTTCAACTTCGGCCCGTCGTCGAGCAGCTGGACCGACGGTCCGATCGCCGGCCCACTGACCTACACCGAATTCATCCCGGCCGGTAACAGCGATATCGCGATGGGCGTGTCGGACTTTGCGACCCGCAGCGAAAACAAATCGCTGGGCTTCAACACGGTCTGGCGCGTCAATCCCGACCTGCGCTTCGAGCTCGATGCCCACAGCTCGTCGGCCGAATCGACCCCGGACAGCCCATGGGGTTCGAGCAACGTGATCGGCACCGCGAGCTTCAGCCGCGGCAATACCACCGCCGACTTCTCGCAAGACTTCCCGGTGCTGAGCATCCAGGGCGCCGACTACGCGCGCGCGCCGCAGCAGGTGACCGGCTCGGTGTTCGAGAACGGCTACATGAAGACCGAAGTCGACCAGATCCAGACGCACGGCAGCTGGAAAGTACTGGAAGCATCCGAGGTCAAGTTCGGCCTGGGCGCGACCAAGGTCGATTACCGCTCGGCGTTCTCGGTGCAGCAGCGCGACACCTGGGGCGGCGCGACGCAGGCATCCGACTACCCGGCCAGCCTGTTTACCGTCGATAGCCTTGGCAAGTACTTCGACCAGGTCAACGGCAGCAACAATCCCGCCCTGTTCGACCGCTTCCACACCTTCAATTTCAGCCAGATCCGCGACATCGTCGCGCAGGCGTCCGGCCTGCCGCAGCTGTACGTGCCGAAGACCACCTACGACACCGACCGCCGCACCGAAGAAAAATCGAAGAGCCTGTACCTGCAGTTCAACACCGAGTGGAACACGCGCTACCCGATCAATACCTCGCTCGGCGTGCGTTACGAGAAGACGGACGTCAGCTCCACCGCGCTGGTGCCGACCCCGATCGCGATCAGCTGGGTCTCGCAGAATGAGCTGCCAGTGGTGTTCGGCCAGTCCGGCTTCACCACGCTGAAAGGCGACTATAGCCACGTGCTGCCAAGCTTTGATGCCGACATCGCGCTGCGCGACGACATCAAGGGCCGCTTCAGCTACGGCCACACCATCGGCCGCCCACGCTACGACCAGATCGCCGGCGGCCAGGTGCTCGACACGCTGGCGCGCGTCGAAGGCGGCACCGGTTCGCAGGGCAATCCAGCGCTGGAGCCGGTCAAGTCGAAGAACTTCGACCTGGCGCTCGAGTGGTACTACGGCCGCCAGAGCTTCATCTCGGTCAACCACTTCCGCAAGCAGCTCGAGAACTACGCCGGCCAGTCGCAGATCATCGCCCAGCCGTTCGGCGTGCGTACGCCGGTGGGCGGCGCCTACTGGAATGCGGCGCTGGGCAGCTGCACGACGGCGGACACCACCTGCATCCGCAACTACATCTTCCGTAACTTCAACGGCCAGCCGGGTGTGGTCGCAGGGCCGAACAACGCGTCGGGCGATGCCACCGGCACCATCACGGCCATCGGCACCGATCCGGTCGCGAACTTCCGCATCACGTCGTACTCGAACCAGAAGAAGGCGAACATCCGCGGCCTGGAATTCAACCTCCAGCACATGTTCGGCAACAGCGGCTTCGGCGTGCAGGCCAACTACACCTACGTCAATTCGGGTCTGAAGTACGACAACGGCAGCGTGGGCGAGCAGTTTGCGCTGGTCGGCCTGGGCGACTCGGCCAACCTGGTGGGTATCTTCGAGAACGACAAGTGGAACGTGCGCGCGGCCTACAACTGGCGCGACGAGTTCCTGTCGTCGACCTTCGACGGCTCGGGCCCGAACCCGAACTACGTCGAAGCGTACGGCCAGCTCGATCTGAGCGTGGGCTACAACGTCAACAAGAACCTGTCGGTGTCGTTCGAGGGCATCAACCTGACCGACGAGATCCAGCGCACGCACGGCCGCACCAAGCAGCAGGTGCTGTTCGTGACGCAATCGGGTCCGCGTTACATGCTCGCGGCGCGCTACAAATTCTGATAGCGCAGCATCTGGCCGGCGCCGGTATTCGGGAGTAGACTTCCCGCACACCGGCCCTGCAACCGCAGCGGCGGGCCGGCATCAGCCGGCCCGCCGCTGTCGTTTCACCGAGTGCTTCCAATAACGACAACGAGACGTCCATGCCCAATATCGCCCTGCTGAACAATATCGAACACAAGGACCTGCGCATCATCGCCGGCCACCGCCCCGGCCTGGGCAGCGAAGTCGCGTGGGTGCCGACCTTCGCCGACGAATTCCGCTCCCTGCAGGGGATCTACCCGATCATCTTCCGCCAGCTCGAAGACGGCGCGAACTTCGAAGCGATCGCGCTGCTGGGCTTTACCGAAGACGAGAACCTGTTCCTGCAAGACGGCCGCTGGGATGCGCCGCTCGTGCCGTGGATGCACGAGCGCCAGCCGTTCTACATCGGCCGCAACGGCGACGAGCTGATGATCCAGGTCGATCTCGACCACCCGCGCGTGAGCACGACCGACGGCGAGCCGGTGTTCATGCCGCATGGCGGCAACACCGAGTACCTGGAAAAGGTCAGCACCATGCTGTCGAACATCCACAACGGCGTACAGGCCAATATCGGTTTTCTCGAAGCGCTCAAGCGCCATGATCTGCTCGATGCGTTCGTGCTCGACATGGAATTCGACAACGGCGCGCAGAACCGCCTGGGCGGCTTCTTCACGATCCACGAAGAACGCCTGGGCGCGCTCGAGGCAAGCGCCATCGCCGAACTGCACGCGGCCGGCTACCTGGCGCCGATCTACTTTGCACTGGCCTCGCTGTCGAACTTCCGCAACCTGATCGACCGCAAGAATCACCGCGATGCCGCCGGCCGCTAACGCCATCCGCGAGCTCGCCGGTGTGACGCCGGCCGATCTCGATGCAACGATCCTGGCGTCGACCGAGCCGCTGCTGCTGCGCGGCCTGGTGGCCCACTGGCCGGTGGTGGCTGCAGGGCGCCAGTCGCCGCAGGCAGCGCTCGATTACCTGCGCCGCTGGTGCAGCGACGCCACGGTCAATGCGATGCTCGGCCCGCCCGACATCAAGGGCCGCTTCTTCTACAACGCCGCGCTCGACGGCTTCAATTTCCAGTCGCTGCGGGTGCGGCTCGACGCCGTGCTCGATGAACTGGCCAAGCACCTGGCCACGCCGGCGCCGCCCGCGATCTACGTCGGCTCGACCACGATCGACGGCGCGCTGCCGGGCTTCAGAGGCGAGAACGACGTCGACCTTGGCCCGCGCGACCCGCTGGCGTCGATCTGGATCGGCAACCGCACCCGCATCGCCGCCCACTACGACCTGCCGGACAACCTGGCCTGCATCGCAGCCGGGCGACGCCGCTTCACGCTGTTCCCGCCGGGACAGCAGCACAACCTGTACATCGGCCCGATCGACCTGACCCCGGCCGGTCAGCCCATCAGCCTGGTCGACTTCGCACAGCCCGATCCCGAACGTTTTCCACGCTTTGCCAACGCGCTCGCACAGGCGCAGAGCGCCGAACTGGCGCCGGGCGACGCGTTGTTCATCCCCAGCATGTGGTGGCACCACGTCGAGGCGCTGGATGACGTCAATGTGCTGGTCAATTACTGGTGGCGCCAGTCGCCGGACTGGATGGACACGCCCAACAACGCCCTGATGCACGCCCTGATGACGGTGCGCGACCTGCCACCGGCGCAGCGCGCAGCGTGGGCCGAACTCTTCCGGCACTACGTGTTCGAGGCCGACGGCGAGACCGCAGCCCATATCCCGCCAGGCGCACGCGGCCTGCTTGGTCCAATGGACGACAACGCCTCGCGCATGGTGCGCGCACAGCTGCTCAAGCGCCTGAACCGCTAGCACCTCTTGAAAAGCCGGGGTCAGGTCTGACATTTGGACACGATCTGGACAGTGAGCTACCCGTAACCAGCTAGCACCGGGCCATGCTAATACTGCGCAAGACGCCATTGGAAGTGGCCAAGGCTGAGTTCGTGTCCGAATGTCAGACCTGACCCCGGCTGTGCCCAAAAAAATGCCCGCATCATGTGCGGGCATTTTCGTTGATGACGGAGGCGTTTATTCCGCCGCCACCTTCTGCTTGTGCAGATCGGCGTACTTCACGCCGTAGTACAGGATGAACAGATAGCAGGCTGCCGGCACCAGGAACGAGATCTGCAGGCCGACGGTGTCGGCCAGGATGCCCTGGATGAACGGGACGATCGCGCCGCCGACGATGGCCATGCACAGGATGCCCGAACCCTGGCCCGTGAACTTGCCCAGGCCGTGCAGCGCCATGCTGAAGATGGTCGGGAACATGATCGAGTTGCACAGGCCGACAGCGATGAGCGCCCACATCGCCAGGCTGCCATCGGTGAAGATCGCAGTGAGCACCAGCGCCATCGAACCGAGTGCGGTGACGGCCAGCGACTTGCCCGGGCTGACGTAACGCATCACGCCAAAGCCGATGAAGCGGCCCACCAGCGCGCCGCCCCAGTACAGGCTGACGTAGCTGGCCGCGTCGGCGTGCGACAGCGCTGCAATGTGCGGCTCGCCGATGAAGTTGATCAGGAAGCTGCCAATACTGACCTCAGCGCCCACGTACAGGAAGATGCCCAGCGCGCCGAGCACCAGGTGGCGGTACGCCATCGCGCCGCCCTTGCCATCGACGGCAGCGGTGGTGGTGTCCTGGAATGCGATCTTCGGCAGGCGCGCCAGTGCGAACAGCACGGCCAGCAGCGCGAGCGCAGCGGCCAGGCCCAGGTACGGGCCCTGCACGGCAGCCGCTTCGGCGGCGCGGTGCGCGGCCTGCTCGGCTTGCGGCAGCAGCGCCAGCTGGTCGGCGGACAGCGCCACCGTCGACAGGATCAAAAAGCCGCCCAGTGCCGGCGCCACCGTGGTGCCGAGCGAGTTGAAAGCTTGCGTGAGCGTCAGGCGGCTGGCCGCGGTGCGCGCAGGGCCAAGGACGGTGACGTACGGGTTGGCGGCGACCTGCAGGATCGTGATCCCGCTTGCCAGCACGAACAGCGCGAACAGGAACAGGCCGTAGCCGCCGTTCGACGCCGGATAGAACAGCGCGCAGCCGGTGGCGGCGACCAGCAGGCCGGCGACGGCGCCGTTCTGGTAACCGAGGCGGCGAATCAGCGCGCCGGCCGGCAGCGACACGACGACGTAGGCGCCGAAGAAGCACAGCTGCACCAGCATCGCCTGCATGTAGGTGAGGGTATAAATCGATTTCAGGTGCGGGATCAGGACGTCGTTGAGTGACGTGATCAGGCCCCACATGAAGAACAGGATGGTGACGATGAACAGCGCGCCGGTATGCGCATTGCGTTCGCCGTCAATCGCTGCACTGGGCACGGACGGGGTCTGGATGGGATTCTGCATGGTCTCTCCGTTATTGGTGCAGACTAAAAATTTGATCCGACAGCATAGCCGAAACGCCGCGCAAGGCGGGATATTGTTCAGTAATCAAGTAGGTCGGTATGCGTGCCAGGTAATCGCCCAGGCGCCCCTTGTCTTCGAAGCGCGCGCGAAACGCCGATTGCTCGAACAGCACGCCCAGGCGCGGTACGATGCCGCCGCCGATATACATGCCGCCGGTCGCCCCGAGCGTGAGCGCGACATTGCCGGCCACGCTGCCCAGGATCGCGCAGAACACCCTCACCGAGCCCTGGCACTCCAGGCACGAACCATCGAGGGCCGCGGTGGTGATGTCGGCCGCCTTCATGCGCCGGCTGGTGCGGGCCCAGTGGATCAGCTCCAGTCCCATGCCCGACAGCAGGCGCTCGGCCGAGACGTGCCCGTACTCGCTCCACAGCGCCTCCAGGATCGCCACCTCGTCGCGGTTGACGGGCGCGAAGCTCACGTGCCCCCCTTCGCCGGACAGCGCAATCCAGCGCCCGCCAGCCGGGACCACGCCCGAGACACCCAGGCCCGTGCCAGGGCCGATCAGGCCAATGGTCCGGTTGGGCAGCTCGATGCCGCCGCCGATGCGCTGGCGCCCTGCGGGCGGCAGGTGCGGCAGCGCCATCGCCAGCGCCGCGAAGTCGTTGACCATCAACAGCGTGGTCAAGCCCAGTTCCTGCCGCAGCGCTTCGATCGAAAAAGCCCAGTGGTGGTTGGTCATCCGGATCTCGTCGCCCTCGACCGGATTGGCAATCGCCAGCGCCGCATGGCGCACGCTGTCGACCGCCATCCCGCGCGCGCGGGCGCCTTCGAGGTAGGCGCGGATCGCGTCGCCCAGCGTCAGGTAGCTGGCGCCGGTCAGCACCTCGACATCATCGAAGCCGCCAGCCGGATCGGACTGCAGCGCGAAGCGCGCATTGGTGCCGCCGATGTCGGCCAGCAGCCGCAGGCCGTGCGTCACATCTGCCGTCATTTCAGGTCCTCACAGCGCACGGCATCGGCCTCTTTCGCGGCGCCACCGGCGATCTCGATGTTCGCGAAGGCCGCGGTGAACGGGCCGTCGCTGGTCACGCTGAACGGCGTGTCGACCTTGGCCAGATCGATCCCCTTGGCCTGGAAGCAGGCCAGGGGGATCGAGACCGTGTGCTTGCCGCCGTCGGCCAGGCGCTTGAACAGGTTCGTGGCATCGAGCGCCGTGTCGCTCGCGCCCTGGCGCATCGCGAGCATCACCTTGCCAGTTGGCGCCTTGGCGACCATGGTGTCAAAGCGCAGCGCGCCGTCCTTCGCCGCCGCTGCGGGCACCACCATGGCGCGCGCACCGCGCGCTTCGAGCGTGGCCGGGCCGGTCCAGGCGCCCATCTTGGCATCCTGCTGGGTGTTGACCTGCGCGGTCGTCACGACGATGCCCGGCAGCGTGAAGCTCGCATTCAGGTCGGCGCCCAGCACCGTGGTTTGCCCGCTGCTCCGGATCGCCAGCGGGAAGCTGGTGCGATCGGCCTGGCTGAACACGGGGAAGGTGTTGCCGGCGCTGCAGCCGCCTTGCGGGATCGTCTCATCGAGCTTGCCGAGCTTGGAGCGCGTGCCTGCCTTCAGGCCGTAACCGTAGGCGAACAGCGGTGCATACTCCTTGTCGCCGACGTTGAGCTTGACCTGGCAGGCGGACTTCGGCCACGAGAACGGCAACGTGCCGCGGAAGTCATAACGCTTGCCGCCTGCGATGAGCAAGTCCGACACGCCCTTGCCCTCGGAGCCCGGCAACCAGGCCGAGATGAAGGTGTCCGACAGATTCAAAAGGTCGTTGCCGTACACCGGGCGGCCCGTGACCATCACGGTAATCACCGGTTTGCCCTTGCCGGCCACTGCCTGCAGCACGGCCAGGTCTTCCGGATAGCGGCTGCTGTGGCGCAGCGTGCCGGATGGGTGGATGTCGCCATCGCCTTCCGCATATGGGCGTTCGCCGATGATAGCGATGACGGCATCGAACTGCGTCACGTCGACGTCTTTCGCGTCGACGCTGAAGCGCACGTTGTCGCTGCCGGCCGCTTCGCGAATGCCCGTCAGGATCGTGTCGGCGTTCTTGAAATCGGCATTCGTGGTGGCGGTGCCCTGCCACGTGATCGACCAGCCGCCGCTCTGGTTCGACAGCTCGTCGGCGCTCTTGCCCACGACGAGGATTTTCTGGCCGCGCTTGAGGGGCAGGGCCGGGCCTTCGTTCTTGAGCAGCACGAGCGACTCGCGCACGGCCTGGCGCGCCAGCGCGCGTGCCTGCATCGCATCGTCCTTGCCCGCATACGCGTTCTGGGCCGGGCTCTTGTCGAACAGGCCGGCGCGCAGCTTGACGCGGATGATGCGGGTCACGGCGTCGTCGATGCGCGCCATCGGGATCTCGCCCGACTCGACCTGCTTGATCGTGTTGGCGATGAAGGCCTTCCAGTCGTCCGGCACCATGAACATGTCATTGCCGGCGTTGACCGCCTGGGCGCAGCTGTCGTTGCGGCAGCCTTTCACTTCGCCGATGCCGTTCCAGTCGGTGACGACAAAGCCATCGAAGCCCATCTTGTTCTTGAGGATGTCGGTGATCGCCACTTTGCTGCCATGCAGCTTGCCATGCTCGACGCCGGCCGCCGTATCGGTCCAGCTGTTAAATGAGGTCATGACCGTCTGGGCGCCAGCGCTCAGTGCCGGGACGTAGCCGGCGCCATGGATGTTGATCAGGTCAACGGCGCTGGCTTCGGTCACGCCACGGTCCTTGCCGTTCCTGGTGCCGCCGTCGCCAATGAAGTGCTTGGCCGTCGCAATGGTGTTGGCGTCGTCCCTGAACGCGCCCTGCATGCCTTTGACGTACTCGCCCGCGTAGCTGCGCACCACTTCCGGATGCTCGGCATAGCTTTCATAGGTGCGGCCCCAGCGATCGTCGCGCACGACGGCCAGCGTCGGGCCGAACACCCAGGCGATGCCGGTCGCGCGCACGGCCTTTGCGGTGGCCGCGCCGATCTCGCGCATCAGCTTCGGATTGCGCGCCGCGCCCAGCCCGATATTGTGCGGGAACAGCGTGGCGCCTGGCACGTTGTTATGGCCATGGACCGCGTCGGTGCCCCACACGACCGGCACCTTGATCGCCATGTCGGTCTTCATCGACGCGTCGTGGTACGCCTGCGCCAGCGCCAGCCATTCCTTCGCGCTGGCCGCCTTGTTCCCGTTCGGCCAGCTGCCGCCGCCATTGAGCACCGAGCCCAGATAGTATTTGGTCACGTCGGCCGGCGTGGCAGTCTTGATTTCGGGCTGCGTCATCTGGCCGATCTTCTGGGCCAGTGTCATCTTGCTGACGATCTCCTGGACGCGCTTCTCGAGCGCGGCGTCCTTCCTGATCGCGCTGGTCACGCGCGGCCAGTCGGCCAGGTTGGTGTCGACCGGGGCGGCATGCGCAAAGGCAGGCAAGGCAAGGGCGATCGCAAGGGCGAGCAGGGAAGGGCGAAGCGTGGCTGTCATGGTTTGTCTCGTTCGTTGTCGTTGTATGGATTCATGCATAGGGATTCATGCATAGGGATTCATGCCTGGCGCAGGAAGGCGCCGTACCATTTGCCGCTGCTCTTGAGGCGGCGTTGCTGCGTAGCGTAATCGATGTGCACGAGGCCAAAGCGCTTCAGATACCCCTCGGCCCACTCGAAGTTGTCGAGCAGGCTCCAGGCGAAGTAGCCTTTGACGGGCGCGCCGCCGTCGATCGCGGCCTTGAGCGAGGCCAGATGGCGCATCAGGTAGTGGCGGCGCTGCACATCGTCGATCTCGCCGTCCGCGCCCACCACGTCGTCAAAGGCCGAGCCGTTTTCCGTCACGTACATCGGGCCCGGGTGGTAGTCGTTCTCGATGCGCAGCAGGAGTTCGGCCAGGCCTTCGGGCACCACGGGCCAGCCCATCGCGGTGATTTCGCCTTCGGTGGGCGGCAGCACCTTTGCGTCCAGCGGCGCGTGGCCGGCGGCATGCGCGACAGTTTCGGGGAAGTAGTAATTCACGCCCATGAAATCGGTCTTGACCGCGATGGCGTCCATGTCGCCCGGCGCGACGTCGGGCGCGGCGGCGCCGAGCTGCGCGAGCGTGGTTTCAGGGTAGCCGCGGCCGAACAGCGGATCGAGGAACCAGCGGTAGCGCAGGCCGTCGTGGCGCTCTTTTGCCGCGATGTCCTCGGCGCTGTCGCTCGCCGCGCGCAGCGGATGCAGGCTGACGGCCATGCCGACCTGCGCATCCGGCACATTCGCGCGGATCAGCGGCACCGCCTTGCCGTGCGAGACGAGCACATTGTGCGCGACCTGCAGCGCCGCCTTCAGGTCGGTCTTGCCGGGCGCATGCCAGCCTTCGAAGTTGCCGATGATCGCCGTGCACCATGGCTCGTTGTGGGTGATCCAGTGCTTGACGCGGTCGCCCAGCGTGCGCGTCATGGCATCGGTGTAGTCAAGGAAGGCATCGATCGTCGCCCGGTGTTCCCAGCCGCCCGCATCCTGCAGCGTTTGCGGCAAGTCCCAGTGGTACAGCGTGGCCCATGGCTGCAGGCCCCGTTCGAGCATGCCGTCGACCAGGCGCGAATAGAAATCCAGGCCCTTCTGGTTTGGCGCGCCGCCGCCTTCGCTATAGACGCGCGGCCAGGCGATCGAGAAGCGGTAGGCATTCAGGCCCATGCCGCGCGCGATGTCGAAGTCTTCCGGCCAGCGGTGGTAATGGTCGCACGCGACCAGGCCGTTGGAGCCGTCGCGGATGGTGCCGGGCGTGGCGGCGAAGCGGTCCCAGATCGATTCCACGCGGCCGTCGTCGCGGCCGGCGCCTTCGATCTGGTAGGACGATGTGGCGCAGCCCCACAAAAAATCGCGGGCAAAATCGCTGCGCTGCGGCGCTTGTGGCTCGGGGCGGTTGGCAGTGGTCATGGGTTTCGCTCTATCTGGTCAATAAGGTCTGAATGAAATTTCAGGAAAACATCCAAGTCGTTTGGAAAGCTTTCCAGTTCGTGTCCAAAAAAATGGCCGCGCGCGGCCGGTGCTGGCTGCGCCAGCGATGTCATGTTTTCTTGCCCTCGTGTTTGGCTTTGGCTTTGGCTTTGGGCCTGGCCTTGCTGCCTACGGCCCTGGCCAGCGATGCGCGCATCGTCACGCTGACGGGGAACGTGCGCGCCACCGGGCGGCCCAGCTCATAGCACCGATTGAGCAGGGCGTTGATGCCGGCCAGTGTCATTTCGCGCCATGGCATGTGCACCGACGTCAGGCGCGGCGCCGCGAATTCGGCGCTGGGCGTGTCGTCGTAGCCGATCACCGACAGGTCGCGCGGCACGCTGATGCCGGCTTCCTGGAAGTACGACAGCGCGCCCACTGCCATCTCGTCGTTGGCGCAGAACAGCGCCGTGCACGGCGTCTTCGATTCGACCAGCGCCTTGGCCGCCAGCCAGCCGCCCTGCGGCGAGAAGTCGCTTTCGGCGATCCAGACCTTGTCGGTATCGAGGCCTTCGGCCAGCAGTTCGTGCATGAAGCCATCGACACGCGCCACGTTGTCGACCAGTGCATTCGGGCCGGCGATGACGGCGATGTCGCGGTGGCCATGGTCGAGCAGCGCGCGCGCTGCGAGGCGTCCGCCCAGCGCATGGTCGACCGTGAAGCACTGGCCGGGCAGGTCGGCGAAATCGTGGTTGAGCGAGACGATCGTGCGCCGCTTGGCGCCCAGCGCGGCGATGTCGTCATCGGTCAGCGCGCTGGTCATCATGATCAGGCCATCGCAGCCGCGCTCGATCAAAAATTCGATGCCTTCGATGGCCTGGTTGCGCGCGTCGCCCAGGCCCACGCCAAAGGCCACCACCATGTGCAGGCCGGCGGCGCGCAGTTCGGTATCGATGATCTGCAGGATCGGCGTGTAGAAGGTGCCCGACAACACCGGGATGTAGACGCCGACCATCCGGCTGGTGCCCGACAGCAGGGCGCGCGCCGCGTGCGACGGGCGAAACCCCAGTTCGTCGATCGCCTTGCGCACGCGCTCGAGCGTGGCGGGCGAGACCGAGCCTTTGCCGCTGACCACGCGCGAGGCGGTGCCGAGACCGACGCCGGCCAGCCGCGCTACGTCCTTGATTGTCGCCACGTGCGATTCCTGTTCGATGAGTGGATCAAAATAGCCGCCAAGCATACTGTATTCATCTGACTATGGCATCCCTGTTTGCACGCGATTGCCGGTGGACCCGTCGAACAACGACACCCGCTGCGTGTCGATCGCAAAGCGCACCGATTGGCCGGCTGCCAGCGGCCGCGCATCGTGCACGATGGCGGACAAGGCCTGGCCGGCGCAGTCGAGCCATACCACCTGGTGATTGCCCATCGGCTCGACCAGCGTGACGCTGGCCTGCAGCGCGCCATGATCGTCGATCCGGAGATGTTCGGGGCGCGCGGCCAGCGTCACGGCGCCCGCAGCGATGGGACCTGCCAGTTGCAGCGTGACGCCGCCGGCGCTGAAGCGCCCGGCCGCATCGATGCTGCCGTCAATAAAATTCATCGATGGTGAACCGAGAAAGCCGGCCACGAAGCGGTTTGCCGGCGTGTCGTAGACCTCGGCCGGGGTACCGATCTGCTGGATGCGGCCACCCTGCATCACGACGATGCGCGTGGCCAGCGTCATCGCCTCGGCTTGGTCGTGCGTCACGTAGATCATCGTCGAACCCAGGCGCTGGTGCAGCAGCTTGAGTTCGCGTCGCAGTTCGGCGCGCAGCTTGGCGTCCAGGTTCGACAGCGGCTCGTCGAACAGGTACACGCCCGCTTCGCGCACGAGCGCGCGCCCGATCGCGACGCGCTGGCGCTGGCCGCCCGAGAGCTGCGCCGGCTTGCGATCGAGCAGGGCGCCCAGCTGCAGCATCTCGGCCGTGTGGCGCACGCGGCGCGTCACTTCGGCCTTCGGCGTGCCGGCGATGCGCAGGCCGAACGACATGTTCTTTTCGACCGTCATCGTCGGATACAGCGCGTACGACTGGAACACCATGCCGATCCCGCGCTCGCTCGGATCGGCGTGGCGCATGTCGCGCCCGCCGATTTCGATGGCGCCGCCCGAGACGTCGATCAGGCCCGCGATGCTGTGCAACAGCGTGGACTTGCCGCAGCCCGATGGGCCAAGCAGCACGAGAAATTCGCCCGGCGCGATCTCCAGGTCGAGGTCGCGGATGATCTCGTTATTGCCGCGGGTGATGCACAGTTTGCGCAGATGGACATTCGACATGAGGGTCAGCCTTTCACGGCGCCGGCGGCGATACCGCGCACGAACCAGCGTCCGGAGATGAAGTAGATCACCAGCGGCACGGCGGCCGTCAGGATGGTGGCGGCCATGTTCACGTTGTACATGCGGGTGCCGGTGGTGGTGTTGATCACGTTATTGAGCTGCACCGTCATCGGCAGGTTCTCGCGGCCAGCGAACACCAGGCCCAGGATGTAATCGTTCCAGACGCCCGTGACCTGCATGATCGCAGCCACCACGATGATCGGCAGCGACATCGGCAGCATCACCTGCAAAAAGATGCGCCAGAAGCCGCCGCCATCGATGCGCGCGGCCTGGAACAGCTCGTGCGGCACCGACGCATAGTAATTCCGGAACAGCAGCGTCATGAGCGGCATGCCGAAGATGACGTGCACGACGACGATCGCCGGCAGCGAGCCGAAGACGCCGGCATGCGCCATCATCCACACCAGCGGGTAAATCATGACCTGCACCGGAATGAAGGCGCCGGCCAGCAGCACGCCGAACAGCAGGTTCGCGCCACGCGGGCGCCAGAATGACAGCGCATAGCCGTTGATTGCGCCAAGCAGGATCGGGATCACGGTGCTGGGCACGGCGATTGCCACCGAATTCCAGAAGCCCTGGCTGACCGCACCCCAGGCCGCGCGCCACGGGTCCAGCGTGGCCACGCCGGGCAGGGCGAACACATTGCCCATCCTGATTTCTGCCATCGGCTTGAACGAGGTGATGATCATGACGTACAGCGGCAGCAAAAAGAACAGGGCGGCGCTCAGCAAAAAAGCGTAGATGCCGATGCGGGCCGGCGAGAGGCGCGCTGTCATGCGTGGCCTCCGCTCAGGCGCGCGCGGCGGCTGCGCGCATACGCATACGGTGCGAGCAGGGCCAGCACGGGCACCAGCAGCGTCACGGCGCCGGCCGACGCCAGGCCGATGTTCGAGCGCAGGAACAGGTGGTCCATGATGAACTTGGCCGGCACTTCGCTGGCGATGCCAGGGCCGCCCTGCGTCATTGCGACGACGGCGTCGAACAGCTTGACGACGGCGGTCGAGAGCAGCAGGAACACGGTCGCCACGGTGGGGCCGAGCATCGGCAGCACGATCTGCAGGTACACGCGCCAGGCCGGAATGCCATCCAGGCGCGCAGCCTTGTAAATCTCGGGATCGATGCCGCGCAGGCCGGCCAGCATCAGCGCCATGACCAGGCCCGAAGCCTGCCACACGGTGGCGATGACGACGGTGTAGATCACCAGGTCCTGGTGCACGATCCAGTCGAACGAAAAACCGGGAAAGCCCAGCTGGCGCACGGCGCCTTCGATGCCGCTGCCGGGCGCCAGCAGCCATTGCCACACCAGGCCCGTGGCGATGAACGACATCGCATACGGATACAGGAACACTGTGCGCAGCAGGCCTTCGCCCTTGACGTTCTGGTCGATGAACACGGCCAGCAGGAACCCGATGACCATGCAGGCGACGATGAACATCGCGCCGTAGATGGCCAGGTTATGCAGCGACAGCAGCCAGCGCTCGTTGTCGAACAGGCGCACGTACTGCGCCACGCCGATGAATTTATCGGACGGGAAGGTGCGCGAGGCGGTGAACGACGTGCGCAGGGTCCACAGCGCGCCGCCGACGTAGGCCAGCAGCACCGTCAGCGCCATCGGCAGCAGGGCGATGTGGGGACTGAGGCGCCGGGAGAGTCGGAATGGGTGCATGGTGTCAGTACTTGAGGGCACGGGCGATGCTGCGCTGGACCTTCTCGACGCGCGTGTCCATATTCCAGTAGGCGGTCAGGATGTCCTGCATCGCCCCGTTCTGGTCGGGCGTCAGGTAGACCTCGGTCACGCCGACCTGGCGCGCGCGGTCCTTGATGATGGCCACGCCCTTTTGCGCGCACAGGTCGAGCTCATTGGACTGGGCATCCAGGCGCACGGGGATCGAGCCTTTCAGTTTGCTGAAGGCGATCTGCAATGCGGGCTGCGAGACGACTTGCGCCAGCAGTTGCTGGGCCTTGATGGCGTCCGGCTTGTCGGTGCGCGGGAAAACGAAGACATCGCCCTGCATCAGGTACGGCGTGTCGGGTTTGAGGCCGGCGATGCAGCCATAGTGCTGGCCGGGCAGCTGGCCGGCATTGGTGAATTCGCCCTTGGCCCAGTCACCCATCACCTGAAAGCCCGCACGGCCACTGATGACCAGCGCGGTGGCGTCGTTCCAGTTGCGCCCCGGCGCGCCCGGATCGACATACGACTTCATGCGCTTGAAGGCCAGCAGCACGTCGCGAAAGGCGGGCGAGAGGATCGTGGCCTGGTCACGGTCGCGAATCACTTTCAGGTACAGATCGCGTCCGCCGATATTGGCGAGTAAAGCCGAGAACAGCACGGTCTCCTGCCACGACTGGCCGCCATGGGCCAGCGGGATGAGACCTGCGGCCTTCAGTTTGTCGAGCGCGGCGAAGAGTTCCGGCATGCTCGCCGGTTCGCGCGTGATGCCGGCTTTCTTGAAGGCGGCTTTCGAGTACCAGATCCACGTCTGCATGTGGATATTGAGCGGCACCGCGTAGTAGTGGCCATCGTGCTTGATGACGTCGATCAGCGGCTCGGGCAGGATGCGGTCCCAGTCCTGGGCCTTCGCGACGGCGTCGACGTTGTTGAGCATATTCTGCTCGATGACGTCGGTGAACTGCCTGGAGGTGTTGAACTGCGCAGCGGTCGGCGGATTGCCGCCGATGATGCGGTTGATGGTGACGGCGCGCGACTGGTCGCCGCCCGCGATGGCGCTGTCGACCCACACGCCGCCGGCATCGCGAAACGCCTGGGCGACCTGCTTGACGGCGTTCGATTCGCCGCCGGAGGTCCACCAGTGGATGACTTCTGCTTTCGGTGCGGCCGCACTGGCTGGCGCGCTACCGAGCACGATACTCAGCGCACCTGCAGCGGCGCACAACCATGCGCAGGCTGCTGCCAGGTTGCGGGATTTGACCATCTTGTCTCCGTTCAGTGCCATGTTTTTTGGCACGTTGGAAACGTTACCATTGGCTTTGCCCGACTATAGCATCGGGTCAATTGACGGTCAAACTAAACTTGCGGATTGTAATTTGGAGCGACGTTCTGTCAGGGGCAAAGTACGCAAGTCCGAAATCAGGCAACGCTCGAAGCGGAAAAAACGCACATGGTTTTCGTCATCGTGTAGAGTAATAGTTAATCTTTCAGGCAGGTGGAAATCTGGTTGCCACGCTTGCAAATGGCGCGACGCTTCGGAGGCATGTTGAGAAATTCAAAGATATTTCCACGCGAACCGCACCCCTGGATCAATGTTGATCGAGCAGGCCTGTCTGCCTGCCACGCCGGCGCAACATCAGTCGCGCTGGCCAACGCGCATGGTAGTAAGCCATGAGTCGCCCGACCATTTTACTTGTCGACGATGAGCCCGCCAACCTGGCCATGATGCGCAAGGTGCTCAGCGATGACTACACGCTGGTATTTGCCCGCAACGGCGCCGAAACGATGGCAGCGCTGCACAAGTATCGCCCGGCGATGGTGTTGCTGGACATCGGCCTGCCCGACATCAACGGCTACGACCTCTGCCTTAAAATCAAGCAGAGCGATACGACCGGGACCATCCAGGTCATCTTCGTGACGGCGTACGCCGACCCCGTGAACGAAGCCGCCGGGTTTTTTGCTGGCGGCGTCGACTACATCACGAAACCCGTTTCGCCCCCGATCGTACGCGCGCGCGTTGCCAGTCATTTATCTCAGGTGCGCGCGGAACTGCTGGCCAGGAGTTACCGGGAGGCGATCTCGATGCTGGGCCAGGCGGGGCATTTCAACGATACCGATACCGGTGCGCATATCTGGCGCATGGCCGCGTACGCAAAGGCGCTCGCCAAAAGGGCAGGGTGGAGCGTCGAAGACAGCGAGCAGCTCGAACTGGCCGCGCCGATGCATGACACCGGCAAGATAGGCATTCCCCAGTCGATCCTGCGCAAACCCGGTCCACTGGACGAGGCAGAGTGGGCCATCATGAAAACCCATCCACAGATCGGCTACGACATTCTGAGCAAAAGCGCAGCACAGGTGTTCCAGCTCGCCGCCGAGGTGGCGTTGTATCACCATGAGAAGTGGGATGGCAGCGGCTATCCGGCTGGGCTGGCCGGCGATGCCATTCCCCAGTCAGCGCGCCTGGTGGCGCTCGCCGACGTGTTCGATGCCCTGAGCATGCAGCGCCCGTACAAGGAAGCGTGGCCTGTCGACAAAATCGTGGCGTATGTGGATGGCCGCTCAGGGACGGATTTCGATCCGGCGCTGGTGGACGTGTTTCACAGGACGTTGCCCGAGTTGCTCGACATCCAGCAGACATGGGATGCGCGGGATAGCGAGCTGCACCCTGGTCAGGGATGATCCAGAAAAAAGCCCAACCTGAAGGATGGCTTTTTTAAAGTGATGACAAGAATGCATAGTGAGCCCTCACAGAAGATGGCATTAAAGCTGAACCGCATTTGTCGGACTTTTGCTACACAGCGGCATGATAATAATGGTCAGGTGAAACTTTCCCATGAGAAATTGCGATAAGCTTAGGACGTAGTCACCACTCACATTCACGCGCTGAGATAGCTATGCCACGAGTGCCTTTTCATACCTGCTGCAATGGCAGTGTGTATACACACCCGCCCCCGCCTTAAATACATGCGCGGATGCCAACCGCTTGTTTCATTTCTTTTATTCTTGGCAAATGCCTGATAAACGTTCTATTTTCGCAAGAGAATAGAGTCGGCTTGTCGAACTACGTCATTCTGCTTGGAAAAAATATATCCGACAGTATGGTGTTTCTTAATTCGGAGTCATCATGTACTTTTTCAGGCAGCGTCTTAGTCGACAACTGACAATCGCTTTTGCGACTCTCGTCTCAATTATTGTGGCCATATCTGCGCTGGCAGTATTCAGCTTGAGTGAAGCCCAGTCCAACTTTGACGGTTTTGTTGGTGATGAGTTCAACCGCGGCAGTGTTGCGCGTGATGTCAGGTCGTCAGTCAGCGCAAGGGCAATCGCAGCGCGCAACCTTATTTTATTGAATGCGCCTGCCGACATCGCTGCAGAAAAGGCTGCAGTGATGGCCGCCCACGAGCGTGTAAAAGACCGTATGGCGTTGCTGAAAAGATTACTTGATCTGGATAACAAAGCGACGCCGAGAGAGCATCAACTCTATGATGAATTGGTCAGTATTGAGCAGCGTTATGGCCCTATTGCACTCTCAATCGTTGAGATGGCACTGAACGGCAAGAAATCTGAAGCAACTGAAAAAATGAATGCCAAGTGCCAGCCACTATTAAAGAAGCTGATCGCTACGGTGGGCGAATATGCAAAATTGATCACTAGTTCGGCAGAAGGTGAAATCCAGAAATCAGCTGAAAAATTCCGCACCAAGCGTTTGTTGCTGATCTGCGTGTCGCTGATTGCCGTTGTCACGGCGATTGCACTTTCACGCTTGATAAAACGCAGCTTGCATCTCTCTTTGGGCGCCGATCCGCACGATTTGAGAAAAGCCGCGAATCAGGTCCGCTCCGGGGATCTGGGTATTTTGGAGGATGCAGCGACCGCGCCGGCAAACAGCGTAATGGCATCACTTGGAGAGATGCAGCAGTCATTGGCAACCATTGTGAATAGTGTCCGTCGTTCTTCCGATACGATCGAGTTCGGTTCAACAGAGATTGCTGACAGAAACAAAGATTTATCGGCGCGGACTCTGGAACAGGCAAGGCAGTTGCAGGAAAGTGCAAACGCGATGGAGAAAATCACCGGGACCATCCGGGTCAATGCCGACACCGCGGCCCGTGCCAGTGACTTGGCGTTGAGTGCGCGCGCGGCTGCCGAAAACGGCGGCTCCATGGTCGACGAAGTTGTCATCACCATGCAAAAAATCACGGCGAGCTCCAAAAAGATTGAAGACATCATTTCGGTGATTGACGGAATCGCCTTCCAGACCAACATCCTTGCGTTAAACGCCGCAGTCGAGGCGGCCCGTGCGGGTGAGCAGGGCAGGGGGTTTGCCGTCGTGGCAAGTGAGGTTCGCGCACTGGCGCAACGTAGCGCACAGGCGGCCAAGGAAATCAAGATACTGATTATTGACAGCGTCGGCATGATCGGCTCGGGCGCGGGCATGGTGTCAAACGCTGGTGAAGCAATGACCGCGATCGTCAGCGAAGTAAAGAGTGTTGCCGAGCTGATCAGCGAAATCAGCACGGCCACCCGTGAGCAGACCATGAGCATCAGCAGCGTTGGCGAGACAGTCATTGCACTCGATCGAGGCACCCAGCAAAATGCATCGCTCGTCGAACAGATGGCCGATGCGGCAGATGCCCTGAATCAGCAGGCGCATAGTCTGGTGTCGGCAGTGTCATTATTTAAAGTCGCAGGGGGCAACGATATGGCCAGTGCAGGCAAGGTGCCATCCAATCGCCGACCACAGTCGCCACTGCAACTGCAAGCGGTGGCGTGACCATATGTGACCGTGGAATGATCCGGTTCTCACGTTGATCCAGGCTACATGGCGCCCAGAAAGCAAAAAGCCCAATCCTGAGGACTGGGCTTTTTGCTTGACTAACTGGTGCCGGCTGCCGGTTTCGAACTGGCCACCTGATGATTACAAATCAACTGCTCTACCAAATGAGCTAAGCCGGCGTGATCTTTAGAGCAAGAATTATACGCTATTTGATCCGCGTGAGGGTCGGTCGTCCACCCTTCTTCGGTGGCTCGTCATCGCCACCCGACGGAGGGGCAGACACGTCCGTATCCGGCACCACCGGCGAATCCACGCCCTTGGACGGCACCGCCGACAGCGATGGCCCCGCAGGCGCCGTACCCACTTCTGGTGCCGATCCATCCGACGACGCAGCAGGCAATGCACCCACTTCAAACGCCATCCCCTGGCCATTCTCGTTGGCATAAATCGCCAGCACATTGTGTACAGGGATATAGATCTCGCGCGACACGCCGTTGAAGCGTGCACGGAAGTGGACTGCGTCGTTATCCATCTTCAGTGCCGAGGTGGCGCCGAAGCTGATGTTCAGGATGATCTCGCCCTTGCGGACGTATTCCATCGGCACCGTCGTCGATCCATCGACCTTGACTGCGAGGTAAGGCGTAAAGCCACTGTCGGTGCACCATTCGTAGATGGCGCGTAGCAGGTAGGGTTTGGTGGAGATCTCTGACATGGTGGTATGGGCTAGCAATACAGGCAAAACGGGCGTTCGCGCCAGTCTATCGGATTCGCCCGAAGAACGTCCGATTCCGGCGCGTACGGTGCGGCTGACAACAGGGGGCGGGAATAAGCCCGCCCCAGGTCCATCAACGACGCATCACTTTCTCGGACGGGGTCAGCGCCTCGATGTAGGCAGGGCGCGAGAAGATGCGCTCGGCGTACTTCATCAACGGTGCAGCCGTCTTCGACAGTTCGATGCCGTAGTGGTCCAGGCGCCAGAGCAGCGGCGCGATGGCCACGTCGAGCATCGAGAACTCGTCACCCAGCATGTACTTGTTCTTCAGGAACAGCGGTGCCAGCGTGGTCAGGCGGTCGCGGATTTCGGTGCGGGCCTTGTCGTGGATCTTGTCGTTCGACTTGTTGCGCTCGCTTTCCAGCGTGTGCACGTGGACGAACAGCTCTTTTTCGAAGTTGAACAGCATCAGGCGAGCACGGGCGCGCATCAGCGGGTCGGCCGGCATCAGTTGCGGATGCGGGAAGCGCTCGTCGATGTACTCGTTGATGATGTTCGATTCGTACAGGATCAGTTCGCGCTCGACCAGGATAGGTACCTGGCCGTACGGGTTCATCGTCGAAATATCTTCCGGCTTGTTGAACAGGTCGACGTCGCGCACTTCGAAGTCCATGCCCTTTTCGAACAGGACGAGGCGGCAGCGTTGGGAGAACGGGCACGTGGTGCCGGAGTAGAGAACCATCATGGTTTATAGTTCCTTAAGAAACAAAGGGGTGCAGCGCCGAGCACTCACCCCAGAGAAATGATTGCCCGTATTATAGCCAACCGGACAACGAAAGCGAATTACTTCACTTCTTTCCAGTACGATTCATTCAATCGCCAGGCCAAAAAGGCGAAAATCGTCAGGAACAAGAGCACGAATGCACCCAGTCGCTTGCGTGTCGCCTGGGCCGGCTCGGCCATCCAGACCATGTAGGCGACCAGGTCGGCGGTGGCCGTGTTGAACTCCTGCTGGGTCATGGTGCCGGGGCTCACTTGCTCGAAGCCAGCGAAGGTGTGAACCATCTTGCCGGCTTCATGCGGATCGGGCTGCTCCGTGAACTTTGCCGTGCGGATCCCCTGCTGCAGCCACATCGCGTGCGGCATCGCGACATTCGGCACCACCATATTGTTCCAGCCGGTCGGGCGCGTCTCGTCCTGGTAGAACGTGCGCAGATAGGTGTACAGGTAGTCGGCGCCCGAGCCGCCCGGTGATGCCTTGGCGCGCGCGATCACCGACAAATCCGGTGGCACCGCGCCGAACCAGGCCTTGGCATCGTTTGGTCGCATGGCTGTGGTCATCATGTCGCCGACCTTGTCGGCAGAAAACAACAAATTTTGCCGGATCTGGTCGTCTGTCAGGCCCAGGTCGCGCAGGCGGTTGTAGCGCATCGACGCGGCCGAGTGGCAATTGAGGCAGTGGTTGACGAACAGTTTGGCACCGTTCTGCAGCGACGCCAGGTCGGCGCGGTCCGGGGCGCGGTCGAGCGGGAAGCTGCCTTCGGCGGCGAATGCCAGGCCAGGCGCGAGGGCCAGGATGGCGAGCAGTTTTTTCACAAGCAATGTCATGGGATGTCCTTGTGCGCGGGTCCGAAGGCGTCAGTGCGGGGTGAAGGTGACACGGGTCGGCACCGGCTTGAAGGTGCCCATCGTGCTCCACCACGGCATCAGGAGGAAGAACCCGAAGTACGCCAGCGTGCACACTTGCGAGATCAGCGTGAACGCGGCCGTCGGCAATTGCGTGCCCAGGTAGCCCAGCGTCACGAACACCACGGCAAACACCGCATACACCCACTTGTGCCAGTCCGGACGGTAACGTAGCGAGCGGGCCGGCGAGTGGTCCAGCCATGGCATGCCGGCGATGATCATCACCGAAGAGCCGAACAGCACCACGCCCCAGAACTTGGCGTCGAGCACCTGCGGGAGCATGCCGATGACCAGTAGCAGCCCGACCACGGCAATGATCGCCTTGGTCACGAAGGCCAGGCGCGACTTGAACCAGATGAAGACGACGTAGGCGGCGACGGCTGCCATCAGCACGTACATGAAGTCGGCCGTGGTGGCGCGCAGCACCGAGTAGAACGGCGTGAAGTACCAGGTCGGCGCGATGTGCGACGGGGTCTTCATCGAGTCGGCTGGCAGGAAGTTGTTGTACTCGAGGAAGTAGCCGCCCATCTCGGGCGCAAAGAACACCACCGCCGAGAACAGCAGCAGGAACACGCTCACGCCGAACAGGTCCTTGGTGGTGTAGTACGGGTGCGACGGGATCGTGTCGAGCGGGTAGCCGTCCGGGCCGATGTGGTCCTTGACTTCGATGCCGTCTGGATTGTTCGAACCCACTTCGTGCAGCGCCGTCAGGTGGGCCACCACCAGGCCGATGATGACCAGGGGCAGGGCGATCACGTGGAACGCGAAGAAGCGGTTCAGCGTGGCGTCCGACACCACGTAATCGCCGCGGATCCACAGCGACAGGTCGCCCCCGATCACGGGAATCGCGCCGAACAGGTTGACGATCACCTGCGCGCCCCAGTACGACATCTGGCCCCACGGCAGCAGGTAGCCGAAGAACGCCTCGGCCATCAGGCACAAAAAGATGCCGAAGCCGAACAGCCAGACCAGCTCGCGCGGCTTGCGGTACGAGCCGTACATGAGGCCGCGCGCCATGTGCAGGTAGACGACGATGAAGAAGGCCGAGGCGCCGGTCGAGTGCATGTAGCGCACCAGCCAGCCCCACGGCACTTCGCGCATGATGTACTCGACCGAGCCGAAGGCCAGCGCCGCGTCGGGCTTGTAGTGCATCGTGAGAAAAATGCCGGTGACGATCTGCAGCACCAGCACGAGGGCCGAGAGCGAACCGAACAGATACCAGACGTTGAAATTCTTGGGCGCGTGGTACTTGCCCCACTGATCATTCCACAGCTTGGTGGCCGGAAAGCGGTCGTCGACCCAGGCCAGTGCCTTCTGGGCCGCCGGTGCATCGGCGGGCAGCTTTGTCTCCTTGAACGCGCCCATGGTTATGCCTCGCCTTTCTCGTCTTTGCCGATCACGATCCTGCTATCGGAGAGATACATGTACGGGGGAACGTCCATATTCGTCGGCGCCGGCTTGTTCTTGAAGACGCGTGCCGACAAATCGAAGGTCGAGCCATGGCAGGGGCACAGGAAGCCGCCGGGCCAGTCGTTGGGCAGGTTCGGCTGCGGGCCGGCGGCCAGGCGCGACGAGGGCGAACAGCCAAGGTGCGAGCAGATGCCCACGGTGACCAGGACTTCCTTGTGTTCGACGCGTGCGCGGTAGGGATTCTTGCAGTATTCCGGCATCTCGAGCTGGAATATCTTTTCGGAGGCGGGGTCGGCCAGTTCGTCCTGGTCTTTTTCGAGCGTGGCCATCATGGCCGGGGTGCGGCGCAGGATCCAGACCGGCTTGCCGCGCCATTCGACGACTTTCATTTCGCCGGGGGCGACGTCGCCGATATCGACTTCAACCGGTGCGCCTGCGGCCTTGGCGCGCTCGGATGGCTGGAAGGTGCTGACCAGGGCTCCCGCCGTGGCCACGCCGACGACGCCGCCTGCGGCGCATGTCGCGACCAGCAAGCCCCGTCGACCAGGATCGACCTGCTTTTGAGTACTCATACCAACCCCACTCCGTGAATATACGAATTATAAGAATTAAGTCCGAGCTTCCAGCTTGCAAAATTATATGTGAACGGCAACACCTATAGAAAAAATATTGTCTCGCCTACACGCCTTGCGAAAATGGTCTTTTACACCATCCCGGCACCCCGCTGACACCGCCGCCGATAGGCATCGGTTATCATGCAACGACTTATTTCAACAACAATGAGAGGGGTGAATCATGGCAATGATGGACGAATTCAAGAAGTTTGCGATGCGCGGCAATGTGATGGACCTGGCCGTCGGCGTGATCATCGGTGGGGCTTTCGGCCGCATCGTCGATTCGCTGGTCAAGGATGTCATCATGCCGCCGATCGGCGCGCTGTTCGGCGGTCTTGATTTCGGCAATTATTACATCCCCCTCAATGGCCAGGGCTATAACCTACCACTTGCCGAGGCGCAAAAGGCAGGTGCCGTGCTGGCGTACGGTAATTTCTTGACGATCATGCTGAACTTTATCCTGCTTGCATTTGTCATCTTCCAGATGGTGCGCCTGATGAACCGCCTGCGCGGCCCCGTCGAAGCGCCGACACCGGCCGCCACGCCTGAAGACGTGCTGCTGCTGCGCGAGATCCGGGACGCCCTCAAAAAGTGAAAGATGACATCGTCCGCGACATAAGACCCCCGCATCCGTTGCGGCGCTTCTGGGTACGTGCATGGCTGCTGTTTGCGCAAACGGTCACGGTGGTGCTGGCCATCTGGTTTGTCGTGTCTGCGTTGCGGCCGGCCTGGCTCGAATCGACGCCGGCGCCCAGGCAAGTGGAAGTGGGCGCGCCGGGCAAACCGGTGCCGATGCTGCAGGCGCCGCCCCGGCCCGCCACCGGCAGCTACCGCGACGCTGCTGCCAAGGCGATGTCGTCGGTGGTCAATATCTACACGAGCAAGGCCTCGCGCGAAGCGCATCCGTTGCTGAAAGATCCGCTGTTTCGCCGCTTCTTCGGCGGCGACCGCGCGCCGCAGGCCGAGCAGCTGGCCAGCCTCGGCTCGGGCGTCATCGTCAGCAGCGACGGTTATATCGTCACCAACTTCCATGTGATCGATGGCGCCGATGCGATCGAGGTGGGGCTGGCCGATGGCCGCAAGGCGGCAGCGACGCTGGTCGGCACCGATCCGGAAACCGACCTGGCCGTAATCCGCATCAAGGAGCGCAACTTGCCGGTGATGGTGCTGGGCGACCCGGAGCAGGCGCGTGTGGGTGACGTCGTGCTGGCCATTGGCAACCCGTTTGGTGTCGGCCAGACGGTCACGATGGGGATCATCTCGGCACTGGGCCGCAACAATCTGCACATCAACCACGTCGAGAATTTCATCCAGACCGATGCCGCGATCAACTTCGGCAACTCGGGCGGGGCGCTGGTCGATACCAATGGCCACCTGCTGGGCATCAATTCGGCGATCTATTCGCAGAGCGGCGGCTCGGTGGGCATCGGATTTGCCATTCCCGTGTCCACCGCCAAGAGCGTGCTGGACGCCATCGTCAAGAACGGCGAGGTGGTGCGCGGCTGGATCGGCATCGAGTCGCAGGACATCACGCCCGAAATGGTCGAGAGCTTTGGCCTGACTAAACGCAGCGGCGCCATGATTGCCGGCGTGGTGCGCGGCGGGCCGGCCGAGCGTGCCGGGATTCAGCCGGGCGACATCCTGGTGGCAGTTGCTGGTAAAAAAGTGGCTGATACGAGCGAGATGCTCAAGCTGGTGGCCCAGCTCGAGCCGGGCGCGTCCGTACCGATGACGATCGTGCGCCAGGGGCGTGAAACAGCGATCGCCGTCAAGGTCGGCCGCCGTCCACGCCAGACGCCCTGAACTTCTTGAATTTTATTTTCGGACCCACATGCACCTGCGCGACCTGACGCAATACCTGAACGAACTGACCGAGAGCAATAACCGCCCCTGGTTCATCATGAACAAGCCGCGCTACGATATCCTGCGCGAAGAATTCCAGGAGGTTGTCACCGAGCTGATCCGTGCCATCACGGCCTTCGACAAGCAGGTTGCGGCCTGCAACCCGAAGAAGGCGATGTTCCGCATCAACCGCGACATCCGCTTTTCAAAGAACAAGACGCCGTACAAGACGCGCTTTTCGGCCGGCATCACGCCGAACGACAAGCGCCGGCCCAGTGCAGGCGGTGGCTCGACCTATTATTTCCAGATCGATGCCAACGGCAAGCTCGGTTTTGGCGTCGGCGAATACCTGCCGCCACCGCCGCGCCTGAAGGCCATTCGCGAGCACGTGGTCAACGATGCGACGGGTTTTGGCAAAATGTTGAAGAATAAGCATCTCCGCGCCACCTATGGTGACCTCCTGGACGAGGACAAGTTGCAGCGTCCACCAAAGGGTTTCGATGCGGATCATCCGCATGTCGAGTACCTGAAGCTGAAAAGCTTCTTCGTGTGGACCGAAGTCGATCTGGCGCTCAATGCGCCGGAAAAGCTGGTGCCGCAACTGGCGCAGGGATTCAAGGACGCGTTTGCGCTGGTCACCTGGCTGCGCAGCGTTCCAGAACAACACGACGAATAGAGGAGGGCGACATGGCCTTGCATCACGCTACATCCGGCGAGAAAATCGCATTGCAACGCGGCGATAACGATATCGCCCATTTCACCTCGGTGGCCCTGGTCAAGACCGAGCATATGGAACTGATCCGGCTGGTGTTGCCGGTGGAACGCCCCATCCCCGAACACCGGGTCGATGGCGAAGTGACGGTGCTGTGCCTCGAAGGCGAGATCGCCGTCGATGCGCACGGTGCGACGACGTCGCTATTGCCGAACGAAATGGTGTATCTGAGCGGCGGTGTGCCGCACACGGTGCGCGCGGTAAAGGACGCGGTCGCGCTCATGACGATCCTGATCGGGCCGCAACAAGCTGCCTGATATGCAGCCACAACAAATTGCTTGATACGTAGGGTGGACGGCTACGCCGTCCACGCGGTGATGGTTGGCGGCGAGATCATCCGGCACGCCACGCTACGTTTTACGCGACTTCAATCCTCGGATCACGTGCCAGCAAACCCGCCGCCGTCTGCGCCGCATCCACCCCATCGAACAACACGCCCGCCACCGCCTCGGTGATCGGCATGTCCACGCCCATCTTGTGCGCCAGTTCGCGCACTGCCTTCGCACATGGCACGCCTTCGGCCACATGGCCCAGCTCTGCCACGATGGTGGCCAGCGCCTTGCCCTCGGCCAGCGCCAGGCCCACGCGCCGGTTGCGCGACAGATCGCCCGTGCACGTCAGGATCAGGTCGCCCATGCCACTGAGGCCCATGAACGTGCCCGGCTGCGCGCCCAGCGCCAGCCCCAGGCGCGTGATCTCGGCCAGCCCGCGCGTGATCAGCGCGGCGCGGGCATTCAGGCCCAGGCCCAGACCGTCCGATGTGCCGGTGGCAATGGCCATCACGTTCTTGACCGCGCCGCCGACTTCCACGCCGACCAGGTCGTCGCACGAATACACGCGCAGGTTGTCGCCATGCGCCAGCGCGACGACGCGTTCGCGCAAGGCGCGCGAGCTCGACGCCACGGTCAGCGCGCATGGCAGGCCGCGCGCCACTTCCTGGGCGAACGACGGGCCGGACAACGCCGCGCCCGGCACGGTGTCGCCCAGCACCTGCGCGACCACCTGGTGCGGCAGCAGGGCAGTGCCGGCCTCGAAGCCCTTGCACAGCCAGACGACGTTGGGGATCGAGCGGCCGCGCAATTGTTCGAGCAGGGGGCGCAGGCCGGCCACCGGGCAGGCCAGGATCAATAGCGGCGTCTCGTCCGGCGCGCTCGTGGCGACATGGGCCAGCGCCGCGTCGAAGTCGGCGCTCACGCGCAGGGCGGCCGGCAGCGGATGGCCTGGCAGGTAGGCGCGGTTGTCGCGCGCGCTGTCGATGGCCTGCATCTGCTGGGGATTGCGGCCCCACAGCAGCACGTCGTGGCGCGCTGCCAGGGCAATGGCAACGGCAGTGCCCCAGGCGCCGGCGCCCAGGACAGTGATTTTGGTGAGCTTATTCTGTTGCATGGAACTCCTGTGGTGAATTACAGGCCCCAGACATCCGAGACCTTGATGTAGCCGTCGATGCCGTCGCGGTGATGAACGCGGGCCCAGACGACGGCCGTCGGATCGCGCAGTACCAGCATGACGCCTTTGTCCGCCGTCATCAGGACGGCGGAGTGTTCATCGGGACTGGCATGCACGCGTGCGCCAGGGATGTTCACCAGCACATTGCGCTGCGCATTGAGGCCCTTGGCCTGGGTCCACGCTGTGTCGCCGTTCATGTCGCGCACCTTGACCCAGTCACCATAGGTGAGCAGGATTTGCAGCGGCATGCCAGGCGGCGCGATATAGAGTTTATTGCCCTTGGCCGATGGCGTCGCGTACAGGATCGCCGGGGTAGTACCGACAGTCTTGAAATCAAAGGCGAATGCGCTTGGGGCGACCAGCAATGCGGCGCATGAGGCGGTCAAAGCGAAGCCGGCAAGACGGCGTGCGGAGAACATGGCGGGCCTGGATGGTGGTTGAAACCGGGACGCCGGCCATCTGGCACGAACGCGGCGTGGCGCCGCGTTCGTCGGGTACGACGGACTGCTTAGTTCGACGGCGCTGCTGCGGCTTCGGCCATGGCCTGGGCGCGCTGCTGGTAGAAGGCTTCGAAGTTGATCTCGGCCAGGTGCACTGGCGGGAAGCCGGCACGGCTGATCACGTCAGCGATGTTCGCGCGCAGGTAGGGATAGATGATGTTCGGGCAGCCGATGCCCAGCAGCGGATCCATCTGGTCAGCCGGGATGTTACGGGCTTCGAAGATGCCTGCCTGCTTGCCTTCGACCAGGAACGCAACCTTGTCCTTGACCTTGGCGGTGACGGTGATCGTCACGGTCGACTCGTAGATGCCTTCGGCGATGCTTTCAGCACCCACGTCGAGCGACACTTCGATCGCTGGCGCTTCTTGCTCCAGGAAGATCGATGGCGAGTTCGGTTGCTCCAGCGACATGTCTTTCAGGTAGACGCGTTGGATTTGGAATACTGGTTGCAGAGTTTCGTCGGACATGGAACGCTTTCTAATAATAGTGGGAAGTGGCGGGCCACTCCGGTTGCCTGGTCGAGCGCGACGTCGTGAACGGGCCGTCGGATCGAACACGACGGCAATTGTAGCAAAATCAACTTGCTTGCAATAGCAGTCTTGCCGCCGGCGGCCACGCTACGCAGTGCGCATACAGCTTACTCGCCCTTGAGCAGCGGGTCCAGGCGGCCGGCCTGGTCCAGCGCATACAGTTCGTCGAAGCCGCCGACGTGGGTATCGCCAATATAAATCTGTGGCACCGTGCGGCGACCGGTGCGCTGCATCATGACCTGGCGCTGCTCGGGATCCAGGTCGACACGGATGCCTTCGATCTCGGTGACACCCTTGGCTTCGAGCAGGCGCTCGGCGCGGACGCAGTAAGGGCAAGATGCGGTGTGGTACAAAACGACGTGAGCTGCCATGATGAATCCTTTCGTGTGCCCGATCGACTCGATGGGGCGGTTTATTTGGTGAGCGGCAAGCCTGCAGCCTTCCAGGCCGCCAGGCCGCCTTCCAGGCTGTGGACGTCCTCGAAACCGGCCGCCTGCAACTGGCGCGCCGCCTTGTCGCTGCGTGCGCCAGTCTGGCAGACCATGACGACAGTCCGGTTTTTCGACTTGTCCAGTTCGCCAATGCGAGTACCCAAGTCTGCCAGCGGGATGTGTTTCGCGTCGCGCAGGTGACCGGCGGCGAATTCTTCGCTGCTGCGCACGTCGACAATCGTGGTCTTGCCGCGGTTGATCATCTGCGTCAGCTGCAGTGGCGATGCGCGTTTTCCGCGCGGCGCCAGGGCTGGCCACAACAGCGCGCCGCCAGCGAGAACGGCGATCGCTACGAGGAAAATGTTATCGATAATGAATTTCACAAGGGTTCCGATTGGTTGAACTGAATCGGGGCATTATAAAATAGATGCTGGACCGGACATCAACCAGAAATTTTGCGAAAAGAGCTTTCATGTACAAAATCGTATTCATGCGCCACGGCGAATCCACCTGGAACCTGGAAAACCGCTTCACCGGCTGGGTCGACGTCGACCTGACTGCCAAGGGTGTGGCCGAAGCAAAGGCCGCTGGCCGCGCGCTCAAGGAAGCCGGTTTCACCTTCGATCTCACGTACACCTCGGTGCTCAAGCGCGCGATCCGCACGCTGTGGCTCGCGCTGGACGAGATGGATGCGATGTATCTGCCGGTCAAGAACGACTGGCGCCTGAACGAGCGTCACTACGGCGCGCTGCAGGGCCTCGACAAGGGCGAGACCGCCGCCAAGTTCGGCGACGAGCAGGTGCTGGTCTGGCGCCGCAGCTACGACACGCCGCCGCCGGCGCTCGAGAAGGACGATTCGCGCACGTCGTTCGGCGACCCGCGCTACGCCAGCCTGGACGAGAGCCAGATTCCGCTGACCGAATGCCTGAAAGACACCGTGGCGCGCGTGATGCCAGCCTGGAACGACGAGATCGCCCCGGCGATCCGCGCCGGCAAGAACATCCTGATTTCGGCCCACGGCAACAGCCTGCGCGCCATCATCAAGATGCTCGACAACATCAGCGACGCCGACATCGTGGGCCTGAACATCCCGAACGGCCAGCCGCTCGTGTACGAACTCGACGCTGACCTCAAGCCGATCAAGCACTACTACCTGGGCGACCAGGCGGCAATTGCCGCTGCCATGGCCGCCGTCGCAAACCAAGGGAAGGCGAAGTAATCTTTTGCGTTTGCCAACCATGAAGGACGCCGGCAGCAAGCTGTTGTGCACACTGCTGGCGGTCGCGCTGTCCGGCGCGTTCGCGTCGGACGCGTGGGCGCAGCGCCAGACCGAGCGCAGCCGCCAGAAAGCGGCGGCCGAGAAGCAGCGCGCCGGCATCCAGCAACAGCTGGCGGCCATCAAGCGCGACATCAACCAGACCGAAAACGCCAAGGAAGACGCGGCCGACACGCTGGCCGAGTCCGAGGCTGCCATTTCCGACGCCAACCGCGCGCTGCGCGATCTGGCCGAAGAACAGGATACGACGGCAACCCGGCTGCAATCGCTGGCAAATCAGCAAGCCCAGCTGGCGCAGACCATCGGCGCCCAGCAACAGCAGCTGGCCAGGCTGCTGCGCGAGCACTATGTGGCCGGCAACGAAGACCGCATCAAGCTGCTGCTGTCGGGGGATAACCCGAACCGCATCAGCCGCGACCTGCAACTGATGGCGTACGTGTCGCAGGCCCAGGCGCGCCTGCTGGACTCGGTGCGCAGCAACCTGGCGCAGGTCGAAGTCAACCGCGACAAGGTTGAAAATGCCCAGCAAGAGCTGGAAGAAATCGCTCAGGAGCAGCTCGACCAGAAAGCCATGCTCGAGAAGGAAAAGGCACGCCGCGCGGCGTTGCTGGGCACGCTGTCGAGCAAGCTGGCCGACCAGCGCAAGCAGGCCGACCGCCTGAAGGGCGACGAAGAGCGCATGTCCGGCCTCGTCGACCGGCTGGCGCGTTTGATCCGTGAACAGGCCGAGGCCGAGCGCAAGCGTCAGGTGGCGGCTGCGGCCGCAGCTGCCGCGAAAGCCAAAGCCAAGGCCGAGGCCGATGAAAAAGCCCGCCTGCTGGCGCAGGCGCGTGCCAAGGCAGCGGCCGAACGGCGCGCCGAGCGCGAACGCGAACGTGAACGCATCGCGCGCCAGAACGCCAACGCCAAGCCGGGCGTCAAGCCCGAGCCGCTGCCGGCGCCGCTCCCCGCACCGGTCAAGGAAGCCCCGGTCGTGGCTGAACAGCCGCGGCCAGCGCCAACCCGGCCCGAACCGGCGCCGGCGCCAGAGGTCGTGCTGGGCCCGGCAGCGCCGTCCGGCTCGTTTGCCTCGCTCAAGGGCCGCATGAACAGCCCGATCAATGGCAGTGTCGTGGCACGCTTCGGCACCCGCCGCGGCGACGGCCCGAACTGGAAAGGCACCTTCTTCAAGGCGCCCGAAGGCACCGAAGTGCGCGCTGTGGCCCCGGGCCGCGTCGTGCACGCCGACTGGATGCGCGGCTTCGGCAACCTGATCATCATCGACCATGGCGGCGAGTACCTGTCGATCTATGGCTACAACCAGGCGCTGCTCAAACGGCCAGGCGACAGCGTGCGCGCGGGCGAGGCGGTGGCCAGCGCGGGCAACACCGGTGGCAACGAAGAATCGGGGCTATACTTTGAGCTCAGGCGTAACGGCAAGGCGTTCGACCCGGCAGGCTGGGTCCGGTTCTAAGGTCACCACAGGGTACACATGGGCATGAAAGCAAAGGGGTTCGGGCTGGTTGGCGTGGGGATGGTATTGGGTGTGGCGGCGTCGTTCCAGTTGTCGGCCTATGCACAAAAAACCGGCACGGCCACGTCGCTGCCACTGGACGAGCTGCGCCAGCTGGCCGATGTGTATGGCCTGATCAAGACCGACTACGTCGAGCCGGTCGAAGACAAGAAATTGCTCACCGAAGCCATCGGCGGCATGGTGGCTTCGCTCGACCCGCACTCCGTGTACCTCGACCAGAAAGCGTTTCGCGAGATGCGCGAAGCGGTGCAGGGCAAGTTCGTCGGCGTGGGCGTTGAGATCTCGAATGAAGACGGCTACATCAAGGTCGTCTCGCCGATCGAGGACACGCCCGCGTTCAGGGCCGGCATCAAGTCGGGCGACCTGATCACCCGGATCGACAATGTCCCCGTGCGCAATATGTCGTCCGACGACGCCATCAAGCGCATGCGCGGCAAGGTCGGCAGCAAGGTCACGCTCACCATTGCCCGGCCCGGCGACGACAAGCCATGGGTCGTGCCGCTGGACCGCCGCGAAATCAAGGTCGTCAGCGTCAAGGCCAAGGTGGTCGAGCCCGGCTACGCCTGGCTGCGCATCAGCCAGTTCCAGGAAAATACCCTCGACGAGCTGGCCAAAAAGACCAGGGAACTGTACGCCGAACAACCGGACATCAAGGGTCTCGTGCTGGATCTGCGCAACGATCCGGGCGGCCTGCTGCCGGGCGCGATCGGCGTCACGGCGGCGTTCCTGCCCAAGGCCGATCAGGTCATCGTCAGCACCAAAGGGCAATTGCCCGATTCGAATCAGTCGTTCTACGGCCGGCGCGAATTCTATGCCCAGCGCGGCGATCCGCTGGCCGGGTTGCCGGCCGGGCTCAAGACGGTGCCGATGGTGGTGCTGGTCAATGGCGGCTCGGCATCGGCCTCGGAAATCGTCGCCGGTGCGCTGCAGGACTACCAGCGCGCGATCGTGATGGGCAGCCGCACGTTCGGCAAGGGCTCGGTGCAGACGCTGCGCCAGTTGTCGCCCGACACGGCGATCAAGCTGACCACGGCGCGCTATTACACGCCAAAAGGGCGGCCGATCCAGGCGACGGGTGTGCAGCCTGATCTGCGGGTGGACGAAACGGCGGATGGCGACCTGCTCAACGCCCTGCGCGTGCGCGAATCGGATCTGCAGCGTCACCTGGTGGCTGAAGGCGAGCAGCCTGCGGCCGCTGGCAAGGACCAGGCGGCAAGCCTGGCCCAGCAACAACGCGCGCTGGCGCTGATGAAAGACCGCAAGCCGCTCGAGTTCGGCAGCAAGGACGATTTCCAGCTGGCACAGGCGATCAATCATTTCAAGGGCCTGAAGGTGGTGCTGGCAAAAGGCGAGCCGGTCGACGAAAAACCGGCGCCGGCGCCATTGCCGGGCGCGGAAAACAAACCGCCTGAGCTGCATGCGCCAGCCAAGAAGTGATTGGCGAATTGCCGCAATGGTGTGGCGTGGACGGCGCCACACCATTGCGGTAATGGCGTAGGGTGGACGGCTTCGCCGTCCACGCGGTGATCGCCAACGGTGCCGTTCTCGGACCGGATGATATCGCCGCCAACCATCACCGCGTGGACGGCAGAGCCGTCCACCCTACCGGATACGTGCCAGTTGATCCGGCGTCCAATCACCACCGTACGATGCAATGGTGTGGCGTGGACGGCGCCGTTCACGTGCCGGTCGATCCGGCGTCCAATCACCACCGTACGATGCTTTCCCCATGAACGACAACCAACTCCTGCGCTACTCGCGCCACATCCTGCTCGACGACATCGGCATCGAAGGCCAGCAACGCCTGCTGGACGCGCACGTCGTCATCATCGGCGCCGGTGGCCTGGGTTCGCCCGCGGCGCTGTACCTGGCCTCCGGCGGCATCGGCCACATCACGCTGGTCGACGATGACACGGTCGACCTGACCAACCTGCAGCGCCAGGTCATGCACACGACCGGGCGCATCGGTGAGCCGAAGGTCGAGTCCGGCCGCGCCGCCCTGCTGGCAATCAATCCCGACATCGAAGTCACTGCCTTGCGCGAACGCGCCGGCCCCGAGCGGCTGCTGGAACTCGCGCGCGCCGCCACGGTCGTACTCGATTGCAGCGACAATTTCGCCACCCGCCACGCCGTCAACCGCGCCTGCGTGGCGGCCGGCACGCCGCTCGTGTCGGGCGCCGTGATCCGCTTCGACGGCCAGCTGGCCGTGTTTGACGCACGCCAGCCGACCGCCCCATGCTACGCCTGCCTGTTTCCCGAAGACAGTGGCTTCGAGGATGTGGCGTGCAGCACGATGGGCGTGTTCGCGCCGCTGGTTGGCGTCGTCGGCGCGGTCCAGGCTGCCGAGGCGATGAAACTCATCATGGCCATCGGCGAGCCACTGGTCGGTCGTCTCCTGATGCTCGACGGCAAGTACATGGATTGGACGTCCATCGGCGTGGCGCGCAATCCGGCGTGCCCGGTGTGCGCGGCGCGCCATGGTGAGAGCGGCAACACTGTTGATTAGTGGTGTCTTAACGGGCATTGCGAAACGTGGTGTGCAGGTGAACGTGACATACAATTGCGTACTTTTCGCAGGTACGCTTGTCATAATTCGGGCTTATACTGTGCCGGTTCCATCGATTCCCCTGTCATCACACAAAGCTTATGAATTTTCAACGTACTCAGCGCAACACGCGCAGCACAGGTCGTGCACGCGGTTTTACCCTGGTCGAGATCATGGTTGTCGTGGTCATCATCGGCATCCTTGGCGCGCTGGTCGTGCCCAAATTGCTGGGCCGCACGGGTGAATCGCGTGTCACGGCTGCCAAAGTCGACATCGCCACGATGATGCAGGCGCTCAAGCTCTACAAGCTCGACAACCAGCGCTACCCGACCACCGAGCAGGGCCTGGTCGCACTGACTACCAAACCGACCTCGGGCCCGTCGGCCAATGGCTGGAAAGAAGGCGGCTACATCGAGAAACTGCCGAAAGACCCATGGGGTAACGCTTACCAATACCTGTCGCCGGGCGTCAAGGGCGAGGTCGACGTGTTCTCGTACGGCGCCGACGGGCAGCCGGGCGGCACTGGCGAAGACACTGACGTCGGTTCCTGGGACTAAGTTATCTCCATGCCGGCCATGCGCACAGCGCGCACACGCGGCTTCACCCTGGTGGAGCTGCTGGTCGTGATGGTCATCATCGGCCTCACGCTGGGCATGGCCACGCTCAACGCCATCCCGAGTCCGCGCCAGGATCTCGACAAGGAAGCGCAGCGCCTGGCGCTGCTGCTGCAACTGGCCCGTGACGAAGCGATCGTGCGTAACCGCCTGGTCGCGTTCGAGGCCAACGGCGACCGCTACCGCTTCATGGTGCGCGGCGACGCCGGCTGGGAGCCGGTCACGCGCGATGACCTGCTGCGCGAGCGTGAATTCAAGAATTCGCCCCTGCAATTGATCCTCGAACCGACCGGTACCGGCAACCCTGACATGCTGCGCATCACGTTTGGCCGCGAGCCGGTCGACCGCCCGTTCGTGCTGACGATGGCCAAGGGTGCCAATACGGTCGCGATCCGCGCCGATGGCATCGGCCACTTCACTGTCGAATGACATCCCCCGCCACCATGCGCCCAGTTTCCCGACCTGCTGCCGGTTTCACGCTGCTCGAAGTGCTGGTGGCGCTCGTCATCGTCGGCACCGCGCTGGCTGCCGGCCTGCGCGCGGTTGGCAGCCTGACCTCCAACAGCCAGGGCTTGCGCGCGTCGATGATGGCGACCTGGTCGGCCGAGAACCGGCTCGTGCAGATTCGCCTGGGGCGCGAGTTCCCCGAAGTGGGCAAGCGCAGCTTTCCGTGCCCGCAAGGCGGCCTGAACCTGATGTGCGAAGAAGAAGTCCTGACCAGCCCGAACCCGCTATTGCGCAGGATCGAAGTCTCGGTGTTTGACGTCGACAAGCCCGGTCGCCGCATTGTCAAACTGATCCAACTGGTTCTGAGGCCGTCCCCGGTATGACGCGGATTTCAAGCAGCAGGCAGCGCCCTGCAGGCTTTACCCTGGTCGAGCTCCTGGTGGCCATCGCCATCCTCGCCATGGTGGCCGTGCTCGGCTGGCGCGGCCTGGACGGCATCGTCCGTGCGCGCGTGGCGCTGACTGCCGACATGGAAACCACACGCGGCATGCAGCTCGCCTTTGCCCAGATGGAAAACGATTGCGAGCACGCGGCCGGCAACGACATCATGGCCGGGCGTCCGGCGCTGCTGTGGGATACCGACCGCCTGGTTCTCGTGCGCAAGGTGTTTGTCGAGAATGAACCGTCGCGCCTGCAGGTGGTGAGCTACCGCGTCGTCGAAGGAAAATTGGTGCGGCGCGAGTCGCCCGGTACGCGCGACCTGATCCAGATCGAGCAATTGTGGCAGGCGATCACGTCCGATGCAGCGGCCGAGAATTCGCCGTCCGTCGTGCTGCAGGTCGGTGTGGCCGGCATGCAGGTGCAGGGCTGGCAGAACAATGCCTGGCGCAACGAACCCACGGCCGTGGGCGGTGGGGCGCCGGACCCTGCCGGCACCGACCCCAATGTCAAAAACGCGCAGGACCCAACCGGCGTGCAGGTGGCGCTGACCGTGCAGGGCCTGGCCCAGCCGATGGTCAAGGCATTCCTGCTGGGAGGCACCTGATGCATCGCCACCTCACACGCCAGCGGGGCGTCGCCGTCGTCACCGCCATGCTGCTGACCACGCTGGCCATTTCCATTGTCGCCAGCCTGTTCTGGCAGCAGCAGGTGCAGGTGCGCTCGATGGAAAACCAGCGCCTGCAGTCGCAGACCAAGTGGATCCAGCGCGGCGCGCTCGACTGGGCCAGCGTGATTTTGCGCGTCAATAATACTAGCAACTACACCTCGCTTGATCAGGTCTGGGCCACGCCGCTGGCCGAAACCCGGCTCGACCAGTACATCGAGCGTGAGCGGATCCAGGGCGAAAACTTCGATGCGTCGCTGTCGGGGCAGGTTCTGGACGCCACGGCGCGCTACAATCTGAACAATCTGGCCAAGGGTGGCACGCCTGACAAGGCAGAGATCGACGTCATGCGCAGGCTGCTGACCAATCTGCGCCTTGAAGCGCGGCTGGCGCAGCCGATTGCCGAGTTCGTTGCTGCCGGTCAGCCCCTGGTCGCCGAGCCGCCGCCAGACGGTACACCCCCGCTGGCCCAGAAGCCGCGTACGGGGGCGCCGATGCGGCTGGAGCGGGTCGACGATTTATTGATGGTGCCAGGTTTCAAGCCAGAAGCGGTCGAGCGGCTGCGTCCGTTCGTCATCGTGCTGCCGGCGTCGAATACGGATGTCAATGTGAATACTGCGGCGCCTGAGGTACTGGCCGCCGTGCTGCCGGGAAGTTCGATGGCCGAAGCCAATTCGATCGTCGCGCAGCGCCAGCGGGTGCCGTGGGCTGACGTGGGTATCTTCAAGGCGTCGTTGCAGAATATGCCGGCGGAGAGCCAGCCGAAGATCACCGTCAAAAGCACGTATTTCCTGGTCCAGAGCCGGATCCGGCTCGACCGCGCCGCATTGGACGCCGAATCGCTGGTGCGAGTCGGCGGCAATCTGGTCAATTCCGGTAGTGTGAACGTGATCTGGACCCGCCAGAACTGAGAAGAAAGCGAGACAGTTTGAGTACTCTTTATATCCGGCATCCGGCACGCAGCCAGGGCGAAGGCGCCCTGTGCCGCTTCGCGCTGGTCGGCGACAACGGCGCCATCGGCCAGCAGGGCGAGGGCGTGCTGCGCAATCTGGGCGACGTCGTTGCCGCCAGCCGGCGCGTGGTGCTGGTGCTGGCCGCCAGCGACGTCACGCTGCTGTCCGTGCAGGCCCCGCCGCTGGCCGGTGCCCGCCTGCGCGCGGCGCTGCCGGCGCTCGTCGAAGAACACATCCTGGGCGACCCGCTCGATTGCGTACTGGTGGCTGGCCCTGTGCAGCCCGATGGCCGCCGGCCCGTGGCCGTGGTGCAGCAAGCCTGGCTCGAACCGCTCGTGCGCGCGCTGCTCACGCTCGGTGCGCGCCAGATCGCCGCCATCCCCGAGCAATTGTGCCTGCCGCTGCATCCGGGCAGCGTCAGCGCCGCCGTCGGTAACGGCGAACTGATCCTGCGCCAAAGCCAATATGACGGCCTGGGCCTGGCGCTCGACGGCAGCCCCGTGATGGCGCTGCAGACGGCGCGCGCGCTGTCGGGCGACGCGCCACTGGTGCTGTACGTCGACCGTGAACAGCTGGGTGAATACAATGCGCTGGTGGCCGAAGCCGGCCCCGGCATCACGCTGGAAAGCGATGACTGGGCGCACTGGATCGCCGGCGCCAAAGGCAGCACCGGCCCCGTGCTCGACCTGGTGCCGGGCCTGGGCACGGCCGGCGTCGCGCAGCGCGACTGGCGCCGCTGGCGCTGGCCGATCCGCCTGGCGCTGGCTGCCGTGGCGATCAACCTGATCGGCCTGAATATCGAATGGCTGGGCCTGAAGCGCGAAGCCGATGCCGTGCGCCTGCAGATGAGCCAAACGTTCCGCTCGGTGTACCCGAACCAGCCGGCCATCGATCCGGTCGTGCAAATGCGCCAGAACATCGACCGCGCCAAGGCCGGCAGCGGCCAGGTGGCCGGCAACGAGTTCAACTGGATGGCCGCCGCCTTCGGCGAAGCGACACGCACGCTGGGCGTGCCGCCTGCGATTGCATCAATCGATTACCGCGAACGGACCCTCACCGTGCGCGTCAAACCAGAGTCCACCAACCCCGGCATGGCCGACCAGCTCCGCGCGTCCCTGTCGTCACGTAACCTCAGCCTGGAATCGCCCGACGCGACCACCTGGCTGATCCGCAGCACAGGAGCCAAGCCATGAGCGCCATCGGCAAACTGAGCGGCCTGCGCGAGCGCGTGGGCGGCTACTGGAGCGCGCGCACCGCGCAAGAACGCAAGTTCCTGCTCGTCGGCGGCGGCGTGGTGGCGCTGACGCTGCTGTACCTGGTGCTGCTCGAACCAGCGCTGACCGGCCGCGAACAATTGCGCCGCGCGCTGCCCGAGCTGCGCCAGCAAGCTGCGCAGCTCGATGCGCTGGCGGCCGAAGCGCGCGCCGTCGCGGCCCAGCCGGCGCCGGCCGTTGCACCCGTCACGCGCGAGGCGCTGGCCGCCAGCATGACGGCCAGCGGCCTGAATCCCGCGTCGCTGTCGGTCAGTGGCGAGTACACCAAGGTGCAACTCAATGGCGTCTCGTTCGCCAACCTGATGGCCTGGCTCGACGCGCAACGCCGCGACAGCCGCCTGCTGGTGCAGGATGCGCAATTTACCGCCAAGGATGCCCTTGGCCAGGTCGATGCCACGCTCACGCTGCGTCAAAGCACCGAGCCGGCCGCATGAGGCGGGCGCTGACGTGGGGCCTGCTGGTGGCGCTGGCCGTGGCGGCAACGGTGCTGGCATTTTTGCCGGCGGCCTGGCTTGGCCCCATGGTCGAACGCCAGACCGGCGGCCGATTGACGCTGGGGGATGCGCAGGGTACGCTTTGGCGCGGCTCGGCCTTTATCGGCGGGGCGCCGGGCCAGGGCGGTGCGGTGACGCCATTGCTGCCAGGCCGTTTTGCCTGGACCCTGTCGCCACTGGTGGTGCTGGGCAACGTGAACATGACGCTCGAGAACCCGCAGGCGCTGGCCAATCCGGTGCGCGTGCAGGGCAGCTGGTCGCAGTGGCAAGTCAATGCCGGCGAACTCCTGCTGCCAGCCGAGGGGCTGGCAGGCCTGGGTGCGCCGCTCAACACGCTCGCGCCCACCGGCCGCATCCGGCTTTCCTGGAATACGCTAGACCTGCTGCGCCAGCAAAACATCGTGACGCTGCAGGGTCGTACCACGCTGTCGATGAGCGACATGGGTTCGCGCATGTCGCCCATCAAGCCACTGGGCAGCTACGAAATGATCATGGACTGGCGCGGACCGCAGGCCGATCTGACGCTGCGTACCGTACGCGGCGCCCTGCTGCTGTCGGGCGCAGGGTCATTGCAGAACGGCCGCCTGCGCTTTTCAGGCCAGGCAGCGGCCGCCGATGGCTATGAAGACACTCTGGGAATCATGTTGAATCTGCTGGGACAGCGCCGGATGGTGAACGGCAAAAACGTAATCGCACTCGAGTTCAGATAATGAAGAAAACAGACCACACCACCTTCGCGCACCTCGAACTTCCGGCCCTGCGCCGTCTTGCCGCCGGCGCCATGCTGTGCTGCGCCGCTTCCGCCGTCGTCACGACCCTGGCCCTGCCATTGTCGGCCTCCGCGCAAGAGACTGCGAACGCCGCAGCGCTCAGCTTCGTGAATGCCGACATCGAATCGGTGATCAAGGCGATCGGCCACTACACCGGCATGACCTTCATCATCGACCCGCGCGTCAAGGGCACGCTGACGCTGGTGTCCGAAAAGTCGCTCAGCAAGAGCGAAGCCTTTGGCCTGCTCACGTCGACCCTGCGCCTGCAGGGCTTCGCGGTGGTCACCAGCGGCGACGGTTATGCCAAGGTGGTGCCCGAGGCCGAAGCCAAGCTGCAATCTTCGCCCACGCAGGTGGGCGGCGTGCGCTCGAGCAAGGCCACCGGCGACCAGATCGCCACGCAGGTGTTCTACCTGTCGTACGAATCGGCTGCCAACCTCACCGCCGTGCTGCGTCCGCTGATTTCGCCGAACAACTCGATCATGGCCAACCCGGGCAACAACACCCTGGTCGTGACCGATTACGCCGACAACCTGCGCCGCCTGGCTCGCATCATCGCTGCGCTTGACGCGCCGGTGGCGGCCGAGCTCGACGTGATCCCGATCCGCAACGCCATCGCCAGCGATATCGCGCAACTCGTCACGCGCCTGATGGAACCGGCCGCCGGCGGCGACTCGGGCCGCGTCACGGTGCTGGCCGATCCGCGCACCAACGCCGTCATCGTGCGCGCGCCATCGCAGGCCCGCGCCAACCTGGCCAAGGGCCTGATCGCGCGGCTTGACCAGGAAAGCTCCAGCCGCGGCAATATCCACGTCGTCTACCTGAAAAACGCCGACGCCAGCCGCGTTGCGCAAACGCTGCGCGCCGTCGTCTCGCAGGATGCCTCGGCCGTGCCGGTGCAGCAGCAGGGCACGGCGGGCAGCTCGATCACGTCGGGCACAGGCAGCGGGCAGGGCGGCAGCGGCGCCGGCGGGCTCGGTGGCCAGCAAGGCCAGCAGAGCAGCACCGGCATGGGCGGCACCGGCAACACCTTCGGCCAGCAAAGCCAGCTCACCGCCAATGCCGGCGGCGCCGGCGGCGGGCAGGGCTCCGGCTTCATCCAGGCCGATGCGTCGACCAACAGCCTGATCATCACTGCGCCGGACGCGGTCTACCGCAACCTGCGCTCGGTCATCGACCAGCTCGACGTGCGCCGCGCCCAGGTCTATATCGAAGCACTGGTGGTCGAAGTCACGTCCAACAAGGCGTCCGAATTCGGCGTGCAGTGGGTTGGTGCGACGGGTGACTCCGACAGCAAATACCGCTTCGGCGGCTTGCAGAACTACACGGGCGGCGGTTCGAGCAGCAGTATCGTCAACCTGGCGCTGGCCGCCAGCCAGGGGACCAGCGCCACGACCACGCCAAGCGTGCCGTCGGGCCTGACCTTCGGCCTGTTCCGCCAGATCGGCGGCGAGCTGGGCCTGGGCGCCGTGGCCCGCGCACTGGAAAACGATGGCAATGCCAACATCCTGTCGACGCCAAACCTGATCACGCTCGACAATGAACTGGCCACCATCAAGGTCGGCCAGAACGTCCCGATCATCACCGGTTCGTACACCACGTCGGGCAACAACAGCGGCAACCCGTTCCAGACCGTCGAGCGGCAGGACGTCGGCCTGCTGCTCAAGGTGCGCCCGCAAATCTCGGAAGGCGGCACCATCAAGATGGCCATCTACCACGAGAATTCGAGCGTCGATGCGTCCACCCGCAATCTGGCCTCGGGCCTGACGACCAATGTGCGCGCCATCGAAAGCAATGTGCTGGCCGACGATGGCCAGATCATCGTGCTGGGCGGCCTGATCGAAGACACCGAAGGCGACGGCGAAGAAAAAGTGCGCGGCCTGGGCGACATTCCGGTGCTGGGCAACCTGTTCAAATACCGCACCCGCACGCGCAACAAGACCAACCTGATGGTGTTCCTGCGTCCGGTCGTGGTGCGCAGCAAGGATGCATCAAACTCGATCGCGATGGACCGCTACGAATTCATGCGCGCCGCTGGCGCGGCCGGCCGGCCTGAAAGCTCGCCGCTGCTGCGTGACCTGGGCGCACCGCTGCTGCCGCCGCTGGTGGGCGGTCAGCCGCCGGCCGGTGGGGGTATGGCCACCATGCCGGTTCAGGCGCCGCCGCCGGCCAACGCCGCGCCAGGCGCATCGAACGATGGCGCGGCCAATCGTCCGGGCGCCTCGCGATCCAGCTCTGTGAACCCGGCGAGCAATGCGGCAGAAACTGCACCGGGCGCAGCATCTGGCACAGTATCTGGCGCCCCCGTGCCAGCTTCGCAGTTTCGCCCGGTGACGCCACCGAACCGGGAGTAATCACATGACCAATCTCTTGCCCTACGCGTTCGCCCGTGACCACGTCGTCCTGGCGCGCGGTACTGGCGAACCGGGCCAGAGCGTCGAAGTGCTGGTCTCCAGCGCGACTGCGCCGGCCGCCATCGCCGAGGTGTCGCGCCGCTTCGGCCGCATCCAGCTGCGCCGCATGGACAAGGACGAGCTCGACACGGTCATCGCCGGCGCCTATGCCGGCGGCGGCAACGACGCTTCGCAAGTGGTCGACGAGTTCGATGCCGACCTCGACCTGACCAAGCTGCTGCAGGATGTCCCCGCGATCGAAGACCTGCTCGAATCGTCCGACGACGCGCCCGTGATCCGGATGATCAACGCGCTGCTCACGCAATCGCTGCGCGAAGGCGCGTCCGATATCCACATCGAGCCATTCGAACAGACGTCGGTCGTGCGCTTTCGCATCGACGGCGCGCTGCGCGATATCGTGCGGCCCAAAAAGGCCATCCACGCGTCGCTGATTTCGCGTATCAAGATCATGTCGCAGCTCGACATTGCCGAAAAACGCCTGCCGCAGGATGGCCGCATCACACTGCGCGTGGGCGGCAAACCAGTCGACGTGCGCGTCTCGACGCTGCCGACCGGCCACGGCGAGCGCGCCGTGCTGCGCCTGCTCGACAAAGAGGCAGGGCGCCTCGACCTGTCGCACCTGGGCATGGCCAGCGACCTGCTGCCGCAGTTCGACCGCCTGATCAACCAGCCGCACGGTATCGTGCTGGTCACGGGCCCGACCGGCTCGGGCAAGACCACGACGCTGTATGCGGCGCTGTCGCGCCTGAATGCGGCGACCGCCAACATCATGACGGTCGAAGACCCGATCGAGTACGACCTGAACGGCGTTGGCCAGACCCAGGTCAATGCCCGTATCGACATGACGTTCGCAAAAGCGCTGCGCGCCATCCTGCGCCAGGATCCCGACATCATCATGATCGGCGAGATCCGCGACCTGGAAACGGCGCAGATTGCCGTCCAGGCATCGCTGACGGGTCACCTGGTGCTGGCCACGCTGCACACCAACGATGCGGCCTCGGCCGTGACGCGCCTGCTCGACATGGGCATCGAACCGTTCCTGCTGTCCTCGTCGCTGCTGGGCGTGATGGCCCAGCGCCTCGTGCGTAAACTCTGCTCGCAGTGCAAGACTTTCGACGGCAGCACCTGGCACGCGGTCGGTTGCGAACGTTGCGGCCACACCGGTTACCACGGCCGCGTCGGGGTCTACGAGCTGCTCGAGACCACCGACCAGATCCGTGCCCAGATCCACAACCGCGCGTCCGAAGCCGACATCCGTGTCGCGGCGCTGGGCGTGGGCATGAAGACCATGCGCGAGGACGGCGAACGCTGGCTGCTCGATGGCACCACCACACGGGCCGAAATCGTGCGCGTGACCAAGGACTAACCGATGCCGGCATTTCGTTACGAGGCCGTCGACAACGGGGGCGCCACCCGCAAGGGCGTGGTCAACGCCGACAGCCCGCGCGCCGCGCGCGCCGACCTGCGCGCGCAGGGCCTGACGCCTCTGAGCGTCGAAGCCATCGCAGCCCAGCTCGACGCCGCCGGCGTGGCCCGCTCGCGCGGCATCGGCGAGCGCCTGTCGCAAAACGAACTGGCCCTGTTCACACGCCAGCTGGCCAGCCTGCTGGAAGCCGGCCTGCCGCTCGAACAAGCGTTTACCGCCTTGCTTGAACAGGCCGAGCGGCCGTACGTGCGCGACCTGGTCGCGTCGATCCGTGCCGAAGTCATCGGCGGCTCGGCCTTTTCCACCGCCCTGACGCACCACCCGCGCGACTTCGCCGAGATTTACCGGGCGCTGGTCGGCTCGGGCGAACAGATCGGCCAACTGTCGCGCGTGCTCTCGCGCCTGGCCGACTACATCGAGCGCCGCAACGCCCTCGTGCAAAAGGTGCGCCTGGCGTTCACGTATCCGGCGATCGTCACCGTGGTCGCGTTCGCGATCGTGATTTTCCTGCTCACCTACGTGGTGCCGCAGATCGTCTCGGTGTTTGCCAACACCAAGCAAAAGCTGCCATTCCTCACCGTCGTCATGCTGGCCGTGTCCGACTTCGTGCGCGCGTATGGCATCTATGTCGGCATCCTGATTGCCGGCGCGTTCTGGCTGTGGCGGCGCGCGCTGCGCAATCCCGTGCTCAAGCGCCGCTGGCACACGTGGCTGCTGACCGCGCCCATCTACGGCAAGTTCGAGCGCAGCCTGAATACCGCGCGCTTTGCCAGCACGCTGGCGATCACCACCGGCTCGGGCGTGCCGATCCTGCGCGCGCTCGACACCAGCCGCGAAACGCTGTCGAACGTGGCGATGGCCGAACTGGTCGAGCAGGCCACGGCCAGCGTGCGCGAAGGTGTGAGCCTGGCGCGCGCGCTGTCGGCGCAAAAGCTGTTTCCACCGATGCTCGTGCACATGATCCGCGCCGGCGAGATCACCGGCGAACTGCCTGCCATGCTCGAGCGGGCTGCCAATTCACAGCAGGCCGATCTCGAACGCCGCACGCTGACGATCGCCGGGCTCCTCGAGCCGGTGCTGATCCTGGCGATGGGCCTGGTCGTGCTGCTGATCGTGCTGGCTGTGCTGATGCCGATCATCGAAATCAATCAACTGGTGCAATAAGAAAATCGCGCAGCGATGCCAATGAACGAGATGCGAAAGACACCATGAACAAGCGTTTGCCCCTTCTTTTGACCCTGCTGGCCCTGCTTGTGCTGGCCGCATCGGGTGCCTATTGGGTGCTGCAGCTGTACAAGCCCGAGCAGCGCCCGCTGGCCGCCGCGCCGCCGGCGACCCAGCCTGCACCGAGTCCGGAAGCAGCAGCCACGTTGTTTGGCGGGCAGCCGACGGTCGCGATTTCCAGTTTCCAGTTGACCGGTGTGGTCTCGGCCGGCGCCAACAGCGCCGTGATTCTGGTTGCCGACGGGTCGCCGCCGAAAGCGGTGCGCATCGGCCGCGAGATCGCGCCTGGCGTCGTGGTGGCCGAAGTGCATCGGCGCTATGTGATGTTGTCCGATAACGGTGTCATGAAGCGCGTCGAACTGGCGCCCGATGCCGGCCAGTCGAGTGCGATCAGCCAGCCGGTGCCGCGCGCGATGCCGCCGCAGCCGATGATGGAGCCGCAAATGGCGCCAGGCGTGGTCAGCGCGCCGCCGATGATGCAGAGCGCACCACCGGACGCCAATCAACAGGGGATGCAAAGCCAGCCCCGCGATCCGCCGCCGGAGCAGGACAACCCCGGCCAGCCGCAGATGCCACAGAACGCACAGCCAATGAACGGAGAGCGGCCGGTGATGTAATCAGCTCGGTGTCGGCAGCGTGGCCGCGCATCAGCAGCAGCAGCCTTAGCGCCGCAACGCCGTAAACGCCGCCAGTTCCCACGACCTGAAGCCTAGCAGCAGCGTATGCCCCTTGCGCTCGTCGGCCGGCAGGCGCCGGTCGTTGCGGTGCAGCCGCGCAAGTTCGGCCGCCAGTTGATCAATCTTCAGCGACAGTTCGAGCGCACTGGCCGGCGATAGCCGTGCCGGCAAGCACAGCAGCGCTTCGCCCGCACCGTCGAAGCGGCCCGAGAAATAATCGTTTACCACGTTCTCGCGGAAGAAATGCTGTACCGGGCCATCCGGCAGCCAGCGAAATGCATTCGACACCCGCAGCAGATAGCGGTTCAGCGGTTTCAGTTCGATCAGCCCCAGCCGGTCGAGCTCGGCGAGCAGCGTGATGCACTCGGCCTCGGTCAGGTCGTAGGTCTCGATGATCTGTTCGATACTCCAGTGGCCCAGGCAGCAGATCGCCATCAACAGCAGGCGCGGGTTGGCAACGATCGAACGTTCCTGCGTCAGGCTCAGCGCATCGAGCTGGGGCCGCGCCTCGATTGCCCCGCGCAGCAGGTCTTCCAGCCCGATTCCGGTGGCCTGGCAGATCTCCGCCAGGCGCGACAGCGCCATATCCTTTTGCCCGAACATGCGCTTGACACTCGATTCGCTCACGCCAATGCGCTCGGACAGCGTTTTATACGTGATGCCGGCCGCGCGCAAGCGTATGCGCAGCGCGTCCAGGATCAGATCGGGTGAACTCATTGGCGATCCAGAGAAAATGACAACGGCTGACTTTAACGTTGAATCACGGTGCGGACAAGGCGCGTACACCTGAATGGCGCCCCTGGCCAAAAAAACGGACACCGAGGTGTCCGCAAAGAGTGTAAGCACAACGTGCCTGGGGCCGGTTCAATCGTCGTCGCCCGCCACCAGCTTGACCTTCCTGAGCGCCTGCTTGGCGGCAGTGCGCTCGCTCGAGAGCGGCTTGGCATGCGGGCCGGCGGCGCGCGCCTTGGCCAGCGCGGCGATGGGATTGCGCGGCTTGCCCGCTTGCTGCGACGGTTCGATCCGCAACCGCATTTTTTGCCGCGTCGCTAATGCCTTGTTTGCCATGCCGGCCTCCCGCAAAAATTACAGCACGTAGCGTGACAGGTCTTCGTTGACCGCCAGCGCGTCGAGCCGTTCGTTGACAAAGGCAGCGTCGATGCGCACCACCTGGTCTTTTTCCGACCCGGCAGTAAACGAAATTTCCTCGAGCAGCTTTTCCATTACCGTGTACAGGCGGCGCGCGCCAATGTTCTCGGTGCGCTCGTTGACCGAGAACGCGATCTCGGCCAGGCGATGGATGCCTTCGTCCAGGAACTCGACCTGCACGCCTTCGGTGGCCAGCAGCGCCTGGTATTGCTTGGTCAGGCTGGCGTGGGTCGACGTCAGGATGCTCTTGAAGTCTTCGATCGACAGCGATTCAAGCTCGACGCGGATCGGGAAGCGGCCCTGCAATTCAGGAATCAGGTCCGATGGCTTGGACAAGTGGAACGCGCCCGACGCGATGAACAGGATGTGGTCGGTCTTGATCATCCCGTACTTGGTGTTGACGGTCGTACCCTCGACCAGCGGCAGCAGGTCGCGCTGCACGCCGGCGCGCGAGACATCGGCGCCGCCGTGCTCGGAGCGCGTCGCGATCTTGTCGATCTCGTCGAGGAACACGATGCCGTTCTGCTCGACGTTGGCGATGGCCTTTTGCTTGAGCTCGTCTTCGTTGAGCAGCTTGCCGGCTTCTTCGTCGATCAGGATCTTCATGGCTTCCTGGATCTTGAGCTTGCGCGGCTTCTTGCGCGCGCCGCCCGCGCCGGCAAACATCGACTTGATCTGCTCGGTCATTTCTTCCATGCCCGGCGGTGCCATGATTTCCATCTGCGGCGCAGCGTCGGACACCTCGATCTCGATTTCGCGATCGTCGAGCGCGCCTTCGCGCAGGCGCTTGCGGAAGGTCTGGCGCGTGGCGTCGCCTTCCTTGCTGTCCGGCGTATTGGCGGTGTTAAAGCCAAAGTCGCGCGCCGGCGGCACCAGGATGTCGATGATGCGGTCTTCGGCCGCGTCTTCGGCGCGCTGGCGCACTTTCTTCGCTTCGCTGGCACGGGTCTGCTTGATGCCGATGTCGATCAGGTCGCGGATGATCGTGTCGACATCGCGCCCGACGTAGCCGACCTCGGTGAACTTGGTCGCCTCGATCTTGATGAATGGCGCATCGGCCAGCTTGGCCAGGCGGCGCGCGATCTCGGTCTTGCCGACGCCCGTCGGGCCGATCATCAGGATGTTTTTTGGTGTGATCTCATAGCGCAGCGGTTCCTCGACCTGCTGGCGGCGCCAGCGGTTACGCAGCGCGATCGCGACGGCCTTCTTGGCCTTGCCCTGGCCGACGACGTGCTTGTCCAGCTCGGAGACGATTTCGGGTGGGGTCATGTTCATGAAGCTGTTCATATCAATCCAGGGTCTCGATGATGTGGGACATGTTCGTGTAGATGCACAGTTCGCCCGCGATGGTCAGCGCCTTCTTGACCACTTCGGCAGGCGGCATGTCGGTGTTCTCGTACAGCGCCTTGGCGGCCGACTGGGCATAGATGCCGCCGGAGCCAATCGCGCCGATGCCGTCTTCCGGCTCGAGCACGTCGCCATTGCCGGTGATGATCAGGGTGGACTCGCGGTCGGCCACGAGCAGCATGGCTTCCAGGCGGCGCAGCACGCGGTCGGTGCGCCAGTCCTTGGCCAGCTCGACCGAGGCGCGCAGCAGGTTGCCCTGGTGCTTTTCAAGTTTGCCCTCGAAGCGATCGAGCAGCGTGAAAGCGTCGGCGGTGCCGCCGGCGAAACCGCACAGGACCTTGCCCTGATACAGCTTGCGCACCTTGCGGGCCGAGCCCTTCATGACGACGTTGCCGAGCGTGACCTGCCCATCGCCGCCGAGCGCGACCTGATTGCCGCGGCGTACGCTGACGATGGTTGTACCGTGAAATTGTTCCATTTTTACCTCGTGATTGTCTGGCTACCAGCAGGTGGGGACCGTGCGCAGGATTGCAAGATTATCCGAACGGGAAATACCGATGAGCTCCCACAGCCGGGGTCAGGTCTGACATTTGGACACGACCTCTGCCTTGGCAACGGTCGCATGGTCCAGTGCCAGCTAGTTGCGGCTACCCTACTGTCGAGATCGTGTCCGAATGTCAGACCTGACCCTCGCTTTTGGGTTTGCTGTATCGTCAGTAGCGGTGTGGATAGAGCCGTACGGTCTCGCCGGCGCCCAGCAGCCGCAGCAGGGCGGCTATCAGGTGGTTCAGTTCGCGCAGCTCGACCGTGCGGCCGGCTGCCGCTTGCGCATCGAGCCGCGCCAGCAGGCTGCCGGCGCCGGCGTACTCGATGCGCGCCAGCCGTGAGCAGTCGAAGACGAGCGTGTCGCGTTCTGCGGCGTAGGCCTCGATGGCCCCGATCAATGCCGGGTCCAGGCTGCTGATCACGGCGGGCAACATGAAGCGGTCGCCGTGGCTCGGTGCTGGTGCGGCCGTCGAGACGTGACGGGGCGCTTCGAACGAGGGCGGCGAGACTTCGTAGGTGACGCAGTAATCCATCGCCGCTTCTTCGAAATCCTTTTCGCGGTTGGTCAGCAGCAGCAGTTCGAGCAGCAGCAGCCAGGGCGCCGGGCTGGCCCCGCGCTTGCCGATGACGAGCATCGGGCGCAGCGTCGTGATCAAGGTGTCGGCGCCGGCCAGCACCAGGCCGCGGTCGCTCGCGCGCAGCGTTTGCAGGGTGGCCAGCAGGCAGTCGGCGCCGTCCGCATCGATGCTGCGCACCTTGCCGAAGTCGAGCCGCACGTTCGGTGCCTGCGCCTCGAGCACGCGCCGCAGGCGGGGTGCGACGGTCGCATCGAGCAGCGCGTCGAAGGTTTCGGTGGCGGTCAGCCCCTGCGCCGGCTGGCTTGCCACCGAGGCGGGCGCGAGCGGCTTCCAGGTGGGTGGCGAGGTTTCGAAGTGGCTCGCGTAATCGATGGCGATGCTCTCGAACAGTTCTTCGCGGCCATCGGCCTGGTACAGGTCGAACAGCATCCACCATGGCAGGCGTTCGTGGCGGCCCAGCGTCGCGAGCGATTCACGCAGCAATTGTTCGGCAGCGGTACTCTGGCCATTGGCGTACAGGATGGCGCTTTCGTCGACCGCCGGGGCGCTGGCGGGCGCAGCGGCCAGGTCGGGAATGTCGTCGGGATCGGGCGCGGCCGCCACCGTGACGCCGTTGGCGGGACGGCGGCCGCTGTCCCAGGCCGGCTCGTCGTCGAACATGTCGGACGCAAATTCGAGTTCGATTTCGTCGATCTTGGCAGCGGTGGCGCGGGCGATTTCACGCTGGCGCTCGCGCTCGGCATCGGACGCCAGGCGTGACGGTTCGCCGCGCAGGCGCGACTCGGGTGGCGGCCAGCTGGGCGCGGCCACCGCATCGTTCTTTTTCTTCAGGAAGGAAAAAAGCCCCATGCTCACCGTTGTCTCGATAACGTGTCCACCATGACCTTAGCACGGACCCTGGCGACGGATGCTGAGCACACGTGGCCGCGCGTCAGTGTAGCCTAATGGCAATGTTGGTAGGGTATTGAGCAATTGTAGCGTGCGCGCATGGCTGGTGCGGCAGCTGTCATGCGTCGTTACAAACATCAAGAAATGGTGGCTGCAAACAAAAAAAGCATGCGACAGGTCGCATGCTTTTTTGCTGGTGCTGAATCAAGGTTCAGCACGGTCATCGATCAGTCGCCGTACAGCTTCTGCTTGAGTTCGCGGCGCTGCTGGGCTTCCAGTGACAGCGTGGCGGTCGGGCGGGCGATCAGGCGCGGAATGCCGATCGGCTCGCCGGTTTCTTCGCACCAGCCGTATTCGCCGCCATCGATCGACTGGATCGATTGCTGGACTTTCTTGAGCAGCTTGCGCTCACGGTCGCGGGTGCGCAGTTCGAGCGCATGTTCTTCTTCGATGGTTGCGCGGTCGGCCGGATCGGGGACCAGCACGGTTTCGCGCAGGTGTTCCGTGGTTTCGCCGGCGTTCTTGAGCAGTTCGCGCTCAAGCTCTTGCAGGCGGTTCTTGAAGAATGCCAGCTGGGCCGCATTCATGTAGTCGCCCTCGCTCATCGCGCGAATCTCGTCTTCCGTCAGGAGGCGTTCGTCGGACTGGGCGGTATTCGGTTTCGTTGTTTTAGTCATGATGCCTTCGATACGACAGAGGTTTGCATTTTATCAGCTTGCCCATTAGCAACACCGCACAAATGGGTGCATGCCGGGCAGGCTGCCTTGATGACGACGGTACGCCATCCTATCTCCGTCCGCGCCGCATGGGCGGCAAGGGCGGTTCACCACTGGCTGTTTGAAGCGCGTCGTGGCGGTCCGTGCGGCCCGGCCTGGCAGGCTGCCGACGCATGGCGCCGGGCATGCCTGCATGGCCAGTCAAACTGATGCAGTTTATACCAAACACTGTTCCAGTCCGCGGATAAATACGTCTTTTGGTAAATTTTTACCAATAAAGACCATCTTGGTGGCGGGCGTTTCATTCTCCCCCCATTTCGGTCCCACGTCGCTGCCCATGATCTGGTGCACGCCCTGGAACACGACCTTGCGATCGACGCCATCCATCCGCAATACGCCCTTGTAGCGCAGCATTTGCGGGCCGAAGACCTGGACCAGGCTGCCGAGGAATTGTTCCAGGCGTTCCGGGTCGAATGCGCGCTCGCTCTTGAACACGAACGCGGCGATGTCGTCGCTGTGGTGGCTGTGATGATGGTCGTGGCTGCACGATGCATCGTGCACGTGGTCGTGGCCGTGGTCGTGGCCGCAATCGGCGCCATGCTCATGCTGGTGATCATGATCGTGCCCGTCTTCGCCGTCGACACGCAGGAAGTCGGGGTCGATGTCCAGCTTGTCGTTCAGGTTGAAGCCGCGCAGGTCGAGCACGTCGGCAATCGGCGCGCGGCCGAAGTCGCTCGTGGCGATCGGCGCGCGCGGGTTGATGCGCTGCAGGCGCGCCTTGAGCGCATCGACGGCAGCGGCATCGACCAGGTCGGTCTTGGACAGCAGGATCTTGTCGGCAAAGCCCACCTGGCGCTGGGCTTCTTCGTGCGCGGTCAATTGTTCCATTGCGTGGCGGGCATCGACCACGGTGACAACGGCGTCGAGCAGGTAGTGGGCGCCAACTTCTTCATCGACGAAGAAGGTCTGCGCCACCGGCCCCGGATTGGCCAGGCCCGTCGTTTCGATGACGACGCGGTCAAAATGGATCTCGCCAGCGGCGCGTTTTTTCGCCAGGCTGTTGAGTGCCTCGATCAGGTCGCCACGCACGGTGCAGCAGATGCAGCCGTTGTTCATCTCGATGATCTGCTCGCCCGAGTCCTGCACCAGGATTTCATTGTCGATGTTTTCTTCACCGAATTCGTTCTCGATGACGGCGATGCGCATGCCGTGGTCTTCCTGCAGGATGCGGTTGAGCAGGGTGGTCTTGCCCGCGCCGAGAAAGCCGGTGAGGATGGTGCTGGGGATCAGGTCCATTGGTTCGCTACTCGTGGTTGACATCAAGGTTGGACAAAAGAACCGGGGGATTATGCCGCAATTCTTGCAACCTCACCATCTGGCGTGTCGCGTGCTGATCGTGTTCAAACCATGAACGAAATTTCTGAACCCGATCGCGCTGGACGTGGTTCGGTCGGCTTCAGGACTCCGGCTTGGCTTTGGCCCGCGGGTGCGCCGCGTCATACACTTTTGATAAGTGCTGAAAGTCCAGGGCCGTATAGATTTGCGTGGACGTGATGCTGGCGTGGCCCAGCAGTTCCTGCACTGCGCGCAGGTCACCCGACGATTGCAGCAGGTGCGACGCGAACGAATGGCGCAGCACGTGCGGATGCACATGTACCGGCGTGCCGGCGCGCAGCGCGTGCTGCTTCAGGCGGGTTTGCACGACGCGCGGCGTGATGCGGGTGTCGCGCGCCGACAAAAACAGCGCGGCGCCCCCGTCGCGCGCGGCAGGACGCACTGCGAGCCAGCGCGCCAGCGCCTCGCGCGCGGGGCCGCCGACCGGCACCCGGCGCATCTTGTTGCCCTTGCCGGTCACCACCACTTCGCCCGCCTGCAGGTCGAGCCAGCCCAGCGAGCCCGGCTGCCCGCCGCGTGCATCCTGCCAGGCCACGTCCAGGCCTGCCAGTTCCGACACGCGCAGCCCGCTCGAATACAGCAGTTCGAACATCGCGTGATTGCACAATTCGAATGGCTCGAGGTGGCCGCGCTGGTTTGCTTCCATCAATTGCACGGCGTCGTCGACCGCGAGCGCCTTTGGCAAGCTCTGCGCGCGCTTCGGGGCGCGCACACCATCGACCGGATTGGCGGCAAGCGTCGTCTGGTGCGACAGCCATTCATAGAAGCCACGCCAGCCCGAGAGCTTGCGCGCAATGGAGCGCGCGGACTGGCCACCGGCATGCAGCTTGCCGGCAAAACGGCGGATGTCGGCGTGCACCAGCCGCGCCCAGTCGCTGTGGCCGGCCAGTTCGGCGAGCTCGGCCAGGTCGCGCCGGTAGGCCGCGATCGTATGCGGCGACAACTGGCGCTGCGTGGCCAGTTCGCCGAGGTAGCGCGCGGCCCAGTCGGTTGGCGGCTCGCGCGTGTCCATGCCGGTCAAGCGCGCAGCGGCGCCAGGGCGGTGGTGGCGGTGGCAGCGATGTGGACCAGGAAATCGGTCGCCATCGCGGTGGTAAAGCGCGCCGGATCGGGCGAACCGAGCACCAGTAGGCCAAAGCTCTGGCCCGGCGCGCCGAGCGGCAGCATCACCGTCGAGCGGATCGATTCGGCGTCGTCCAGCCAGCGCACCGCTTCGAAATCATTGTTCGGGCCGCAATATGGCGCGCGCAGGCTGTTGGCGAAGATGCGTGCGTCGTCCGAGACATTGCTGGCAAACCATGCACCGGCATGTTCCGGGGCCACATGCCACAGGCGCAAGGTTACTTGCGGCACGGTGAAGTGGGTGCGTAAACCCTCGGTCAGGTCGCGCGCCATCGCGGCGCCGCCTTTCGAGACCAGGAGGGCCTGGGTCCAGGCGTGAAAGCGGTTGGCGATGCCGGCGTTCTCTTCGGCGCGGCGCGACAGGTCGGACAGGCGCAGTTCAAGCGCGCGGTACTTGTCGCGCATCACTTCCATCTGGCGTTCCTGGAGCGACACGGTGCGGCCGGTCAGCGGACTCGACAATTTCACTTCACCCAGCAGGCCGGCTTGCTCCTGGAAGAACTCCGGGTGATCGGTCAGGTATTGCGCAACGGTGCTGGCGTCCAGTGGTGCAGTGCTCATGGGGAGAATAGGGTATTGAAATGGATCGGATCATTTTAACCGACGCTGGGCGTTGCACCGGAGAACAAAAAAGACGCCCGAAGGCGTCTTTGCGTGAACGCAGGCGCGCTCAGAAGCGGTGACGGATACCCAGTTGCAAGGCGCGGCCATCGGCGCCCGGTGCTTCGGTAAAGCCGCCCGGATTGCCCGAGGTGCCCGGCGAATACTGGGCTTCGTTGTCGTTCTTGATGAACGCCAGCGCCGTGTACAGGTCGGTACGCTTGGACAGATAGTAGTTGTAGCCCAGCGCGTACAGATTGGCATCGCTGTTGGACGCGGTGCGGTCGTTCTGGTGCGCGTACGACGCGACGATGCGGCCGTTGCCGATCTTGTAGTGGAGGCCGACCTGGTAGCTGCGGGCATCCTGCTTGGTATTGGCCGAAATCGCGCTGGCGAAGATACCGCGCAGTTGCTGCTGCGCGCCCGCAGGAATGCCTTGCGCGGTCAGCGCCGGGCCCACGGCCGTGTCCCAGCCATTCAGGTAATCGGGGATCAAGGCCGAATTGTCGTTGCGCTGGCTGTGGAAACCAGCGAAGAATTTCCAGCTTTCGCCCAGCGCGTAAGAGCCGCCGACGGTCAGCGTGCGCAGGCTCGGCCGGTTCTGCTGGTCGTAGCCATGGTTGTAGCCAACGCCGACGTCGAAACCGTTGGCTTTGTACGTCACCGCGCCGGCGCGGAATTTGTTGTAGCGGCCAAGGTAACCAGAATTGCGGGCGCCATACATCACCGAGCCGCCCAGGCCATTTGGCAATGCGATGCGGTACTGGATGGCTTCCTGCGAGCGGATGTCGGCGCCCAGTGCGGTAAAGCCGGCGGTGCCGCCCGTGACGTGGCCCCAGGTGCCGGCCGTGCCCGACTCAAACGCATCGGCCATATTGAACACTTCGTAGCCAGGCGTGTACATGCGGCCCAGCAGCACGGCGCCGATCGGGGTGATCAGGCCGACCATCGAAGTGCGGTCGAACAGGGCTTTTTCCTGGTTGACGGCAGGGCCGCCCGGCGGCTGGATGGCCGCTTGCAGGCGGTCGCGAATGGCAACCGGGATGCGTTCCATGCCGCGCAGCAGGTAGCGGCCCGGATTGTCGTTCATCAGCGTCGGTTGCTGCGAACCCGTGTCGAGTTCGACCCGGGCTTCGAGATTGAAAATCGCCTTGTAGCCATTGCCCAGGTCTTCGGAGCCGCGCAGGCCGAGGCGTGAGCCATCGGCGCCGCCGCTGTAGATCTTGGTCGGGCCGCCTTTTTGCCACATCACGCCGGCGTCGGCAATGCCGTAGATCTGGACACTGGTTTGGGCCAGGGCGGTGCTTGCGAAGGTCGCGCCGAGCAGGGCGGCGATAAGGCATTTTTTCATGGTGTCTCCATATTATTTTCTTGTCGCGTGGCATGGGCCCGCTACGCAAATATGCCATTGCCTTGCTGCACTGTACAGAACGCTCGTTCGGATGGGGCCTGGTGGCCCGTTGTCGTTGTGAAAAGGCTACAAAGTGTTGCATACGACAAGGGCGAACATCGTTACCGATGTCCGCCCTCAAGCAGTTGCTGGCCGCTGCAGCTGGTTTAGAACGTGTGGTGAATACCGATGTCGTACTGGTTGATCGTGCCCGGGGCGGTCGGGACGCCTTTTTTGCGCGACACGTCAAAATACAGGTAGGTGCGCTTGGACAGGCTGTATTCGTAGCCCAGCGACAGTTGCTTGACCTTTTCCAGGCCATCGGTGTCCTTTTGCCCATAGCCAGCAAGGAACTTCCCGGGACCGACTGTGTAATTCGCGCCCACGACCCAGGAACTGGTGTTGGTATTGAAGAGGCGCGTATTGTCCTCGTCGAGCCGTGTGAACGTGCCCATCAGCTTGAGTTCGGGTGTCGGATTGACCGAGGCACCGATCGACCAGACCTTTGATTCGACGGCGTTGCGCTCGTAGGCAGCCATCAGCGCAGCCGGGCCGCTGTTGTAGGTGCCGGAGATGGAGAACGGATTGGTCGAGGCTTCAGTGCCGGCCGCATACTGCGGCGCCGCTGCACTGCCACGACCGATGATGGCGACGGCGCCATTGTTTTCTTTGGTGGCAATGGCCGTGTTGAGCTGGAAGCCGTTCACGACCGGCGAGTTGTACCAGACCGCGTTCGACCAGCGGTTGGCGGTGGAACCCACCGGGTCGAGTGGCTGCGAGCTGTAGCCGGCCACGCTCAGGTCGGTATAAAAGCCGCCGGCGGTTTCGATGGCGTGGAACGGCTCGAAGGCGCCGATGGTTTCGTGGAAGGGGGTCAGGCCGCGCCCGATGCGCAGCATGCCGAAGTCGCCCTGCAGGCCGACGCGGCTCTGGCCCTGGAACAATCTGCGTCCATTGCCATCGGGCCCGATTTCGGCGCTGCCGGTGTCCGGCTCATACCGCGTTTCAAGTTGGAACAGGGCCTTGAGGCCATTGCCCAGTTCTTCGGTGCCCTTGAAGCCAAGGGTGTTGGCCGAGCGCTTGCCGATGCTGACATTCTGGCTGCTGCGCTTGACGATACCGGCATCGAGGTTGCCGTAGACCTGTACTGACGTCTGCGCATGGGCCGCACCGGCGCAAGCGCCAAGCAGTGCGACAGCCAGGAGAGAGGTCTTCATCGGGGTAATCCTGTCAATAAAGTGAACACGTACATCTGGAGCGTTGAGACCTGGCTGAACGCGCGATACGTGCACCTTAAATCTTTCAAACGTCAAGACTAGCTAATCCGTCAATTATCGGGGGGGGCGCCACGCTCCTTGCCAATAAATCGAACTGTGCTGTTGTATTTTTGAAACGAGCGTCATGAATCGGGACAACATGACGTCTTTCGACGGGGTAACCCGGCGGTGCCAGCCTCGGCATGACGGTTTGGTTTGCGATTATCCGGAACAGTTTCATCGTTTTTGTGCTGTTTTGCGACCTCTCAATCCGCTTCGGAATCCAATCGAATCGCCATCTGCCACGGCGTAGACTTTGGCCTCGTTCGCACAGCAGCGCCGCGTGGTGTCGATAGCTTGTATATTTGCAACTTCCACGTTGCCGCCGTGTGTCGCAGGCACACTTTCCATGGCTCTCACGTCATGTCTTTCACGTATTCCAACGATGGCTAACCGCGAAGAACTGGCAATCATCCGCAATGCCCGTGCCGGCCAGGTGGCAGCCCAGCTCGCGCTGGGCAAGCTGTACCTGTTTGGCAGCAGCAGCTTGCCGCAAAGCCTTCCTACCGCGTTGCACTGGCTGGAACGCGCGGCGCGGCAAGATTGTCCGCCAGCGTGGCAATTGATCGGCAACCATATCCCGCTTGAACTGGCGCAGCGCGATGCAGCAGGCGTGTCGCAATGGTACGAACGCGCGTATGACGATGGCAGCGTGCATGCCGGCCTCGTGTTTGCGCAACTGGTGCTCGATCCCCTGGCGCCGACCGCGCAACAGCAGCAGCCCAAAGCCGTGCGCGCGCTCGAAGATGCCGCGCGGGCGGGGTTTTCGCATGCCCAGGTGCTATTGACCCGGCAACACGAGCAGGCGGCCAGCAGGGCGGCGGCCACCCCGGCCATGGCGGCGCGTACGCAGGCGGTGCAGGGTGCGACCCATGGCGCGCCGCATCGCGCGAGATTCTCGCCCGCGCAATGCGCCGCCATGGCGCAGCATGCCGGCCTCGATGCCCTGTGGTTCGCGCGGCGCTGGGCCGACTATCTGCGCCTGGCCTTGCCGCAGGCGCGGGCGCTGGTAGATGAACACAGCGAGCGTGGCGAGCCCGGCGAACTGCGCCGCTTCGCGCCGGACGAGATCGCGCTGCTGTCGCGTTGCGCGCGTCTGATGGATCCAGCGCTCGAGGGGGGCCATGGCGTCGGTGGCGTTGGTGGCGTCGGTGGCGTCGGTGATGCGGCCGGCACTGCGCCGGTACCTTGCGATCCCGGTGAGCTGGCCATCTTCTGGGAACTGGCTGCCGCCGAACACGATCCCCACGCGCAACTGGCGCTGGGCCTGCGTTCTGCCCGCATGCGGGTGGATGGCCGGCGCATTGGAAGTGGCGATGCGCATGCCGCGCACGTTGCCAATTTCAAACGGGCGATCCGCTGGCTGACACTGGCAGGCGAGCAGGGGCTGGCCGAGGCCTGGTACGCGCTGTCGCGCATCTGCATCAAGCCAGAATTCTCACAGCGTAATGTGGCCGATGCCCAGCGCTACCTCGAACGCGCGGCCGAGATGGGGTATCGCGATGCCCAGCTCGAATGCGGCCACAACGCCTGGCGCGCGCGCCGCGAAAACGAAAACAACGATGTGCGGGCCGTGTACTGGCTGCAAAAGGCGGCGCAGCAAGACGCGCCCGACGCAGCCGGCCTGCTGCACAAGATCGCGCCACGCCTGACCACCACACCGTACACCGACACGGGCGCCTTGCTGGCGCTGCACGCCGGGGTGCTGGCGGCGCATCCGCTGCTGGCGGCGCGTCTCGAACTGGCACAGCTGTTCAACCTGTCGCGGCCTGAAGCCTTGCTGCTCGATGTGGTCGCCGCCGACCAGGGCCATTGCCTGGTCATCGATATTCGCGCCAGTTACGGGCGCAGCAAGCGGCGGCTGGTGATGGTGGCGCCAGGGCCCGAGCGCCAAGCGCTCGACCGCATCGTGCGCCTGTTCGAGCCCGTCGATTGTGGCCCGGCCGGACCGGAAGGCAACTACCGCCAGCGCCTGTACCGGCTGCGTACCCTGCTCAACATCGCGCAGCCTGACAGCGACGACGGAGCCGGTAGTAACGCGGAACTGGCGGCCTGATGCGCACGCCGGTAGGGTGGGCGTGTTTCCCGCCCCACGCGTTCAACATAAATCGATGTTGTGGCGCACCAGAGATCGTTGGATGCGTGGACGGGAAACCCGCCCTGCAGGTCGCATACACCCTACGGCCGAGCGGCTTTAAGATCAGATCTCGACTTCGCCTTCAAACACCGACACGGCCGGCCCGCTCAGATACACCGGCTGGTCCGGCCCCGTCCAGGCGATGCTGAGTTCGCCGCCACGGGCCGAGACGCGCACCGGCGAATCGAGCAGGCCGCGCCGGATGCCGGCCACGACCGCAGCGCAGGCGCCGGTGCCGCAGGCCAGCGTCTCGCCCGCGCCGCGCTCGAACACGCGCAGACGGATATGGTGCCGGTCGATTACCTGCAGATAGCCGGCATTGACGCGTTTCGGAAAACGCACATGGCGCTCGATCAGCGGACCGGTTTCTTCTACCGGCGCCGCATCGACATCGTCGACCACCTGCACCGCATGCGGATTGCCCATCGATACGACCGACACGAAGACGGTCTCATCGCCGACCGGCAGTGGCCAAAGCGTGTCGTCGCCCTGGACCATGCCCGCCAGGCCGGTCTCGTCGAAGGGCACGTCGGCCGGCACGAGGCGCGGCGCGCCCATGTCGACCGTGACGCTGCCGTCGTCTTCCAGGCGCGGGCTGATGATCCCGGACATGGTCTGCACGCGGATGCTGCGCGCCTGGGTCAGCCCCTTGTCAACGACAAAGCGCACGAAGGCGCGCGAGCCGTTGCCGCACTGCTCGACCTCGCCGCCATCGTTGTTGAAGATGCGATAGCGAAAGTCCACGCCGGCGTCCGTCGGGCGTTCCACGACCAGGATCTGGTCAGCGCCAATGCCGAAGCGGCGGTCGGCCAGGCGGCGCCATTGATCGATGCTCAGGTCGACCTGCTGGTTGATCGCATCGACAACGATGAAGTCGTTGCCGGCGCCGTGCATCTTGGTGAATTTCAGTTTCATGGCTTCAATCGTACAGCGAAGGTTCACCCGGCGGCCGGGTTTTAAAACGTTTGTGGGTCCAGAAATATTGTTCCGGCGCTTCGCGCACGCGCTCTTCGATGAAGGCGTTCATGCGGCGGGTCGCTTCGACCATATCGTCGCCCGGGTAGTTTTCCCAGGCCGGATAAAAGCGCACGCGCCAGCCCTGATAATTCGGCAGGTAAGTGGCGATGACGGGAATGACCTTGGCACCGGTCGTGCCGGCAATCCGGCCCAGCGCGGTGAGCGTCGCGGCCGGCACGCCGAAGAACGGCACGAACTCGGCATCCTTTTCGCCGAAGTCCATGTCGGGCAGCATGAAATAGGGCAGACCGTCGCGCAGGGCGCGCAGGATCGGCTTGATGCCTTCCTTGCGCGTGACCAGGCGTACCGGGCCGTAGCGTTCGCGGCCATGGCGCAGCAGGCGGTCGAAGTCCTCGTTTTTTTGCGGCACGTACATGCTGCACACGGGAATCACACGAGCGCCGATGCCGGCCACGTCGAGGCACACGAAGTGCGGACACAGCAGGATCGTCGGGCCATCCTGCATGGCGGCCAGCGGCACCGATGGTTCGATCTGGATCAGGCTGCGCACGCGTTCTTCGGGCGCCCACCACAGGATCGAGCGCTCGAAGATGCTGCGGGCGTAGGCGCGGAAATGCTGTTTGGCGATCGTGCGGCGCGCGCGCTCGTCGAGCTCGGGCAGGCACAGGCGCAGATTGGTCAGCGCGATCTTGCGGCGCTTGCCCAGAATCAAAAACATCAGGCTGCCGATTGCTTCGCCGAAGCGGCCCAGAATGGGCAAAGGCAAGAAATGCAGCAACCACATAAATCCCAGCAAGATCTTCATGGCACGACCTCGGTGTCCGGGCCCGCCACGCCGTCCGGCTGCTTGTAGCGGTTATAGCTCCAGAAATACTGGGCCGGCGCACGGGCGATGAGTTGCTCCATCGCGCGGTTGATGGCCGCTGCCTGTTCGGCGCCGGTGCCCGACAGGTCGCCATCGAACTCGACGAAGCGCACGATGTAGCCGGCGCCATGCGGACGGCGCTCGGCATACACCAGCAGGATGTCGGCCTTGCCGAGCTGGGCCAGCTTGGCCGGCAGCGTCATCGTGTAGGCATTGCGGCCAAAAAATGGCGCCCAGACGCCTTCGCCTTCTTGTGGCACCTGGTCTGGCAGCAAGCCGATTGGCTGGCCGCCCTTGAGCGTCTTGGCCAGGATGCGCACGCCCGACAGATTGGCCGGCGCCAGATGCAGGTTGTGGCGCGCACGGGCGCCTTCGACCAGCGGCTTCAATGCGCTTTTGCGCGGCGGGCGATACATGACCGTCAACGCCGTGCGCAGCGCAATTTGCTGCGCCGTCATTTCAAAGCAGCCCAGGTGTGGCGTAAGAAAGACAATCCCGCGACCGGCGTCGAGCCGCGCCTGGACCAGGTCCCAATTCTCTACCGTGGCATGCCTGGCAACCCGCTGCGGGTTGGCGCACCAGACGAACGCGAGCTCGATGGCGGCCTTGCCGGCCTCGGCCACGGCCGCGCGCCAGTGGGCGTCATAGCCGGCCTGTGCGAGGTTGGCGCGCAGGCGCTTGCGATACGATGGCGACAGGCCATACACCAGCCAACCCATCGCTGCGCCCAGGGCGTGCAGGAGTGGCAAGGGAAAAACGGAGAGTATCCGGAAAAGTACAACTAGCATGTCGTTTGTTGGGCGGTGGACGCCACGCGCGTTTCCACACCAAAATTCCAAGGAAGCGTAAAATACCACTTTATGCAGGATCCGCCGAGTTAACAGACAACTTGCGAAGCGGAATATAAATGTCGCTAAAGCGTCGCAGGCTCAGTTTGCTGCGGCAGAATTATGACCCGTAACAGGAGCCTTCATGTCGAACGACTACCTCTTTACCTCTGAATCCGTTTCCGAAGGCCACCCAGACAAGGTGGCTGACCAGATTTCCGACGCCATCCTCGATGCGATCCTCACTGAGGATCCAACCGCCCGCGTCGCTGCAGAAACGCTGTGCAATACCGGCCTCGTCGTTCTCGCCGGTGAAATCACCACCCACGCCAACGTCGACTATATCAAGGTCGCACGTGACACCATCAAGCGCATCGGCTACGACAATACCGATTTCGGTATCGACTACAAAGGTTGCGCCGTCATGGTCTGCTATGACAAGCAGTCGCCGGACATCGCCCAAGGCGTCGACGAAGGCAAGGGCATCGACCTCGACCAGGGCGCCGGTGACCAGGGCCTGATGTTCGGCTATGCCTGCGATGAAACGCCAGAGCTGATGCCAGCTGCCATTTACTACGCGCACCGCCTGGTCGAGCGCCAGTCGCAGCTGCGCAAGGACGGCCGTCTGCCATGGCTGCGCCCGGATGCCAAGTCGCAAGTCACGCTGCGCTACGTCAATGGCCGCCCCGTGGCCGTCGATACCGTCGTGCTCTCGACCCAGCATCATCCTGACGTGACGCATGCGCAGATCGAAGAAGCCGTCATCGAAGAAATCATCAAGACCACGCTGCCGCGCGAGTGGCTCAAGGACACCCGTTTCCTGGTCAACCCGACCGGCCGCTTCGTCATCGGCGGTCCACAGGGCGATTGCGGCCTGACCGGCCGCAAGATCATCGTCGACACCTACGGCGGCGCAGCCCCGCACGGCGGCGGCGCGTTCTCGGGCAAGGATCCTACCAAGGTCGACCGTTCGGCTGCGTACGCCGCCCGCTATGTGGCGAAGAACATCGTCGCTGCCGGCCTGGCACGTCAGTGCCAGGTGCAGGTCAGCTACGCCATCGGCGTGGCGCGTCCGATCAATATCACCGTGTACACCGAAGGCACCGGCGTGATTCCGGACGACAAGATCGCAGCGCTCGTCAACGAGCACTTCGACCTGCGCCCGAAAGGCATCGTCCAGATGCTCGACCTGCTGCGTCCGATCTACACCAAGACCGCTGCCTACGGCCACTTCGGCCGCGAAGAGCCGGAATTCACCTGGGAGCGCACCGACAAGGCAGCCGAGCTGCGCGCAGCGGCCGGCCTCGCCTAAGTTCCTGGCGCGCACACCGCGACAGCACCGCAAACCCCAAAAATTGCCCTGCAGTTTTTGGGGTTTTTTCTTGCTGACTGCAACCAAGGGACGCCATGCAGGTACTGCCCATCTATCAAGTCGATGCCTTCACAAACCGGCTGTTTGGCGGTAATCCGGCCGCCGTCGTCGTGCTGGACGCGTTTCCCGACGACGCGCTGCTGCATGCGATCGCTGCCGAAAACAACCTGGCCGAGACCGCGTTCCTGGTGCCGCATGACGGGCAATACCGGCTGCGCTGGTTCACGCCGCTGGTCGAGGTGCCGCTGTGTGGCCATGCCACGCTGGCGAGCGCGGCGGTTGTCATGGAACGGCTCGAGCCCGGTCGCACCGAGGTCGTGTTCGACACGGCGAGCGGGCCGTTGCCGGTGCGGCGTTCAGCAACCGGCTACGTGCTGGATTTTCCTGCCCGCAAACCAGAACTGGTGGTGGCGCCGCCCGGTCTGGCAGCGGCCCTGGGCTGCAATCCGCACGAAGTGCTCGAAGTCCTTGACGATGGTTTCACCTACACGGCCGTGCTGGCAGACGCACGCGCCGTACGCGAACTCGCGCCGGACGTCGGTGCCATCGGGCGCCTGGCGCGGCCCGGCCTCGCCGTGACGGCGCCGGGCGACGGTGACTACGATTGCGTCAGCCGCTACTTTGCACCGGCCAAAGGCGTGCCGGAAGATCCCGTCACGGGCAGCGCCCATTGCGCGCTTGCGCCATACTGGGGCGCGCGGCTGGGCAAGACGACACTGCGCGCCTTCCAGGCATCGCGCCGCGGCGGCGAACTGGCGTGCCGGCTGGTCGATGGCCGCGTCGAGCTCGAAGGTGGATGCGTGTTCTATCTCGAAGGCCGCATCACCGTCTGAATCACCCGCTTTCATTTCACAGGAACCCCCATGCTCAAAATTCTCGGAAAAGCTGCATCGCTCAACGTGCGCAAGGTCTTGTGGACCTGCAGCGAACTGGACATCCCGTTCAAGCGCGAAGACTGGGGCGCAGGCTTTCAGTCGCCCCAGCAGGAAGCCTTCCTTGCGCTTAACCCGAACGCGACGGTGCCGGTCATTGTCGATGGCGACTTCGTGCTGTGGGAATCGAACGCGATTTGCCGCTACCTGTGCGCCAACAGCGCCGAACAGCACCTGCTGCCGCCTACGCCGCGCGCCCGCGCGCTGGTCGAGCAATGGATGGACTGGCAAGCCACCGAACTGAACAATGCCTGGCGCTATGCGTTCATGGGACTGGTGCGGGGCAGCCCGGCGCACCGCGATCCGGATCAGATCGCAGCGAGTATCGCCAGCTGGCACCGGCATATAGGCATCCTCGAGCGCCAGCTGGCCACCACTGGCGCCTACGTGACGGGCGCGCAATTCTCGCTGGCGGACGTCGTACTCGGCTTGTGCGTCAACCGCTGGCTGCTCACGCCGATGGAGCGGCCGCACTATCCGGCCGTGCTCGCTTACATGGAACGCCTGAATGAACGTTCAGGATTCCGGACGTTCGGCGCCAACGGCGAGCCGTGAATGTTGAACAGTCGGCCGTTGCTGTCGGGTCACGCCGTGTCCCGATGCTCGGCCAGGCAAGCATATCCATGGCGGATCAGGCGTGCTAAACTACTCCGTTCCGAGGAGCGTTGCGACTGAAAGACTCCTTTCAGCCAGGCTCGGATATCAGCAACTGCGCTCACGTTACTTTTTTCTAATCATTGAAAGGAGGGCGTGATGAACGCCGTACTCAAAGAAACTGCCGACTATCTGGTCGCCGACATTTCCCTGGCCGCCTGGGGCGAAAAAGAAATCCGCATCGCTGAAACCGAGATGCCGGGTTTGATGGCCATTCAGGAAGAATACGCTGCCACGCAACCGCTCAAGGGCGCGCGCATTGCCGGCTCGCTGCACATGACGATCCAGACCGCCGTGCTGATCCGCACGCTGGAAGCCCTGGGCGCCACCGTGCGCTGGGCATCGTGCAACATCTACTCGACGCAAGACCACGCTGCCGCGGCCATCGCCTCGGTCGGCACGCCAGTGTTCGCCGTCAAGGGCGAAACCCTGGACGAATACTGGGAATACACCCACCGCATCTTCGAATGGCCAGGCGACAGCCACGCCAACATGATCCTTGACGATGGCGGCGATGCCACCCTGCTGCTGCACCTGGGCGTGCGCGCTGAAACCGACATCTCGGTGCTCGACAAGCCGGGTTCGGAAGAAGAAATCTGCCTGTTCAACGCGATCAAGGGCCGTCTGGCACGTGATCCGAAGTGGTACTCGAAGCGCCTGCCGGAAATCAAGGGCGTGACCGAAGAAACCACGACCGGCGTGCACCGCCTGTACCAGATGCACCAGGAAGGCAAGCTGGCTTTCCCGGCCATCAACGTCAATGACTCGGTCACCAAGTCGAAGTTCGACAATCTGTATGGTTGCCGCGAATCGCTGGTTGACGGCATCAAGCGCGCGACCGACGTCATGATCGCCGGTAAAGTTGCTGTGATCGCCGGTTACGGTGACGTCGGCAAGGGCTCGGCACAGGCCATGCGCGCATTGTCGGCGCAGGTGTGGGTCACCGAAATCGATCCGATCTGCGCACTGCAGGCGGCGATGGAAGGCTACCGCGTCGTGACGATGGATTACGCCTGCGAACACGGCGACATCTTCGTGACTTGCACCGGCAACTACCACGTCATCACCGAGCAGCACATGCTCAAGATGAAAGACCAGGCCATCGTCTGCAATATCGGTCACTTCGACAATGAAATCGAAGTTGCCGCGCTCAAGAAATATGAGTGGGACAACATCAAGCCGCAGGTCGATCACGTCATCTTCCCTGATGGCAAGCGCATCATCCTGCTGGCCGAAGGCCGCCTGGTGAACCTTGGTTGCGGTACGGGTCACCCGTCGTACGTGATGAGCTCGTCGTTTGCAAACCAGACGATCGCCCAGATCGAACTGTTCATGAACACCGAGCAGTATCCGGTGGGCGTGTACACGCTGCCGAAGAAGCTGGACGAAAAAGTCGCGCGCCTGCAACTGCGCAAGCTGAACGCCCAGCTGACCACGCTGACCGACGAGCAAGCCAAGTACATCACGGTGAGCCAGGACGGTCCGTACAAGCCGGAACACTACCGTTATTAATCAGTCCTGGACTGTGCACTAGCTGTTCCGTTGTTCTGTGAAACGCCTTTCGGGGCGTTTCGTTTATCCAAATCCACGAAAGTCTGTAACGATGCGCCTGTTAATCACCTGGCTGATCAATGCCGCGGCCCTGATGGCCCTGCCTTACCTGATGCACTCCGTCGAAGTTTCGAGCGTCGGCACCGCCCTGATCGCGGCGCTGGTGCTGGGCCTGGTCAACACGCTGATCCGGCCCGTGCTGGTGCTGTTGACGCTGCCAGTGACGCTGCTCTCGATGGGCCTGTTCATCCTGGTCATCAATGCTGTGCTGTTCTGGCTGGTGGCGAACGTGGTGGGTGGCTTTGAAGTGGCCGGTTTCTGGTCGGCCTTCCTGGCAGCTATCCTGTACAGCATCATTTCGTGGGCGCTTTCTTCCTTGCTTCTCTCCGACAAAGATGGAAACTCCTGATTTCAGTATCGAGTTCTTCCCGCCCAAAACGCCGGAAGGTGCCGAGAAACTGCGCGTGACGCGGGCCAAGCTGGCCGAGTTGCAGCCCAAGTATTTCTCGGTGACGTTCGGCGCCGGCGGCAGTACCCAGCAGGGTACGCTGCAGACGGTGCAGGAAATCCAGGCCGCCGGCCACGAAGCCGCGCCGCACCTGTCGTGCGTGGGCGCCACGCGCGAGTCGATCCGCGCCGTCCTCAAGCAGTACCAGGACAGCGGCATCCGGCGCATCGTGGCGCTGCGCGGCGATTTGCCAAGCGGTTACGGCGGCGCCGGCGAATTGCGTTATGCCAGCGACCTGGTCGAATTCATTCGCCAGGAAACCGGCGACTGGTTCCGCATCGAAGTGGCGGCCTATCCTGAAATGCACCCGCAGGCACGTTCGCCGCAGGACGACCTGCAAGCGTTCGCGCGCAAGGTGAGCGCTGGCGCTGACGCCGCCATTACCCAGTACTTCTACAATGCCGACGCGTATTTTTCGTTCGTCGACAATGTGCGCAAGCTGGGCGTGACGGTGCCGATCGTGGCCGGCATCATGCCGATCACGAACTACATGCAGCTGATGCGGTTCTCGGACATGTGCGGCGCGGAGATTCCGCGCTGGGTGCGTCTCAAGCTGGCCAGCTTCGGCGACGACAGCGCGTCGATCAAGGCCTTTGGCCTGGATGTCGTCACTGGCCTGTGCGAAAAGCTGCTGGCCGGCGGTGCGCCGGGGCTGCATTTCTACAGCATGAACCAGGCAGTGCCGACGACGGCGATCTGGCAGCGGCTCAGGCCTTGAGCGGTTGCGCCAGTGTGATTTGAACGCGTGGGCGGCGGAGCCGACTGCGCGTCCCGGCCCACCCTACGCCATCGTGTGATCTGCTAAGGGTAGGGTGGGCGGCTTGCCGTCCACGCGTTCAACCCACGTTCGATATGTCCGGTTACCTCACGCTTCGGTAATCACCCGATCGAGCGGCACATCGTGCGCGTCACCGACAAACTCGACCAACTGGCACGCATACGCGATGCCCACCGTGCTCGGGCGCGGCTCGGGCGCCAGCGTCCGGTCATAAAACCCGCCGCCATACCCCACGCGATACCCCAAAGCATTGAACCCCAAACACGGCACCAGCAATGCCGGCGGCCGCGCCACCATGCGCAACTCGGCCGGCACCGCCACGCCCATCCGGTCGGCCACGGTCGGCTCGCCCGGCAACCACTCGGCAAATTCCAGCGCCGCATGGCGCGCCACGACCACAGGCAGCGCCAGTCGTACGCCTGCCGCCGCCATTTCCGCGTACGCTGGACCCAGATCCGGCTCGCCCGCGAGCGGCCAGTAGACGGCCAGCGAGGCGTGGGGATTGGCCTGCCACCACGCCAGCACCTGCGCGCCGATGCGCTGGTCCCACGCGGCCTTGTCGGCTGGATCGAGCGCACGCCGCCGGGCCTTGAGTGTGTCGCGCAACAACGCCTTGTGTTGATGTGGTTGCTGTAGAGCACTTGTGTCTGGGTGCGGCACGGAGGCGCGTGGTATTCTTGGTTCGCCGGTCATGGTTTCAATGCAGCGTATTGTGAGAGTGGTGGATGTTTCAATCGAAATTGTCTGTCGGCGTGTTGCCGGCTGCTATTGCCCTTGTTCTGAGTCTGGCGTTCGCGCCAGGCGCAGCGGCCCAGGAAGACCCGGAAGCACCCGCGCCCGAGGTAGCACTGTCCCCCGTTCCGGCGGGTGCGCCCACCGTGGCGGGCGCCGCCAGCCGCGCCGACGACGACAACTTCATGTTGCTGCGCGAAGCGGCGCGCCAGAACGACGAAGCGCGGGCCAACGCCATCGCGTCACGCTTGCCGGTGACCAATTATCTGCTGGCGTCCTACGTTGACTATTATCGTCTGAAACCGCGCCTGCGCGATGCCATCCAGGACGAGGTGCTGCAAGTGCTGCGGCGCCACGAAGGCACGGCGGTGGCTGAACAGCTACGCGCCGAGTGGCTGATGGAGCTGGGCAAGCGGCGCGAATGGAACACCTTCGAACGCGAAGCAGGCGCGCTGGCCCAGTCCGGCAGCCTGCCGATCCGCTGCTACGCGCTGCTGGCCAGGGCCGAGCGCGGCGAGCGCGTCGCCGACGAAGCGCGCGCACTCCTGAAAACCCCGGCCGGCTATGGCGACGCCTGCGGCTCCCTGATTGCGCAACTGGTGGCCAATGGCCAGTTCACCGAAGCCGACCTGCTGACGCAACTGCGCCTGGCGGGCCTGGACAATGCCAGCGGCCCGGCGCGCCGCGCTGCTGTCTTGCTCGGCTTGCCCGAAACCCGGGCCACCCAGGCAGTCGACCTGCCCGCCGTGGCCATGGCGCGCGGGATTGGCAACAGCCGCGCCGAGCGCGAGCTGTACCTGGTCGCCGTGGGCCGCATGGCGCGCACCACGCTGCGCCTCGCCGTGGCTGGCCTGGAAAAGAACAGCGCCCAGTTGACAGCCGAAGAACGCGCCATCGGCTGGGCCAATGTGGCGCTGGCCGCCTCGATCGTGCTGGCGCCCGAAGCACACGCGTATTGGGAACGGGCGAATGGCGCGCCCCTGAGCGACTTCCAGATGCAGTGGAAGACGCGCATGGCGCTGCGCCGCGGCGACTGGAAAACCGTGCGTGCCACGATCGAGACGATGCCGCCGGCCTTGCGCGCCGACTCGACCTGGGTCTACTGGCTCGGGCGCGCGCACCAGGGCGAAGGGCGCCCGGCCGAAGCGCGCGCGCAGTGGCAGAGCATCGCCGGCCAGACCACCTTTTATACCCAGCTGGCCCAGGAAGAGCTGGGCAACCAGGTCGTCGCGCCGCCCCCGATCGCGCCGATCACGGCCGCTGAACTGGCCCAGGCCACGGCGAATCAAAGTCTGCAACGGGCACTGAAATTCTACGATCTGCGTCTGCGCGCCGAAGGCAACCGCGAATGGAGCTGGGGCTTGCGCAACCTGTCCGAACGCCAGTTGCTGGCCGCCGCCGAGCTGGCGCGCCGCAACGAGCTGCTCGACCGCATGGTCGAGACGTCGCTGCGCACGCGCACCGAGTTCAGCTACGACCAGCGCTTCCCGGCGCCGCACCTCGACGTATTGCGGCCTACCGCCCAGGGCCTGAGTCTCGACAAGGCCTGGGTGTATGGCCTGATCCGGCAAGAGTCGCGCTTCATCCGCGATGCGCGCTCGGGCGTGGGCGCATCGGGCCTGATGCAGGTGATGCCTGCCACCGGCAAATGGGTGGCGGCCAAGATTGGCCTGAATAACTTTGTCACCAGCATGCTCAACGACCTGCACGTGAACATCACGCTCGGGGCCAACTACATGACGATGGTGCTGAACAATTTTGAAGGCTCGCAAGTGCTGGCCACGGCCGCCTACAACGCCGGCCCGAGCCGTTCGCGCACCTGGCGCAGCCGGCTCGATGCGCCGATGGAAGGCGCGATCTTCGTCGAGACCATCCCGTTCACCGAAACACGCGGCTACGTGCGCAACGTGATGGCCAACGCCACCAATTACGCGTCGATCTTCGAGGGCAAGCCGCAGTCGCTCAAGGCGCGCCTGGGCACGATCACGCCGCGGCCATCCACGTCCGTGCTGGACTGACAGGCTGACCCCGCCGCGCTTCACCGTGCTGTCGGGCAAGCGCCTTGACAGCCGCGGCATTGGGCCGCAAGCTGATGTCGATTACCGCAGCCGTCCCGGGCGTCCATGCGCCGCCCGGGACGCCCTTCGCCACGTACCCGACGAGACCCCATGCAGACCATCGAACGCGACCCGATTCTCACGCACACCCTGGACCAGACCCGCAGCCCCGGCTTGACGCTCATCATCGGCAACAAGAACCTGTCGTCGTGGTCGATGCGCCCCTGGGTCGCGGCCATGGCCTTCGGGATTCCGTTCACTGAAATCAAGGTCCTGCTCGACCAGCCCGACACCGCCAACGAGATCGCCCGCTACTCGCACGCAGGCCGCGTGCCGGTGCTGCTGGCCGGCGAAATGACCGTGTGGGACAGCCTGGCGATCACCGAATACCTGGCCGAGCAATTTCCCGACAAGCATATGTGGCCGCAGGACGTGGCGGCGCGTGCGCTGGCGCGCTCGATCGTGGCCGAGATGCACGCCGGCTTTGGCGAACTGCGCAGCGCCATGCCGATGAATATCCAGGCTCGCCTGCCGGGCCGGGGCCGCACGCATGGCGCGCAGGCCGACATTGGCCGCGTCTGCGAAATATGGGAAGACTGCCTGTCGCGCTTTGGCCATCACCAGTTCCTGTTTGGCGCGTTCTCGATTGCCGACGCGTTCTATGCGCCGATCGTGCTGCGTTTCCAGACCTATGGCGTGATGCTGGCCCCGGCGCTGCAAGCGTATTGCGAGCGCGTGCTGGCCCATCCGGCCGTGGCGCGCTGGGTGAACGAGGCGATGCTGGAAACGCACCCGACGCCGTTGCACGACGCCGATTTGCCGGAGTAAACGATGCGCAGTTATGTTGTCGGCGGCGCCGTGCGTGATGCGCTGCTCGGGCTGCCGGTCAAGGACCACGATCACGTGGTCGTGGGCGCCACGCCCGAACAGATGATCGAGGCGGGCTTTCGCGCCGTGGGCAAGGATTTCCCGGTCTTTCTGCACCCGAAGACGCACGAGGAATATGCGCTGGCGCGCACCGAGCGCAAGACCGCGCCAGGCTACCACGGCTTCGTGTTCCATGCGGCGCCCGACGTTACGCTCGAACAGGATCTGGTGCGGCGCGACCTGACCATCAATGCGATGGCGCAGGGCGAGGATGGCGTGATCGTCGATCCGCTGGGCGGCCAGCGCGACCTGGAAGCGCGCCTGTTCCGCCACGTGTCCGACGCCTTTGCCGAAGACCCGGTGCGCATCCTGCGCGTTGCGCGCTTTGCCGCGCGCCTGCCCGAATTTAAGGTTGCCAGCGACACCAATGCTCTGATGCGCCAGATGGTCGAGGCAGGGGAGGTCGACGCCCTCGTGCCCGAGCGCGTCTGGCAAGAGCTGGCGCGCGGCCTGATGGAACGCCAGCCGTCGCGCATGCTGCTCGTGCTGGACGAGTGCGGCGCGCTCGCGCGCCTGTTGCCCGAGCTCGATACGCAAGAGCGCACGCTGCGCGTCATCGACACCGCCGCGCAGCAGGATCACCCGCTCGAGATCCGTTTTGCGGCCCTGATGCGCGACGTTGGCACAGCGGCCGTCGAGGCGGTGTCGAAGCGTCTGAAGGTGCCTAATGAATGCCGCGACCTGGCCCTGATGACGGCGCGCGAGCATGGCATGCTTGCGCAGGCACGCGAGCTCGATGCCGACGCGCTCGTCACACTATTCGAGCGCAGCGACGCCTTCCGCAAGAGCGCGCGCTTTGTCCAGATGCTGCTGGCCATGCGTTGTCACGCCAAAGATACTGAACACGACCCGGCCGGCGACTGGCTGCTGCAAGCCCTTGGCGCGGCGCGCGGCGTGGATGCGGGCGCCGTGGCGGCGCGCTGTGACCAGCGCGACCGGATTGCACAGGCCGTGCACCAGGCGCGCGTCGAGGCAGTGGCTGCCATTTGTAATAAAGTGTGAAAAACCGCCCTGTAGAGCGTCACAGTTACATGTAGTTACACCCTGCGTACAGTGTGGGCCAGCGGTTTGTTATTCTTCCACATGGTCAATTGTTGCGTTGGAGAAAAACGATGTTCAGGATGCTGGTACGGCGGGTAGGGAGCTGGGTACGGCGCCGCCGCCTGTTATTGGCGAGCCTGGCCGTCGTATTGATGAGCGCGCTGCTGGTGTTCCTGTACACCCGCACCGAGGTGATCGACCCCGAAGTGCGCAGCAACGTCCTGCTCAACCTGCGCGAATTCGAAAAGCTCGACGCCGAATGGGACGCCAACCTGCTGCGCGCCCACACCGGCCGCGCCAGCATCCGGCCCGACCTGAGCTCGCAACTGCCGCGCATGCGCATTCTGATGGCGCGCCTGGAAGAAGCCGCGCCGCTCACCGGCAGCCGCGCCGCCACCGAGGCCTGCGCCGATCTGCGCACGGCGCTGCGCAACAAGGAAATGCTGGTGGCCGAGTTCGCGCGGCACAATCCGCGCCTGCGCGCAGCGCTGCTGCACATGCCACCGGCCGTGGCCGACCTCAAAACCGAAATTTCCGGCATCGAAGGCGCGCTGGCGCCGGCCCAGTTCGTCGTACGGCTCGACACGACCCTGAATGCGCTGCTGACCGACATCCTGCGCTACAACATCGCCCCATCGCCCGCGCTGGCCAACCGTATCGAAGAAATCCTGGGCAATGTCGCCGCTCAGGAGATCGCCTTTTCGCCCGCTGTCGTCGACAAGATGGACGCCGTGATCCTGAGCAGCCGTGTGATCCTCGAAAAGCGGCCGCTGGAAAACCTGCTCGAAGCGCAGATCGCTGCCGTCGGCAGCGACATCGTGCTCGACCGTCTGGAGCAGGAATTCGAGCGTTCGTTCACCACCGTGCTGCTCGAGCGCCAGCGTTTTCGCGGCTACCTGGCAGCGTATTCCGGCCTGTTGCTGGTGCTGCTGGCCTATGCCGGCGTGCGCCTGCGCCGCAGCTACCGCATCATCGGCGTCGTCAACCGCCGCCTGCAGGCGGCCAACGAAACGCTCGAGCAGCGCGTGGCCGAGCGCACCGCCGAGCTGCAGGCGCAGTCGGTCCAGCTCGAGCGCCTGGCCCAGCACGACAGCCTGACGGGCCTGATCAACTACCGGCAACTGACCCGCCTGCTCGAACGGGCGCTGGCCCGGGCCGACCGCCGCGACAGTGTCGTGGTGCTGATGTTCATCGACCTGGATGGTTTCAAGGCGGTCAACGATACCTGGGGCCACGCGACCGGCGACCTGGTGCTCAAGACCGTCGCGCGCCGCGTGCAGGCCAGGCTGCGCGCCGAAGATGCGCTGGCGCGCCTGGGTGGCGATGAATTCGTTATCCTGCTCGAAGACGTGACGTCGCGCGACGGCGCGCTGCGCGTGGCGCGCCTGGTGCTGGCCGAAATCGAATCGATCACCGAGGCCGATGGTCATGCCATCCGGATCTCGGCCAGCATCGGCATCGCCAGCGCGCGTGGCCAGATGGGCGCGGCGCGCGGGCAGGAAGCGTTGCTGGCCGAGGCCGACCAGGCCATGTACGCCGCCAAGCAGGCCGGCAAGGGCCGCTTCGTGGTCAGCGAGCAGGCGCAGTGGCGCGACGAGGACGACCCGGCAGGACTGGCGCCGGAGCAGGCGCGGCGCGAGCGTCCGAAAGAGGGCGCTGCCGGCAGCACTGGTACCGGCACAGGCACAAGCAAGGCAGACGCCGGCCGGATCGGCTAAGATTTACGGGCGACATCGACTGGTTGTCGCGCACGGGAAGGTGTGAACATGCTGGACAATCCATTACGCCGCTGGTTACAGGGCTTGCGCGGCAAGAAGGGGCAGCCGCCGGTCCTGGTCAAGGAGTTGCACGAGCGCGACCGCCGCCGTGTGCTGCGCCATCTGCTCGCGCTCGACAAGGATGACCGCCTGCTGCGCTTTGGCAGCATGATGTCCGACGATGGCATCACGGCGTATGTCGGCAAGCTCGATTTCGAGCGCGACATCGTCTTTGGCGTCGTGAGCAATGTGTTCCAGCTGGTGGGCATGGGGCACCTGGCGTTCGCGCCGACCGAAGGGCGCACCGGCACGGCCAAGGCGCAGGTGGCCGAGTTTGGCGTCTCGGTGTCGGCCTCGGCGCGCGGGCAGGGCGTGGGCACGCGCCTGTTCCAGCGCGCGGCGATCCACTGCCGCAACTCGGACGTCGACACGCTCTATATGCAGTGCCTGACGTCCAACAAGACGATGATGCATATCGCAAAGAAAGCCGGGATGGTCGTCACACGCGAATACGGCGAGGCCGACGCCCACCTCGAATTGCCACCGCCCAGCCCGGGCAGCGTGATGGCCGAGGCGTTGGAGGAGCAGTTCGCGGCGATCGATTACACGGTCAAGGCCAATACGCGGGCGGCAGTGAAGTTCTTCACGCCACGAAAGCCGCGGCAATAACTCACACCAGCGGCATCGCCGTCGTTTCCTTGATCCGCTGCAGCGCAAAGCTCGACTTCACATCCAGCACGGCCGGATGCTTGAGCAGCGTGCCCATCATGAAGCGCGAGAAGTGGTCCATGTCGCCCACGTGCACGCGCAGCAAAAAGTCCATGTCGCCCGTCATCGCATAGCAGGCAACGACTTCGGGCCAACTGCCCACCGACACCGCGAAATCGTTGCGCGGAGACGTTGCTGGCAAGCCCGGCTGGCGCGTGGTGCTGGCCACTTCGCTGTGCTTTTCCAGCCGCACGTTGACGTACGCCAGCAGGCCGAGGCCGATCTTGTCCGAGTCGAGCAGCGCCACGTACTGGCGAATCACGCCCGCTTCTTCCAGCCGCTTGATGCGGCGCAGGCACGGCGACGGCGACAGGTTCACGCGCTCGGCCACATCCTGGTTCGACAACCGCCCATCGTTCTGCAAAATCTCCAGGATTTTGCGATCTGTTTTATCCAGCTCAATCTTTGACATACCTTCCCCACGTCCGTCTTTTGTATGGCAATTTTATTGCGCAATTCAAGAAGGAGGGGGAATTGTTTGGAATTTAATGCTGGGGGGGCAGGTCTATACTGGCGCAAGACGGGAGACCACTCCCGCCAAGAAGCGAGATGCAGGAAATGCACCGCTTCCGGCAACCGCCACCAGTTTCTTGGAGACACAATGAACGCACCCCTGGACCGCGCCCACCTGGCGTCGCCGTCGCCCGTACCCGCACCCGCACAAGACATCACGCTCGACGACAAATGGACGCTCGAGCGCGGCCGCGCCTTCATGACCGGCACGCAAGCGCTGATCCGCCTGCCGATGCTGCAGCGCGAGCGCGACGTCAAGGCTGGCCTGAACACGGCCGGCTACATCACCGGCTACCGCGGCTCGCCCGTTACCTCGGTCGACCAGACCGCGATGAAGGCCAAGGCGCACCTCGACGCGCACCACGTCAAGTTCCATCCCGGCATGAACGAAGACCTGGCGGCGACCGCTGTCTGGGGCACCCAGCAAACCAATCTGTACAAGGACGCGAAGTACGACGGCGTGTTCTCGATGTGGTACGGCAAAGGCCCGGGCGTCGACCGCTGCGGCGACGTGTTCAAGCACGGCAACAACGCCGGCTCGTCGCAATACGGCGGCGTGCTGGTGCTGGCCGGCGACGACCACGCGGCCAAATCGTCGTCCACCGCGCACCAGTCCGACCACATCCTGACCCACTGCGGCATCCCGGTGCTGTACCCGTCGTCGGTGCAGGAATACATCGACTTCGGCCTGCACGCCTGGGCCATGAGCCGCTATACGGGCCTGTGGGTATCGATGAAATGCGTGACCGACATCATCGAGTCGGGCGCCGTCGTCGACCTCGATCCGGACCGCGTGCAAACGGTCATCCCGACTGACTTCCAGCTGCCCGAGGGCGGCCTGAACATCCGCTGGCCGGACGCCGTGCTGGACCAGGAAGTGCGGATGAGCAACCACAAATGGTATGCCGCGCTGGCCTATGCGCGCGCCAATAAGCTCAACCGCATCATCTGGGACAGCCCGCAGCCGAAGATCGGCATCATCACCGCCGGCAAAAGCTATCTGGACACGCGCCAGGCGCTGGCCGACCTTGGCATCGATGAGCAGGCCGCGCAGGACATTGGCCTGCGCCTGTACAAGGTCGGCATGACCTGGCCGCTCGAAGCCGAAGGCGTGCACGAGTTCGCACGGGGCCTCGACGAAATCCTGGTGGTCGAAGAAAAACGCCAGGTCATGGAATACGCGCTCAAGGAAGAGCTGTACAACCTGCCCGACGGCGAGCGTCCGCGCGTGGTCGGCAAGTTCGACGACACGGGCGAATGGAGCAACAAGAACCGCATGGGCCATGGCGACTGGCTGCTGCCGGCCACGTACGAGCTGAACCCGGCGCAGATCGCACGCGCCATTGCCTCGCGCATCGGGCACTACTGCGCCGGCCACCCGGTCGCCGAGCGCGTCGCTCAGCGCATCGCGTTCCTCGAAGCCAAAGAGCTGGTACTGCGTAACATCCCGGCCAAGGCGAACCCGGAAACCGACCGCATCCCGTATTTCTGCTCGGGCTGCCCGCACAACAGTTCGACCAAGGTGCCGGAAGGCTCGCGCGCGATGGCCGGCATCGGCTGCCACTACATGGTGCTGTGGATGGACCGCGAAACGTCGACCTTCACGCACATGGGCGCCGAAGGCACCACCTGGATCGGGCAGTCGCCGTTCACCGACGAGAAGCATGTGTTCGTCAATCTGGGCGACGGCACCTACTTCCACTCGGGCATCCTGGCGATCCGCGCCGCGGTGGCGGCCAAGGTCAACATCACCTACAAGATCCTCTACAACGACGCGGTCGCCATGACGGGCGGCCAGAACGTCGACGGCCCGCTCGACCCTGGCATGATCAGCCGCCAGATCGCAGCCGAAGGTGTTACGCCCATCATCGTCGTCACCGACGAGCCGGACAAATACCCGAGCGACTACGCCTGGGCGCCCGGCACCACGGTGCGTCACCGCTCCGAACTGATGGACGTGCAGCGTGAACTGCGTGAAATGCCCGGCGTGTCGGCCGTGATCTATGACCAGACCTGCGCTTCCGAAAAACGCCGGCGCCGGAAGAAAGGCGAATTCCCCGACCCGGCCAAGCGCGCCGTGATCAACGAAGCCGTCTGCGAAGGCTGCGGCGACTGCTCGGTGCAGTCCAACTGCCTGTCGGTCGAGCCGCTGGAAACCGAACTGGGCCGCAAGCGCCAGATCAACCAGTCGTCCTGCAACAAGGATTATTCGTGCGTGTCGGGCTTCTGCCCGAGCTTTGTCACCGTCGAAGGCGGCGGCCTGAAAAAGCCGAAGAAGGCTGCAGCGTCCGACGCGGCGCCGCCGGTGCTGCCAGAGCCCGTCATTCCATCGGTTGCCACGCCATTCGGCATTCTCGTGGCCGGCGTGGGCGGCACCGGTGTCGTCACGGTTGGCCAGATCCTGGCAGTGGCGGCGCACGTCGAAGGCAAGGGCGCGATCGTGCTCGACCAGAGCGGCCTGGCCCAGAAGGGCGGCCCCGTGATGTCGCACGTGCGCCTGGCCGAACATCAGGCCGACCTGCACTCGACGCGCGTGGGCACCGGCAGCGCCGACCTCGTGATCGGCTGCGACCAGATCGTCACGGCCAGCCGCGACGCGTTGTCGCGCATGGGCGAAGGCCGTACCTGGGCCGCCGTCAATTCGAGCACTGCCACCACGGCCGCGTTCGTGAAGAACCCGGACTGGCAATTCCCGGCCGAAGGTTCGCGCGGCGCGATCGAGCAAGCCTGCGGCAAGGCCAATGTCGAATTCCTCGACGCCGGCAGCATCGCCACGGCGCTGCTGGGCGACGCGATCGCCACCAATATGTTCATGCTCGGCTACGCGTTCCAGAAGGGCCGCGTGCCGCTGCGCGAAGCCTCGCTGCTCAAGGCCATCGAACTCAATGGCGTGTCGGTCGCATTCAACAAGGCGGCCTTCAACTGGGGCCGCAGCGCCGGGCACGATCTGGCGGCTGTCAGCAAGTCGGCGATGCCGGCCAAGGTGATCGAGTTCAAGCGCATGCAGACGCTCGACGATGTCGTCAAGCGCCGGGTCGAGCTGCTCACGGCGTACCAGGACGCGGCGTATGCGGGCCAGTACACGGCCTTCGTCGAGCAGGTCAGGGCGCAGGAAGCGCGCCTGGGCAAGGGCACGCGCCTGTCGGAAGCCGTGGCCAAGTACCTGTACAAACTGATGGCGTACAAGGACGAGTACGAAGTCGCGCGGCTGCACACCGATCCGGCGTTCCGTGAAAAAATCGCCAATATGTTTGAAGGCGATATCACGCTCAAGTTCCATCTTGCCCCGCCGCTGCTGGCCAAGCATGACAAGGAAGGCCGCGCCATCAAGCAGGAGTTCGGCCCGTGGATGATGCGCGCGTTCGGCGTGCTGGCGAAGTTCAAGGGGCTGCGCGGCACGGCGTTCGACGTGTTCGGCTACACCGCCGAGCGCCGCGTCGAGCGCGCCCTGATCGGCGAATACCGCGCGACGGTGGCGGCTCTGCTGCCCAAGCTCACGGAGGACAACCTGGCGCAGGCCGTGGCGGTGGCCAGCATTCCGGAAGACATCCGGGGCTACGGGCACGTCAAGGAGCGGCACCTGAAAGCGGCGAAGGCAAAAGAAGCGGCGCTGCTGGCGGCATTCCATGCGCCGGCAGGTGCAGCACCGCGCGCGGCTTGATGGTGTTTTGATCACGCCGGCGCGGGTGCGCGCCGGCGTTGTCTGATGGATGCTTGTCGGCTTGGCATGCTTCGTTGTCGCCTGGCCTCACTGTGACATTTGGTGGTGTTGTGCAGGAAAACCGCCGTCTATAATCATCCGCATGAGCCCGACATTCTCCCTCCCGCGCAAGGCAATTCCCGTCCGTCTGATGTCAAGCGCGCTGGGTGCGCTGCTGGTTCTTGCCGGCTGCGGCGGCGGTGGCGGCTCGCCCGGTGTGGGGGCGCGGCCACCCGTGGCGGACACGGCGCCGGTGACGCCAGCCCCGACCCCGACCCCGACCACTAGCGGCGCCACGCCGGAAGACCTCAATCCCAACCTGCTCGGCGACGCCTACGGCACTTACTGGAACAAGTGCGCTGCGCCGCGCACGGGCTTTGACGCCAGCGGCAAGGCCTTCCCCGATGTGCAGGGCACGCTGCTGGACGAACTCAAATTTCTGCGCGCCTGGACCAACCAGTACTACCTCTGGTACAACGAAGTCCCGAACACCTACAAGATGGCCGATTTCAAGAGCGCGATCGCCTACTTCGACGTGCTCAAGACCCCGGCCGTGACCGCCACCGGGCAAGCCAAGGACCGCTACCACTTCACCTATCCGACCGCCGAATGGGAGGCGATGCAGACCCAGGGCATCGACCTGGGCTACGGCATCACGTGGTCGCGCAACGCGAACGGCACGGCGCCGCGCACCTGGCTGATCACGGCTGTGGAGCCGGGTTCGCCGGGCGCCGCCGCCGGCCTGCTGCGCGGCGATCAGCTGACGAAGATCGATGGCATCGACTTCATCAACGCGACCGACGCGGCATCGATCACGCGCATCAACCTGGCGCTGTTCCCGGAAACCGCCGGCAGCGCGCACCGCTTCACGCTGCAGCGCGGCGGCGTGCCGTTCGAGGTGACGATGACGGGCGCCGACGTGCGCATCGCACCGGTCAAGAACGTCAAGATCATCGAAACCGCGACCGGCAAGGTCGGCTACCTGACCTTCGACACCTTCAATGCGGTCTCCGAAAAGCAGTTGATCGATGCCTTCACCACGTTCCGCCAGGCGGGCGTGAACGACCTGGTGCTCGACATCCGCTATAACGGCGGCGGCCTGCTGTACCTGGCCAGCCAGCTGGCCTATATGGTTTCGGGGCCGGAGTCGACGGATGGCAAGGTGTTCGAGCAATCGCAGTACAACGACAAGTTGCCGCGCGAAGCGCCGCTGCCGTTCCGCTCGACTGCGTGGGGCTTCGCTTCGAGTAACCCGGTGCGCACCGGCACGCCGCTGCCGACGCTGGGCCTGAAACGCGTGACGGTGCTGAGCACGGCCGGCACCTGCTCGGCCAGCGAATCGGTGATCAATGGTTTGCGCGGCGCCGACGTCGAGGTCATCCAGATTGGCGGCACCACCTGCGGCAAGCCGTACGGCTTCACGCCGGTGCCGAATTGCGGCACGACCTATTTCTCGATCGAGTTCAAGGGCGTCAACAACAAGGGCTTCGGTGACTTCACCGATGGCTTCGCGCCGACCTGCCAGGTCAGCGACGACCTGACGCGACCCGTGGGCGACGAGAGCGAAGGCTTGCTGGCCGCCGCGCTGACCTACCGCGCGACGCAGGCGTGCCCGGTCTCGACCACGAGCCGCGCCCGCGTCGCACCGATGGAAATCGTGCGGCCGCAGGTGAAAGAAATCGCGATCCGGCCGACGCCCGGCGCACCACCGCGCTGAGCAGACCAGCCGTATTGACGGGCGGCGTGGCCAATCGGCGCGCCGCCCTTTGTGTTTCCAGAACTTAACTTTGCGTCAAGAACACGTCTATAATCGTCGGCTTCCCTGTCACCTGCCGGAGCTTCTCGATGATTCGTTCTGCGTTACTGCTGGCCCTGCTGTCTGCATTCCCCCTGGCGCACGCCGCTACCCCCGATCTGACGACGATCTCGGAACGCTCCGGCTTCCAGGCCACGGGCCGCTACGATGAAACGATCGCGCTGTGCGCGGCGTTTGCGCAGGCGTATCCGAAGCAGGTCCAGTGCATCGATTTCGGCATCACGCCGGAAGGCCGCCCGATGAAGGCGCTGGTGGCCAACAACAACGGCGTGTTCACCCCCGCGGCGGCCAAAAAGGCGGGCTTGCCCGTCACGCTGATCCAGGGCGGCATCCATGCCGGCGAAATCGACGGCAAGGACGCCGGTTTCCTGGCGCTGCGCGAGATCCTCGAAGGCCGCGCGGGCAAGGGCGCGCTCGACAAGCAGGTGCTGCTGTTTGTGCCGGTGTTTAACGTCGACGGTCACGAGCGCTTTGGCAAATGGAACCGCCCGAACCAGCGCGGCCCGGTGGAAATGGGCTGGCGCACCACCGCCCAGAACCTGAACCTGAACCGCGACTACCTGAAGGCCGACGCGCCGGAAATGCAGGCGATGCTGGGCCTGGTGAACGCCTGGGATCCGCTGACGTATGTCGACCTGCACGCGACCAACGGCGCCAAGTTCCAGCACGATATCTCGATCCAGGTCGAGCCGGTGTATTCGGGCGACGCGGAATTCCGCAAGGCTGGCCTGGCGCTGCGCACCAATGTCATCAAGGACATCGCGAAAGAGGGCTCGACGCCGCAGTCGTACTACATGTCGTTCGTGAAGCAGGACGATCCGATGTCGGGCTTCGAGGACAGCGTGTCGGATCCGCGTTTTTCGACCGGCTACTTCCAGCTGCGTAACCGCATGGCGATGCTGGTGGAAACCCACTCGTGGAAAGAATACCCGGTGCGCGTACGCATCACCCGCAACACCGTGGTCTCGGTGCTGAACCAGGTCGCAAAGCACGGCGCGGACTGGCAAAAAGCGGCCTACGCGGCCGACGCGCGCGCCGCAAAACTGGGCAACAAGAAGGTGGCGCTGAACTACCGCACCACCGACAAGACCGAGATGGTCAATTTCAATGGCTACGAATACACGCGCAAGCCGTCCGAAATCTCGGGCGGCCTGATGACGCGCTACGATGAAACCAAGCCGCAGGTGTGGCGCGTGCCGCTGCGCGACGAGGTTGTCGCCGACGTGGAAGTGACGGCCCCGGGCGCCGGCTACATCGTGCCGGCTGCGCAAGCGGCGATCGTCGGCGAGAAGCTGCGCCAGCATGGCGTCGTGTTCCGCAAGCTGGACCAGGGCATTACTCGCGCGAATGTCGAGACCTTCCGCGCCGACAAGGCGACGCTGGACGCCGCCTCGGTCGAAGGGCACCAGCGCCTGACGGTCACGGGCAAGTGGACGGCGGAGCCGCGCGCAGTGACGGCCGGTTCGCTGTTCGTGCCGATCGCGCAGCCAAAGGCGCGGCTGGTGGTGGCCATGTTTGAACCGCAGGCGCCCGATTCGCTGCTGGCCTGGGGCACGTTCAACACGGCCTTCGAGCGCAAGGAATACATGGAAGACTACGTGGCCGAAGACGTGGCGCGCGAGCAGATGGCGGCCGACCCGAAAGTGGCGGCCGAATTTGCCCAGCGCCTGGCGTCGGACCCAGAGTTTGCCAAGGATCCGCAGGCGCGCCTGGCGTTCTTCGCCAAGCGGCATTCATCGTATGACGAGCGGTTGAATCTGTATCCGGTGCTGCGTACGGATACGGCGCTGTAACCTGGCTCCTGCAGACCGACCCGCCTTACGTGTCTGTCTGCAAGAGACTGCGTGAATTCGCATTCGTGCGAAATACGATCGGCTGCTCGATCACGTGGGCGTTGTCCAGCCCGGCCGGGCGCTGGCTGGCAAAGCGGATCACCTTGTCGACTTCGCCGCGCTTGGGCGACTTGCTGCAGACGGGGTCGGTCGCTGCCGCGTCACCGGCGAGCATGAATGCCTGGCAGCGGCAGCCACCCAGGTCGCGCCCTTTTTCGTCGCAGCTGCGGCATGGCTCCTGCATCCAGTCATTACCACGGTACGCATTGAACGCGGTGCTGGTGCGCCAGATGTCGGCCAGGCCCACGTCGCGCACGTTCGGCAGGTTCAGGCCCGGCAGGTCGCGCGCATTGTGGCAGGGCAGCGCCACGCCGTCCGGCGCCACGCCGAGAAACACCGCACCCCAGCCATTCATGCAGGCCTTGGGGCGGTCCTCGAAATAATCCGGCACCACGAACAGCAGCTTGCAGGCGTCGCCAATCCGCTCGCGGTACTCTGCCACCACGCGTTCGGCGTCACGCACCTGTTCGAGCGTCGGCATCAGCTGGTTGCGATTCTTCATGGCCCAGCCGTAGTACTGGGTGTTGGCCAGCTCGAGGTATTCGGCGCCCAGCGCCAGCGCCATCTCGATGATCTTGCCGACATGCGGCAGGTTATAGCGATGCAGCACGCAATTCATCACCATCGGGTAATCGTATTGCTTGATCAGCTTGGCGACTTTGAGCTTGAGGTCGAACGTCTTGGTGCTGCTCAGGAAATCGTTGAGCTCACGGGTGGAATCCTGGAACGACAACTGGATATGATCCAGCCCGGCGTTCTTGAGGGCCGCGATGCGGGTTTCATTCAGGCCGACACCCGACGTGATCAGGTTGCTGTAAAAGCCCAGGCGGCGCGCTTCGGCGACCAGCTCTTCGAGGTCGTCGCGCATCAGCGGCTCGCCCCCCGAAAACCCCAGCTGCACGGCGCCCAGCGCGCGCGCTTCGCGCATCACCCGCACCCATTCGCCCGTCGTCAATTCATTGCGCACCGCATCGTAATTGAGCGGGTTATAGCAAAACGCGCAGTGCAGCGGGCATTGGTAGGTCAGTTCGGCCAGCAGCCAGAATGGCGGCGACACAGTGGGCGAACCGCTGCCGGCAATAACGGTTGGCAGCATCATTCGATCCACTTGTGCTGGTGGGCGTGGGCCAGCAAGCCCTCGATATCGGTGCGCAGGCCGGTGGCCTGGAATCTGGTTTCCAGGTCGTGCACGATCTGGTCGACCGTGGTCTTGCCGTCGCAGCATTTCAGGATTTCGCCGGCGCTGCCATTCAGTTTGACCATGCCTTCCGGGTACAGCAGCACGTAAGCCTGCTGGGCGTCTTCCCATTGCAGGCGAAAGCGCCGGTTCAGGGCCGGTGTGGCGGGGATGAGGGGATCGTTCATGTTGGATAGGCTTTTTCGATGGCGTCCAGCATGGCCCACAGGATGTCCAGCTTGAACTTGAGGATCTCGAGTGCACGCTCCTGCTGCGCCCTGGTCGTGAAATAGTCGAGCGTCACGGCCAGGCCATGGTCGACATCGCGCTGGGCCAGCGGAATGCGGCTGCGGAAATAATGCAGGCCGGCCGGTTCCACCCATGGATACTGGGTTGGCCAGCCGGCCAGCCGGTCCTTGTGGATCTGCGGCGCGAACATCTCGGTCAGCGACGAGCACACGGCCTCTTGCCACGGCGAGCGGCGCGCAAAATCGACATACGCATCGCAGGCAAAGCGCACGGCCGGCACCACATGCTGGAGCGACCACAGTTCGGCGCGGGGAATACCGGCCGCCTCGCCCAGCTGGGTCCAGGCTTCCATGCCGCCCTGGGCGTCGCCCTGGTAATCGTCGTAGCCGTCGTGGTCCAGAATGCGGGCGATCCACAGGCGGCGCGTCGCGCGATCGTCGCAATTGGACAGGATCGCCGCATCCTTTTTCGGGATGATGAACTGGTAGTAGAAGCGGTTGGCGATCCAGCCGCGCAGCTGTTCGGGCGAGCATTGCCCGGCATTCATGCGCAGGTTGAACGGATGATGGATATGGTAGCTCTTGCCCATCGCCCGCAACTGCTGTTCGAATTCGGCGCGCGACCAGGGCGCCAGCTGGTCGCTGCTATCGGGGGAGGGCGTCATAAGGTAATGTCCATGCCGTCGAACGCGACCTCGATGCCGTGCGTGGCCAGTTCGGCACGCTCGGGCGAATCTTCGCGCAGGATCGGATTGCTGTTGTTGATGTGGATGAGGATCTTGCGGCGCGCCGGCATGCGCGCCAGCACCTCGATCATGCCGCCCGGTCCGGACTGCGGCAGATGGCCCATCATGTGGGCCGTTTTTTTCGACAGGCCGAGCGTGATCATTTCGTCGTCGCTCCAGCAGGTGCCGTCGACCAGCAGCACATCGGCCTGGCGCATCGCCGCTTCCACCGCATCGGTCATCTGGCCCAGTCCGGGCGCGTAGAACACGCGCGCACCGCTGGCGCTGTCGTGCAGCATCAGGCCGATATTGTCGCCCGGGTGCGGGTCGTTGCGGTGCGACGAATAAGGCGGGGCCTTGCTCGACAGCGGAACGGGCAGGAACGTCGTGTCGCGCAGCGGCGCAATCGGGAACGGCTGGCCATCGATCGCCAGCGTGTGCGGCTCGACGCCGCAATAATGGCCAAGCACGCGCGTCAAAGGCAGCGCTTGCGACAGGTCGGCCAGCACCTCGGCGGTCGCATACAGGGGCAGGGGCGTGCCGCGCTCGCGCAGCATCAGCAAGCCAGTCACGTGGTCGATCTGGGCGTCCATCAGCAGCACAGCCGCAATACCGGTGTCGCGCACGGCGCGGGCAGGTTGCAGGGCGGGTGTGGCGCGGATTTGCACCAGGATATCGGGGGATGCATTGACCAGTACCCAGTCGATGCCATCGTCGCTCACGGCGATCGAGGATTGGGTGCGGCTTACAGCCTGGATGGTGCCGTTGCGGATGCCATCACAGTTCAGACAATTACAATTCCACTGCGGAAAACCACCTCCCGCTGCCGAACCAAGAATGCGGATTTTCAACAGCGTATCCAACCTTTCACATGGTTATCGCTGATAACCGGAGTGGCAGGTACCGATGACAGGATCGTTCATTGGTACCTGCCGGAATTAAACATCAACGGTTCAGCACGTACATGGTGATTTCAAAACCCCAACGGAAATCAATTGCTTCAGGTGTTTCCCAGCGCATGGTAAGCCTCCTAGTGAATGCATGATGGTATGTTGCGAGTGATGGTCGTCGACTACGCGACGACATCTGATTGTGACGCAATCTTGTCGATTCTGCACGACGGCGGGCGCTGCCGTGCGGGGGTATGTACGACGGGACCGGCGATCGCGCCTGATCGGCAGCGCGCGTCGGCCGCGTCGAGCGCGTCAGCGCGCTTTATCGGCATCCCAGTCAAGCGGACCTTCGATCTGCCTGACGTGCCGGATGACGGGGCGTGCTTCTACCCTGGCGATCAGCGCGCGAATGTTTGGATAAGGGTCCAGCGAGACCTGACATGGCACTGACCATCCCAGAGCAACAACCGCGTAAGCGTCGATCACTGAATAGGCTTCCCCCAGAATGAATTGGCGGTCTGTCAGGTGATTTTCCAGGACCCTGAGTGGCAGGGAAACACGTTCGTCATAATACGAGCGCAGACGCGCTTGTATTGCGTCATCTTTCTCGGCCCAGATCCAGGCAACTTCTACCATTCTTGGATGAAGGTCCGATGCGATAAAACCAAGCCACTGCTCCGCCTCATGGCGCTCGCGCGTTCCCCGCTCGGGCAAGAGTTTTCTGGATGGCGCGAGATCGGCGATGAACGGCAACGTCGCGCTGTTCTGTGTGAGCACGGTACCGTCGCTCAGGACCAGCACGGGAGTCATGCCCATCGGATTAAGTGCACGGACCTGCTCTGTCAACGGGTCATTCTTTGCCCTCAGATTGACCTCGATCGCCTGGTAAGCGACGCCGCTTTCTTCCAGTGCAAAGTGGTTCGCCGTCGAGCATGCACCCCTGTGGTAATACAGTGTGATCATGGTTGATCCTTCCGGCGACCGGTGCCCAGCACCAATTCGGAAACACGCTGGCCAGTATGGCGCCCCAAAATTTGATAACGCATGTCGCTCCTTGTTGTCATCCCCGCTGCAGCGGCGCTACAATAAAAGGATCACTGATCCATATGATGTGGATCAGTGATCCGATTGTCAAGGAGTGTTTATGCGGGCCGATGCGAAAGAAAACTATGACCAACTTCTGGAGACCGCGCGGGTCGTCATCGCCGAAGCTGGTGTCGATGCGTCGATGCGCGACATCGCGCGCAGGGCTGGGGTGGGACCGGCGACCCTTTTTCGTCATTTTCCGACACGGGAATCCCTGCTCGACGCGTTGCTCAGAAGTTCGCTTGAAGAACTGACGCAAAAAGCCGAAGCACTCGAGTCCGCCGTCAGTGCTGATGACGCGCTCGTTACGTGGCTACGCGAGGCGGTAGCGTTTGTCCGGATTTATAGCGGCGTGGTCACGTTGATGGCGGCTGCACTTTCCGACGTCAACTCGGCATTGCACACGTCGTGCGACAACCTGCGCAGCGCTGGCACCCGCCTGCTGACGCGCGCGCAGGCAGTGGGAACGGCGGACAAGAACATGACGGGCAGCGATATGTTTGCGTTGATCGGAGCGCTGGGCTGGATTGGCGATCAGGCCTCGTTCTCGGCACGCAGCGACTATCTGTTCGATGTCATCGCCGCTGCGATTCTGACAGGCAGGCGTTACGGCGTTGCCGGCAACGACGTCAACAATACCGTCGTCACTTTGCCATCGGCACCATTGACCAGCTGATACACCCGGTCAAATTCGTTGTCCCCAATCTCGGTCCCTGGCGCACCGCCGAACAGCCGCACCAGTTCCGGCAGGGTATTGGAATGCCCCACCACCAGCACCGGCCCTTGCAGCGCCTTGACCTTGGCGACCAGCGCCTCTGGCCTGCCTGCCTCGTATTGCTGCACGGGCAGGCCGAGTGACGCAGACAGCGGTTTCGCCGTCTCGAGCGTGCGGGCGGTGGCGCTGCTGAAGATGGCCTGAATGCCGGCGCGGTGCAGCATCGTTGCGATATTCTGCGCGCGTTGCCGGCCTTGCGGCGTGAGCGACGGGTCGTTGCCGTCGGCGGCTTTTTCGCCGTGGCGCACGAGGTAGATCATGTCGGGCTCAGCCATGGCAGCGCAGGGCGCGAGCAGGGCAGCGGCCAGTGCCATTTGTCCCAACAGTTGCAAGGGTCGTGTCAGGGAAAATTGCATCGCAGTCTTTCAGCGTGGATGTGGTTAAAAACAGCGTAGCACGGGGCGGTCAGTTGTCGTGCGCGTTGGCGGCGCGATCGGCCGCGACACCCGTGGTGGCGAAGCGTTCGCGATACACTTTCGGCGCAATCCCCAGCTTTTTCAGGAACACCCGTCGCATCTGCGCCTCGTCGCTGAAGCAAGCACGCGCCGCGACCGTCTTCAGCGGCAGCGCCACATCGGCCAGCAACTGCGTGGCGCGCTCGAAGCGGCAGGTTTCGATGAATTCCTGCGTGCTCATGCCTACCTCTTGCTGGAATACGCGGGCGACGTGGCGCTCGCTCATCATCGCTTTGGCCGCCAGCTGGGCGACCGACAGGCGCTCGTGCAGGTTCTCCAGAATCCAGGCCTGCAGCTCGCGGATCGTCGGTTTCGCCGTGCGCTCGCTGAGCAGGTGGGCGCTGAACTGCGACTGGCCACCCGGGCGCTTCAGGTAGACGACCATCTCGGTGGCCACGTCCAGCGCCAGTGCGCGCCCAAAGTCCTGTTCCACCAGCGCGAGGGCCAGGTCCATGCCGGCCGTGACGCCGGCCGAGGTCCAGACATTGCCGGAGCGGATGAAGATGGCGTCGGCATCGATGTCGATGGCCGGAAAATTCGCCTGCAGGCGATCGGCCACGCCCCAGTGCGTGGTGGCCCGTTTGCCGTCGAGCACGCCGGCGGCGGCCAGGAAGAACGCGCCCGAGCACAGGGCGCTCAGGCGTTCGAGGCGCGGGGCGGCGTCGCGGATCCAGTCGATCAGGGCGGCGCTTTCGACCAGCGCAGCCTGGATGTGGCGCGCACCGACCACCATCGCGGTGTGGGGCAGGGCGAGGGTGTTGACCACCTTCGTGGCCTCGAGCGACATCAGGGTGTCCGAGCGGATCGACCCGGTCTTGAAGGACGCCACGCGCACATCGTAGCCGGCCGCCTTGCCTTGCCGCGCCAGGTGCAGATTGGCGTACTCGAACACCGACATGGGGCCGATTGCTTCCATTGCCTTGAAGCCGGGGTAGACGACGATGTCGACGGTGATGGTGTCCAGAGGTGGCGCAGAAGGCATCGGCAGGGCGGTCAGTGGCGAAGATCCGGTCATTATTGCACCAAATCCTGCCATTTCCGGCCGGGCGGCGTCGGTCGCCCTGCTCGCGCCTGCAGAATGGCGGCATTCCATTTTTTACTGAGCCAGAGACCATCACCATGAAAACCAAAGCAGCCATTGCCTGGCGCGCCGGCGCGCCATTGACCATCGAAGAAGTCGATCTGGAAGGTCCGCGCGAGGGCGAAGTACTGATTGAACTTAAAGCAACCGGGATTTGTCATACCGATTACTACACGCTGTCCGGCGCTGATCCGGAAGGGCTGTTCCCGGCGATCCTGGGCCATGAAGGCGCGGGCATCGTGGTCGATGTGGGGCCTGGCGTGACGAGCTTGAAGAAAGACGACCACGTCATTCCGCTCTACACGCCGGAATGCCGCCAGTGCAAATTCTGTCTGTCGCAAAAGACGAACCTGTGCCAGGCGATCCGCAGCACGCAGGGCCGCGGCCTGATGCCGGACGCGACCAGCCGTTTTTCGCTCGATGGCAAGCCGCTGTTTCACTACATGGGCACGTCAACCTTCTCGAACTACATCGTGGTGCCGGAAATCGCACTGGCGAAAATCCGTGAAGATGCCCCGTTCGACAAGGTCTGCTACATCGGTTGCGGCGTGACGACCGGCGTGGGCGCGGTGCTGTTTTCGGCCAAGGTCGAAGCGGGCGCCAACGTGGTCGTGTTCGGTCTGGGCGGTATCGGTTTGAACGTGATCCAGGCCGCAAAAATGGTGGGCGCCGACAAGATTATCGGTGTCGACATCAACCCGGCGCGCCAGGACATGGCGCGCAAGTTCGGCATGACCCATTTCATCAATCCAAAAGAAGTCGAGAATGTCGTCGACGCGATCGTGCAGATCACCGATGGCGGCGCCGACTACAGTTTCGAGTGCGTTGGCAACGTCAACACGATGCGCCAGGCGCTGGAATGCACGCACAAGGGCTGGGGCAAATCGTTCATCATCGGCGTGGCAGCGGCTGGCGAAGAAATCGCGACCCGGCCATTCCAGCTGGTGACGGGCCGCGAGTGGCGCGGTTCGGCCTTTGGCGGCGCGCGTGGCCGCACCGATGTGCCGAAGATCGTCGACTGGTATATGGAAGGCAAGCTCAATATCGACGACCTGATCACGCACCGCCTGCCGCTCGAACGCATCAATGAAGGGTTCGACCTGATGAAGAGCGGCGAATCGATCCGCTCGGTGGTGCTGTACTGATGCCGCTGGCCGCGGCGGTTCAGGCCAGCGCGGCCACGACGAAGTCGACGAAGGTGCGCACCTTGGCCGACAAGTGCTTGCGGCTTGGATAGAGCGCATGAATGCCCAGCTCGGCTGACTCCCAGCCGGGCAGCACCTGCACCAGCCGCCCGGCCGCCAGATCCTCGCCCACGATAAAGTGCGGCTGGAACACAATGCCGGCCCCGGCGAGCGCCGCCAGGCGGATCATGTCGCCATTGTCGGCCCTGATGGGGCCATTCACCGGCACGGTGAGATGTTCGCCTGCGGATTCCAGGCGCCAGTCGGCGCCGCCCCCGCTCAATGAGTAGCTCAGGCACGTATGCTGGCTCAGGTCGTGCGGCGTCTGCGGCGTACCGTGCGCCGCCAGATAGGCGGGCGAGGCGCACACGATACTACGCGCGACGCCCAGCTTGCGTGCGATCAAGTCCGACTGGGGCAGGGCGCCGATCCGGATCGCCACGTCGAAGCCTTCTTCGACCAGGTCGACCTTGCGGTCGGACAGCGCAATATCGAGCTGTACCTGCGGGTAGGCCTGGGTGTACGCACCGATGATGCTGCCCAGGCGGTGCTGGGCGTAGGACAGTGGAATCGTCACGCGCAGCACGCCGCGCGGCAGCGTCGTCATCTGGCCGGCAATCTGTTCGGCCTCGTTCACGTCCCCCAGAATCTGCACGCTGCGCTCGTGGAAGGCGCGGCCCGTTTCCGTCAGGCTCAGGCGCCGCGTGGTGCGGTTCAGCAGGCGCGTGCCCAGATGCTCTTCGAGCTTTTGCACCTGCTTGGACACCATCGCGCGTGACACGTCCAGCCGGAGCGCCGCAGCGGCGAAGCTGCCGCTGTCGACCACGGCAACGTAGGTTTTCATCGAGCCGAGCAAGTCCATTGGGCGAGATTGTCAATCAAATGGAAACAGTCTAACCACGTTCCCCTGCTTTATCAACGTCAGGGACATGGGTACGATAGATGCATCATTTAACGAGGTGCACCATGAATTTGCCCACGATCTTTGTCTCACACGGCTCGCCGATGCTTGCGCTGCAGGACAGCCCGGCACGCCGCTTCCTGCAGGGCCTGGGCCAGACATTGCCACGGCCGAGCGCGATTGCGGTCGTCTCGGCGCACTGGGAAACCGCTGGCGGCCCGGCCGTCTCGCTGGCCACCCAGCCGGAAACGATCCACGACTTTGGTGGCTTCCCGCAAGCGCTGTTCGACATGCGCTATCCGACACCGGGCGCGCCTGCCGCTGCGGCACGCGCGGCGGCGCTGTTCGACGCGGCCGGTATCCCGGTCGGGCGCAGCGCGACACGGGGCCTGGACCATGGCGCGTGGGTGCCGCTCAGCCTGATGTATCCGGCGGCCGATGTGCCGGTGATGCAGATTTCGATCGTGCATGGCGCCGCACCCGCGCTGCATCAGCAACTGGGCCTGGCGCTACAGGCCTTGCGCCAGGAGGGCGTGCTGGTGATCGGCTCGGGATCGCTGACGCACAACCTGTATGAAATCCGCGGGCACAGCGCCGATGCGCCGCCGCCAGCCTGGGTCAGCGACTTCGGCACCTGGATGCGCGAGCGACTGATGGCGAATGACCGCGCCGCCTTGCTGGACTACCGCCAGCTGGCGCCGATGGCCGCAAAAAACCATCCGACCGAAGAACATCTGCTGCCGCTGTTCGTGGCAATGGGCGCGGCCGGGCTGGACGCCAGGGCGTCCGTGCTGCACACGAGTGTCGAACATGGCGTACTGGCCATGGATGCCTACGCGTTCAATTAATCATTTACCTTGTTTTCATTTACGAAAGAACGATCATGCACACCACGACCACACAACTGAATACCAACAACAACGACGCCGGCAAACTGATGCTGCGCGTCGCCCTGGCCGCGATGCTGCTGTTCCACGGCGTCGCCAAACTGAGCGGCGGCATCGGCTTCGTGGCCGACATGCTGGCCAAAGCCGGCTTGCCTGCGGTGTTTGGTTACGGGGTGTACATCGGCGAAGTCGTCGCACCGCTGCTCATTTTGTTTGGCCTGTTCACGCGTCCTGCCGCGCTGATCGTGGCCATCAACATGATCGTCGCCGTGCTGCTGGCGCACACAAGCCAGTTCTTCACGCTCAACGAAACCGGCGGCTGGGCGCTGGAATTGCAGGGGATGTTCTTCTTTGCTGCAATGGCGGTCGCGCTGCTGGGCGCGGGGCGTTACAGCATCGGTGGTGTCAATGGGCGCTTGAACTGAATCAAGCTGCATCCAAAGCCGGGGTCAGGTCTGACATTTGGACACGAGCTCGGCCTTGGTCGGATCAAAGCCGGGGTCAGGTCTGACATTTGCATCCAAAGCCGGGGTCAGGTCTGACATTCGGACACGAGCTCGGCCTTGGTCGATATCCTCCCTAGCTTCTTGGATGCTGAGCAATCTCAGCGCCAGGTATCCCGTATCCGGTAGCGTCGCCGGATGACACGACCACTCAGACTCGACTTTCCCGGTGCGCTGTACCATGTGACGTCGCGCGGTAACCGGCGTAACACGATCTATCGCGATGAAGCCGATCGCCGGATTTGGTTGGAGGTTCTTGCGAAGGTGTGTGAACGCCACCACTGCGTTATCCATAGCTTTTGCCAGATGACCAATCACTACCATCTGCTGATCGAAACGGTCGAAGCAAATCTTGCGCAATGCATGCGTCAGCTCAACGGGGTGTATTCGCAGCATGTCAATCGACGGCATGATCTCGTCGGGCACTTGTTTCAAGGGCGCTACAAGGCGATCCTGGTGCAGAAGGAAAGTTATCTTCTGGAAGTGTCCCGGTACATCGTGTTGAATCCACTACGTGCACATGTCGTCGAAGCGCTGGATCAATGGCGATGGAGCAGTCATCGTTATTTTGTCGGGGATGAAACACCGCCTGAATGGTTGGCGCGCGACCGGCTCCTGGAGCGCTTCGGTGACACACGCACCAGCGCCATTGAGGCATATCAGGCGTTTGTACTGGCGGGTGTCGGGCAAGCAAACCCGCTGGATGCCACCCGCCATCAAATCCTGCTGGGGGACGACGTTTTCATATCGGAGCATCAGCAGATGCAGCGATCTGAAGCGCTCTTGGAAACCAAGCGCGCGACGCGGCGCGCAGTGGCGCTTCCCTTGCTTGACTATCAGAACACCTATCCCGCCAGGGATGAGGCAATGGCGCGCGCCTACCGATCAACCGCCTATACCATGCCGCAGATTGCAACCGCCTTTGGCGTCTCGACCAAAATAGTCAGCCGGGCGGTTGCTGCTTTCGAGAAAGCGAAACCGCATGGTTAATGCTGAGGTCGTGTCCAAATGTCAGACCTGACCCCGGCTTTGATGCTGAGGCCGTGTCCAAATGTCAGACCTGACCCCGGCTTTGAAAATCAAAGCTGCGTCAACGAAATCGTCCCCGCCACCGGCGTCGAGCACGGCTCTTCATCAAACGCGATATCCCCCAGCGGATTGGCCACGCCATCCGTCTTCAGATCCGCGAAACCGAACAGGCTACGGTCCATCAGATGCGATGGCACCACGGTCGACAGCGACGAGAAAATGCTTTCCACGCGCCCGGGATGTTTTTTCTCCCACTCGCGCAGCATGTTCTTGATCTGCTTGCGCTGCAGGTTCTCTTGCGAGCCGCACAGGTCGCACGGGATGATCGGGAAGCCTTTTACCTCAGCATAGCGCTCGGTATCAGCCTCTTTCACATACGCCATCGGGCGGATCACCATGTGCTTGCCATCGTCCGACACCAGCTTGGCCGGCATCCCCTTCAGCTTCCCGCCGAAGAACATGTTGAGGAAGAAGGTTTCGAGGATGTCGTCGCGGTGGTGGCCCAGCGCGATCTTGTTGCAGCCCAGCTCATCAGCGACGCGGTACAGGATGCCGCGGCGCAGGCGCGAACACAGCGAGCAGGTGGTCTTGCCTTCCGGGATCAGGCGCTTGACGATGCTGTAGGTGTCCTGGTTTTCGATGTGGTAGTCCACGCCGAGCTTGTCCAGGTAGGCCGGCAGGATGTCGGCCGGGAAGTTCGGCTGCTTCTGGTCGAGGTTGACCGCGACGATGTCGAAGTGGATCGGCGCGCGTTCGCGCAGCGTCAGGAGGATGTCCAGCAGTGCGTAGCTGTCCTTGCCGCCCGACAGGCACACCATCACCTTGTCGCCGTCTTCGATCATGTTGAAGTCGCCAATGGCCTGGCCGACCTGGCGGCACAGGCGCTTGTGCAGCTTGTGGTTTTCGTGGGCGATCTTTTCCTGCTTTTTGGCGTCGATCACGGGGGCGGCCTCGCCCAGCGGGAAGTCCGCCTCGGTCAGGCGCTCGATAACGGTTTCGTTCATGCTTCGTCCTTGATACGGAATACTTCGACACCGACGCCTTCGCAATCGGCATACACGTCGGGTTTCATCGTCGACACGCCCGCCGCGCGCACGCGCGGATGGGCCAGCATGGCCTGGACCATGTCGTCGCACAGTGTTTCTTGCAGGTGGATATGGCCCTTGGAAATGCGCTGGGCCACCGTCTCGCGCATGAAGTCGTAGTCGACCACTTCAGACAATTGATCGGCCTTCGGCGTCGACATCTCAAGCGGAATGTACAGCTCAACATTGATCAGCACACGTTGCTCGCCCTTCTTTTCGAAATCGTGCACGCCGATATTGATCATCACTTCGTAATTGCGCAGGAACAGCCGGCGGCAATTGCGCAAGCTCGGGTGGGACAGGGCGGACAACATGGTTAAGCCTTTTGGATAGATGATTCGGTGCTACGGTTGTTGGGTTCGTCGTTGCGTGGTTCGGTCAGGAACATGACGTCGCGCGTCGATGGCGTCAGGTGCTGGCCGCCATCGACCAGCAGGGTCGTGCCCGTCAACGCGCGGGCGCTGGCGGCATACACGACCGCGTCGGCAATGTCCTGCGGCGTCGAGGAGCGCCCCAGCGGCGTGGCGCGGTGCGCATGCGTGAAACCTTCCTCGCTCTGCTCGCCCGAGACCAGCGTGATGCCGGGCGCCACGCCCACCACGCGCACGGTCGGCGCCAGCGCTTGCGCCAGCATCGTGGTGGCCGCGTGCAGCGCTGCCTTGGACAAGGTGTACGACAGAAAATCCGGGTTGAGATTGTACAGTTTCTGGTCGAGCAGGTTGATGACGACGGCTTGCTCGCCTTGCGGCGTGGCCGCATGCAGCGCCTGCGCCAGCAGCACTGGCGCTGTGACATTCGCGGCCATATGCGCGTTTAACAGCGCCGGCGAAAAGTCGGTGGCGCTGTCGTATTCGAACAACGACGCGTTGTTCACGATGCACGTCAACGCGCCGAGCGCATCGATGGCGCGGCCCGCCAGCAGGCGCACGGCCACATCGTCGGCCAGGTCGCATTGCAGCAGTACGGCGCGCCGGCCCAGCGCCAGGATGGCGTCGCGGGTGGCGATCGCATCCTGTTCGGAATGGCGGTAGTGCAGCGCGAGATCCCAGCCGGCCCTGGCCAGGCCCAGCGCAATGGCGCGCCCGAGGCGGCGGCCGGCGCCGGTCACCAGCGCGACCCGGGGCAGGGCGGTTGGAACTGTGTCGGTCATCATGGGTGATCAAGCCTGAACGTCAGGCAGTAAATTGTTGATAAAAGCGAATCTGGCTACAATGCCGGCATGTCCCTGCCCACCCCCGACCACGACGCCCTGGCCGCGTCCCACGCCCTGCAACAGCGCATCGCTGACGAGATCGAACAATCCGGTGGGCAGATCGCGTTTTCGCGGTTCATGGAACTGGCGCTGTACGCGCCGCGCCTCGGGTATTACAGCGGCGGCGCCGCCAAGCTCGGCGCCGAGGGCGATTTCATCACCGCGCCCGAGATGACGCCGCTGTTCGGGGCAACGGTGGCGCGCGTGGCAGCCGCTATTATCGCCCAAAGCGCGCCCGACATCATCGAGTTCGGCGCCGGCACCGGCCGCCTGGCGCGCGATGTGCTGGCTGCGCTGGCGCGTCAGGGCGTCGCCGTCAACTCGTACACGATCATCGAATTGTCGGGCGAGCTGCGCGCGCGCCAGCAGGCCAACCTGGCCGATCTGCCGCAGGTACGCTGGCAGGACGCCATGCCAGAGCACTTCAGCGGTGTGGTGCTGGCCAACGAAGTGCTCGATGCGATGCCGGTCGAGCTGGTGATCCGCACACGGGACGGCTGGCGCCGTCAGATGGTCACGATCGAGGACGGTGCGTTCGCCTTTGTCCAGGCGCCGCTCGACGCGGCCTTGCACGAGCAACTGGTGCGCAAGGTGCTAGATCATGAACAGATGATCGAAGGCTATGTCACCGAGCTGCACCCGGTCGGCGCCGGCTTCATGGGTTCGCTGGCGGCGATGTTCGCGGGCGGCCGTGGCGCGGCGATCCTGTTCGACTACGGGTTCCCGGCCCACGAGTACTACCTTGACCAGCGCATCGGCGGCACCCTGATGTGCCACTACCGCCACCACGCGCACCCCGATCCGTTCTATCTGCCGGGCCTGCAGGACATTACCGCGCACGTCGATTTCACGGCGATGGCGCTGGCGGCCCAGGATGCCGGCCTGCCGGTGCTGGCTTATATGAGCCAGGCGGCGTTCCTGATCGGCGGCGGGATCGGTGAATTGTTGCTTGAAAACAACCCTGAAGATGCGTTGCGTTTCCTGCCGCAGTCGCGCGCCGTGCAAAAGCTCGTTTCACCAGCGGAAATGGGCGAATTATTCAAGGTACTGGTGGTCGGGCAGGCTGTAACATTGCCCGATGCAATCGCCCAGGCCGACCGCAGTCATCGTCTGTGACAATTGTGATATCTTGCACAACGGACACAATTGCGTCTAAGCTGTACGACATTCCAGTGCCAGGGTCCGGCCATCCGCCTTGGCCGAGGACGTAGCATCAATGGCAGGCATCAGCGGGCAGATTTGACACACCATGGCCAAGATTCACACACACTATGACAACCTGAAGGTGTCGCGTCACGCGCCCCAGGAAGTCATTCGTGCTTCGTACAAGGCGCTGAGCCAGAAATACCATCCGGACAAGAATCCGGGCGACGAAAAGGCCGCCCGCATCATGGCGGTTGTCAATTCGGCCTACAACGTCCTGGCCGATCCGGTGCGCCGCAAGGAGCACGACGAGTGGATCGCGTCCGAAGAATGGGAAGTCGAGTGGCTGGAAAGCTCGAACGCCAAGGACGGCCAGCTGCGCAAGGGCGGCGACGCGGGCGACGCCCCGTCAGCCCACAAGCCGCGCCGCGCGCGCCTGATGCGCGACCCGCGCTGGTGGCTGGGCCTGGTTACCTGTTTTGTGGCCGGCGCCGCGACTGCCGTCCTGCTCTTGCAGCAACCGGGCATGATGCCCGACGCGCTGGCCTGGAGCGGCGTGCAGAAGCCCGTCAGCGTGCTGGCCAGCACACCGCCGACAGCCGCAGCAACGCGGGCAACTGCAGCCGCCGAGCCCGCACCCGCGCCGGATACCTGGGCCGGCCGCGGTATGCCTGCCGTTCGCACGCTCGGCATCGCCCAGCTGGTGGTGCTCGACCGCGCGCCCGATTGCAGCACCGACCTGCAAACCCTGGCGGCGCCAGGCGGCGAGCCGTGGCCGGCCGAATCGGCCTATCTGCCGGGCTACCCGGTGGGTAACGAGGGCGCCGGGATGCAGGTGACGCTCGACAATAGCGCGAACGCGTCGCCGGTGTTCGTCAAGCTGTACGACCTGGAGCGGCGCGCGAACGTGCGCCACGCCTTCGTGCAGCCGCGTGCCACGTTCACGCTCGACAAACTGACGGCCGGCAAGTACGAGGTGCATTACCAGAACATCGTCGTCGGCGCCGGCAAGGGCGAGTGCGACAGCCGCCAGCCCGTTCAATAAGCGCTCTCCAGCTGTCGTTTTTATGCGCCGTAGCTGGCCCTGAAACGGCGCATCATGCCAATTTCATTTAATTCGTTCTGCGCCGTAATATACTGGGTCGATACTGCGCGCCCATGCAGCCGCACCACGCCCATCGCAGGCCAATACGGACCACAATGAACGAACTGGAAGGCCTGACGGCCCTGATCATCGAGCCCCATGCAGGAATGCGCGCCAGCATCCACAGCATGCTCACGCTGTGCGGCCTGACCCGGATCGAGCACGCCAGCACGTCCAACCAGGCGATCAAGCACCTGGGCCTGCGCCAGTTCGACCTCATCCTGTGCGAATACGACCTCGAAGGCGGCCAGGATGGCCAGCAGTTGCTGGAAGACCTGCGCCACCACAAGCTGATGCGCTTGGCCACGATGTTCTTCATGGTCACCGCAGAAGGCAACCACAGCAAGGTGGTCAGTGCGGCCGAGCTGGCGCCGACCGACTACGTCCTCAAGCCGTTCACCGCCGACCGCCTGCTCGAACGCATCGGGCGCGCGCTCGACAAGCGCAATGCCTTCCTGCCCGTGTTCACGCTGATGGAGGCAGGCGACCAGGTAGAGGCGATCGCCGCCTGCATCGAGGGCCAGCGCCTGCACACGCGCTATGCCATCGACTTTTTGCGCCTGCGCGCCGAGCTGCACATGTTTCTGGGGCAGGCCGAGCTGGCCGAACCCATCTATCGGCACCTGGTCGAGATCAAGGCGATTGCCTGGGCCCGGCTGGGGCTGGCCAAGACGCTGTTCGTGCGCAAGCGCCTGGCCGAAGCCAAAGACATTCTCGAAGAGCTGGTCGACACCAACCGCAATTTCGTCGACGCCTTCGACTGGCTGGCGCGCACCCACGCCGCGGCTGGCGAGCTCGAGAAGGCGCAGGCCGTGCTTGCCGACGCCGTGGCCGTCTCGCCCCACGCGGTGCGGCGCCTGCGCACGCTGGCCGACATTGCCTTCGATGCGGGCGACATCGACACCGCCGAAAAGTCGCTGCGCCAGGTGGTGAGCAAGGCCAAGTATTCCGAGTTTCGCGATCCCGAAGACCACGTCAAACTGGTGCGCACGCTGGTGGGCAAGGGCGATCCGGTGGGCGCGGCGGCTGTCGTGCGCGATCTCGACCGCACGATGGGCGGGCGCACCACGACGGCGCTGTGCAGCGCGGTTGCATCAGCCCTGGTGCACGAATACACCGGCAACGAGGTGCGCCTGGGCGAATCGTTGACCACGGCGGTGGCGGCCTGCCAGGATGCGCCGGGCGTGTCGGTCGACATCAAGCTCGAGCTGGCCCGCACATGCCTCGACCATGACATGGAAGAGGGCGCCTGCTCGGTCGTGCGCGACGTGATGCGCAATGCCGGCGACGAGGCCGTGATGGCGCGCGCCGTGGGCGTGATGGAAAGCGCGGGCAAGGGCGAGCTGGCCCGCTCGATGGTCCAGGAAAGCCGCCAGCACGTGGTCGACCTGGTCGCCAGCGGCGCCGCGCGCGCCAAGAGCGGCGATTACCGGGGCGCGGTTACGCTGATGCTCGAGGCAGCGCACAAGCTGCCGAACAACCCGTCGGTGGCGTTCAATGCCACGCTGGCGGTGCTGCGCTGCCTGGAAGCAGGCGGCTGGGACGAGCGGCTCGGTGGCCAGGTTCCGACCCTGATCGGCAATGTGCGCAAGCTCGACCCGCTCAATCCCAAGCTGCCGGCGCTGGCGGCGCTGTTCCAGCAAGTGCTCAAGCAGCACGATCAGGGCGTGCGCCAGGGGCTGCGCATGCCGCCGCCCAAGGCAGGCTGACGATGGCCGATCTTCCCCACGGCGCACACGGCCACCCCGCCTCGGGTCGGGTGCGTGACGCGCTGATGCGCAAGCTGAGCGGCACGGAGCGCATGTTCAGTCTCGGCGGCACCATGACGCGCGTGATCGGCATGGGCTACAGCGTCGATGAAGGCTCGGCCGATCTCGCGTATTACGTGATGGCGGATGTGGCGCTGACCCAGCGCATCCTGCGCCTGTCGAACACGGTGGCGTATCGCACGCAGCTGGGCGCGCCGGTGACGACGATTTCGCGCGCCATCTCCCTGCTGGGCTTTGACAATGTGCGCGCCGCCGCGCTGGCGATGCTGCTGGTCGACGCGCTCGACGTGGCCGAGCACGGCGTGCGGGTCGAACTTCAGGCGGCGCTGTGCGCCAGCCTGGTGGGCCAGGAAATGGCGCACCGCAGCCCCCATCCGGGCGCAGAAGAAGCGGGGATCTGCGCGCTGTTCAAAAACCTGGGGCCAATGCTGCTGGCCAGCCACGAGCCGGAGCGCTACCGCGAGATCGCGGCCCTGGTCGCCACCGGCAAGCACACCCACGCGCAAGCGTCGCGCCTGATCCTTGGCTGCACCTTCGAGGCCCTGTCCGAGGCCGTGCTGCGCGAATGGCAATTGCCTGCGCTGATCATCGAAGCCCAGGCCTCGCCCCCGCCTGGCACGCTCACGGTCGCGCCAGAACGCGCCGAGTGGATGCGCCAGGTGGCCGCGTTCAGCCAGGACGTGGCGCGCCTGATGGGCCATCACCACGATCCGGCCAATGCGCCCGAGGCCGCGGCGCTGCTGGCGCGCTACGGCGCGGCGCTCGGGCTCGACATGCCCGGGCTGGCAGCGCTGTTCGACACCGTCCAGGAAAGCATGAACGGCATGCTGCAGAGCATGAACATGGAGCGCGCCCCCAAGACCGACCCGAAGGCCGGCAGCAGCCTGCCGAACGTGCTGGCACTGGCGATGCTCGACGCAGGCGAGGCCGACGAAGGCGAGTTCTACCCCAGTGGCAAGCCGAAGAATGCGCGCGACCTGCTGCTGGCCGGTGTGCAGGATGTGTCGGTGCTGGGCGGGTCGGCCGCCAACGCCAACGACGTCATCATGGCGGTGCTTGAAACGCTGTACGGCGCGCTGGGCTTTCGCTTTGCCACCATCTGCCTGCGGGACGGCCGGACCGGCACCTTCCGGGCACGTGCCTCGCTGGGGGACAACAAGGCCGAGCTGCAGGCCGGCTTCACGTTCCCGTGCGCATTCACGCGCGACCTGTTCCACCTGGCGCTGGAAAACAATGCCGACATGATGATCCCGGACGCCTTCAGCCCCAAGATCCGCGACCTGCTGCCGGCCTGGTACAAGACGCTGCTGCCGGACGCCGAGAGTTTCATCGTGCTGCCGCTGGTGGTGGGCAAGGCGCAGCTGGGGCTGTTCTACGCCGACCGCATCTTCACGGCGCCCGAAGGCGTGCCGCCGGACGAGACGGCGCTGATCAAGGCGCTCAAGGCGCAGGTGCTGGCCGCACTGGCGCCGGCTTGACGAACAAACCAAGTTTTTTTCACGCCGCGCAAAATGACCCTTGCGGCTTTAGAGTCCGACCGTTACAATCACGCCCCGAAGCAACGCTGTCAGGCGAAGTGGAAAAACCTTCTACCCAAACCTGATTGACAGTACGTTGAGCTTGCTTCATACTCTGCGGTTCTTCGCGGTGGGGTGGCCGAGTGGTTAAAGGCAGCAGACTGTAAATCTGCCCTCTCTGAGTACGCTGGTTCGAATCCAGCCCCCACCACCAAAAGAAGATCGTGAAGTCGAATTGAAGTTGTACCTCGCGGGTGTAGCTCAATGGTAGAGCAGAAGCCTTCCAAGCTTACGACGAGGGTTCGATTCCCTTCACCCGCTCCAGTGTTTTGCGGTGTGCAAGTTGAACATCGCACCAAATCAGCCCTTGTAGCTCAGTGGTAGAGCACTCCCTTGGTAAGGGAGAGGCCACGTGTTCAATCCACGTCAAGGGCACCAGAATTTTGTACGGCAGTCGCGTTGCACTCGTCCGTCAGGTGTGCCTGGTAATTCTCAAAAATATCGTTAGATCTTAGGAGTCTGAAATGGCAAAAGGTAAATTCGAACGGACCAAGCCGCACGTAAACGTCGGCACCATCGGTCACGTTGACCACGGCAAAACCACGCTGACGGCTGCAATCGCGACCGTCCTGTCGAAGAAATTCGGCGGCGAAGCCAAGGCCTACGACCAGATCGACGCGGCACCAGAAGAAAAAGCACGCGGCATCACCATCAACACCGCGCACGTCGAGTACGAGACCGAAAACCGTCACTACGCTCACGTTGACTGCCCAGGCCACGCCGACTACATCAAGAACATGATTACCGGTGCTGCGCAGATGGACGGCGCGATCCTGGTGTGCTCGGCTGCTGACGGCCCAATGCCACAGACCCGCGAGCACATCCTGCTGGCCCGTCAGGTTGGCGTTCCATACATCATCGTGTTCCTGAACAAGTGCGACCTGGTCGACGACGCAGAGCTGCTGGAACTGGTCGAAATGGAAGTGCGTGAGCTTCTGTCGAAGTACGAGTTCCCAGGCGACGACGTCCCAATCATCAAGGGTTCGGCACGTATGGCCCTCGAAGGCAAGCCGGGCGAAATGGGTGAAGAATGCATCACCCGTCTGGCCGAAGCACTGGACACCTACATCCCAACGCCAGAGCGCGCTGTTGATGGTGCGTTCCTGATGCCAGTGGAAGACGTGTTCTCGATCTCGGGTCGCGGTACCGTTGTGACCGGTCGTGTCGAGCGCGGCGTCGTCAAAGTCGGCGAAGAAATCGAAATCGTCGGCATCATCGACACCGTCAAGACCACTTGCACCGGCGTGGAAATGTTCCGCAAGCTGCTGGACCAGGGTCAAGCTGGCGACAACGTCGGCCTGCTGCTGCGCGGTACCAAGCGTGAAGATGTCCAGCGTGGTCAGGTCCTGGCAAAGCCAGGTTCGATCAAGCCGCACAACCACTTCACCGGCGAGATCTACGTTCTGTCGAAAGATGAAGGCGGCCGTCACACCCCGTTCTTCAACAACTATCGTCCACAGTTTTACTTCCGTACGACTGACGTGACCGGTTCGATCGAGCTGCCAGCAGACAAAGAAATGGTCATGCCAGGCGACAACGTGTCGATCACCGTCAAGCTGATCAACCCGATCGCGATGGAAGAAGGTCTGCGTTTCGCAATCCGTGAAGGCGGCCGTACTGTCGGCGCCGGCGTGGTCGCAAAGATTCTGCCTAACTAAGCAGAGCAGAGGGAAACGGAAGTCATTTCCGTTTCCCTCGAACAGCATTGTCAGTGAGCGCGCGCTTGCTGTATAATGTTGGATTCAGCTGGAAGTTTTCGTAGGGGTGTAGCTCAATTGGCAGAGCGTCGGTCTCCAAAACCGAAGGTCGCGGGTTCGATTCCCTCCGCCCCTGCCACCGAATTCTGGTGCCAGGCACCGAAAGTAAAGAAGAATGTCTAATCAATCCGTGCAAACTGTCAGCACCTCGAATGACAAGTTCAAGGTCGCGTTGGCGGTGGTTGCAGCGATTGCAGGCGTCGTCGGGTTCTTTTACCTGACAGGCCAGAACAAACCAGCCTTGGTCGCCGCAGGCGCCCTTTTGGCTGGTTTAGTTTTTGCTGTCCTGCTTTTGTGGACTTCCACCACCGGCCGTGATTTCCTGAGCTTTGCCAAGGAATCGGTGCGCGAGACCAAGAAGGTCGTTTGGCCGACCCGCCGTGAAGCCTTGCAGATCACCGGCATCGTGTTTGCCTTTGTGGTTGTGATGGCGATTTTCCTGTGGGGCACCGACAAGATTCTCGAGCTCCTGTTGTACGACTTTGTCCTGGGTTGGAAATAAACATGAGCGAAAACGTACAAGAAGATACCGCGCCGGAAGAGATTCCGGCGACAGGCGCTCCGGAAGAAGGCGTTCCAGAGCAGGAAGTAGTGCCAGAAGCAGCACCAGAAGCAGCTGCACCCGTGAGTGTCCCGGTCAGCAACAAGCGCTGGTACGTCGTTCACGTCTACTCGGGTATGGAAAAGAGCGTCATGCGCGCCCTGACCGAGCGGATCGAACGTGGCGGCATGCAAGAACAGTTTGGCCAGATCCTGGTGCCAACCGAGGAAGTTGTCGAGATGCGCAACGGCACCAAGGCCGTTACCGAGCGCCGCTTCTTCCCGGGTTACGTGCTGGTCGAGATGGAAATGACCGACGAAACCTGGCACCTGGTGAAGAACACCAGCAAGGTCACCGGTTTCATCGGCGGCAAGTCGAACAAGCCGACCCCAATCCCGGCGCGCGAGATCGACAAGATCATGCAGCAGGTCCAGGAAGGTGTCGAGAAGCCTCGGCCAAAGACGCTGTACGAAGTGGGCGAACAGGTCCGGATCAAGGAAGGCCCGTTCACCGATTTCAACGGCAACGTCGAAGAAGTCAATTACGAAAAGTCGAAGGTGCGAGTTTCTGTTACCATCTTCGGCCGCGCGACTCCGGTGGAACTGGAGTTCGGGCAAGTCGAGAAAGTCTAAACGCTACAATCGGAGCGTCGCAGCAGGTAGGCGGAATCCGGTAAGAGGAGCCCCGCCGGAGACGAGTAGTCGCGGTGGGGCGCTACTACTCAAGTCAAAGATAGGAGCCTTTCATGGCAAAGAAAATCATTGGCTTTATCAAGCTGCAAGTTCCAGCTGGTAAAGCAAACCCATCCCCACCGATCGGTCCAGCACTGGGTCAGCGCGGTCTGAACATCATGGAATTCTGCAAGGCGTTCAACGCCCAGACCCAGGGTGTCGAGCCAGGCATGCCAATCCCGGTCGTGATCACCGCGTTCGCCGACAAGTCGTTCACCTTCGTGATGAAGACGCCACCGGCAACGTACCTGATCAAGAAAGCCGCTGGCATCACCAAGGGTTCGGCCAAGCCGCATACCGACAAGGTTGCATCGCTGACCCGCGCTCAAGCTGAAGAAATCGCAAAAACCAAGCAGCCGGACCTGACCGCCGCCGACATGGACGCAGCAGTGCGTATCATCGCTGGCTCGGCACGTTCGATGGGCATCACGGTGGAGGGTCTGTAATGGCTAAGCTGTCCAAACGCGTCAAAGCTATCAAAGCTAAAGTAGACCGCAATAAAGTCTACGCCTTCGACAACGGTCTGTCGCTGGTCAAAGAATTCGCCACTGCCAAGTTCAACGAGTCGATCGACGTCTCGGTGCAACTGGGCGTGGACCCAAAGAAGTCGGACCAAGTGGTTCGCGGTTCGGTCGTGCTGCCAGCAGGCACCGGCAAGACCGTGCGCGTTGCTGTGTTCGCAACGGGCGAGAAGGCTGAAGCTGCACGTGCAGCCGGCGCCGACATCGTCGGTATGGAAGACCTGGCCGAGCGCGTCAAAGCCGGCGACATGCCTTTCGATATCGTCATCGCTTCGCCAGACACCATGCGTATCGTCGGTACCCTGGGTCAGATCCTGGGCCCACGTGGCCTGATGCCTAACCCGAAAGTCGGCACCGTGACCCCAGACGTCGCAACCGCCGTCAAGAACGCCAAAGCCGGTCAGGTCCAGTACCGTACCGACAAGGCAGGTATCGTTCACGCAACGATCGGCCGTGCATCGTTCACCGACGAAGATCTGAAGAGCAACCTGGTTGCCCTGATCGACGCGCTGAACAAAGCCAAGCCAACCACGTCGAAAGGTGTGTACCTGCGCAAGGTCGCCCTGTCGTCGACGATGGGTGCTGGCGTGCGCATCGATCACGCTTCGATCGCTGCTGCTTAATTAGCAAATTCAAGTCCTCGCACCATTGGTGCGGGGCGATTCTTTGGGCTGTCGCAGTAACTGATCGCTGCGGCAGACAATCAAAGACCGTTGGGCCAAGTGCAGAGGTTGGGCATGCGGTTAAAAGACAACCCAACGCAGATGGTGTACCCGAACAAGTTTTGTAGTCCAGCTGCGTGAATTCATCCGCTCAGTTTAAGGCTTCTTAACTTCGGACGCCGTGTGTTCGAACCGATGTGAACATCTCGTTCTCATCATTTAAGGAGATTGACCGTGGGTCTTAATCTGAATGACAAAAAGGCCGTCGTCGAAGAAGTTTCCGCAAAAGTAGCATCTGCGCAAACCATCGTCGTCGCCGAGTACCGTGGCATCCAGGTTAGTCACTTGACCAAGCTCCGTGCATCCGCACGTGCCCAGGGCGTGTACCTGCGTGTTCTGAAGAACACGCTGGCTCGTCGCTCTGTTGAAGGCACGCAGTTTGCCTCGCTGGCTGATTCCATGACCGGTCCGCTGATCTATTCGATCTCGGACGATGCCGTTGCAGCAGCTAAAGTCATCAATGACTTCGCTAAAACCAACGACAAGCTGGTCATCAAAGCCGGTAACTACGCAGGTAAGCAGCTCGACGTAGCTGGCGTTACCTCGTTGGCAAGCATCCCATCCCGTGAAGTTCTCATCTCGCAGCTGTTGGGCGTCATGTTGGCTCCGGTGTCGGGCTTTGCACGTGGTCTGGCTGCCCTGGCAGCGAAAAAAGGCGAAGGTTCTTCCGAAGCAGCTCCGGCCGCAGAAGAAGCTCCTGCAGAAGCGTAAGCTTCCCTTTTTTTTCAAGTACCAACCTGAACTACATACAAATCAAAACTGGAGTTTCAAATGGCAATTAGCAAAGACGATATCCTGAACGCAGTGAGCGAAATGTCCGTCATGGACCTGAACGAACTGGTCAAGGCATTCGAAGAGAAGTTCGGCGTGTCGGCAGCTGCAATGGCAGCTCCTGCAGCCGGTGGTGGCGCTGGCGCCGCTGCTGCTGAAGAGCAGACCGAGTTCAACGTTGTTCTGACCGAAATCGGCGCGAACAAAGTCGGCGTCATCAAGGCAGTCCGTGAAATCACCGGTCTGGGCCTGAAAGAAGCCAAAGACGTCGTCGACGGCGCTCCTAAGACGGTCAAAGAAGCCCTGCCAAAAGCAGAAGCTGAAGCCGCCAAGAAGAAGCTGGAAGATGCAGGCGCCAAGGCTGAACTGAAGTAATACATAGGCAAAGGGTGCTGTTCGCAGCACCTGATGCGGGAGTCAAAGCTTGCAAAACTTGCCGGAAGGCGGGAATTGCGGCTTTGGCTCTTTTGTCGTCCCTGCGACAGACGTCGCCAAGGAATGACAGAATAGAGACGGCAACACCGGCTCAGAAATATCGTAACACAGCAGTTTGCTTGTCCTTTTCATCTGGCGCGAAAGAGTAAAGACTTCAGGAATTGTGTGTGGTGGTGGCGCGTGCCACTGGCAAATCCTGAATTCTTCATCCTTTCTGTCACTCACGGAGTGTCCATGCACTACTCATTTACTGAGAAGAAGCGTATTCGCAAGTCGTTCGCGAAACGCGCCAACGTTCACAACGTTCCCTACCTGCTGGCTACCCAGCTGGAATCCTACGAGAACTTCCTCCAGGCTGATGCTGTCCCATCGGGACGCAAGGCCGAGGGTCTGCAGTCGGCTTTTTCTTCGATCTTCCCTATCGTGTCGCACAATGGTTTTGCGCGCCTCGAATTCCTGTCGTATGTGCTGGGTGACCCTGCGTTTGACGTGAAAGAGTGCCAGCAGCGTGGCCTGACCTTCGCGTCGCCGCTGCGCGCCAAGGTGCGTCTGGTGATCCTGGACAAGGAATCGCCGACCAAGCCGGTCGTCAAGGAAATGAAGGAACAAGAAGTCTACATGGGCGAGCTGCCACTGATGACCACGAACGGTTCGTTCGTGATCAACGGCACCGAGCGCGTGATCGTGTCCCAGCTGCACCGTTCGCCGGGCGTGTTCTTCGAGCACGACCGCGGCAAGACGCACTCGTCGGGCAAGCTCCTGTTCTCGGCACGGATCATTCCTTACCGCGGCTCGTGGCTCGACTTCGAGTTCGACCCGAAGGATATCCTGTTCTTCCGCGTCGACCGTCGCCGCAAGATGCCAGTGACGATCCTGCTCAAGGCCATCGGCATGACGCCGGAGCAGATCCTGGCGAACTTCTTCGTCTTCGACAACTTCGTCGTGCGCAACGACGGCGGCGAACTCGAGTTCGTCCCCGAGCGTCTGCGCGGCGAAGTCGCGCGTTTCGACATCGTCGATCCGAAGTCGGGCAAGACCATTGTCACCAAGGACAAGCGTATCAACGCGAAGCACGTCCGTGACATCGAAGCTGCCGGCATCAAGACCATCTCGGTCCCTGAAGACTACCTGCTGGGCCGCGTGCTGGCCAAGAACATCGTCGACCAGGACACCGGTGAAGTCATCGCTGTCGCCAACGACGAGCTGACCGAAGAACTGCTGGGCAAGCTGCGCGATGCAGACGTGACCGAGATCCAGACGCTGTACACCAACGATCTGGACCAGGGCGGCTACATCTCGCAAACCCTGCGCACCGACGACACCGCTGACCGCACCGCGGCGCGCGTGGCGATCTACCGCATGATGCGTCCTGGCGAACCGCCAACCGAAGAATCGGTCGAAGCGCTGTTCAACGGCCTGTTCTACATGCCGGAACGCTACGACCTGTCGGCTGTCGGCCGCATGAAGTTCAACCGCCGTATCGGCCGTGATGAACTGACCGGCGACATGACCATGTCGAACGAAGACATCCTGGCCGTGATCAAGATTCTCGTCGAGCTGCGCAATGGCCGCGGCGAAGTCGATGACATCGATCACCTGGGTAACCGTCGCGTCCGTTGCGTCGGCGAGCTGGCCGAGAACCAGTTCCGTGCTGGCCTGGTCCGCGTGGAACGTGCAGTCAAGGAACGTCTCGGCCAGGCCGAAGCGGACAACCTGATGCCGCATGACCTGATCAACAGCAAGCCGATCTCGGCCGCGATCCGTGAGTTCTTCGGTTCGTCGCAGCTGTCCCAGTTCATGGACCAGACCAACCCGCTGTCCGAAGTGACGCACAAGCGTCGCGTCTCGGCCCTGGGCCCTGGCGGTCTGACCCGCGAACGTGCTGGCTTCGAAGTGCGCGACGTGCACCCGACCCACTACGGCCGCGTGTGCCCGATCGAAACGCCTGAAGGCCCGAACATCGGTCTGATCAACTCGCTGGCACTGTACGCCCGCCTGAATGAATACGGCTTCCTGGAAACCCCGTACCGCAAGGTCGATGGTTCGAAGGTCACCGATCAGATCGATTACCTGTCGGCCATCGAAGAAGGCCGCTACATCATTGCGCAGGCAAACGCCGCGATCAATGAAAACGGCCAACTGATCGACGAGCTGGTCTCGTCGCGTGAAGCCGGCGAAACGATCCTGGTCTCGCCAGAGCGCGTCCAGTACATGGACGTTGCACCAGGCCAGATCGTGTCGGTCGCTGCCTCGCTGATTCCGTTCCTGGAACACGATGATGCGAACCGTGCACTGATGGGCGCCAACATGCAGCGTCAGGCCGTGCCTTGCCTGCGTCCTGAGAAGGCCGTCGTCGGTACCGGTATCGAACGCACCGTGGCAGTCGACTCGGGTACCACCGTGCAGGCACTGCGTGGCGGTATGGTCGACTACATCGATGCGGGCCGCGTCGTCATTCGCGTGAACGACGATGAAGCACAGGCTGGTGAAGTCGGCGTCGACATTTACAACCTGATCAAGTACACCCGTTCGAACCAGAACACCAACATCAACCAGCGTCCGATCGTGCAGGTTGGTGACCGCGTCGCCCGTGGCGACGTGATCGCCGACGGCGCATCGACCGACCTGGGCGAACTGGCCCTGGGTCAGAACATGCTGGTGGCGTTCATGCCGTGGAACGGTCTGAATTTCGAAGATTCGATCCTGATCTCGGAAAACGTCGTCAAGGATGACCGCTACACCTCGATTCACATCGAAGAGCTGTCGGTCGTCGCACGTGACACCAAGCTGGGCGCGGAAGAAATCACCCGCGACATCTCGAACCTGGCAGAAAACCAGCTGGCGCGTCTGGATGAATCGGGCATCGTCTACATCGGCGCCGAAGTGCAGGCTGGCGACGTGCTGGTCGGTAAGGTCACGCCAAAAGGCGAGACCCAGCTGACACCGGAAGAAAAGCTGTTGCGCGCGATCTTCGGCGAAAAAGCGTCGGACGTGAAAGACACCTCGCTGCGCGTGCCTTCGGGCATGGTCGGCACCGTGATCGACGTCCAAGTGTTCACCCGCGAAGGCATCCAGCGCGACAAGCGCGCCCAGCAGATCATCGACGATGAACTCAAGCGCTATCGCCTGGACCTGAACGACCAGATGCGTATTGTCGAGGGCGATGCCTTCGAGCGTCTGGAGCGCATGCTGATCGGCAAGATCGTCAATGGCGGTCCGAAGAAGATGGCCAAGGGCGCGGCGATCACTGCCGAGTACCTGGCGGACCTGGACAAGTTCCACTGGTTCGACATCCGTCCGGCAGAAGACGACACCGCGAACGCTCTCGAAGCGATCAAGGAATCGATCAACGAGAAGCGTCACCAGTTCGATCTGGCCTTCGAAGAGAAGCGCAAGAAGCTGACGCAAGGCGACGAGCTGCAGCCAGGCGTGCAGAAGATGGTCAAGGTCTACCTGGCCGTCAAGCGCCGCCTGCAGTCGGGCGACAAGATGGCAGGCCGTCACGGTAACAAGGGTGTGGTCTCGCGTATCGTGCCAGTGGAAGACATGCCGTTCATGGCGGACGGTCGTCCTGCCGACGTCGTGCTGAACCCGCTGGGCGTGCCATCGCGCATGAACGTCGGTCAGATCCTGGAAACCCACCTCGGTTGGGCGGCCAAGGGCCTGGGCTGGCGCATCGGCGAAATGCTGCAGGCGCAAGCGAAGGCACAAGACCTGCGCGTGTTCCTGGACAAGATCTACAACGAAACCGGCCGCAAGGAAGACCTGGACAGCTTCAGCGATGAAGAGATCCTGACCCTGGCGGGCAACCTCAAGAACGGCGTGCCGTTCGCGACCCCGGTCTTCGATGGCGCCCACGAAGAAGACATTCGTCGTATGCTGGATCTGGCGTTCCCGGACGACATCGCTGCCAACCTGGGCATGACTCCGTCGAAGAACCAGGTCACGATGTTCGACGGCCGCACCGGCGAAGCATTCGAGCGCAAGGTCACCGTTGGCTTCATGCACATGCTGAAGCTGCATCACTTGGTCGACGACAAGATGCACGCGCGTTCGACTGGTCCGTACTCGCTCGTGACGCAGCAGCCACTGGGCGGTAAAGCCCAGTTCGGCGGCCAGCGCTTCGGTGAGATGGAGGTGTGGGCACTGGAAGCGTACGGCGCATCGTACGTGCTGCAAGAGATGCTGACTGTGAAGTCGGATGACGTGAACGGCCGTACGAAGGTCTACGAGAACCTGGTCAAAGGTGACCACGTGATCGAAGCCGGCATGCCAGAGTCGTTCAACGTGCTGGTGAAGGAAATCCGTTCGCTGGGTATCGATATCGATCTCGAGCGCAACTAAGCAGGCCAGCAAGGCCGCCAGCCTTCGGGCTGGCTCTGCGGCCTTCGCGACGTCGCCCCGGAGCAGTCCGGGGCCTGAGCCCGGTGAATCAGCCGGCACACTTCGATCCCCGCCTGCGCGGGGATGACGCCTTTAAGGTCAGCGGGTTATGCAAGCACTGGCGAAAATCAGTGAGGAGCTGGCGGCAAGCAAGTCAGTAAAGAATTCAATCACCTGGAGTGATACATGAAAGCACTGCTCGATCTATTCAAGCAAGTTCAGCAAAACGAAAGTTTCGACGCCATCAAGATTGGCCTGGCGTCGCCTGAAAAAATCCGTTCGTGGTCGTTCGGCGAAGTCAAGAAGCCGGAAACCATCAACTACCGCACGTTCAAGCCTGAGCGCGATGGCCTGTTCTGCGCCAAGATCTTTGGTCCTATCAAGGACTACGAATGCCTGTGCGGCAAATACAAGCGCCTGAAGCACCGCGGCGTGATCTGCGAGAAGTGCGGCGTTGAAGTCACGCTGGCCAAGGTGCGCCGTGAGCGCATGGGCCACATCGAGCTGGCCTCGCCAGTCGCGCACATCTGGTTCCTGAAGTCGCTGCCATCGCGTCTGGGCATGGTCCTGGACATGACGCTGCGGGACATCGAACGCGTGCTGTACTTCGAAGCATACGTCGTCACCGATCCAGGCATGACCCCGCTCAAGAAGAGCCAGATCATGTCGGAAGACGACTACGCCGCCAAGTACGAAGAGTACGGCGACGACTTCACCGCATTCATGGGCGCCGAAGGTATCCGTGAACTGCTGCGCTCGATCGACATCCACCGCGATGCCGACGCGCTGCGCGTGGAACTCAAAGAGTCGAAGTCCGAAGCCAAGATCAAGAAATACGCCAAGCGCCTGAAAGTGCTCGAAGCGTTCCAGCGTTCGGGCATCAAGCCTGAATGGATGATCATGGAAGTTCTGCCGGTCCTGCCGCCAGAACTGCGTCCGCTCGTCCCGCTGGACGGTGGCCGTTTCGCCACGTCCGACCTGAACGACCTGTATCGCCGCGTCATCAACCGTAATAACCGCCTGAAGCGCCTGATGGAACTGCGCGCACCAGAGATCATTACGCGTAACGAAAAGCGCATGCTGCAGGAAGCAGTCGATTCGCTGCTGGACAACGGCCGTCGCGGTAAAGCGATGACCGGCGCCAACAAGCGTCCGCTGAAGTCGCTGGCCGAGATGATCAAGGGTAAGGGCGGTCGTTTCCGTCAGAACTTGCTGGGCAAGCGCGTCGACTACTCGGGCCGTTCGGTCATCGTGGTCGGTCCACAGCTGAAACTGCACCAGTGCGGCCTGCCGAAACTGATGGCTCTGGAGCTGTTCAAGCCATTCATTTTCAACAAGCTCGAACTGATGGGTCTGGCTACGACCATCAAGGCTGCGAAGAAGCTCGTCGAAGTGCAAGAGCCAGTGGTCTGGGACATCCTTGAAGAAGTCATCAAGGAACACCCGATCATGCTGAACCGTGCGCCGACGCTGCACCGTCTGGGTATCCAGGCGTTCGAGCCGGTCCTGATCGAAGGCAAGGCCATCCAGCTGCACCCACTCGTCTGCGCGGCGTTCAACGCCGACTTCGACGGTGACCAGATGGCTGTCCACGTCCCGCTGTCGATCGAAGCACAGATGGAAGCACGTACGCTGATGCTGGCGTCGAACAACATCCTGTTCCCATCGAACGGCGAACCGTCGATCGTGCCGTCCCAGGATATCGTGCTGGGTCTGTACTACGCATCGCGCGAGGCAATCAACGCCAAGGGCGAAGGCATGATGTTCCCGGACGTGTCGGAAGTCATCCGCGCGTACGACAACAAGGAAGTCGAACTGGCGACCCGCATCACCGTGCGTATCGTGGAATTCCCACGCAACGCCGAAGGTGGCTTCGACCAGACCCTGACCCGCTACGAGACCACGGTCGGCCGTGCGATCCTGTCCGAGATCCTGCCAAAAGGCTTGCCATTCTCGGTGCTGAATCGTTCGCTGAAGAAGAAAGAAATCTCGAAGCTGATCAACACGTCGTTCCGCAAGTGCGGTCTGCGTGCGACCGTCGTGTTTGCCGACAAGCTGATGCAGTCGGGCTTCCGCCTGGCAACGCGCGCCGGTATCTCGATCGCCGTCGACGACATGATGATCCCGGACGTCAAGAAGGGCATGATCGCTGCCGCTGAAGCCGAAGTGAAACAGATCGAGCAGCAGTACAGCTCGGGTCTGGTCACCGCCGGCGAGCGCTACAACAAGGTCGTCGACATCTGGGGCAAGACCTCCGATGAAGTCGGCAAGGCGATGATGGACCAGCTGAAAATCGAGCCGGTCACCAAGCGCGATGGCACCGAAGGTACCCAGGAATCGTTCAACGCGATTTACATGATGGCCGACTCGGGCGCCCGTGGTTCGGCAGCCCAGATTCGTCAGCTGGCCGGTATGCGTGGTCTGATGGCGAAACCGGACGGTTCGATTATCGAAACGCCGATTACCGCGAACTTCCGCGAAGGCCTGAACGTGCTTCAGTACTTCATTTCGACCCACGGCGCTCGTAAAGGTCTGGCCGATACCGCGCTGAAGACCGCAAACTCGGGTTACCTGACACGTCGTCTGGTCGACGTGACGCAGGATCTGGTGGTGATCGAGGACGATTGCGGCACCAACAACGGCACGCACATGAAGGCGCTGGTCGAAGGTGGTGAAGTCATCGAAGCCCTGCGCGACCGTATCCTCGGCCGTGTCACCGGTACCGATGTCGTCAATCCTGAAACCCAGGAAACCCTGTTCGAAGCCGGCACGCTGCTGGACGAAGACATGGTCGAAGAGATCGAACGCGTCGGCATCGACGAAGTGAAGGTCCGCACGCCACTGAACTGCGACACGCGCTTCGGCCTGTGCGCCAAGTGCTATGGCCGCGACCTGGGCCGCGGCATGCTGGTCAACAGCGGTGAAGCAGTCGGCGTCGTGGCAGCACAGTCGATTGGTGAGCCGGGTACCCAGCTGACCATGCGTACGTTCCACATCGGTGGTGCGGCATCGCGCGCGGCAGTGGCGTCGTCGGTCGAAGCCAAGTCGAACGGTACGGTTCGCTTCACGGCAACCATGCGTTACGTCACCAACGGCAAGGGCGCGCAAATCGTCATTACCCGTTCGGGCGAAGTGCTGATCACGGACGATCACGGCCGTGAGCGCGAGCGTCACAAGGTGCCGTACGGCGCGACCCTGATCGTCAAGGATGGCCAGGCTGTCAAAGCCGGTATCGCCCTGGCAACGTGGGATCCGCTGACCCGTCCGATCATCACCGAGTACGCTGGTACCATCCGCTTCGAAAACGTGGAAGAGGGCGTCACCGTCGCTCGCCAGGTGGACGATGTGACCGGTCTGTCGACCCTGGTCGCGATCGATCCGAAGCGTCGTGGTTCGGCTGGCAAGGTGCTGCGTCCGCAGGTCAAGCTGCTGAACGAAGAGAACCAGGAAGTCAAGATTGCGGGCACCGAACACGCAGTGGCCATTGGTTTCCAGGTTGGCTCGCTGATCATGGTCAAGGACGGTCAGCAAGTGTCCGTCGGTGAAGTGCTGGCACGTATCCCGACTGAATCGCAGAAAACGCGAGACATTACCGGTGGTCTGCCACGCGTTGCCGAGCTGTTCGAAGCACGCTCGCCGAAAGACGCCGGCATGCTGGCGGAAGTCACGGGTACTGTCGCGTTCGGTAAAGAGACCAAGGGCAAGCAACGCCTTGAGATCACCGACATGGACGGCAACAAGCACGAGTTCCTGATCACCAAGGACAAGCAAGTGCTGGTCCACGATGGTCAAGTCGTGAACAAGGGCGAGATGATTGTCGACGGCCCGGCCGATCCGCAAGACATCCTGCGCCTCCTGGGTATCGAATCGCTGGCGCGCTACATCGTCGACGAAGTGCAGGACGTGTACCGTCTGCAAGGCGTGAAGATCAACGACAAGCACATCGAGGTGATTGTTCGCCAGATGCTGCGTCGTGTTCAGATCGTCGAAGCAGGCGACACCGACTACATCATCGGCGAACAGGTGGAGCGTTCGGAGCTGCTGGACCAGAACGACCGCATGAATGCGGTGGGCAAGCTGCCGGCAACGTACGAAAACGTGCTGCTGGGTATTACCAAGGCATCGCTGTCGACCGATTCGTTCATCTCGGCCGCATCGTTCCAGGAAACCACCCGCGTGCTGACCGAAGCGGCGATCATGGGCAAGCGCGACGGTCTGCGCGGCCTGAAAGAGAACGTCATCGTCGGTCGCCTGATCCCGGGCGGTACGGGTCTGGCATTCCACCGCGCTCGCAAAGAGAAGGAAGTGTGGGAAGCGGAAGAGCGCCAGGCACTGCTGCAGCAAGAGAAGGCCAATATGGCCGCCGAGCTGCAAGCGATGGAAGACCAGCAAGTTGCTTCGGCTTCGGCTGAGCAGCACGACGACGGCGAGTAATCGTCTGCGTTGAAAGCGAAACGGCACCCTGAGGGGTGCCGTTTTTTTTGTCTGCGTTTTTGGTAGGCGCTGTCAGCAGATACTGCCACCGATACTCTTGCCGCTCACGAGGTCGAATCCGAAGCTGCACGCGTAGTCGTTCTTTTTGTTCAAGGTGCAAGTCAGATGTTCGTGATCCTTGTGGCGGACGCGCATGCCGCTGCCTTCTGCGCACGGGTCACGCTGGTCCGGCCCGATGGCATCAAAAATCTGCCTGGCCGCATTGCCTTCGATGGAAAATGCCACTTTTTTATCGTTCGGCTCGGCCGCTGTTGGATCCCCAAGTCCGCCGCCATAGAGCCGGTACGAGGCAGCCGTTTGCAGATACGGCCCTGGATCGGTGTCAGCGGCGATGACAGGCGACGCGAGTAGAAAAATGAACGGGTATAAGCGATGAATGTTCATGGCGGGAGCCTCAACGTAGATCGATGTGGACATGATCGTCATGTTCTCGCTGCATATGTCAGGTCACGCTTTTTCGGTGCAGGACATAACCCGCGAAGAGTCCACACAACGACAAACCAAAGGCCGCATATGCCTGCAGAAAGTACACAGAGCCTTGTTCAATGCGTAAGTGCGGGCCGACATCAGGTGAGTGAAGTTCCAGGAACAGGCTCCCGAACCATATTGCGACAGGTAGAAAGCAGATGATGCCGACCCAAGGTTTGATGCGGGCACCGACGAAGCAGATGATTGCTGCAGCCAGACCGATTTTCCAGAAGAGATCTGCAGAAGGCTCCTTGTCACTGACCTCGGCAAACACTGCCGCTGGGTAGACCAGCATCATCAGCGTGACGAGTTTTAATATTGCACGGTAAGTGGAATGTAGCATTCCGGACGCCCCCCTAATTCTTGCGTCAGCCGTTGTACAAACTTGTCGATATAGTGGATGAGATCGATGCACCCCGCGCTGCCGGCGGTGCTGCCACCGTGAATGAAGAAGCCGCCCCGATCATGCGTCTCTGTCAGTGGATAGGGATGGATTGTAAGTCTAAAATTACCCCAAGCACCTCTGGGAGCGATGACGAGATTTTTTACCCAATTGTTTTCCCAGAGTTGAGAAGGTTGCACCCAGTATTGACCGGCAGGAATCGGGCCCTGGGAGCGCATGCGCTGTCGTTCAGTCGAATAATCAAACTGGCCCCGCGCGTTTGGTTTTCCGGATACTGCCGGAAATACCAATGGAGTTTTGGTACCAAATGCGTGGAGTCTCTTTCCATCAAACCGAAGTGAGATGTTAGATTTTGCGCATGCGGGCGCGCTTGGAACGCCCCGTTCTTCTGAGTATTTTCCCATGATCGATGTCCTCGCTAACTAGATGGCTTGGTGGATGGACGACCTGAGGATAGTCAGCCATTCCGAGGCGCTCTGGCTTATGCGCAGTCAAGTAGCGAAGTTATCTCTAGAGCAGTCAGAGGAGCCAGGAGCCAGAAAGTCAGGGCTAGGTGCATGGACTGTCATGCCAACGCACGGTCACATACGATGGCCCTGCAGATAGCGCTACCCCCTGAGATAACACCCATCAAGTCCATCAGTATCACTGCGCAGTTCGCCATGTTAATTTAGCGATCTGCGTACAGAGGAATCAGCATGCCCCAGCCACCAGCCCTGATCATCATCGATATGCAACAGGGCATGCAATCCACGACCCTGCCACCCCGGAACAATCCGACCGCCGAAGACATGATCGCGCGCCTGCATAAGGCCTGGCGGGCGGCAGGGCACCCGATCGTCAGCGTCCGTCACATCAGCCGCTCGCCGGACTCCGTCTTCGCGCCGGGCCAATCCGGCGTGGAATTCCAGCCGCGCTTCCATCCAATGGCCCATGAACACATGGTCGAAAAGAACGTTCCCGATGCCTTCATCCACACCGGCCTCGAGCGCTGGCTGCATGCGCGCGGCATCACGCATTTGGTGATAGTCGGTGTCAGCACCAATAACTCGGTCGAAGCCACTGCACGCACGGCAGGCAATCTGTGCTTTTCCACCATCGTGGTGTCGGATGCGACCTTCACGTTCGACAAGCCGGATTTTGGCGGCACGCATCGCAGCGCCGAGGACGTCCATTTGATGGCGCTTGCGAACCTGCACGGCGAATACGCCGAAGTCATGTCGTGCGACGACGTGCTTCGCCGCTACGCAATGGGCATAGCGTGACAGAGAAATAGCCCTCTAGCCCCGACCAGCGTGCCGTGTTCATTCCCCGGAAGCCCTGGTCAGTCGTACACCCCCTCAGCATGGAATGGTCTACACTTACTTGTCTTTTAAATATCCCGAAATTTTGCCAAGGAGTGAACCATGAACAAACAATGGATGAGTGCTGTCCTGTTCGGCGCCGTGTGCGCCTCCGCCAGCGCTGCCGACATGTCGGTCACGCTGAAAATGGCGACCGACAAAGGCGAAGGCGCCAGCATCGGTACCGTGAAGATCAGCGAAACCCAATACGGCGTCGTGTTCACTCCTGAGCTCAAGGACCTGACTCCGGGCCTGCACGGCTTCCACGTGCACGCCAACGGCAGCTGCGCACCGAACCAGGCCGACGGCAAGACCGTCCCTGCAGGCGCCGCCGGCGGTCACTTGGACCCGGCCAACACCAAGAAACACGGCACCCCATGGGGCGATGGTCACCTGGGCGATCTGCCAGGCCTCTCCGTTGACGCCAAGGGCATGGCCACCAATCCGGTGCTCGCCCCGCGCATGAAAATGGCGGACCTCAAGGGCAAGGCCCTGATGGTGCACGTCGGTGGCGACAATCACGCTGATCATCCAGCGCCACTGGGTGGTGGCGGCGCCCGCATGGCATGCGGCGTGATCCAGTAATCCGGTAGACAGAAAAGCAGCAAACGCGCAGGGCCCATCGCTTGGATAGCAAGCGATGGGCCCTGCGTCATTTCAACCCTTTATTACGGCTGCGGATTCCAGCCTTCACCGGCACCGAATGCCGCGAACACCTGGGCGCGGGTCGAGAAGCCAGCCTCCACCTCATCGACGCGCAGCAGGTAACCGCCAACCCGGCGCGACAAGTCCAGCGGCACGCCGGCGAGGTCGGTGCTGCCGTATTCGCGCCAGCCGCTCACCGCATTGGGCACCACTGGATTGGGTGCAGGCTGGCTGTTCACGCCCAGTCCGGCCCAGCCTGCGGGCGCCACATGCCGGTCCATCCGGGTGTTGATGAACGCGATGTTGTCGTAGCTCGCCGTGCCGCCCGGGCTGCGCGCCAGCCAGGTGGCGCCGTCCGGCACCTCGCTCTTGAGCGGGCCGCGGCCCGGACCACGCGTCAGCGCGCTGTTGAGGAAGACAAAACCCTTGTCGGCCGGATTGATCACGCGTGCCTGCAGCACGTAACCACCGCTGGTCGGGCTGGAGGTATCGCCGATCGTACGGATCTCGCTTTCCTCGAACAGCGCGGCGCGGCTGCCGCCCCAGATGAAGTCGACGTTGCCGGATACCAGGCTGCGGTAGAACCAGTTGAACCCCTTCAGGTTGAGCGTGTCCTGCTCGCTGTAGAACGCGCTGTTTCTCGCGATCAGGCGGCCACCGTCATTGTTGAAGTACAGCGTTTCGGCCTGGCCGGTTGTGGGGCCGCGTAGCGTCGTGTTGTCGATGCTGAGGGTATCGAGCACGAGCATGTCAGACGTCTCGACCAGCATCACGGCGCGCCCGCCGGTCGCCGCCGCAGCAGCGTTTGCCACCTGGCTCGCGCCGGTAAATGGATTGAGCGTATTGTGGTTGGTATAGCGGATCACCACGCCGTCGCGGCTCTGGCCGACGATGCTGACATTGTCCTTGCCACGCAAAAAGAGCAGCTCCTCGTACGCGCCGTTCATCACCCGGATCGTCACCGGCTCGGCCCGGGCGAAGTTCTGCATCGCATAACTGAGCGCCCCCTGTACGGTGCGGAAATCGGCCACGCCATCGTCGTCCACCGTCACGCTCGTGCCGCTCGGCGCAGCCGCGCGGGTAGTAAATGCCCATCCAGCAGGCTTGCCGATACCCCGGAACGGCACACCGCCAAGGCTGGTACCCGTGAAGACGCCGTCGGCGATCGCCACGTAATAGCCCGTGTTGTAATCCAGCTTGTTGCTGTGCAGCTTGATGGTCACCGTGTTGCCGGCAATCTGGATTGGCGTCGTGTTGACCTTGCGGATCTGGTCCTGGCCCGGATAACCGAGCATGTCGGTTTCACCGGTCAGCCTGATCACGTCCACCAGCGCGTCGTCCGACTGGCGGAAGACCCGGATCGTGCCGCCCGTGCCGAGGACCGGCGGCTTGTCGAACACCAGCTTGAGCGTGCTGTCGATGTAGGCGGCACTTTCCATCGCCGCTGGCACGGCGACGCCGTCCAGTTGGTACACCTGGGTCGGCTGGACGAATTGCGGCGCAATCGTTACCGCAATCGAACGCGTCATGGTGGCGTCCGAGCCGGCCCGGAACAGAATGTTCGCCGTGCCCGCGCCCACCGGTGCGATCGTGGCCGTGGCGCCGTCGAGCGTGACGGTGGCCACGGCAGGGTTGCTCGACTCGGCGGTGAAGCTGTCGGGCGTGCCGTCGGCCGCCACCGCAGTGACCTGCACCTGCAGCGGGGTATCGCCAGCTTCGGCGGCCCAGGTGGGCGTGCCGGGGGCGAGCGTCAGCTGCACCGGTTTCATGCGCGGGTCGCCAATGCGCACGTCGTCGATCTGGAAGCTCTTGTTGGCCGTGTACAGGCCGACCCGGCCACGTGCGGCAAAGCTGCTGTCGGTCACCGAGCCAAGATTTTCGCCGTCGAGATACACCGTCAGCGTGGCGCCGACCATCTCGAAGCGCACCGTATAGAACTGGGCATCCATCGCGATCGGTCTGCGCACCGCGCGCTGCCGGTTGAGCGCGCCGGCGAGCAGCTTGACGATCTCGACCTGGGTGCTGGTGGTGGCATTCTGCACGTTCAGGCCGGCGCCGTACCAGTTGTTGACATCGACGTAGCGCGTGACCAGGAACAGGAACTTGTTCCCGGTGGTGCCATTGGTCATTGGCCGGATGCGGGCTTCGACAAAATAGTCGCCCGACGGCACGGCGCCCATCTCGCTGTCCTTGATCAGGGCCAGCACGCCGCCGGTGGTGGCTGCAGTGTATTGCAGAACCTTGTTGGCGCTGCCGGCAGCTTCCGTCACCACGTTGAAGGTGCCGTTCGGGCCCGGCAATGGCTTCAGGTCCCATTTGGCGCTGCCGCCATTCTGGAAGTCGTCGCAGAAGTAGAAGCCGGTCGCGGGGCAGGCCAGCGTCGGCCCGGTATCGACGACGACCTTGCCGGTGCCGCTGATGGTCGTTACTAGCTTGCCGCCGCCGGCCTGCGCCAGCGCGTTGGCCTTGACCAGCGGGATCGGTCGCGCGCTGAACGCATACGGCGGGGTCCAAGTGACGGTCGTCGGGACGCCGCAGGCACCGAGCGGTTTGGCGTTGAGCAGCGAACCGGTGTCCTTGAAGGCGCCGGGAATCGTGCCGCCGAAATTCTCGACGACGTCGCTGCAGGCGGTGGCGCCCGCGACTTCGAACACATTGTTGTTCGACAGGATCTTGGCGGCGTGGCCGACGCCGACGTAATAGCTGGTGGCGTAGACCGGGTGCGACGTCGAACCGGCATAGTAGTTGTTGAACAGGTGCACCTGGCCATAGCGCACGCGCGGTGCGCGGCTGGTGACGTCGCGGAACACGTTATTGCTGAACGTGACGCGCAGCTTGCCCTCGTCAGCCGTTGCGCCGTCGCCGCTGCCGACCAGGTTGTTCTTGTTGTGTTCGCCGAAGACGTTATACGACACGGTGACGTAGTCGGACGCGTTCGTGATATCGACCGCGCCGTCATGGCACTGCTTCACTTTGCCGTTCTCGACAGGCAGGAAGTTATCCGTGCGCGGGACGTCGGTAAAACTGTTGTGGTCGATCCAGACATGGCTCGAGCCCGTCACGGCGATGGCGTCGAAGGCGCTGTTCCAGTTGCCGCTGGAGCCATCGTTCGGATCCCAGACGGGCGCAACGTCGCACGGATTGACGAGCTTGAGGTTGCGGATAATGATTTGCGAGACGTTCGACAGGATGATGTGGCCGTTGACGATGCCCGCATTGGCACCGCCGATCAGCGTCGTGTTGCTTTTCAGGCGGACCGCGCCGCGCGCTGCCTGGTCCGCGTTGCTGGTGTAGGGCTGGCCTTCGCTCATGTCGAGCACGCCGACGAGCTTGATGATCTTGTTGTCGACGCCGCCGTTCTGAATCGCCGCGAGCAGCTGGGCGCGGTTGGTCACCGTATAGATATGGGATTCGACGGCATTTGCGCCGCCGACGGTGCCGCCTGCCTGACTGGCCCAGCCGTCGGCAGGGGCGCTCTGGCGTGCCGGATCGACTGCAGCCGCAGCGTGTCCGCCGCTGACAAAGAGTAGGGCAGCGCACAGCGCTGCATGCAAACCTGGATAGTGCATGTGGTTCTCCTGGTGGAGGAAATGAGGCCGCGAGCCCGCCGCCGCGCTTGAAGCGCTGCCGGACTGTCCTTGAATGGCGAGAGACGCGAGGTCAGGCGCGTGGTTTGCGTCCGCTGCGTCCGCTGCGCCCGTTTTGCACGAGCGCCAGTGCAGCCAGGCCACCCAGCAGGATCGCGGGCGCGCCGGGTTCAGGCACCGCCACCGCTGTACCGGTTTCCAGGCGCGCGCTCAGTGCGCCGAATTCGCTCCAGTCGACGCCGCTCAGGTCGAGCGCGATGGTATGACTGTCGATGATCGACAGGCCTGGAATGCCGGTGACGCCGCTGGCGCCGGTCAATGTGAACGCCGTGACCGGCAATGCGCCGCCAAGATCGAAACGCATGCTGTAGGCGCCGGGCGCGACGGCATAGTTGGCGATCACGGTCAGCATGCCGTCAGCGGAAAAGTCGATCCCGAACAGGAAATCCGACGTGAAGAACTCCACGCCGGTGTCGGTAGGGTCGAGCTTGCTGGTATTGGCGCCCGGGCCGGCCACGAAGCCGTGATCCAGCCCGAGCATGCCGTCGGCCGCGCCGTTGTAGGTGGCAGTGATGCTGGCGTCTTGCAGCATCAGGGGCGCCGCGTGCACGCCCCCCTGACCCAGTGCGACGAGCGCAAGGGCCTGCAGTAGATAGTTGGTTTTCAAGATGTCTCCGGCTTGTATTTTTTTAACTGCGAAGTAGGCTCGATGTCAGAGCCGGTGCCGATCTGGTTGATGCGTCAGGCTACCGGACGATGCATCGCGCCTAACCGGTTCATCGATTCTAGATTGGCCCAACCAAATTCGCAAGTTGGTAAACCAAGACGGGAGATTATTACAACAATTTTAATAATTGACGCCAACTGGCCCAGCGTCAGTTCAACCAGCGAATCCGCTTCAGCTCGGCTTTGACGAACGCGTAGATGACAGGTGCGGCCACCATGCCGGCCGGTCCAAACATGATTTCGAACGCAAACAGCACAATCAGCAGCTCCCAGACTTTTGCGCCGATGCGATGCCCCTGAATCCGCGCGCTCAGGAAATATTCCAGCTTGTGGATGACAAGAAGGAACACCGCTGAAATGACGGCGGCCGGAAACGCAACGCTCAGCGCGATCGTGCAGATCAAGGTGTTCGACACGATATTGCCCACGATGGGCAGCAGGCCAAAGAGGAACGTCGCCAGGATGAGGGTTTTGACGTAGGGAAGATTCCAGCCCAGTGCCGGCATCACGGCTAACAGGTACACCCCCGTCAGGGTTGCGTTGATGGCGGCAATCTTGGTCTGGGCCCAGGCCACGTTCTTGAAAGCAGTGGCCAGCATGCTCCAATGGCGGTGCCAGGTCCGGTAGAAGACGGAATGCCTCGTTTCGTCGGTCGGTGTGACGGTAATGCTCACCGCGGCCAGCACCCCTGTGATCCAGCCGATCACGGTCAACAGCAGGCTGCGCAGGATGCCCGAGCCAATGCCCGCGACTGCATTGACATGCTCTTTCAGGGTGTCCGACGCCAGTTCGCGCATCTCGAAGAGCGATTGCGGCACGTACTCAGCCAGCGCCGGCGGCAGGAACTGCTTGATCTGCGTGATCGTCTCGGCCACCTTCAGGGAAAACGCACGCAACGATTCGCCCTCGAGCAGCCGAACCACCAGAACGGTGATGATGGCGAGCACGGCGATCGACCCCAGGCCGACCACGAAGCTCGCAATGAATTCATGCGAACGCAGCTTTTTGTACAGGTCACGTGTGCGCAGGATGCTCAGCAGGCCGCGTGTGAGCACGAATGCCAGAAGGCCGGCCAGCAGCGCTGGTACTGCGTGCAGCATCAGGGCCAGAAGCAGGCAGAGGGCGAACATCGCGGTTGCTGCGTCGCGCGGGAGATTGAATTTATATGAGGTCATGAAGTCGTGGTCAGCGTCGTGGTCAACCATCGCTCGCTTGCTCCCGCAACCACGCCAGTGCCGACGCCGCACTGTTCAACACCGAGATATGCCCGTCATCCGGCCGCTGCCACAGCCGCGCCGAGCGGCAGCTGCGCGCCAGCCATTCGCTGTGCGCACATGGCACGACGCGGTCCTGCGCCCCATGCACCAGCAGCACCGGCTGCACGATGCGCGCGCAATCGAAGCCCCACGGCGTGACATACGCCAGGTCGTCGTCGATCAGGCCCCCCGGGCCTTCGCTGAGCGCCGGTCGGACCACGCTGTCGAACCACGACCAGGTGCCCGACAGCTCGGCCCAGTCCTCGGGCGTGAACATCTCGCGATCGAATTCCTGATTGAGCCCTTCGTGCTGCACCTTGGCCGCATGCCCCTGCGCCGCGGCCCGCAGCGCTGCCGCGCCCGATGCCGTCATCCCATTAAACCAATCCAGGCCCGCCGCATCGAACGGCGCCAGGCCCGCGATGCTGACGGCAGCAATGACGCGTTTGGGCAGCAGCGCAGCGCAGGCCAGCGCGTGCGGCCCGCCGCCCGAATGCCCCATCACGGCGAAGTGCTCGATCCCGAGCTGGTCGGCGATGCGCGCGACGTCCTCGGCGCACGAGGCGACATCGCGGCCGCTCTTCGCGCTCGAGCCGCCGTAGCCGGGCCGATCGTAGCCGATCCAGCGGATGCCCATTTCAAGCGCGGCGGCAAACAGCGGGGCAGGCGGCTTGCCGATGTTTGGCGTGCCGTGGTGCCAGAACACCGTCAGCTCGGGTTCCTCGAACTCCGGCTTCCAGTCGTAATAGTGCAGCACCCGGCCATCGCCCAGCGTCAGTTCGTTCTCCTGCATTGCATGCCTTTCATCGCTCGATGGCGTGATGCTACAACGAGAAACGGGCTGGCGCGCACTCGTCATGCACGCCAGCCCGTTCAGGCCCTGCTACTGAAGCGAATTATTTCGCCGTTTCGCGCGCCTTGCCGAACGGGTCGCCTGCTTTCCACGCCGGCATCTTCGGCGCATCGGCCACCGCGCGGCCCAGGTTCAGCGTGAACTGTGCCTGCTGCACCATGCCCGACAGATCCCAGCTCGGATCGTACTCGTCTCCCACCTGGTGGTACTTGGCACGGTAGGTCTTGGCCTTGGCGTTGTTCGCGTCGACGTCCTTGACCCAGCTGCTGCCGGCGCCGACCGAGAAGGCGGGCACGCCGGCCTTGGCGAAGCTGAAGTGGTCGCTGCGGAAATAGCCGCCGCCCAGGTCCGGCTTGCTTGGTGCAATCACCAGGCCCATCGACTTGGCCACCGTGGCCGCCATCGCGCCCAGCTCGGTGCGCTCGCTGCCTGGCACGCTGACGTCCTTGACCAGGCCGACCCAGTTCAGGCTATCGAGGTTCAGGTTGGCGGCGGTCTTGGCGATCGGCCACAGGGGCGACGCCACGTAGGCGGCGCTGCCCAAGAGGCCTTGCTCTTCGGCGCCGACCCACAGGAACATCTGGCTGCGCCTGGCCGGGTTCTTCACCGCTTCGGCGGCCATCGCCAGCAGTGCGCCGGTGCCCGATGCGTTGTCGACGGCGCCGTTGAAGATCGTGTCACCCTCGGTGCCTTGCTTGCCCATGTGATCCCAGTGCGCCGAGTAGATCACCACTTCGTCTTTCAGCTTCGGATCGGTGCCCGGCACGACGCCGGCCACGTTGAATTCTTCCAGCGTGCGCACCTGCGCGCGCGCCTCACCCTTGACGCGGGCATTGAGCGCGACCGGCTTGAAGTCCTTGTCTTCGGCGGCGGCGCGCAGCTTGTCCAGATCCTGGCCGGCGGCCGCGAATACCTTGCGCGCCGTGTCGTCGGTCATCCAGCCCTGCAGGCCGCTGCCCACTTTGCCTTCGGTGAGCTGGAAGCGCTCGGAATTGGCCCAGCTGTTCTGCACCACGCTCCAGCCATACGAGGCCGATGCATCGGTGTGGATCAGCAGGACGCCGGCTGCGCCCTGGCGCGCCGCTTCTTCGAGCTTGTAGGTCCAGCGACCGTAGTAGGTCAGGCCCGCGCCGTTGAAGCGGTTCGCTTCGGCGGCGGTCGGCGCCGGATCGTTCACCATCATCACGATCACTTTGCCCTTGACGTCCATGCCCTTGAAGTCATCCCACTTTTCTTCCGGCGCCACGATGCCGTAGCCGACGAAGACCATCTCGGCGTCGAGCGTGTGATCGGCCTTGCCGTCGCCCGGGCCCCAGACCCAGTCCGCGCCAAACTGCAGCGGCACGGCCTTGCCGTTGGCGACGATGCCGACATTGCTCTTCTCGGGCAGCGAGCGCACGCCGGCGATCTTGACCGGCTGGCGGAAGCTCTTGCCGTTGCCGGGTTTCAGGCCCACGGCGGCGGCTTGCGTTTCAAGATACGTGACGGTCAGCTCGCCGCCGCGCTGGCCGGTACCGCGGCCTTCAAGTGCGTCGGACGACAGGAACGCCATGTGCGCGCGCAGCGGCGCTTCCTGGACGGTGGCCTTGGCCTTGGCCCTGGTCTGGGCATGGGTAGGGAAGGCCAGCGCCAGGCTGCCGGCGAGGACGGAGAGAATGAGGGAAGAGACGATCTTGTGCATGGAGTCCTGCTGCGAAGTGAATGCCGCGAAGTTGACGCTGCATGGTTAATCAAGCCATTCATCGGGAAGGGCGCACTCGTGGCGCGCGCGGCCATTTTATGACAACTTGTCAGTAAAACCGCAGGATATCGGTCGACATCGTCGTGCCCACCTGCGGCGCTATGCTTTGCCGGTCCGCTGGCAAGAGATGCCGTGGCAGGCCGGGAATGTGTTCCTGCACCGTGATGGCGAAGATCTCGTTGGGCGCACTTTCGATCTCGATCTGCAGCACTCGGTCCCCCATCCCGTACAGCGACAGCGACCACGCGCTTTCCTTGTCACTGAGCGTCACGCCGTCGACGCGCGAGCGCAGCGCCCTGGCGCCGTGCATGGCCAACGCGATATGCGGGGCGCGATTGGCCGAGCGCACCGTGAATCTGGCCAGCCGCACCTTGCCGACGTGGTTGCGCAGGATGAAGCACTCGGGAAATGCGATCGCGTCGTCGCGCGGCGCGACGGCGTACCACTGGGGCGCGCTGCGCAGGCCGAACACCTCGACGAAGACGGTCGGCCTGGCGCGGCCCGCGAAGAGGTCGCGGCGCCAGTCGTCAAGGGGCTGCTGCGGCAGCAGCCAGTAGGCACGCCACGAGTTCATGTCCTTGTAATACACCAGCCCCTCGAGGTTCCCGGGTTCTGCCGCCTGTTCATGTCGTGCTGCAGTGCTATCCGGCAGTGCCAGGCATGCCGCCAGTGCCAGCGCGCCGGCGACGGCGGCTCTGCTGCGCAGCATCAGCAGGGGACCGGCAAAGCACAGCATGGGCAGCGCCATCAGCATCGGCGGGACATGCATGTGGCCCGGTGCAAGCAGGAGCCAGGCATCGCGCAGCGCCGGCGGGAGCAGGCTCGCGGCCGGCACCAGGCCGGCCAGCAGCACCAGCCGGCGCACGCTGACGCCTTGTTGTTTACCCCAGCGCGTATGCAGCAGCGTGAATGCGCCCAGTGCCGCCACCAGTGGCCACGCTAGCAGCGGCGCGAGCGTTGGCAGGAATACGGCGGCGAAGAGCAGCACCAGCGTCGGCCAGGCCAGCGTGCCGAGCACCGTCGCGGCCGTGCCCACACTGCGACGCAGCAGGTACAGGCCGGCCACGAATACGCAGGCCGTGACGACGGCAACGATCAAAGGCAGGCGGTGCTCACCGGCCAGGCCGGCGGCGGCCAGTTCGCCATCCCAGCTCCAAGTCCCTACGCGCACCACGAGCAGCAGGAAGCACACGCCGAACGCGCCCTGCGCTGCATCCAGCACACCGTCCTGGCCGAACTGGCCTCGCCATGCGCGCGCCAGCATCAGGCAGGACAGGATCGCCGGCGCCCACACCAGCCACGCCGCATGGTGGACGGGACCGATGACCGGCAGCGAAAAGTAGACGTGCGCTGCCTGTGCGCCCGGTGCCAGCGGCGCCGCACCATAGGCGCGGGCGAGGCGCAGCATGGCGTCGCCCAACTGGCGCGGCGCGGTGCCGGCGGCGCGCGGCTCGCCGCCCCCGAACAGCAGCACCGGCGCATCGAGCCGGGTGAGAGGGCCGATGTGGGGCGCGTCGCCCAGCAGCCATGCCAGCGTCGCATTCGCGGATGCGCCGCGCAGCTCGGGCGCCGCCTGCATCCAGCCCGCCAGCGCCGGTGCACCCGCGCCCCTCGCCTCCAGCATGCGTAGCGGGCCGTCGGCGGCGCCATCGAACCGGAGCGCCATGCCGATGCGGCGGGCCAGCGGGTGCTGTTCGACAAATCCTCGGGACCCCAGCATGCCAACCCGCTCGCCGTCGGCAAACAGCAGCACGGTATCGTTGGCCGGCGGGGCGGCGCGCAAGGCGCGGGCAGTCTCAAGCAGGGCGCTGGCGGTGGCCGCGCCGGGCAGGGCGTCACGCGGCGCAGCGCCGCTGTCGTAGTGGGTTGCCAGCAGCAGGGCGGGGCGCCGCGCAGCATCGGGCGCAGTACCCGGAATCGTCGCGACGACGTTGTGCACGACCCCGATCGTGTGGTGAATGCCGCCGAACAGCCGGGTAACCGATGTGCGGACAGTGGCGCGCTGCACGCCAGGCGTCAGTCCCATCGCGCGTAGTTGCTGCATCAGGTAGGCACGCGCGTGCGCATTGTCGCTGCCGCCGATCGAGCGGGGGCTGGCCGCCAGCACCCGCTGATGTTCGTGCGCGCGCGCGGCCCACGCAGGGGACGCAACCGATGCGACGGGCGCCGGCACGTCGGGCGGGGCCAGCGCCACCCAGGCCAGGACGGCGAGGGCGGCCAGTGCGACAGCGCCGGCAAGGGCATGTCTGAAACCCGTGATGTGGAAAGCTGGTGTTACGGCGCGGACGGCATCCATCGGTTGTTCTCCATGCACCTGTCATCAGGGCGAAAAAAAGCCCGCCGGGTCAAGAGGGGCGGGCGAAAGAGGGCGGCTTTGATTACTCGAGTGTCCAGACATAGGCCAGCCTGGCCCACCCGGCTTCGGCGACGCCGCCATGCATCGCGGGCTGGAACGTGCATGTGCTCAGCGCGTTGATGGCGGCGCGATCGAGATCGCGCGAGCCGCTCGACGACTGGATGCGCGCATCCTGTACGCGCCCATCGGCGCCGACCAGCAGTGCCAGCGTCACGGTGCCGGTGTCGCCATTGCGCGCGGCGCGCACCGGATAAGCAGGCTTGGCGCAGCCGTTGGCGTCAGCCAGCACGGCGCTGCGCAGTTGGCCGTTATTGGTCGACGGCTGGGCAGCCGGCGCCGGTGGCGCTTCCGCTTGCAGCGGCGGGGCGGGTTCTTGTGCTGGCTCGGTGCTGGCCTGGACGGCAGGTTGAGGCGGCGGCGCGGCAATCTCGACCTCGACCTTCGGCACCACGATGTCGGGTGGCGCCGACTGGACTTGCGGCCTGGGTGGTTCGGGTGGCGGCGACGGCGGGGGTATCTCGGGGGTCATCCACACCATGGGCTCGTCAAAAATGGCGGGCAGCGAGATCGTCTTCGCATTCATGACGTGCACGACGCCCACCGCAATCAGCACGTGCAGACCGGCGACGAGTAAAAACTTGCCGGCCTTGCTGCCGACGCCATCGTGGATGTGAGAACCATGCATACCGACCTCCTGAGGATGTTGAAGGGTGCATATATACCGCTGATGGAATCAATATATGCTAGAGCCTAGCAATTTGCAAAGCTATTATGAAGTAATCTGAGTTCTATTATTGAGCGGTTTAAAGTGCGACGATGTTTCCGGCACGTCCAGCCAATGCACCGTCTCAGCGCGCATCGCATGCCGTATGCGCCTTTTTACCCATCGCTTCCCCGCCCGTTGTGTGAAATAATTCCCCTCTATTCCCGGGGCCCCATTGCCCCGGCCGTGCATGCCGCATCAGGCACCGCACGCGCAACGCATGTGCACCACAGGCCCCCGCGCCAGGAGAACAAATTGGCAGATCAGAACAAACCCATCCGCGTCATGCTGGCCGACGATCACCCCATCGTCATGACCGGTTTTGCCATGTCGCTCGAAGCGGCCGGCATGCAGGTGGTGGGCCAGGCCAAGACCCCGAGCGAGGCCACCGCGCTGTACGCGGCCGAGCAGCCCGACGTCGCCGTGCTCGACATGCGCTTCGGCACCGAGCTGACCGGCATGGATGCGGCCCAGGCCATCCTCAAGTCCGATCCGTCGGCCAAGATCGTTTTCCTGAGCCAGTTTGACCAGGATAGTCTGATCAAGGAAACCTACCGCCTCGGCGCCCACGCCTTCGTCACCAAGGATTGCGACCCGGCCGACCTGGCCACCGCCGTGCGGCACGCGCACGAGGGCAAACTGTACTTCCTGCCGCATATCGCCTCGCGCCTGGCCAGCATGGCCGTGCGCGGCGAAGTCACGCCGCAGTCGCAGCTCGACGAGCGCGGCCTGGAAATCTTCAAGTTCATGGCCGAGGGCATGACCAACGCTGAAATCGCCGAGCGGCTCGACTTGTCGACCAAGACCATCAGCAATATCAGCCAGTCGATCAAGGAAAAGCTGGGCGTGCACCGCCAGGCCAGCATCACCCTGCTGGCCGTCAAGCACGGCCTGATTGAGCCGTAACCGATGGCCAAGCTCCTGCGCCGGATGCAGAACGCTTCACGCGCGCGTTCACTGGCCCCGCTGATCGCCATGACGCTGGCATTGGCCGCCAGCGGCGCCCATGCTGTCCACGCCGCGCAAACCCCGCAGGCCACGCAAACGGAGCGCGAGCGCGAAGAAGTGCAGGGCTACCGCTTCCAGATCATCACCGGCGACGACAGCGCGGTCACGCACCGCATCGTCGACGACCTGTACAAGCGCCTGGTGCCGACGTTCGCCGCGTTTCGCACCGAGCTCGCGCAAAAGCGCCGCATGCTCTACATCGCGATCGGCCCGACCGCGCTGCGCGATGCGCTGTCGCGGCGCTGCGATTGCGTCGTCATCTCGGCCTACACGTCCAGCCAGGTATGGCGCGGCCTGACGGCGCGCCTGCCCAAGCCACGCCGCATCGCCATCACGGCGGTGTATGCCGAGCCGGCGCCGAACGACCAGATGCGCCTGGCCGAACTCGTGTACGGCCGCCCGGTGCGCGTGGGCGTGCTGCTCGGCCCCGACACCGCCTTCCTGCGCCCGGTGCTGCACGACGCCACCGAGATCCAGATGTTCACGCCGGGCGACGACCTGAATCACACGCTCAACAGCATGACGCGCGCCGAGACGCTGCTGGCGCTGCCCGACAGCGACATCTACAACGCCGAAAACGTGCGCAACATCCTGCTCTCGACCTACCGCCGCAAGCAGGGCGTGATCGGTTTTTCGGCCGACATGGTCAAGGTCGGTGCGCTGGCCACCACGTATTCGGAAGTCGAAGAGATCAACGCCCAGGTGGCCGAGCTCACGGCCGATTTCGTGCGCACCGGCGAACTGCCTGCGCCGCAGTTCCCGCGCTACTTCAGAACGATCATCAACGAAGGCGTGGCCAGCTCGCTCGACCTGCGCGTGACGGATGCTGCGCGCAACTTCGCCCGCCCAGCGCCGGCGCCGGCGGCGCGATGAACCTGCGTTTCTGGCGCGGCTGGGGTGTCGGGCGGCGCATGGCCGTCATCACGATGCTGCCGGTGATCCTGCTGTTTACGTCCTTCGTCTGGTACTCGTGGTACGCGCACCGCGCGCAGGTGGCCGAAGAGCTGGCCGAGCGTGGCCGTATTCTGGCGCGCGCGCTGTCCGAGACGTCCGAGTACAACGTCATCTCGGGCAACCTGTCCGACCTGCGCCTGACGATCAATGGCCTGGTGCAGTCCGACCGCAGCATCTACCGCGTCGACGTCATCGACGGCAGCGGGCGCGCCGCCGTGCGCGTGGTGTCCGAATCGGCCGCCGACGCCCAGTCGCACTATTACGAAGCCCCGATCCGCAAGCAGGTCGTGTGGATCAACCTGTTCTCGGACAACGGCACGCCGCACGTGTCGGCGTCGAGCGATTCGCGCCCGCCCACGCTCACCACCGAAGTGGTGGGCTGGGTGCGGGTGACGATGTCGCCGGCGAACATGATGGCCAAGCAGACCGACCGCTTCCAGATCGAGCTGTCGATGGCGGCGCTGGCGCTGGCCGCCAGCGGCATCCTGGCCTGGGTGCTGGCGCGCTCGCTGATCGTGCCGCTGCGCGAGGCGATCGGCACGCTGCGTCAGATCCGGGGCGGCAACTTCCGCGTCCATCCGCCGGTCACCACCGGTGGCGAGATCGGCGAGCTGCAATCGTCGATCGGCGAGATGTCGCTGGCGCTGGGCGAATCCAAGCGCGACCTCGAAAACAAGGTGGCCGAGCGTACGCGCGACCTGCTCGCCTCGCGCAACGAAGCGCTGCGCGCCGACGCCGACAAGCGCAAACTGATCCAGAAGGTCAACGAGATCATCGAGGACGAACGCAAGAGCATCGCGGTCGAGATCCACGACGAACTCAATGCGTCGCTGATCGCGGCGCGCCTCGAAGCGCAGGCGATCGGCCTGCTGGCGGCCAAGGCGCCGGCCGGTCCCGAGGTGGTGGAAATCAAGCGCAAATCCGAAGCGATCACCAAGCTCGCGCTCGACCTGTACGCCAACGGCCGGCGCCTGGTGCGCCGCCTGCGGCCCGAGGTGCTCGACATGCTCGGCCTGCACGGCGCGGTCGAAGAGATGGTGCGCCATTACGACACCACGTCCGGCTGCCGCTTCGACCTGCACAGCGAAGGCGACTTCGCGCGCCTGTCCAACGAGCTGGCCATTTCGGCCTACCGCATCGTGCAGGAGGCGCTGTCGAACGTCATGAAGCACGCCGCCGCGCGCTCGGCGCATGTCAGCCTGCTGCTCGACGAAGGCAAGGGCATGCTGCGCATCCGCGTGGTCGATGACGGCGCCGGCTTCGACACCGCCAGCGCCTCCGAAGGCATCGGCATCATCGGCATGCGCGAGCGCGCCTACGCGCTGCACGGCACGATCGAGGTGCGCTCGAGCCCCGGCGAAGGCACCGATGTCGCCATCGCCCTGCCGCTGACGCTGGCGCCGCCAGCAGCGGCCGCGCCCACTGCGACTGCGCCTGCCGCACCTTCCGGCGTCATCCTGTAAGCATCCTTTTTACTAGCGAAGAACACATGGCTACTGCACCCCTCACGCCCTACGAACAAGGCAATTTAAACCAGACCACCACCTGGGCCGACTGCATCGCCTGGTATCACGACCTCGCGCGCCAGTATCCGGCAGTGCTGCGCTTCGAGCAGGTGGGCGTATCCGATGCCGGCGTGCCGATCCACGCTGGTGTGGTCAGCAGTGACGGCGTGTTTGACCGCGCCGCGATCAAGGCTGCCGGGCGCGCGGTCTTCTTCAACAACAACGGCATCCACCCGGGCGAACCGGAAGGCGTCGACGGCTGCATGGCGCTGGTGCGCGACTTTTGCCTCGAGCCGGAGCGCCTGGCCGCGCTGGGTACGACCGTGTTCCTGTTCGTCCCGCTGTACAACGTCGACGGCGCCTTCAACCGCGCCGACACGTCGCGCGTGAACCAGGACGGGCCGGAGCAGTTCGGCTTTCGCGGCAACAGCCGCCACCTCGACCTGAACCGCGACTTCGTCAAGTGCGACACGCTCACGGCGCGCGTGTTCAACGAATTGTTCACGGCCTGGGACCCGGACGTGATGGTCGATACCCACACGTCCAACGGCGCCGATTACAGCTACACGATGACGCTGATCCACACGCAGGCCGACAAGCTCGGTGGTGGCCTGGGCGAGTTCCTGCGCGCCGAGATGCTGCCCGCAATGTACGCCGGCATGGATGCGCGCGGCTGGCCCACCTGCCCGTACGTGAACCCGGTGCAGGACAGCCCCGACCACGGCATCGCCGAATTCCTGGAAACCGCGCGCTTCTCGACCGGCTACGCAGCGCTGCACCACACGATCGGCTTCATGCCCGAGACGCACATGCTCAAGCCGTTCCGGGACCGCTACGAATCGATGCGCGCACTGGTCGACGTGGCGCTGGCCTTCACCGTGCAGAACGCCCCGCGCATCCAGGCGCTGCGCCGCGCGGCCAAGGACGCGGGCCGCACGCAAGCCGAGTGGCCGGTGCGCTGGAAGATGGACGAGGCCAATCCGTCGAGCTTCCGCTTCAAGGGCTACGAGGCCAAGTATAAAAAGAGCGTGCTGGGCGACTATACGCGCCTGTACTACGACCGCAGCAGCGTCTGGGAACGTGACATCGCCTACTACAACCGCTTCCCGGTGGACGTGAGTGTGCCGGCGCCGCAGGCGTACGTGGTGCCGCAGCAGTGGCGTGAAGCGATCGAGCGCCTGGAATGGAATGGCGTGCGCATGGAGCGCATCGACGCCGACCGCATGCAGCAGGTCGCGTACTACCACATCGACAGCGTGACCTCGCGCCCGACGGCGTACGAAGGCCATATGTTCCATGACGAGGTGGTGCTCGAACGGCGTCACGCCAGCGTGCAGCTGCGCGCGGGGGATGTTCTGGTGCCGCTGGACCAGGACAATGCGCGCTATGCGGTCGAGACGCTCGAGCCGCTGGCACACGACAGCTTCTTCCGCTGGGGCTTCTTCAACAGCGTGCTGGAAAAGAAGGAAGCGTATTCGGAATATGTGTTCGAGGACGAGGCCGAGCGGCTGCTGGCGCAGGAGCCGGAATTGGCAGCGAAGTTCGAACAGTGGAAGAGCGAGCATTCCGGCTTGCTGACCAATCAGGAAGCGGTGCTGGACTTCATCTTCGCCAACTGCGCGCGCTACCGCGAGCCGGAATGGCGCCGGTATCCGGTGTTCATGATCGAGCGTTGAACAGCGCGTTGAACCGTACGGTGGACGGCCTGGCCGTCCACCGTGAAGGAGTTACTTCGACGCTGCAATCCAGCGATCGACTTTCGCCTCCAGCACCGCCAGCGGCAGCGTGCCTTCATCCAGAACGACGCGGTGGAATGCCGGCAGATTGAACTTGTCGCCCAGTGCCGCCTGCGCACGCTGACGCAGTTCCATGATCTTCAGGGCGCCGATCTTGTACGCCAGCGCCTGGCCCGGCATGACCATGTAGCGCTCGATCTGGGCGCGCGCTTCCAGTTCCGAGTAGCCCAGCGTTTCACGGAAGTACGTGATCGCCTGGTCGCGGCTCCAGCCCTTGGTGTGCATCCCGGTGTCGACCACCAGGCGCGCGGCGCGCAGCATCTCGTCGTTCAGGTGGCCGAAATAGTCTTCCGGCTTGTCGAACAGGCCCATCTCCTTGCCCAGCGTCTCGGCGTACAGCGCCCAGCCTTCGGTGAACGCCGTGTTGCCGCCGAACTTGCGGAAGTTCGGCAGGCCCAGCTCCTGGGTCAGCGCGATATGGAAGTGGTGGCCCGGCTGGCCTTCATGCAGGTACAGCGTGACCATGCCGGTGCTGCCGTACTTGGTCGGGTCGTTCACCACCGACCAGAACACGCCCGGCCGCGAACCATCGGCCGCCGGTGACGAGTAATGGTCCGACGCTGTCTCGCGCGTCAGTTCCGGTTCCAGGCGCACTTCGAGCGGCGCCTTCGGCATCAGCGAGAACAGCTTCGGCAGCTTGGTGCGCACGTCGGCGTCGATCTTTTCGAACACGGCGATTACCTGCGCATCCGACGTGAACGGCTTGTACTTCGGCTGCTCCGACACCCAGCGCGGCAGGCCGGCCGCAGGACCGGTGTACCCCATCTTCGGGCCGATCTTGCCGTATTCGCCCTGGATGCGCGCCACTTCCTTCTGGCCGATCTCGTGGATCTGTCCGGGCGTCAGGCTCGTCGTGGTCATCGCGGCCACACGCGCCTTGTACCACTCGGCGCCATTCGGCAGTGCGCCCCAGCCGGCCGTCGTGCGGGTGGCCGGCAGGTAGTCCTTCTCGACATACGTAGCCAGGCGCGCCAGCGCCGGATTGAGCTTGTCAGCGATCGTCTTGCGGTACGACGCGGTCAGCTTGGTCTTGTCGGCGTTCGAGAAGCCCGCCGGCAGCGCCTTGATCGGGCTGTAGAAGATGCTGGTTTCGGGCGTGGCCGCGACCAGTGCCTTCAGTTGCGGCAGCAGCGACAGCATCGGCTCGCGAGGATGCACGACGCCGCGCTTGACGCCTTCGCGCATATTGGCAATCGCCTGGTCGATGTAGGCGACCATCTGGTCCAGGCGGCTCAGGTAATTGCGGTAATCCTGCGGCGTGGCAAGGGGCTGCGCGCCCTGGCCGCCGGCGTAGTTGGCCATGAAGACCGGCATGTTGAACATCTGGTCCACCGGCAGCAGGTGCTCGGGGAAGGCGCCCAGGCGCAGCGCGGTCTCGAGCTCGAACTTGACGATGTCGTAGCTGGCCTGGTCGCGGGGATTGAGGCGCTCGCGCGGGATCGTGCCCAGGCGTTTCAGGTAGCCGCGGTACAGCGCAAACTGGGCGTCGCGGTTTTTCGGCGCGATCGGCAGGCCAAGCTGGCCATCGAAACGGCCGTCGCCGGACTCGGTCGCCCAGACCGGCTCGAAGCGCGCGTAGGCGTCGTAGTACTCGTCGACCAGCTTGTTGATGGCTTTGCCGGCCTGGGTGTCGGCAGCCGATGCCGATGCAGATGCAGGGGCCGTGACCTGCGCAGCGCCGGCACTGGCGCACAGGAGCAGGGCGGCCGTGGCCAGCACGCCGGTTTTGAAGAATGGGTTCATCGTGTTCGAAGTCCTGGTAAAGAATCAGTAACTGGCCAGCGGCGTGAGGGCGCCGTTCTTGAAGGTGTAGACCGTGACGGCCGTTTTCTTCAGATTGCCCTTGGGGTCATAGCCATAGGTGCCAACCACGCCCTGGTAGCTGATCGTGTGCATCGCAACGCCAACTGCCTTGGCATCGACCGTCTTGGCCGACTGGATCGCCTGCGCGATGAACTTGGTCTGGTCGTAGAACGATGGCGCATACACGTCCGGCTCGCGCCCGAAGCGCTTCTTGTAGCCGGCCAGGAAGGCCGCGCCGCCCGGCTGTTTGGCGACGATCGCGCCGGCCTGTGCGCAGCGCACGTTCTCGCCGACCGCGGCGCCGCCGAGTCTTGCCATCTCGGGGCTGCATAGCGTGTCGCCGCCCAGCAGCGGCACGTTCAGGCCGAGCTGCTTCATCTGGCGCACCATCGGCGCGGCCTGCGGGGCGTAGCCGCCGTAGAAGATGGCGTCGACTTTCTTGGCGCGCAGCGCGGTGAGAATCGCGGCGAAGTCGCTGGCCTTGTCGTTGGTGAACTCGTGGCCCGCGACCTTGATGCCGGCCTGCTGCGCCTGGCGCTTGAACTCCATCGCGATGCCCTGGCCGAACGCCGTGCGATCGTCGATCACGCCGATGTTCTTGATCTTGAGTTCCTTGGCCGCATAACCGGCGACCGAGGCGCCCACCTGCGTGTCGCTCGCGACGATGCGAAACACGGTGGGGTAGCCGCTGGCGGTGATCTTGGGATTGGTGCCGACCGTCGACATCAGGATGCCGCTGTCGTTGTAGACGCGCGAGGCGGGAATCGCCACGCCCGAGTTGTACGGGCCGAGCACGAACTTGACGCCGGCGTCGGCAAATTTCTGGGCCACGGTCACGCCCTGTTTCGGGTCGCCCGCGTCGTCTTCGGATTGCATCACGAAGCGCAGCACGTTGGCGCCGATCTGGATCTTCTGTGCGTTGAGCTCTTCGATGGCCATGCGCACGCCGTTTTCATTGTCCTTGCCGGCAAACGCATTGGCGCCTGACAGCGGACCGCTGACGCCGATCTTGACGACCTGCTCGGCAGCGTGCGCGTGCACGCCGATGGTGGCAATCAGTGCGGCCAGCGCCAGCGGCGCCATGGTGATTTTCGATGGCATTGACTCAGTCTCCCGTTGATGTGGACGGGCGCCATCATCGCACGATTCGGGCGCGCGGCGAAAGCGCACGACGCCTGTAAAGACTCAGGCTGGCGTGCCGTGCGAGATCAGTTCGAGGGGCAGGGCGGTGGTGGACTTGATCTGTTCCATCGAGAACGCCGACGACACGCCGGTCAGGCGCGCGGTCTTGATCAGCTTTTTATAGAAGCGGTCGTAGCCGGCGATATCGGTGGTGACGACCTTGAGCAGGTAATCGACGTCGCCGCTCATGCGATGAAATTCCAGCACCTCGGGCAGCGCGATCACGGCTGCGGCAAAGCGCGCCAGCCATTTTTCATCGTGTTCGGGGGTCTTGACGCTGACGAATACGGTGACCGGCAAGCCGACCTTTTCGCGATTGACGATGCTGACGCGGCTTTCGATGAAGCCTTCTTCTTCCAGGCGCTTGACGCGTTTCCAGCAAGGCGTGCTGGACAACCCCACCTTTTCGCTCAGGCCCGAAATGGACAAAGTGGCATCCGCCTGCAGGGCAGCGAGGATCGCGCAATCAAACTTGTCGAGTGAATTCATATTCCGCATTGCTGATTATAAGAATAATTATCCTACTGTTTGATTGAAAACCAGAAAGTTTAGGACGTATTGACCGTCTTTAGCTCGTACCATATTACTGGACAATAACATGTTGTGCGACACCTTTTTTATATTTTTGGCACCTATTCATGCAGACCGAAATTTACCTCGACACCAATGCCACGTCCCCGGTATTGCCCGCCGCCGCCGCCGCCGCCATGGCCGCCATGCAGGACGGCTTCGGCAATCCGAGCAGCAGCCATGCAACGGGCCTGCGCGCCCGGGCGTTGCGCGAGAGTGTGCGCGCCAGTGCGGGCCGGGTGGTCGGCGCCGGGGACGGCCGGTTGATGTTCAACAGCGGCGCCACCGAAGGCATCCAGACGGCCGTGCTCTCGGCCCTGTGCGCGGTGCGCGAGCGGCGCGCGCGTGGTGAAGCCTGCGGCGACATCGTCCTGATCGGCGCCACCGAGCACAAGGCGATACCCGAAAGTCTGGCGCACTGGAACCGGCTGCTGGGTACGAACCTCGAACTGCGCATGCTGCCGGTCGATGGCGATGGCCACCACCGGCTCGATGTACTGCGTGCGCTGGCGCCGCGCGCAGCGCTGGTGTGCACGATGGCGGCGAACAATGAAACGGGCGTCGTGTCCGACCTGCGCGGCATCGAGGCAGTGTTGCGCGATGCCGGCAGCGACGCACTGTGGCTGGTCGATTGCGTGCAGGCGCTGGGCAAGCTCCCGCTCGACCTGACCGCGAGCCGTATCGACTACGCGCCGTTTTCGGGGCACAAGCTGTATGCGCCGAAAGGCATCGGCATGCTGTACGTGCGCCGCGGCGCGCCGTACACGCCGCTGATGTGCGGCGGCGGGCAAGAAGACGGCCAGCGTTCCGGCACCGAAAACATGGCCGGCATTGCGGCGCTGGGCGCCGTGTTCTCCGCGCTGGAGCGGGGCGACACGTTCCGCGACGGCGCCGCGCTGCTGGCGTGCCGCGCGCGCCTGGTGGCGGCGCTCGAAGCAGCCTTGCCCGGCATCATGTTCAATGCGCCCCTGGCGCTAGCGCTTCCCACGACCATCAATTTTTCGGTGCCGGATGTGGCCAGCGCCACGCTGCTCGACCTGTTCGATGCCGCCGGCATGCGCGTCAGCGCCGGCTCGGCCTGTTCGGCGGGGAAGGCCGGATCGAGTTACGTGCTCGATGCGATGGGCGTGCCGGCCTGGCGCAGCGCGGCGGCGGTGCGCCTGTCGTTTGGCGCGCTGCTTGACGATGCGTCGCTCGACCTGGCCTGTGAGCGCATCGCGCGCTGCGGCGCCGCGCTGGCCGCGCCGATGCCTGTGGCAGGCGCCGAGCCGGCGATTGATGGCGCCATCGACAGCGCAATGCTGGTGGCGGCCGATGCCGCCGGCGACTGGCTTGCCGCGCATCCGGACGCGATCGTGATCGATGTGCGCGACCTGCGCGAGCACAGCGTCGCGGGCACGGTCCGCCTGCATGGCCGCGCGGTATGCAACGTGCCGCTGGCGTGCGTTGCCGACGAGGCGCCCCAGTGGCTTGGCGCGACGGCGCCGCTGCTGTTTGTCTGCCGCAGCGGCGCACGCAGTGCCCGCGCGGCGCAAGCCTTGCGCGCCATGGGCCATCAGGGCGCCTGGTCACTGGTGGGCGGATTCGCGCTCGTTATCTGATCTCGGGTAGGATAGCCCCGATGCCCGTGCATCGGTGGGGTGTGTTCGTCAGCGCACAGTAACGACGCTGGTCTTTGCCTAGCATGAGATCAGCCGTGCGCGCTCAGCGTTTTCTGCCCTGATCCGTCCCGGACGCCACTGTGCTCCAGCGGTCTGCTGCGCACGCTCAGTCCCGAGGCCCCGTTGAACGTCAAGAACCACAACCTGCCCGCCGGGCAGCGCACGCCGCATGATGCGGCGCGCGCGACCGGCGACGATGCGCCATGGCGCGCAGCACCTCTCGGCGCGCTTCAGCGCGCGGAACACGCACGCCAGTTGGCGGCGCGCCACGTACTGCAACCCACCACGGCCGGCAAGGGCGGCGCCCAGGCCCTGCGCGCCCTCCTGGGCACGGATGCCGACGCCATCGCGGCCTCGTGCGACGCGCTCGACGAGGCCGCCCGCACCGGCTTCGCGCTGCCGCCTGCCGGTGCACGCCTGCTTGACCAGCACCATCTGCTCGACGCCCAGATACGTCTGGTGCGCGCCGGCTTGCGGCCGGTCGCCGCGACCTTGCCGACACTGGCCCCGGATGGCGCCGTGCGCGCCTGGCGCCTGGTGCTCGATGTGGTAGCGCATGGCGATGGCCGCATCGACGCCGGGGAACTGGCCTTGTTCGTGGCCGCTTACCAGGAAGGCTCGCAAAGCGCAGCGCTGCGCATCGCCGAACTGGATGCGCTGCCGGCGCTCCTGCGCCTGGCCCTGATCGACAACCTGCGGCGCCTGGCTGCGCGCGCGGCGCGTGCCTGCGCCGCGCATGAGCAGGCCGCCGGGTGGGCCGTGCGCCTGCTGGATACGGCAGAGACGCGGCCCGGTGACCTGATCCTGCTGGTGGCCGACATGATGCGCAGCGTCGAGGCCAATGACAGCTTCATTGCCGAACTGGCGCGGCGCCTGCACGGCCGCGGCGGCGCCGTGAGCCAGGTACTGGACTGGCTCGACGCGCGCCTGGCCGATGCCGACAGCAGCATCGCGCAGCACACGCAGCGCGAACACAGCGAACAGGCCGAGGATGCCATCTCGGCCGGCAACACGCTGGCCAGCCTTCGCCTGCTGGGCGGGATCGACTGGCGCGCCTTCGCCGAGGCGCACGGCGCCGTCGACGCGCTGCTGCGCACCGACCCGGATGGCAGTTACGCCGCCATGGACGGCGCCACGCGCGACAGCTACCGGCACGCCATTGCACGCCGCGCCCGGGCTGCCAAAGTCGATGAAGTCGAGGTCGCGCGCGACGCGCTGACGCAGGCCGGCACGCACCGCGCGCCGGGCGAAGGTGGCCTGGACGTGCGCACCCGCCACGTCGGCCACTACCTGCCAGCGCTGGCGCACAAGGCGCCGGTTGCCACGCGCATTGGCGCAACCGCGGTCCTGACACTGCTGCTGACAATCGCCATCCTCGTGCACGCACGCCAGGGCGATGCCGGCGCCTGGTTGCTGGCGCTGATTGGCCTGCTGGCGCTGCCCGGGGCGAGCGCGCTGGCGCTGTCCCTGGTGCGCATGATGGAACGCTGGCGCATCCCGCCTGTCACCACGCCGCGCATGGATTTCAGTGCCGGCATTCCCGACACCTCCCGCACCGTCGTCGCCGTCTGCGCGCAAGCGGGTGACGCTGCCGCGACCGAACGGCTGCGCGAAGAGCTCGAGGTGCGCTACCTCGGCAACCGTGACCCGAACCTGCGCTTTTGCCTGCTGCTCGACCTGCCCGATGCCGCCAGCGAAACGCTGCCGACGGACGACGCATCGCTGGCGCAGGCACGCACTGCCATCGAGGCGTTGAACACCCGGTACGCCCCTGACGGTGACGGGCCATTCATGCTCCTGGCGCGGCCACGCACCTGGAGCGTCGACCAGCAAGCCTGGATCGGCCAGGAACGCCAGCGCGGCCAGATCGCCGACCTGAATTCGTGGCTGTGCGGCGCGCGTGAACGCTTCCTGCTCACCGCCGGCAATACCGGCGCCGGCGCCGCGATGCGCTACGTGATTGCACTGGACGCCAACGCCGGCCTGCCGCGCGACGCGGCGCGCAGCCTGGTGGCTGCGATGGCGCACCCGCTGCACCAGCCGGTGCAGGACGACAGCGGTCGCGTGCTCGAAGGACACGGCATGCTGCTGCCAGCACGTGGTCCCGCGCCACCAGGCCATCGCGCGCCGCGCTTTGCCCGCATGGGCGGGGCCGCGCTGGATGCGCGCTACGGTTGGGTCGCGATCCATGATGTCGATGCCTGGCGCCGCGCCTGCGGCGACGTCGTGCACGATGACGGGCGGGCCTGGCCCGGCGCCGTCGAGCGCGATCGCCTGCGTGCTGGCCGCGTGGCGGACCTGCGCGTGGACGCACTGCGCCCATCCAACTATGGCGAATACATGCTGCGCCGGCACCGCGCCGTGCGCGCGGCCTGGCAATCGGTGCAGCGCCTCGGTCGCGGCCCCGATTACCTCGAGTACGCGCCTGCGCGCTGGATGCTGTTCGACCAGCTGCGCGCGAGTCTCGTCGCGCCGGCGTCCCTCGCCTTGCTGATCCTGTGCTGGAGCCTGCTGGCCGCGCCCGTGTTCTGGACCGCGGCGGTGCTGGCGGTCGTGTTCGTGCCGGCGCTGGTGGGCATGCTGGTGGCGCTGGGAGACCGGCCGCTCGACGCACCATGGCGCCAGCACCTGGACGGCTGGGTGCGCGGCGCGCGCCTGACGCTCACGCGCAGTGCCTTGTGGGCAGCCTTCCTGCCGCATGCGGCGCTGGTCGATGGCCATGCCCTCGTGCGGGGGCTGTGGCGCCGGTACGTGACGCAGCGCGGCTTGCTCGACACGCAGGCGGCGGCGGTCCCGGGCCGCTCGCTGGAAATCAGCGGCCGCGCCATGTGGTTCCCGCCGTTGCTGGCGATGGGCACTGCCATGCTGGTGAGCTTTGCCAACCCGTACGCCTTGTTCGCCACGGCGCCGATGCTGCTGGTGTGGTTCCTGTCGCCGGTGCTGGCCTGGTGGACGGGGCACGTAACCCGCCGCAGCGCGCGCCTCGCGCCGGTGCAGGATCAGTTCTTGCGCGCGCTGGCGCGCCGCACCTGGGGCTTTTTCGAACGCCACGGCGCCGATGGCCATGGGCTGGCGCCGCACGCCGTGCTCGAACATCCCGAGCCCGCGGTCGATGCACGGGTCTCGCCCGACGGGATCGGCCTTGGCCTGCTGGCCACGCTGAGCGCGCGCGACTTCGGCTTCCTGCCACTGGAGGGACTGCTGGAACGCAGCGAGCGCGCGTTTGCTTCGCTGGCGCTGCTCGAACGGTGGAACGGCCATCTGCTGCAGTGGTATGACGGCGCCACGCTGGCCCCTCTCGAGCCACATCATGTCGATACCGGCGCCAGCGGCAGCCTGGTGCTGGCGCTGCGCACCTTTGCCGTTGGCATGGACGAATTGCTGGATCAGCCGATCGCCGGCGCTGCGCCGGACGGCATCCGCGCCACGCTGCTGGTCGTGCGCGAGCACGCGCATGGCGCGCCAGCGTCATTCCTGGATGCGCTGGACGAGATGGATGGCGCGCTGACGCCCGAGCGCTGCCGCGCTCTCGATACGCTGCCCGGCCTTGCCGATTGCCTGCGCCTGGCGCTGGTCAATGCCGAACGCCTGATGGCAAGTCTTCCCGAGGATGCAGCGGCAGAGCCGGCGCTGTTCGCCTGGGTCGAGCGCCTGCATGCCGGCTGCGCCGCGCAGCTGGACGACCTGTATGCGCTGGCGCCGTGGATGCGCGCCGTTCAGGAATACGTCCTCGGCGCCAGCCTGACCCGGATCCCGACACTGCGCGAACTGGCGCAGCTCGACGCCCCGGCAACGGGTGGCGCCGGCCTGGCTGCCCTGGTGGAAGCGGGCCGCGCTTGCGCGCAGGAGCGCATCGAGCGGCTGACCGCCCTGGCCGCTGCGGCGCGCGACGCCGCGCGCATGGACTTCGGCGCGCTGGTCGATCCCGCCACCGGCCAGCTGGCCGTCGGCTACCACGTGCGCGACAAGCGCCTGGATGGCGACAGTTGTGACTTGCTGGCGTCGGAGTCGCGCATGGCCAGTTTTGCCGCCGTGGCCCAGGACCAGCTGCCGCAGCAGCACTGGTGGTCATTAGGCCGCCCACAGCGCATGGCTGGTGGAAGCACGCTGCTGCTGTCGCGCCGTGGCGCCATGGCCGATCTGCTGGCGCCGCAACTCTGGATGCCGGTCTGGCGCGACACACTGCTCGACGCCGCCGCCCGCGCGCTGGTGCGCGCCCAGGCTGCACATGCCAGAAGCAGGGACGTGCTGTGGGGCTTTTCGCCATCCCGTTGCAATGCCGTGGACGCCGCTGCGCGCTACCGCTCCGGCCAGTTCGGCTTGCCCGCCGCCGCGCTGCAGCGCCAGCGTGATGACGACCTGGTGGCCGCGCCGTACGCCGCTGCGCTGGCGCTGGGCGTGACGCCGGGCCTGGCCAGCACCAATCTGCGCGCTTTTGCAGCGCACGGCATGCTGGGCGAACTCGGATTGTATGAAGCGCTCGACTACGCACCAAGCCGTTTGCCGCAAGGCGAGCGCCAGGTCGTCGTGCGGGCCTACGCCGCGCGCCACCAAGCGATGCTGCTGCTGGCGCTGGCCCGCCATCTGCTGGGCGAACCGATGCAGCGCCGCTTCTGCCGCGATCCCGAATTCCGGGCCGCGCTGCCCTTGCTGCAAGAACCGGTGCCGGTCTCCGGCGCAGCCGCCGAACGCCGCTACACCGGCGCGGCGACGGCCAGCCAGAGCGTGACGGCGCGCCCGTATGCGCGCGTCATCGGGAGTGAGCCCCCGGTACTGCCCGAAGTCCAGCTGCTGTCCAATGGCCGCCATCACCTGGTCGTGGCCAGCGATGGCACTGGCGCCAGCCGCTGGGATGACAAGCAGATCACCCGCACCGGCATCGGCGAGACCGGTTTGACATGCCATGTGCGCGACGTCGCATCCGGCCAGGTCTGGCCGGGCCTGTTGCCAGAGAGCGAGCGCGAAACGGTGTTCTCCGAGGGCCGGGCCAGCGTGCGCTGTCTGGACAACGGGCTGGCCATGCACACCGATATCGTGGTGGCGCCGGACGACGACGTCGAGCTGCGCCGCATCCGCATCGTCAATCAGGGCCTGCAGCCGCTGACGCTCGAGCTGACCAGCAGCGTGGCGCTGGCCGGGCCGGCGCTCGAGCCGGGCGGCCGCAGTCACATCATGATCGAATTCGACGCCCCGCACGACAGCCTGCTGTGCGTCACGGCGGCCGATGCGCCCGTCGTCATGCACCGCATGGCAGTGCGCGACATCGCGCCCGCCGTGACGGTGGAAACGGACCGCGCGCGCTTCATCGGCCGCGGCCACGATCTGCGCGCGCCGCAGGCCATCGGCGCCGGCGGCGCGCTGCCCGGCCTCGTCGCCGAACCGGATGACGCGTTGCTGGCCTTGCGCCGCACCGTCACGCTGGCGCCGCAACAAGAGATCACGGTCGACCTGGTGCTGGGCGTTGCCGCCAGCCGGGCGATGGCGCGTGAACTGGCGGCCCGCTACAGCGCCGGCCATGCGGTCGACCGCGCGATCGACGCGGCCTGGACCCAGGCCCAGGCCTTCCTGCGCCGCATGGACGTGAGCGAAGCCGATGCGCAGCTGTGCAACCGCCTGGCCGGTTGCCTGCTGCAGCCGGTACCGGCCCTGCGCGCCGACCCGGCCGTCATCGCGCGCAATGTGCGCGGCCGCGCCGACCTGCTCGCATATGGCATCGATGGCGTGCAGCCGGTGCTGCTGCTCCAGCTGGCCGACGGTCCGGACACCGGCCTGGCACGCCAGGTGCTGCAGGCGCATACCTACTGGCGCAACCGCGGCTTCGCGGTCGACCTGCTGGTCCTGTGCGACAGCCGCGCCGTGCGCGAAGGGGTTATGACGCTGGCGATGGCGTTGGTCGACCCGGACACCTTCGACGCGCCGGGCGGCGTACACCTGTTCCTGCGCGAAGACGTCGCGCAGGAAGACCGCATCCTGCTGCGCTCGAGCGCAAGCGTGCTGCTGCTGTCCGGCCGGGGCGACCTGGCCGACCAGTTGCGCCGCGCCGCACGGCCCGGCGCCGCCCTGCCGTCGCCGCTGGTGGCCGGTGAAACGACGCCGTGGATGACGGAAGCACTGCCCACCGTGCAGCCTGAGCGCCTGTTCGACAATGGCATCGGCGGCTTCACGCCCGATGGCCGTGAATACGAGGTGCGCAGCAGCGCCGCAGCGCCGGTGCCGCAGGCGCCCTGGGTCAACCTGCTGGCCAACCCCGGCTTCGGATCGGTGGTCTCGGAACGGGGCCATGCCGTCACCTGGAGCGGGACGCGCGCTGCGCGCCTGAGCGCCGGCGGCGACGATGTCACACCGCAGGATGGCGAAGCGTTCTATCTGCGCGACGAAGACAGCGGCGCCTTCTGGTCGCCCACGCCGTGGCCGGCGCCATCGCCGGAACCCTACCTGACCCGGCACGGCGTCGGCTACACCGTGTTCGAACACGGCGCGCATGGCATCCATTCGGCGCTGCGCTGCTTCGTGGCGCCGGATCTGCCCATCAAATACAGCGTGCTCCGGCTGCGCAACGACAGCGATGCGCCGCGTCGCCTGAGCGTGACCGGATTCGTGGCATGGCAGCTCGACAGCGTCGACGCCACGCCTGGCCTGCAGGTCGTCACCGGCATTGACCTGGCCAGCGGCGCGCTGTTCGCGCGCAATGCGTTCAGCGACGATTTCCGCGATCAGGTGGGGTTCTTCCATGTCGACGCCGAAGACGTCGCCGCAACCTGCGACCGCGATGAATTCATCGGCCGCCAGGGCAGCATCGCGCAGCCGGCGGCGATGGGCCGCAGCAGCCTGTCCGGCGCCAGCGGCGCAGGGCGCACACCATGCGCGGCCCTGCAAACGGCGATCACGCTGGCGCCGGGCGAAGAGCGCGAACTGGTGTTCGTGCTGGGCGTGGCCCGTCCCGGCACGCTCGACGCCAGCCGCGAGGTGCAACTGCACGGTGGCGCGCGCGCCGCTGCTGCCGCGTGGGAGCGCCTGCACAACTGGTGGAATGGCACGCTCGGCGCGGTGCAACTGCACTCGCCCGACGCATCGCTCGACCTGCGCGTGAACACCTGGCTGCCGTATCAGGCGATCAGCGCGGCGTGGGGCGAGCGTTGTCCCGCCACGCGCCTGCAGTCGCTGCTCGCCAGCGTGCATGCCCGGCCTGAGCTCCTGCGCGACGCGTTGCTGCAGGCGGCGCGCGACTTCGCCACGGCGCAGTCCAACCTGCCGGCGCCCGCGGTCGACGATTTCCTGTGGCTCCCCCATGTGCTGACGCACTACCTGGCCGTCACGGGCGACTCCGCACTGCTGGCCGTGCTGCCATTCGGCGCCGATCCCGGCGACGCCACGCGGCTGGCCGCCGGGGACGACCTGTACCAGCACTGCGTGCACGGCCTGCGCGGCTGCCTGCGCTTCGGCCAGCGCGGCCTGCCGCTGGCGGCGGCGCGCCTGCACGACGATGACGCCACGGGCCGTGTCGAAAGCGTGCGCACGGGCTTTTTCATGGCCACCGTGCTGCAGCGCTTCGCCGATGTGGCGGACCGGCGCGGTGACTTCGGTTTTGCCACCACCTGCCGCGGCGCCGCGCTGGCGCTCAGGGCGCAGTGCGAAGAACATGGCTGGGACGGCGACTGGTACCGCTGGACGTGGCTGGACAGCCGCAATGCACTCGGCTCGATCGCCAACGCTGCCTGCCGCGTCGAGTTGTCGACCCAGGGCTGGGCGGTGCAGGCCGACGCCGAACACGGTGCGGCCGCTTTGCGCGCCGCAGCGCTGCGCCTGGTCGATGAGGCGCACGGTGTCACGCTGCTATGCGATCCGGCGGTCGACGGGCACTGGAGCGAGCGCGTCGTGGCCAGCCCCGGCCAGGACCACGGCGCCGTCGCGCTGGCGGCGACGGGCTTTGCGCGGCTGGGCGACGCCGGCCGCGCGTGGCAACTGGCCGACATGCTCGATCCGCTGGCGCCGACCCTGGCGCCGGACCGCACGGCCGGTCACAGCGCGCCGCCATACTTCCTCGCGGGCGGCGTGCGCACGGTGGCGCCGCACATCGGCCGCGCCATCGGCGGCTTGCACACCGCCTCGGCCGGGGCCACCTGGCTGCTGGCGATCGAAGCGCTGCTGGGCGTGGAGCGCAACGGCGCGCGCCTGCACCTGACGCCGCACCTGGCGCCGGGCTGGGAAGGTTTCAGCCTGCGCTATCGTTATCACAGCGCGTTCTACGAGATCACCGTGCACGCGGGCGACGGGATGGAAGGCCTGCTGCTCGATGGCCAGCCATGCCCTGACTGGACGTTCGAGATGCAGGATGACCGGCGCGATCACCGGGTGGAGCTGTGGATCGCGGGGACGCCGGCCGGCGCCTAGGGCCAGCGTGCGGTGCGTGGCGGCCCAGCCACAGCCGGCGCTGAAAATCGCCGGGTGCGGAGGCCGGCCGCGCGGTGCGAATTGGCTTGCGCTATATAATTCGGGAACGGCCCCTGATCGCCGTTGATCTTCCCTTATTCGCGACCGATCGCGCATGTTGCGCACGGCCCTGACACTGACGACCGCATGACACTAGCCACTGACCAGAATGTTGACCGCCACGGTATTTCTCCTACGGGACTGCAATTTCTTTCCATTCGCGACGCCGTCATGGACCGCTGGGAACGGGAAGTGCGTGCGCGCGTCGATGGTGCCCAAAATCTGCTGCGGCCCGTGCTGACCAACACGCTGCCGGCGTTTTTCGACAATATCGCCGAAGCCCTGAGCCCGGACCATCCGCGCACGCAGGCTGCGAGCGGCAACAATTCGGCCAGCGTGCACGGGACCGAGCGCGCCCGCATGACGCCATTTGGCCCCGACCAGGTGGTCCACGAATACCAGATCCTGCGCGAGTCGATCGGGGTCGTGGCCAAGGGCAGGGTGGTCCTGGACGACGACCACTGGCGCATCATCGACGCGTCGATCAATGCCGCCATGCGCGAAGCGGTGCGCTCGTTCACACAGATTCACGAAGATCTGCGGCACAAGATGGCGGCCGCGCTGTCGCACGACATGCGCACGCCGCTGTCGGTGGTCGCGCATGGCGCGCAGCTCATGTCGATGACGGCCGACTGGGCGCAGGTGAAAAACGTCGCCGCCCGCATCGGCACCAACGCCGACCGGCTCAACGAGATGATGGCCGAACTGCTCGACGCGCTGACGTTCCAGGGCGCGGCGAAGATCCCGTTGCACCTGACGCACTTCGATATCCTGGGCCTGACGCGCGAACTGGGCGAGCAATACGGGCATGGCCCGCATGGCACGCAGGTTGTCGTTGACGTGGCCGGCGAGCCGGTCACGGGCCACTGGTGCCGCGCCTCGCTCTGGCGCGCACTGGAAAACCTGGTCAACAACGCGATCAAGTATGGCGATGGCGGCACCGTCAGCATCATGGCGCACCAGACGCGCGGGCGCCTGATGGTGAGCGTTCACAACGAAGGCAACGCGATTCCCGAAGAGCAGCACAACCGGATCTTCGAGTACCTGCGCCGCGAAACGGGGCCGTTCTCGGCCACCGGCTGGGGCATCGGCCTGCCGTTCGTCAAGGCCGTGGGCGAAAGCCACGGCGGCAGCGTGTCGGTCGACAGCTCACCCGAGCTGGGCACGACGTTCCTGATCGATATCCCCGTCGACTGCCGTCCTTTTGTGGGCGACAGCGCCCAGTGCGCCGCCTCGGCGTGATCCCGTCACACGGCCCGTTCAGCGGGTGACGGCGACCCCGTCAAGCAGCGCCCGGATGGCGCCGAGGTCGGGCGCGTGCGCTCCTGCCACCCGGCCTGCGGCGCTACCCGCCGCCACCGCAAACGCCAGGTGGGCAGCCATGCCTGCATCGGGCCACTGCTGCAGCGAATAAATCAGCCCCGCCATCCCCGCATCGTCCGCACCCAGCGTATCGACCACATCGACGACGTCAACGACCGGCGCCTGCGCATGCCATGTCTGCGCGCCGTGATACAGCGACGCGCCGCCGGCGCCGCGCGTGAGCAGCACCAGCGCCGCCGGATTGCGTGCGCGCAGGCGCCCCAGCGAGCCAAGCGTGTCGTGGCTGCGAAACAGCGCGCGCAGGTCGTCGTCGGACACCTTGATGACGTCGGCGAGTTCGGTCATGCGCCGCAGTGTGGCGTCGTAGGCTGGTCCCATCAGGTTGCGCCAGTGCGGGTCATAACTGATACGCAACCCATGTGCTTTCGCCTGTTCGGCCAATGCGATCAGCGCGAGGTCGAGCGGGCCACGCGCCAGGCTGGTGCCGCCGAAGTGCAGCCACTTCACGTCGTGCGGCCAAGCCGGCGGCATGATCGTCACATCGAAATGCAGGTTCGCTGCAACGTTGCCGCTGACGACGTCGTGCGGCGGCGTGGTGGCCCGCTGCAGGTAGCGCAGGTCCAGGCCCGCCGCTTCGCTGGCGCGCCACAGCGCATCGCCGGCCATGGAACGGCTGATGGCGCCGGCGAAACCGCTGGCGATGCCCAGCGCGGCCAGTGCCCGCGCCACGTTCCAGGTCGAGCCGCCGGCGTGGCTGCGCCATGTGTCGCCGTCCTGGTGCAGCAGGTCGGCCAGCGCCTCGCCCGCGCAGAGGATGGCTGCGGGCCCGGTCATCGCGCCTCTCCGCTGCTGCTTTCGCGGACCACCAGCCGTACCGTGAGTGTCTGTTCGGGGCCGGACGTTGCGGTCTTGTCCAGCAACAGGTCCACGCCCATCCGGCCCAGCAGATCCTTGTCGATATTGATGCTCGAGAGCGGCGGCACCGCGGCCGCGGCGGCGCTGATGTCGTCGAAGCCGACGATCGCGATGTCGTGCGGGACCTTCAGGCCGCGCGCCAGGCAGTGGCGCATGGCCGCCAGTGCGGCGCTGTCGTTGTAGCAGAACAGCGCATCGGGCCGCGGTTCGCGCTCCAGCAGGGTGTCCACCGCGCCGTGCAGGTTGTCCTGCGTGTCGCCGATGCTGGGCAGCTGGATTTCGAGGTCGGGATCGGCCAGCATGCGCGCCTCGAACAGGGCCTTGCGAAAGCCCCGATAGCGCTCGCTGATGCTGTGATGCGACAGCGGGCCGGTGAGCATCGCGATGCGGCGCCGTCCCAGCGCGAGCAGGTGCCGCGTGGCCAGGTAGCCGCCCAGCGCATGGTCGGGATTGACCGAGCGGTAGCCGGGCAGGCGCATGTCGAGCAGCACCAGCGGCTTGCCGGTGTCGCGCAGCGCGGCCACCAGTTCCGGCTCAAAAAAGCCGGCGCACAGCAGCGCGTCCGGCTGGTGCAGGCGCACCAGATCCAGCATCGGCTCGGCCGGACCGACCACGACGAACGACAGCGCGATGCCGTGCTTGCGGCAGGCATCCTCGGCGCCGTGCAGCACCGGCAGGTAGAACGGGCTGGCCGATTGCGTGTTGTGCTGGCGGTGCAGCAAAAAGGCGACGCGGAGAATTTCGCGCTGGCGCAGATTGCCGACGTCGTACCCCAGCTCGCGCGCCGTGGCGCAGATGCGTGTGCGCGTCTCGCCGGCCAGGCCTTCCTGGTTTTTCAGCGCGCGCGAGACCGTACCGATCGAGTAGCCGGTGGCACGGGCGATGTCGCGGATCGTCACGGCCATGTAGAGCGCCGGTCAGTACGCGGTCTGCGTGTACGGGCGGGCCTCTTTCGCCGTGCCCCAATCCTTGTTCGGCGTGGCCTGCATCGTGAATACCAGCTCGCCGCCGGCCATGATGTCCTGGTGGCGCAGGAAAGTGCGCGCGAGCGGCTTGCCGTTCAGGGTCACGCGCCCGACGTAGCCGTTGGTGGCCGACAGGTTCTCGGCGCGCACGGTGAAGCGCTTTCCGTTCGGCAGGTTCAGCGTCGCCTTGTCGAGGAACGGGCGGCCAATCACGTACTCGTTGCTTCCCGGGGCGACCGGATAAAAGCCCAGCGCCGTGAACGCGAACCAGGCCGACATCTGGCCCAGATCGTCGTTGCCCGACAGCCCATCGGGCTTGTCGCTGTATTGCGTGGCCATGATATTGGCCAGGCGTTCCTGCGTGCGCCACGGCGCGCCCGCGTAGTTGTACAGGTAGGCGACGTGGTGCGACGGCTCGTTGCCGTGGGCGTAGTGGCCGATCAGGCCCGAGATGTCTTCCATGTGCGCGTACAGGTTTTCGTCGACCTTCGCGTCGAACACCTCGTCCATCCTGGCCACGAGCTGTGCGTCGCCGCCCAGGAAGCCGATCAGGCCCGCGTTATCGTGCGGCATGTACCAGGAATACTGCCACGCGCTGCCCTCGGTGTAGTCGCTGCCGAAGTTCGACTGCGCCGGATCGAACGGAGTGCGGAATTCGCCGGTGGATTTGCGGGCGCGGATGAAGCCCGTATCCTTGTCGAACACGTTGCGGTAATTCTGGGCGCGCCGGTAGTAGCGCGCGGCGACGTCCTTCTTGCCCATCTTTTCGGCCATGCGCGCGATGGTCCAGTCGTCGTACGCGTATTCGACGGTCTTGGAGGCCGCTTCCTTTTCCAGGTCGATCGGCACGTAGCCCAGTTTCATATAGTGTTCCAGCCCGCCGTACGGGCCGTATTCGGCGCTGGCGGTCATCGCGGCCAGGGCCTTGTCGGCGTCGAAGCCGCGGATGCCCTTCATGTAGGCGTCGGCGATCACGGGCACCGCGTGGTAGCCGATCATGGTCCAGGTTTCCAGGCCATGGAACTGCCACACCGGCAGCACGCCGTAGGGACTGTGCTGCTGCGAGGCGATCAGCGAGTTGACGAAGTCGGCGCTGCGCTGTTCGGGCGCGACGATCGTGAGCAGCGGGTGCAGCGCGCGGTAGGTGTCCCACAGCGAGAACGTCGAGTGGAAGCGGAAGTCCCTGGCCTTGTGCACCGCGTTGTCCGGGCCGCGGTAGCTGCCGTCGAGGTCCATGAACAGCGACGGCGCGAGCATCGTGTGGTACAGCGCCGTGTAGAACTGCGTGCGCATTGGCGCCGGTGCGTCGACCTTGACGGCGCCCAGCGCCTCGTCCCAGGCCTTGCCGGCGCGGCGGCGTTCGGCGTCGAAATCCCAGCCCGGCATCTCGGCCAGGTTGGCAATCGCATTGTCTTCGCTGACGGGCGAGAGCGCGACCTTCACCAGCAGGGTGCCATCGGCCGGCACGCCGAAACTGAAGTCGCCCATCAGCGCCTTGCCTTCGACCAGCGCGCGGTCGCCCGGCGTCTTGCCCGGCTGGGCAAAGCCCTTGTACTCGACGGCTTCTTCGCGATTGAGCAGCTGGCGCGTGTCGATCGGGCGCGAGAACCGGATCGCGAAATACAGCTGGCGGCCCGGCGCCCAGCCGCGCGTTTCGCGCATGCCGGTGACGGTGCTGGCGTCGCGCATGCGCAGGCGCGACCACAGGTTCTTGCCGTCGTAGTTGTAGATGCTGGTGCGCAGGTCGAGCAGCACCTTGGCCGGCTCGCCGGCCTTGAACTTGTAGCGGTGCAGGCCGACACGCTCGCTCGCGGTCAGCTCGACGTCGACGTCATGGTCTTTCAGGCGCACGGCGTAGTAGCCGGGTTCGGCCTGTTCCTGGTCGTGCGAGAAGCGCGAGCGGTAGCCCGAGAACGGTCGCTCGGGATAGCCCGGCTCCAGCTTGGTTTCGCCGCTGTAGGGCATCAGGAGCACGTCGCCCAGGTCCGAGTGGCCGCTGCCCGAGAAGTGCGTGTGCGAGAAGCCGACGATCGAGCCGTCGCCATGGTTGTAGCCGGCGGCCCATGGATAGCTCTGGCGGAAGTGGCGGTGCTGGGTATCGGGACTGAGCTGCACCATCCCGAACGGGCGGCTCGCGCCCGGGAAGGTGTGGCCGTCGCCGCCGGTGCCGATGAAGACGTTGACCGCCGCGGCCGGGGAGCCCGGTTCGGCCGCCTGCAAGGGCGCCGCACTAAACAACAGGACTGAGAAGGAAAGGGATCGGGTCTTGAAACGAGCTGTCATTGGTGTCTCCACACATGGCGGGAGCGCACAGCCCGCCGCCTGTTCTTGATACGCTGCGCCAGAGGCATGCGATGGCGCGGGCGATGTCATCAACGCGCGCGCTCGTGCCTGAGTACAACTTATAAGTGGAGTCAGGTTTCCCGGCAATCATTACCGGATTTTACTCGGCTGTTTAGTCAGTTTACTAAACAAACTGGCCGGTTAGCGTCGAACGATCTTCGCGACAGCCTCAAAAAGCGGGGGTCAGGTCTGACATTCGGACACGATCTCGACAGTCGGTAGTGGGAACTAGCTAACAATGAGCCATGCTGATACTAGGCGAACCACCACTGAACGTGGCTAAGGCTGAGATCGTGTCTAAATGTCAGACCTGACCCCGGCTGCTAAGGCTGAGATCGTGTCTGAATGTCAGACCTGACCCCGGCTGTGTTACCTGAACGGTATTGCCGTAGGGCTTGGTGCACTTGTCTTCTTTGAAACAGATCAAGCTTAGTGGTCAGGATGACAACGTACTGCACGCATGGCGCAAGGTGACAGGGCAGCAGAGTTGCAAGCTTGTCATCATGAAAACCGCCTGTCTGCCCATCCTTGCCCTGTCGTTGTGCTGCAGTCCGGCCAACGCCGGCCCTGCCGAACACGAGGAATTCGACGCCACGCTGCATGCGCCCTTCCAGCCTGGCGCGCTGGCTGCACGCACGTTCACGCTGACGTTCGCGTATCCCGGCCTGGCGCAGCCGGCCAACGTCCACTGGCGTGTTGACCTGCGCGCACCGGGCGGGCAGACCGTCCTGCGGTGGCGCGGCAAGGTGACGCTGACCGGTGACGAGATCACGGTGGCGGTGCCCTGGTCGGGCCGCCTGGGCAAGCAGCCGGCGCCGGGTGGCATCTATCGCGTGCGCCTGCGCGCACTGGTGCAGCGCGCGGAACATGATGCGATCGACCAGGAATGGGAGATCGCAGTCGGCACGCCGCGCGCACTGGCCACGCCCGCCTTTGCACCGCTGCCCGGTGCCTTCATGCCGGGGGCAGTGCAGGCCCCCGGCGCGCTGCCCTATACCGTCTGGCTGGGTAATCTGCACAGCCAGACCAACCACAGCGACGGCGGCGCCGATGTCGCCAGCTGCCGGAGCGCCCAGCGGCCGCAGTCGGCGCCGTATGGGCCTGCCGATGCCTTTGCCTATGCCCGTGGACGCGGCCTGGACATCCTCGTCGCGTCCGAACACAACCATATGTTCGACGGCTCGCCAGGCAGCGCGCCCAATGCCGACCCGGCTGCCGCCCGTGCCCTGTACCGCGCGGGCCTGGCCGCCGCCAGCATGTTCTCGGCGCAGCATCCGGGCTTTCTGGCGCTGTATGGCCTCGAGTGGGGCGTCATCGAGAAGGGCGGCCATATCAATATCTTCAACAGCGACGAGTTGCTGGGCTGGGAGACGAACGCCAATGGGGCGCCGTTCGCCGACACGATCACGCCGCGCAGCGATTACGCGGCGTTGTATGCGCTGATGCGCCAGCGCGGCTGGGTGGGCCAGTTCAACCATCCGGCGCCAGCGGGCCAGTTCCAGGTGGACGGCGTGCCGCTCGCCTATACCGAGGATGGCGGCGCCGCGATGGTGCTGTGCGAAGTGATGAACACCAGCGCGTTTTCGAACAATGTGACCGAGACCGAAACCCGCCGCAGCAGCTTCGAAGGGGCCTGCAACCGCTTGCTCGAAGCGGGCTACCGGCTGGCCTTCAGCACCAACCAGGACAACCACTGCGCCAACTGGGGCGCGTCGTACGGCAACCGCACCGGGGTGCTGCTGCCAACGGGCGTCGCGCTGAACCGCGCCAGTCTGGTCGACGCGTTCAGGGCGCGCCGCGTGTTCGCGACGATGGACAAGGCGTCCCAGCTGGTGTTGACGGCCAATGGCCACGTGATGGGTGAGCAGTTCACCAACCGCGGGCCGCTCACCTTGACGGCGAATTTCGCCAGCGCCGCTGGCCGGCAGGTCGCGGCGGTAGCGATCATGGAAGGCGTCCCGGGCCGCAACGGCGAGGTCACGCGCCTGTCGCAGCAGGCCGAGACCACGATCACGCCGGCGCCGGGCGCGCACTTCTATTATGCGAAGGTCACGCAGGACGACGGCAACATGCTGTGGTCCGCGCCGGTGTGGGTGACGCAGGCAGCGTTGGCGTATTGACACTGGATCAGCGTGGCCCGGCAGCGCTTTCGCCGGCCTGACGCCCATGCTATTCTGCTCCGGCCTTCAGCCCGGCCGGGCTGTCATTATCCGCGAGAGACCATGAACAAAAGCACCCTGCTGCGCGCCACCACCGCAGCCTTCCTGGGCGCGTGGAGCGCTTACGCGTTCGCGCTCGATCCCCTCAGCTACGCCAAATACGACCAGGTCAAGACCACGGCCCTGCACCTGGACCTGAAAGCCGATTTCGCGAAGAAAAGCCTGGGCGGCTACGCCGAGCTGACGCTGAACTGGATCGACAAGAACGCGACCACGCTCGACCTGGACACGCGCGAGCTGACAATCTCGAAGATCGAAGCGCAGGACGCGAAGGGCGCCTGGCGCAAGGCCGCCTACACGCTCGGCAAGTTCGATGAAGAGAAAGGCCAGCCCCTGCAGATCAAGCTGCCGGCCCGCCAGACCAAGGTACGCATCCATTACCGCACCGCGCCGACGGCCACCGCACTGCAATGGCTGCAGCCGGTGCAGACGATGTCGGGCAAGTACCCGTTCATGTTCAGCCAGTCGCAGGCGATCAATGCCCGCTCGTGGGTGCCGATCCAGGACACGCCGGCCGTGCGCTTTACCTACACCGCGCGCATCGAGGCGCCGGAAGGCCTGCGCGTGGTGATGAGCGCCGATAACGACATGAAGGCGACCGGCAAGGGCGGCTGGAAATTCACGATGCCGCAGCCGATCCCATCGTACCTGCTGGCGATCGGCATCGGCGAGCTCGAAGCGCGCACACTGGGCGGGCGCACCGGCGTGTACGCCGAGCCGCAGCGCATCAAGGCGGCCGAGTACGAGCTGGCCGACACCGAGAAGATGGTCGCCGCGGCCGAGAAGCTGTACGGTCCGTATCGCTGGGGGCGTTACGACATGCTGGTGCTGCCGCCATCGTTCCCGATCGGCGGCATGGAAAATCCGCGCCTGACCTTCCTGACCCCGACCATGATCGCGGGCGACCGCAGCCTGGTCGACCTGGTGGCGCACGAACTGGCGCACAGCTGGTCGGGCAACCTGGTGACGAATGCGACCTGGAAGCACTGGTGGCTCAACGAAGGGTTCACGACCTACGTCACCACCCGCATTCTGGAAGAAATCTACGGCAAGGAAGTCGCGTTGATGAACCTGCAGCTCGAGCAGGAAGAAGCGCTCGAGATGCTCAAGGACCTGCCGCCGGCAAAGCAGGCGCTGGTCTCGCGCCAGGCCGACACCAACGCGGCCGATTACCCGGACACCTCGCTGGCCTATCCGAAAGGCGCCTGGTTCCTGCACACGCTCGAGCAGCGCGCCGGCCGCGCCGCGTTCGATCAATTCCTGCGCGGCTGGTTCGACGAGCACGCGTTCCAGAGCGTGACCAACGAGCAGTTCATCGCCTACCTGCGCGCGCAGCTGCTGGCGAAGAACCCCAGGATCATGAGCGACGCGGAGCTCGACGAGTGGATCCATGGCCCGGGCATCCCGGCCAGCGGACAGCGCGTCGTGTCAGAGCGCCTGGCCAAACTGAATGCCGCGATCGACGGCTGGACGAAGGGCACGGTATCGACCGCGCAGTTGAATGCCAAAAACTGGAACGCCGTCGAGTGGATGAAGTTTTTGAACGATATCGACAAGAAGGCCGACGCTGCCAAGCTGGCGGAACTCGACCGCGCCTATGGCCTGGCCAAGTCGACCAACAACGAAGTGGCGTTTCGCTTCTACCGCGCGGCGGTGCATGCCGGCTACCGTGACGTGCGTCCGGACATGGAAGCATTCCTGATGAGCGTGGGCCGCCAGAAGTTCGTGGTGCCGCTATACGCCGCGCTGCGCGAAAAGGCCGAGGACCGCACTTGGGCGGAAGGCGTCTACAAGAAGGCGCGCGAGCGTTACCACCCCGAGACGCAATCGAGCGTCGACAAAGCGATGGGCAAGCCATGATGACGCGCACTTCCAGCGGACTGTTGAAACACATCGCCGGCGCGGTGCTGGTCGCGTTCTGCGGCGCCGGCCTGGCCATCGCGCAGACGGCGGCAGCGCCCACCACTGCAGTAGTCCCCGCCTACAACCTGGATGCCGACGTGCAGCGCGTGTTGAAGACCTTCGACGTGCCCGGCATCGCCATCGCGGTGGTCAAGGACGGCAAGGTCGTCGTCACGCAGGGCTTCGGCGTGCGCAAGCTGGGCGACCCGACACCGGTCGACGGCAAGACGCTGTTCGAGATCGCGTCGAACTCCAAGGCCTTTACTGCTGCCGGCCTGGCGATGCTGGTCGACCAGGACAAGTTGAAGTGGGATGACCCGGTCATCAAGCACCTGCCCGACTTTCGCATGTACGACAGCTACGTGACGGCCGAGATGACGGTGCGCGACCTGCTCACGCACCGCAGCGGCCTGGGTCTGGGCGCCGGTGACCTGATGTGGTGGCCGACCACCACCTTCACCAGCGACGAAATCATCCACAACCTTCGCTACATCAAGCCGGCAACGAGCTTTCGCAGCAGCTACGCCTACGACAACCTGCTCTACATCGTGGCCGGCAAGATCATCGCGCAAAAGTCCGGCAAGGACTGGGGCACGACGATGCGCGAATGGATCCTCGATCCGGTCGGCATGACCGCCACCACCACCAGCCTGGCCGCGCACACGGCCGGCATGAACGTGTCGGCGCCGCACAGCAAGATCAATGGCAAGGCGGCGGTGGTCAAGCCGATGCCGGTGGCGAATGCCGTCGGCGCGGTGGGCATCAACACCAATGCCGAAGACATCGCGCGCTGGATGAACGTGCTGCTCGATAACGGCCGCCTGCCGGCGGGGGCGGGTGGCAAGGAAGCACGTCTGTGGTCCGACAAGCAGGCCCGCGAGATGTGGACGGCGCAAACGCCGATGACGGTCAGCCAGCCCAAGCCGTCGCTCGCGGCGACGAGGCCCAACTTCATGGCCTACGGCCTGGGCTTCCAGCTGCGCGACTACCAGGGCAAGCTGGTGGCGATGCACGGCGGCGCGCTGCAGGGCTTTTATTCGCGCGTGCTGCTGGTGCCGGAAGCGAAGCTGGGGATTGCGATCTTCACCAACGCCGAAAGCGGCCCGTCGCTCAATGCGCTGCAATACCGCCTGCTCGATGGCTACCTGGGCGTCGCGCCGACCGACTGGATCGGCCGCATCGCCGACATCGCGAACGAGGCCAGCGCCAAGGAAGCAGCCCGCGTGAAGGGTGAAAGCACGGGTCGCGCGAAAGCGTCGAAACCGTCGCTGGCGCTGGCGGGCTACGAGGGCGAGTACGAAGATGCGTGGTACGGCAAGGCGACAATCAAACGCGCCGGCAGCAAGCTGGTGATGTCGTTCGCGCGCACGCCGGATCTGACGGGCGAGATGGAACACTTCCAGCACGACACCTTCATCGTGCGCTGGAAGGAGCGCAACTTCAACGCGGATGCATATGCGACGTTCTCGCTGGAGCCCGATGGTACGATCGAGCGGCTGCGCATGAAGCCCGTATCGACCGAGACGGACTTCAGCTATGACTTCCAGGATCTGCTCTTCACGCCTGTGAAGAAGGCGAAGTAAACGGACGACGCCCGCATGCAGGTGCGGGCGTCGTCATGGTGCAGGCAGCGCGGCCTACCGCTTCTGCCACACCTTCATCATGTCGTCCGAGCCCTGCGAGCGCACCCCGTTGTCCGACAGGATTGCCTCGGTCGCATCGAGTGTCGCCTGGCGCGGCAGGATCATCGTCTCGCCATAACGCTGGTCGAACTTCAGCACCACCTGCTCGTCCTTCAGGTCGCGCAGCAGTGCCACCAGATGCGCCAGGCTGCGTATTGGCTTGCCATTGACCGATTCCACGACTGACCCGAAGCGGTTGCTGTAGCCGCTCACCAGCTTGTGCGGGAAGAACGGCGCGCTGATCACGACCAGCTCTTCGCGCTCGGGTGTCGGTGAATCACCGCGCTGCGTCACGAGCGGACTGGCGTTGAACGCATACGCATTCATCCCCGGCGCGCTGCCGCTGACAAAGGCCATGAATTCGCTGGTGGCGCGCGAGAACGCCACCGGGCCATAGATGAAGTACGACGGATAGCCACCATCCAGGTCCGGGATCAGGAGCGGGCGTGCGCCGGTGGCGGGCACCTCGACCTTCATTGGCTTGCCGCCGCGGATGATCGACATCGGCACCTTGCCGTTTTTTGCCACCTGCTGGATGCGGTACTGGAAGCGCACGCGCAGGCTTGAGCCCAGCTTGACCATCGCCTGGTTGTCGATCGCATGCTCGCCGATGTGCGTGATCACGTCCCACTCCTTCAGCGGCCAGGCGGCGTCGGTGCGGTACGGCCGGTGCACCACCGCGCCCTCAACCGATTTATCGAGCTTGAGGTACTGGCGCAGCGCCGGGCTTTCCAGCGTCTGCACGCTGTCATGCAGCAGCGGCTTGCCGTCGTAGGTGCCGTCGGCCACGTCGCGCAGGAACAGTTCGATTTCTTCGTTCGGGATCACGTAGCCGATGCTCTGCGCATTGGTCACGTTGGCGAACGCCAGGCCGATCATCCGCTCGCCGGCGATCACCGGCCCGCCGCTGTTGCCCGGGTTGATCGGTGCGTCGATCTGGATGCGCAGACCCGAGCTGAAGGCGCCGTAGTTGACGAATTCCACGCGCGAGATGATGCCGGTGGTGGTCGACAGCGAATTGCCGCCGACCGGGTAGCCGTAGGCGAACACCTGCTGGCGCACGTCCGGCAGCACGGCGGCGCGTGGCACCGGCGGGCGCTTGTCGAAGAAGGTTGGATCATCGAGCTCCAGCACCGCCAGATCGAGCCCGCGCGCCAGCGCGATGACCTTCGCCGATACCTTGTCGCCCGACTGGCTGGCCTGTACCTCGACCTGGCTGGCGTAGCCCACCACGTGGGCGTTGGTCAGGATGCGCTTGCCCTCGATGATGACGCCGGAGCCCGTGATGGCCGCTGGCGCTGATTTGGTCCACGGCTTGTAAGGGTCGGGCCGGCGCACTGTCGCAAAAATCTTGACGACCGAGTTTTCAACGGCAGGCAGGGCGGGAGCGGGCGTGGTCGTACGCGAGGCGGCTGGCACGGCGGGGGTGGGAACGGCAGCGGCGGCGGCCGGCTGGGCTTCTGGCAGCGGGGTTTCCTGGGCATGGAGCGCGCCGGAGACGGCCAGCGCGAGAACGGCGAATCGCAAAGTCTTCATGGTTTCCTTCGGTTGCACGAGAGGGCTATCAACCGAAAGAATATACACGTGCGCCGCAAAAGAAAATACGGGGAAGACCCTCGGCCTTCCCACGTCATGCAGGCTGCTTACTTCTTGACGAACTTGAGCGTCATGCGATCGCTCTCGCCGATCGCCATGTACTTCTCGCGGTCCTTGTCCTTGTTGGCCAGCACCGGCGGCAGCGTCCACACGCCTTTTTCATGATCCGCCTTGTCCTTCGGATTGGCGTTCACTTCCGACTTGGCGGCCAGCTTGAAGCCGGCCAGGTCGGCCATGCGGATCACGTACGCTTCGTGCATGTAGCCGCTCGATGCCTTCGCATCCTGCGTCATCTTGACAGGCAGGCGATGCTCGACCACGCCCAGCACGCCGTTCGGTTTGAGGACCTGGTGGACTTCTTTCAGCGTCGTGACCACGGCCTCGTCGCCCGCGCCCAGCCAGTTGTGCAGGTTGCGGAAGGTGACGACCATGTCGGCGCTGTTCGGCGCGCCCAGCTCGAAGCGGGTCGGCGGCTCGAACACCACCGGCATCACCTTGTCATACACCTTGGCGTCGGCAGCCAGCTTTTCGCGATAGGCCTTGCCGCCACGCGATTCCGGCGCACCGGCAGCGCCAATCAGCTTGCCGTTGTCGCGCAGGTAGGGCGCCAGGATCTCGGTGTACCAGCCGCCGCCCGGCGAGAGTTCGATGACCGTCATGGTCGGCTTGATGCCGAAGAAGCTCAAGGTTTCGTAAGGGTGGCGGAACGCATCGCGGGCCTTGTTGGCGGCGGCGCGGTGCTCGCCGGCGATGGCGGATTTCAGGGCGTCGTCCGCGTGTGCGGCGCCGGCGATGCCGGTTGCCAGCATTGCGGCCAGGATCAGTCGTTTCATCGTGCGAGGTCTCCATGATGGTTGACGACGGGCGGTGCGCCGTCGTCGCTGCGCTGATGATCCGGGAGGCGCGGCGCACAGTCAAGCATTCGTCACATATGCATGCGTGGTGAGCGTTGGCGCCCGTATTGACGGGGTGCCGGGAGAAAAGAAGCTGCGCAAGATACGTACAAATTTGTGCATTGAGGTGGCACAACATTTGCCTATTCAAAGTCTTAAGTTGCTGCTAAGGTTGCGCGGTTTGTCACGTTTTCATCTGTCATAAAACCAAAGCATAAGAGCTGTAATTACAAGAGCGGCCCGAGCTGTTCGCGGAACCGCTGCCCGGACGAAGGTTATTCAGGAGATCTCATGGAACGCCGTACCTTTCTTAATCTCAGCAGCGGGGCAGCCGCCTCGATGCTGCTGCCTTTCGGTCGCGCCATCGCTGCCGAAGAGCTCACCAGCAGCATGCCAGTGGCCGCCAAGAAGGCGCTGGCCGATGTCGCGCTCAACGCCGCCACCAAGGCCGGCGCCAGCTACGCCGACGTGCGCATCGGTCGCTACCTCAACCAGTTCATCACCACGCGCGAGCTGAACGTCGAAAACGTGGCCAACACCGAGTCGGCCGGCGTGGGCGTGCGCGTGATCGTGAATGGCGCCTACGGCTTTGCCGCGACGTCCGACATGTCGACCGATGGCATCGCGAATGCGGCGCGCCAGGCCGTGGCAATCGCCAAGGCCAACGCCAAGCTGCAGACCGAACCGGTGCGCCTCGCACCAGTCAAGGGCGTGGGCGACGTGTCGTGGAGCACCCCGATCAAGAAAGACTGGCGCACCGTGCCGATCGCCGAGAAGACCGATATGCTGATCGCCGCGAACAAGGCCGGCATGGAAGGCGGCGCGAACTTCATGCAGTCGATGCTGTTCCAGGTGAACCAGCAAAAGTATTTTGCCTCGACCGATGGCTCGTACATCGACCAGGACGTGCATCGCCTGTGGGCGCCGTTCTCGGCCACCGCGGTCGACAAGGCCAGCGGCAAGTTCCGCTCGCGCGCGGGCCTGAGCTCCCCGGTGGGCAAGGGGTACGAGTACTTCGACGCGCGGCCCGAGCACAAGATCAAGGCCGCCGGCGGCATCGCCACGCTGTACACCGAATCGTATGACATCATCGAAGACGCCCGCGCCGCCGGCCGCGACGCCAAGCGCAAGCTGACCGCCAAGTCGGTCCAGCCAGGCAAGTACGACCTGATGCTGGCGCCCGAGCACCTGTGGCTGACCATCCACGAGAACGTCGGCCACCCGACCGAACTCGATCGCGTGCTGGGCTTCGAAGCCAACTACGCCGGCACCAGCTTTGCCACGCTCGAGAAGCTGCAATCGAAGAGCTTCAAGTACGGTTCGCCAATCGTCAACATCTTCGCCGACAAGACCACGCCAGGCTCGCTGGGCGCCATCGGCTTCGACGACGAGGGCGTCAAATCCAAGCGCTGGGACATCATCAAGGACGGCATCCTGGTCAACTTCCAGGCCACGCGCGACCAGGCCCACATCATCGGCGAAAAAGAATCGCATGGCTGCTCGTATGCCGATGGCTGGAACACGGTCCAGTTCCAGCGCATGCCGAACGTCTCGCTCGCACCGGGCAAGACCAAGCTGACGCCGGACGAAATGGTCAAGGGCATCAAGAAGGGCATCTACATCGTCGGCGACGGTTCGTTCTCGATCGACCAGCAGCGCTACAACTCGCAGTTTGGCGGCCAGCTGTTCTACGAAATCAAGGACGGCAAGATCGGCCAGATGCTGGAAGACGTGGCGTATCAATCGAACACCCAGGAATTCTGGGGCGCCTGCAGTGCCATCTGCGATGAACGGGACTGGCGCATGGGCGGCTCGTTCTTCGACGGCAAAGGACAGCCGCCGCAGATCAGCATCGTCTCGCATGGTTCGTCGACCACGCGCTTTAACGGCATCAATGTGATCAACACCGCTCGCAAGATCGGCTAAGCAGGGGCGCACATGAGTATCTTGACCCAGGAACAAACCAAACGCATCACCGACCGCGTGCTGTCGCTGAGCAAAGCCGATGAATGCATCGTCAACATCGAGGGCAACCGCATCGGCAATATCCGCTTTGCGCGCAACGCCGTCTCGACCGCCGGCCTGGCCGACGACACCCGCATCCAGGTGCAGGTCGCTTTCGGCAAGAAGCAGGGCACCGCGACCATCAACGAATTCGACGACAAGTCGATCGAGCGCGCAGTGCGCCGCGCCGAGGACCTGGCGCGCCTGGCGCCGGACAACCCGGAATTCATCCCGGCCATCGCCAAGACGGCGTACAAGCCATCGGACACGTTCGTGCAGAAGACCGCCGACATCGATCCGGAATACCGCGCGCAGGCTGCGGCCTATGCGATCGAAGGCTGCCGCAAGCGCGGCCTGGTGTCGGCCGGCTTCTTCACCGACCGCACCAGCTTCCAGACCATCGCCAACTCGAATGGCCTGTTCGGCCACCAGGTGGCAACGTCGCTGGACTTCACACTGACCGTGCGCACCGAAGACGGGCGCGGCTCGGGCTGGGTCAAGCGCTCGGCGCGCGACGCCGCCAAATTCGATCCGCGCGAAGCGGCCGAAATCGCGATCGAGAAAGCACTGCGCTCGGTCGACGCCAAGGCGCTGGAACCGGGCCGCTACACGGTCATCATGGAACCGGCCGCCACGTCCGACCTGCTCAGCTTCATGCTGGGTGGCTTCGATGCGCGCCGCGCCGACGAAGGCCGCAGCTTCCTGTCGAAAGCCGGCGGCAAGAACCGCCTGGGCGACAAGCTGTTCGACCAGCAGGTCAATATCTGGTCCGACCCGTGGGACAAGGATGTCGCCGTGCTGCCGTGGGACGACAACATGCTGCCGCGCGAACGCGTGGAGCTGGTCAAGGACGGCAAGATCAATGCGCTCGACTACTCGCGCTTCTGGGCACAGCAAAAGAATCAGCGCGCGGTGGGCGCGGCCGGCAACATCATCATGGCCGGCACCAACAAGACCACAGAGGAGCTGATCGCCAATACCAAGAAGGGCGTGCTGGTCACGCGCACCTGGTATATCCGCATGGTCGATCCGCAATCGGTGCTGCTGACGGGCCTGACGCGCGACGGTACGTTCTACGTTGAAAACGGCAAGATCAAGCACCCGATCAAGAACTTCCGTTTCAACGAAAGCCCGGTGTCGATGCTGAACAATATCGAGGAAATCGGCAAGCCGGTGGTCATCGGCGCCGATGAAGCACGCTACTCGATGCTGATCCCGTCGATGAAGATCCGCGACTTCAACTTCACGTCGCTGTCGGACGCGGTTTAAGCCCCATCGCTGCAACACCGTCATTCCCGCCAGCGCGGGAATGAAGCGCAACCGCAAACGGATAACACACATGGAACGTCGACAATTCCTGCATATCGGCGCCGGCACCGCTGGCGCGCTGTTCATTCCGGTGTTCGGCAACGCGATCGCGGCCGAAGACCTGCTCAACCCGATGGCGGCAAGCGCCAAGAAGGCCCTGGCCGACACCGCGATGAACGCGGCGACGCAAGCCGGCGCGTCGTACTGCGACGTGCGCATTGGCCGCTACCTGAACCAGTTCGTCATCACGCGTGACCTGAACGTCGAAAGCATCAACAATACCGAATCGAGCGGCGTCGGCGTGCGCGTGATCGCCGGCGGCGCCTATGGCTTCGCCTCGACCAACGACATGACGACCGACGGCGTGGCCGGTGCCGCACGCCAGGCCGTGGCGATTGCCAAGGCCAACGCCAGGCTGCAGACTGAGCCGGTGCGCCTGGCGCCCGTCAAGGGCGTGGGCGAAGTGGCTTGGGCCACGCCGCTCAAGAAGGACTGGCGCACGATTCCGGTCAAGGAAAAGGCCGACATGCTGATCGCCGCCAACAAGGCTGGCCTGGATGCGGGCGCGAACTTCATGACCGCGTCGCTCTTCCAGATCAACCAGCAAAAGTATTTTGCCTCGACCGACGGCTCGTACATCGACCAGGACATCCACCGTCTGTGGGCGCCGATCAATGCCACAGCAGTCGACAAGAAGAGCGGCAAATTCCGCTCGCGCGGTGGCCTGGGCGCCCCGGCGTCGATGGGTTATGAATACTTCGACGCGCGCCCCGAGAACAAGGTGCGCGCCGCCGGCGGCGTCACGAGCCTGTACAAGAACGCCTACGACATCATCGAAGACGCCCGCATGGCCGGCAAGCAGGCACGCGAAAAGCTGTCGGCCAAGTCGGTCGAACCGGGCAAGTACGACCTGGTGCTCAGCCCCGAACACCTGTTCCTGACGATCCACGAAAACGTCGGCCACCCGACGGAACTGGACCGCGTGCTCGGTTACGAAGCCAACTACGCGGGCACCAGCTTCGCGGGCCTCGACAAGTGGGAAACCAAGAAATTCAAGTATGGTGCGGAGCGCGTCAATTTTGTGGCGGACCGCACCACGCCAGGCTCGCTGGGTCTGATCGGCTTTGACGACGAAGGCGTCGCGGCCAGGAAGTGGGACATCATCCGCAACGGCGTGCTGGTGAACTACCAGGCCACGCGCGACCAGGCCCACATCATCGGCGAGAAGGAATCGCATGGCTGCTCGTATGCCGACAGCTGGAGCACGGTGCAATTCCAGCGCATGCCGAACGTGTCGCTCGAGCCGGGCAAGAGCCGGCTCACCCCGGATGAGATGGTGGCCGACGTCAAGAAGGGCATCTACATCCTGGGCCGCGGTTCGTACTCGATCGACCAGCAGCGCTACAACTTCCAGTTCGGCGGCACGCTGTACTACGAGATCAAGAACGGCAAGATCACGAACCCGCTGGAAGACGTGGCCTACCAGGCCAACACGCAGGAATTCTGGAATGCCTGTACGGCGATCTGCGACGAGCGCGATTGGCGCATGGGCGGGTCCTTCTTCGATGGCAAGGGCCAGCCAAGCCAGGTGAGCGCCGTATCGCACGGGTCGAGCACGACGCGCTTCAACGGCATCAATGTCATCAACACCGCACGCAAGATCGGCTGAGGAAACCAAGATGAAAGCGCTCAATCAGGACCAAGCAAAACGCATCACCGACCGCGTGCTCGCCATGTCGAAAGCCGACGAGTGCACCGTGTCGATCGAAGGCAGCCGTGTGGGCAACGTGCGCTTCGCGCGCAACAGCGTCTCGACCGCCGGCCTGACCGAAGACATGCAGCTCGTCGTGCGCGTGGCCTTCGGCAAACGCAGCGGCACCGCGATCGTCAACGAATTCGACGACAAGTCGCTGGAAAAAGCCGTGCGCCGCGCCGAAGAACTGGCGCGCCTGTCGCCGGAAAACCCGGAGTTCATGCCGGCGATCAGCAAGCAGGAATACCGCGCCAGCAGCACCTTCGTGCCGGCCACCGCAGCGATCGACCCGGACTTCCGGGCGTCGGTCGCCGCCACCAGCATCGAGATGGCGCGCGCCAAGAAACTCGTCACGGCGGGCTTCTTCACCGACAGCACGCGCTTTTCGACGATCGCCAATTCGAACGGCGTGTTCGGCCACCAGGACTTCACCGACCTGTCGTTCAGCCTTACCGCACGCACTGAAGACGGCCGCGGATCGGGCTGGGTCACCCGCGCCGCCGTCGATGCGGCGCGCTTCGATGCGCGTGAAGCATCCGAGGTCGCCATCGAAAAGGCGCTGCGTTCGGTCGATGCCCGCGCGCTGGAGCCGGGCCGCTACACGGTGATCCTGGAGCCGGCGGCGACGTCGGAAATCCTCGGCAATATGTTCAGCGGGTTCTCGGCCCGTTCGGCCGACGAAGGCCGCAGCTTCCTGGCGAAGAAGGGCGGGGGCAACCGCCTGGGCGACAAGCTGTTCGACAGCCAGGTCAATGTCTGGGCCGATCCGTGGGACAAGGACGTACCGGTTGCGCCATGGGACAACGAATCGCTGCTGCCGCGCGAGCGCACCCAGTTGATCAAGGATGGCCGCATCGCTTCGCTGGACTACTCGCGCTACTGGGCGCAAAAGACCGGCAAGCGCGCCACCGCGGAACACGGCAACATGATCATGGCGGGCGGTACCAAGTCGCTGGAAGAGCTGATCGAAGGCACCAAGAAGGGCATCGTCGTCACGCGCACCTGGTATATCCGCATGGTCGATCCGCAGTCGCTGCTGCTCACGGGCCTGACCCGCGACGGCACGTTCTACGTCGAAAACGGCAAGATCAAGTACCCGCTCAAGAACTTCCGCTTCAACGAGAGCCCGGTCACGATCCTGAATAACATCGATGAACTGGGCAAGCCCCAGATTATCGGTGGCGACGAGGTGCCGTTCCAGATGGTGCTGCCGCCGATGAAGGTGCGTGACTTCAACTTCACGTCGCTGTCGGACGCGGTCTGACGGTCGGGCGCAACCATGGCCAGTTTTGACTTCTACTTCACACGCCTGATGTACGAATCGGGCAACTGGGACGTGGATGTCCGCATGCCGAGCAACGTGCTGAACTCCCTCGTGGAGTACACCACGTTGCGGGTCGATACGACGGAGCGCATGGTGGCCTTGTCCGACCCGAAGATGCTGCAGGCGCCGTTCTGCTACCTGGCCGGCCACAAGCTGGTGCAGTTCACGCCCGCGGAGCGGCGCAACTTCGAACAGTATGTGCGTGGCGGTGGTTTTGTCTTTGTCGACGACTGCAACCACGACATCGACGGCCTGTTCGCCAAGTCGTTCGAGGCCGAGATGGCGAAGATCTTCGGCCTGAACGCACTGAAGAAAATCCCGAACAAGCACCCGCTGTACTCGTGCTTCTTCAAGTTCGAGGACGGCCCGCCCACGACCGGCATGGAGCTCAATGGCTGGGGCGACGACCTGGTGCACGAGTACCTGAAGGCGATCGAGATTGGCGGGCGCGTGCGCGTGCTGTACTCGAACAAGGACTATGGTTGCGAATGGGACTACGACTTTCGCAACAAGCGTTTTCTGGCGGTGGACAACACCCGCTTTGCAGTGAACATCATTCAATATGCGTTGGGAGCATGACCAGTGGCTGACAGTAATTCGATAGCGTGGGACGAACAGGAAATCGCTGCACTGACAGCAAAAGTGGGCGAGCTCAAGGCCAGCATGGCGCGCGTGATCATCGGCCAGGAAGACGTCGTCAACCTGCTCGTCACGTGCTTGCTGGCCGGTGGCCACGCGCTGGTCGAGGGCGTGCCGGGGCTGGGCAAGACGCTGCTCGTGAAATCGCTGGCGCAGGCGACCGACATGCAGTTCCGGCGCGTGCAGTTCACGCCCGACCTGATGCCGTCGGATATCGTCGGCACCGAGATCCTCGAGGAGGACCAGGCCACGCGCCAGCGCGCATTCCGCTTCCAGCCTGGCCCGGTGTTTACGCAAGTGCTGCTGGCCGACGAGATCAACCGCGCGCCGCCAAAAACACAGTCGGCGCTGCTCGAGGCAATGCAGGAGCGGTCGGTCACCTTCGCCGGCCAGACGCACAAACTGCCACGGCCCTTCTTTGTTCTGGCCACGCAGAACCCGATCGAGCAGGCCGGAACGTACCCGCTGCCGGAAGCGCAGCTGGACCGCTTCCTGCTGCGCATCGATGTCGTATACCCGACCGAAGACGAAGAAGTGCTGATGGTCTCGCGCACGACGCACGCCGGTTTGCAGGACGCCGAGCCAGTGATGGATGTCGCCACGCTGCTGCGCCTGCAGCAACTGGTGCGCGACATCGAGATCGGTGACCATCTGGTGCGGTATGCCACGCGCCTGGTGCGCGCCACGCGCCCGAGCGAGACCACGGTCGATGCGGTCAAAAAGCACATCGGTTGGGGCGCCGGGCCGCGTGCCGGCCAGGCGCTGGTGCTGGCGTCGAAAGCACGCGCATTGATGCAGGGCCGGCTGGCCGTGACCCGCGACGACATCGGCGCGATGCTGCTGCCGGTACTGGCGCACCGCGTGCTGCGCAACTTCGAGGCCGAAGCCGACGGCATCGCCATCGCAGACGTGTTGCAGTCGTTGCAGCGCGAGATCAAGGTAGCGTAATTGGCGATCGCAGAATGTCGTCCGTGAATCCGGCGCTGATCGCGCACACGACCAGGCTCGATCTCGTGATCCGCCACGTGCTGGCCGGGCTCGGGCACGGCATCCACGCGGGGCGCGAGCGCGGGGCCGGTGTCGAGTTTTCCGAGTACCGCTCGTACGTGCCGGGGGACGAGTGGCGCCGCGTCGACTGGAAGCTGGCCGCGCGTGCCGACCGTTATTTTGTGCGCGAGGCGGAGCGTGACAGCCACGTCGCCGTCTGGCTGATCCTCGACGCCAGTGCGTCGATGGCCGAACCAAGCCGCAGCATTGAGGGCATCGACAAACTGACCTGCGCGCGCACGCTGCTGGCCTGCGTGGCCGCCATCGCGCAGCGCCAGGGCGATGCGTTCGGCCTGGTGATCCTGAGCGACGGCAAGGTGACGTTCACGCCCGCCAATCGCGGCCCGCGCCATCTGCAGCGCGTGCTGGCGCAACTGCAGCGCGCCACGCCCGCCGGTCAGTTGCCGGACGCCGCAACGCTCAAGGCCAGCCTGCACTTCGCCCTCTCGCCCAGCGCGATTTATGCGGCGAGCGATTTGCTCGACTGGCCGTCGCCGCTGTCGCTGGCATTGACCCGGCTGCGCCAGATGCGCCACGACGTGCGCGTGCTGTGCCTGCAGACGCAGGCCGAGATCGACGCCAGCTTCCCGGACACGCAGGCGTACCGCGACCCAGAGCATGACGAAGGGGTGTTCCGCTTTGGCGCCGACCTGAAGGAAGGCTACCGCCGCAACCGCATGGAACACTTCGATCGGGTGACGGCCCAGTGCCGCAAGAATGACATGCCGTTGACGCTGGCCGCCATCGAGCAGGCGCCGGGCGACGTGCTGCGGCGCTGGCTGCGCCGGCCATCGAGGTAATCGCCCATGAATGCACTCTGGTGGTTTGCGCTTCCCGTATTGCTGCTGCCGGTCTGGTGGCACCGGCGCAAGCGCGTGCAGAACCAGGCCGCGCCCATGGCCACCGCGCGCTTCCTGCCGCGCACCGAGCCGAAACAGACGCGCGTGTGGCGCTGGAGCGATCCGCTGCTGCTGCTTGTGCGCTGCTTGTTACTCGCGGTGCTCATCGCTTGGCTGGCTGACCCGGTCTACCCGTGGCGCGGCGACACGGTGGTCGTGACCGCCGGTGCCGATCCGGTCTGGGTCGAGCGCGAAGCGGCGCAGGCTGGCCTGACGAAGGCCGAGCGCGTGACGCTGCCTGCGGCGCAGGCATTGAGCTGGCTGCACACGCACGAACGCGAGTGGGCTGGCGACGCGCGCCTGCTGGTACTGGGCGACGTACCGATGCCGGCCACGAAGCCGGTGTTTGGCCGTGACATCACGGTGCGCACGCAGCCGACCGCGCCGGCCAACGTGGAGCGGCATGTGGTCATCGCCAGCGAGCGAGCGCAAGCCTGGCGCCGCCTGTTTGCGGCGCAGGATGGTGTCGAGAAGATCGTCGTGGATGAGGCGCCGGGCGCCAGGACGGACCTGATCATCTGGGACCGCGCCGAGGCGCCACCTGCCAGGCTGCGCGCGGCGCTGTGGTGGGTGACCAACCCGGCGACGTTCCCCGAGCTGGCCAAGGCGCGCACGCTGAACGGTTTGCAGTACGCCGACAGCGCGCGTGGGCGCCTGTGGCACCACCCCGCATGGCCGCCGCAGGATGTCGACGCCGCGCGTGCGCTGCTCGACACCTGGCAGCAGGTGCACATCGGGCCACGTACCTACACCTTGCCGTCGCAAACGTTCGCCGCCTCGAAAGGCGCCAACGCACCGGCGCCAAGCGGCGCATTGCGCGACATCCTGCTGGCCATCCTGGTTGGCTTGTTCGTTCTTGAAAGGAGTCTCGCGCATGCACGGAGGCGTTGAGATCACCAAACGCGTATGGCGCGCAGCCCAGCTGCGCCGCATGCCGCTCTGGATCGGCGGGGCTTTGCCCTGGCTGGTCATTCCGTCGGGTCCTGGGTTGCTGGCCTGGGCCGGCTGGTGCGCGCTGGACTGGGTCAAGCTGCGCCGCCGCGTGGCGTATGAATGGCCAGCATGGCTCGATGGCGCCGTACCCGAGATGGAAGACAGCGCTGCCCTGCTCGACGCGGCTGACACGCCGATTGCGCGCCTGCAGCAGCAGCGCCTGTTCGCGCGGCTCGATGCGGCCGTCTCGCGCCAGCAGCTGCGCCAGATCGCGCGCCAGCATGTATCGAGCGGTCTGCCGATCCTGCTGGTCAGCGCAGTGCTCGCCGGGATGGTGTGGTACGCGACCACGCGGCCGGCGCAAGAAGGCGCTGTCACGCCGCCCAGCCCCGTCAGCAGTGCGACCGCCGCCACGCTGGCCGGCCTGACGCTCAAGCTCGCGCCGCCTGCCTACACGGGTGTGGCGGCATCCACGTCGGCGCCGCGCGACCTGCAAGTGCCGGAGCAGACGGTCGTGACGTGGTGCTTGACCGGTGGCACGGGCGGCAACAACAAAATCGAGCTGGGTAACGGTGAAACACTCGAACCGGGTGACCAGTGCGCGCGCTGGACGGCCACCGAATCGGTCGTCTGGCGCTGGCGCGGCGCGCGCCACACGCTGCGCGTGATTCCCGATGCGCCGCCCGAGATCACGATCAGCGCCCCGGCGCAGATGATCCAGGACCTGCGCGACAACGCGACGGGCACCACGATGACGGTGCAGGTGAAGGACGACTACCGGATCACCCGCGCGACGCTGCACATGACGCTCGCGCAGGGCAGCGGCGAGAACGTGCGTTTTACGGACCGCGAGATGCCGCTGCCGGCGTCAAACAATCCCAAGCTGCGTAACTGGTCCAAGACGTGGGCCCTGAACGAACTGGCGATGGAGCCGGGCGACGAGCTGTATTTTTTCGTCCGCGCGACCGACAACGCGGGCCGCGCGCAGACCGTGCAGTCGCCCACGTACACGGTGCGCCGGCCCGCGCCGGAGCAGGAAGCCGAAGAAGAGAGCGCAGCGATGCCATCGCTGGTGAAGCCGGCGTCGCTGCGCAGCCAGCGCCAGATCATCATCGACACCGAGCAGCTGATCGCCGACATGCGCAGCACGAAGCTGGCAGCGGCCGACGTGCGTGACCGCAGCGAGCGGATCGGCGACGACCAGGCGCAGCTGCGCCGCCGCTATGGCCAGTTCCTGGGCGAAGAGTCGACGCTGTTCGGCGAAGAAGCGGCCAAGGCGCCACGCGCCGCCGAGAAGCCTGCCGAAGAAGAAGGCCACGAGGGCCACGACCATGCGCCCGGTGGCCATGACCACGACCACGGCGAACCGAATCAGCGCAAGGGCGGCATCGTCAACGAAACGCAGCAGATCCTCGCAACCTACGGCCACGCGCACGACGAAGCCGAGAACGCAACGATGTACGACGAAGGCACCAAGAAGGTGTTGCGGCGCGCGCTGGTCGCGATGTGGGACGCCGAAAAATCGCTGCGCGCGGTCACGCCGAAAAGCGCGCTGGCCCCCGAGCATAAGGCCCTGGAGGCGATCAAGGAATTGCAGCAGGCCGAGCGCATCTACCTGCACAAGACCGCCTTCACGCCGCCACCGATCAAGGAAGAAAAACGCATGACCGGCGAGATGGACGGCGCCGCGAGCTATCGCCGCACGCAGGGGGACCAGGCGGCGGCGCTACCGGAAGAGCTACGCGCGCTGGTGCAGGCGTTGTCGGGCGAGGCCGCGCTGCCGGCGCTGTGGATGCGCACAGCAAACGACTGGGTGCGCACGCGCCTGGTCGAGGACGAGCAGCGCCTGGCGGCGCAGCGCGCGATCCAGGACGTGGCCGACGGCTGCATCGCCTGCCGCCCGGTGCTGCGCGCCTGGTTGCGTTCCGGCGCGGGTCAGGGGCAGGTGCTGTTGCAGGCGAAGACCAGCGTCGATACGGCGTTCGCGCGCCGCTGGCGCGAGTCGGCTGATGGAGCGACCAAACCATGAACCAGCAGTGGCTCATCGCCGCCATCCTCGTGGCAGGCATCGTCAGCGCCGGCTTGTATCTGCGCCGCCGCCAGTGGCTCGATGCGCTGCTGGTCATCGTCGCCGCCGCGAGCCTGGGCCTGTTCGCGCTGGACTTGCGCATGCCGGGCGAGGGCAGCCGCACGCTGGCCATCGATCCGGCCGCGCCACCGGCGTCGCTGGAGGGTGTGAACAGCCTGACGCTGAAAGGCGATGGCCTGCGCGCCGCCGAGTGGAACGATTTGCCGGCACGGCCGCTGGCTTGGGAAGCGCCACGCGGCGGCGCGCTGCGGCTGGTGTTCCCCAGCCAGGTGGCGCTGGGCCGCCAGTTCACGCTGACGGTCAAGCGCGACGACAAGACCGACGCGCGGCTGCAACTGCTGGCCGAGAATGGCCAGCAGCTGGCAGAAGCGCGGGGCACCGGCGACCTGCGTGTCGACTGGATGCCGCCGGTGGCTGAGCGCGTCGTGCTCAAGGCGCGGCTGCTCGACGCCAAGGACAAGGTGATTGCCGAGGGCCCGGTCCCGTTCACCGTGCACGCGCCGGCGCCGCTGCAGGTCGTTGGCCGCTTCGGCGCGCCATCGTTCGACCTGCGCGTGCTGAACGACCTGCTGACCACCAGTGGCGCGCTGCTCGACTGGCAAGTCACGCTGGGCCGCGCCATCACGCGCACCGAAGCGCCGCGCACCGAGATGGCGTCGCCCAACCTGATGGTGATCGACGCCGCCCGCTTCGAGCGGATGGCGGCCGGCGAACGCACCGCGCTGCTGGACCGCGTGGCCAAGGGCATGCCGCTGCTGGTCCTGGGCGGCAACGCGAACGATCCGGGCGTCTGGTCACGCACGCTGCAACTGCCGCTGCGCGCGCAGCCATTGGGCGCGAAGATTGATGCGCCACTGGAGATGCCGGTGGCCTCGCTGCTGCCCGCATCGCGCGACGCCGGCCCATGGCGCGGCACTGACAACATGGTCTGGACCCGCGGCTGGCAACAAGGCCGCATCGCCTGGCTGGGCGTCACCGAATGGCACCGCCACGCAATCGCCGAGCCGCGCGCGCTGGCACTGTGGTGGCAGGGCGTGCTGGACCGCGTGGGTGTCGAAGAGCGGCACAAGACCGAATGGCTGGCGCCAGGCGACATGCCGCTGGCAGGGCAGCGCCTGGAACTCTGCGCACGCGGCGTCAGCGGCCAGCTGACACTTCCCGTTCTGAAGCAGTCGCTGGGCTGGCAGCATCGCGCAGACCGCGCCGACGCATCATGCGCAGCGCTGTGGCCGCAAAAGGCAGGCTGGTTGCACCTGCAGGACCAGAACGCCGGCCCGCATGCAATCTACGTGTACGCAACGAACGACTGGCCCGAATGGCAGGCAGCCGAGCGGCGCGACGCGACAGCGCGCTACGCGGCCCGTTCGCAGATCCAGCCGGCGAACGGACCAACACGACCCGCACCATCCTGGCCATTCGCACTCGCTTTCGCAGCGGCCATGCTGCTGTTATGGTGGCGCGAACGGCAGTAAACAAAAGCCGGGGTCAGGTCTGACATTCGGACACGGCCTCAACTTTAGCGATGCGTTTTCAGAACGGCTGTGCAACAGCCACGCAGAAATCGATCGCAAAGGCGCACCTTTGTTTTGCTCTTCCAGGCTTGAATTGAGTCGCTACTGCAGAGGTCGTGTCCGAATGTCAGACCTGACCCCCGCTGTTTTCATCAGAAGGTGTAATCCGCCTTCACATACGCCGTGCGACCGTTCATCCCGAATGGGCAGGTCTCCCAGCAGTACGTGAAGCCCAGCTGCGGGAAGGGGGCTGCGCGTACCGGGTCCCATTTGGTTGGGTAGGTGTCGAACAGGTTGTTGATCCCCGCTGACAGGCTCAGGCTCTTGTTGAACGTGTAGCGGCCGGTCAGGTCGACGATCCATTTGGCTTCCCACGTCTGCACGAATGGCGCCGTGAAGCCCTGGCCCTGCACTTCGCCGAAGTAGTTCGCACGGCCCGTCACGTTCCAGGCGCCGGCCGTGTAGTCGGCCGATACCACGTGGTGCTTGCGCGGCTGGCCGCGTTCGATTAGCGTTACTTGCGCATCGTCGAACAGCTGCGCGCCCGTCAGCACGGGCGATTGCGAATTGCGCGCCTTGACCTCGGTCTTGTTGAAGCCCAGCTGGCCGGACAGCACCAGGGTCGAGCCCTGGCCGCGGATGGTCTGCTGCGCCACCAGGTCCAGGCCCGTGGTCGACGTATCGATCGCATTGGTGAAGAACTGGGCCTGGCCCACGCGCAGCGGATCGAGGATCGCGCGGATCGGGCACGCGGCAGGCGTTGCGCACGCGCCCGACTCTGGCGAGATCGTGCTCGAGAACACGATGCGATCATCGATCCTGGTGCGGTACACGTCGGCGGTCAGCGAGAACGTGGTGGTTGGCCGCAGGATCACGCCGATGCTGGCGCTCTTGGACGTTTCTTCTTTCAGCGGTGCGATGCCGAAGGCGCGCGTGACGGCGCTGTCTTCGCGCGCCGTCAGCGTTTCGGTCAGCACGCCGGCCGAATTCAGGTTGGTCGAGACCGAGCTGTAGAACTTCTGCTGCACACCCGGCGCGCGGAAGCCGGTCGATGCGCTGCCGCGCAGGCCGAACGAGCGGCTCGGGTCCCAGCGCGCATTGAGCTTGCCGATCGTGGTGTTGCCGAAGTCCGAATAGCGCTCGTGCCGCACTGCCGCGCCGACCGAGACATCCGGCCCGAACTTGCGTTCCAGGTCGACGTAGAAGGACGTGTTGTGACGGCCCTGGTCGACCGCCGTTGCTGGCGTGTAGCCCGGGAAGCCCTGGATGCCCGATGCGGCGATGCCGCCGGTCTGGTCGCGGATGATGATGGCGGGGTTGTTGGTGCGGCCGTACTGGTACGAGACCGGGTCGCCTGCCTCGATCTCGTAATTATCGCGGCGCCACTCGACGCCAGCAGCGACGAACAGCTCGCCACCCATCAGGTTCACCGGCCCCTTGAAGTCGAGGTTGAACGTGGTCTGCTCGAACTTGAGCGTGCCGGTGTCGGCTTCGCGCGGCGATTCGCCGTTTTCGTACCAGTAGCTGACGTTGATCGAGTTCCGTTCGTGGAACTGGAGCTGGCTGCGGCCGTGGTTCACGCTCGCGTCCACTGACCAGTCGCGGCCCAGGTCGTGGCGGTAGCCGACGGCGAGCGACGCATCCTGCACGGTGGTGACGATGTTCGGCAGGAAGCCTTCCGGATACACCGCCGGCACGTTGCGCCCATCTTCCTTCGGGCGGAAGAAGCCGCCCGAATCGCCCTTGCGTTTCGAGGCGCCGCCGAACGCATACAGCTCGCCGCCACCCATCGGCAGGGCGGAATTCATCCACAGGTAGTAATCCTTGGCGTTGCTGTCGCCCAGGCGCTGCGTGACGCGCGGCGGATTCACGCGCGCCGTGTCCAGGCCGGCGCGGTTGGTCTCGTCGCGCTTGCGCGCTTCGACCGACAGGTTCAGGTAGCCGCCGTCGCTGCCCAGCGCGAAGCCGCGGCTGGCGCTGGCCGAGTAGGTGTCGCCATCGCCTTCGTCGGTCGTGCCGGCGCTGGCGCTGACGATGCCGTTGCCGACACCCTTCTTGAGGATGATGTTGATGACGCCCGCAATGGCGTCCGACCCGTACTGGGCGGCGGCGCCGTCGCGCAGCACTTCGATCGACTGGATCGCCGACAGCGGGATGGCGTTGATGTCGGTGCCGGCCGAGCCTCGGCCGATCGTTTGCTGCACATTGACCAGCGCCTGCTGGTGGCGGCGTTTGCCGTTGATCAGCACAAGCAACTGGTCGGGGCCGAGGCCGCGCAGCGTGGCGGGGCGGATGATGTCGGTGCCGTCGCTGACAAACGTCGACGTGAAGTTGAACGACGGGTCGAGGTCTTGCAGCACCTTGCCCAGTTCGAGCGTACCGGCCGACTGGATGTCTTTCGTGCTGATCAGGCCCACGGGCACGGCGGTATCGAGCGCCGTCTTGGCCTGGGTGCGCGAGCCGAGCACCACGACTTGCGACATATTGCTGTCGGCTTCCTGTGCGCTGGCTGGTGCGAGCGCCGCCAACAGGGCCGACGCCAGCAGGGCGCGTCGTGGCAGTGTTTGTTTCATCATCCTCTGTCCCCTTTTCATCGATTTTTATGTCGCCCTGTTATCAGAGCATTATTTAATCTTAGCAACGGGGTTGGGGTGACAACGATAAAGCATGTGAAATAAGTAAATACGAAGGTGTCTCTACAGCAAATGCGTCGTACAAAAGAGACAGGTTTGCTCGTTAAACAATACTTTCATGAGTAGCGAGTAATGCTTTGAGTATTAAGCACTTTTCTAAAAGAAATAATGTTTGAAAAGTATTGTTTTATTGTTACGTTATTTAACAAGTTTTTCAAATGTGCGCGGGTCCCGACAAGCTAGGATAGCCATTAACCATGCCAAACAGGCACGGCGGCAGGCGGTTCATCCCGCCGACTGGATTTCACCATGCCCGCGCGCCGCGTGGGCGAAATCCGCCGACCACCTCAGGCAGCACACCATGATCCAGCGACGAACCGACGAGCGAACCGCGCTTGCCACCGAATATGCGTTATTCCTGGCCGAGACGCGCGGCGTCAACGCAGGGCTGGTGTACCTCGAAAGCTGCAACGTCTCACGAGAGATCCTGCTGCGCGCCATGCAGGATCCCGCCGCCCGGCGTGTCCGGGAACGGCGCCAACGGCAACGGAACGATTAGCATGAATATCACCCAGCTTTGCAAACGCTATGGCCTCGAGCATTACGGCAGTCTCGAAAGCGCCTGGGACGCCCACAGCGCCACCGGCATCGTCCTGATGCAGCTCTGGCACGCGCCCAACCAGAAGATCAACGACCACCCACTTCCGGGCGCGCAGCTGCGCGTGCGCTGCCTTGACGCATCGGACATTCCGGTGCCGCTGGACGACGCGCGGGCAGCGCGCGGGCGCAGCATCGAAGCAGTGGAGGGCGGCGCGCGTGGCTATGCCGCGATGTCGATTCCGCCAACGCAGTCGCGCGGCGCGGGCGCCTGGGCCAAGTACGCCAACCTGGAACGCGTGTTCCCCGTGCTGGCGCTCGAGCGCGAGTCATGCGGCACCGTGTTCGCAGTGCTGGGCGCACCGGTGCCGGCGTCCGAACTGGGCGTGGCGTCGCCCGAGGCGGGGCATCGGGCGGGCACTGCGCGCCATGTCAGCCTTGATGGTCGCGCATCCATTCCTTGAGGCCGTTCACCCAGTTCTTGGCCGGCAGGTTCAGGCGCCGCTTGATCTCGCCGGCGCGCTCGTAGAGCACTGAAAAGTCCAGTTGCGGCGCGTCCCGGAACGCCACCACCACCACATTGGCATCGTGCACCTCGGGCAGCCAGACGACGGCGTCGAACACCTGCTCCATGTTCAGGAAATTCTTGTCGTAGTTGCTGAAGTCGCCGAACACGTTGGCGGTCATGACGCCGCCCGGTGCCAGGCAATCCAGGCAGCCCTGGTAGAACGCTTCCGAATCGAGCACCGGGCCGCGCGCGTCCTGGTCGTACAAGTCCACCTGCAGCACGTCGGCCTTGCCGTGGTTGGCCGGATCGAGCACGAAGTCCATCGCGTCCTGCTCGCGCACGTCCAGGCGCGCATCGTTTTCCGGCAGCCCGAACAGGGCGCGGCAGATCGCGATCACGTTGGGATTGAGTTCGACGGCTGTCACGCGCGCATCGGGAAAGCGGGCATACGTGAACTTGGTCAGCGCGGCGCTGCCCAGGCCGAGCTGCACGACATGGCGCGGCGCGCTCTGGAACAGCGTCCACATCATCATCATCTGCACGTATTCGAGCTCGATCGTGTCCGGCTTGGCCAGCCGCATCGCGCCCTGTACCCACGAGGTGCCAAGGTGCAAAAAGCGCACGCCCTCGAATTCGTCGATGGTGGCAGGGGGATGGCCGGGCTGGGCGAAGCGCGGATCGATGACGGTGGGTGACTTGGCGGACATGGCACAAAGCGGTGGAGGGCAAAGCCGATGTTACCAGAGCCGCCGATGCAGTCTCTCAGGCCGCCGCCAGCGCCGGCAGGAACAGCGTTACGGCCAGGCCGCCGCCGTCGCGGTTGGCCAGCAGGATGCGCCCGCCGTGCGCTTCGGCGATCTCGCGTGCGAGCGCAAGGCCAAGGCCGGTGCCGGCGCGCTTGGTCGAATAGAACGGCACCAGCGCATGTGTCAGCACCGCGTCGCTCATGCCGCTGCCACGGTCCATCACGTCGATGCGCACCTGGTCCTGCACGCGCCGTATCTGCAACTGCACATCGTCAGGCCGGGAACCCGACTCGTGCGCGTTCTTCAGAAGATTGAGCAGCGCCTGTTCGAGCTGCGCGGCGTCGATCCAGGCCGCATCCGGCGGCAGCTCGCCCGCGACAGTAAACGGCACCTGGCCGGCCAGGTGCGTGACCAGGGCCGGCCAGCTGCAGGCTTCCAGGCGCGGCGTCGGCAGCTTGGCAAAGCGTGCGTAACCCGAGATGAAGCTTTCCAGGTGGCGCGTGCGCTCGCCGATCGTTTCCAGGATCTGCGGCAGGCGTTCGAGCTGGCCGCGCCGTACCAGCTCGGCCCCGGAGTGCGCCAGCGAGGCCAGTGGCGCCAGCGAGTTGTTCAATTCGTGGCTGATCACGCGGATGACTTTTTTCCAGGTCTGGACTTCCTGGCGCCGCAGTTCCACGGTCAGGTGGCGCAGCAGCAGCAGCTCATGGCGCCGGCCATTGAGCGTGAAGGTGCTGCGCGCCAGGTGATAGACCTCTTCGGCCTCGCCTTCACCAGCGGTAAACAGGCCATCGCCACCGCGCGCCAGCGCGTCGCGCAGGGCTGCCGAAGCGCCATCGAGCACCGCCTGCAGGCTGTGGCCTTCGAGCTTGCGCCCCTGCGCCAGCAACTGGCGCGCGGCGATGTTGGCGAACACGATGGCGCCGCCGGGCGTCGTCGAATCGGCCACCAGCAGCATTGCCACCGGCGTGTTCTGCACCATCGAGTCGAGCAGCAGTTCGCGCTGCACCAGCCCCAGGCGCTGCTCGCGCAGCACGTTGCCCAGGTTGTTGTGGGCGGCAATCAGGTCCCGCAGTTCATCGTTGTGTGGCCAATGCAGGCTGCACGAAAAGTCGCCGTCGCGGTAGCTGTCGACGGTGCCCTCGAGTGCCCGGAACAGCGACAGCACGGGCTGCAGCTGCGCGCGCAGCGTGATGACGGCCAGCGGCACCAGCCCAAGCAGGCAGATGGCCAGTACCAGCAGCGGCCGGGCGGGCAGCAGGTGATCCAGCAGGAGGGCAGCGATGACCGCCAGCGCAAGCAGGGTGCCCACCAGCGCCGACAGCCGCGTGACCAGGGAAAACCTGGGCTGCTGCGCGCTGTCCGTCATGGCCGCGCGATACCCAGGCGCTCCATGCGGCGGTACAGCGCCTGGCGCGACAGGCCAAGATCGGCGGCCGCCTGCGCCACCACGCCGCCCGCACGCGCCAGGGCCGCCACGAGTGCGGCGCGGTCCGGCTCCGCTTCTTGGTTTGACGCCGGTGCCGGCGTGCTCGCTGCCGGCAGGCCCAGGTCGGCCACCATGACGGTATCGCCATGCGACAGCAGGCTGGCGCGCGCCATCACGTTTTTCAGTTCGCGCACATTGCCGGGCCACGGATAGGCCATCAGCGCCGCTTCGCTCGCCGGGTGCAGCGCCTTGCCGGCGACCAGGAACGAATGGGCCAGCGGCAGGATGTCACCGGGGCGCGCGCCCAGTGGCGGCAGGCGCAGCTCGATCACGTTCAGGCGGTAGAACAGGTCTTCGCGAAAGGTGCCGGCGCGGATCATCGCGCCCAGGTCGGCGTTGGTAGCGCTGATCACCCGCACGCGCACCTGGCGTTCGCGGTTCGAGCCCAGGCGCTCGAAGCGGCCCGTCTCCAGCACCCGCAGCAGTTTCATCTGGCCGGCCAGCGGCAGGTTGCCGATTTCGTCGAGGAACAGCGTGCCGCCATCGGCCGCCTCGAACTTGCCTTCGCGCGCTTTCGACGCGCCCGTGTAGGCGCCGGCATCGGCGCCGAACAACTCGGCCTCGATCAGTTCGGACGGCAGGGCGCCGCAATTGAGCACCACGAACGGGCCGTCGGCCACCTGCGAATTGGCCTTGATGATGTCAGCGATGCGTTCCTTGCCGGCGCCATTCGGGCCGGTAATCAGCACCGGCACGTCGGCGCGCGCGACCTGGCAGGCCAGGTGCAGCACGCGTTCGGTGGCCGGGTCTTGCCAGACCAGACCGCGCAGATCGAAGTTCTGCTCGAGCGCCAGCCGCGCCTTGCGTTCGTGCTGCAGGCGGCTGCCCAGCGCGCGGTTGGCTTGCCCCAGTTCGATCAGGTTGGACACGCTAGCCAGCAGGCGCTCGTCGTTCCACGGCTTGGGCAGGTAGTCAGCGGCGCCCGCCTTGACCAGGTCGACCGCTGCGTCCAGGTGCGTCCACGCAGTGAGCAGGATCACCGGCAGGTCGGAGTGGCGCGCGCGGATCGCTCGAAACAGCGCCACGCCTTCTTCGCCCGACGTGGTGTCGGCCGTGAAGTTCATGTCCTGGATCACCAGGTCGATCGGTTCGCGCGCCAGCAAGTCCAGGCCTTCTTCGGGCGAGAGCGCGCGCAGCGTGGCGATGTCGTGCAGCGAAAACAGCACGTCGAGCGCCATGGCGACGGCGGCGTTGTCGTCAATGATGAGAACGGTGGGCATGGCCGCCAGCATAGCACCCGCGCGCGCCCTCACAGGCTGCGGGTGGCCAGCGCCGGCGAGGTGCGCGCCGCACGCCAGGCCGGGCCATACGCCGCCAGGATGCCGATCACCCAGAACATCAGGGCGCCGCCGATCAGGTACGCCACCGGCAGGCGCGCCATCTCCAGCTTCGTCACCAAAAGCTGGTTCAGACCAACGCCCAGCAGCACGCCGCCAGCCACGCCGGCGCTCGTGATCATCACGTTCTCGACGATGAAGTAGCGCAGGATGTCGATCTTGCGCGCGCCAAGGGCACGCCGCACGCCGATCTGCTTGCGGCGCTGCGTCACCCACAGGCTGGCCATGCCGACGATGCCGCTGCAGGTGACCAGGAGCAGCAGCACACTGACCGTCACCAGCATCCACGACAGTGCAAGGTCGGCGCGGTAGCGGTTCTTGCGGTCTTCCTGGGTTGTCTTGATGCGCATGATCATCGGCGTGGCCGACGATGCGCGCAGCGCCTGCTCGGCGGCCTGCATCACGCGGTCCCGCTGCCCCGGTTCACTGCGCATCGCATACATCGCACCCCCACTGCCATAGTGACGTGCGGGCATGATCATCGAAAATTCGCCGCGCTCGCCCACTTCGGCGTGGGCGCTCGCCAGGCGCTCGACGACCCCGATCACCCGGGCGCTTGGCGTGCCATCGCCGGTGCCGAAGTACAGGGTCTTGCCCACCGCCGATGCACCGGGCCACAGCTTGCCGGCCAGGGCCCGCGTCACGATCATCTGTGTCGGCACCTCGGCGTTGGTCGTTTCGTCTACCTCGGGGATGTCCGGGCTGGCAAAATCGCGCCCTTCGACCAGTTGCAGGCCCAGCGTCCTGACCAGCGAATCGCCCGTGAAATAGGTCGATGCGTAAGTGCTTTCGCGCGCCTGGCGCGGATCTGCTGCGATGCTGGACGTGCCGCCGCTGTTCGACATCGGCATCTGCGACACCTGCGCTACCGCCGCCATGCCCGGCACCGCGCGCAGCACCTGGAGCTCGCGCTTGATCGCGGTGAGCATCTGTTCCGGCGTGTCCTGGTTCAGATGACGCAGCGAAAAATAGAAGGTCGCGGCTTCGTCCTGCAGCCCCGATGGCCGCGCCGCCACGGCGCGCCGCTCATTGACGATGTGCAGGGCGTTGGCCAGGATCGCCAGGCTCAGCGCGATCTGCATGGCCACCAGAATGGGGCCGGTCTTGTTGCGCATGAGCGCCGACAGGATGGGGCGAATTTCCATGGTCAGTCTCCCGTGATGGTGTGGTGAGCGTTCATTGCGATTTGAGCTGGATGGCGGGCGTGACCTGACACGCGCGCCAGGTTGGCAGCAGGCCCGCGATCACTGCAGCGGCAATCGACAGCACGAAGGTCAGGGCCAGCATTTGCCAGTCCATGCGCGCCACGGCCGCCATGTTCTTGCTCTGCATGCCAATCAGGGCCAGCGCGCCGACGGCCAGCCCCAGTCCCAGTACGCCGCCGGCCAGGCCTACCACGCCCGTCTCGATCAGGAACTGGCGGAAGATGTCGCGCTTCGACGCGCCCAGGGCGCGGCGCATGCCCACTTCGGCGGCGCGTACCGAGAACTTCGCCAGCAGCAGGCCGACCGTGTTGACCAGGCACAGGGCCAAAAAGCCGAAGGCGAGCCAGGCCGACAACCGGGTGTCGTTGCCCACCACTTTCTGCTTTTCCATCCATCCCATGACGTCGTACAGTTCGACTGGCGCCGGGCGTGGCAGGCGCCCCAGCTTGCGCTGCTCGCTGGCGTAATTCTCGAGCGCGCCCTGCAGGTCGGCGCGATCGGCACCGGAGCGCGTCTCGAACCAGAGCTGGATCCAGGTGCACTCCGAGGCCAGCAGGCTGGCATAGCCCGGATCACGGACCTGGCTGCAATTGACGCTGCCGTAAGGCTGCAGTTCCTTGCGCACGGCGGTGGCCATCGGGATCATGAACTCTTCACCGGTGGCCGGGCCGCTGCCAATCAGCTTGTAGTAGCGCGGCATCGGGTTCCAGTCGCCCAGCACGCCCACCACGGTGAACGGTTCGCCGCCCATGCGCAGGCGCTGGCCCACCGGGTTGGCCTCGCCGAACATTTTTTCGGCCACGGTGCGGTTCAGGATCACCACATTGGCGCCGCGCGCCTCGTCTTCTTCACTCCACGGCTGGCCGTACCGGAACGGCACGTCGAACATCGCGAAGAATGCACGCGTCGGCGCCAGGCCATATGACTGGAACGGCGCGCTGCCGGCGCGTGGCGGCTCGACCGGCATGCCAGTGGCGAACATCGCCACACCACGTTCGGCTGGCGCGATGCGCAGCAAATTCATCGCGTCCTGGTATGTTGACTGCATATCGATCGGCTCCGATCCAAGGACGTAACCGTTGCGCGCGCCGTTGTCGACGAACGGCACGAACAGGCGCTCGCTCTTGGCCGGAATCGGGTCGCCCGACATCACGTGCAGGATGGTCAGCGTGGACACGCTGGCCGCCACGCCGATCGCCAGCGTCAGCACCATCAGCACGGTGAGATACGGATTGCGGCGCAGGCTGCGCACGCCAAGCATCAGGTAATAGCTGAACATCGCCGCTCCTTATGCCGTGACGTCGGTATGGGCCTGGTGCAGCGATGGCGCGCGCCGCACCAGATCCGACACCTGGCCATCGATGATGTGCACGTTGCGGTGAGTGCGCACGGCCAGTTCCGGGTCGTGGGTCACCATCAAAATCGTGGTGCCGGCCGCATTGATTTCTTCGAGCAGTTCCATCACGCCGCGCGCCATCTGCGTATCGAGGTTGCCGGTCGGTTCATCGGCCAGCAGCAGCTTCGGGCTGCCGGCCAGTGCGCGCGCGATCGCCACGCGCTGCTGCTGGCCGCCCGAGAGTTCGGCCGGGTAGTGCTTCATGCGCGAGGCCAGGCCCACCTTGCCAAGGGCATCCTCGATGCGTTCCTTGCGCTCGCGCGCATTGAAGCCGCGGTAGCGCAGCGGCACGTCGACGTTGTCGAACAGGTTCAGGTCGGGGATCAGGTTGAAGCCCTGGAAGATGAAGCCGAGCTTTTCGTTGCGCAGGCGCGAGCGCGCTGCGTCGTCCAGGCCCTTGACGTTCACGCCATCGAGAATGAATTCGCCCGATGTGAATTCTTCGAGCAGGCCGGCGATGTTCAGAAAGCTCGTCTTGCCCGAACCAGAGGGGCCGGTCACGGTGACGAATTCGCCCTGGCTGACGTGGATCGCGAAGCCGCGCAGCGCGTGCGTCTCGATCATGTGGGTGCGGTACACCTTGCTCAGGTTGGTCATGCGCAGCATAGTCTGGCTCCGTGGTTCATTGATTGATTGAGACGCGTGCGGCATTGTCGAAGGCATCGGTGCCCGACACCACCACCTTGTCGCCGGCTTTCAGGCCGTCGATGATTTCAACGGCCGAGATACTGGTGGCGCCGATCCGGATCGGCGTGCGTACCGCCACGCCGTCGTGCATCACGTAGGCATGGCGCCCACCTTCGTTCTCGACGAAGGGGCCGCGCTGCACCATCAGCACATCTGGTTTTTCCTCGATCAGCAGGCGTGCGCTGACGCGCTGGCTCTGGCGCAGGCCGGTCGGCTGCGCACCATCGAAGCGCACCCGCGCCAGCACCTGGCTCTTGACTACCTCGGGCGACAGCGCCGACAGCGTGCCGGTGGCGCGCCCCGACGGCAGGGTGATCTCGGCGCGCATGCCCAGGCCCATGTCGCCGGCATAGGTTTCGGGCACTTCCAGTTCGACTTCCAGCCGCGACAGGTCCACCAGCGTCATCAACGGCGCGTTGGCGGCGACCACCATCCGGTTCTGCACATTGAGCGTGCCGATGAAGCCATCGACCGGCGCGCGCACGGTCAGTTCGTCGACGCGGCGCTGGGCATTGGCCATCGACAGGCGCTGGCGTTCCAGTTCATTGGTCTTGGTCTTGATCGCCAGTTCGACGTCGTCGCCTTCGAGCGCGGCGGCCTGCCTGGCGTGGCTGGCGCGGATGCCGGCCGAATTGACCGCATCCTTGGCCTTCTGGTAGTCGATCTTGGCGATGATGCCGATCTGGCCGACGCTGTCGTAGCGCTCCAGCGTGCGCTGGGCCGACAGACGGTCGATCTCGGCGGTGTCGGCTTCGCGCTGGGCCAGCAGCTTCTGCTTGCGCGACAGGATGTGCTGGCGCGCGACTTCGGCCTTGAGCTGCTCCCAAGTCGACACTTCGCGTTTCAGGGCATCGGTCAGGTCGGGCGATTCAAGCAGCGCCAGCACGTCGCCTTTCTTGACGGTGTCGCCAGCGGCGACCTTCAGGTTGACGGTGGCCGGCGCGGTGGCATACAGGGTAGGGCTGACGGCGGCCACGACGCGGCCATTGACGGCGGCGTCGCGCACCAGTGTGCCGCGCGCCACCTCGGCGATGCGGATGCGGCTGGCCGAGACGCTGTGTTCGCTGTTGTTCCACGCAGCGTACAGCGTGGCGCTGACGGCAACCAGCGCAGCGGCCGCGCCGATCGTCAAGGCGCGGCGCTTGAATCGTTGTGCCGGGGGCGGCGTCAGGGTAGTGTCCTGCCGGGATGGCTCGGGAATCATGGTGGTCCAGTAACGACGGTGTGATGGTCGTTATTGCACGATCCGTGCCAAGCGTTAAGTCATTGATTCGTATGGAGGACACTCGCGGACACTGCTGTCCGCGGTGTCCGTCCGGGCGGCCGCGGACACGGCCGCCGGTGAGGTTTGCTCTACAGCCTTACTTCTGCGGCTTCTGCTTCTGCGCGTACTTGCCGACGACTTCGCCCTTGGCCAGCACATGGCCCTTCATCGCAGCCAGCACCTGATCGCGGTCGGCGCCAAACGGCACGTCCAGCATCGTGTCGAGCGCCATCACCTGGAAGTGGTAGCGGTGCGCGGCTTCACCCGGTGGCGGCTTTGGCCCGTAGTAGCCCGGCGAACCGCGCGTCGTGAGACCCTGCAGCACGCCGTCCGGATCCGACAGGCGGGCTTGCTCCTGCACGCCCTCCGGCACGCTGGTGACATTGGCCGGGATATTCCACATCACCCAGTGCACGAAGGGCAGGGCGGGTTTGGCGTCCGGGTCTTCCGCGATGATCACGTACGACTTCGCACCGGCCACCGCTTTCCACGCCAGCGCCGGTGAGACGCCATCGGCGTACTCGGTATAGCGCTCGTTCATCATGCCATTGGCGGCAAAGCTGGGCGACGAGACGGTCATTTGCCCTTTTGCCTCGGTCTCGGGGCGCTTGAGCGCTAGCGGCACATTGGTGCCTTTGCTGGTTTGCTGTTCGAGCGGGCCTGCTGGCGCCTTCGGCGGCGTGGCCGCCATCGCCTTGCCACCCGTGTAGGCGACCCGATAGATCACGCCGTTGGCATCATCCGCCATCAAGAGCGAACCGTCCTTCGCCATCGCCAGTCCGACCGGGCGCGCGATGTGGGTCTTGCCGCCGTCAGTCAGGAAGCCCGTGACGAACGGCTCGACCTTCGTCGGCTGGCCGTTCTGGTAGCGCACACGCACGATTTCGTAGCCCGATGCCGGCACCCGGTTCCACGAACCGCGCATCGTCACGAAGGCATCGCCCTGGTACTCGGCCGGGAACGCGCTGCCGGCGCCGAACACCCATTGCATCGGTGCTGCGTGCGCCGTGTAGCCAAGCACCATCGGCGTGCTGCGCGCTTTCCACTGCTCCTTGGTGATCTCGCCCACGGGCGTGCTTTGCGGGTAGATCTCATTGGCGCCATACACGTGCGGCCAGCCATACTGCTTACCCAGTTCGATCTTGTTGATCTCTTCGGCCTGCACGTCGTCGCCAAGGAAGTCGATGCCATGGTCAAAGCCCCACAGTTCGCCCGTGGTCGGATGCCAGGCGTAGCCGATCAGGTTGCGCAGGCCGCTGGCGAAGATGGTGCGCTGCTTGCCATCCGGCGAAATGCGCAGCAGCGTGGCGTTTTCGGGATTGCTTTCGTTGCAGGTATTGCAGGTGCTGCCCACGCTCAGGTACAGCATGCCGTCCGGGCCGAAGGCCATCGTGCGGTTCGGGTGCTGGCCCGAATCGGGCAGGTCGCCGATCAGCATCTTGAGTTCGCCCAGGCGACCATCCTTCTGGATGTCGGCCACGAACAGTTCCTTGACCGTCACCAGATACAGCTTGTTGTCGCGGATCGCCAGGCCATGCGCGCCGGTGCGGTTGGCCACCGTGATCGGCTCGCCGTCGGCGCGCCCGTCGTTGTTGGTGTCGCGCAGCAGCAGCACGTCGCCCTGGTCACGACGGCTCACATAGATGTCGCCGCTGGGCGCGACGGCGATGATGCGGGCATTTTTCAGGCCGGTGGCGAACGCGCTGACCGTGAAGCCGGGCGGTGCCTTGAGTGCACGGATCCGCTCGGGCGTCGCTGCGACCTTGTTGGGCTTCCAGACGTTGATCTTGGTGGAGAACTGGGTGCCGTCGCCCTGTTGGGCAGTGGCGGAGCCGAACACGAGGCATAGTGCGGCGGCGAGCGAAGCGCGTTTCATGAGGGCCTGCCTTTCCTGGACATTGTTATGGAGATGGTCAAGAAGGCATCGTGCCAGTGTTTACCGCCCCGGTATGTTGGGAAACGAACATTGTCTGTAGCGGCGCCCATTATGCAAAAAAGATAATTTCGCCACTGGAACGTTTTCCTTCTTGCAAGTTCGCCATGTCGTCTGCACATGCACCTTGCAACCGGCGCCGCCGGCTCTTTTCAGGACTGACCTTGTCGTCGTTCGACCACCTGCAGCATCTCTGGCGTTCCGCCATCGCCACACTGGCGCCATCGACCGCGCCGCCTCCGAACCACTTCTTCACACCCCAGGATCTCGGGCGTCTGCACGATCAGGATGGCCTCAACCACGCCAGCATCGATGCCCAGACCTGGGATGATTTGCTCCTGCCGTCGTTCGAGGACAAGCTGGCGCCCGATGCCAGCATTTTCGGGCGCCAGGTACTGCACCGGCGCCTGCGCGCGGGCGTGGACAATGCCGCCTGCAGCGCCCAGCGCACGCGCCTGCAAGGCTTGATCGCCGACCCTGCACACCTGTCCGCGCTGCACGCGCAACTGCGGATACTGCGCCATGCGGATGTCGACGTCACCGCGCTGTTGTTCAGCGAGACGCGGCCCGTGACGCCATGGTGGTCACGCTGGTTGTGGCTGTTGCCGGTGCTGCTGCTGGTGTCGGTCGCGGCGCTGGTGACGTCGCCGCTCGGTTGGATGCTGACGCTGGCTGCGCTTGCGCCGCTGATGGCGCTGCAGATCCGCTATCACCAGGAGATTGAAGGCTGGACCGCGACCATCCGCTCGCTGGGCGCGCTGCTTGCCACCGTGGGCCTGCTCGGCAAGGGTGGCGGGGCGTTGACCGAGCCGTTCGTGGCGGCGCGCGCGGCTGCTGCGCGTCTGCATGTGCGCCTCGACCGGCCCTTCGCGCTGCGCATGATTCCGGGCGGCAGGCAGTATGCCGACTGGTTCGCTGCCGGGAATATCGCGCATTACTTCAGGACGGCGCGCATCGTGTTCGGGCAGCGCGCGTTTCTGCGCGAGTGCTATCTGGCGTGCGCGAATCTCGAAGCCGACGTGGCGCTGGCGCGGCACCTGCACGCGATGCCGCGCTGGTGCTGGGCCGAACGTGGCGGGGCGCGCGAGCTGCTGCTGGAAGATGGCGTGCATCCGCTGATGGCACAGCCGGCGCCGCTGTCATTGTCGCTGCATGAGCGCGGCGCGTTCGTCTCGGGCCAGAACGCGTCGGGCAAGAGCACCTTCCTGCGCATGGTGGGCCTGAACCTGCTCGCGGCGCGCGCGTTCGGCTTTTGCTACGCCACGCGGGCGCGCCTGCCGGCGGTGCCGGTGCGCGCCAGCATGCAGAACGAGGATTCGCTGCTCGGCGGCGAAAGCCTGTACATGGCGGAGTTGCGGCGTGCCCGCGAACTGCTTGAGGCAGCCGGCCAGCCGGCGGGTGTGTGCCTGATCGACGAGGTGTTTCGCGGCACAAACCATCTCGAGCCGGTGTCTGCTGCCGCTGCGGTGCTCGAGCAGTTGTCGAGGCACGACCTGGTGCTGGTGTCGTCGCACAATCTGGTGCTCGCGCCGCTGCTGCAGGCGGGATTCGACGCGATCTGCATCGATACGACCAGCGGCCGGCCGGTGCTGCAGAAAGGCGTGCTGCGCAATCCGAACGGGATTGCGCTGCTGGCGCAGCAGGGTTTCGGTCCACAGATCGAGGGCAGGGCAGCCGAAGTGGCGCACTGGCTGAGCGGCCACTTGCTGGAGCCGGCCACCGGCGCGCCGACGGTAAAGCAGGCCTGACCGGCTTGGGGCGCCTGACAAAAACCTGTTACTTCGTCTGGCGGCAACATGCTTGTACACTGAGCCATGCTGACCGGCCGCTTTCGGCCAGAAGCGGATCTTTATCGAATTCAGCGCGGCCGTAGAGGCAACAGCGCAGGCATGACGGGAGAGCTATGCCATATGACATCTTTGGTTTTGTAGAAAGGCGTCGGCCGACACTGGGACCGTGGCTTTCAGCTTTCAGCGTCGGCGAAAACGTTCACCTTGCTGATCATTTTGCTAACGAGATTTTTGGTCTGGCCAAGTTTGCTCGAAAGGATGCGCCGCTTGCAAACCGAGGGCTTCCAGAGGATATGAGCTTGGAAGTTCAAGAGTGGATGGCCTCTGTCACAAAAGCTGGAATGGAGGATGACGCAAACAATGGTGATCACGGGCACACCTACGCTACTCTGGAAGAGCTGAAGAAATTGAACATGCTTCCCAGTTCTACTTGGCAAGTGGTATTTGAAAAGATCTATGGACTCCAGCAGGACTTTGGTGTTCCTGATGCCGAGTTAAGGGTCGTCCTCTGGGCCAACTGGTGATGCCGAAGCGGTACTGACCGACAGCACCTGTACTTCCGCTTCGGGTCGACACCGGCCTGTCGATCTACCGATATACAAAGGAATCGAATGCACGGCTTTTCGGAAGATTTAAAGCTGGAAGGCGTCGTCGGATCGGAGATACATCAGATCTGTCTCGGGCGGTACGACGTCCAATTTCTCTTCTACTCAGGAACCAGAATTTGCGTTCAAAGTTTGGTTGAGGTGTTTGAGGGCGAGGAGCTAGTCGCTACGTGGGACGAAGAGCGAAATTGGACTACCACGGCCTTTCAAAAGCTCATGAACGAGACGGTCGATAGTTGCGCCGTGCTAAGCAAGCAGACCATGGAGATCAGGTTTCAGAACGGACTGCAGCTGCGCCTGTATGACAATTCGACCCAATACGAGAGCCTTCAAATCTACCCTGACTTCATCGTTATTTGAAGAACGAACCACTGCTTTGAGTCGGAAGCGGACGCAACCGAAAATCGGCAACCACCAAAGAGCAGTGATTTAACCGAGGAACCAGAATACCCACAAATACGGATTGCTGCTCTCCCGCTGAGTTACGATTGGTGAGGATAGCATCGCAATTCGCGGAGGGCTTAACACTACCGCCAGACCGGCAACAAACAAATTTAACGCCCCTACATTCTGGACTTGCAGCATGAGCAAACTATTAAGCTTTCTTTTCGGTTCGCGTCCGCAGACTTCACCCGGGGTCCGCGAGGATCTGAAAAAAGCATCGATTTCCCAACTGGTCGATTGGTCGCGCCACCATGACGGATTCCTGCGAGAGGGAGTGCTGGTCCGCGCTGTCGAGCTCTGCTCGCCAGAGCTTCTCGACGCAATCTTGGAGCGATTGAACGACTGGGTTCCGCAAGTACGTCACGCTGCCCGCACGGCGCTCCTCACGCTTGTACCGTTGCTCCCGCCCTCCGCCATCCTGAAAACGCTTCCTGAAATTGATCGGTTGCGACTTGCCAAGCGCGAGAATCATTCCGACTGGATTGACAAATACCACGCCACAGTCGTTGACGCCTTGGGGGCCGATGCTCTAGTTGCCGAGGCAGTCATGGGTACTGGCGAGATTGCGCGCTCTTGCTTCGACATCGTCAAATCGCATTCCCTACTTGGCGCAGACCGGTTGGCGCAGCGCGTGCTCGCCAAGGGGGCCGACTTCGGCACGTCGCTTGCCGCTTGGCGTTTGGGAAGTACGCTGGAAGCAAACGAGCGGAGAACCTTGGCTGCAACCGGGTTGGCGAGTGCCTTCGGCGCAGTTCGCACGGTCGCTCTGCGCGAGGCATTGACCTCTGCGGACGAACACGCAGATGCTTTGGCCGAGCAGGCTCTACTAGATTCGCAAAGGTCGGTACGTGAAGTAGCGATGTGGTACTTAAAACAAAAAGCCTATCCGGTTGCGCAGTTTTATGTCGACCGCCTTACACAGGACGTACTGGCGATGCGCAGGACGCGTATTTGCCTGGCCTCGTTGGCGGCATGTGGCACGCGCGACCATATCGCGCTCATCAGACGGTTTGCAGACCTTCCGCATGCTCGGACGCAGACAACTGCTGTCATGTCATGGGCCCGTCTGGCTCCTGATGCCCGCGATGAAATCCTGCGATTTGCGCTACTTTCCCAATTCCCCAGGGTTCGAAAACTGGCTCTCGTGTTGATGGAAGATCTCGGCGCATACATCGATCTGGACGAAGCACTGACCCTGGTGGAGGAAAGATCTGACCATGCACTCGCCCTTTCACTAGCGCGACGGGAGCCTTGGACATGGATCACAACCGTCCTGAAGATGGCAAACAGCCCAGTCAAATCACCGGGCAAGGAACATCTGATCCGCGAGCTACAACATTGGCTGGCTGAGTCCGCTAATATTTATACCAAACCGACCGATGCACAGGCCAAAGACTTAACTTCGGTACATACCCGGCGAGTGCTTAAGGAACTTATCGGCCAAGATGTCTTTTGTAGGAACGGAGCATTTCGGCACGTCTTTGAATTGCATGGCCTTACCTGATGAGCTGGATGTCTGCCTCGGGCCGATAAGGCTGCATTCCGCCAGAAGCGGACATGGGGCCGACCGTTTAAACGCTGTTAATAGACCTAGTCTGCGCACAAAAATGATATGTCAAAGTTGGTCACTGATAGCTGGCGCGGTTGCGTTTGGAATCTATGCAGTTGTCATGGCGGCAACGTCTGGCTTTGGGCCGACGGCTGCTTTTTTCTCAGTCCTAGTCGCATTCGTAGCGGGATGCTTCAAAGCAGACGCGCCCCGATTTTTTGCAGGCTTGACACTGGCTCTGTGCTGCTGGATTGCCTTGGGTTTAGTTGCAGGCACGGCGTCTGAGCGCTCATCTGCAATTGTTCTCGTGCCAGTCGTACTAACAATGGCGTTTGGTCTTGGAGCGATAGCATTTTTCGCCGGACACCTGACGCGCCGAATCGCTGAGACGTTAAAGTCATAGCCTGAATGTCTGCAATGTGTCGGTTCCGGCCTGTTGCGGTCACCGCTGAATTTTCAACCTGCCAACCTGCTACGCTGGCCTTAACGGCCGGGTTCGGCCGACGGCTGCCTGTCAAGGCGGTCGCCGGATTTTAAGCCTTGCGACCTCCTATGCTGATGCGAACTACCGGCCCCGACCCAGCCTGTGCAAACAAGTGCGATTGGCGTGTATTCCCGGGTCTCTCTACCACTCTCGACCTTGCGAAAACGTCGTAGCAAGCGTTTTAGAAGGTCGAGTGTCGCTAGGCCGGCATCCAGCATTTTCCGCTAGTTTTCTACGGCAAAATTATTACGAAGCTGCATGGCCCCGATTACGCCTTGCTGGCCGGGTTCCTGTGGCGGCGTGACCATCCCAGCATGCCGGCGCCAAGCAGGAACATCGACGCCATGGCTGGTTCCGGCACCTCGTTGACGGGCTCCAGAAGGACGAATGACAGATTATCGGCATAGCCATCGTTGTCGCCCGAGACGAGGCGCTCCATTGATAGCCAGAAGGACAGCTTGCGGGTTCCGGTAGGCATGAATCCCGCTGCCTCGCGATAGTACAGGCCGGTCTGGTTGCCGCGATCCGCCGGGGTGACGGGACCGATCGCGGAGCTGCCTATCTCGTTGTCGAGGTCATCAAGAAACTGCACGTAGAACAAGGCGTTATCGCCCTGGTCGGCCCAACCGCCAAGCCAGCCGCTCAGGGAATACGAGATGTTCGTCGTCGTCGACACGCTCAAGTCGAGTGTCTGGAATCCGACGGCATACTGCCCCAGCCCGGCAAACATGTTGCTGCCGCGATCGGCCGGGCCAGGCTGACTGGGCAGCACCCAGTTGCTGCCATAGTTCACCGACTGGACCATGTTGTAGTCCGGGTAGCCCGTCCAGCCGTTCATGCCTGCTTCGGCATCGCCATTGACAACGAGGTTCTGACGGTAGATGGCTGCGGCCTGGCTGCTGCAAGCCACGGCGAACAAGGCCGCGGCAACGAGAAATCGAGACTTCATAAAAGCTCCTTGTAAAGATCAAACGACGCGGTACTGGTCAAGTTGGGCGGCCCCGCGCATTGCCGGGTCGCTGATCGACGGCGAGCCGTTTTCCAGATGGCCGGCAAAGCGGCGCAGCCAGCCTGGCAGGCCGTTCACGCGCAAGCTGTAGTCGTACCAGTTGGAGCTCGATGCCAGTGGTAACCGGATCGTGCTCGTCGAGCGTGCGACGACTTGCATTTCCATTGGCTTGTTTGCGTAGTACTTGTTGGCGGTGAGCTGGAAGGTGCAGGGCTGCGCGCCGTTGTTAACCAGATCGATCACCAGTTCGCCAGCCCTGCGGTCGGCGCGCATACGCATTTCCGGCCATCCTGCGGTGACTGCGCCGCGCACGTCCCCGACGATGTGGCGGTGGAAGCCGTTCGGTCCCAATATCCATAGGTCGTAAGCGGCCGCGGTGTTCCAGCGGCCTTGCAGCTGTTTCCCGGGTTCGACGGTATAGCGACGCGGGATCTGGTCTAGCGCGAGACGGTCGTACACATGGAACACCGCTCCGGCTTCGCCGAGGTTTTCGAAGTTGAGCACTACCTGGCCGCCCCCGGCCGGTACCTGGGCCTGTACCTGGAGCTCGTAGGGCAGGGCGCGTGCCGGCCGCACACCGGCCGCCTGGACGGGCGCTGCCAGCGTGGCCGGCGTCGTGGGCACCTTGGTGTTCGGCAGGCCCATCGCCATTGCGCGCCGCGACGCCGTTTCTGGCAGCAGCTGCGCGAAGCCGTTGTCGTTCGGGTTGGCGAAGTCAAAGCAGGACAGCAGGTTGCCGCTCACCGCGCGACGCCATGCGCTGATAAGCGGTTCGCGCACGCCGAAACGCGCCTCGATGAAGCGCAACACCGAGGTGTGGTCGAAGACCTGCGAGTTCACCCAGCCGCCCTTGGTCCAGGGCGAGATGACGTACATCGGCACGCGCGGCCCGAGCCCGTAGGGGCGGTGGTGCGTGCGTGCGTCGGCGCCGTTAAGCACATGATGGTATTCGCCGGTCGTATCGACTGTCGACGCGCCGGCGAGCTGGGACTGTGCAGAATTGGCGCCGTTACCCGTGTAGGCCGGGACCGACGGCGGCGGCATGTGGTCGAAGAAGCCGTCGTTCTCGTCGAAGTTGATAATCAGGACCGTCTTGCTCCAGCTCTCGGGATTGGCCGTCAGGGCGTCGAGCACGCGCGCGATGTAGTCAGCGCCCGAAGCGGGGCTCGAGGGGCCCGGGTGTTCGGAGCCTTCGGCTGTGGCCACGACCCAGCTGACCTGCGGCAGTCGGTTGGCCAGCACGTCGGCTTTGAGCAGGTCGAGGTCGCGTGTGCTGGTGCCTCGCTCGCGCAACGCTTGCGAATAGCCGGGCCTGCGATACCATGCGTTGCGGAAGGAGCGAAATCCTGCCAGCGAGTTATCGGTGAAGTTGTCCGCCATGTTCTGGTAGACCTGCCAGCTGATGCCGGCCGCTTGCAAGCGCTCCGGATAGGTAGTCCACAGGTAGTCGGTGGACGTATCCGGATTGAAGTCGTCGCGGCTGTTGTCGGTCGAGGGCCCGCCTGCCACCGCAAGGGGATCGTTGTGGCCGCTGAACAGGAACAGGCGGTTGGTGTTGGTGCCGGTTTGCGTCGCGCAGTGGTAGTGGTCGCAAATCGTGAAGGCACGCGCGAGCGCGAACTGGAAGGGGATATCGGCCTCGGCGTAGTAGCCCATCGAGTGGTTCTGCTTGACCGTGCACCAGTCGTTCATTCGTCCGTTGTCCCACGCCAGTTGTGCATCCAGCCAGGCGTGCGGTGTCCCGGCCACGCGCATCACCGGGAAGTCCTGCACTGTATTGAGCCGGAACGGCGCGATGGCGCGGCCCTGGGGCCAGTTCGGCCGGCCCGGCACCGGCGCGCCTCCAACCGAACGCTGCACGAAGACCGACTTGCGATTGAAGAGGTTCTGGCGGTCCATTACCGGGATCGGAAAGGGATCACCGAATCCGCGCACCCCTTCCAGAGTGCCAAAGTAGTGGTCGAAACTGCGGTTTTCCTGCGTCAGCACGACGATATGCTCGACGTCCTGCAGACTACGGGTGCGCTGATTGGCGGGGAGGGCCAGGGCTTTCTGTATGGATGGCGGAAAGGTCGCAAGGACGGCGCTGGCGCCACTGGTCTTGCCCAGTGTGCGGAGGAAGTTGCGACGGCTCATGCGTGCACCTTTGTGCATGCGAACGCGGAATCGAAAATTTGCATTTGATTGATCCAGGTCGGTTGTCAGGGAAACACGAAAACTGCAGCCTTGCGAGGATCAGCTTAGGGATGAAAGATGAACAGTTGATGACGAGCCAAGAGAAAGTTCGTGCGTTGCTTGCTTCCGCAGCAATGCAGGACAAGCACAGTACGGCGTGCGGAGCCGCTCTCAAGCGCTCAACATTACTGAGGAAGATGAAGCCGAAGTCGCTCAGGTCTACGGGATCGAAGCGCTTTACCGAACCATTGCAAAGCGATAACAGTCAATGAGGTTCGCGTCATGATCGAATTGTTCGGCCGTGATGACTGCGATGATTTTGCCTCGTCGTTTATACATCGGATCAAGGCGACACCTGGTTCGTCGCTCAAAGACTGCCTGGAGCAGCTGAACGACGAGTGGAAGATCGGGCAGCGGAACCGTGCAATAAGAGACAGTCGCGGCTTTCGGATCTGTGACCCAAAACGGCCAAAACCGGACAGTCCCTCATTAACCCGAACCCTACGATGAACGTAAATTTGCTTGTCGACATGAACTGGGAATCAAAGCTCAACCATGCGATGCGGGTTGTAGATTTCAACGAGCTAATCGAGGCTGATTCCGGGCCCGGCTTATCCGAACTTGTGCTTGTGACAATTTGCCGCGACCCAGTCCATGAGACAGCCGCCGGTCGACAGTGTATGACTTTCCCAGCTCGGCAAGCTGCAAAGCTGACGCCATCGGGATATTGCAGCTCGAATCGCGCTATGACGTAGCGTCGCGCGAACGGCCCGGCCGATGGCGGCGGGTCGTCCAGCGCACCGTGGGTTGGCTACACCGCTTTCGCAGACGGCGCATACGAGATGAGCGACGAGCAGACATCCACCAGGCGTTCCTTTCACGTGTCTGCTCGCTCATCTGTTGGCGATACCTCGAACGGTTTTGTCAGGCGCTCCTGGTCGAGCAGCATCAGTCGAGCTGCAAAGCCCTGGCGATATCGTCCCACGCCACGGCCTTGTAGTTCTGCGCCCCGTCCGGCATGCGCTTGTACCCGTCGTGCACCACCAGCATGCCACGCGCGAACGGGCCGCCGAGATTGGCCGATGTTACGTCGAGTCCATCGGTCTCGGACGCGCCATCGATGCCGTTGACCGCATCGAGCCCCACCCGGAACGCGCCGCGCACGGCAAACGGCGCTGCCGCATCGAACACGACATAGCTGTTGTTGCCCTGGCTCGACACCACCAGATAGCTGCGTTTCGCGCCGTGGTAGATGCCCATGCCTTCGACATCGTCGTGCAGCCATTCGCCCACAGGCATCACCATTTTCAATGTTGCCGGCTGGTCGGCGCGCACCGATGTCACCCACAGGCCGCGGTCTTCTTCGCCCACGAACAGCAGGCCGCTGCGGTCGTCGGCCACGCAACCTTCCGGCTGCGACGCGAGCTTGAACGTGCGCGCGAGCTTCGCGCCGAACTGGCCGCCGCTGCGCGTGATCTGGTAATGCTCGTAGCGGCCGTCCTTGTCGTTGACGAACGCGTCGAGCCCACCTTCGGGCGTGCGCAGCAGGCAGGTGCCGTAGATGTCGCCCAGGCCGGTGGGCAGGCGCGCCGCTTCGCGCAGTTCGCCATTGGCATCGATCGTAAACAGCACCATCGCCTGCTCGTCGCGCTGGGTGGCCACGGCCAGGTCGAAACGCTCCGTGCCAAAGCGCACATCCTGGCGCAGGTCGACGTTGTTCAGGCGACCGGCAGCGAGCAGTTGCGTCTGGCGGCCCTGCAGGTCGTACACCAGCATGCCCTGCTTCTTGTTGGTGCCCAGGATGCGTGATTTGGCAGGATCGGTCGGATGGACCCAGATCGCCGGATCGTCGGCCGCGTCGCCCAGCTGCGCAACGGGTTCGGTCTGCATGCGCGGCAGCACGATCGGCAGGCGTTTGGGCGGCGCGCTGCCGGCTTTCCAGGCCAGCGCCAGGGATTGCCAGCCTTGCTTCGTGCGCACGGCCAGCTTGTCGGACGCGGGCGCGAGCGCCACCAGTTGCTGCGCGCCGAGTGGGCGGACCGGCAGCGCGCGCCAGCGCTTGCCGTCGCGCTTCCATGTCAGCAGGGCGCCCTTGTCGTCGATCGCTGCCACGCCGCCCGGCAGCACCGCCAGCGCCGTCAGTTCGCCCGTCAAGCGACCGTGCGGCGCCTGCAGCGCCACCGGTGTGCGGGCCGGCGGACCTTCTGCATCGGCGCCATACGCCCACAGGCCCATGCCTTCTTCGGCCGCGAACAGCGTGCCATGCGCATCGTCGACGCGGCACACCTCGACACCTGACGGCAGCGCCAGGCGGCGCACCAGGCGGTGTTCGCTGCCGCCGCTACCCAGCAGCCACTGCTGCGCCTGGCCATCTTTCGCGACGAGGAACACGTAGTCGAGCTGCTGCGCATCGCGGTACAGGCAGGCCGCCTCGATGCCAAAGCCCGTGTCCGGCAGCACGGGCAATGCGCGCAGCGTACCGGCCTTGACGTCGATCTGCACCGGCAGCGCGCGTTCGGCATTGGCATCGATGACGATGGCCAGCGCGCCGCCATCCAGCGGGCGAAGGTCGAGTCGTTCGCCACGCAGTTGCAGGCTGGCGCGTTCACGGCCGTCCGCGCCGACCAGGCGCAGCGCGCGCTTGTCGAGGGCAAGCCAGCCGCCGCCGGGCAGCGCGGCCAGTTCTTCGGCGTCATTCAGCGTGGCCGGCACCGTTGGTGCAGCGCCCCATGCCGGCGCGGCCAGGGAGCAGGCCAGCAGGACGGCGTTCAGGATCGGAGAAACGGTCTTGTTCATCAGAAGATGCTCGCTTTCAGGCCGATCTTGTAGGTGCGGCCGTATTGTTCGTGCTGCGCATTGCGCGACTTGTCGCCCAGGTACACATAGTAATGTTCGTTATTCAGGTTGCTGGCGTCGAACGTGACCTGCCAGCGCTTGTCCAGTTTCCACGACATCGACAGGTCCAGCTGCTTCTGGGTGTCGACGAAGCGGTCCTGTGTCGCGTCCAGCGTATCCTCGCCCAGCTCCAGCAGGTACGGCGACTTGTAGTTCATTGCCAGGCGCGCGCTGAACGGGCCGGCTTCGTAGCCGAGCATCACATTGCCGACGCGGTTCGACTGGCCCGGCATGCGGATCGTGCGCGCGGCGCGGCCACCGTCGCCATCGGCGCTGTCGATCGTGGCGCGCGAATTGGTGATGCTGCCATTGATGCCGACCAGCAGACCGTTGAACGGCGCCGGCAGCATGCGCAGCGGCTGCTGCCATGCCAGTTCAATGCCGCGCACGCGCGCCTTGTCGCCATTCTTGTACGAGATCGCGCTGCTGTAATCGGCCCAGGCGCCACTGCCCGCCAGGTCAGTCGTGTAGGTGAAGTCGCGGATGGCCTTGGTGAAGACATAGGCCGAGACCACGCCATCGCCGCCGATCACGCGCTCGATGCCCAGGTCCAGGTTGTGCGAGCGCAGCGGCGCCAGGTCAGGGTTGCCGATCGTCGCTTCGTCGTCGCCATCCAGGCTCACGCCGGGCGCCAGCTGGGCGAAGTTGGCGCGCACGACCGAGTTGCTCCACGCGGCGCGCACGCTGGTGGCCTGGTCGACGTCAAAGCGCAGGTGCACGCCCGGCAGCCAGTTGGTGTACGAGCGGCTGCTTGATCTCGGTGTGATGACGTCATCGGCCACTTGCGAGCCGTCGGCCGTAAAGCGCGTGCGCTCGGCCCGTACGCCGGCCAGCAGCGACCAGGCGCCGCGGCGCAGGCTCGTTTGCAGGTACGCAGCGTCGATGTCTTCCTGCAGCTTGAAGTCGTCCAGCGCCGAATCGACGGCGACGCGGGCCGGGTCGCGCGCCAGACCCGCCAGGCGTGCACGCACCAGCGCCGGGTCGATCGCGTTACCGAGATTGGCAAACGGGTAGTGCAGGCGCGTGCCATTCACGAACGCGCTCATCGAGGTCGGGCCGGCGCCAAAGTAATCGCCATCGGTCGGGTCGTCGCTGCCGTATTCCCAGGCCTCGGTGTCGGTCTTCTTGTCGCGGCGCGTGGTTTTGGCGCCAAACTTGACGGCGCCGTTCCAGTCGCCGGCGTCGAAGTCGCGCTGCAGGTCCAGGCGCAGCTGGCGGGTCGTGTCTTTGGCCCAGGCGCGTTCGAGCGCGAACGAATCGAGTTCATAGTTGGCGGCGTCGGCCACGCCGGCGGGCGCGATCAGGTGCGGCGTGCGGGAATTGGTAAAGCCGATGCCATCGAAGCTCTCGAGATTGGTAAAGCGTGCATCGGCAATCGCGTCCGGCGTCTTGTCGGTGGCGCCGCTGGCCGCCGCTTCCGCATGCAGCTTCCAGTACTGGCCCATGCGGCGATCGAGCGAACCGGTGAGCGAGCGGATCTCTTGCGTGTACTTGCGCTGACGCAGGCGGCGCTCGACGGTGGCAGTGTCCGTGTCACCTTCGAGCACGCCGTCTTCATTGCCTTCAAAATCGCCGATCGTCATGCGGTCGCGCGATTCTTCATCCGAGAAGCGGCTGATGAAGCCGCGCAGCGCGTAGCTCGTCGCGGCGTCCGGGCGGTAATCGAGATTGATGGCGCCGGCGCGGCGTTCGCGCGTGGGCAGGTAGTCACGCAGTTCGAAACCGGCCAGGCGCTTGCCGTTCCAGTCGCCGCCCGTTTCCACGTTGTCCGAACCGAACTTGCGCTTTTCGCCCGAGATGCCGGCGGCCACACCCAGTTTGCCGTCCATGAAGCGCTGGGCCCACAGCAGGTTGGCGCTCGGGCTGTTCTGGCTCGTGTTGGTGTCGTGGCCGACTGCCGCGCCGACGTTCAGCAATTTGCCTGGCAGGTCGAACGCGGACAAGGTCTTGACCTCGACGCTGCCGCCGAGCGAATTGGCATCCTGGTCCGGCGTGGCCGACTTGGTCACGTCAAGCGAGCGGATCATCCCGGCCGGCAGCACGTCCAGCGCCACCGCGCGGCGCGTCGCTTCCGGTGACGGCACCAGCGCGCCGTTGATGGTCACGCTGTTGTAGTCCGCATCCAGGCCGCGCACGACGACGTAGCGGCCCTCGCCCTGGTCGCGCTGGACCGAGACGCCCGGCATGCGCGCCAGCGCCTCGGCCGCGTTCTTGTCCGGCAGGTGGCCGATATCGTCGCTGCTGACGACACTGACGATATTGTCGGCCTGCTCCTGGGCGGCGATGGCGCGCGCCAGGCTGGCGCGCTGGCCGGTGACGATCACGCTGGCCGGTTCAGCAGCGTACACGCCGGCGGCGGCCAGCAGGCCGGCGGTAAGAGCGGGGAGGGCAAAGTGGCGCATGGGGGGGAGAATCCAATGGTTGGGATGCGGCGGATTCTGGTGCCTGAATGTGACCTATCGGTGACCACGATCGGTCTCAATCGCGCATCTGGCGCGCTGCGTGGTGTGCCTGAGCCGAATTGACCCTGCTGATCCTGGCGACACCATGGGACGGGTGCCGCGCCGGGATGCGCAGTGCCGGTCAAGATGAGCTGTTTCGACCCTGGGCGGCGGCGCCACAGTTTTGCCATCCTGTCATCCTGCGGTCATCTGGCTGCGCTATGTTCCGGCGATCTTCCCTGACCGCGCCGCCCATGTCTCCCCTGATCCGCCAAGCTCTGTTGATCGCCGGCCTGCTCGGCGCCGTCGTGTTTCTATTTACCGGCGCCGGTCCGGCCATCCCGTTCGCGGCATGGGACCTGGTGGACATCGCCAGCGAGGGCGGCACGGCCCTGCTGGCGGCGCTGTGGTGTGGACTGGTGCTGGCCAGCCGGCCCGACGGCGTGGTCACGCGGCTGCTGGCCGGCGGCCTGGCCTGCATCATGCTGGGGTCGTGGGCCGACTGCCTCGATGAAGTGTTCGATGTCGAGAAGTCTGCGGTGTGGGACAACGTGCTGGAGGCGCTGCTGCCGCTGGGGATGCTGGTTGTGACCGCCGGCATGGTGTATTGGCGGCGCGAGCAGGCCACGCTGTCGGACCACATGCGCAAGCGCGAGCGCCTGTTTCGCAACCACCGGCCATTCGACCGCATCACCCAGCTGGCCGACGCTGCCTACCTGCGCGCGCAGCTGCACATCGAGAGCAAACGGACGGACGGCGTCGGTTCGCTGGTGCTGTTCGACATCGACGCCTTCCACCGGATCAACCGCGAGCACGGCCAGCCCGAGGGCGACCGCGCGCTGCAGGCCGTCGCCCACATGCTGCTGCTGAACCTGCGCAACGACGACCTGTTGTGCCGCTATGCGGGCGACCGTTTTGCCGTGCTGATGCCGGGCCTGGGCGAGCCGGAGGCACGCGCCGCCGCCGACCATCTGTGCCGCATGGTGTCGTCGATGCGCCATCACGCACCGGGCGGACCGGTGCACATCACGCTGCGCCACGGCTGCGCGCCGGCGCGCGGCGCGCCCGATGCGCTCCTTGGCACGCTGTGCCGGCAGATGGATCGCCAGATGGACCCCGCGTGATCGCCTGGCAGGCCGCCACGGCAGCCTCGCCTGCGGCGCGCCGGCACAGCGCGCTGGTGCTGGAATACGGCCGCTCGCGCGACGCGCTTGACGCCGACCTGCTGCGCGGATGCGATCCGGACGCGGACAGCGCAACGACCCCTGGCCAGTACCTGCAGCAGCTGGCGAACACCCTGCGCCTGCTGGACAGCCCGGACACCAGCTTCATGCTGGGCCAGCAACTGCTGCCAGGGCACGACGGCGCAGCCAGCCACGCGCTGGCGCAGGCGCCCAACCTGCGCACGCTGCTGCAGACGCTGTGCCGCTTCCACGCCGGCCTGACGCCGCTGCTGCGACCGCGCTTCGAGACCTGGGACGACGTGGCGCTGCTGTACTGGGTCGACGCGTATGGCGCGCCAAGCCTGCGGCCGGCGCTGGTCGAGATGCACATGACGGCTGTGGTGGCGCTGTGCCGCTGGCTGGGCGGCGAGCGCCTGCCGTGGCGCTTCTGCTTCAATCGCGGCGCGCCGCGTCACATCGAGCAGCATCATGTGCATCTTGGCTTGGAACTGCGCTTCGGCTGCCAGCTCGACGCGATGCTGCTGCCGTCCGCCTGGCTCGACCGGCCATGGCCACGCGCCAGCGAGATGGCGGCGCGCCTGGCGCACCAGGCGGCCGAACTGGAACCGCGCGAGGCGCCCGGCCTGCTGGCGGCGCTCTATGATTACCTGCTGGCGCACGTGCGCGACGCGCCCACGCTCGAGCGCACGGCGGGCGACTTCGGCGTCAGCCCGGCCACCTTCAAGCGCCAGCTGCTGCGGCACCACACCCATTTCCAGGGGGAGCTTGACGGGGTACGCACGCACGTGGCGCTCTGGCTGTTTCAGGCCGAGGGGGCCGACAATGACGCGGTGGCGCGCCACCTGGGCTTTCACGACGTGGCCAACTTTCGGCGCTCGTTCAAGCGCTGGACGGGCCTCACCCCGGGGCCGATCCGCGCTGCGCTGGCCGGAGAGCTGGGCTGGTTCGCTGGGCGCCTGCAGGGCATCTGAATTCGCTGCACTGCCGCGAAAATGGTATCGTGCGCGGTCATTGTCGCCCGCCGAAGAAGAGGAATGCGTCCCAGTCCCACCCTGCATATCGTTTGTCCCACCCAGAAACGGGGCTTCCCGGCGTTCATGTCGGTGGTCTTCGTCTGGGTCGTGGCGTCGGGCCTGGGCAATGGCTGGGAGCACGACGGGTCGTTCGGCTTCATGCTGCTGACCGTCGGCGCGCTGGTCATCATGGTCCTGGCGGCGTGGGCGCTGTACCGCAATTTCGTGTTCCAGGATGCGCTGTACATTGCGCGCGAAGGCAGCTTGCCGTCGGCGGTGCCGCTGGCGCTCATGGTCCACGAGATACGCGCCGTGCGCCTGCTGCCCAAACATGAGGCATGGACGCCGGAAGGCAAATGGGATGCGCTGGGGTTTGGCCAGGGCCGTATCGAGATCGATACCGCCACCCATCGCTACCACTTCGGCATCGGCCTGGAAGAGCACGAGGCCGAGGCCGCGCTGCAGCGCATCATCGAATTTTGCCGTGAGCAGGGCATCGTTGCCGCCGCGGCCTGAAAGCGCAGTCCAACCACGCATGAGGGATACCATGTCCGCCAACTTTGCCGTTCGTCTTTGCAGCCTGCTGCTGCTCATCGGTGGTGTCGCTGCCCAGGCGCATGCGGCCGAGACGCCGATCACGCTCGACACGCCCACCGGACAGCTGGCCGGCACGCTCGAACTGCCAGCAGGCGCAGACAAGCCGCGCGTGGCCTTGCTGATCGCCGGTTCGGGCCCGACCGACCGTGACGGCAACAGCTCGATGATCCCGGGCCGCAACGACAGTCTCAAGCTGCTGGCGGCCGGGCTGGCCGACGCCGGCATCGCGACGGTCCGCTACGACAAGCGCGGCATCGGTGGGAGCCATGCGGCCGGTTCTGCCGAATCGGCGCTGCGCTTCGAGATGTTCGTCGACGATGCGGCGGCCTGGATCGCCCGACTCAAGGCCGATCCGCGCTTCGCATCGGTGGCCGTGATCGGGCACAGCGAAGGCTCGCTGATCGGGATGCTGGCGGCGCGGCAGACCGATGCGGCGGCATTCGTGTCGATTGCCGGCATTGCCGATGGCGCCTCGACCCTGATGCGCAAGCAGCTCGAAGGCAAGTTGCCACCCGAGCTGGAGAAGGAAAGCGAGCGCATTCTGGTGTCGCTGGAAAGCGGCGCGGTCGTCGATCCGGTGCCGCCGGCGCTGGCGACGCTGTTCCGGCCCAGCGTGCAGCCGTACCTGATTTCGTGGTTCAAGTATGTGCCGGCGCAGCGCATCGCGGAGCTGACGATGCCGGTGCTGGTCGTGCAGGGCAATACCGATATCCAGGTGGACGTGGTGCAGGCCAACCGGCTGCACGGCGCCCGCCCGGGGGCGAAGCTGGCGATCATTCCGGGCATGAACCACGTGTTCAAGCATGTACGCGCGGTGCCGGAACTGCAGGTGGCCAGCTATGGCGATCCAAGCTTGCCGGTCTCGCCCTTGCTGATAAAGTCGATCGCCGACTTTTTGCAGCAGGGCGGCGCTACTGCGCCTTGATGGCTGGTCCGGCCACATCGATACGCCCATCCATCCCTTCTGCGCCTGCCCATGATCGAACGCATTCACCTGTCCATCATCCGCGAGGTCGATCGCCGCGGTTCGCTGACTGCCGCTGCCGACGTGCTGTGCCTGACCCAGTCGGCGCTGAGCCACGCGGTCAAGAAGCTCGAAGTGGGGCTGGGCACGCCGGTGTGGACGCGCGAGGGCCGCTCGCTGCGCCTGACCCAGGCCGGCCACGCGCTGCTGGCGCTGGCCGAGCGGGTGCTGCCGCAGCTTGAACATGCCGAAGGCCAGATGCTGGCTTACGCGCGTGGCGAGCGCGGGTCGCTGCGCATCGGGATGGAGTGCCATCCGTGCTACCAGTGGCTGCTCAAGGTAGTCGAACCCTACCTGGCGGCGTGGCCCGAGGTCGATGTCGACGTCAAGCAGCGCTTCCAGTTCGGTGGCCTGAAGGCGCTGCTGGGCTACGAGATCGACCTGCTCGTCACGCCCGATCCGCTGTTCAAGCCGGGGCTGCGCTTCGTGCCGGTGTTCGATTTCGAGCAGGTGCTGGTGGTGCACAGCGGCCATTCGCTGGCGGGGCGCGCATATGCGGCGCCGCGCGACCTGTCCGATGAGGTCCTGATTACGTACCCGGTCGATATCGAGCGGCTCGACATTTATAACCAGTTTTTCGTGCCGGCCGGCTGCGCGCCGCGCGAGCGCAAGGCGATCGAGACGACCGATATCATGCTGCAGATGGTGGCCAGCGGCCGCGGCGTGGCGGCGCTGCCGCGCTGGCTGGTGGAGGAGTACGCGGGCCGCATGCCGGTGGCGCCCGTGCGGCTGGGGGAGGCGGGCGTGTTCAAACAGATTTTCCTGGGTACGCGCGAGGTCGATGCCGGCACTACGTACCTGGATGCGTTTGTCGAGATTGCCCGGCACGCCGAGTTGTAGCAGCGATGCCACATTGACCACGGTCTGCGTCAAGACGGCGAACGACTGCCTGCAAAATCAGCAAACTGGTTGACCCATCATCACAATGCGTCTATACTCGCAGGTTCTCGATTTATTCTGCACATCGTATACGCATTCGCAGCCGCTCCATTTTACTGAGTGGCTTTCGTCGCCTGTCTATGTCATTGTCATCGGGACTAGGTTTCAGTCCCCGGATCAGCACCTTGCAGGTTCGGGTCATTAATGAGTAGTACTTTGTTGGATTAGGAACGATGCCAACCATCAATCAACTGATTCGCAAACCGCGTGAAGCTGCGGTTGTGAAGAGCAAGTCGCCGGCACTGGAAAACTGCCCGCAAAAGCGCGGCGTGTGCACCCGTGTGTACACCACCACGCCTAAGAAGCCAAACTCGGCGCTGCGTAAAGTCGCCAAAGTGCGTCTGACCAACGGTTTCGAAGTCATTTCGTACATCGGCGGTGAAGGCCACAACCTGCAAGAACACAGTGTCGTGCTGCTGCGCGGCGGCCGTGTGAAAGACTTGCCGGGTGTGCGTTACCACATGGTTCGCGGTGCACTGGATACCCAGGGCGTCAAAGACCGTAAGCAAGCTCGCTCGAAGTACGGCGCGAAGCGTGCCAAGGCTGCGAAGAAGTAATTCTTCGGCGTGTCATGCACACGTCACATTAATTAGATAAGTTGAGCCGGCCGCAAGGCCGAGTAAGTGAAGGGTCAAGAGGGCCTTTCGCGAGTGCACAGCGTGCACTCAACTGAAGACATGAAGGAATCGAAATGCCACGTCGTCGTGAAGTACCCAAGCGCGAAATCCTGCCGGATCCAAAATTCGGTAACCAGGATGTCGCCAAATTCGTCAACGTTCTGATGCTGTCCGGCAAAAAGTCGGTTGCAGAAAACATCATCTACGGTGCATTCGAACACATTCAATCCAAGTCGGGCAAAGACCCGCTGGAAGTGTTCACGACCGCGATTAACAACGCTAAGCCGCTGGTGGAAGTCAAGTCCCGCCGTGTCGGTGGCGCCAACTACCAGGTGCCAGTGGAAGTTCGTCCGGTTCGTCGTATGGCGCTGTCCATGCGTTGGTTGCGCGAAGCCGCAAACAAGCGCAGCGAAAAATCCATGCCGCAACGTCTGGGTGGTGAACTGCTGGAAGCGGCTGAAGGCCGCGGCGGCGCGATGAAGCGTCGTGACGAAGTGCACCGTATGGCAGAAGCGAACAAGGCGTTCTCGCACTTCCGCTTCTAAGCAAAAGGGCGAAGGTAGGGGGATTATTTCCTTGTGCTAACGTCCCCGTAGTATCTGTTGTTCAGGCCGGGCTCATTTTGATCATCAAGATGATGCTCGGTTTTGTCCATTCAAAGATTTAGGAAAAATTATGGCACGCAAGACCCCCATCGAGCGCTACCGCAACATCGGTATTTCGGCTCACATCGATGCTGGTAAAACCACCACCACCGAGCGCGTCCTGTTCTACACGGGCGTCAACCACAAAATCGGCGAAGTGCACGATGGCGCAGCGACGATGGACTGGATGGAGCAAGAGCAAGAGCGCGGCATTACCATTACCTCGGCAGCGACGACCTGCTTCTGGAGCGGTATGGCCAACAACTTCGCCCCACACCACATCAACATCATCGACACCCCGGGCCACGTTGACTTCACCATTGAAGTCGAACGCTCGATGCGCGTGCTCGACGGCGCCTGCATGGTTTACTGTGCAGTCGGCGGCGTGCAGCCACAGTCGGAAACCGTGTGGCGTCAGGCTAACAAGTACAAAGTTCCACGTCTGGCCTTCGTCAACAAGATGGACCGTACCGGCGCGAACTTCTTCAAGGTCTACGAGCAGATGCGCGCTCGCCTGAAGGCAAACCCGATTCCACTGCAGATCCCGATCGGCGCCGAAGAGAACTTCCTGGGCGTGGTCGATCTGGTCAAGATGAAGGCCGTGTACTGGGACGACGCGTCGCAGGGCATGAAGTTCGACTACCGTGACATCCCTGCAGAACTGCAGGACGAAGCCAACGAATGGCGTGAAAAGCTCGTCGAGACCGCTGCTGAAGCGACCGAAGAGCTGATGAACAAGTACCTGGAAGAAGGCGACCTCTCGGAAGAAGAGATCAAGGCCGCTCTGCGCCAGCGTACCATCGCGTCGGAAATCGTCCCGATGATGTGCGGCACCGCGTTCAAGAACAAGGGCGTGCAAGCCATGCTCGACGGCGTGATCGAATACCTGCCATCGCCAATCGACATCCCGCCAGTCACGGGTACCGATGAAGATGACCAGCCAGTCACCCGCAAGGCAGAAGACGACGAGAAGTTCTCGGCGCTGGCATTCAAGATCATGACCGACCCGTTCGTTGGTCAGCTGATCTTCTTCCGCGTCTACTCGGGCACGATCAAGTCGGGCGACACCGTCTACAATCCGATCAAGAACAAGAAAGAGCGTCTTGGTCGTATTCTGCAGATGCACGCTAACCAGCGCGAAGAAATCAAGGAAGTCCACGCTGGCGACATCGCCGCTGCGGTCGGCCTGAAAGATGCAACCACGGGCGAAACCCTGTGCGATCCATCGTCGATCATCACGCTGGAAAAGATGGTCTTCCCTGAGCCGGTGATTCAGCAGGCAGTCGAGCCAAAAACCAAGGCCGACCAGGAAAAAATGGGCCTGGCACTGAACCGCCTGGCACAAGAAGATCCGTCGTTCCGCGTGCGTACCGATGAAGAATCGGGCCAGACCATCATCGGTGGTATGGGCGAGCTGCACCTGGAAATTATCGTTGACCGCATGAAGCGCGAATTCAACGTGGAAGCAACCGTCGGCAAGCCACAGGTTGCATACCGCGAAACGATCCGCAAGGCAGTTACCGACGTCGAAGGCAAGTTCGTCAAGCAGTCGGGCGGTCGTGGTCAGTACGGTCACGCAGTCCTGACGATCGAGCCACAAGAGCCGGGCAAAGGCTTCGAGTTCGTCGACGCGATCAAGGGCGGTGTCATTCCTCGCGAATACATCCCTGCAGTCGAAAAAGGTGTGCGCGAAACCCTGACCTCGGGCGTGCTGGCTGGTTACCCAGTCGTTGACGTCAAGGTCACCGTGACCTTCGGTTCGTACCACGATGTCGACTCGAACGAAAATGCATTCCGCATGGCCGGTTCGATGGCGTTCAAAGACGGCTGCCGCAAGGCCAGCCCGGTCATCCTCGAGCCGATGATGGCCGTGGAAGTCGAAACGCCGGAAGACTACGCCGGTTCGGTGATGGGCGATCTGTCGTCGCGTCGCGGTATGGTGCAGGGCATGGACGAAATTCCAGGCGGCGGCGGCAAGATCATCAAAGCCGAAGTGCCACTGTCGGAAATGTTTGGTTACTCGACCTCGCTGCGTTCGGCGACCCAGGGCCGTGCGACCTACACGATGGAATTCAAGCACTATTCGGAAGCGCCTAAGCACGTGATTGACGCCATCGTCACTGCCAAGTCGAAGTAATCAGCAATACAAGCAATTCAAGGGAGACGGGACGTCCTGTCTCCCTTTAAACAGAACATATCGTTTCTTTAAAGGAATCTGGAAATGGCAAAAGGTAAATTCGAACGGACCAAGCCGCACGTCAACGTCGGCACCATCGGTCACGTTGACCACGGCAAAACCACCCTGACGGCTGCTATCGCAACCGTCCTGTCGAAGAAATTCGGCGGTGAAGCCAAGGCCTACGATCAGATCGATGCGGCACCGGAAGAAAAAGCACGCGGCATCACCATCAACACCGCGCACGTCGAGTACGAGACCGAAAACCGTCACTACGCACACGTTGACTGCCCAGGCCACGCCGACTACATCAAGAACATGATTACCGGTGCTGCGCAGATGGACGGCGCGATCCTGGTGTGCTCGGCCGCTGACGGCCCAATGCCACAGACCCGCGAGCACATCCTGCTGGCGCGTCAGGTTGGCGTTCCGTACATCATCGTGTTCCTGAACAAGTGCGACCTGGTCGACGACGCAGAACTGCTGGAACTGGTCGAAATGGAAGTTCGTGAGCTTCTGTCGAAGTACGAGTTCCCAGGCGACGACGTCCCAATCATCAAGGGTTCGGCACGTATGGCCCTCGAAGGCAAGCCGGGCGAAATGGGTGAAGAATGCATCACCCGTCTGGCCGAAGCACTGGACACCTACATCCCAACGCCAGAGCGCGCTGTTGATGGCGCGTTCCTGATGCCAGTGGAAGACGTGTTCTCGATCTCGGGTCGCGGTACCGTTGTGACCGGTCGTGTCGAGCGCGGCGTCGTCAAAGTCGGCGAAGAAATCGAAATCGTCGGCATCATCGACACCGTCAAGACCACTTGCACCGGCGTGGAAATGTTCCGCAAGCTGCTGGACCAGGGCCAAGCTGGCGACAACGTCGGCCTGCTGCTGCGCGGTACCAAGCGTGAAGATGTCCAGCGTGGTCAAGTCCTGGCAAAGCCAGGTTCGATCAAGCCGCACAACCACTTCACCGGCGAGATCTACGTTCTGTCGAAAGATGAAGGCGGCCGTCACACCCCGTTCTTCAACAACTATCGTCCACAGTTCTACTTCCGTACGACTGACGTGACCGGTTCGATCGAGCTGCCAGCAGACAAAGAAATGGTCATGCCAGGCGACAACGTGTCGATCACTGTCAAGCTGATCAACCCGATCGCGATGGAAGAAGGTCTGCGCTTCGCAATCCGTGAAGGCGGTCGTACCGTCGGCGCCGGCGTTGTTGCAAAAATCCTGCCTAACTAATCAGGGCAAGATCGTGAATCGGCTCTCTTTCGGGAGAGTCTGATTGACACAACGATGGGGACAGACTTTTCGGTCTGTCCCCATCTGTTTGGGTGGGAACGATGTTATACTCCCGCCTCTTGTGCAGTAACGAAGTATCTCGACCACATTGCCGGCACCAAGCCGGAACGTTCTTTTAAAGGAAATCGCATGTCCGCTAACCAGAAAATCCGTATTCGCCTGAAAGCATTCGACTACAAGCTGATCGACCAGTCGGCCCTGGAAATCGTCGAGACCGCGAAGCGCACCGGCGCCGTCGTCAAAGGCCCAGTCCCACTGCCAACCCGTATCCAGCGTTTCGACGTGCTGCGTTCGCCACACGTGAACAAGACCTCGCGCGACCAGTTCGAAATCCGTACGCACCAGCGTCTGATGGACATCGTGGACCCAACCGACAAGACCGTTGACGCACTGATGAAGCTCGACCTGCCAGCTGGCGTCGATGTCGAAATCAAGCTGCAGTAATCGCATTTAAGTGTTGGCGGCATTGGCCGCCGATGCTGCAAGAAGCCAGGTTGACCGCATTGCGGGCAACCTGGCTTTTGTCATTTCTGGACCCAGCTATCATCATGCCGGGTGCATGAACTGCGCTCTGGCAGCCATCAAGCATTGTCGGCCCCGGCAGGGCGTGATGTAATCGACGGGTTTACTTGTTCAATTTCTCGTCCATGCGCCAGATGCACGTTGTTTCCCTTTTGCGCGCCATGACCTGGCGCGAACTCGCCGGCCTGGCGATCGGCGCGCTGCTGCTTGCTTCGATCGCCAAGAAGCTCGCACCTGAAGCGGTCAAGCCGCTGGTGCATCATGCCGGTCTCGCGCTGCCCCTGCTGCTGCTGATGGCAAAGGACATCGTGCATACCCCGCAAGCATGGCAACGGCTGCGCAGCGCCCATGCGGCGCGGGCGCCCTGGCATGCGCACTTGACCGCGCTGCTGCCGCCTGAACTGCCGGGACTGTTCAAGCTCGACCGCCTGCTGTGGCTCGGTTGCCTGCACCGCGTGCAGGGCCAGCCCCTACCGGTCACGCTGCCTGAGGGCGTCGCACTGACTTACCTCGAACGCGGTGCCTATAACACGGCGCGCGCCGTGGTCTTCGTCGCGCTGCTGCTCGAGCTGCCCACGCACGCACTGCTGCTGCACCTGTTCATCAAGGATCCCGATGCGCTGCTGGTGATCCATGTGCTGGGCGCCATTGCCGTGTTGTACACGCTGGCCTGGGTGCTTGGGGACCGCTGGCACATCGGGACAGGGCACCATGTGATGACGCCAGAGGCACTGCACCTGCACGTGGGCGTGCGGGTCAAGGGTACGCTGCCGTTGGCGGCCATCGCGCGCGTCGAACCGGTCGACCTGCTGCTGCCGACGTGGCGTCATCGGTACGGTGTGGCGCGCAGGGATACGCTGGTTGTGACGCCATTCGACAAACCGAACTGCGTGCTGGTGCTGCACGAGGATGCGCAGGTCGACATCCTGCTGCATCAAGTGACGACGCGGCTGCCGCAGTATGTGTTCCTGTATCTCGACCGCCCGGCATTGCTGGCGGCGCACGTCGACCGGATGCGTCCGACTGTCAGCACGCCGTGCTGATGCAGGAGCAGGGCGCAACGAGCCGCGCCGGATCCGTCGCATTAATCCTGCTGGCGCACGTGCTGTTCGTGCTCGCATTGGTGCACTACGCCAGTCCCCGACCAGACAACGTCAGCACCCCGGTCGATTACATCGCATTTGCCTTCATCGTCGCGCCGGTGAAGCCGACGCCAGTGCCGCAGGCACGCAGCGCGCCGCCACAAGTTTCTGTCCAGGTTGTTCGGCCACCCCGCACCGCCACACAGCGTGGGATGCCGGCGTCCCCTGAGCCGATAACGATCATCGCTGCGCCGGAGGAAACCCCAACGGCCACGCCAGCCGAGACGACGACTGCACCGGCACCGACACCGGCAACAACCGGAAAACTGGACATGGAATCGCTGCGCGGCCTGGCCCGGCAGGTGGAGAAAGAGCGGGTGCCAACGGCGCTGGAACGCGTGCGCACCGCAGAGCAACTGCGTGGTGCCGATGACACTAACCTGTCGCGCGCGATCAAGAGGGCGAAGAACCCGGACTGTCAGAAAAAGTATGCCGGCGGCACAGACGCCAACCTGCTGCTGTTGATCCCGCTGGCCATCGACACGATCACTGGCACCGGCTGCACGTGGTAGCTGTCAAAAACAGCCGGGGTCAGGTCTGACATTCGGACACGATCTCTACCGTACCGTGACCGAACAACAGATTAAATGCGTGCTCGCTGGGCGAAGTTGCCCAGTAGCTTCCCAGAACTTTAACTAAAGCTGAGGCCGTGTCCGAATGTCAGACCTGACCCCCGGCTTTGTTTTATTTGCTGCCGGTCTTCCAGCGCATGCCGAAGCCGAAGTGGCGGTCCATCAGTTCGTGCGCGCTGGTGGTGCCTTGTTGCTGGAAGTACTCGGCCAGTTTGGTGATCACGAGCTGGCCGCCGCGGTTTTCGATCAGCGCGATCGCGCACATGATCTGGCGGTCGCCGCCGTCGAGTTTGACTTCCACTGGCGCCTGGCCCGGTGCGGTGATCGTCACCACGCCATTGGTCACGCTCCAGTTGGCGGCGCCTTCGTAAATGAACGAGAAGATCACGGCGCGCTTGATCTGGTCGAAGCGCTCGCCGTTGATGAACAGGTTTTCGCCATTCGCGGCGGCGCCCGTGCGGTCGTCGGCGTCGAGCTTGATGAACGGATCGCGCTCGTAGTCGCCGAACGTGTTGCCCAGTGCTTGCACCAGGCCGCGGCGGCCGTCGGTGAGCTCATACATGCAGCCCAGATCGAGGTCGATGCCGGTGCGGCCCTTGCGCGACGCTTGCGCCTTGTTGGCCATCTCGCCCGCCTTGTGCGCGAGGTCGCCCGCCATGCTGGTGAGGCGGTCGAGGAAGCCGCCGCCCCGGGCTGCTGCAGCCGGTGCCGGCGTGGAGGGCGCCGGTGGCGGTGCGATCGCGGCCTGGTTCCAGTTCAGGTTGACGTGGATGCGGCCATAGCCGCCGCCCGCGCGCTTGTCGAGCGAGACCTTGTCGCCGCGCTTGTCGAGCGTGATTTTTGATAGCGAGACGCGTGGCGCGGCTGGTGTCGCAACGGGAGCAGGCGCCGGCGTGGACACCGGCGCAGGCGCTGGCGTTGCAGGTTTCGATGACGATCCCGCCTCGGCACCGCCAAAGTGCGCGAGCAGCGTCGACAGGCCGCCGGCAAAACCCTGGCCCACCGCGCCGAAGCGCCACTGGCCGTCGCGACGATACAACTCCGCCACGATCACGGCTTTTTCGTCGCCGAAGTCGGCGCCCGACCATGGGAAGCGCAGCGCGCTGCCCAGCGTGAGCGAGCTCGCGCCCAGCGTGCGCATGCTGGCCGCGCCATCGATCGCGGCGACGAATACCAGCTTGGCGATCGACGCCGGCAGCTGGTCGAGGTTGACGGCGAAGCTGGCGCGGCCCGGCGACTGGTTCAGGCGCACCGCGCCTTCCGGGCTGGCCAGCTGGTTGTAGAAGACCATGTAGCGGTCGTCGGACAGCTTGTCGTTGGCGTCCAGGCCGAAGCAGGAGACATCGACCGAGGCGCCGTTGGCGGCAATCTCGACGTCGACGTTGAAGACGTGGCCGCTGCCCAGATCGGCCAGCTTGCCTTTCTGGCCGCGCGAATAGGTGGTCATGTTCATGAGGGTTCCCCTTCCAGGAATGGTTTGTGATCCAGTTCGGCGCCGTGGAAACCGAACAGGCGCGATTGCTCGACCGTGCGTTCGGCCCAGGCGCGGTGGGTGGCGACTTCGCACATGGCGTCGTTCATGCGAAACACGGCCGGTGCCGACTGGTCGAGAATCGCGCGCGCCACCGCCAGGTCCTGCGGCGACACCTTGAAGTGCTGCTCGATCGGCGCGATCTGGGTCGGATGGATGGCGGTCTTGCCGATCATGCCGTGCGCCAGGTCTTCGATGACTTCCTGGTCCAGTAGTGCGGGCAGGTCGAGATATTCGAACACGGGTGCGGTCAGCATGAAACCGTAGGGCCGGAACGTGGTGACCAGGCGCGAGATGACGGGGCCGAGCGGCGTGCGGTACAGCGTCATGCCGCGCGGCCGGCGCAGGCCCAGCAGCGCCAGCAGATCGTTGCCGCCGATGCGCAGGGCCAGGATGCGGTGGCGCACGCCGGGCGCTTCGAGCACCGTGCGCAGGCCCTGCATCTCCTGGTCGTCAAAGGCTTCGGCCGTCTCCAGCGTGGGCATCAACACGTGCTCGGTGTGGCGCAGCAGCCGGTAGTAGCTGTCGAAGTTGTGGCGCGTGATTTTGGGCAGCACGAAGCCGGTAAGCTTGTCGGCGCCTGGCATGGCCAGCACGCGCTCCAGCACTTCGGTATTGCGCACCCGGACGAAGCGGTCGGCCGCCACGTCCACGCGCATATTGGCCAGCACCACCGACAGGTTGAACAGCGAATAGCTCAGCTCCCGGTCGGCGATGGCGTCCTCGGTGCAAAAGATCAGCGACCGCGCCTGCGGGATCAGGTCGCCGTTGGCGATCTCCGCCAGGTCCTTGTGATTGGCCGGCACGTACAACGACGCGCCCAGTGATTTAGCCATCGGATGCACTCCTGATCAGGGATACTGCGTGGTAGGGCAGGCTCGGGTCGATCTCGACCGGGACCTGTTTTTCTTCGGCCAGCGCGGCCAGGTGCGCCACAGCCGGCGCATCTGCAGCGCGCAGTACCAGGAGACGCGGCACGCGCCGCAGCAGCACGCGCGTGGCTTCGCCGATGCCTGGCTTGACGAAGTTGACGTCGGCCACGCCATAGCGCCGCATCGCGGCCCCAAGATAGGCTTGCGAGCGTTCGCGCGCGCCATGCGCATCCACTGCCGGCGCCTCGGCGACATCCGCCGCCAGCGCCAGCGCGGTCAGGTCATCGGCGAATGCCTGCGAGCGGTCGATGCCGGCAAAGTCCGCATAGAACACACAGCCGTGGAAATCGTCCGCACCCAGATCGTCAGGCATGACGGTGCGGCTCACAAGACCGGACACCGTCGCGTTCAGGATGCTCGACGGGATCAGGTAATCGTCGCACGAGGCGGCGCAGGCGGCAGCGCCGGCCAGATCCGACAGCACGTACAGGCCCGCGTCGATGGCCACGCCGTGGCGCACGTTGAACGCGTCGACCGAGCCGGCCAGTTCGCGCGCGATGACGCCCTTGCCGGTCCAGCCGTCGACGAACACGATCGATGCCGGCGCGTGGCCCTGGGCCAGGATATGGCGCAGGGCGGCCGCGTCGATGCCGCGGTCGCGCACGATCGACACGCAGTAATGCACGGCGTCGCGCCCGAACCGTTCGCGCAGCAGGCGCGCCACGACCACCCCCACCGGCGTGCCGGCGCGCGCCAGCGAGACGATCGTGACCTGCCGCGCGCGGCGCCCCGCGATCAGGGCCGCCAGGCGCAGGCAGTCCTGCGCCATGCGCGGGTTATTGGCGGCGCAGGCGGCGTCGAACAGGCGCATGTAGCGCCCGGACGGCGCAGATTCCGGCGACAGCATCTGGCTGTAGTGGCGCTGGCCGCTCTGGATCAGCGCTTCCTTCTTGGCGACATCGGTGAAGTCCTGCTGCGGCAGGCGGCGCAGCAAAAAGTCGACGTCGCCATCGCGATAGCTGCCTGGAAAGGGGGCATGCGAGATCACAGCGCCCCCACGGTGACGCCGGCCAGCTGCGTGCCGCGCGGGATGATCGCGTAGTCGCAGGCGGCCATGAAGCGCGCATCCGAGCGGCTGTCGCCCATGCCGAAGGTGACGATCTCGCCGTGTTCGGCCTTCAGGCGCGCCGTGATGTGCGCGACCGCATGGGCCTTGTCCAGCACCTTCGGCAGGATCGCCAGGTTGTTGCCGTTGCGGTGGACGACGTAGTCGCGGTTGCCGTCCGCGATCCACGGCCGCACCACGTGTTCTTCGAGCGGCGCGAGGCGCTCGCTCAGTTTGTCCGGGTCTTTCACGACCAGGAAGAACGGCGTGCCGATATCTTCGATCATGCGCGCGCGGCCGGCGTAACCGGTGCGGGCGCCATGGGCGTCGATGTGGGCCGCCAGCTCCAGCAGGCCGGGCAGGGCGGTGTGCATCGCCGTGCGCACGCCTTCCAGAAAGGGCCGGTCGACCGCGCCGCCCGGTTCGAGCACGACGCCGCCGTAGTTGATGACGGCGTAGCTGGTGAACGGCAGGTGCACGCGGCGCAGGCCATCGAGGTCGCGCGCGGTGGTCGGGATCATCGTCATCCCGTCCTGCAGCAGCGCGAGAAACGAGCGCTGGGCCGGGGTGGTGTATGAACAGATGCTGCCATCCTTGTAGTACGCAGCAGGCTGCAACGCATCGGGGGCATCCCGGTGCGTGCCGCACTTGCCGAAGGTCTGGAACAGCGTATCGTCCAGGTCAGCGAACAGGAACTTCTTCAACGTGGTCCTCGGACTGGAAGTGGAACAGGCGCGCGCGCAGGGTATCGGCCAGCGCGAACAGCGCGGGGCCGGGAGCGGTTTCAAAGCACAGCAAAACATGGTCGTACTGGCCGGGTGCGACGTTGTACAGGTAGTTGGCGATGCCTTCGCCGTAGTTGTCGGGGAAGGTCAAGGCGTGGCTCACCGCGCCCCAGGTCAGGATCGGCGAGCGGGTCGTTGACTGCACCACGACGTCGACGCCGCGCGCTTGCAGGGCCGCGCCGAGCAGCGTGGACGCGTGCATGAATTCACCGGTGCCCAGCACCAGCACGCGGCTGCCCGGTGCGAACTCGCCGGCCAGGCGCGCAGCCAGGGCGGTCGGCGCTTGCACGGCGTGGTCGATCCCCAGGCGGCCGAACGCGCTGCTGGCGCCGCGGTCGGCGTCGTGCTCGAAGCGCTGGGCCGCGCCCTGGTCGGGCGGCAGCGGGCCTTGCGCAAACGTGAACTGGCCGTCGACCAGCGCGCCGATGGTGGCCGGCAGGCCGAAGCGCGCATCGAGCGCGCCGGGGGCGGCCGGGCCCATGAAATTGGTGATCGTGGCCAGGTGCACGCGCTCGATGCCTGGGTTCAGGCGCTGGCAGGCGGCGGCCAGGTTGACGAAGGTATTGCCGGTGCTGGCTTCATCGTCGACCATCACGACCGTGCGCGCCGCCATGAACAGCGCGTGCAGCGCCGGATCGGTGGGCTCGTGCAGGAACTGGCGCGGCGCGTGGCTGTGCGCCTCGGCGAATTCGATCAGCGGCCCGGCGCCCACGCGGTAGCGCGTGGTGTACAGGAACAGCGCCTGCTGCGCCGGATGCGCGCGCAGCCAGGCTTCGAACACGCCCTGGCCCAGGCCAATGGCGGTTTCGGCCATCGCGATGAAGAGCACCGGGCCATCGACCGGCGGCACCGTGGCCGCCAGGCGCTCGTGCACGGCCAGCATCGCGCGGGGCGACGCCGGCCAGTGCTTACCGAGCACCTTGCTCAGAAAGAGAAAACCACGCTTGGCATTGGCGCGCGCGGCAAAGCCCAGCAGCTCGTCGGCCTCGGCCGCGCCGCTGTCGATGCGCAGTTCGAGCGTACCGGTGGGCAGTTCGATGCGCTGCAGGGTGGAGGAAGGTGCAGCCATGGTCATGCCAGTTCCGTGGCGACGCTGACTTCGGCCACGCGCATGCCGTTGGCCACGGGCGGTACGGTGACGCTGTCGACACCGTCGGCAAAGCAGCGCAGCGCGATATAGGGCAGGTTGGGGCCAGCCAGGCAGGCCATGGCGATCCCGCCCGACATGCGCGGGTTGATCTCCAGCAGGCGCGGGCGGCCGCCGCCTTCGCGGAACTGCGCGTTGAACACGCCGTTCAGGCGGTAGTCGGCGCACAGGCGCGTGGTGGCGTCCAGAATATCCTGACGCATGTCGATCAGCTGGCCGCTGCCTGCCTGCGGCAGTTTGCGGCGCACGACGGCGGTCACCAGGCGGCCATTGTCGCCGACGCAGTCGACGCTGTACTCGGGGCCTTCGAGGAACTCCATCAGGAGCATGGTGCGAAATTCGCCCATCTCGGCCAGGCCGCGGCGCAGGTCGTCGTAGCCGACGTGGTATTCGGCGCCGGCCAGCAGCAGCGCGGCGCTGCTGCGCGCTTCGTCGACGATGGCAAAGCCCAGGCCATAGATCGAATGCGACGGCTTGACGCACAGCTTGGCGTGGCGCGGGCGCAGTTCGGCCCAGGCAGCGTCGAATTGGGCGATGTTTTCAAAGACGCGAAATTCGGCCACCGGCGCATCGGGCAGCACGGTTTCGGCGTAGAAGTCGGCCTTGTCGTGGATGCGTTTGAGTTCGGCCGGCGGCGCGGCCGACAACACGCGCGTGCCAATCTCGGCAAAGCGCCCCAGTTCGGACGCCAGCAGCGTGGCTTCACGGCCGGGCACGAAGATGTCGATCTTTTGCTCGCGGCAGAAGGCCAGGCACCAGTCGATATACGCCTCGCCTTTCAGGCCGACCGGCTCGACATGGAATTCGTGGGCCAGGCGCGCAGCGGGTGCATGGCGGTTGGCGTTGCTGTGAACGATGGTGAAACGGCCGTCGGTATCGGCCTCGCGAATCAGCTTGATCGCAGCATTGACGGACGAAAAAGTCCTGTTGTACCAAACGCGCATGCGCTATTTCCTGAAGATGTTGCAGACAGGGCCCGCATGTGTCGCGGGCCGGGGGATTACATGGCGAACGGTGAGGCGAACGACTCAGACGTTGACGCCGAACGAGCGGGCCAGAGGACCCAGGCCGCCCTTGAAGCCCTGGCCGACGGCGCGGAACTTCCATTCGCTGCCGTGGCGGTAGAGTTCACCAAAGATCATCGCGGTTTCGGTCGAGCTGTCTTCGGACAGGTCGTAGCGCGCGATTTCGGTTTCGCCGGCGGCGTTCAGGCAGCGGATGTACGCCTTGCTGACCTGGCCGAAGCTCTGGCGGCGCGTCTCGGCATCGTGGATGGTGACGCAGAACGAGATCTTGTCGATGTCGGCCGGCACACGGTTCAGTTCAACGGCGATCTTTTCGTCGTCGCCCTCGCCCTGGCCGGTGGTGTTGTCGCCTGCGTGGACCACAGAACCGTCGGTCGATTTCAGGTTGTTATAGAAGATGAAGTCGGTATCGCCGCGCACTTTGGCGTCGGTCTTGAGCAGGAAGGCGCTGCCGTCCAGGTCGAAAGCGGAACCGTCGGTCGAGCGGGGATCCCAGCCCAGGCCGATGATGACCTTGGTGAGGCCCGGCGCCTCCTTGCTCAGGTTGACGTTGCCGCCTTTTTGCAGACTGATTGCCATACGAACTCCTTGTTCCGTTGAGGGTTGACTGGCCGCCGGTACACTGGCGAACCTCGGGGGATGGTGCCGCCAATATAGGCGGTAACCGATCAATTGTACATGGGGCCGCGGCGCGCGGATTTCAACCGTTTTTCATAGGAGAATGTACGTACTTGCGGCCCACAAAAGTCAGCCCCGCGTGCGTAACGGGCGAAAGAACGCGCGGATCTCTTCGGCCAGCATCGCGGGCTGTTCGAGCGCCGCGAAATGCCCGCCCGCCGGCATTGTGTTCCATTGCCGCACGTCGAAGCTGCGCGCGACCCAGCTGCGCGGCGGCATCGGCAGCTCGAACGGGAACACGGCCACGCCCAGCGGCGGCGCAACGCGCGCCGTCAGCGCCATGGGCCGGGCGCGGCCTTCGACATACATGCGAAAGGATGACCCAATCGATCCCGTGAACCAGTACAGGCTGATATTGGCCAACAGTGTGTCGAGGTCGATGGGACCATCGCTCCAGGCCTGGAATTTTTCGGCGATCCACGCGGCCAGGCCGGCCGGCGAATCGTGCAGGCCCACTGCCAGCGTGTGCGGCTTTGTGCCCTGCAGCCGCGCGTAGGCGCCTTCGCGATCCAGAAAGTCGGCGGCGCGGCGCAGGAAATCCCGTTCGTCGTCTGTCAGCTGTTCGCTATCCGCCAGCAGTGGCCGGAACGAGCCGGGGATGTAGTTCAGGTGCATGCCGATGACCTGCTCCGGGAAGCGTTGGCCCAGCCACGCGCTCACGCCGGCGCCGATGTCGCCGCCCTGCGCGCCGAAGCGCGGGTAGCCCAGGCCCGTCATCAGTTCGGCCCACAGGCCCGCGGTTTCGAATGCGCCGATGCCCTTGCGCGTGGGTTGCGACGAATAGCCGAAGCCGGGCAGCGATGGCGCCACCACGTGGAAGCTGTCGCGCGGATCGGCACCGTGCGCGCCCGGGTCGGCCAGCAGCGGGATGATCGCTTCCATCTCGAGAAACGAGCCGGGCCAGCCATGCGTGAGCACCAGCGGCATCGGATCGGGCCCGGCGCCGCGCTGGTGGACAAAGTGGATGGTATGGTCCTGCACGCGTGCAAGGTACTGCGGCAGGCGATTCAGGCGTGCTTCGACCGCGCGCCAGTCGAAGCCGTCGCGCCAGTGCGTCAGCAACTGCGTCAGGAAAGCGGGATCGATGCCTTCGCTCGATCCCTGCCCGGCGATGGCTGGCGCGAGGCGGGTACGCGCCAGGCGCGTCTGCAGGTCGGCCAGGTCGGCCTCGGGAACGGCGATGTGAAACGGTGCGATGTGCATGGCGATCGGGAGCTGGGAAGGTAGCGCCGATTGTAAGGTGCCTTGGAGGCGGCGCACGATCTGGAGGATCAGGCAAAGACCGGCCAGCTTCCGGCAACGGCGCGGGCGGCGCGGCTCACATACTGGTGGCTCTCTCCAACCTACAAGGAATCACCATCATGACCACGATCGCTCTCGTTACCGGCGCCAGCCGCGGCCTCGGACGCAACACCGCACTGCACATCGCCCGCCGTGGCGGCGACGTGATCATCACGTACCAGAGCCGCCTGGCCGAGGCCCAGAAAGTGGTCGACGAAGTGCGCGCGCTGGGCCGCCAGGCGCTGGCGCTGCAGCTCGACGTGGGCGACGTCGCCAGCTTCCCCGCGTTTGCCGCCAGCCTGCGCGCAGCGCTGGCAGAAACCTGGGGCCGCGAACAGTTCGACCACCTCGTCAACAATGCGGGCCACGGCGCCATGGCGCCTATCGCCGACACCACCGAGGCGCAGTTCGACCATCTGGTCGACGTCCACTTCAAGGGCGTGTTTTTCCTGACGCAGGCGCTGCTGCCGGTGCTGGCCGACGGTGGACGCATCGTGAACCTGTCGTCCGGCCTGACGCGCGTCTCGCTGCCGGGCTTTGGTGCGTATGCGGCCGTCAAGGGCGCGGTCGAGGTCCTGAGCGTGTATCTGGCGAAGGAACTGGGCGGGCGCGGCATCGCGGTCAATGCCGTGGCGCCCGGTGCGATCGAGACGGATTTCCTGGGCGGCGCGGTGCGCGACACGCCGGATCTGAATGGTGTTTTTGCCAGCATGACGGCGCTGGGCCGGGTGGGGGTGCCGGACGATATCGGGCCGATGATCGCCAGCCTGCTGGGGCAGGACAATCGCTGGATCAACGGTCAGCGTATCGAAGTCTCGGGTGGCCAGGCGATTTGAGGCGCCTTGAGCTCAGGCGGCGTGCAGGCGCTCGTGCGCGGCGCTCACGTCGCGCACCGGCGGCAGCCCGAACATGCGCCCGTACTCGCGCGTGAATTGCTGCACGCTCTCGTAGCCGACCGCATGGGCGGCCGTGCTGGCGTTGACGCCGTCGGCGAGCATCAGGCGGCGCGCCTCGATCAGGCGCAGCTGCTTCTGGAACTGCAGTGGCGTGAGCGAGGTCACCGCGCGAAAGTGCTGGTGGAACGAGGAAGGACTCATGCCGGCCAGGCCGGCCAGCTGCTCCACCGGGAGCCGGCGTGCATAGTCGGTGCGCAGCAGCGCGACGGCGCGCGCCACGCGGCGCACGTGACTGTCGGGCAGGCCAAGGCGCCGCACCGCCGCGCCGTGGCGGCCGGCCAGCAGCCAGTAATGGAATTCACGTACCAGCGCGGCCTGCAGCACCGGCAGCGCGGCGGGCCGCTCGATCAACCCCATCAGGCGCAGGGCGGTGTCCGCCAGGTGTGTATCGGTCGGCGCGCTGCGCACCGGCGCGCCGGTGGATTCTTCGATCGTCGCCATGTCGGTGGCCAGATCGGCAATCACGGCCGGATTCAGGTCGAGCACCAGTGAACAGTAGGGCGCCGCGCTGCTGGCCTGCGTGATCTGGCTGGCGGTAGGCACGTCGGCCATGATCAAGAGAGAATCGCCCGCATGGAACGTGAGTGTTTGCCCGCCCGTGCTGACCTCTTTGCTGCCTTGCAGGACCAGGCAGGCCAGCGGGCGGGCGATCTGGCAATTGATGGCAGTGCGTTCGCCCGAGTGGATCGCGACCAGGCCGGCGATCGGCGTGGGGGCGATGCCGTCGCGGTCGGCCTGAAGGGCGGCGTAGCGCAGGACGCGGGCGAGAAGTGGCGTGTGCATGCGCCAAGTGTAGCGCGAGGATGCCACGTCAGGCAGCTTTCCCCAGCGATGCATCGGCGTCGTTGCCTGCCTGGGCGCTGTCGTGCGGCCGCGCTTCACGCGTGAGCTGCACGGTCTGCACCGGCAAGGCCAGCGCCACGTCCTGCGCCTGCAGCAGCGCCACGATGCGCAGGTAGATCTCCTGCTGGATATCCATGTAGATCGTGTAGTCGGTGTTGTCGACGTAGTACACGACTTCGTAGTTGAAGCTCGGCGCGGCCAGGCCGCTCAGGTGGGCGCGGTCGAAGCGTACCTGCGGCTGGGCGCGCACGATCTCTTCCAGCAGTGCCGGCAGCGCGCGCAGGAGCGGTTCCGGCGTGCGGTGCGACACGCCGAACCCGAACACCACGCGGCGCGACGCCATCCGGCGCAGGTTCTGGATGCGGCTCTTGAGCAGGTCGTTGTTCGAAAACACGATCTGCTCGCCGCCCAGGCTGCGCACGCGGGTCGTCTTCAAACCGATCTTCTCCACCGTGCCGAGCATCTTGTCGACGATGATGAAGTCGCCCACGACGAACGGTTTGTCGAGCACGATCGAGAGCGACGCGAACAGGTCGCCCAGGATGCTCTGCACCGCCAGCGCGATGGCGATACCGCCGATACCCAGGCTGGCCACGAGCGTGGTGATGTTCACGCCCAGGTTGTCGAGCACCATCAGCGCGACGATCGCCCACAGCGCCACGCGTACCAGGAAGGTAATTGCGGCAGACGAGGTAACGCGGTCCGGGTCTTCGCTGCTGCGCTGCGCGCGCGTGACGCGCAGCCAGGTGCGCAGGCCCGTATCGCCCCATAGCGCGACCTGGATCAAGAGCGCCGTGATGGCGAAGCGGCCAATGAACAGGTCCGCTTTCGCGGGCAGGGTCAGCAGGCTGGCGCCGACATACAGGCCGACGAAGCCCAGCACCACCAGCTTCGTCGAGCGCAGCGTGGCGGCGGCGATGTCGTGCAGGAGCGTGTGCGTGCCCGCTTCGGTCCGCGTGGCCCCCGCACCCAGGCGCCGTGCGACGATCGACTTGAACGCGTCCAGGCCGATGGTGACGGCCACCATGGCCGCCAGCGCGATCAGCCAGTCAGCGACGGGATTGGCAAGGATGATGTAGTTCATGTCAGGCCGCGGCGCGTTCTTCGACCGGTTGTTCGGCGCCCGGCGCCGGCAATGCCGCCAGCGCGGCCAGGAAGTCGTCGCCCCACCGCGTCACATCGTGACCGCGCACGATCGCCGCCATGCGCCCGGCGCGGTACGCCACTTCGTCGGCGCCCATCGTCAGCGCGTCGTACAGCGTGGCGCTCATCGCGTTGGCGTCGTACGGGTTGACCAGCAGCGCGCCGTGCAGCTCGACGGCGGCGCCGGCGAACTCGGACAGCACCAGCGTGCCGGGCCGGCCCGTCGCATGGCGGGTGGCGACGTATTCCTTGGCCACCAGGTTCAGGCCATCGCGCAGCGGCGTGATCCAGGCGATGTCGCAGGCAGCGTAGTGGGCCACTACCTCTTCGAACGGCAGGCTGCGGTAGAAGTAGCGCACCGGCACCCAGTCCATCGTGGAGAAGCGCCCGTTGATGCGCCCGACGATGCGGTCCAGGTCTTCGCGCAGGCTGTCGTAGATGTCCATGCCGCTGGCGGCCGGCGTGATGATGTTCAGCAGCGTGACCTTGCCCAGCAATTCCGGGTGCTGTTCGAGCATGCGTTCATAGGCCTGCAGCTTTTCCAGCGAGCCTTTCACGTAATCGAGGCGTTCGATCGAAACGATCCCGGTCTTGCCGTCCAGGTAGGCGTCGATCCCGGCGATCTGCTGCTGCACGGCGTCGGTCTCGACCAGCGCGTCGATCAGGTCCGTGTTGGTGCCGACCGGATGGGCGCCCAGCGCGACCTGGCGGCCATTCACCTCGAGCGCGGTGGTCATGTGATCGACGCCCAGCGCGCAGCCGAAGGTCAGGAAGCGCGGCGCGCAGCCCACGCCATCGACGACCTGCACCGGCGCGCACGAACGGGCGGCGTCGACGAAGTTCTCGACGTAGCGCGGGATGTGAAAGCCCACGTAGTCGCACTGCAGCAGGCTGCCGATGATGTCGCGCCGCCATGGCAGGATGTTGAAGACGTCGCTCGACGGGAACGCCGTGTGGTGGAAGAACGCGATCTTCAGGTCGGGGCGCAGCGGGCGCAGGAAGGCCGGCACCATCCACAGGTTGTAGTCGTGGATCCAGGCGGTGGCGCCGTACGCCGCTTCGCGCGCGGTCTGCTCCGCGAACAGGCGGTTGATCTCGAGGTAGCGTTCCCAGTGGTCCTGGCGGAACACGGCCTTGTCGGGGAACGAAAAGATGATCGGCCAGAACGCCTCTTTCGAGAACTTCTTGTAGAACTGGTCGATGTCGTCCGGCGTGAGCGCGATGCGGGCGGCCTTCAGGTGCGGGTAGCGCGCCGCATCGACCGCGACGTGCGGGGCAAAGTCTGCCGGGCTGCGGCTGTCCTGCTGCGACCACGCGACCCACGAGCCCTTGCGCCCGCCGGCGAAAAAGCTCAGCAACGTCGGCATGATGCCGTTGGGGCTTTTCGGGCGCCGCGCGTACGTGACGCCATTCTCGAGCACTTCGTCGTAGGGCAGGCGGTGATACACCATCACCAGCTCGGCGTCGCCGCAGGCCGTGGCGGCGGCAGGGCTGTCGTCGCCATCGAAGCGCAGGCCATGGCGGCCAAGGGCTTCGAGGATGCCGCCGCAGCCGGTGGCGTCGGCCACCACCACGCGCGGCGACTTGCGCACGGCTTCGACCAGCGCCGGTTCGGCCGCGCCCACGACCACGCCGCGAAATCCCGCCTCGAACATCGACAGGTCATTCAAGGTGTCGCCCGCCACCAGGATATGGGCCGGATCGAACCCGGCCACCTCGGCCAGGCGGCGCACCGCGGCACCCTTGCCGACGCCGCGCGGGAGCACGTCGAGGTACTGCCCGGCCGAGAACAGCAGGTCGCAGCCGAGGGCGTCGACCGCCGCGCGCAGCTCTGGCGTGATGGCGGACTCGGTCGCATAGAACGAGCAGCGCCGCTCCTGCGGCACGAGCTGGCGCACCAGCTGAGGAAAGCCCCTGAGCGCGCGCAGCACCTCGTGGGTACCGGGCCAGGTGGCGGCGATCTCGTGCGCGAGCGGCTCGACCGGGCGCAGGTCGGCATCGACGATCGTCGCGCCGACGTCGGCAACGATGTAATGGGGGCGCGGGACGGTCGGATCGCTCAGCAGTGGAATGACGGTTTCCAGGCCGCGACCGGTGACGAAGACCAGTTTGGCGCCGGGCAGGGCGCCCGAGAACAGTTCACGGATGCGGCGCCGCGCTTCGTGGGTACCGGCCAGCAGCGTTCCGTCGAGGTCGGTCGCCAGGACCAGGCGGGAAGGGTCCAGCAGGCGGGGCCAGCGTTGCGTATCAATGACAGTCATATAAATCCTTGCAGCAATGCGTCCGCCAGCAGACCAGGGGTGGACTGACGGCGCAGGTCGGGGCACGCGAAGTCGCCGGGGAGGCGCGCGGGCCGGGGAAAGGCGGATGGCGCGAAGCGCGCTTTGTTGTACGAAGAATTGCGCGTTCGACAGGGCCGGGGCCGCCAGGCGGAGGAGAGCGGGCAGCGCCGGCATGGATGCCGGAAAATCACGTGTGCCAGGTGCGCACGACAAAGCCCGTCCTCAAAATACATTTGTACAATAACATTTTGTTGCACCTGGCACAACCGGCGATTTGCCTCGGCTGCTGCGTTCGGGTCACGCCAATGTTCTGCCGAAAAGTTGAATCGCCGAAAAAAGCTATTGCAAAAGTTCCAGCATGCCTCGTATAATTCGGCTCCCCGGGCGGTTAGTTCAGTTGGTTAGAATACTTGGTCGACATCCAAGGGGTCGCAGGTTCGAATCCTGCACCGCCCACCAGAAATTCAAGTCGCAGGCTCCCAGCAATGGTTGATGCCTGTAGAGACAAGGCGCACGATGCTGTGCCTGTCTGTGCCGTTCAGCTCGAACGGATTCTTCATTCTCCAGATACTGCGAAAAGCGCAACAGGACCGGTCTCGATGCCGATTTTTCCTGTTGCGCCGTTGCCGTTTGCGCGCTATACTAGCCGGCTTCGGTACGGGTGCGTCTTTTATTGCCCGTATTATTTAGTAGTTCAACTACCCCCGCCCAATCGTAGGTGGGAATGGAGAAAAAATGAGCTTGGGCCTTCTCGGTCGCAAGGTTGGCATGATGCGTATCTTCACGGACGAGGGTGATTCAATCCCTGTCACCGTGCTGGATGTGTCGAACAACCGTGTCGCACAAATCAAAACCCCTGAAACTGATGGCTACACCGCAGTTCAGGTCGTCTACGGTCAACGTCGTGCTTCGCGCGTGACGAAAGCCGCTGCCGGTCACTACGCCAAAGCTGGCGTCGAAGCCGGTACGATGCTGAAAGAATTCCGCATCGATTCCACCAAAGCCGCCGAACTCAAAGCCGGTGACACCATCGATGCTTCGCTGTTCGAAGTGGGCCAGAAAATCGACGTGCAAGGCACCTCGATCGGTAAGGGCTACGCCGGTACCATCAAGCGTCACAACTTCGCATCGGGCCGTGCTACCCACGGTAACTCGCGTTCGCACAATGTTCCTGGCTCGATCGGTATGGCCCAGGATCCAGGCCGCGTGTTCCCAGGCAAGCGCATGACCGGTCACATGGGCGACGTCACCGTCACCACCCAGAACCTGGAAGTTGCTCGCATCGACACCGAACGTCAGCTGCTGCTGATCAAAGGTGCCGTACCTGGCGCGAAGAACGGCCAAGTGGTCGTCAAGCCTGCTGTTAAAACCAAACTCAAGAAAGGAGCGTAAGCCATGGAACTGAAGCTCCTGAATGAGCAAGGTCAAGACGGCGCCAATGTTGCAGCCGCCGATGAAGTGTTCGGTCGTGAATACAACGAAGCCCTGATTCACCAAGTCGTCGTCGCCTACGCTGCTAACGCACGTGGCGGTAACCGCAAGCAGAAAGATCGTGAAGAAGTCCACCACACGACCAAGAAGCCATGGCGCCAAAAAGGTACCGGCCGCGCTCGTGCTGGTATGTCGTCGTCGCCACTGTGGCGCGGCGGTGGTCGTATCTTCCCGAACAGCCCAGAAGAAAACTTCACGCACAAAGTTAACAAGAAGATGTTCCGCGCAGGTATCTGCTCGATCTTCTCGCAACTGGCCCGCGAAGGCCGTCTGAGTGTCGTCGAGAACCTGTCGATCGAAGCACCAAAGACCAAGCTGCTGTCGCAGAAACTGCTGGGCATGGGTCTGGACTCGGTCCTGGTGATCACCGATACCATCGATGAAAACCTCGAGCTGGCATCGCGCAATCTGCCGCACGTTCTGGTCGTTGAGCCTAAGCACGCTGACCCGATGTCGCTGGTGTTCTACAAGAAAATCCTGGTCACGAAAGCTGCTCTGGCCAAGATCGAGGAGATGTACGCATGAGCGCCGCAATCAAATTTAGCGAAGAGCGCCTGATGAAGGTGCTGCTGGCTCCGATCATTTCCGAGAAGGCTACCTTCGTCGCGGAAAAGAACGAGCAGATCGTGTTCAAGGTCATGCCTGACGCGACCAAGCCAGAAATCAAGGCTGCTGTCGAACTGCTGTTCAAAGTCGAGGTCGAATCGGTCCAGACGTTGAACCGTGAAGGCAAGCAGAAGCGTTCGGGCCGTTTCAACGGTCGTCGCAACCACACCAAGCGTGCTTTCGTGTGCCTGAAGCCAGGCCAGGAAATCAATTTTGTCGAGGAGGCTAAATAATGGCACTCGTTAAGATGAAGCCAACCTCCCCAGGCCGTCGCGGCATGGTGAAAGTTGTGACTGAAGGCCTGTACAAAGGTCGTCCATTCGCAGCCCTGGTTGAAAAGAAATCGAAAACTGCCGGCCGTAACAACAACGGTCACATCACCACCCGTCACATGGGCGGCGGTCACAAGCAGCATTACCGTCTGGTCGACTTCAAGCGCCAGAAGGACGGCATCCCTGCCAAGGTCGAGCGTATCGAATACGACCCGAACCGTACCGCGCACATTGCACTGCTGTGCTACGCGGACGGTGAGCGTCAGTATGTCATCGCCACCAAGAACATGGCTGTCGGCGATAGCATCATGAATGGCTCGGAAGCGCCGATCAAGGCCGGTAACTGCCTGCCGATCCGCAACATCCCGGTCGGTACCATCATGAACTGCGTCGAAATGCTGCCAGGTAAGGGTGCCCAGATGGCCCGTACCGCCGGCGCCGGCGTCGTGCTGATGGCACGTGAAGGCACCTACGCTCAGGTTCGCCTGCGCTCGGGTGAAGTCCGTCGCGTGCACATCGAGTGCCGCGCTACCATTGGCGAAGTCGGCAATGCCGAACACAGCCTGCGCAAGATCGGTAAAGCTGGCGCGATGCGCTGGCGTGGTGTTCGTCCAACCGTTCGCGGTGTGGTCATGAACCCTGTCGATCACCCGCACGGTGGTGGTGAAGGTAAAACTGCAGCCGGTCGTCACCCAGTGTCCCCATGGGGCCAGCAGACCAAGGGTAAGAAGACGCGTTCGAACAAGCGTACTTCGTCGATGATCGTTTCGCGCCGCGGCAAGAAATAAGGATAAAAAATGACTCGTTCATTGAAAAAAGGGCCGTTTATTGACGCCCACCTGGTGAAAAAAGTCGAAGCCGCGCAAGCGAACAAAGACAAAAAGCCAGTCAAAACCTGGTCGCGCCGCTCGACGATCTCCCCAGACTTCATCGGTCTGACGATCGCTGTTCACAACGGCAAGCTGCACGTTCCTGTGTATGTGTCGGAGAACATGGTCGGCCACAAGCTCGGCGAGTTCGCGCTGACCCGTACGTTCAAGGGCCACGCCGCTGACAAGAAGGCGAAAAAATAATGGAAACTAAAGCTATCCTCAAAGGCGTGCGCCTGTCGGAACAAAAAGGCCGCCTGGTGGCCGATCTGATCCGCGGCAAGAAAGTTGACGCAGCACTCAACATTCTGCAATTCAGCCCAAAAAAGGGCGCGACGATCATCAAGAAGGTTCTCGAGTCGGCTATCGCCAACGCGGAACACAATGATGGCGCGGACATCGACGAACTGAAAATCGTTCAGATCTATGTCGAAAAAGGCCCGATCCTGAAGCGTTTCACGGCACGTGCAAAAGGCCGCGGCGATCGTATTTCTAAACAATCCTGTCACATTTACGTGACTGTCGGTAACTAAGGAGTCACAGAATGGGTCAGAAAATCCACCCAACCGGCTTCCGCCTGGCGGTCACCCGTAACTGGTCGTCGCGTTGGTATGCTGGTAACGGCAACTTCGCAGCCATGCTGCTGGAAGACCTGGAAGCACGCGCTTTCCTGAAAAAGAAGCTGAAGAACGCTTCGGTCGGTCGCATCGTCATCGAGCGTCCTGCCAAGAACGCGCGTTTCACCATTTACTCGTCGCGTCCTGGTGTCGTGATCGGTAAAAAAGGCGAAGACATCGAAGTGCTGAAGTCGTCGCTGGCGAAGATCATGGGCGTGCCAGTGCACGTCAATATCGAAGAGATCCGCAAGCCTGAGATCGATTCGCAGCTGATCGCCGATTCGATCTCGCAACAGCTCGAAAAGCGCATCATGTTCCGTCGTGCAATGAAGCGCGCGATGCAAAATGCGATGCGTCTGGGCGCTGTCGGCATCAAGATCATGTCGTCGGGTCGCCTGAACGGCATCGAAATCGCACGTACCGAATGGTACCGCGAAGGTCGCGTGCCACTGCACACCCTGCGCGCCGATATCGACTACGGCACCAGCGAAGCATCGACCACGTACGGCATCATCGGCGTCAAGGTCTGGGTCTACAAGGGCGACCGTTCGGTCACCGGCGAAGCACCAGTCATCGACACCCCGCCGGACGACAAGAAGCCACGCGGCCCACGTCGTGACGATGGCAAGCCATCGCGCGGCCCACGCCCAGCAGGCGGCGCACGTCCAGCCGCAGCGCCAGTTGTCCGCGCTCGTCCAGCTGTCAAGCTGGCGACCCCGGCTGCCGCTGCACCTGCTGCTGCCCCAGCTGAGAAAGCAGGAGAATAAGCATGCTGCAACCATCGCGCAGGAAGTATCGTAAAGAGCAGAAAGGCCGTAACACCGGCATTTCGCACACCCGCGGCACCGCGGTCTCGTTCGGTGAATTCGGTCTGAAGGCAGTTGCCCGCGGCCGTATCACTGCACGTCAGATCGAAGCGGCACGTCGTGCCATGACCCGTCACATCAAGCGTGGCGGTCGTATCTGGATCCGTATCTTCCCGGACAAACCGATTTCGAACAAGCCAGCTGAAGTTCGTATGGGTAACGGTAAAGGTAACCCGGAATACTACGTCGCTGAAATCCAGCCAGGCAAAGTCCTGTATGAGATGGACGGCGTTGATGAAACCCTGGCGCGCGAAGCATTCCGCCTGGCCGCTGCCAAACTGCCACTGGCTACCACGTTCGTGGTTCGCCAGGTCGGTCAATAACAGGAGTTGTATATGAAAGCATCGGAACTCCGCGGCAAGGACCAGGAAGCGCTGCAGAAGGAGCTGAACGAGCTGCTCAAGGCCCAATTTGGTCTGCGCATGCAAGTCGCCACCCAGCAGCTCGGGAATACCTCGCAGCTCAAGAAAGTACGTCGCGATATCGCGCGTGTGAAGACTGTGATGAACACGAAGGAAGCCAAATGAACGACACCACTAAAACGGCGCTGAAGCGTACGCTGGTCGGTAAAGTCGTGTCCGACAAAATGGACAAGACGGTAACCGTACTGATCGAACGTCACGTCAAGCATCCGCTGTACGGCAAGATCATCGTGCGCTCGAACAAGTATCACGCGCACGACGAAGCGAACGAAGCGAAAATTGGCGACACCGTCGAGATCGCAGAAGGTCGCCCGATCTCGAAGACGAAAGCCTGGACGGTCACCCAGGTGCTGTTGGTAGCACCAGTCCTCTAAGCTTTAAAAATTGTCTTGCGTGGCCCGCTGGTATCTGAGATACTAGCGGGCTTCGTTCATGTGTTGCCGCAGTTTGTCCCCCTCGGCAAGTGCGGCCTGTAACGAAAGCGTTATTGGAAAGTCCAATCACCCAATCGTCATGCTCCAGCAGGGGCGTTACGGCGGGACCAAGACTGACCGCAGGCCCACAAATTGTGGGGTTTCTTCGGCTTAAGTTGGGAAAGAAAATACTATGATTCAAACCGAAAGCCGGCTCGAAGTAGCCGACAACACGGGTGCAAAGGAAGTTCTGTGCATCAAGGTGTTGGGCGGCTCAAAGCGCCGTTACGCGAGCATTGGCGACATCATCAAGGTCACCGTTAAAGTCGCAGCCCCACGTGGTCGCGTCAAAAAAGGTGAAATTTACAATGCCGTGGTTGTGCGCACCGCAAAAGGTGTGCGTCGCCCGGATGGTTCCCTGGTCAAGTTCGACGGCAATGCCGCTGTCCTGCTGAACGCCAAGCTGGAGCCAATCGGTACCCGTATCTTCGGACCAGTGACGCGCGAGCTGCGCACTGAAAAGTTCATGAAGATCGTGTCGCTGGCACCTGAAGTTCTGTAAGGATACGACATGGATAAGATTCGTAAAAACGACGAAGTCATCGTTCTGGCCGGGAAAGACAAGGGCAAGCGCGGTGTCGTTCAACAGCGTGTAGACGCTGAACACGTCATCGTCGAAGGCGTCAACGTCGCTAAAAAAGCGACCAAGCCTAACCCGATGACCGGTGTTACTGGTGGTATCGTCGACAAGACAATGCCGATTCACGTGTCGAATGTCGCGCTGTTCAACGCAGCGACCGGCAAGGCAGATCGCGTTGGCTTCAAAGACCAGGACGGCAAAAAAGTCCGCGTCTTCAAGTCGAGCGGCGAAGTAGTGAAGGGGTAAGAATAAATGGCCCGTCTCCAAGCAATTTACAAAGAAAAAGTCGTCGCCGAGCTGACCGAGAAATTCGGTTACAAGTCGGTGATGGAAGTGCCACGTCTGACCAAGATCACCTTGAACATGGGTCTGTCGGAAGCAGTCGCTGACAAGAAGATCATCGAGCACGCCACTGGCGACCTGACGAAGATCGCCGGCCAGAAGCCAGTGATCACCAAGGCACGCAAGGCAATCGCTGGTTTCAAGATCCGCGAAGGCTACCCGATCGGCACGATGGTGACCCTGCGCGGCGCCCGTATGTACGAATTCCTGGACCGTTTCATCACCGTGGCTCTGCCGCGCGTGCGTGACTTCCGCGGTGTCAATGGTAAATCGTTCGATGGTCGCGGCAACTACAACATCGGTGTCAAGGAACAGATCATCTTCCCAGAGATCGACTACGACAAGATCGATGCACTGCGTGGCATGAACATCTCGATTACCACGACTGCTAAGACCGACGAAGAAGCCAAAGCGCTGCTCGCCGCCTTCAAATTCCCGTTCAGGAACTAAGAGCAATGGCAAAACTTTCACTGATTAACCGCGAAAAGAAGCGTGCAGACCTGGTGGAGAAATTCGCCCCGAAGCGTGCCGCTCTTAAAGCGATCATCGACGACCAGTCGAAGACGGAAGAAGAACGCTACGAAGCGCGTCTGAAGCTGCAGGCTCTGCCGCGCAACTCGGCGCCGACCCGTCAGCGTAACCGCTGCGCCATCACTGGCCGTCCACGTGGCACTTTCCGTAAATTCGGTCTGGCACGTACTAAACTCCGCGAATTCGCCATGAAGGGCGAAATTCCTGGTATGACCAAAGCAAGCTGGTAATAGGAGAATATGCAATGAGTATGAGCGATCCTATCGCCGATATGCTGACCCGCATTCGCAACGCACAAGTTGTTCAGAAAACCACGGTCGCAATGCCGTCGTCAAAAGTCAAGGTTGCTATTGCCAACGTCCTGAAGGACGAGGGTTACATTGAGGATTTCGCTGTCACCTCCGAAGGTGGTAAAGCGGAACTGAAAATCGGTTTGAAGTATTACACTGGCCGTCCGGTCATCGAGCGCCTTGAGCGTGTTTCCCGTCCTGGCCTGCGTATCTACAAAGGTAAAGACGAGATCCCAACCGTCATGAACGGCCTGGGCGTGGCAATCGTGTCGACCCCGCAAGGCGTCATGACTGATCGCAAAGCGCGCGCTACCGGTGTCGGTGGCGAAGTGATTTGCTACGTGGCTTAAGGAGTAGACGATGTCTCGAGTAGCTAAGATGCCTATCGCCGTCCCTGCCGGTGCCGAAGTCGCGATCAACGCGTCGTCGATCACCGTCAAGGGCCCGCTGGGCTCCCTGACCCAGGCCCTGAACGGCCTGGTCAAAGTGGAAAACAACAATGGCACGCTGACCTTCGACGTAGTCGATGATTCGCGTGAATCGAACGCCATGTCCGGCACCTTGCGTGCTCTGGTCAACAACATGGTAACCGGCGTGACCAAGGGCTTCGAGAAGAAGCTGAACCTGGTCGGCGTGGGCTACAAGGCAGCAGTGCAGGGCAACGCCCTGAACCTGTCGCTGGGCTTCTCGCACCCGGTGCTGCACGCAATGCCGGAAGGCGTTACTGCAGCAACTCCGACCCCGACCGAGATCCTGATCAAGGGTATCGATCGTCAAAAGGTCGGCCAGGTTGCCGCTGAAGTTCGCGCTTACCGCTCGCCTGAGCCTTACAAAGGCAAGGGTGTCCGTTATTCGGACGAAGTGGTGAAGCTTAAAGAAACCAAGAAGAAATAATCGGAGCTGACATGGACAAGAAAGAATCACGTCTGCGTCGTGGACGTCAGACCCGCATCAAGATCTCGCAGCTGGGCGTGAACCGTTTGTCGGTTCACCGCACCAACCTGCATATCTATGCGAACCTGATCAGCCCGGACGCAAAAGTACTGGTGTCGGCTTCGACTCTGGAAGCTGAAGTGCGCGCCGAGCTGGCAGGTCAGACTGGCGCCGGCGGCAACGCTGCAGCAGCCGCTCTGGTCGGCAAGCGCGTCGCAGAAAAGGCACTGAAAGCAGGAATCACCGAAGTCGCGTTCGATCGCTCCGGTTTCCGTTACCACGGTCGGGTGAAGGCGCTGGCGGAAGCCGCGCGTGAAGCCGGTCTGAAGTTCTAAGGAAGAATCGTCATGGCAAAAATGCAAGCGAAAATGGCAAGCGACAAGCCGGATGATGGCATGCGCGAGAAAATGATCGCGATCAACCGCGTGACCAAAGTGGTCAAGGGTGGTCGTATCATGGGTTTTGCAGCGCTGACCGTTGTCGGTGACGGCGATGGCCGCATCGGCATGGGCAAAGGCAAGTCGAAGGAAGTTCCAGTCGGCGTGCAAAAAGCGATGGAAGAAGCCCGCCGCAACCTGATCAAGGTGCCACTCAAGAACGGTACCCTGCATCACACCGTGTCCGGTCGTCACGGCGCCTCGCGCGTCATGATGATGCCAGCTAAGCCTGGTACCGGCGTGATCGCTGGTGGCGCAATGCGCGCTATCTTCGAAGTGATGGGCGTGACGGACGTGGTCGCTAAGTCGACCGGCTCGTCGAATCCATACAACCTGGTGCGCGCAACTCTCGACGGTCTGTCGAAAATGAGCACTGCTTCCGACATCGCCGCCAAGCGTGGCAAGTCGGTCGAAGACATCCTGGGTTAAGGGGAAATCACATGGCTAACACCGTTAAAGTTCAGCTCGTCAAGGGCCTGATCGGTACCCGTCAGGATCACCGTGCCACCGTGCGCGGTCTGGGTCTGCGTCGCGTCAACTCGGTCTCCGAGTTGCAAGACACCCCGTCCGTGCGTGGCATGATCAACAAAGTATCGTACCTCGTGAAAGTGGTTTCGTAAGCCCTCGGGCTTGCGAACGGAGAAATCAATGGAACTCAATACCATTCAACCAGCTGACGGCGCCAAGCACTACAAGCGTCGCGTCGGCCGCGGTATCGGCTCCGGCATCGGCAAAACTGCCGGCCGTGGTCACAAGGGTCAAAAGTCGCGTTCGGGCGGCTTCCACAAAGTCGGCTTCGAAGGCGGTCAAATGCCTCTGCAGCGTCGTCTGCCAAAGCGTGGTTTCAAATCGCTGAACGCAACGTTCAAGGCTGAAGTGCGTCTGTCCGATCTGAACAACCTGGCCGTCGGCGAAGTCGACATCCTGGTGCTCAAAGCGGCTGGCGTTCTGTCGGTTCTGGCACGTGACGTGCGCGTCATCCTGTCCGGCGAGATCACCAAAGCGGTGAACCTCAAAGGCCTGAAAGTGAGCGCCGGCGCTAAAGCGGCAATCGAAGCAGCTGGCGGCTCGGTCGCGTAAAGCGATCGCTGCCTGATCGGAGCAAAAATTGGCGACTAATTCACAACTTGGTAAAAGCGCCGCTTCCGGATTCCCATGGGCCCGGCTGTGGTTTTTGCTTGGCGCGTTGGTCGTGTACCGCATCGGTGCTCACATTCCGGTCCCCGGGATTGACCCGGTGCAGCTCGCTGCGCTGTTCAAGCAGAACGAAGGCGGCATCCTGGGCATGTTCAACATGTTCTCGGGTGGCGCCTTGTCCCGCTTTACCGTGTTCGCGCTCGGCATCATGCCTTATATTTCGGCTTCGATCATCATGCAGCTCGCATCGATCGTTTCGCCGCAACTCGAGGCGTTGAAGAAAGAGGGCGAGTCCGGCCGCCGCAAGATTACCCAGTACACCCGTTACTTCACGGTTGCGCTGGCACTCTTCCAGGCGTTCGGTATCGCTGTCGCGCTCGAAGCGCAGCCTGGCCTGGTCATTGACCCTGGTCTCGGCTTCCGTTTCGTCACCATCGTGACCCTCTTGACCGGCACCATGTTCCTGATGTGGCTGGGCGAGCAGATTACCGAGCGTGGTCTTGGCAATGGCATTTCGATCATCATCTTTGCCGGCATCGCAGCAGGTTTGCCGTCGGCGCTGGGTGGCTTGTTCACCCTGGTGTCAAACGGTTCGATCGGCAGCTTCTCGGCCATCCTGATCGTTCTGCTGATCGCTGCGGTGACGTATGCGGTGGTGTTCGTGGAACGCGGACAGCGCAAGATTCTGGTTAATTACGCGAAACGCCAGGTCGGCAACAAGATCTACGGTGGCCAAACCAGCCACCTGCCCTTGAAGCTGAACATGGCAGGCGTGATCCCGCCGATCTTCGCGTCGTCGATCATTCTGTTCCCGGCGACGATTGTCGACTGGTTCACCCGTGGCAAGGATTCCAGCGGCCCGGTGATCGGGTTCCTGAAGGATCTGGCGGCGTCGATGGCGCCGGGCGAACCAATCCACGCGTTGCTGTATGCGGTGGCGATCGTGTTCTTCTGCTTCTTCTATACCGCGCTGGTATTTAACAGCAAGGAAACGGCGGACAACTTGAAGAAAAGTGGCGCGTTTGTACCGGGCATCCGTCCGGGTGATCAGACCGCTCGCTATATCGACAAGATCCTGATGCGCCTGACCCTGGCTGGTGCTGTCTACATCACCCTGGTGTGCCTGGTGCCGGAGTTCATGACCGCCCAGTGGAAGGTTCCCTTCTACTTCGGTGGCACGTCGCTCCTGATCATCGTTGTGGTGACGATGGACTTCATGGCACAAGTACAGAACTACGTCATGTCGCAGCAATATGATTCACTGCTGCGCAAGGCGAACTTCAAGGGTGGCGTCCCGACGCGATAAGTGGTCGGGTGCATGGCGCGAATGGCAGAAGACGATGTCATCCGAATGCAAGGGGAGGTTCGAAAGGATCTCCCAAACGCGACGTTCCGCGTGAAGCTGGAAAACGAAATGTGAGCCTGGGGTCGATCTCGGGTAGAATGCGTGTTCGCTTCTGCCTGCGTGACCCGGTAATGGTGAAGTTGACCCCGTTATCGTGGTCCCGGGCTCGCATCGTATTCGGCACCAAGTAAAAACACATCATCAAGTAAACGAACCGAAGAGAGTGCAAAATGAAAGTTAACGCTTCAGTCAAGCGGATCTGCCGCAACTGCAAGATCATCAAGCGCAAGGGCGTGGTCCGTGTGATCTGCGTCGAGCCGCGTCACAAGCAGCGTCAAGGTTAATTTCGAGGAATAACGAATGGCACGTATTGCAGGGGTTAACATCCCAAATCATCAGCACACTGTTATCGGCCTGACGGCGATCTACGGTGTTGGCCGTCCGCGTTCGCAGAAAATCTGCGACGCAACCGGTATCGCGACCACCAAAAAAGTCAAGGACCTGGACGATAACGAACTCGAGAAGCTGCGTGACGAAGTCGCGAAGTTTGTCGTGGAAGGCGATCTTCGCCGCGAACTGTCCATGAACATCAAGCGTCTGATGGACTTGGGCTGCTACCGCGGCATGCGTCACCGTAAGGGCCTGCCGGTCCGCGGTCAGCGTACCCGCACCAACGCGCGTACCCGTAAGGGCCCGCGTAAGGCAGCTCAATCGCTCAAGAAATAATCTAGGAACCGACTATGGCCAAGCAACAAAGCAGCGCGGCAGCAGCGCGCGTCCGCAAGAAAGTCAAGAAGAACGTTGCCGAGGGCATCGCCCACGTGCACGCGTCCTTCAACAATACGATCATCACGATCACCGATCGTCAGGGCAATGCTCTGTCGTGGGCAACTTCCGGCGGCGCCGGCTTCAAGGGTTCGCGCAAATCGACCCCGTTCGCAGCGCAGGTTGCTGCCGAAGCTGCTGGCAAGGTCGCTCAGGAATCGGGCGTGAAGAATCTGGAAGTGCGTATCAAGGGCCCAGGCCCAGGCCGTGAATCGGCTGTGCGCGCACTGAACAACCTCGGCATCAAGATCACCGAGATCCAGGACGTCACCCCAGTTCCACACAACGGTTGCCGTCCACCAAAGCGTCGCCGTATCTAAGTTGCAGGGGAGGGTGGCTTGCCGCCAGCCCGTGTACTTGGTAATCGATGCTCGGGGCGCATAGCCCCGTTGTGTTTTCAAGAAAAGCCGGTGCAGTTGCCCGTAAATGGGATATACTGCCCGGCTCTTGTCGCCTGCTGCTCAAGCGGTGGGTGATGCAAGCCACGTCCGGCCTGACTTTCCAGAGCTGGACTAGCGCCTGGGTGCTTCTGCACTCTGGGGCGTGATCAATTATTAAAGGAATCTAACGTGGCACGTTATATCGGACCAAAAGCAAAACTGTCGCGCCGTGAAGGCACTGACCTGTTCCTCAAGAGCGCACGTCGCTCGCTCGACTCGAAGTGCAAACTGGACATCAAGCCAGGCCAGCACGGTGTCAAGTCGGGTGCCCGCACCTCGGACTACGGCAACCAACTGCGCGAAAAGCAAAAAGTCAAGCGCATGTACGGCATCCTGGAACGCCAGTTCCGCCGCTACTTCGCAGAAGCGTCGCGTCGCAAGGGTAACACCGGCGAAACGCTGCTGAAGCTGCTGGAAGCGCGTCTGGACAACGTGACGTACCGCATGGGTTTCGGTTCGACCCGCGCTGAAGCACGTCAGCTGGTCAGCCACAAAGCCTTCACCGTCAACGGCCAGGTCGTGAACATCGCCTCGTACCAGGTCAAGACCGGCGACGTCGTCGCTGTTCGTGAAAAGGCCAAGAAGCAAGTGCGTATCGCTGAAGCCCTGTCGCTGGCTGAGCAAATCGGTTTCCCAAGCTGGGTGTCGGTCGATGCCAAGAAGCTGGAAGGCACCTTCCGTTCGTTCCCAGAGCGTAACGAAATCGCTGCTGACGTCAACGAAGCGCTGATCGTCGAACTGTACTCGCGTTAATTGACATGATGGGTGGCGCAAGCCGCCCTGCATGTCATCTCCGCGCAGGCGGGGACCCAAGTTTGCCGGCTAGATCGAGCAGCTTGGATTCCCGCCTACGTGGGAACGACGGGAGTAGTCGTGTAAGAGCAGCAACCCAGGGTTGGCCTTGCAATGAATCATCGATTCCTACTCTTCCCGTCGTAACCCAATTCGTTTTACCGCCTGCTCCGGCAGGCGTTTTCCATCAAGCCATCAGCCTTATCGGTGTAACGAGCCGAGGGTATTGAAAAGGACTACGTTCATGCAAAATAGTTTGTTGAAGCCACGTATCATCGACGTCGAAGCACTGGGCGCCGGCCACGCGAAAGTCGTGATGGAGCCGTTCGAGCGTGGCTATGGCCACACCCTCGGCAACGCACTGCGTCGCGTGCTGCTGTCGTCGATGGTTGGCTACGCGCCGACCGAAGTGACGATCGCTGGTGTCGTGCATGAATACTCGTCGCTCGATGGCGTTCAGGAAGACGTCGTCGACCTGCTGCTGAACCTGAAGGGCGTGGTCTTCAAAGTCCACAACCGTGATTCGGTCAACCTGACCCTGAAGAAGGAAGGCGAAGGCGCCGTTCTGGCATCGGACATCGACCTGCCGCACGACGTCGAGCTGGTCAACCCGGATCACGTGATTGCTCACCTGACCGCCGGTGGCAAGCTGGACATGCAGATCAAGGTCGAAAAAGGCCGTGGCTATGTGCCAGGTAACGTCCGTCGTCTGTCGGAAGACACCAACAAGACCATCGGCCGCATCATCCTCGACGCATCGTTCTCGCCAGTGCGCCGCGTCTCGTACGCTGTTGAATCGGCACGTGTCGAACAGCGTACCGACCTGGACAAGCTGATCATCAACATCGAAACGAACGGCGTCATCACGCCAGAAGAAGCGATCCGCCAGTCGGCCCGCGTTCTGGTCGATCAGCTGAACGTGTTCGCTGCTCTGGAAGGCACCGAAGCCGCCGCGGAAGCGCCATCGCGCGCACCGCTGGTTGATCCGATCCTGCTGCGCCCAGTCGACGACCTGGAACTGACCGTCCGCTCGGCCAACTGCCTGAAAGCAGAAAACATCTACTACATCGGCGACCTGATCCAGCGTTCGGAAAACGAACTGCTCAAGACGCCAAACCTGGGCCGCAAGTCGCTCAACGAAATCAAGGAAGTCCTTGCTTCGCGTGGCTTGACCCTGGGCATGAAGCTCGAGAACTGGCCACCTGCCGGTCTGGAAAAGTAATCCACGTTTTTTGTCGCACCCCGCCCGGACGCGTTGTCCAGGCGGATTTAACCCGAACCGGTCCGCGGACGTGCCTTGTAATCAAGGCACGAACGATCGAAGAACTGGCATTGAAAACACCCGAAAGGAATTACCATGCGTCACCGTCACGGCCTTCGTAAGCTGAATCGTACCTCGTCCCACCGTCTGGCAATGCTGCGCAACATGACTGTTTCGCTGCTGCGTCATGAAGCCATCAAGACCACCGTCCCAAAAGCCAAGGAACTGCGTCGCGTCATCGAACCGATCCTGACCCTGGGCAAGACCGACACCCTGGCAAACAAGCGCCTGGCCTTCGCTCGCCTGCGCGACCGCGAAATGGTCCTGAAGCTGTTCGCTGAGCTGGGTCCACGCTACGCAAACCGCAACGGCGGCTACCTGCGTATCCTGAAGATGGGTTTCCGCGTTGGCGACAATGCACCAATGGCTTACGTTGAACTGCTGGATCGTCCAGAAGTGACTTCGGAAGAAGAAGCACCGACCGCCGAGTAATCGACTGTCATTGAAAAGACCAGGCTTCGGCCTGGTTTTTTTTCGCCTGTCGATCGAGCCTCCTCTGCGCGTCCTGGACAGCCGGTGTACCATGCCCGTGCCTTATTACAACTGACTCGACCTCCATGCCCCGATTCCCTGCACGGCACTGGCTTGCTGCCTGCCTGACGCTGTTTGCCTTCTTCACGCTGTTCGCCACCGCGCCAGGCCGCGCCGCCGAGGAATTTCTCGATCCTGCCATCGCCTTCAAGTTCGAAGCACGCATGGCCGATCCGCAGACGGCCGAAGTCACGTACACGATCGCGCCAAAGTACTACATGTACCGCGAGCGCTTCGCCTTCAAGTCGAGCAACCCGGCGGTCAAGCTGGGCGCGCCGGCAATCCCGCCGGGCACCGTGAAGTATGACCAGACGTTCGAGAAGGACGTGGAAACCTACAAGGGAACACTGACGATCCGCATCCCGGTCGAGGGCGACGGCGCGTTCACGTTGACGGCCACGGGCCAGGGCTGCGCCGACGCCGGCCTGTGCTACCCGCCGCAGGATCACACGGCGAGCCTGAGCGCAGGGGAGGGCGGCGCCGCCGCACCGGCGCTGCCAATCGGCGCCGCAGTCGCGCAGGGCCGCATGTCGACACCGCTGTCATCCACCCCAATGGCCGAGAGCGCACCGACCGCGCCAGCCGCCGCCGCCACCCCGCCAGCCGCCGCAGTAGCACCAGCACCAGCAGCACAATCCGACCTCTCCAACATCGCCGGCCTCCTCGGCGGCGGCAGCCTGCTGGCCATCGTCCCCGCATTCATCCTGCTGGGCCTGGGCCTGGCGTTCACGCCATGCGTGCTGCCGATGGTCCCGATCCTGTCGTCGATCATCGTGGGCGAAGGCAAGAACGTCAGCCGTGCGCGCGGCTTCCTGCTGTCGGTGACGTACTCGCTGGGCATGGCGATCGTCTACACGCTGCTGGGCGTGGCCGCGGGCCTGGCTGGTGAAGGCCTGGCCGCAGCATTGCAGAATCCTTGGGTGCTGGGCACCTTCGCACTGCTGATCGTGGCGATGTCGCTGTCGATGTTCGGTTTCTATCAGTTACAACTTCCGGGCGCATTGCAGACCAGTCTGAGCAATGTGTCGAACCGCCAGCAGTCCGGCAAGCTGGCCGGCGTGTTCGCGATGGGCGCCATCTCGGCACTGATCGTCGGCCCCTGCGTGGCCGCGCCGCTGGCCGGCGCGCTCGTCTACATCAGCCAGACGCGCGACGTGTTCCTGGGCGGCGCGGCGCTGTTCTCGATGGCGGTGGGCATGAGCATTCCGCTGTTGCTGGTGGGCGTGTCGGCCGGCTCGCTGTTGCCGCGCGTGGGTGCGTGGATGGAGTCCGTCAAGCGCCTGTTTGGCGTCCTGATGCTGGCGATGGCGATCTGGCTGGTTTCGCCCGTCATCCCGTCGGTCGCGCAGATGCTGCTGTGGGCCGCGCTGCTCCTGGGTTATGGTTTTTATCTGCTGCGTCACACGCGCCACTGGGCGTCAATGGCCTTTGGCGCCGCGTTCGCGCTGATGGGCGGCATGCAGCTGGTGGGCGTAGCCAGCGGCGGGCGCGACGCATTCGCACCCCTGGCGCACCTGAGCGGCACGCCGCAGCATCACGGGCTGGTGTTCACCCGCATCAAGACAGTCGACCAGCTCGACGCCGCACTGGCCGCCAATGCCGGCAAGACCGTCATGCTCGACTTTTATGCGGACTGGTGCGTGTCGTGCAAGGAGATGGAGAAGTTTACGTTCGTCGATCCGAAAGTACAGGCCAAGCTGGCCAATACCGCGCTGCTGCAGGTCGACGTGACCGCCAACGATGCGGCCGACAAGGCGATGCTCAAGCGCTTCGGCCTGTTCGGGCCGCCGGGAATCATCCTGTTTGACGATCAAGGCAAGGAGATTGCCGATAGCCGCGTGATCGGCTACCAGAATGCAGAGAAGTTTTCGACGTCGCTGGAACGTCTGGACAAATGAACGCCGGCGGCGCGGGCCGCCGGCGTTGAATGACGCAATGGATTATGCGTTGGCACGATGATGTTGCTGATGACGCCCGCCCTTGCGGTGCTGGGCCTGCGCATCGAACGTCTTGCGCTGCTCTGGCGTGAGCACCGCGTAGAAGCTGTTCAGGGCGGTGAGGCGCGACTCCATGCGCGCGGTGCGCTGTTTCTGCAGCGCGATCTGCTTTTCCATGCGCTGCGGCGCGCTCAGGCTGGCCCAGGCAGCGCGGTCGCCACGGCCGGCACGCTCACCATGTTTTACCGGTGCGCGGCTGGCGACGAATGCATCCCAGGCCGGCTTTTGCTGGGCCGTCAGATTCAGCGATGCCTGCAGCCTGGCCTGATGCTCGGCGCGCTTCTGCGCCATCTTTGCGTGACGCTCGCCTGCCTTGGCTTGCCACTCGGCCTTCTTGGCCAGGCGTTGTTCAGCCGTTAACGTCGATGCATGGCGGCCCTCGGCCGGGGCAGTGCTCTGGGCCTGGGCACCGACAGTGGCGCCGAACAGGCCGGCAGCGGTGAAAGCGATCACGAGGTGTTTGCGAAGGGTGTTCATGGTAGTTCCTTTGTGTGAGAGTCTGGTGAAGTGCATCCGAAACGCTCGCTGCACAGGACCCATCCTGGGTCAAAACTGTAACCATGGGATTTCCCCTGCCGGGCACTTTGTATCCATATGTTTCGCGCCTGTCGGCATATACACAGCGATACAAATACTTCCGCCGGGGTTGTCATAAATTCGGATAATTGCGGTTATGGATAATCCCTCTACGATTCTGATCGTCGACGACGACCGCGACATTCGCACGCTGCTGGCCGACTACCTCGAGTCCAACAGCTACCGGACGCTCGGCGCCGCCGACGGCACCGCGATGTGGAAGACGCTCGACGAAACGCGTCCCGACCTCATCGTGCTCGACCTGAACATGCCCGGCGACGACGGCCTGACGCTGTGCCGCAAGCTGCGCGCCACCTCGAGCCTGCCCGTCATCATGCTCACCGCCCGCAACGAACCGCTCGACCGCATCCTGGGCCTGGAAATGGGCGCCGACGACTACCTGCCGAAACCGTTCGAGCCGCGCGAGCTGCTGGCGCGCATCCGCAGCGTGCTGCGCCGCTCGCACGCGATGCCGTCGAACACGCCATCCGAGAACGTGCAGCAGATGCGCTTCTCTGGCTGGACGCTGGACCTGACCGCGCGCCACCTGCTCAACCCGGACGGCATCGTCATCATGCTCTCGGGCGCCGAGTTCCGCCTGCTGCGCGTGTTCCTCGAACACCCGAACCGCGTGCTCAATCGCGACCAGTTGCTCAACCTCACGCAGGGCCGCGACGCCGATCCATTCGACCGCTCGATCGACATCCAGATCAGCCGCCTGCGCCAGAAGCTCGGCGAAGACGCGCGCATGCCGCAGATTATCAAGACCGTGCGCAACGGCGGCTACGTGCTGGCCGGCCAGGTCACCGTGGAGCCGGCGGCGTGAAAGTGTTCTTCGGGTCGATGACCGGGCGCGTGTTCCTCACGCTGCTGCTGGGTATTGTGACCTCGGCCGCGCTGACGCAACTGGCGGCCGATTACCAGCGCCTGCGCGACTTTGAAAACCAGCGCGATGCGCACGTGCTCGAACGCGCCGAGCAGCTGATCATGGCCACCGAGATCGTGCCGGCATCGGCCCGCTCGATCTACCTCGATGTCGCCAATCGTCCGGGCCTGCAGCTCCAGGTGGGCGACATGCCGCCACAAGCGGCGCCTCTGACGCCCTTCGCCGCTTCGCTGGCCAAGCGTCTGGGCAAAGGTTACGTCGTCACGTCACGCAGCACGCGCCCGGCTGCCTGCGGCGTCGTGCAATCGCAGCCCGTGATGTACGGCTTGCTGAGCATGAAGTGGGAGGGCGCCTGCGAATCGATCGACGTGCGGCTGCGCGATGGTGCCGAGCTGCAACTGTCGGTGCTGCCGCCGCGCTTTTCCGTTGAGGATGTCGACACGAGCATCATCGTCGGCATGTTCCTGATCAGTATCGCGGTGCTGGCCTACTTCGTGGCGCGCATGACCACGCGTCCGTTCAAGCAGCTCGCGCAAGCCGCGCAAGACCTGGGCCAGGACATCAACCGCCCGCCGCTCGACCTGGTCGGCGCGATCGAGATCCGCCAGGCCAGCGCCGCCTTCAATGCGATGCAGGCGCGCATCCGCCAGTACATCTTCCAGCGCACGCAGATGCTTGCCGCGATCACGCACGACCTGCAGACGCCGCTCACGCGCATGCGCTTGCGGCTCGAGAAGGTGGGGGACACCGAATTGCAGGACCGCCTGATCGGCGACCTGTCCGCGATGCAGGAAATGGTGCGCGAAGGCCTGGTGCTGGCGCGCAGCATGGACACGACCGAGACGATGCAGATGCTCGATCTCGATTCGCTGCTCGAGGCCGTGTGCGCCGATGCGACCGATGCCGGCCAGACCGTGACGCTGGCCGGCAAGGCCTCGATCGCGGTGCTGGGCCGGCCGATCGACATGCGCCGCTGCCTGGTCAACCTGATCGACAACGCTGTCAAGTACGGGCGCGATGCGCGCGTCTGCGTCGACCGCGCCAACGGCACCGCGCGCATCCGCATCCGCGACAGCGGGCCGGGCATCCCGCGCAGCGAGCTGGTGCGCGTGTTCGATCCGTTCTACCGCGTGGAGACATCGCGCTCGCGCGAGTCGGGCGGCACGGGTTTGGGCCTGACGATCGCACGCAATATCACGGAGCAGCATGGCGGCAGCATCAGCCTGGCCAACCATCCGGAAGGCGGGTTGGAAGTGACGCTGATGCTGCCCACGTATTACCCGAACAAATAAAAACCAACAAGCAAAATAAAGCCGTAACGACAGTGTGGGACAATGCGCGCGCGCAATGGCCACATCAACAAGCAGGATCACCAAGCAGCATCACTGACAGAGCCGTCGGCACTGGCGGCAAGGGACAAGCATGAACAAGAAGAATGTCGGCGTCATCGCCGTCGTGGCGGCGCTGGTCGTCGGCGGCGGCTGGTACTTCAATCAGGGCCATGAGGCCAAGGCGGAGGCGCCGGGCGCCAAAGGTCAGGGCGGCGGCCAGGCACCGGTGACCGTCAATGTGGTCAAGCCCGAGCGGCGCGATGTCGGCGTCGAACTGTTTGCCAATGGCACCGTCACCCCACTGCGCACCGTGAACCTGCATCCGCAGACCGTCGCCACCATCCGCAAAGTCCATATCCGCGAAGGCCAGTTCGTCAAGGAAGGCGAATTGATGTTCTCGCTCGACGACCGCGCCGACCAGGCCAATGTCGCGCGCGCCGAAGCGCAGGTGGCGCGCGACCGCGCCACGCTGGCCGACCTCGACCGCCAGTACAAGCGCAGCCAGGAGCTGGTGTCACAGAACTTCCTGGCCCAGAGCGCGCTCGACTCCTTGCTCAGCCAGGTGCAAGCCCAGCGTGCGCTGGTGCAATCCAACCAGGCCGCGATGCGCGCCACCCAGGTCAGCGCCAGCTATACATCGATCCGCGCGCCGATGTCGGGCCGGGTCGGCGCCATCGACATCCATCCGGGCGCGCTGGTGCAGATGACGACGTTGCTGACCTCGATCACGCAGCTCGACCCCATCAATGTCTCGTTCACGCTGCCGGAATCTGCCGTCGGCGCGCTGCTCGGCGCCCAGAAAGCGGGCAATGTCGATGTGCTCGTCAACAGCGGCGCTGACGCCAAGCCGGTCGCCGGCCGCCTGAGCTTCATCGACAATGCCGTCGATGCGCAGGCCGGCACCATTCGCGTCAAAGGCGAATTCAGCAACCGTGACACGAACCTGTGGCCCGGCCAGTACGTCACCGCGCGCGTGGTCGTGCAAACGCTCAAGGACGCCCTCGTGATCCCGCAAACGGCCATCATCACGGCCACCAGCGGCACGTTCGTGTACGTGCTGGGCGACGGCAATGCCGCGCGCCAGGTGCCGGTCAAGCGCGTCTATGCATTTGGCGACCATGCGGTCGTGACGGGCCTGAGCGGCGCCGAGCAAGTGATCACCGAAGGCAAGCAGAACCTGCGTCCGGGCGCCAGCGTGCGTCTTGCGCAAGCCGCCAAGCCAGCCGTGGCGCCGCAACCGAAGCAGGGTGAGCAGGCATGAACCTGTCCGAACTGTGTATCCGCCGGCCGGTGATGGTGGTGCTGCTGTCGATCAGCCTGGTGCTGGTCGGCATCCTGTCGTACATGAAGATCCCGGTCGCCGCGCTGCCGAGCTACAACACCCCGGTCATCAATGTCTCGGCCAACCTGCCCGGCGCCAGCCCGGAGACGATGGCTTCGTCGGTCGCGCTGCCGCTCGAGAAACAGTTCTCGACCATTGCCGGCATCAAGCTGATCACCTCGAACAGCACCCAGGGCGACACCAATATCACGCTCGAATTCGACACCGAGATTGATGTCGACAAGGCAGCAGTCGATGTCCAGGCCGCCCTGCTGGTCGCGCAGCGCCGGTTGCCGCTCGAGATGACGGAACTGCCGGCCTACCGCAAGGTCAACCCGGCCGACGCCCCGATCCTGTTCATGCACCTGACCTCGCCGTCGATGGATTTGTCAGACCTGAACGATTACGCCGAAAACCTGATCTCGCCGGCGATTTCGACCGTACAGGGCGTCTCGCAAGTGTCGATCAACGGCGGCAAGCGTTTCGCGGTGCGGGTGCGCGCCAAGTCCGACCTGATGAACGCGCGCAATATTTCGATGGACGAACTGGCGGCAGCGCTGCGCGCAGCGAACTCGAACACCCCGCTGGGCATTCTTGATGGTCCGACCCAGGCGCTGACGATTCAGGGCGGCGGCCAGCTCATGAAAGCGGCCGACTTCGCCAGCCTGATCATCGCCACGCGCGATGGGCTCCCGGTGCGCCTGAGAGACATTGCCGACGTCCAGGACAGCTACCAGTCGGTCAAGGCAATGGGCAGCCTGAACGGCCAGCGCTCGATTTCGCTGATGGTGCAACGCCAGCCCAACGCCAACACCGTCGAAGTGGTCGACGCCGTGCGCGCGCTGATCCCGCGTTTCGAGGGGCAATTGCCGGCCTCGATCAAGATCGAGCTGGTCAGCGACCGCTCGCTGTCGATCCGTGAAGCCATCCACGACGTCAACCTGACCCTGCTGGGCACCGTGATGCTCGTGATCCTGGTGATCTTTTTGTTCCTGCACCGCGCGGCCGCCACCTTCATTCCGGCGGTGACGGTGCCGATTTCGCTGCTGGGCGCGCTTTCGCTGCTGTACTGGTTCGGCTATAGCCTCGACAATATTTCGCTGCTGGGCATCACGCTGGCCGTCGGCCTGGTGGTCGACGATGCGATCGTGGTGCTGGAAAACATTGTGCGCCACATGGAGATGGGCAAGAAGCCGATGCAAGCGTCGCTCGTCGGCGCGCGCGAGATGGGCTTTACCATCATCTCGATCTCGATTTCGCTGGTGGCCGTGTTCATTCCGATCTTCTTCATGCCGGGCGTGATTGGTCTGCTGTTCCGCGAATTTGCCGTCATCGTCGGCCTGGCCGTGATGGTCTCGGCCGTCGTGTCGCTCACGCTGGTGCCGATGATGTGCTCGCGCCTGCTCAAGGATGGCGGCCACGTCGACCCGAAGGACATGTCGTGGATCGGTCGCCGCTTCGAAGCCATGTTCACCAATGTGCGCAACGGCTACGGCCGTACGCTCGACATGGCGCTGCGCTACCGCTTCCTGGTCCTGATGATGGCGCTGGGAACGTTTGTACTGACCGCGGTGCTGTACATGACTATGCCCAAAGGCTTTTTCCCGGAAGAAGACATCGGCCAGATCCGCGTCAACGTCGAAACGTCCGAAGACACGTCGTCCGCCGCGCTGGCTGAACTTCAGAGCAAGGTGGTCGACATCGTTCGCGCCAATCCGTATGTGCAGGATACGACCTCGTTTACCGGGGGCGGCAACACTGGCCGCATGTTCCTGGTGCTCAAACCGCGCAGCGAACGGCCACGGATTGACCTGGTGATCGACGAGTTGCGCAAGGCCACGCGCGCCGTGCCGGGCGTGCAGGTGTTCATGTCGCCCCTGCAAAACCTGCAACTGGGCGGGCGCCAGAGCAAGGCGCGCTATCAATACACGCTGCAAAGCGTCTCGGGCGGCGAGATCGGCAGCTGGGCCGAGCGCTTCCTGGAAGGCATGCGCCAGGATGCGCGCTTTCGCGACGTCAACAGCGATTCGCAGAACAAGGCCCTGCAGGCAACCATCGACATCAATCGCGACAAGGCCGCGCTGCTGGGTCTGGAGATGGACGATATCCGCACCGTGATGTATGCCTCGTTCGGCGAACGCCAGGTCTCGACCATCTATTCCACCGCCGCCAGCTATTACGTGATCCTGGAAGCGGCGGCGAGCGACCGTTATTACGATGAAGCGCTCTCGCGCGTGTCGGTGCGCAGCAAGTCGGGCGATCTGGTGAAACTGTCGAGCGTGGCCACGGTGCGCCGCACGGTCGGTCCGCTACAAGTGAATCATCAGGGGCAATTGCAGGCGATCACGCTGTCGTTCAACCTGGCGCCGGGCGTGCCGCTGGGCGATGCCACCGCCGCCATTGAACAGATGAGCACGCAGATGAAGCTGCCGGCCTCGGTCATTGCGACCTATGGCGGTGACGCGGCCGTGTTCCAGGACACGCAGTCGAGCCAGCTGGTCCTGATCCTGACGGCCATCGGCGTCATCTACGTGCTGCTGGGCGTGCTGTACGAAAGCTATATCCACCCGCTGACCATCCTGGCCGGCCTGCCATCGGCAGCGGTGGGCGCGCTGTTGACACTGTGGATCTTCGACAAGGACCTGACGCTGATCGCGATGATCGGCATCCTGATGCTGATCGGTATCGTCAAGAAGAACGCCATCATGATGATCGACTTCGCACTCGATGCGCAGCGCACCCTCGGCATGAGCCCGCAAGAGGCGATCCGCGAAGCCTGCATCCTGCGTTTCCGGCCGATCCTGATGACGACGCTGGCCGCGCTGATGGGCGCGCTGCCGATTGCGCTGGGCATCGGCGCCGGCGCCGAGCTGCGCCAGCCGCTGGGCCTGGCGGTGTGTGGCGGCTTGATCTTCTCGCAAGTCATCACGCTGTACATCACGCCGGTCATCTACCTGTACCTGGACCGCTTCAGCGGCACGGGACCGATGACGGACGATCAACTCGCGAAGGCCGACGATGTCCCGGTTGCCCAGCATGCTTAATCCTGGAAACATTTGGTAACAACCATCAACGCCAGCAGCGGTGCAGTCCGCTCGCTGGCGTGATGCGTTGGTACTCTAAAACGGTTAGACTGCCCCCTCTGCTGTTTTTTTAGACGTCGCTTCCAGGATACCGATCTACCTTGCGTGACCATCCCCACTCCTACGATCAGGACAGCGAAGTTTGCTCCCACTGCGGACAGCCACTGGTACGTCCGGGGCCGCATTACGAGCGCGAGGGCTCCAAGCGCGGCGGCCTGATCGGCACGATCGTGCTGCACTTGCTGCTGCTCGCGATTTTCATCTTCAAGCCGCCTGAAAAGGAGCAAAAGACAGCGCGTCCGGCATCGGACCGCGAAACTGACGTCTTCTTTGTCCAGCCGCTGCAGCAGCCGACCAAGGCGCAGCGCGAGCAAAAGCCCAAGCCGGCGCCGAAACCAACACCCCGGCGCGAAACGCCGCGGCCGACGCCGCCGGAGCGCGTCATCGTCAAGCGCCTGCCCGACACGATCACGATTCCCGACGAAAAGCCGGTCGAGCGCAGGCCACCACCACCCCAGCCGCCGCAGCCAAAGACCGAAGTCCCGCCCGACATGGACATGGCAGCCTACGTCAAAGCCCAGCGCGAGCGCCGCGGTGCACCGACCGGCAGCGAAGTTGAAACGCCGGAAAGCGACGCCGTGCGCGGCAACCGCAACGCGCTGGCCAACATCGCCGCAATCAACGGCCGCGGCCGCGACGACAGCAACGAGTCGGGTGGCATCTTCTCGATATCGAACAAGACGTTCAACACGATGGACCTGAAGTTCCGCGGCTGGAACCCGAGCTTCAAGCGCCGCTGGCTGACGGCAGTCACGGTGGAGCAGGGCAGCGCACGCGACATCGAAACGGCCGTCATCAAGAAAATGATCGAACTGATCCGCAAGGAAAAGAACGGCGACTTCGAATGGGATTCGCACCGCCTGGGCCGCGTGGTCAAGCTCAGCGCCCGCCCAGCAGACGAAGCGCGCCTGACCGAGTTCTTGTACAAAGAAATGTTCCCGGAATACCGCCCACCGCCGGGAGGGTGATGAATGTGGCAAAAAAGCCGGGGTCAGGTCTGACATTCGGACACGGCCTCGACAGTCTGGCAGTCAGGACTAGCTTGCACCGGGCCATGCCGATACTGGGCAAGACACCGTTAGATGTGGAAAAGGCTGAGCTCGTGTCCGAATGTCAGACCTGACCCCAGCTTTGTCGTAAAAAAACCGTGCCATGGCACGGTTTTTTGTTGGATGTGCGGGCGGTTAACCTGCCTTCAATTTCCGGGCAATATCCAGCGCGAAGTACGTCAGCACCCCATCGGCCCCGGCGCGCTTGAACGCCATCATCGATTCCATCATGACCTTGTCATGGTCCAGCCAGCCATTGAGCGCGGCTGCCTTGAGCATCGCGTATTCGCCGCTGACCTGGTAGGCAAACGTCGGCACCCTGAACTCATCCTTTACGCGGCGCACGATGTCCAGATAGGGCATGCCTGGCTTGACCATCACCATGTCGGCGCCTTCGGCCAGATCCAGCGCCACTTCGCGCAGTGCTTCGTCGCTATTAGCCGGATCCATCTGGTAGGTGTTCTTGTCGGCCTTGCCAAGATTGGCCGAAGAGCCGACCGCATCGCGGAACGGCCCATAGAATGCCGACGCATACTTGGCCGAGTACGCCATGATGCGCGTATGGATATGGCCCTGCGCCTCGAACGCGGTGCGGATCGCGCCGATGCGCCCGTCCATCATGTCCGATGGCGCCACGATGTCCACGCCGGCGTCGGCGTGGGTGAGTGCTTGCTTGACCAGCATCTCGATCGTCTTTTCATTGACGATATAGCCGTTCTCGTCCGGCAGGCCGTCCTGGCCGTGGGTCGTGTACGGGTCGAGCGCGATGTCGGTGATGATGCCCAGTTCGGGGAAGTTGCGCTTGAGCTCGCGGACCACGCGCGGCACCAGCCCGTCCGGGTTCGTTGCTTCGATGCCGTCATAGGTCTTCACTGACTGGTCCACCAGCGGGAACAGGGCCAGCGCGGGAATCCCGAGCGCGACGCATTCTTCGGCCACTTTCAGCAGGAGGTCGAGCGAGACGCGGGCCACGCCCGGCATAGAGCCGACTTCCTGGCGCACGTTCTGGCCTTCCAGCACGAACACGGGATAGATCAGGTCGGATGCGGTAATCGTGTTCTCGCGCATCATGGCGCGGGAGAACGGGTCGCGGCGCATGCGGCGCGGCCGGGCCGCCGGATAGGCGGAAGTGATGATGCTCATCGAGTGGCTCCTTGCAGGATCAGGCGGAGGTTTGATCGTCGTCCGCCGACGGCGCGCCAGATTCGTCGTGCTCTTGTTCTTCGTCACCCTCGTACTCGCCGGCAACGCCGTCCAGCCCGGCCAGCGCCAGGATCTTGGCATCGGCTTCTTCGATACCGATGCGCTTGAGCGCCGAGAACAGCTGCACCGTGAACGGGAAGCCGACGCCATCTTCATCGACATAGCTTTCGAGCACGCCGCGCGCTTCGCGCAGGGCATTGGTCGATTCGTTGCGGTTGAGCTTATCGGCTTTGGTCAGGATGCAGTGGATCGGCTTGCCGGTAGGGGCGAACCATTCGAGCATCTGGACGTCGAGGTCGGTGAACGGACGGCGCGAATCCATGATCAGGATGAGCGCAGCGAGCTGGTCGCGGCGCTGGACGTAGTCGCCCAGCAGCTTTTGCCAGTGCAGCTTGGCCGTGCCCGACACTTCGGCGTAGCCGTAGCCCGGCAAGTCGACCAGCAGCGCTTCGATTTCATCGACCCGGACCGCATCCTTGCGGTGCTGGCCCACGTGGGCGCCGCCGATCGAGAAGTAATTGATGTGCTGCGTACGACCCGGCGTCTTGGACGCGAACGCCAGACCCTTCTGGTTCGTGAGGATATTGATGGCTGTGGATTTGCCGGCGTTGGAGCGCCCGGCGAAGGCGATTTCCGGCACATTGGTGTCGGGGAGGTCGCGCAACTGATTCACGGTCGTAAAGAACCGGGCTTGCCATAATCTGGACATGGGGGGAAGAGGGTAAGAGGACTACGAAATGGCGTTTGAGAAACAAAGCTATTGTACAATAAGGGGTTGATTGCTGCCTGCCAGCCCCATGGCCCAAGCAATCAGGGCGCTGCACTGAACCTTCAATTATTGACTTTTTCAAGGTGCTAGTATGAACCGCTTGTCGTCCCCCCTGCTCAAAACACTGTTGGTCACACTAACTGTTTTCGGGGGACTCCCGGCGGCGACAGCGGCGGCGCCCACTGCAGCGCCCGCAGTCAAGGCCGATCCGGCCCGGGGCGGCGCGCTGTACGATGCGGGCGATCCCGCGCGTGGCCTGCCATCGTGCGCTTCGTGTCACGGTGCGGCGGGCAATTCATCCATCGTTGCCAACCCCAAGCTGTCGGGCCAGTTTGCCAGCTACACGCACAAGCAACTGGTCGATTTCACGACCCCGAACCGCCAGCAGCCGATCATGACGACCTACGCAAAGATGCTCACCGACGCCGAGAAGAAAGACATCGCGGCCTGGTTAATGGCGCAGGCGCACAAGCCCGGTGCGGCCAAGAACAAGGACACCGTTGAACTGGGCCGCAAGATCTATCGCGGCGGCATCGCCGAGCGGGGCGTGGCAGCCTGTGCCAGCTGTCATGGCGCCAACGCCAGCGGCATCCCCGCCCAATATCCGCGCCTTGCGGGCCAGCATCAGGATTACACGACTGCCCAGCTCGAAGCATTCAAGAGTGGCACCCGCGCCAACAGCCCGCAAATGACCACGCTCTCGCAGCGCATGTCGACGGCTGAAATGCGCGCGGTGGCCGACTATATCGCCGGCTTGCGCTAAGAGACTCTACGATCTCGCATAAGCAACATTGAACGCAGGAAGGGCGGCAGCAACGGGCTGACCCCCTTCCTGCAAGCGGCTACTCGCCGCGCAGGAAGAAAGTTGTAAAGCATGAGCACCACCGGAATTGAACTGAACACCCGCCGCCGTGGTCTGGCCGAGGCGGTCGAACTGATCTCATCGATGCGGTTTGCGATCAGTCTTCTCACCATCATCTCCATCTCGTCGATCATCGGCACCGTGCTCAAGCAGGCTGAGCCGATGTCGAATTACGTCAACCAGTTCGGTCCGTTCTGGTTCGAGATTTTCAACAAGTTCGGCCTGTACAGCGTGTATTCCAGCTGGTGGTTCCTCGTGATCCTGGTCGTGCTGGTCATGTCCACCGGGCTGTGCTTGATCCGCAACGCGCCGAAAATGATGCGCGACATGCGCAGCTGGCGCGAGAACGTGCGCTTCGATTCGCTGCGCAACTTCCATCACAAGCTCGAATGGCAGGCGCCGCTGGCCAAAAACGCGCTGGCCGAGCAGAGCGCACTGCGCCTGCGCCACGCCGGCTACGCCACGAAAATCGTCGAGAAGGATGGCGGCACGCTGGTCACGGCCAAGAAGGGCGCGGGCAACAAGTTCGGCTACATCTTCGCGCACTCGTCGATCATCGTGATCCTGGTGGGCGGCACGCTCGACTCCGACCTGCCGGTGCGTATCCAGCAGTGGCTGTTCAACAAGACGCCGTTCACCGGCAGCGGCGTGATCGCCGACATTCCGGCCCAGCACCGCCTGGGCACGGGCAACCCGACCTTCCGTGGCAATACCGCCATTGCCGAAGGGCAGGCCAGCCGCACCGCGATCCTGAATCAGCCGACGGGCGTGCTGGTGCAGGAGCTGCCGTTCTCGCTGCAGCTCAAGAAATTCCATATCGAGTTTTATTCGACCGGTATGCCGAAACTGTTTGCCAGCGACGTGGTCGTGCGCGACCTGGAAACCGGCCACACGTTCGAATCGACCATCAAGGTCAATCATCCGCTGATCTACAAGGGCATTGCCGTCTACCAGTCGAGCTTTGACGATGGCGGCAGCAAACTGCGGCTGACGGGGTATCCGATGAACGGCGCCACCAGCGCCAGTTTCCCGATCGAAGGCGAAGTCAACAGCGCCACTGAACTGAAAATCGGTGGCGATACCTATGCGGTCGAGTGGTCGGGTTTCCGTCCGTTCAACGTCGAAAACATCAGCCAGGGCAATGACGTGCGCGCGGTGAGCAAGGGCAAAACGTTCAACGAACAGTTCGCCGCCACGCTGGGCAAGGCCTCGGGCGCGGCTGCCAATCCGGACGCCACGAAAGACCTCAAGAACGTCGGCCCCAGCGTGCAATACAAGCTGCGCGACGCCAGCGGCCAGGCGCGCGAATTCATGAACTACATGCAGCCGATGACGCTCGATGGCGCGCAAGTCTATCTGGCCGGTGTGCGCGCGAACCCGTCGGAGAGCTTCAGCTTCCTGCGCATTCCCGTCGATGAACGCTACGGCGTGGGCGACTGGATGCGCCTGCGCGCGGCGCTGGCCGATCCCGAAGCACGCGCCGTGGCGGCGCGCCGCTATGCCGCGCGGGCATTGGGTGGCGACCAAGGGAGCGCGCTGGCTGGCCAGTTGCAGGAGTCGGCGGCGCGCACGCTGGGCATCTTTGCCGGCGGCGACGGTCGCGGCGGCTTTGTCGGTGTGGCCCAGTTCCTGGAAAAGATTCCGCAGGCCGAGCAGGAGAAAGCAGCCGGCATCTTCATGAAGATGCTTAACGGCACCCTGTGGGAGCTGTGGCAAGTGGCGCGCGAAAAACACGGCGACGCCGCGGCCGCGCCAACGGACGCCAATGGCCGCTTCCTGCAACTGGCCACCAATGCGTTGTCGGACAGTTATCTGTACGGTGCGCCGGTGTATCTGCAGCTCGACGATTTCACCGAAGTGAAGGCCTCGGTGCTGCAATTGACGCGCTCGCCGGGCAAGAACGTGGTCTACTTCGGCTGTGTCCTGCTCGTGCTGGGCGTGTTCGCGATGTTTTACATTCGCGAGCGGCGTGTCTGGATCTGGGTGCGCGACGTGCCCGGTAACCCGGAGGCTGGCGCCGAGGCGTTGATGGCGATGAGCACGCAACGCAAGACGCTCGATTTCGAGCGTGAGTACGAAGACTTGTCTGTAAAGCTGCCACAACCGGCGTAAGCTGCGCGGGCCTGGAGAAAACAATGGAACTGTCACAACCCAAGACTGGCGCCCCGGCGCGCTCGACCGATCAATACCAGGAGGCGCCGGGCTATTTCCGCCGCCTGGGCCCGGCCGACTGGCTGTACGCGCTCGCCCTGTGCGCCGCCGCGCTGTTCGCGCTGAACCGGTACGGCCACTTCATGGACATCTATGAAGAGGTGATCCTGGTGTGCACGGCGCCCGTGTTTGCCGTGCTGGGCTGGTACTGGAAACCGATGCGCTGGCTGCTGCCACTGGTGGCCGTGCTGTCGCTGGGTGCGATCGCGCTGTATGACGGTAACCTCGCCGCTGCCGAGCAAAAATTCTTCCTGAAGTACATGTTGTCGAGCCAGTCGGCCATCCTTTGGATGAGCGCGCTGTTCGTGTTCTCGACCGTGTTCTATTGGGTTGGCCTGTTAAGCCGCGGCAAGTTCGGCGGCGGCGTGGGCGCGGCGCTGTGCTGGGCCGCGGTCGTGATCGGCGCGGTCGGCATGATGGTGCGCTGGTACGAGTCGTACCTGATCGGCCCGGACGTCGGCCATATCCCGGTGTCGAACCTGTACGAAGTGTTCATCCTGTTCGCCCTCATCACCGCGCTGTTCCACCTGTATTACGAAGAACACTACGCCACGCGCCAGCTGGGTCCGTTCGTGATGCTGATCATCGGCGCTGCCGTCGGCTTCCTGCTGTGGTACACGGTCTCGCGCGACGCCGCCCAGATCCAGCCGCTCGTGCCGGCGCTGCAGAGCTGGTGGATGAAAATCCACGTGCCGGCCAACTTCATCGGTTACGGCACGTTTGCGCTGGCCGCGATGGTCGCATCGGCCTACCTGCTCAAGTCGCACGGCATGCTGGCCGACCGTCTGCCTTCGCTCGAGGTGCTCGACGACGTGATGTACAAGTCGATTTCGGTCGGTTTCGCGTTCTTCACCGTCGCCACCATTCTCGGCGCGCTGTGGGCCGCTGAAGCGTGGGGCGGCTACTGGTCGTGGGACCCGAAAGAGACGTGGGCGCTGATCGTGTGGCTGAACTACGCGGCGTGGCTGCACATGCGCTTGATGACCGGCCTGCGCGGCCGGGTTGCGGCTTGGTGGGCAGTGGTCGGCTTGCTGGTGACCACGTTCGCCTTCCTGGGCGTAAATATGTTCCTGTCGGGTCTGCACTCGTACGGCGAGCTGTAAAGAAGGCACGGGTACTGACCCGGTAGTGTGGGCCGTATAACGCAGGCTTAAGGAAACTTCGTGTAATGTGAAGCTTCCCAAGCTCGCGAGGCCAGCCATGCTCTTCAAACGCAATCCCAACGGACTTGATCTTCCGTATCCATCCGAAATTACGCCGCAAGAGATCTATACCGGCCGGCGTGAATTCATCACCCGCATGGCCGCCACGGCCGCTGTTGGCAGCGGCGTCTGGGAGATGGCCAACCGCGAAGCCTTTGCCCAAACCGCCGGCCAGAAGCTCGCGGCGCGCGCCAATGTGGCACTGTCGACCGACGAAAAGCAGACCCCGTTCAAGGACGCTGCCGGCTACAACAATTTCTACGAGTTTGGCCTCGACAAGGGCGATCCTGCCGAAAACGCGCACACGCTGCGCACCCGGCCATGGACCGTGCGCATCGAGGGCGAGGTCAAGAAGCCGCTCACGCTCGATATCGACAGCCTGCTGAAACTCGCGCCGCTCGAGGAGCGCGTGTACCGCCTGCGCTGCGTCGAAGGCTGGTCGATGGTCATTCCGTGGATCGGCTATTCGCTGTCGAACCTGCTCAAGCAGGTGGAACCGACCGGCAACGCTAAGTTCGTCGAATTCACGACGCTGGCCGATCCCAAGCAGATGCCAGGCCTGCGTAGTGGCGTGCTGGACTGGCCGTACGTCGAGGGCTTGCGCATCGACGAAGCCATGCACCCGCTGACGATGCTCACGATGGGCATGTATGGCCAGGTGCTGCCGAACCAGAACGGCGCGCCGGTGCGCCTGGTCGTGCCATGGAAGTACGGTTTCAAGTCGGCCAAGTCCCTGGTGCGCATTCGCCTGCTCTCACGCCAGCCCAAGACCGCGTGGAACGACATGGCGCCGCGCGAATACGGCTTCTTCTCGAACGTGAATCCGAACGTGGACCACCCGCGCTGGTCGCAGGCCAGCGAGCGCCGCATCGGTGAATCGGGCCTGTTTGCACCGAAACGCAAGACCCTGATGTTCAATGGCTACGACCAGGTGTCGTCGCTGTATACCGGCCTGGATCTGAAGCGTTATTTCTGATGGCAGGGTTGAACAGCAAACAGGTCGGGTGGGTCAAGGCGCTGGTGTTTGTGCTGGCGCTGATTCCCTTCGCGCGCCTGGTCTGGGGCACCGCCAGCGGGAGCTTTTCGGATCCGCTGGCGGCGATCACCAAGGGCAGCGGCGAATGGGCGCTGTACTTCCTGTGCATCACGCTGGCGGTGACGCCGCTGCGGCGCCTGACCGGCTGGAACTGGCTCGTCAAGCTGCGCCGCATGATCGGCCTGTTCATGTTTTTCTACGCATTCGTGCACTTCACGGCATTCCTGTGGTTCGACCACTTCTTCGACGTGCCGGCGATGCTGGCCGACGTCATCAAGCGGCCGTTCATCCTGGTCGGCTTCATCGCCTTCGTGCTGCTCATCCCGCTGGCGGCGACGTCGACCAATGCGATGATCAAGCGCCTGGGCGGCAAGCGCTGGCAATGGCTGCACCGCCTGATCTACGTGATCGCACCACTGTCGATCCTGCACTTCTGGTGGATGAAAGAGGGCAAGAACGATTTCGCCAGACCGATCATCTTCGGTTCGATCATTGCGCTGCTCCTCGGGTTGCGGGTGTTCTGGCACTTCAGGCGCAAGCAACAGGCCGTGCGGGCCTGAGCACCAAGTGAAAAGCTGGGGTCAGGTCTGACATTCGGACACGACCTCGACAGTCTTTTGGTCGGAACTAGCTGGTACCGCGCGATGCTACTGCTGGCAGGAAAGATTGGAGCTGGCTAAAGCTGAGGTCGTGTCCGAATGTCAGACCTGACCCCGCTTTTTTTACTTGATGAGCGTCTCGAGCGCGAAGGTCTCGGTCGGTGTTTCGCGGCGGCGTACCAGGTGGATGGTGTCGCCGTCGACGATCACTTCGGCTGCGCGGCCGCGCGTGTTGTAGTTCGACGCCATCGTCATGCCGTAGGCGCCGGCCGTCATCATGGCCAGCAGGTCGCCCGGTTCCAGTGCCAGCTCGCGCTCGCGCGCCAGCCAGTCGCCCGATTCGCAGATCGGTCCCACGACATCCCACATCAATGCTGCGCTCTCGCGCTGCGTCACTGCCTGCAGGCCCATCCAGGCCCCGTACAGCGTCGGGCGCATCATGTCGTTCATCGCGGCGTCGACGATGCAGAAGTTCTTCTCGGCGCCTGGTTTCAGGTATTCCACGCGCGTGAGCAGCACGCCGGCCTCGGCGACAATCGAGCGGCCCGGCTCGAAGATCACCTTGAGCGGCTGGCCGTCGTACTTTGCCGCACGCCAGGCGTCGATGCGCGCGAACAGGCGGCCCAGGTAGTCGCCCACCGGCACTGGTGGCGCATCGCCGGCCACGCCGTAGTCGACGCCGATGCCGCCGCCGATGTCCAAGTGGTGCAGGTGGATGCCTTCGGCGTGCAGCGTGTCGATCAGGTCGATCAGCTTGTCGAGCGCCTCGAGCAGCGGCGCGTCGTCCAGCAGCTGCGAGCCGATATGGCAGTCGATGCCGACCACGTCCAGGTGCGGCAGTGCGGCGGCCGCGCGGTAGGTGTCGAGCGCTTCGTCGAAGGCCACGCCGAATTTATTGGCCTTCAGGCCGGTGGCGATGTACGGGTGGGTCTTGGCGTCCACGTTCGGATTCACGCGCAGCGAGACCGGCGCACGCATGCCGAGTTTGCCGGCCACGGCGTTCAGGCGGTGCAGTTCGGGGATCGATTCCACGTTGAAGCACAAGATGCCTTTTTCCAGCGCCAGCGTCATCTCGGCCTCGGTCTTGCCCACGCCCGAGAAAATGGTCTTGCCCGGGTCGCCGCCGGCAGCGATCACGCGCAGCAGTTCACCGCCCGAGACGATGTCGAAACCCGCACCCTGGCGCGCCAGCAGGTCGAGCACGGCGAGGTTCGAGTTGGCCTTCATCGCATAGCAGACCAGTGCGTCGCGGCCGGCGCAGGCATCCTGGTAGGCGTTGAAGTTGTCGAGCAGCGTGGCCTTGGAATAGACATAGGTCGGCGTGCCGAATTCGTCGGCGATGGCGGACAGGGAAACGCCTTCGGCGTGCAGCACGTCGTTCTGGTACAGGAAGTGGGGCATAAGGTAAAAGCGAAGGTGGAAGCGGACGGTTAGCGGTATGGCGCCGGGGTGGACGCGTTGTTCGACGGGACGGGCTGGGCTGGCTGGTCGACGACGACCGGCACGGGCCTGGCGGGCGGGTTGGGCATGTACAGCGGGCCGGTCTGGCCGCAGCCGGCAAGGGCTCCGGCGAGCAGCGCAGCGCCGAAAGGAAGCGCGAGGGAGGACTTCACGATTAGAATCAGGGTTTGATTAGCAGATTTGGAGTGTAGCATGACCGAAACCGAATTTTTGGACCTGGCCGACCTGACCCTGAAACGGATCGAAACCGCCTTCGACCGCCTGAACGACGAAGATGTCGTCGACGTCGAGTGCAAGCGCAGTGGCAACGTGCTCGAAATCGAGTTCATTGACAACGGCACCAAGATCATCATCAACAGCCAGGCCCCTCTGCAAGAGATGTGGCTGGCGGCCCGCTCGGGCGGCTACCACTACAAGCGCGTGGGTGACGAGTGGCGTAACACACGCGACGACAGCGAGTTCTTTGCGGCGCTCGGGCGCTATGCGAGCGAGCAGGGCGGGGCACCAGTCAACTTGGTGTAACGCGATCTCGCACTAAAAACAAAGGCGGCCAGTTGGCCGCCTTTGTCGTTTCATACCCGCGTGATCAGAACAACTCGTTCCTCACCGCGTCACGTTCCTGCTGTTGCTGCGCCGGCGGCGGCTGGCCGACGTCGAGCGCTTCGACGCCACTGCCCGGCGGCGTCTCGGCGTAGTAGTACTCGGACCCGTACTGCACCAGGCCAGCCGGCACTTCGCGTTCAACCATCGGCTGGTCCTTCAGCGCCTTTTGCATGTAGCCGATCCAGATCGGCAGGGCCAGGCCGCCACCGGTTTCGCGCGCACCCAGGTTGCGCGGCTTGTCGTAGCCCATCCAGGCAATGCCCACCAGCTTTGGCTGGTAGCCGGCGAACCACGCGTCGATCGAGTCGTTGGTGGTACCCGTCTTGCCGGCCAGGTCGGTGCGCTTCAGGGCCATCGCCTTGTTCGCGGTGCCGTGGCGGACCACGTCCTTGAGCATGCTGTCCATCAGGAAGGCGTTGCGCGCATCGATCACGCGGTTCGCTTCATCACCCGCGCGCGCCGGCCGTGCTTCGGACAGCACCTTGCCATCGCTGTCGGTGACCTTCGAGATCAGGTACGGGCTGACGCGGTAGCCGCCATTGGCGAACACCGCGTAGGCGCCGGCCATCTGCAGCGGATTGGTCGCGCCGGCGCCCAGTGCCAGCGTCAGGTAGGCCGGATTGCGCTCTGGGTCAAAACCGAAACGGGCCGCGTATTCCTGGCCGTAGCGCGCGCCGATCTTGTTCAGGATGCGGATCGAGATCATGTTCTTCGACTGCATCAGACCGCGCCGCATCGTCATCGGACCGTCGTACTTGCTGTCGTAGTTCTTCGGTTCCCACGCCTGGCCACCGGTCTGGCCGGCATCGAAACTGATCGGCGCATCGTTGATGATGGTGGCTGGCGACAGGCCGCGCTCGAGCGAGGCCGAATAGATGAACGGCTTGAACGACGAACCTGGCTGGCGCCACGCTTGCGTCACGTGGTTGAACTTGTTGCGGTTGAAGTCGAAGCCACCCACCAGCGCGCGGATTGCGCCGTCTTCGGTATTGGCCGCCACAAAGGCCGATTCCACTTCGGGCATCTGCGTGATGAGCCACTTCGATTCGTCGTCCTGCATCACGCGGATCACGGCGCCGCGGCGCACGCGCCGGTTCGGCGCAGCCTTGTCCGACAGCCAGGCTTTGGCAAACGCCAGGCCCGGGCCCGACAGCGTAATCGTCTCGCCCGATGCGATCGCTGCCTGCACCTGCGTGCTCGACGCCTGCAGCACGACGGCCGCGATGATGTTGTCGCTGTCCGGATGCTCGGCCAGCTCGGCTTCGATCGCTTCGTCTGCTGCCGCCCTGCCAGATGGCAGGTCGATGAACGATTCCGGGCCACGATAGGCGCGGCGGCGTTCGTAGTCCATCACGCCGCGGCGCAGTGCCAGGTAGGCCGCGTCCTGGTCGGCCTTGGTGATGGTGGTAAACACGTTCAGGCCGCGCGTGTAGGTGTCTTCCTTGAACTGCTCGTACACCAGCTGGCGCGCCATTTCGGCCACGTATTCGGCGTGCACGCCGAAGGCGGCGCTGTCGGTCTTGATCTTGAGCGGTTCGACCTTGGCCTGGGCGAACTGCGCGTCGCTGATATAGCCCAGCTGGTGCATGCGCACCAGGATGTACTGCTGGCGCGTCCTGGCGCGGGTCGGATTGACCACGGGGTTGTAGGCCGACGGGGCTTTCGGCAGGCCAGCCAGCATGGCCGCTTCGGCCACGGTGATGTCGCGCAGGTCCTTGCCGAAATAGATCTGGGCCGCCGACTGGAAGCCGAAGGCGCGCTGGCCCAGGTAGATCTGGTTCATGTACAGCTCGAGGATCTGGTCCTTGGACAGGTTCTTCTCGATCTTCCAGGCCAGCATCGCTTCATATGCCTTGCGCTTGAAGGTCTGTTCCGACGACAGGAAGAAGTTGCGCGCCACCTGCTGGGTGATGGTCGAGGCGCCCTGGCGCGCGCCGCCTGTGGCGTTGCGGAAGGCCGCGCGCATGATGCCCAGGTAATCGATGCCGCTGTGTTCATAGAAGCGGTCGTCTTCGATCGACAGCACGGCCTTTTTCATGACATCGGGGATGTCCTTGAAGTGGACCAGCGTGCGGCGTTCTTCGCCGAATTCGCCGATCAGGACGTTATCGGCCGTAAAGATCCGCAGTGGCATCTTGGGCCGGTAATCGGTGATCGTGTCCAGCGCCGGCAGGTTCGGGTACGCCATGGCCAGGGCGAACACGAGCACGAGTACGCCAATCGCACCCAGGCCGAACAGGCTGGCGAATGCGATGAGGATCAGGCGCTTGGGGCTGAACTTCGAGGAGGAAGAAGGTGCTGCCTGTTTCTCTTTCATGCTGACTTTCGCTTTGTTGATCCGCCTCATTATAAGACAGCAGTTTGGCACCCGATACTGGCCCGAGCTTAATCGAACCACAGAGCAATATTTAGCTGGCAACGAATCGGCAAAGTGTGGTGCGCATGCCCCGCATTCTGATGTTCCCGAGTAGAAATATCTTGTCCGGCATCATCCTTTATTGCTACGATCCGAGACGGTGCTTTCACGTAAGTATCGGATTTTTATAAGAAAATAACAGGTGTTTGGTTAACGACAACGACCCTTGCAAGGGCGTCTACAGCCAGATTCTGCCCCAATCGGTGTCAAGGAGTGTTTTGGTGATCAATCTGGGTTCCTTGTTTGGAAAGTCGAGTCCGCCAATGATCGGGCTCGATATCAGCACGTCCGGCGTTCGCCTGGTCGAGCTGGCCGATGCCGGCAAGGGACTCGTGCGTCTCGAGCGCTATGCGACCGAAGCACTGCCGCGCGGCGCCGTGGTCGATGGCAATATCGAAAACATGGACCAGGTGGCCGACGCGGTGCGCCGGGTCTGGAAAAAGAGCGGCACACGTGCCAAACACGTCGCGCTGGGCATGCCGCCGGCTGCCGTGATCACCAAGAAAATTATCCTGCCGGCCGGTTTGTCGGAAGACCAGCTCGAAGTGCAGGTCGAGTCCGAAGCCAGCCAGTACATTCCGTTCGCCCTCGATGAAGTCAGCCTCGACTTCGACGTGATCGGCCCGGCGCCCAATTCGCCGGACGACATGGAAGTGATGCTGGCCGCTGCCCGCCGCGAAAAAGTCGAGGACCGGATCGCCATCGCCGAAGGCGCGGGTCTGCTGGCGACCGTGATGGACATCGAATCGTACGCCGCGCGCAGTGCGCTGGAAAACGCTGCCGGCCTGATGCGCGACCAGATCGTGGCGCTGTTCCAGATCGGCGCCCAGGCCACCCACGTGTCGGTGCTGTTCAATGGCGAAGCAGTCTACGAGCGCGAGCAGCCGTTCGGCGGCAACACGCTCACCCAGGACATCGTGCGCGCCTATGGCATGGCGTTCGAGGAAGCCGAAACGCGCAAGAAGGCAGGCGACCTGCCGGAAAACTACCGCGCCGACCTGCTCGCGCCATTCCTGGAGAACGCGGCGCTGGAAGTCACGCGCGCGATCCAGTTCTTCTACACCTCGACGCCGTACACGCGGATCGACCGGATTTACCTGGCTGGCGGCTGCGCGCTGCTGCCGGGCATCATGGAGATCGTGGCTGGCCGCACCCGCATCGCCACCAGCCTGGCGTCGCCGTTCGACAATATGGCGTTCGGCCCCGGCGTGCGTGAACACCAGCTGCGCCAGGAAGCGCCGGCCTACCTGGTCGCCTGCGGCCTGGCCTTGCGGAGGTTCGGCTGATGATCCGCATTAACCTGTTGCCTCACCGCGAGGCAAAACGCAAGCAGAAGCAATCGGCGTTCGTGGCGCTGATGGCGCTTGGTGGCCTGGTCGGCGCCGGCATCGTGCTGCTGGTGGGCGGCTACAACGCCAGCCAGATTTCGGTCCAGAACGAGCGTAATGAGGTGCTCAAGCAGGCCAGCGCCGATCTCGACAAGAAAATCGGCGAGATCACGACGCTCAAGGAAGAAATCGCCGCGCTGCAGGCACGCCAGCAGGCGGTCGAAGACTTGCAGGGCGACCGCAACCAGCCCGTCTACCTGCTCGACGAACTGGTGCGCCAGGCGCCCGACGGCGTGCACCTCAAGACCGTCAAGCAGGATGGCCAGCGCGTGATCCTGACCGGCGCCGCCCAGTCGCAGGAGCGCGTCGCCGAACTGCTGCGCAACCTGTCGAGCCAGTCGGCATGGCTGGAAAAGCCCGACCTGACCGAAGTGCGCGCCGCGACCATCACCCAGAGCAAGAGCGCGCGCAAGGTGGTGGAATTCACGCTGGCCGTATCGATCAAGCGTGCCCGCAACAGCGATGCGCCGGAAGACGGCGCCGCAGCCAAACCTGGCGCGCCGGGGAAATCATGAACATCGATATCAAGGCGCAGTTCGCCCAGCTCGCGGCGCAATTCGAAGACCTGCAGGGCCGCCAGCCCGGCCAGTGGCCGCTGGCGCCGCGCCTGTTGTGCGCGGCCGGCGTGGTGGCGCTGGTGGTTGGCCTGGGCTACTACTTCTACTGGAGCGACCAGTTCGCCGAGCAGGAAACCCTTGCGCAGGAAGAAGTGCGGCTGCGCGGCGAGTACGAAACCAAGATGGCGCAGGCGATCAACCTCGAAGCGCTCAAGGCGCAGAAGGCGCAGGTCGACCAGTACGTGGTGCGCCTCGAGAAGCAGTTGCCGAGCAAGTCGGAAATGGCTGCGCTGCTGTCGGACATCAACCAGGCGGGCGTGGGCCGCGGCCTGCAGTTCGAGCTGTTCAAGCCGGGCCAGGAAGTGGTGCGCGACTACTACGCCGAGCTGCCGATCAGTATCAAGGTGAGCGGGCAATACCACGACATGGGCGCATTTGCCGCCGACATGGCCAACCTGCCGCGCATCGTCACGCTCAACAACCTGTCGCTGGTGAGCATCAAGGAAGGCAACCTCGAGATGGAAGCGATCGCCAAGACCTTCCGCTATCTCGACCAGGAAGAACTGATCGCCCAGCGCGCGGCGCGCGCGGCCGAGAAGAAGGCCGCCAAAGGCAAAGGCAAGGGTAAAGGCAAAGGCAAGTGATGATACGAGCTCACGTGATTGCGCTGTTCGCCGCTGCGGCCCTGCTGGCCGGTTGCGGCGATGGCGGCGTCGGCGAAACGCGGGCCTGGATGAAACAGGTCGAGGGCCGCACCGTCTCGAAGGTCAAGCCGCTGCCGGAACCGAAGACGTTCCAGCCGCACGCCTACCTGCCGGGCGAAGCGCTCGACCCGTTCGACCAGACCAAGCTGCTGGGCGAACTGGCGCGCATGGCGCAGTCCAGCCCCAACGCCAACCAGCCTGACCTGAACCGCCCGAAAGAGCCGCTCGAGAACTTCCCGCTCGACACGATGCGGATGGTCGGCACGATGAAAAAAGGTGGCGTGAGCTACGCGCTGGTTCAGATCGACCGGGCGCTGTACCGCGTCCGGCCCGGCCAGCGGCTGGGACAGAATTATGGCCGCGTCACCCGCGTGAGTGACGAGGCGATCGAAATCAGGGAATCGGTGCAGGACGCCACCGGCGATTGGGTGGAACGACTAGCCAACATCGAGCTGCAGCACAACCAGGAGAGCAGTAAATGACCCCCAACGTCCAGATTCGCTTCGCCATGCCGGCCTGGCTGGCGCGCGCTGCCACCGCACTCGTGCTGTTGACGTGCGCCGGCGCCGCCCTGGCCCAGGGCAATGCGATCGAATCGATCACGGCCAACCAGCAAGGCAGCAACGTGGTCATCAACGTGACCCTGCGCGATGCGCCAAGCCGCGCGCCGATCGGTTTTGCCATCACCAACCCGGCGCGCATTGCGCTCGACTTCGGCGCCACGGCGAACGCCACCGGCAAGAACATGCAGGAGCTGAACCTGGGCGACGTGCGCAGCCTGAACCTGGTGCAGGCCGGCGAGCGTACCCGCATGGTGGTCAACCTGGCGCGCGCGCTGAACTACGCCACCGCCATTGACGGCAAGTCGATCATCGTGACCGTCGAAGGCACGGGCGGCGTGGCGCGCGCGGTCAACGCCAGCGGCCTGCCGGTCGCCGCCAGCGCGGCACCGGTTGCTGCGGCGCCCGCAGCGCGGCCGCAACTGCGCGACCTCGATTTCAAGCGCGGCGCCAACGGCGCCGGCCGCGTCGTGGTCGACCTGCCGAACAACCAGGTCGCCGTCGACGTGCGCCAGACCGGCACCGGCGTGACCGTCGACTTCATCGGCGCGCGCCTGCCTGAATCGCTGCGCCGCCGCCTGGACGTGACCGACTTCGGCACGCCGGTCACGCGCGTGGCCACCAGCGCCCAGGGCGACAACGTGCGCATGACGATCGAGGCGCAGGGCGCCTGGGAGCAGTCGGTGTTCCAGAGCGACTCGCAGCTGGTGGTCGAAGTGCGCCAGGTCGTGGAAGACCCGAACCGCAACAGTCCCGGCTCGAGCAACAACCCGCAGGGCTACCGTGGCGAAAAACTCTCGTTCGATTTCCAGAACGTCGAAGTGCGCGCCGCGCTGCAGGCCGTGGCCGATATCTCGGGCCTGAACATCATCGCCAGCGATTCGGTGGCAGGCTTTCTGACGCTGCGCCTGAAGGACGTGCCATGGGACCAGGCGCTGGACGTGATCCTGACCGCCAAGGGCCTGGACATGCGCAAGAACGGCACCGTGCTGTGGATCGCGCCGAAGGAAGAACTGCTGACCAAGGAAAAGCTCGAACTCGAGCAGCGCGCCCAGATCGCCGAACTGGAGCCGCTGCGCTCCGAGATCTTCCAGCTCAATTACCAGAAAGCCGAATCGTTCCGCAACGTGTTCGGCCTGGACCAGGGCGGCGTCGGCGCTGGCGCTGCCGGCGACGCGGGCCGCAACCGCGTGCTGTCCCGGCGCGGCAGCGCGATCATCGATCCGCGCACCAACCAGCTGTTCGTGACCGATATCGCGGCCAAGATCGAAGACATCCGCAAGCTGATCCAGAAAACCGACGTCGCCTCGAAGCAGGTGCTGATCGAAGCGCGTCTGGTGGAAGCCAATGACGGCTTCTCGCGCAACCTCGGCGCCAAGCTGGGCTTTGCCGACATGCGCACGATGCGCGGCGGGGATTCGGGCTGGCAGGTCAATGGCAACGAACGCGTCGCCATCGGCGGCAACCTGGTCGGCGTGGGCCAGACCACCGGCCAGGTGGCCAACAGCGCCGACAGCTTCAACAACACGACGATGGTCAACCTGCCGGCGGCCGGCATCGGCGGCGTTCCAGCGTCGTCGCTGGCGTTCTCGCTGTTCTCGTCGGCGGCCAACCGCTTCCTGAATCTGGAACTGTCGGCGCTGGAAGCGGATGGCAAGGGCAAGATCATCTCGAGCCCGCGCGTTGTCACCGAAGACAAGCAGGTCGCGCTGATCGAGCAGGGCGTCGAACTGCCTTACGAAAACAGCACCAGCAGCGGCGCCACCGCGATCGAATTCAAGAAGGCCAACCTGCGCCTGGAAGTCACGCCGCAGATCACGCCGGACGGCAACGTGGTGCTGGAAGTGGACGTGAGCAAGGATTCGAAGGGCGAAGACACCCGCGCGGGCTTTGCCATCAATACCCAGCACGTCAAGACCAAGGTGATGGTCGAAAACGGCGGCACCGTGGTACTGGGCGGGATTTACCAGCAGACCGAGCGCACCAACGAGAGCAAGGTGCCGTTCCTGGGCGACGTGCCGCTGCTGGGGTATCTGTTCAAGACCACCGCACGTGAAAGCAGCAAGACCGAACTGCTGGTCTTCATTACCCCGAAGATCGTGAACGACAACGTGGCGGGCGCACGCTGATTCTTGTTTCATCAACGACCGATAACAACAACGAACCGATATGAAAAACCAGACAATCACCTACGGCAGCCTGGCGCTGCTCCTGGCTGCAGCCCTCAGTGCGTGCGGCGGCGGCGGCGGCAGCCCGGGCACTGTTGGCGGCGGCACCGCGCCGACCACACCGGCCACGCCTGCCAGCCCGACCGTCGGCGTCAGCCTCGTCAATGCCAGCGGTCAGGCCAGCACGGCCTTGAGCGGTGCCACGCCATTGACGGTGCGCGCCGTGGTGCGCGATGCGGCCAACCAGCCGGTGCCGAATGCGCTGGTGACGTTTACTACCGATGCCGACCTGGCCGTATTTGCGCCGGGCGCAGGCACTGCACTGGCCGATGCGAGCGGCACGGCCAGCATCACGCTGCGCAGCGCCAGCCTGGCTGCCGGTGGCGCCGGCCGCGTGACTGCGAGCGCGAGCGTGGCCGGTGTTACCGTGACGGGTGATGCCGCGTATTCGGTGAACGCCACTTCGCTGGCTTTCAGCGCCCTGACCCTGGCCCCGGCCAGCATCGATGCCTATGGTTCGACGGTGATCTCGGTCGATCTGCTGGCCAATGGCGTCAAGTACACCAGCCAGCAGGTCAACGTCCGATTCAGCTCGGCGTGCGTCACGTCCGGCAAGGCGACCCTCGCCGCGACCGTCGCCACCAACAATGGTACTGCCCAGACCGTCTACCGCGACCAGGATTGCGGCAATAACGACATCATTACTGCGACCGCCGACGGTGTCGCTACGGCGGCCTCGGCAGCACTGGCCATCGCGCCGCCGAGCGCTGCTTCGGTCCAGTTCGTTGAAGCGCTGCCGACCGACAAATCGATCGTGATCCGTGGCCAGGGTGGTATCAATCGCACCGAGACCGCCACGCTGCGCTTCCGCGTGTTCGACGTGTTCGATCGGCCGCTGGCCGGTCGTCGCGTCGATTTCAGCATCGTGCCAAGCGGTGCCGTGGCCCTGAACAAGGCCACCGACAGCACCGACCAGAATGGCGAAGTGATCACCACGGTCAATTCGCTGGACGTGCCGACCACCTTCCGCGTCCAGGCCGTGTTGCCAGGCACTGCGAACGCCAGCCGCCCGGATATTTCGACGACATCCGATTCGATCGTCGTGACCACAGGCCTGCCGGTGCAGCGCGCCTTCTCGCTCAGCGTCAGCCAGGGCAATGTGGACGGCTGGTCGTATGACAGCGGCCCGACGACCCCGGCCGCCACGGTCAATGTGCTGTTGGCCGATAACTTCGGCAATCCTGTCGCGGATGGCACGCCGATCGTATTCCAGACCAACCTCGGGGCCATCGGGTCATCGAGCAAAGGCGGCTGCAATACGGTCAATGGCGGCTGCTCGGTTGCTTTCCGCACCCAGAATCCCCGCGTCGCCGCGCCCGGCACGCCAGTCACGCCGTGCAACTCCGGAACTGGTTCGACCGCCGACACCACGCGGGCTGGCGTTGCCACGATCTGCGCCAGCACGACCGACGGTCTGAACACCCAGTTCGCCAAGACCACGATCACGTTCAGCGACGAATCGGTGGCTGCTGTGTACGTCAACGGCGCCGCCAGCCCCAGCACCGTGTTCCCGATCAGCCTTGGCAATGCCAGCGCAAACGAATCGAAGGTGTTCTCGGTCCAGCTGGTTGATCTGAATGGCAACGCGCTGCCTGCTGGCACCACCATCGCAGTCAGTGGTGCAGTCAACGCGACCAGCGTCGAAGTGGCGCCCGAAACCGTGCCGAGCATCTTTGCTGCGCCTGGTAACGGTCCACAGGGATCGAATCACCGTATCACGGTGGCCGCCACCGGTACCAAGCCGTGCACCGCTGCCAGTGTGGCCAACTTCAGCGTGCGTGCAACCACACCGCGCGGTGCAGTCACCTCGATCCCGTTCACACTCAACTTCACCTGCCCGTAAAATTGGCGGAATGAGAGGCGGCCAGTCTATACTGGCCGTCTTTTTCATCTCAACGGGTCTGGTTGTGCCACATCCCAAGAACAACAATATCTTCCTTGTTGGCCTGATGGGGGCAGGGAAGACCACGATCGGTCGATTGCTTGCTCGCAAGCTCAATCGCCGCTTCGTCGACGCCGATCATGAGATCGAAGCGCGCACCGGTGCGACCATCCCGTGGATCTTCGAGATCGAGGGCGAAGCCTGCTTTCGCCGGCGCGAAGCCGATGTGATCCGCGACCTGTCGGCGCAGCAGGGCCTGGTGCTGGCCACCGGCGGTGGCGCCGTGCTCAATCCGGCCAGTCGCGCGCTGCTGGCCGAACGCGGCACCGTGATCTACCTGCGCGCGTCGATCGGCAGCATCCTGCAGCGCACCGCGCACGACAAGAACCGCCCGCTGCTGCAGACCGCCGACCCGCGCGGCAAACTCGAGCAACTCTGGACCGAACGCGATCCGCTGTACCGCGAGATCGCCGACCTCGTCATCGACACCGGCAGGCCTAACGTACAATCGATGGTTCAAACCATATTGGACCAGCTGGCCGCGCAGGAAAACGCCCGCGCGCGCAAGCATGCAAGGACAGCAATGAACGAACAGGCACACATCACCCTCAACGTCGAACTCGGCGAGCGCAGCTATCCGATCGAGATCGGCGCCGGCTTGCTGGACGACGCCGCGCTGCTGGCGCGCCACATCGGCGGCCACAAGGTCGCCATCGTCACCAACACCACGGTTGCCCCGCTGTACCTCGACAAGGTCGCGGGCCACCTGCGCGCGGCGGGCCGCGACGTGCTTGAAATTATTTTGCCCGACGGCGAAGAGCACAAGAACTGGCAGTCGCTGAACCTCGTCTACGACGCGCTGCTGCAACACAAATGCGACCGCAAGACCACGCTGGTGGCGCTGGGCGGTGGCGTGATCGGCGACCTGACCGGCTTTGCCGCATCGAGCTACATGCGCGGCGTGCCGTTCGTGCAGATCCCGACCACGCTTTTGGCGCAAGTTGATTCATCGGTGGGCGGCAAGACCGGCATCAATCACCCGCTTGGCAAGAACATGATCGGCGCGTTCTACCAGCCGCGCGCCGTGATTGCCGACACCGCCACCCTCAATACGCTGCCGGCGCGCGAGCTGTCGGCGGGCCTGGCTGAAGTGATCAAGCATGGCGCGATCCTCGACGCCGATTTCTTCGACTGGATCGAAGCGAACATCGAGCCGCTGATCGCGCGCGACCGCCACGCCATCGGGTACGCGATCGCCCGTTCGTGCGAAATCAAATCCGACGTCGTGCGCAAGGACGAGCGCGAAGGCGGCCTGCGCGCGGTGCTGAACTTCGGCCATACCTTCGGCCACGCGATTGAGAATGGCCTCGGCTACGGCGCCTGGCTGCACGGCGAAGCGGTCGGCTGCGGCATGGTGATGGCGGCCGACATGTCGGCGCGCCTGGGCCTGATCGAGCCGGCCGCCGTGGAGCGCGTGCGCGCTCTGGTGCGCGCCGCCGGCCTGCCAGCCGTGGCGCCGGATCTGGGCGAAGCGCGCTGGATCGAGCTGATGGAAGTCGACAAGAAGAACGAGGGCGGCGAAATCCGCTTCATTCTGCTCAAGCCGCTGGGCAGCCCGTCGATCACGACCGCGCCACTGGACGTGCTGCGCTCGACGCTTGCGGCCTGCAGCGCATGAGTAGCCTGATGCGCGACTTCGACGCGGGCCTGGCCCCGTATGCGGCGCATTCGGCCCAGTCGCGTGGGCGCACGCACGTCGAGCCGGGCCCCGGTTCGCGCAGCGAGTACCAGCGTGACCGCGACCGCATCATCCACTCGACCGCGTTCCGGCGCCTTGAGTACAAGACGCAGGTCTTCATCAACCACGAAGGCGACCTGTTTCGCACGCGCCTGACGCACAGCATCGAAGTGGCCCAGATCGGCCGCACGCTGGCGCGCAGCCTGCGCCTGAACGAAGACCTGGTCGAGGCCACGGCGCTGGCGCACGACCTTGGCCATACGCCGTTCGGCCACGTGGGCCAGGATGTGCTCAACGAATGCATGAAGGACTTCGGCGGCTTCGAGCACAACCTGCAAAGCCTGCGCGTGGTCGACCATCTCGAAGAACACTACGGCGCCTTCGATGGCCTGAACCTGACGTTCGAGACGCGCGAAGGCATCCTCAAGCACTGCTCGCTGAACAACGCGCGCCAACTGGGCGACCTGGGCCAGCGCTTCATCGAGCGCAGCCAGCCCAGCCTGGAGGCGCAGCTGACCAACCTGGCCGACGAGATCGCGTACAACAACCACGACATCGACGACGGCCTGCGTTCGGGCCTGATCACGATGGCGCAGATGGAAGAAGTCGAGCTGTTCGCGCGCCTGCATCGCGAGGTCGAGGCGCGCTATCCGGGCTTGCCGGGCCGGCGCGCGCTGTACGAGACGATCCGCCTGATGATCACGGCAATGACGGCCGACCTGGTCGACACCTCGGCGCGCCTGATTGCCGAGGCGGCGCCAGCGACCATCGACGACGTGCGCGCCGCGCTGCCGCTGATCCGCTTCTCGGACGCGATGCGCGCCGAGACCGTGGCACTCAAGCGCTTCTTGTACGCGAACCTGTACCGCCACTTCCAGGTCAACCGCATGCGCGTAAAAGCCAGCCGCATCGTGCGCGAGCTGTTCGAGGCGTTTCTGGCGGATCCGGTGCTGCTGCCGGGCGACTACCAGGTGCAGGGCGATCCGCACAAGCAGGCGCGCAAGATCGCCGATTACATCGCGGGCATGACCGATCGCTATGCGATCCGTGAGCACCGGCGCATTTTCTCGCTCGATCACTTTTAATCCCGGACCGCCATGGATTGCATCGGCGAGTGGAACGGCTTGCTCGCCGGGGCGCCGTCCCGCCGGTCCGACTCACTGTCGTGCACTTGCGCACTATGGAAGATCGTAATCCATCGTGTAGCTGTGTTTGCCCTGGTCGACCTTAATGGTCATCGAGCCGCGCAGCCCAGTCAGGGCATCGGTACCTGAATCGGGCACCACCGTCAGTGCCAGCGACGACACCCCACGATCCATTGTGCCGCTGTGCTGTAGCACGAAGCTACCCATGTGACCGTGTAAATTTCCGGTGACGCGTTCCAATGCCACATAAGCGGCCGAGCCTTCGACCCTGGTGCGTATCGCCAGCATTTCGCCCAGGCTGGCGGCAGCCAGGTCGCCATGAAATTGCTTGTCGATCGTCATGCGACCAAGTTCTGCCGTTTGGATTCCAGGTGCTGCCGTTTGCGGCGTCAGTTTGACGTCGAATGATCCTGTCGCATGCATCTCGTATCCTTTTTCTTTACGCGATCGGCGGTTGGCCGAGGAAAAGAACGAGCCCCACGATGCGAACCCGCACGTCGGGTCGTCCAGGTATCTTTATCGATCAGGCCCATTTTACACAGGGCTTTCGCCCCCTGGCGGGCCAGTCGCCGGCCGAAAATGCGCGCTCGCTGCGCGCAAACGACCCGGGCGCGGTCAGGTGAACAAGTTTGGTTGTGCCAGATCCAGCAACAACTTCTTGACCGGCGCCGGCAATGGCGCATCACCAATCGCATCGAGCTTCCACCACACGTGCCCTGCGCCATGCTCACCACGCGCAGCCAGCGTCACTGCGAACGGCGCGATGTGCAGCTTGTAGTGCGTGAACCCGTGCATCAACGGCGTGAGCGCGCGCACTTCGTCAATCGTGCCGAACGCGCTGCTGGCCGCGGCGATGTCCGCTGTGCAGACGGGATCGGCGTCGCCGTCCATCGCCACATGGCCGCCCACTTCCGGCAGCGACAAGAGGCCGCCCCAGATGCCCGTTTGCGGACGCTGTTCGAGCAGCACTTCGCCGCGGTCGATCAGCACCAGCATCGCGGTGCGTTTTTCCGGCGTCGTTTTCTTGGGTTTGCGCACCGGCAGTTCGGCCGTGCGGCCGGTGGCGAAGGCCACGCAGCGCGCCTGCAGCGGGCAGCGGCCGCAGTCGGGGCGCGAGCGCGTGCACAGCGTGGCGCCCAGGTCCATCAGGCCCTGTGTGTACGATTCGATGCCGCCATCTTCCGGCAGCAGCGCTTCGGCGCGGCGCCACAGCGCATCCTCGACCGGCTTGATGCCGGGATAGGCGTCGATGCCGAACACGCGCGCGAAGACGCGCTTGACGTTGCCGTCCATGATCGCGGCGCGCACGCCGCCCGAGAAGGCGGCGATGGCGGCGGCAGTCGAGCGGCCAATGCCGGGCAGGTCGGCCAGCAGCGCCGGATCGCTCGGGAATACACCGTCGTAATCCGCCACAACGCGCTTGGCGCAGGCGTGCAGGTTGCGCGCGCGGGTGTAGTAACCCAGGCCGCTCCAGTGGGCCATGACGTCTTCCGCCGGGGCCTCTGCCAGCGCGTGCACGGTCGGGAAACGCTCCAGGAAGCGGGCGTAGTAGCCCAGCACGGCGGCGACCTGGGTCTGCTGCAGCATGATTTCGGACAGCCAGACGCGATACGCGTCGGTGGTGTTTTGCCATGGCAGGGTGTGGCGGCCATGGCTGCGCTGCCAGTCGATCACGGCCCGGGAAAAGGTCGGATCGGCCAGCTGGTCAAACTCGGTCAGTCGCTTCATGCAGTCGTGTAGTGGGCGTCGGCGCTGGTGGCCGTCGCGGAGTTGGGTAGGGTGTCGGACAAGGTCGCGGTCACGCCGGCGGCCAGCGAGCCAAGGCGCATGCGCGTGACATCGAGTTCAGCCTGGCCACTCTCGAAGGCACCGATTTTCTGTTCCAGGCTGTCGCTGGCTTCGTGGATGCGTTTCACCGTTGCCTGGCGCTGGCGCAGGTTGTCGCGGTGCTGGCGGATCTGCGCTTCGAGCGGCGCGTTGGCCACTTTCAGCCAGGCTTCGATATCGGCGTTGGCGGCGCGGTACACGCGGCGCACGCGCGAAGCGATCGAATCGAAGAAGCGCTCGAGCAGCGTGGCGCGGCTGTTCATCCACAAGGTGGCGGTGCCGAACTGGCGCGAAAAGAGTTCTTCGATGGCGTCGATCTCGTCGCGGTGGCGAGCCAGCGACAGGGTCGGCGGCAGGCCCAGGCTCATGCCATGCTCGGCGGCGAACTTGCGGTGCATCGCGTCCATCATCGACGTAATTTCCGTGAGCTTGGCGTCAGCGTCGGCCAGGCCGGCGCGGGCGCCGTCAAAGTAGTTGCGCACCGGCGCGCGCATGCCGGTGGCAAAGCGCACTGCGCTCATCGCCACGCGCACGGTCTCGGTCCGGTCCTGCAGCACGTCCATGCCCAGCAGCGTATAGAGTTCGGTCGACAGGCGCGTGAACACGGCGCGCGTGCCCTGCAGCTTGAACAGGCCGGCATCGAATTCCTTCTTCTCGGCCTCGACCCGGCGCACCATGTGCGCAATCACGCCCTGGTTCTTGCCGCGCAGGCTGCGCAGTTCCTGCAATTGCTCGACCAGCTCGCGCAGGCGCGTGGCCACCAGCATCTGCTGGCTGGCCACCAATGCGTCCAGATCGGCGTGCAGCTGGCGCTCGACGATCGCGCGCCGCGCCGGGATCAGTTCATGGAACAGCGCCGCTTCGAGCGCGCCCAGGCGGCTGCGCTCGAACAGGGCCATGTCGCCGCCGATGCGCCCGACCAGCGCCTTGTGCGCCGACACCGGATACACCTGGCTGGCCGCCAGGCCCAGCTGGCGCGCCACGTCGTGCTGCTGGCGCGCGATGTCGGCGTCCACCGCCTCTAGCGACTTGAGCTCGTCCCACATCGCGTCGATCTTGTTGAGCACGGCCAGGCGCCCCGGCCCGGCGCCGATATGCGTGCGCCAGACTTCGATGTCGCTCTTGGTCACGCCCGTCTCGGCGGCCAGCACGAACAGCACCGCATGCGCGTTCGGGATCAGGTTCAGCGTCAGTTCGGGCTCGGTGCCGATGGCGTTCAGGCCCGGCGTGTCGAGAATCACCAGGCCCTGCTTGAGCAGCGGGTGTGGCAGGTTGATGATCGCGTGGCGCCAGCGCGGGATCTCGATCGTGCCATCCGGGTCGAGGCTGGCCGCGAGGTCGGGATCGTCGGCGTCGTACAGGCCGTAGCGCTGCGCTTCGACGGTCGACACGCGCCGGGTCTGGCTGACCTGGTGCAGCGTGTCGTGCATGGCCGCCGGCGAATCGAGATCGAGCGGGAACACGGTCCAGGCGGCGGGATCATCGCGGTAGTCGCCGGTGGACAGGTGGCCGGCGCGGGTGTCGATCGGCAGCAGGCGCAGGCAGGGCGGCAGGCTTGCATCCCACAGCAGTTCGGTCGGGCACATGGTGGTGCGGCCGGCGCTGGATGGCAGGATGCGCTGGCCATAGTCGGCGAAGAACAGTGCATTGATCAGCTCGGTTTTACCGCGCGAGAATTCGGCCACGAAGGCGACCGACAGGCGGTCGTCACGCAGGCGCCCCAGCGCGCGCGCCAGCAACTGCTCGCCGGCCGCATCGATCAGCCCGGCGTCGCGCAGTGCGCTGCCGTAACCGGTGAGGGAGGCGGCGACCCGGGTGCGCCAGGCGCCGTACTGTTGTAAATCCTGCATCGTGTTTGCTCGTAGGGATGACTAGCGCTGGCACTGGGCGCAGTAGAACGTCGAACGTTGTCCTTGCTTGATCTGGCGTACTGGCAGCGCGCATTGGCGGCAGGGCACGCCTGCACGATCATAGACGAAATATGTCTGCTGGAAATATCCAGATTGGCCATTTACGGCAATAAAGTCACGCAGCGTGCTGCCGCCCTGAACGATCGCTTCGGCCAGGATGACGCGGATCGCTTCGGCCAGCCGGTCGTAGCGCGCACGGCTGATGCGCGAGGCCGCCGTCTTCGGGTTGATGCCGGCCCGGAACAGGCTTTCGCACGCGTAGATATTGCCCACGCCAACAACGATGTCGCCGGCCAGCAGCACCTGCTTGATCGGCGCGCTGCGGCGGCGGGTTTCGCGAAACAGCAGGGCGCCGTCGAAGCCGTCTGCCAGCGGCTCGACGCCCAGGCCGCGCAGCAGCACGTGCTCGGGCAGGGGGCCGCCTTCATTGGCATGCCACAGCACGGCGCCGAAGCGGCGCGGGTCGTTCAGGCGCAGCACTTGCCGGCCCTCGGGGCCATTCACGACCAGATCGAAGTGGTCGTGCGTGCGCGGCTCGACGCCCGGAGGAAGCACGCGCAGGTGGCCCGACATGCCGAGGTGGATGATCAGGGTGCCGTGCTCAAAATTGATCAAAAGATATTTGCCGCGCCGGCCGATATCCAGGATACGGCGGCCTTCCAGCAACGCGGACAGGCCGGGCGGGAAGGGCCAGCGCAATCCTTCGCGGCGGCAAATGACGTGCTCGACGATACGGCCTTCGAGATGGGGCGCGACGCCGCGCCGGGTAACTTCGACTTCTGGGAGTTCAGGCATGCCTAAGGGGATTCGTGTAGAGTCAGTTGACAGCGCAGCACACGCGCGGCGGGCCTGCGCATGAGCGTAGAATCAAACTCACTTTGGACTTCTGGACTTGCTTTGAAAAACGCTTTCGCCATTGTAACCCTCTCCGGTCTGTTGACTGCATGTGCTGTCGTGCCGCAACAGCACGCCGTCGCCGCCGATGTCCAGGCCGCGTCCGCCCCCGCCGCCGAGCCCTTGCTCGATGACGAAGCACAGGCCGCCAGGCAAAAAGCCGAGGAAGAAGCCCGCCTGCCGAAGGTCGAAATGACCCCGGTCATGCTCGACCAGTTACTTAAGGCCGAATTTGCTTTTCGCAATGGCGACTGGCAAGGTCCATACCTCACGGTGCTGAGCCTGGCCCAGCAGACGCGCGATCCGCGCCTGGCCCGGCGCGCTGCCGAGATGGCAGTGGCTGCCAAGCAGGCCGACGACACGCTCGCTGCAGTGCGCCTGTGGTACCGGCTCGATCCCGAATCCGACGAAGCGACCCAGTATTTCGTCGGCATGGTGGTCACGTCCGAAAAGATCGCCGAGCTCGAGCCCGTGTTCGAAGAGCGCCTGCGCCAGGCGCCGGTGGCCCGGCGCGGCATCCTGATGTTCCAGGTCCAGCAGTTGCTGGGCCGGGCCAAGGACAAGGACGCCGCGCTGGCCATGCTCGAGCGCCTGATCGAGCCGTATGACAAGATGATGGAAGCGCGCATCGTGCGTGCCCAGATCGCGCTGGTACGCGGCGACAAGGCACTGGCGCGCACTTACGCGCAGTCGGCGCTGGCGGCCAAGCCCGACGCCGAGATCGCCCTGTTGATGCTGGCGCAGGTCACCGACGACGAAGCGCAGGTGGTGGCCATGATGGAGAAATTCCTCAAGAGCTATCCAAAGGCTAACGACGTGCGCGCCGCCTATGCCCGCGTGCTGGTCAACCGCAAGGATTATCCGGCGGCGCGGCGCGAGTTCGAGTCGCTGCTCAAGGTGCAGCCGGACAATGCGGCGACGCTGTATGCGCTGGGCATCCTTGCCACGCAGACGGATGATGCACGCGGCGCCGAAACCTATTTCACCCGCTTCGTGGACGTGCTGGGTCGCAATCCGAATGACGAACGCGACCCGTCGCGCGCGCTCCTGATCCTGTCGCAACTGGCCGAAGAACGGGGCGACCTGGCTGGCTCGCTGCTGTGGCTAAACAAGGTGCCAGAGAACACCGATGAGCAAACGCGCTTCAACGCGCAATTGCGCCGTGCGCATTTGACGAACAAGGGAGGCGACCTGACTGCTGCGCGTGCGCTGCTGGCCGAGGTCAAGCCGACCGAACCGGCGCGCCAGGCCCAATTGATGGCGGCCGATGCGCAATTGCTGCGTCAGGCCAACCAGCTGCCGGAGGCGTACGCCGTGATGGAAGCGGCGGCCCAGCGTTTCCCGAAAAATCCGGATTTGCTGTATGACTTCGCGCTGCTGGCTGAAAAGCTCGGCAAGGTCGACGTGATGGAGGCACAACTGCGCGAAGTGATGGCGCAGGCGCCCGACAATCACCATGCCTACAATGCGCTCGGCTACTCGCTGGCCGAACGCAATGTGCGCCTGCAGGAAGCCTACGGGCTGATCGCGAAGGCGCTCGAGATGGCGCCGGACGATCCCTTCATCATGGACAGCATGGGCTGGATTCACTACCGCATGGGCAACCTGAACGAAGCCGAAAAGTTCCTGCGCCGCGCGTATGGCATGCGCAAGGACGCCGAGATCGGCATTCACCTGGGTGAAGTGCTGTGGCAGAAGGGCGATAAGTCGGCTGCCCAGGAACTCTGGCGCGATGCCCGCGCCAAGGACCCGCAGAACGAGGCTCTGCGCGAGACGCTGACCCGCCTTGGCCTGTCCTTGTGAAATAATCCACCCCCGTTCAACTGTTTCGCTGCCCCATGATGCTGCTCACTCGACGTCTTGCCATCCTCGCCTTTGCCGCCACGGTCCTGACCGGTTGCGCGACAAGCACCGCCAACCTGTCCACCGCCACGGTCGGCGCGTATCGCGAAACCATTGACCTGGCAGGGCGCCTGTCGGTGAACTATCAAAAGGATGGCCGGCCCGAATCGATCAGTGGCAGTTTCAACTGGGAACAGCGCCCGGGCACGATCGACGTTACCTTGATGTCGCCATTGGGCCAGACGGTTGCTGCGATCAATGTCACGCCAGGCTCGGCCACGCTCACGCAGGCCGGCCAGGCGCCGCGCACGGCGGCCGACATCGATAGCCTGACCCAGCAGACGCTTGGCTGGCCGCTGCCCGTGTCGGGTTTGCGCGACTGGCTGCAGGGTTATGCGGTCGATGCACAGGGTCAGCGTTTCCGCGCTTCGCCGGCCAGCAACAGCGTGACGACCAAGGATGGCTGGCGCCTGCGCTTCATCGACTGGCAAGCGGCCGGGACCGGTGATGCTGCGGCCGGTGCTGCTGCGGCTGCGCCGGTGCCGCGCCTGATCCAGGCCGAGCGCGCCGCGTCGGGCGATATCCAGGATCTGGCGATCCGTATCGTCGTCAATCCGGCGGCCTGATTCCATGCGTTCCCTGCACGATTGCCCTGCCCCGGCCAAACTCAACCTGTTTTTGCACGTCATCGGCCGGCGCGCCGATGGTTACCACCTGCTGCAAAGCGTGTTCCAGCTGATCGACCGCGCCGACCGGCTTCACTTCGACCTGCGCGACGACGAACGCATCGTGCGCACCAACGACGTGCCCGGCGTGCCGCATGACCAGGACCTGATCGTGCGCGCGCTGCGCTTGCTGCAGGCAGAATATGCGCGCCGCCATGGATGCCTGCCGCCTGGCATCGATGTGGCGGTCGAGAAGATCCTGCCGATGGGTGGCGGGCTGGGTGGTGGTTCGTCCGATGCCGCCACGGCGCTGATGGCCGCAAACCACTTGTGGCAGGCGGGCCTCACGCGCGAAGAATTGATGGCGCTGGGCTTGCCGCTGGGCGCGGATATCCCGTTCTTTTTGTTTGGTGAGACGGCGTTTGCGGAAGGGGTGGGGGAGGCCTTGCAGGCCGTAGAAGGCCCCGATTGCTGGTATGTCGTGCTCGAGCCCGGCGTTGCGGTGCCAACACCTGCGATTTTTTCTGCGGCAGATTTGACAAGAGACGCAAAGCCGGTCAGAATAGCGGACTTTTCCAGCCACACCAATTCAGGCAGCATGGTGGGGTTTGGTAAAAATGATTTGCAGAACGTGGCGATGCGCCTGTTCCCGCCAGTAGCTGAAGCGGTTGAATGGTTGAGCAGCTACGGTGATGCCAGGATGACTGGCTCAGGGGCATGCGTGTTTTGCTCAGTCTCCAGCGAAGACGCTGCCGACCAGGTGTTGGCGCAAGTGCCGAAGAAGTATGCGGCATGGAAAGCGAAGTCGTTGAAGACACACCCACTGAAAAAATCGCTCTTGCAAATCAGTGAGTTGTAGAATAAAATTTTGCCTGTCGCGACGCTGAGCAGCACAGAAGATGTGCAGCACAATGTTAAGCGGCAAGCACTACAGGTCGTGTAGGGGAATCGCCAAGTTGGTTAAGGCACCGGATTTTGATTCCGGCATTCCAAGGTTCGAATCCTTGTTCCCCTGCCAAAGTTTTCTTGTTCTGTCGATGCCGATGCGTCCAGCAAGAGAATCGCGATGCGGTGCCAAGCACCACATCAGCAAGTTAATCAGCCGGTATAGCCGGCTGATTGTTTTTCTACTGTATTAACGCTTCTTACCTTTTGGGACTCCCATGGCTTACGAAAACCTGATGGTTTTTACCGGCAATGCCAATCCGGCGCTAGCAGAAGGGGTCGCAAAAAGCCTCGGTATTCCACTCGGCAAGGCTGTCGTCTCGAAGTTTTCTGACGGCGAAGTCATGGTCGAAATCAATGAGAACGTGCGCGGCAAGGATGTCTTCGTCCTGCAATCGACCTGCGCACCGACCAACGACAGCCTGATGGAAATCATCCTGATGGTCGACGCTCTCAAGCGCGCCTCGGCTGGCCGTATCACTGCAGCGATTCCTTACTTCGGTTATGCCCGTCAAGATCGTCGCCCGCGTTCGGCGCGTGTTGCGATCTCGGCCAAGGTCGTGGCAAACATGCTGGAAAAAGCCGGCGTCGAGCGCGTCCTGATCATGGACCTGCACGCTGACCAGATCCAGGGTTTCTTCGATATCCCGGTCGACAATATCTACGCATCGCCAATCCTGCTGAGCGATCTGCAGAAGCGCAACTACGACGACCTGCTGGTCGTCTCGCCGGACGTCGGCGGCGTGGTGCGCGCGCGCGCCCTGGCCAAGCGCCTGGGCTGCGACCTGGCGATCATCGACAAGCGTCGCCCGAAGGCGAACGTGTCCGAAGTGATGAACATCATCGGTGAAGTCGAAGGCCGCAACTGCGTGATCATGGATGACATGGTCGACACCGCAGGCACGCTGTGCAAGGCTGCCGAAGTGCTCAAGGAGCGCGGCGCCAAGAAGGTGGTTGCTTACTGTACGCACCCGGTGCTGTCCGGCCCGGCGATCGAACGCATCGCGAACTCGCCGCTGGACGAACTGGTCGTCACTGACACCATTCCGCTCAGCGCCGCCGGCGCCGCTTGCGGCAAGATCCGCCAGCTGACCTGCGCACCGCTGCTGGCTGAGACCTTCAAGCGGATCGTCAAGGGCGACTCAGTCATTTCGCTGTTCGTCGACTAAGCTTCATCGACGTTGTATTCCACGGCGCGCCTGGCTGATTAGCCGGCGCGCCGTTGTAGCATCCAGGATTTCCGTATCTTTTGAGCGCGTAACAATGCGCTCTTTCCTGACTGCCCCTGGTCGCGGGGGTAGTCGCCACTTGGCTACCGGGCTGTTGATCGTTTTCTTCGGCATTCGGGCCTGTTATATTTTTGGAGTATCACATGAAAGTAGTCGCATTCAACCGCACTCTGCAGGGGACCGGAGCGAGCCGCCGCCTGCGTAAAGCTGGTCAAACGCCAGGCATCATCTACGGTGGCGCAGGTACGCCTGAGCTGATCGCCCTGGACGGCAATGCCCTGTGGCACGCGCTGAAAAAAGAAGCGTTCCACGGTTCGGTTCTGGACCTGGAAATCGACGGCAAGACCCAGCAAGTCCTGCTGCGTGACTTCCAGATGCACGCGTTCAAGCAACTGGTCCTGCACGCTGACTTCCAGCGCGTCGATTCGTCGAAGCCAGTGCACACCAAGGTCGCTTTCCACTTCGTCAACGCCGAGAACTCGCCAGCCGTCAAGCTGAACAGCGCTGTCATCTCGCACGTGCTGAACGAGCTGGAAGTGTCGTGCCTGCCAGGCAAACTGCCAGAGTTCATCGAAGTCGACCTGGCAAACCTGGAAGCCGGTAACTCGATCCACACCGACGACCTGGTCCTGCCAGAAGGCGTCACCGCACTGACCCATGGCCAGAACCTGACCATCGTCACCGCAACCATCCCACGCGGCGCAGTCACCGCTGAAGAGACCCCAGCTGCCGAGTAATCGCAGCTGACGCGTCGCTCCGGCGACGCATCGCACAGAAACCCGCCGCGGCTTGCCCGGCGGGTTTTTATTTTTTGATTTGCACGTTTCGGCGATAATCGCCTTTTCTCGACAGAATCTCACGCATGTCCATTCGACTGATCGTTGGCCTCGGCAATCCCGGCCCCGAGTACGAACAAACCCGCCACAACGCCGGCTTCTGGCTCGTGGACAATCTCGCCAATGGCTTGCCCGGCTGCCGTCTGCAGCGCGAATCGCGTTTCAATGCCCTGGTCGCCAAGACGTCCATTGCCGGCAACGATGTCTGGCTGCTCGAGCCGCAGACCTATATGAACCGTTCCGGCCAGTCGGTGGGCGGCCTAGCGCGCTTTTATAAAATCAATCCGGATGAAGTACTGGTCGTGCACGACGAACTCGACCTGCCACCGGGCGTTGCCAAGCTCAAGAAGGGTGGTTCATCCGGCGGGCACAACGGCCTGAAGGACATCACGGCGGCGCTGGGCACCCAGGATTACTGGCGCCTGCGCCTTGGCATCGGCCACCCGCGCACGATGAACCTGCAGCAGGTGGTCGCCGACTTTGTCCTGCACCGCCCGCGCCGTGAAGAGCAAAGCCTGATCGAGGAATCGATCGACAAGAGCCTGCACATCATCCCGCTCGTCTGTGAAGGCAAGTTCGACACGGCCACGATGCGTTTGCACACTGCCTGACAGGCAGGTGCACGGCCAGCTTCAGCCGCGCCTGAACACGACCTGCGAGCGCAGGTCGCGCAGCATGCGCTCGAGTGCGGGCCGCATGCGCCGGTAGTCGTCGGGCGTGCAGGTTGCCGCCGTGTGGCGAAACTTGAGCTGGCGCTGCACCGTCACCAGCGCGCCGCGCCGCGCATAGCGCGAGTGATAGGCAAAGTTGGCATCGTCCACGTGCGTCGCGCGGGGAAGGGCCAGCACGCGCGAGCGCGTCGGCAGATGAAAATGCACTTCGTCCTCGGCATCGATCGCCGGGCACACGAAGTCCTGGTGTCGCTCGGGCTCCTGCGTGAACGCGAACACGGCCTCGCCCAGGCTACCTCTCAGATCATAGGTCGTGGCCAGCCGCGCCGGGCCCGGCGGTTGCGTGAAACCGTTGCTGGGGCTGCGCAGCGGTATTGTGACATCGCCGCCCGGGACGTGCCGGTACGGTTCTGCCAGGGCGCCGCTGCCGGTGCGTGTGACCGTAAAGCGGCTGCTGCCATCGGGCTGGATGGTGAACTGCGCGAGCGTTCGACTTCGCGCTTGTTGGAAGACGGGGAGCATGGCGAACTCGCCCGAGCGCGTCAGCACCGCCGGCTTGCCAAGCAGCGCCGCCGGCAAGAAACCGCCCGCCACGTTCCCGGCCGTTGGATCCAGATACAGCTGCAGCGATGGCACGCAGACGATCGCGTGATTGAGCACGCCCAGCGTGGGCACGGCCGGCAACCGGTAGGCGTTGCCGTTGTTGACGAGGGCAGCGGTGCTGTCGATGCCGGCGCTGGCTAGCAGGGCGACGAGCAGCGTTGCGTGGTCCTTGGCGTCGCCGTAGCGGTTCGCCAGAACGGTGGCCGCGGCGTGCGGCACCACGCCGCCGGGACCGAAGTGCATACTCACGTAGCGCACATTGCGGCGCACCCAATCAGATAACGCGATCGCACGCGCATGGGGTTCGACCACATCACTGGTCATGCGCGCTGCAAGCGCCGCCACTGCGTTGTCGGGCAGCGCGCTTGCGGCCGCGCGATCCTGGTAGGCGCGGGCAAGGGCGGCGTAATCGACGAAGGTGGAGACGGCGAGCCGCTTGCCGTAGTCAAGTTCGCTGACCGAGCCGGCCTCGATCCGGGCATTGTCGCCATCGAGATAGCGCCACGCGTAGCGGCGCTTGCCGGCGGTGGGCGCGGGCAGGTCGGTAACCGTTGTGGCCGCAAAGCCTGCGGCGTCCGCATGCAGCAGCATTGCTGCCGGCATGTCATAGACCAGATGGACGTCGCGCTGGCGCTGGGCGCTGGACAGGTCTTCGAAGTGGCCCGGAAACAGCGGCGTGTGGCGCCGCACGACATAGCGCACGGCCACCCGGTCACCGACGCCGACGTCAGGAAACACGACGATCTTCACGCGCATGGCCTGGAACATCGGGGCGTCGACCGCAGCGGCTTGTTGCTGGTCGCGCATCTGGTGCGGCTGCACAGCGAGCCGGCGTCCGTCGGCCTTTTCGGTGTACGCCTCGACCGCGATGATGTCCTCGAGCGCCTGGTTGTAGTCGATCTCGTACCGGGCGTAGTCGTGCAGCGCATCGCGCTGGGCGATGGTCCTGGTTTGTTCGACCGTGAGCAGGTAAGCGCCACTGGGTTCAACCACAAAGTGCCGTACGTGGCGCTCGACGCCCGTATCACGCGCGCATGCCGGCTGCAGCCCGAGTAAAGGCCACAGAAGCAGACACAGCATGACGACAAAGCGCAGCATCATGGCAATCTCCAGATACACGACCGACCCATGGTACGGGGCGGCGTCCGCGCAGGATTGATGTCGCGCAAGCGGCTGCCGTCGGCCGGACTTCTGCGATAATTTCACGATGAGAGCGCTTACCTTCCAGGCCGGCCCCCTTGCCATGGCCCAGATCGCCGCGCATGGCCTGCGCGCGCAGGACATCGCCATCGTGCCGGCTGCAGCCGGCGGGCCCAAGGGCCTGATCTTCGGCTCGCTCGACGCGTGGCTGTTCGGCGAGTGGTTGCCCACGGCGCCGCGTGAACGAACCCTGATCGGCGCCTCCATCGGCGCCTGGCGCATGGCGGCCGCGTGCCAGAAGGATCCGGCGAAAGCGTTTGCCCGCCTGGCCGAACTCTACACAGGTCAGCGCTACACGCGCCTGAAACCCAGTGCGCAGGAGATCGACGATGTCGTGCAAGCCTTGCTGGCCGAACTGGTGAGCGGGCATGAAGACGACATCATCGGACATCCCCATCACCGCCTGCACATCCTGGCCGACCGTGGCCTGCGTTCGCTGGCCGCGCCGGTCGGCCGCCACGCCGAACTGCGCGGCTTCGCCTCGGCCGCACTGCACAATGCCGGCTCACGGGCCTGGCTGGGGCGCTTGATGGAGAGGGTGGTCATCCATGATGCGCGCAGCCAGGCGCCATGGCTGCGCGAGCCGTTCGACCGTTTCACGACGCATTTTTCGGCACTGACGCGCGCAAATCTGGCCTCTGGCCTGCTGGCCTCGGGCACGCTGCCCTTGATCATGAAAGCGGTGACGGAGATCGCCGAGGCGCCTCCCGGCAGCTATTGGGATGGCGGCATCATCGACTACCACCTGGCCTTGCCGTATGCGCGCGCGGCCGGCGCGGACAAGAGCGAACTGGTGCTGTATCCGCATTTCACCGATCACATCGTGCCGGGCTGGCTCGACAAGAGCATGCCGTGGCGGCGCGCTGCGCGCGGTCCCAACCGCAGCTGGCTGGAGAATGTGCTGCTGGTGACGCCGTCCGCGGAATTTCTGCGCTCGCTGCCGCGCGGCAAATTGCCGGACCGGACCGACTTCACGTCATTCGGCCTCGACCACGACGAGCGCATCCGCGTCTGGCGCCGCGCGATCGGGGAGGGCGAGCGTCTGCGCGATGAACTGGCCGAATTCGCGTTGCGGCCCGACCTGGCGCGCATCCAGCCAATCTAGCTTGTCATTGAGGCAATCGCGAGCGTTGCAGCACGGGGGCGGTGCGCCTTTTTTTTCAGCAGAAAAGCCGGTCCGGGTTACAATGCAGGGTTTAGAGCGGTTCATTGATCGCTCGCTTTTTACCGAATCAGAAAGAGTTCTCATGACCCTCAAATGCGGCATCGTCGGCCTGCCAAACGTCGGCAAGTCCACCCTGTTCAACGCGCTGACCAAGGCCGGCATCCCGGCTGAAAATTATCCGTTCTGCACCATCGAACCGAACGTCGGCGTTGTCGAAGTGCCGGATCCACGCATGGATGCACTGTCGGCCATCGTCAAGCCTGAGCGCATGGTCAACGCCATCGTCGAATTCGTCGACATCGCCGGCCTGGTCGCCGGTGCGTCGAAGGGCGAGGGCCTGGGCAACCAGTTCCTGTCGCACATCCGCGAAACCGACGCCATCATCAACGTCGTGCGCTGCTTCCAGGACGATAACGTGATCCACGTGGCCGGCAAGGTCAGCCCGCTGGACGACATCGAAGTCATCCAGACCGAGCTGGCGCTGGCCGACATGACCGCCGTCGAAAAAGCCATCCACCGCGAAGGCAAGAAAGCGCGCTCGGGCGACAAGGACGCCGCCAAGCTGGTCGCCGTCTGCGAACGCCTGATGCCGCACCTGGACCAGGGCAAACCAGTGCGCACGCTGGGTCTGGACGCCGATGAAATGGAAATGATCAAGACGCTGCACCTGATCACGGCCAAGCCGGCGATGTTCGTGGCCAACGTGTCCGACACGGGCTTCACCAACAACCCGCTGCTGGACCTGTTGACCGCGTACGCCAAGGAGCAGAACGCCCCGATCGTGGCCATCAGCGCCGCGATCGAGTCCGAAATCGCCGAAATGGACGATGCCGACAAGGCTGATTTCCTGTCCGACCTGGGCATGGAAGAGCCGGGCCTCGACCGCCTGATCCGCGCCGCCTACAAGCTGCTCGGCCTGCAGACGTACTTCACCGCCGGCGTGAAGGAAGTGCGCGCCTGGACCATCCACGTGGGCGACACCGCGCCACAGGCGGCCGGCGTGATCCACACCGACTTCGAACGCGGCTTCATCCGCGCGCAGACGATCGCGTATGACGACTTCCTGGCGTACAAGGGCGAGGCTGGCGCGAAAGAAGCGGGCAAGATGCGCGCTGAAGGCAAGGAATATGTCGTCAAGGATGGCGATGTGTTGAACTTCCTGTTCAACGTCTGATCCGCGCCCGGGATACCCGGCGCGCTACCAAAGTAGGGTGGACGGCTATGCCGTCCACGCGTTCAAACCAACCTCGCGCCGTGGTATGGCGAAAGCGGGTTGAACGCGTGGGCGGGAAACCCGCCCACCCTACGACATTGGCCCAGCTGGGCCTTTTTTTACGCCGCCCGAGATTGACCACATGGCCACCCTCACCGAACTCGTTATCTACCCGATCAAATCCTGCGCCGGCCTGTCCGTCCCTGAAGCCCGTCTTGCCCTCGACGGCCTCTCCGCAAACGGCGTGCACGACCGCGAATGGATGCTCGTCACGCCCGACGGCCTGTTCCTGACCCAGCGCGAAGTCCCGCGCATGGCCACGGTCACGCCGCGCGTCGAAGCCACAGCGCTGATCGTCAACGCCCCCGGCATGCCGTCCCTGCACCTGCCACTGGCGCACGACGCTGCCGCGCCCACCGTCGAGGTGCTGCTGTGGGAAGACCGCATCCCCGCCGCCGATTGTGGCGACGCGGCCGCCACCTGGTTCACTACTGCCCTCAAAGCCCCATGCCGCCTGGTGCGCTTCCGCCCCGACGTCCTCCGCCCGACCAGCATCAAGTGGACAAACGGCGTCCCGGCCGCCACGCGCTTTTCGGACGGCTATCCGATCCTGCTGATCGGCCAGGCGTCGCTTGACGACATCAACGCGAAACTCGTGCAGGCCGGCCGCGAGAAGCTACCGATGAACCGCTTCCGCCCGAACATCGTCGTCGATGGCATTGGCGCGTTCGAGGAAGATTTCGTCGCGGCCTTCCAGAGCGACGGAATGACGCTGCGCCCCGTCAAGCCCTGCGCGCGCTGCCCGATCCCGGCCGTCGACCAGATGACCGGCATTCCCGGCCCCGATCCGCTCGACATCCTGCAAGCCTGGCGCGCCAATCCGCGCATGGACGGGGCCGTCACGGTGGGCATGAACGTGATCGTGCAGGAGGGCATTGGCCAGACGCTGCGCGTCGGCCAGCCATTGAACGTCGAGCTCGCTTTCTAGCTCGAGCGCGCCACTGTCGCAAAATCGCCTAACCGCCTGCATGATCAGGCGGTTTTTCGTATCCAAGCTCAGGAACATGGCGTAATGTTACGGTTATTGCTGAAAGGAATTCTTCATGCACGAGCCGGGCATTTCGTCGCGGGAACTGATGGCGGAAAACGAGACCTTGCGCGCACGCATGGCGTATCTGCTCGAACAGGCCGAGCGCAATCACGAAATCATGTGCCGCCATCAGGCGTTCGACTTGCAGATCGTTGGCGCCAGCAGTTTTCCTGACCTGGTCGGCACGATCTTCAGCACGCTGCCGGTGATCTCGGACCTCGATATCGTCACGCTCTCGCTGATCGACCAGAACGCCGATATCTACACGGTCATGCACCGCCTCGGCGTCGATTTTGAAACGCTGCCCAACCTGATGTTCTGCGAGCACGCGGTCGAGCTTGGCTTTGACATGGCGCCGGAGCATCAGCCGCGGCCCATCCTGGGCCCCTATGCGCCGGGCCGGCATCGCGCGATGTTCCCACAGCCGCCGGCCGATCTGCGCAGCGTGGCGCTGGTGCCGTTGATGCGCAACAAGCGCCTGATCGGCAGCCTGAACCTGGGCAGCACGGACGCAAGCCGGTTCACGCCGGCGCTGGGTACCGATTTCGTCGAGCACATGGGCTCGATCATTGCGATCTGCCTCGAGAACGTGATCAGCAACGAGATGCTCAAGTACATCGGCCTGACCGATTCGCTCACCGGCGCCTACAACCGGCGCTACATGGACCGGCGCCTGGCTGAAGAAATCGCGCGCGCGCGGCGTCAGGGCTACCGCCTGTCCTGCATGTACATCGACATCGACCACTTCAAGCGCGTCAACGATACGGTCGGCCACCAGGGCGGGGACGATGTGCTGCGCGAGGTGTGCACCCGCATCAAGGCCGAACTGCGGATGTCCGATACGCTGTGCCGCTTCGGCGGCGAGGAATTTGTCGTCGTGCTGATCGACGCCGACCTGGAAAACGCGAGCATCGTCGCCAACCGCATCCGCACGAGCGTGGCCGGCTTGCCGGTGGACCTGACCACGGGTGAGCAAGTGAGCGTGACGGTGTCGATCGGCGTGGCGGCGCTGACCGACTTCGAGCGCGATCACGCTATCGAAGGCGTCGCGCAGGAACTGATCGCATCGGCCGACGCGGCGCTGTACCAGGCCAAGGCCGCGGGCCGCAACCAGGTCGTCACGTTCACGTAACGCCTACAGCAGCCGCTCCTCTGCGCGGCTGACTGCTTCGCTGTCCCCGCGCAGCACCACGACGTCGCCCGCCGCCAGCAGCACGGCCGGGCCGGGCGCGATGTTCTGGCCACCGCGCCGCAAGGCCGTTACTTCCACCGCCACGTCCTGCAACTGCAACGCGCCCAGCGACAGGCCGATCGCGCCGGCCTGCGCGTGCAAGCGCACCGAATGCAGCTTCACCTGGCCATGTTCGAGATCCGCACCGCTATCGTCCGCACCGTGGAAGTAGCCGCGCAGCGTGGCGTAACGGCCCTTGCGCGCGGCCTGCACGCGGTGCACCACGCGGCGCAGCGGCACGCCCAGCGTGACCAGCGCGTGCGAGGCGAGCATCAGGCTGCTCTCGAGGGCTTCCGGCACCACCTCGGTCGCACCGGCTGCCTTGAGCACGTCCATGTCGCCATCGTCGTGACTGCGCACGATCACGGGCAGGGCGGGCGCCAGCTCGTGCACCAGGTGCAGCACCTTGAGCGCCTGGCGCGTGTCGGCGAACGTGATCACCAGCGCGCTGGCGCGGTGTACGCCGGCCGCGATCAGGCTTTCGCGGCGCGCTGCGTCGCCGTACGACACCGACGCGCCGGCCGCCTGCGCCTTCTGCACCCGCTCCGGATCCAGATCGAGCGCGTACCACGGCAAGGCTTCTTCTTTGAGCAGCGTGGCCAGGCTCTGGCCACTGCGCCCGAAGCCGGCGATGATCACGTGCTTCTGGGTAGTCATGGTGCGCGTGGCCAGTTGCGTCAGCTGCAGCGACTGCATCATCCACTCGTTGGCGGCGACCTTCATCACGATCCGGTCCATGTAGCCGATGATGAAGGGCGCGAGCAGCATCGACAGCACCATCGACGCCAGCACCAGCTGCATCACGAACGGATCGATCAGCTTCGAGCCGGATGCATGGCTGAGCAGCACGAAACTGAACTCACCGGCCTGCGCCAGCGCGAGACCCGTGCGCAGCGCGGTGCCGAGCGGCGCGCCGAATGCGCGCGCCATCAGCACGATCAGGCCGGCCTTGAGCAGCACCACGAGCGCCAGCAGCAGCGTGACCTGCCACCAGTACTGGCTCACCAGGCGCAGGTCGAGCAGCATGCCGATCGTGATGAAGAACAGGCCAAGCAGCACGTCGCGAAACGGCTTGATGTCTTCTTCCACCTGGTGCTTGTAGGGCGTTTCGGAAATGAGCATGCCGGCGACAAAGGCACCCAGGGCCAGCGACAGGCCGGCCTGCTCGGTGATCCAGGCCGACCCCAGTGTCACGAGCAGCAGGTTGAGCATGAACAGCTCTTGCGAGCGGCGCTTGGCCACGATCGTGAACCACCGCCCCATCAGCTTCTGGCCAAAGAACAGCAGCAGCGCCAGCACCAGGCCTGCCTTGAGCGCGGCCAGGCCCAGCGTGATGGCCATGTCCTCCGGGTCGCGCGCGAGCGCCGGGATCATGATCAACAGCGGCACCACCGCCAGGTCCTGGAACAGCAGGATGCCGATGATGCGCCGCCCGTGTTCGCTCTCGAGCTCGAGGCGCTCGGTGAGCAGCTTGACGACGATCGCCGTGGACGACATGGCCAGCGCGCCGCCCAGCGCGAACGCGGCCTGCCAGGCCAGCGTCAGGTGGGGCATCAGGTAGGCCGCCAGCAGGCCGATGCCCATTGCCGCGGCGACAGTCGACACCACCTGGCCGAGCCCCAGTCCGAACACGATGCGGCGCATCGAGCGCAGCTGCCCAAGCGAGAATTCGAGCCCGATCGAGAACATCAAAAAGACGATGCCGAATTCGCCCAGCGCATGGGTGGTGGGGCTGTCTTCGGCCAGGGCCAGGGCGTGGGGGCCGATCAGGACACCGACGGCCAGGTAGCCGAGCATCGGCGGCAGCTGCAGGGTGCGAAAGGCCACCACGCCGAGGACGGCGCAGCCAAGCAGCAACAGGGTAAGTTCAAGACCAGAATGCATGGGGTGAAGCGGGCGATGGTTGTGGTGGCGATACGCCGTGTGGCGTGCTTGTCATCGAATGTTACGACTGGCAAGTTTTTTGCTTTCGCAATTCGTTTATACTTCTGGAATGAGTGTAACTGATGACCAAATAATGCTGAAAAGTTTTGACGAAACCCTGGCGCAGCGCGTGCTGGCGCTGGGTCGCCAGACCCTGGCGATCGAGGCCGATGCCATCGTTGCATTGCACGCGCGCCTGGGCGACGACAGCAGCTTCGTCGATGCCGCGCAGCTGATCTACGCCGGCACGGGCCGCGTGGTCGTTTCGGGCATGGGCAAGTCGGGCCACATTGGCCGCAAGATCGCCGCCACGCTGTCGTCCACCGGTACGCCGGCGTTCTTCATGCACCCGGGCGAAGCAGCGCACGGCGACCTGGGCATGGTCACGGCGAATGACATCTTGATCGCCATTTCCAATTCGGGCGAATCGTCCGAACTGCTCGACATCCTGCCAGCCGTGAAGCGCCTGGGCGCGCGCGTTATCGCCATGACCGGCAAGCCGGCTTCGCGCCTGGCCAGGCTGGCCGACGTTCACCTGAATATCGCGGTGGCCAAAGAAGCCTGCACGCTCAACCTGGCGCCAACCACCAGCACCACCGTCACGCTGGCCATGGGCGACGCGCTGGCCGTGGCGCTGCTCGACGTGCGCGGTTTTCGCGAGCAGGATTTCGCGCTGTCACATCCGGGCGGCGCGCTGGGCCGGCGCCTGCTCACGCATGTGCGCGACGTGATGCGCACCGGCGACGCCATCCCGTCGGTGGGCCTGGATGTCCCGCTGGTCAAGGCGCTGCTCGAGATCAGCCAGAAGGGCATGGGCATGACCGCCGTGGTCGATGCCGATGGCCGTCCGCTGGGCGTGTTCACCGACGGCGATTTGCGCCGCGTGATCGAGCGCATGCACGATTTTTCGAACGTCCTGATTCGCGATGTCATGCACGCCAATCCGCGCAGCGTGCGCCCGGAGCAGCTGGCGGTCGACGCGGTCGCCGTGATGGAAGAATTCCGCATCAACCAGATGCTCGTGATCGATGAGGCGGGTCAGCTGGTCGGCGCGCTGCACATCCACGACCTGACCCGCGCAAAGGTGATTTGATGAACACTCCTGTATTGGCCCATATCGAGCGCGCTGCGCGCATCAAGGTCATGATCTTCGACGTCGACGGTGTGCTCACCGACGGCAGCCTGACCTACGGCCCCGATGGCGAAGTCACCAAGACCTTCAATGTGCTCGATGGCCTGGGCATCCAGATGCTGGGTAAATCCGGTGTACAGACCGCGATCATCAGCGCGCGCCTGTCGCCGATTGTCGTCCGGCGCGCCGCCGACCTGGGCATCTCGCATGTCTACCAGGGCAACCACGACAAGCGCATCGGCTTTGCCAATCTGCTCGACGCCACCGGCTTTACTGCCGACCAATGCGGCTACATCGGTGACGACGTGATCGACCTGCCGCTGTTCGCGCGCGTCGGCTTTGCCGTCGCGGTACCGTCCGGCCATCCGGACGTGCAGCACCGCGCGCATTACGTGACGAAGAATGGTGGCGGACGTGGCGCGGTGCGCGAGATCTGCGACCTCGTCATGCGCGCGCAGGGCACCTATGACCAGGCGCTCGCGCCGTATTTCGCCTGACCGCCATGGCCACGATCGCCTCCAACAAACGCACCGCGCATCGCTGGAATCTGCTGGCGATGATCGTGATCGGCGTGTTCTTCGCCTTCGGCAGCTTCTGGCTGCTGCAGTTGATGCAGGGGACCGAGATCGATGCGCAGCTAGGCGGCCCGCCCGACGAGCCGGATTACATCGTCGAGAACTTTTCGTTTGTGCGGATGACGCCCAACGGCCAGCCGAGCTACGTGGTGTCGGGCAAGCGCCTGGCCCACATCCCGCAAGGGGACGTGTCGAACGTCGACCAGCCGCTCATGCGCGGCATCGAACCGGGTCGTCCGCCGATGACGGTGGTGGCCAGGAACGCGCGCATCTTCCACGAAGAACACCGCGTCGAACTGTTTGGCGACGTCGATCTGCAGCGCCCGAAGACGCCCGCCAGCGAAGCGCTGCGCGTGCGCACGCAGGCCATGACCGTGTTGCCCGACGAAGAAATCGTCAAGACCGACCAGCCGATCGACATGGAGCTTGGCGCGTCCAGCCTCAAGGCCACCGGCATGATGGCCAACAACGCGACCATGCAGATGCAATTGTCCGGCCGCGGCCGTATCGTCTATCCGCCACGCCAGCGCTGAAGGCCATCAGCCATGCGCGCGTGCTAACCCAGGACCAGCACCATAATGAAAAAACTTTTTGCTGCCGCTTTCTTTTCACTCCTTTCCTTGACCGCCATGGCCGAAAAGGCCGACTCGCTCAAGCAGGCGGCGCTCGAATACGATAACGGCGACCTTGATGGCGTCGCAGGCGTACGCACCTTCACCGGCAACGTGATCCTGACCCGCGGCACGCTGCTGGTCAAGGCCGAACGCGCCGTCGTCAGGGAGACACCCGAAGGCTATATGAGCGTGACGCTCACCGCCGCCAACGGCAAGCCCGCCACGTTCCGTCAGAAGCGCGACGGCGGCCCGAACCTGTGGGTCGAAGGCCAGGCCGAACGCATCGAATACGACGAACGCTCGGAGCTGGTGCGCCTGTACTCGAACGCCGTCGTCAAGGAACTCGAAAACGACCGGATGACCAACCAGATGACCGGCCCGTTCATCTCGTACGACAACCGCAAGGAAGTCGTCGCCGTGCGCAATGATGTCAGCGGCGAGAGCAAGGTTGGCGGCGGGCGCGGCACGCTGATCCTGGCGCCCAAGCGTGCGCCGGCCGGAGGCACGCAATGACGGAACTGAACGATCGCAGCACGCTGGTCGTCAAGGGCCTGCAGAAAAGCTATGGCAAGCGCCTGGTCGTGCGCGACGTGTCGCTCGATGTCGAATGCGGCGAAGTGGTGGGTTTGCTGGGCCCGAACGGCGCCGGCAAGACCACCTCGTTCTACATGATCGTCGGCCTGGTGCCGTCGGACGCCGGCTCGATCAGCATCAACGGCACCGACATCACCAGCCTGCCGATCCATCGCCGCGCGGTGCTCGGCCTGTCGTACCTGCCGCAGGAAGCGTCGGTGTTTCGCAAGCTGACGGTGGAAGAAAACATCCGCGCCGTGCTCGAACTGCAGAAGGTCAACGGCAAGTCGCTCACCAAAACCGAGATCAGCGACCGCCTCGACACCTTGCTGGCCGACCTGCAGATCGAGAAGCTGCGCGAGAACCCGGCGCTGTCGCTGTCGGGCGGTGAGCGGCGCCGCGTGGAGATCGCGCGCGCACTGGCCACCAACCCGCGCTTCGTGCTGCTCGATGAACCGTTTGCCGGCGTCGATCCGATCGCCGTGATCGAGATCCAGCGCATCGTGCGCTTCCTCAAGGAGCGCAAGATCGGCGTCCTGATCACCGACCACAATGTCCGCGAGACGCTTGGCATCTGCGACCGCGCCTACATCATCAATCAGGGCGCGGTGCTTGCATCCGGCCGCCCCGACGATATCATCGCCGACGAGTCGGTACGGCGCGTGTACCTCGGTGAACATTTCCGCATGTAAGCCATACTCAATTGATGAAACAGTCCCTTCAGCTCCGCACTTCGCAGCACCTGGCGCTCACGCCACAGCTGCAGCAATCGATCCGGTTGCTGCAGCTGTCCACGCTCGAACTGCATCAGGAGATCGAGCAGATATTGGGCGATAACCCGCTGCTCGAAAGGCTCGACGATCCGCTCGATCATTCGGTGCGCTTGCTGGCCGATGGGGCCATCAACAATGCGCCGGCACCTGGCGAGGCGCCGCCGGCGCCGGGCCAGCAGGCCGAGGGCGAAGGCAGCGCGCCGGCCGAGGGCGAGGGCGCTGAAGGTGGCGGGGTCGATGGCGACCGGCCCGACAACGAGTGGAGCGAAGGCAGCGGAACGTCGTCCGGCAGCGCCAGCAGCGACGATGAAGACGGCCGCCCGCAGCTGGAGGCGTGCGCCATCACGCTGCGCGAACACCTGATGGAACAGGTGCGCGAAACGCTGCTGTCGACCCGCGACCGCGCGCTGGCCGAACTGGTGATCGACGCGCTCGACGACAACGGCTACCTGGAAGAACCGCTCGACGACATCCACGCGCGGCTGCCCGAAGAACTCGACGTCGACCTCGACGAACTGCGCTGCGCGCTGGCGATGGTGCAGAGCATGGACCCGGTGGGCGTGGGCGCGCGCAGTGCGGCCGAATGCCTGGCGCTGCAGATCCGGCGCATGCCGGGCGTGCCGATGGTCACGCGCCGCATGGCCCTGAAGATCGTCGAAGGCTACCTGACGTGGTTCGCGCAGCGCGAATACAGCAAACTGAAAAAAGCGCTCGATTGCGACGACGAAGACCTGCGCGAAGTGCAGGCCGTGGTCCGCCAGTGCAATCCGCACCCGGGCGCCGCGTTCGCGTCGAACGTGTCGGATTACGTGGTGCCGGACGTGATCGTGCGGCGCGCCAAGAACGGCTGGGCGGTCACGCTGAACCCGGACGTCATGCCGCGCCTGCGCGTGAACAGCCTGTACGCCACGATGCTCAAGCAGGGCCGCAGCGAGAGCCAGATGGGCGCGCAGATGCAAGAGGCGAAGTGGCTCATCAAGAACATGCGCCAGCGTTTCGACACGATCCTGCGTGTGGCCGAGGCGATTGTCGAGCGCCAGCGCAACTTTTTCAGCCATGGCGCGGTTGCCATGCGGCCCCTTGTTTTGCGCGAGATAGCTGATACACTAGGTCTGCACGAGAGCACGATCTCTCGTGTCACAACCCAGAAATACATGCTGACCCCGCACGGCATGTTCGAGTTGAAGTATTTCTTCGGTAGCCACGTTGCCACTGAAGCGGGCGGCGAAGCATCCTCAACGGCAATCCGTGCGCTCATCGCACAATTGACAGGAGCAGAAGACCCTAAGAATCCATTATCCGACAGCAAGATCGCGGAAATGCTCGGGGAACAAGGCATGGTCATTGCGCGCAGGACGGTCGCAAAATACCGTGAAGCGCTCAAGATCCCCCCCGTCAGTCTCCGCAAAGCCTTGTAACAACGCCGCTCATACAGTCTGTGCCTTCAGCTCCTGTGTGGTGCAAGCGACGTGACATCTTCAAAGGAGTGTGTATGAACCTCACCATCAGTGGTCACCATCTCGAAGTCACCCCTGCCATCCGTGAATACGTTCAGAATAAGCTGGAACGCATTATTCGCCATTTCGATCAAGTCATAGATACCCACGTCTTCCTGGCCGTCGATAACCTCACTGAAAAAGAAAAAAGGCAAAAAGCTGAAATCAATGTCCAGGTGTCGGGCAAGACCCTGCACGTGGCGAGCGTCGCGCAAGACCTGTACGCCGCGATCGACATGTTGATGGATAAACTGGATCGACAAATCCTGAAGCACAAGCAGATGCTCAAAGACCATAACCGCACAGCGATCAAACGCCTGGACGTCAACGAAGCAGACGTCGCTGCCGCCTGATCGAGCGCAGGTCACCACCGCCAGGGGCGTCTTTTCGGGACGCCCTTTTTGCATCCCGCTGCCGGTAAAATACGTGTTTCCTTTCGATGGATCACGCCATGCCCGAACACGTCCTGACCCGCATCGCCAACCGTACCGGCATCATTACCCTCGACCGGCCCAAGGCGCTCAATTCGCTGTCGCTGGACATGGTGCGCGCACTGACCACGATCCTGCTCGACTGGCAGCTCGACGCCGCGGTCGATGCCGTCGTGATCACCAGCAGCAGTGAAAAAGCGCTGTGCGCCGGCGGCGATATCCGCTTCTTCCACGACGTCGGCAACGCCTCGCCGCAAGGCGGCAGCGCACTGCTCGAAGATTTCTTCACCGAAGAATACGCGCTCAACCACCTGATCCATTTTTATCCGAAACCGTATATCGCGCTGATGGACGGCGTGGTCATGGGCGGCGGCATGGGCATCGCGCAGGGTGGGCCCGATTGCGGCCTGCGCATCGTCACCGAGCGCACCAGGATGGCAATGCCAGAGGTGAATATCGGCCTGTTCCCCGATGTCGGCGGCAGCCATTTCCTGTCGCACGCGCCGGGGCAACTGGGGATGTTTCTGGGCTTGACCGGTTTGACGATCGGCGCGGCCGACGCACTGTACGTGGGCCTGGCCGACGTGTTCGTGCCGGGCGCAGACCTGGCGGCGTTGCACGCGCTGATCGAGGCGACGCCGGGCGCGAATCTGCCGGCGGCGATCCGCGCGTTCGCCATCCAGCATGCCGGCGAGAGTGAATTGCAGGCCAACCGTGCGCGCATCGATGCGCACTTTGGCGCGGACTCGGTGGCGGCGATCATGGCGTCGCTCGAGGGTGACGACACGCCGTTCGCGCAGAAGGCGTTGCGCGCGATGCGTCAGCGCTCACCGTTGATGATGTGCGTGACGCGCGAGCTGCTGCTGCGCGGCGCGTCGCTCGATGTCGCCGACTGTCTGCGCCTGGAGCGCTCGCTGGTGCGCCGCAACTTCGAGCATGGCGAAGTGCTCGAAGGCGTGCGCGCGCTCGTGATCGACAAGGACAATGCGCCGCAATGGAATCCGCCCTCGCTCGACCTCGTGACCGACGCGATGGTCGCGCACTTCTTCGCGCCGGTGTGGCCGGCGCACGCGCACCCGCTGCGCCATCTCGCGTAAGCCTCTTCATGCATATCCGTTTGCGCGTGACTTTTCGCGCAGGCGGTGCAAACATCGTGGCTTCATGAACCGATGAGGACCCCCGATGCGCATGACCGCCTTGCTGCTGTCGATGACCTTGTGCGGCAGCGTCGCCGCCCAGGCCTGGCAGCCTGACTTCAATGCGAGCACATTCAAGGGGCCGGCCTCCGGTCCTGCCAACGAGGTGCTGGTGCTGGGTTCGCCCCATCTGTCGCAATTGCCGAAAACCTTCCAGGCCGCCAGCCTGACGCTGCTGAACGAGCGCCTGGCCGCATGGAAGCCGCAGGCGATTGCGATCGAGGCGGTATCCGGGCCGCAGTGCGACTTCATGCGACGCTACCCTGCCCGCTACAAGGACTCGATCGATTCCTACTGCCGGGATACCGCGCCGGCCCGTCTGGCCACGGGGCTGGATGTCCCGGCAGCGACCGAGGCCGCCGAGGCCTTGCTGGCAACCTGGCTAGATGCGCCCACACCCGCGCAGCGCCGGCGCCTTGCGGCGCTGTTCCTGGCTGGCGGCGAGGAGGCATCGGCGCTGGTGCAGTGGCTGCGCCTGCCCGAGGCCGAGCGCCGCGCTGGCGACGGCCTGGACGCCGCACTGGTCGGTGTGCTCGTGAAGCTGGAAACCAGACGCGACGAAAGCCTGCTGATCGGTGCGCGCCTGGCGGCCCGGCTCGGGCACGAGCGCCTGTATGCGATGGACGACCATACCGCCGACAGCGCGTCTGAAGACCAGAAGGCGTTTGGCAATGCGCTGATGAAAGCGTGGGACAACCCTGCCACGAAGCAGCGCACGGCGGTGGACAAGGCGCAGGAGGACTTGCTGGCCAGTGCCGAGGGCGTGCTGGCGATGTACCGCGCCGACAATGCGCCTGGTCAGGGGGCTTTGGTCTACCACAGCGACTTCGGCGCGGCGCTCAACGAGCCGTCAGTGCAGCGCTTCGGCCGTCAGTACGTGGGTTACTGGGAAACGCGCAACCTGCGCATGGCGGCCAATATCCGGGACGTGCTGGGCATGCGGCCCGGTCAGCGCATGCTGGTCATCGTCGGTGCGTCGCACAAGGGATATCTCGAGTCGTATCTGCACCAGATGCATGATGTGCGGATTGTAAATGCGGCGTCGGTGCTGAAATAATGTGACGGTCGCAGTACCTTAAAAGCAGAACCAATCAATGGAAATTAGCCAGATTATTCCTGATGGGCCGCTGACCTACGTGTACTACACTGGTGGTAAGGTAATCGGTCCAATCTGACATGACGGCGACATTCGCATCAGGGATGCTGGTGTCACCGGCATTTCTTCTGTCATGTGCGGTTGATTGATACGCCACCATCCACCAAAAGGGTCGAGCCAGTGCTGAAGCTGGAGGCATCAGAAGCGAGATAGAGTGCCGAGCGGGCGATTTCCTCCGGCCGTGCAATGCGTTTGAGGGCGTGCAAGTCTTTTACAAAAGCCAGTGCCTCAGGCGTATTGGCGGTCGCTCGGCCCATCGGTGTATCGGTTCCCCCTGGGAGTAAAGCATTGGCGCGAATACCGTGCATGCCATATTCCACGGCGATGACCTGCATCAGGCCGATCAGTCCAGCTTTACTGGCAGCGTATGCCCCCATTCCTGGAAAACCCACGGTGCTTCCGACGAATGTCGACGTGAAAATGATCGAACCGCCGCCTCGTTTTATCATTGCGGGCAGTTGGTACTTCGCACCAAGAAAAGAGCCCGTCAAATTTGTATCGAGCGTAGCTTGCCAGGCGTCAGTCGGTATATCGGCCACTGGGGCGGTGTCCCCTGTCATACCAGCGTTGTTGAAAGCGATGTCGAGTCCGCCAAAGCGGCTTTCTGCCATCTCAACCAATGAGCGCGCAAGGCTCTCGTCCCTGATGTCCCCGGCAATGGCAACTGCCTCACCTCCATGGCGCTCGATTTCCGCGACCAGTTTGGCAAGTTCACCCTGGCGGCGAGCGGTGACGACCAGCTTCGCACCTTCGCTTGCGAATAGCTTGGCCGTTTCGTAGCCAATGCCTGAACTTGCGCCAGTGACGATTGCTACCTTCCCTGATAACTGCAGCATCGTAAATCCTTTGAAAGTATGGAGGAGATTCACAGCCTAGTCAGCTAACAGGTAATGATCTATTCGTTTATTGCTTTCAAATAATTTGATGATGCGGCCGCTAGTCGGCCACAAAGGGAGAAAGCACCACATCGAGGCAGCGCAGATTCACCGACGCCTGGTTCTGACGTCGAGCTAGGCCGCCCGATGCTTCGGCTGCTCGCGATGCCTGACAATCACCCGCTCGGTCGCGCCGAAGTGCGCGCCCAGGTGTTCGGCCATGTACACCGAACGATGCTGTCCACCCGTGCAGCCGACCGCCACCGTCAGGTAGCTGCGATTGTCGGTCTTGAATGACGGCAGCCACTTGGCGACGAAGTTCTGGATGTCGGACAGCATCTCGACGGCGCTCGGTTGTGCGTCGAGGAAGGCGATCACGGGCGCATCCTTGCCGGTGAGCGGACGCAGCGCCAGGTCGTAGTACGGATTCGGGATCGCGCGCACGTCGAACACGAAGTCGGCGTCGAGCGGCACGCCGACCTTGAAGGCGAACGATTCGAAGAACAGCGTCAGCGGTGCGTGGTCGATCTCGGCGAGTTCCTTGATCCAGCCGCGCAGCTTGTTCGACGACAGCTCGGACGTGTCGATCACGTGGCCCAGGTTCTCGATCGATGACAGGCGCTCGCGTTCTTCAGCGATGCACTCGATCAGGGTACGGCGTGAGGCCGGGTTTTCACCCGGACGCAGCTCGTGCGACAGCGGATGGCTGCGGCGGGTTTCGGAGAAACGCGCCACGAGCGAATGGGTGCTCGCGGTCAGGAACATGACCTTGACCGAGTGGCCGTCCTCGCGCAGGCGCCGCACGCTGACGGGCAGTTCGGCCAGCGATTCGGCGCTGCGCGCGTCGACCGCGACGGCGATCTTGCCGCCGCCGCTTTCGCTGACGGTATTGACGAGGGCTGTCAGCAGGGCCGGCGGCAGGTTGTCGACGCAGTAGTAACCGGCGTCTTCCAGGACATTCAGGGCCACGGATTTACCCGAGCCGGAAATTCCGGTAATGAGGACGATGTGCATAGACGCGATGATACCGCAAGCGCCGGTCAGCCGTACACCCGCGGGCCGCGGGCACCGGGTCAATCGGCGCTCATGGCCTGACGCTGGCGCTCCATGAATTCCTGCAGCGTGTCGATGCCGCGCAGTTGCAGGATCGTGTTGCGCACGGCTGCCTCGAGCAGCACGGCGATGTTGCGGCCGGCCGCCACCGGGATGACGACCTTGCGGATCGGCAGGCCCAGCACGTCTTCGGTCGGGAAATGGAAGGGCAGGCGCTCGACTTCTTCGTCCAGCGCGCCGCGCTTGACCAGGTGGACGATCAGCTTCAGGCGCATCTTGCGGCGCACCGCCGTCTCGCCGAAGATCGCCTTGATGTCCAGCAGGCCCAGGCCGCGCACCTCGAGCAGGTTTTGCAGCAGCGGCGGGCAGCGGCCCTCGATCATGTTCGGTGCGATGCGCGAGAATTCCACCGCATCGTCGGCCACCAGGCCGTGCGAACGCGAAATCAGTTCCAGGCCCAGTTCGCTCTTGCCCAGGCCGGATTCGCCGGTGATCAGCACGCCCACGCCCAGCACGTCCATGAACACGCCATGCATGATCACGCGCTGCGCCAGCTTTTTGGACAGGTACACGCGCAGGAAGTCGATCACCTGCGCTGCCGGCAGCGGCGTGGAAAACAGCGGGATGTTCTGCTCGTCGCAGATCGCGAGGATGTCGGGCGGTGTTTCGAGCCCCTGCGCGATGATCAGCGCAGGCGGGCCGCCGCCGATCAGTTCGCCAATCACGTGGGTACGCGAATTGGCTTTCAGGCGGTGGTAATAATTGAGTTCCTGGTGCCCGAAGACCTGGATGCGGCCTGGGTGGATCAGGTTCAGGTGGCCAACCTGGTCGGCGGCCGACGCGGCGTCGCCGGCGATCTGGCGTTCGCCGCCGGGAAAGCCCGCGAACCAGCCGAGCTGCAGGCTGTCGCGGTTATCGTCGTACAGCCGTTGAATGGTCAGCGGGGACTGCAGCATGGGCATCGTCTTCGTCACAAAAAAAGGCGCGCGACATGATTGCCGCGCGTTCGCAGTGACGTGAAGTTTAACCCAGAGCTTGCAGGCTGGGTTGCCAGTTGATAATACGCTCGTGGACGGCCTTCGGGTCGGCATCGGTTGCCAGCGCAGTGCGGATGGCTTCGTCCGAGAACAGCTCGGCGATTTCCGACAGGATCTCGAGGTGCTGCTGCGTGACGTGGTCCGGAATCAGCAGGAAGAACAGCAGGCTCACCGGCTGGCCATCGGGCGACTCGAACGGAATCGGTTCCTTCAGGCGCACGAACGCGGCCAGGGGCGCCTTCAGGCTCTTGCTGCCCTTGATGCGGCCATGCGGGACGGCCACGCCGTGGCCGAGGCCGGTGGAGCCGAGACGTTCGCGGGCGAACAGGTTGTCGGACACAATCGAACGGGCAATACCGCAATTGTTCTCGAAGATCAGGCCGGCTTGCTCGAAGGCGCGCTTTTTACTCGACACTTCAATGTCGAGCTGGACGTTTTCGAGCGAGAGGATTTTGCTTAAATTGGTCATAACATGGGGTGCGTGGCACAAGTGCGCGGCACAAGTGGCGTGCTTGCGAGCACGGATTATAGGCCTGTTTTATGCCCGGGACACTCGAAATCGCGAGCATCAGGGCAGTTGGCGGGACGGTCGCACGGTACCCGTCGAAACAGGGCAGCGGCGGCGTTGATTCATGTTAACGCCACCACGCAATTTTTTTAGCAAATCGCAGAACGCGACCAGTAAATACATGCTTGCGTTGAGATTGGCCGATTTTTGCACGCGATCTGCTCAAAAAACAAGCAGTTTCAGCAGCGCGTCATGCCTGTGCTTACTGACAGGCACGGCGCACGGCTGTCGCCAAAAACGTACAGGCGTGCAAGTCGCATCCTGTCAGAAACGCGATATTTACTGGCGCGCGCCACGCAGATTCGGTGGTTTGCCGGTGGAGAAGTTGGCGCGCCATGGGTTGATATCCAGGCCGCCGCGCCGCGTGTAGCGGGCGTACACGGCCAGTTTGGTCGGCTTGCACTGGCGCAGCACGTCCATGAAGATGCGCTCGACGCACTGCTCATGAAACTCGTTGTGTTCGCGAAAGCCAATCAGGTATTTCAGCAAGCCTTCCTGGTCGATCTGCGGGCCGACATAGCGGATCTGCACCGTGCCCCAGTCCGGCTGGCCCGTGACCAGGCAGTTCGACTTGAGCAGGTGCGACACCAGCGTTTCTTCGACTTGTCCGTTCTCATCGTCTGCGCTGAGCAGTTCCGGGGACGGCGAGTAGCCGTCGATCTCGACATCGAGGCGGTCCAGCAGCACGCCGTCGAGTTCGCCCATCTTGATCGCACCGAATGCTTCCGGGCTGGTCAGCGTGACGTGGACCGGCGCACCGAAGCCGTCCGACAGATCGTCGCGCAGCAGGGCCAGCAGGGCGTCCGGACCGGCCAGGCGGGTCTGGTTGAACGAGTTCAGGTAGAGCTTGAACGATTTCGACTCGACGATGTTCGGCGAATCGGCAGGTACCGTGATCGTCGCAATCGCCACCTGTGGCTTGCCGCGCATGTTCAGCCACGACAGTTCGTAGGCGTTCCAGATATCGACACCGAAGAACGGCATGGTGCCGGCATCCGCAAACAGGCCGAGCTCATCGCGCTTTTGCTGGCGCGCGATCGGGAACAGCAGCTCGGGCGCGTACAGGCTCTGGTAGGCGGAGGATTTGCCGAGGGGCGATTGGTCAGGTGTATTCATAGAAGTAGGAACCAGGTAGTCATGTCAGGCACGTAGGGTGGACGGGTTTCCCGTTCACGCGTTCACCCCGCCTTCATTTACCACGGAGCGTGGTGCGTATGAGCGCGTGGGCGGCATAGCCGCCCACCCTACGGGCATTGAGTCGGGTAGGGAGCTAGGCGCCCAAAAACAATTTATAGACGGGATTGCTGCTTTCGTCCCAGTAACGGTAACCGAGCGACGCCAGGAATTGCCGGAACTCGGCCATTTCAGTCGGCGGCACTTGCAGCCCCACGAGAATGCGGCCCACATCGCCGCCTTGGTTGCGGTAGTGAAACAGTGAGATGTTCCAGTTCGGCGCCATGCTGTCCAGGAAGCGCATCAGCGCGCCCGGCCGTTCAGGGAACTCGAAACGATACAGCAATTCATCGTGGGCCAGCGAACTTTTGCCGCCCACCAAGTGGCGGATATGCAGCTTGGCCAGCTCGTCGCCGGTCAGGTCGAGCGTCTTGTAGCCATGCTCTTCAAACGTGCGCGCCAGCAGTCCGGACTCGCTGCGGCTGCCCACCTGCACGCCGACGAACACATGTGCTTCGCTGGCATCGCTGATGCGGTAATTGAATTCAGTCACGTTGCGTGGCCCGACCAGGCCGCAGAAACTGCGGAAGCTACCGCGCTGCTCGGGCACGGTGACCGCGAACACGGCTTCGCGCGACTCGCCCAGCTCGGCGCGCTCGGCAACGAAGCGCAGGCGGTCGAAGTTCATGTTGGCGCCGCACGCCACGGCCACCAGCGTTTCACCCTTGACCGGCTCGCGGTCCATCTGCGAGCGTTCGATATACGCCTTGGCGCCGGCGATGGCCAGTGCGCCGGCCGGCTCGAGAATGCTGCGCGTGTCCTGGAACACGTCCTGGATCGCGGCGCAGATCGCGTCGGTGTCGACCAGAATGATCTCGTCGACCACCATCTGGGCGACGCGGAAGGTTTCTTCGCCCACCAGGCGCACCGCGGTGCCGTCGGAAAACAGGCCGACATCGTTCAGCGTGACGCGGTGCCCGGCCTTCAGGCTGCGCGCCATCGCGTCCGAATCGAGCGTCTGCACGCCGATGATCTTGATGTCAGGACGAATTTCCTTGACGTAGGCGCCGATGCCCGCGATCAGGCCGCCACCGCCGATGGCGACGAAGATCGCGTGTATCGGGCCGGAATGCTGGCGCAGGATTTCCATGCCGATCGTGCCCTGGCCGGCGATCACGTCCGGATCGTCGAACGGGTGCACGAAGGTCATGCGCTGTTCTTTTTCCAGCAGCAGGGCGTGGTTGTAGGCGTCGGTGTACGAGTCGCCGTGCAGCACGATCTCGACGCTGGCGCCGCCGCGCGCCTTGACGGCGTCGATCTTGACGCCCGGCGTGGTCGTGGGCATCACGATCAGCGCGCGGCAGCCGAGGCGGCAGGCCGACAGGGCCACGCCCTGGGCATGGTTGCCGGCCGAGGCGCAGATCACGCCGCGGGCGCGCTGCTCGGGCGTCAGGTTGGCCATCTTGTTGTAGGCGCCGCGCAGCTTGAAGCTGAACACGCTCTGCATGTCTTCGCGCTTGAAATAGATGCGGTTGCCCATGCGCGCGGACAGCGTGGGGGCCAGATCGAGGGGCGTTTGTTCGGCAACGTCATAGACGCGCGCGGTCAGGATTTTTTTGAGATAGTCGGTAGTCATGGTCGAAACACAAGGGTCAGGCCAATGCGGCTGGCGGGACGGACGACGCAAACTGTTCCGCTAGGGTGGGTGACCGTGGCGCGCAGTACGATCCGGCGCGCTGGGTGACAGGCGATCGTATCGTGTCGTGACGAAAGTTCCGGACCATTATAATGGACGCCTATTTCCCTCGCCTAAGCTCGCATGATCGAAACCGCTGTCCAATGGCTGCTTGACCTCGTTGCGGCGCCGACTGTCGGGCTGACCTCCGTCTTCATCATCAGTTTTATTTCCGCCACGCTGCTGCCGCTCGGTTCTGAGCCTGCCGTGTTTGCGGTAATCAAGGCCAATCCGGCGCTGTTCTGGCCCGCGATCCTCGTGGCCACCGTCGGCAATACGCTGGGCGGGGCGGTCGATTACTTCCTTGGCTACCGCGCCAAGGTGGCGTTTGCCAAAGAGCGCCAGAGCCGCTGGTTCGGCTGGCTCAAGCGCTACGGCGCCAAGACGATGCTGCTGTCGTGGCTGCCGGGCGTGGGCGATCCGCTGTGCACGCTGGCCGGCTGGCTGCACCTGCCGTTCTGGCCGAGCCTGATGTATATGGCGATCGGCAAGTTTGCGCGCTACCTCACCATGACGCTGGCGCTGCTGTACGTGCCGGACAGTTTCTGGAAATCGCTCGGCGACATGCTGACGCGGATTACGGGCTAGACTCGCTGCAAGTCCACCGTCGTGCCACCCAGGGAGTTTTGCCATGCTTGAACTGCGTCCCACCTGCGAACACTGCAACGTCGCGCTGCCACCGGCATCGGAACAGGCGCGCATCTGCTCGTACGAATGCACGTTCTGCGCCACCTGCGTCGATACCGTCTTGCTGAACGTATGCCCGAACTGCGGCGGCGGTTTCGTGCCGCGGCCGATCCGGCCCGCGCAGGATCGCAAGAATGGCAATTACCTGGCCAACGATCCGGCCGGCACGACCGTGAAACACCGCCCCATCGATCCGGCCGCGCACGCCGTGTTCGCCGCGCCGCTCCAGGACATCCCGCCGGCGCAGCGCTGACTGCCCGCGCCATCAATTCAAGGACTCCGGCATGACCGACCGCGTTCCCGTACCCCTCGCCAAAGCCTACCGCCTGATGAACCACGGGCCGACGGTCCTGGTGTCCAGTCGTCACGGCGACGCCGTCAATGTGATGGCGGCCGCCTGGTCGATGCCGCTCGATTTCGATCCGCCCAAGGTCGCGGTGGTGATCGACAAGAACACGCTCACCCGCAGCATGATCGAGGCGTCCGGCGAATTCGCGCTGAACGTGCCGTCGCGCGAGCTGGCGCGCCTGACCCTGCAAGTTGGCTCGACATCGGGGCGCGACGTCGACAAGTTTGCAGCCTTCGGCGCCAGCGCCTGGACCGGCGAGCAGGTCGGCGCGCCGCTGCTCGACGGCTGCCTGGCCTGGCTCGAGTGCCGCGTACTGCCCGAACCGCACATCCAGGACACGTACGACCTGTTCCTGGGCGAAGTCGTGGCGGCATGGGCGGATCCGGCGGTGTTTGCCGATGGGCACTGGAATATGGCGGCAGGTGGCAAGAAAAGCATTCACTACGTGGCTGGCGGGCATTTCTTTGAGACTGGCGATGCATTCGAGGTGCCGGACAGTCCAAGATAACGGTGCAAGCCGGGCCGGACGACGTATGCCATTCCCGGCGTCCGGCTTGATAAATACCGCGCGCCGGCGTATGCGGGTGAATAATGTTTGCATATACGACACAGCATGAATATTTTGTTGCGTCGCGCGCAACGGCGGATGGGGCCGCCCCAAGCGTGGTGCAACGCAATACGATAGAATGAACGTCCTTCGGGCCTGTCCGACTGTCGACGAGTATTCATGAACGCCCCCGCACACATCCATACCCTGCTAGCCGATAACGCGCCCGCGCGCCTGCGCGAGATTCCCTATAACTACACCTCGTTCTCGGACCGCGAAATCGTGATCCGGCTGCTCGGTGAGTCGTCGTGGGAGTTGCTGGGCAGCTTGCGCGGCGCCCGCCAGACCGGCCGCTCCGCGCGCATGCTGTACGAGGTGCTGGGCGACATCTGGGTCGTGCGGCGCAATCCGTACCTGCAGGACGACATGCTGGACAACCCGAAACGCCGGGCCAACCTGATCGAGGCGCTGCACCACCGCCTGGCCGAGGTCGACAAGCGCCGTACCACGGTCGACGCCCAGGATGACGGCGACCCGGCCGTGGTCGCAGCGCGCAGCAGCGCCGTCGAGCAGTTGCTGGCGGCCGCGCGCCGCGCGGTCGACGACTTCGGCCGCGAATTCTCCGAGACCTACGACCTGCGCAAGCGCGCCCTGAAGGTGCTGGGCGCGTACACCGACAAGCGCAATATCCGCTTCGACGGCATGCACCGCATCTCGCACGTGACCGACGCCACCGACTGGCGCGTCGAGTACCCGTTCCTGGTGCTGGTGCCGGACACCGAAGACGAGATGGCCGGCCTGGTCAAGGGCTGCATCGAGCTCGGGCTGACCATCATCCCGCGCGGCGGCGGCACCGGCTACACGGGCGGCGCGATTCCGCTCACGCCCATGTCGGCCGTGATCAATACCGAAAAGCTGATCGGCATCGGCGAAGTCGAAATGACCGCCATGCCGGGCCTGGACCGCGAGTACGCGACCATCCACACCTATGCGGGCGTGGTCACGCAGCGCGTGTCGCAGGCGGCCGAGAAGGCCGGCTTCGTGTTCGCGGTCGATCCGACGTCGGCGCACGCATCGTGCGTGGGCGGCAATATCGCGATGAACGCGGGCGGCAAGAAGGCCGTGTTGTGGGGCACCGCGCTCGACAACCTGGCTTCGTGGCGCATGGTCGACCCCAACGGCGACTGGCTCGATGTCACGCGCATTGCCCACAACCTGGGCAAGATTCACGATGCGCCGCAGGCCGAATTTTTGCTGGAGTGGACGCATCCGTCGGTCAAGGGCGCACCGAAAGGCGCGCCATTTCGCACCGAGACCTTGATCATCGACGGCAAGCGCTTTCGCAAGGAAGGCCTGGGCAAGGACGTCACCGATAAATTCCTCTCCGGCCTGCCGGGCATCCAGAAAGAGGGCACCGATGGCCTGATCACGTCGGGCCGCTGGATCCTGCACAAGATGCCGAAGTTCACGCGTACCGTGGCCCTCGAATTCTTCGGCCAGGCGCGCGACGCGATTCCGTCGATCGTCGAGATCACGAATTACCTCAACGGCTTGCCGAAGAACGGCGACCCGGCGTTTTCCACACTGCGCCTGGCGGGCCTGGAGCACCTGGACGAGCGCTATCTGCGCGCGGTCGGTTACGCCACCAAGTCCAAGCGCGGCGTGCTGCCGAAGATGGCGCTGTTCGGCGACATCGTCGGCGACGACGAAAACGCGGTGGCGCTGGCTGCCTCCGAAGTCGTGCGCATCGCGAATACCCGCGTGGGCGAAGGCTTTGTCGCCGTCAGCCCCGAAGCGCGCAAGAAGTTCTGGCTCGACCGGGCGCGCACGGCGGCGATTGCGCGCCACACCAACGCCTTCAAGATCAATGAAGACGTGGTCATTCCGCTGCCGCGCATGGGCGAATACACCGACGGCATCGAGCGCATCAACGTCGAGCTGTCGATCAAGAACAAGCTGCAGCTGGCCGACGGCCTGCGCGACTACCTGGCGAGCGACCATCTGCCGCTGGCCAAGAGCGACGATGCCAGCAGCGGCGAAGGCGTCGAGCGCGACGAGATCATGGGCGACCGCCCGCTGCAGGCGCGCGCGCTGGTCGACCTGGTGACCAAGCGCTGGAGCTTCATCCTGGCCAATCTGGATGCGCCGCTGGTCGACGTGCGCGAGGAGCTCGAATCGCTCGGGCTCGATCATCTGTCGGCCGCCTTCGATGCGCGCCTGGCGATCCAGCCCGATGCACGCCTGTTCGACCTGGTGCAGGACCACACGGTGCGCATCTCCTGGAAGCAGGAGCTACGTTCCCCGCTGCGCCAGATCTTCAACGGCAGCGCCTACACCTGCATCCTCGACGAGAGCACGGCGATCCACAAGCGCATCCTGCGTTCGCGCGTGTTCGTCGCGCTGCACATGCACGCCGGCGACGGCAACGTCCACACCAATCTGCCGGTGAACTCGGACGACTACGACATGCTGCAGGATGCGCACAAGGCGGTCGAGCGCATCATGAAGCTGGCGCGCTCGCTCGACGGCGTGATCTCGGGCGAACACGGGATCGGCATCACCAAGCTCGAATTCCTGAAGGACGAAGAAATCCAGGAATTCCGCGACTATAAAATCCGCGTCGATCCGGAAGGGCGCTTCAACAAGGGCAAGCTGCTCAATCTGGAAGGCGCCCACGCCGACCTGCGCAACGCCTACACGCCGTCGTTTGGCCTGATGGGCCACGAGTCGCTGATCATGCAGCAAAGCGATATCGGCGAGATCGCCCACAGCATCAAGGACTGTTTGCGCTGCGGCAAGTGCAAGCCCGTCTGCACGACGCACGTGCCACAGGCGAACCTGCTGTATTCGCCGCGCGACAAGATCCTGGCCACGTCGGCGCTGATCGAAGCGTTCCTGTACGAAGAGCAGACCCGCCGCGGCGTCTCGATCCGGCACTGGGAAGAGTTCGAGGACGTCTCGGACCACTGTACCGTGTGCCACAAGTGCGTCACGCCATGCCCGGTCAATATCGACTTCGGCGACGTGTCGATGAACATGCGTAACCTGCTGCGCAAGATGGACAAGCGCAGCTTCAAGCCGGCCAACCGCGCGGCGATGTTCTTCCTGAACGCCACCGATCCGACCACCATCAATGCCACGCGCAAGGTGATGGTCGACTTCGGCTTCAAGGCGCAGCGCTTCGGCAACCGCATGCTCAAGGGCTTTGCCAAGCCGCAGCTGGCCGCGCCTGCGCCGACGACCGGCAAGGCGCCCGTGCGCGAGCAGGTCATCCACTTCATCAACAAGAAGATGCCGGGAAACCTGCCCAAGAAAACGGCGCGCGCGCTGCTGGACATCGAAGACGACAAGATCGTCCCGATCATCCGCAACCCCAAGAAGACCAATGCCGACACCGAGGCCGTGTTCTACTTCCCGGGCTGCGGATCCGAGCGCCTGTTCTCGCAGGTGGGCCTGGCCACGCAGGCCATGCTGTGGGAAGTGGGCGTGCAGACCGTGCTGCCGCCGGGTTACCTGTGCTGCGGTTATCCGCAGCGCGGCGCCGGCCAGTTCGACAAGGCCGAGAAGATGGTGACGGACAACCGTGTGCTGTTCCACCGGATGGCCAACACGCTCAACTACCTCGACATCAAGACGGTGCTGGTCTCGTGCGGCACCTGCTACGACCAGCTGGCGACGTACCAGTTCGAGAAGATCTTCCCGGGCTGCCGCATCATGGACATCCATGAATACCTGCTCGAAAAAGGCGTCAAGCTCGAAGGCGTGAACGGCACCCGCTACATGTACCACGAGCCATGCCACACGCCGATGAAGCTGCAGGATTCGATCAAGACGGTCAACGCGCTGGTGTCGACGGTGGACAACGTGAAGATCGAGAAGAACGATCGCTGCTGCGGCGAGTCGGGCACGTTTGCCGTCTCGCGGCCGGACATCGCGACCCAGGTCCGCTCGCGCAAGGAAGGCGAGATGGTCAAGGGCGCCGACAAGCTGCGCGAAGATGGATTCAAGGGCGACGTCAAGATTCTCACCAGCTGCCCGTCGTGCCTGCAGGGCCTGAGCCGCTACAACGACGATTCGGGCACCACGGCCGACTACATCGTCGTCGAAATCGCCAAGCACCTGCTGGGCGAGAACTGGCTGCCCGAGTACGTCGCACGCGCCAATGCGGGCGGCATCGAGCGGGTGCTGGTATGACGGCGCTGCGCGAACCGGGTTGCGAGCTGTGCGACCTGTCGCTGCCCACTGCATGGGCCGGCGAGAAGTTCAGCGTCATCGTCGTCGACGACGCGAACTATCCCGGCTTTTGCCGCGTGATCTGGCACGACCATGTGCGCGAGATGAGCGACCTGTCGGCGGACGACCGCTTCTTGATCAACGACGCCGTGTTCCAGGTGGAGACGGCGGTGCGCGAGGTGATGCAGCCATTGAAGGTCAATGTGGCCAGCCTCGGCAACGTGGTCCCACACCTGCACTGGCACATCATCCCTCGCTTCGCCGACGATGCGCATTTCCCGGCGCCCGTGTGGGCGCAGGCGGTGCGCGCGACGGAACCTGCTATCCTCGCGGCGCGTCGTGCGCTGCACGACCAATTGGGCGCTGCCATCGCGCGCCGTTTTTCCTGATAAAGAGAGTGTCATGCCACATCCAACCGAATTGACTGTCCACCAGAAATCGCGCGTGCTCGACGTCGCCTACGACGACGGCAGCGCCTTTTCCCTCCCGTTCGAATATCTGCGCGTGTATTCGCCGTCGGCCGAAGTGAAGGGCCACGGCCCGGGCCAGGAAGTGCTGCAACTTGGCAAGCGCGAAGTCGGCATCGCCGACGTCGAGCAGGTCGGCAACTACGCGATCAAGCCGACCTTCTCGGACGGCCACGATACCGGCATCTTCAGCTGGGACTACCTGTATGAGCTGGGCCGCAGCCAGGAATCGCTGTGGAAGCAGTACGTGGCGCGCCTGCAGGCGGCTGGCTACGACGAAGAGAGCGGCCGCGCGCCGGTGACACAGTTCGCGGAAGTGGCGGCGGCAAAGTCGGGCGGCGGCGGCTGCGGCTCGGGTAGCTGCGGCTGCTGATTGCCAGCGCGGCGCACTCCTGGTACTGCAAACGGGGGCATGACTGTCTGGCAGTCGCAGGAAGCTGCCCCTTCAAGGCGCCCTACGCCACGCGCGTAACGTAGAGTATATAAAAGTAACATACTGTCGATAACAATTACGTTGCTGCAAAGATTTATTGCTAAGCAACTGTTTGTTATAGGTTTTTTCCGGTGGCATGGTTAATGCTAAATACTAAGTCTCAACCCACCGGAGACCTATCATGAATAAAGCCTTGGTTCCTTGCCTGGCATCGGTATTGCTGATGTCAGCTTCTGTGACACAAGCTGTAGAAATCACGTACGCCTCCGCAGTCGCGGCGGACGGGTCTGGCAAGACGAGTCTGCAAACAAAAAATGTGTTTGTAGAAACGTTCGATGCCCCCGGTGGCGGACCAACGATGGCAGCCAATATGGTTGCCGTCTCCACCGTATCGGGCGGCGGGTTGGGGTATGCGAAAGGTCACATGCCAAGCGTGTATGCAGCGCCAGCCAACGACAAGACGTATTTTGCTTACGGCCCGGGCGTTGGCAGCGGCGCGAGCACGTCAGAAGTCAATTTCAACTACACTGGCTTGCTGAACGCGCTCGGCAACGGCGCTACCCTGAACTACCTCGGCCTGTATTACGGATCGATCGATACTTACAATGATCTGATCTTCTACAACGCTGTCGGCGCTATCATCCAGACGGTGACGGGCGCATCGTTGATCACCATGTTCAACGGCGAGACGGGTAATCCGAATGCAGATAGCTCGAACATCTACGTCAATCTGTTCTTCAAGCCCGAAGAAGAGTTCACGTCGTTCAGTTTCCGAACCCGCGGCCGCGCGTTCGAGTTCGATAACCTGGTGGTTGGCTATGATGTCGAGCCGGTTCCCGAACCGGCCTCGCTCGCATTGCTCGGTCTCGGCCTGGCCGGCCTCTGCCTGGCACGTCGTCGCATCGGTAAATAACCCGACCGATGCCAGATCAAGAAACCTCCTTCGCGGGAGGTTTTTTTTTGGCGCAGTCAGCATTATCTGTTGATGACGCTGATAGCAATGCGGAGCAACTGCTCTGGCGAAATGATCCGCTGGCCATCCAGCGCCCAGCGCCAGCCCAGGTAATTGGGCAGGTAGCGCGACGCCACGCCATGAAAGCCCTGTAACCAGGCCTTGAAGCGGTGGTGGTAAGCGTTCACGTTCTGCACATGGATGGCAAGGCTACCCAGACGCCTCACACGCACCCCGGCGCGCAGGTTGACCGCCTCGTGCGCGATCCTGTGCTTGCGTGCAAAGGCACGGTAAGCTGGATGACCGTCACTGACCAACAAGGCCTGCCTGTCCAGCCTGGGCAGCAAGTCACGCTCGAGTTGCGCAGCCTTGAGCACACCGCGCCCGGTGACGGCATCGACCGTGCGTCCTTCGCGGTCGCGCGCGACCAGGATGCAGTCGAGTTCGCTGGAAATGCCCCGTTTGACCGCATGGCCGCCACGGTGGCGCGGTGGCCGATCGAGCGTGCGCGAACCTTTTTGTGATTCGAGCAGGAATGTTTCGTCAGCCTCGACGATGCCATTAAGGACTGCGGGCCGGTCGAGCTTGACCCAATGCAGGAAGCGGTGGCGCCAGCGAAAGGCCGTGTTGCGGTGTACGCCGACGCGGTCTGCCGCCTTGCGCACGGGCAGTGAATCGAGCATCACCTGCGAATAGGCGAGCCATTTGGCCTTGAGCCTGAGCCGTGCCAGCGGCGTGCCGGTCAGATCGTTGAAGGTGCGGCTGCAGGAACAGCAGCGGTAGCGCTGCAAATCGTTGGCGAACCCGTGCCGGTAGCAGCGCTCGTTGCCGCATCTGGGGCAGCAGCGGCCTGGTGCTCTGACCTCACTGATGAGCGCGACCACCTGAGCCAGCCCGGCTGCAGGATGCAGGGCATCGAGCACCTGCCGGCGCTGGGGTTGGTTCAGCGAAGGCAGTTTTGCAAACCAGCCCTTGAAACGTGGCGCTTTCATGATCGACTCCTGACGCTGCGGACAGGGGTTGGACCACTGGACTGCTCGTCAGTTCAAAGCGAGTCTCTATTTAACGTTGACTGCGCCCAAAACAGTCGCCACAAAGACAAAGAGCACATCCGAAGATGTGCTCTTTTGCGTTGCTTGCCCGCCGTAGCGGGCCAGCGGACCTTAAGCTTGCGGCTGGATGTTCGAAGCCTGCTTGCCTTTAGGACCGGTGGTGACGTCGAACGTCACGCGCTGGTTTTCTTGCAGCGACTTGAAGCCGTTGGCGTTGATCGCCGAGAAGTGCGCGAACAGATCTTCGCCGCCGCCGTCAGGCGTGATGAAACCGAAACCTTTTGCGTCATTGAACCACTTAACAATGCCAGTCGCCATTTTTATTCCCTCAAAAATTAATTTTACGTTGATGCCCTGTTTGCGTACCTAGGACAAAAACCAGGGTGACGCCTTACATTGCGAATCTGATTATAGGGCAAACTCTTAAAACGGAAGCAAGATTTTTCAATCGTCTCCGTATTTACCACAAGTCATCCCCCCTGCATGACCGATTTCAAGAATAAATTTCTGCTCAGAAAGTCATTGGCAAACGCAGTGTCAGCGTCACGTCCGGCGTGTCCCGCGTGACACCAGCACCGACGGCGATGTTGAGCGAACGTTTCGGACTCAGGCGGTAGGAGTAGCCCAGCAGCAGGGTACCCAGCTGCGTACGCACCGAGCCGATCGAGGTCGCGCCGTTCTGGCGCATGCGCCCGATCGTGCTGTGGTCGTAGCCCAGGCTCAGCGACGCCTTGTCGTTGAGCGCCAGGCCCATCCCGAAGTTAAAGCCCAGCACGGCGCCCGGTTGCAGCGAGCCGAGTGGTTCGCGCTCGCCATTGCGTACCAGACGCGTCACGTCGTCGCGCTTGAAGTTGTGCACGTAGCTCAGGTTGCCGAAGAAGACGGCCGGATCGGATGGATACAGCCAGGTCAGCGTCGCTTGCAGCGAGTGGAAGCCCGAGCCGGTGGGCAGGTCCAGCGGCAGGCCGGTACCGGTGACGTTTTCGCCGATGCAGCGGCGCTCGCAATCGGTGACCACTTCGAACGGATCGCGGCCGGTGCGGCTCTTGTAGCGCAGGCCGGCAATGTAATAGCCCTTGTCGGCGCCGCCGTTATTGAGCTGGTAGCGGCCGGCGACTTCGACGTCGCCCATGCCCTTGCCGGTCGTATCGAACACGCGCTCGACCGCCGTGCCGGTGAAGATTTCCCGGCTGACGGTGGCGTCGGAGCGGTACACATACGGTAGCTTGACCTCGACTTCCATCCGGTTGCTGATGCCGGTGCGGCCGGTAATCGCGGTGGTGAAGGTATTGCGTTTGATTTCACGCACGTCCACCAGGCCGATCAGCAGGGCCGGAATCACCGTGTAGCCGACCAGCGCCACGCGGTTACTCGACGAGTAGCCGTACTGCATCGACGGCTCGAGCACATAGGTCCCGGGCGCCGTGAGCACGCCCGGCTGGTCGCCGATCGGTGCGACTTCCGGCGGCCGGTTCGGCTGCTGGCGGCTGGTGTTTTGCGCCTGCGCCGGCGCGGGCGGCTGGGCCGGTGCAGGGGCGGGTACGCCGGGCTGGTCAGGGCGCTGCTGGGGTGGCAACGGCGCCGGCACGCCTGTTACCGCGGGCGGCAATACGGGTGGCTCGGCGACCGGCGCCTGGCCACTCATCGACCCGCCCGTGCCGCGCTGCTGCGACAGCAGTACGCCATTGGCCGGCGTTCCCATGCGCTGCAATTGCTCGCGCTGCGCCTGGACTTCCAGCAGCAGGCGATTGACCAGCGCGCGTTGCTGCGCCAGTTCGTCCTTCAATTGCGACAGTTCGGTATGGGATGGCTGTGCGCCATTGTTCGACAGGGGGACACCTTGTTGAGCGAGTGCAGGCGGCGCCAGAAGGGCCGCCGCCAGGCCCGCAGCGCCGAGCCGCGCGACGTGTGGATACATCCAGATTCTCCAGAGTTATTGTTGGTGGTGTTGAACATTCATAGCCCGCCCGGGGAACGCACGACGGCGTCACGGATCGTCGACTGGAAATTGATGTCCTTGATCAGCGACATGCTGTTGACGGTCGATGAAATGGTGGTCGCCGTACGGATATCCTGGCCGCTGAGCGTGTTCTGGACCAGCGTCGCACCGTTGGGCAGGTTGAGGTCGGCAGCGGCATAGTTGTTGCCGCCGATCTGGATCATTCGCGCTGCGCCCAGCGCGTCCTGGGTCAGGCGCGCCTGCTCGGCCGTCATGGCCGCCAGGTCGGGGATCGCAATATTCGTGCGCGCCATGATTTCGCCGTTGACCGACACGACGCGCTCGATGCCAAGCGACAGCGACAGGCCGCCAGCCACCTCGAAGCCGCCACGGGCGGCGTCCAGCGTGGTGGCGGCCACCGGCTTGCCAAGCACCGGTACGACGGGCTCGGTGGCCTGGGCGAGCGGCAGGGCGCCCATAAACAGGCTCAGCAGGCCCAGCAAAGCGGTGTGCAAAGGGAAGGGTGGAAGGCGCATGGTGGGTCCCCGTTAAAAATCGCCCGGCCCGAACTTGGGCAGAGTCGCGCTGAGCTGGTCCTGGTGCATGCCGGTGCCCAGCGGCGCACGCGGCGCGCCGCGCCAGTCTTCCGGTGTATTGAAGGCAACCTGGTCCTTGTGGCTGTGGATCACGAACAGAATCTTGTTGCGCCAGATTTCCTGGAACCGCGCCATGCTCACGACGCGGTTGCCGGTGGACGGGTCGCCAATCAGGATGCGGCCGTCTTCGGCGCCCTTGATGACCACGAAATGGTTGAAGCCACGGTCGGTGATCAGGACAATGGCCGGCAATTTTTCGGCGATCAGTTTTTCAATGGGCAGCTTGAAGCCGTCGGCGCGAAAGCCCCGCGTGGCGAGAAAGCGCTGCATGTCGAGCAGCGAAAAACCTTCTTTGTGAATCTTGGCCTGGTCGCCGCTGGCATACATCTGCTGGAACACGTCCTGTTCGGGCGTGGGCGTCTGATAGTGGTGCGACAGCAAGGTGGCCAGCGCGGCGGCGCCGCAGCTGTAGTCGTATTGCTGGCGCAGCGTGCGCTGGAATTTGATGTCCTTGAGACTGGTCACCGGCACGTTGACGCGCCCGACGCCGGCGAGGTCAAGTGCATTCGCACTCCGGGGCGCCAGCACGGCGCCGCAGAGTGCGAGCAGCAGCAGCAAGTGAGGACCGGGTGCCATGCTCATTGCAATTGCAGGTTGATGACGGTCGCGTTCTGGATCAGGACGTTCGCGCCGGAATTCTGGATCACGACTGGCAAGCCCGACGAGTTGGCGAACGAGCCGCCGCTGATCACGTTCATGCCGGTGGTCACGTTGGTAGCCGTGTTGTTGCCGACCGTGCCGCCCAGCGTCGCTTCGGTGGTGATGATGTCGGTGCCGCCGCGCAGGTCGCCCAGGACAGCGGCGTCGGTGGTCTTGCCCCAGCCGCTCGCGAGATCGTCGCCGGGGGCCGGCGCCACGTTCACGGTCGACAAAAAGCGCACGACCACCGGCAATCTGGCCGGCTCGTTGATCTGGGCTGCCGCTGGCAGAGCAGCGCCTGCCGTCAGCAAGAGAAATCCAATCTGGTGTAGTTGTTTCATGATGCCTCGCTCGAAAGGGCCGCCATGCGCGCAAAGCGCCGCATGGCGGGAGTGCAGGGCGCGCAGCGTGAGCGCTGCTTGTCCTGCACCCGTTACCTGATCACTGGCCTGCGCCGCCGACGTTCATGTTCGACTGCACGTTGACGCTTTGCTGGATCAGCGAGGAGAAGCCGTTGTTCTGGCTGATGATCGAGATGCCGGCTGCCGACTGGGCGATGTTGTTCATCGAGTTCGACATGTCGAACGAGCCCGAGCTGACGTTGTTGGTGCCGCCATTGCCGCCCATGCCGGCGCCGCCGAAGCCGCCGGTGCCTGCACCGGCCGTCATTTCGCCGCCCGAGCCGCCTGCGCCGGAGGTGGTCGCACCGCCTGCGCCGCCGCTGCCGCCAGCACCCGAGCTTGCATCACCCGAGGTGGCCGAGCCGCCCGTGGCCGAACCGCCCGTGGCCGCGCCGCCCGCACCGCTGGCGCCGCTGGTCGCGCTGCCGGCCGAGCAGGAGCCACCGGTCGGGGGCGATCCGCCGGTGGCGCCGCCTGCAGCTCCCGGAGC
>NZ_JCASIK010000002.1:0-1051623 GCF_059685835.1 Telluria sp. RB2R28 | reverse complement strand
ATTGCTCTTGAATTCGCTGGTGTGAATAGTCCGCTTGGGCGAGGGTTTTGTCGTTTTATCCATGGTGACTATTGTCTCCTATTACGGATGTCCACGAAACCCGGGATACCTCAGAGTCGAATTAATGGGCAATTACCCAAAGTTGTCAAACAATTCGACTCTGACCCTAATTGTTTTGTAAGGGTCTGGGGGCAACAATTTGGTGGTTGCGGTAGGTGTGGCGCTGCGTTGGGGGTCAGAACAGGCCTTCGAATGGCAGGATGTCGACCATGTCGCCGGCGGCCACGCTGCCTTGCTCGTCGTGCAGTACCACCATGCAGTTGGCTTCGGACATTGAGCGCAGGATGCCTGAGCCTTGGGCGCCGGTAAGGCGCACTTCGGGGGCGCCGTCAGCGCCGCGCGTGATGATGCCGCGCTGGTATTCGGTGCGGCCCGGCTTTTTGCGGATCGCTTCGGCTGACCGGGCCTGCAGCAGCGGCAGTGGGGCGTTGGCGCCCATCATCTGCAGCAGCGCGTCGCGCGCGAAGAAGTAGAACGACACCATCACGGCCACCGGATTGCCCGGCAGGCCGAACAGGAAGGCGCTGCGGCCGTTCGATGTGACGCGCCCGAATGCCAGCGGCCGGCCGGGGCGCATGCCCACTTTCCAGAACGTGACGTCGCCCAGTTGCGCCATCACCTGTTTGGTGTAGTCGGCGGCGCCGACCGAGACGCCGCCCGACGTGATGATCGCGTCGGCGTTTTCGCAGGCGGTACGCAGCGCGTCTTCCAGTGCTTCCGGGCTGTCGCGCACGACGCCCATGTCGATGATCTCGCAGCCCAGGCGCTGGAGCATGCCGTAGATCGTGTAGCGGTTGCTGTCGTAGACGCAGCCTTCGCCCAGCGGCTCGCCGATCGAGCGCAGCTCGTCGCCGGTGGAGAAGAACGCCACGCGCAGACGCCGTTGCACCGGGATTTCGGCAAAGCCCAGCGACGCGCACAGGCCCAGGTCGGCCGGACGGATGATGCGGCCCGCCTTCAGGGCGGCGGTGCCGATGTTCAGGTCTTCGCCGGCCAGCCGGCGGTTGTCGCCGGCGCGGATGGCGCCGGCGCGCACGGTCATCGCGACGTCGTCGCCGCTGTCGGCAAATTCCTGCGGCAGCACGCTGTCGCAACCGGCCGGCATCACGCCGCCTGTCATGATGCGCACGCATTCGCCAGGACCGGGCACGACAGCGGACGGCTTGCCCGCATAGACAATATCGACCACCTTGAACGTCGCCACACCGTCCAGCGGCAGGTCGGCGCCGCGCAGCGCGTAGCCGTCCATCGCGGAATTGTCGTGCGCCGGCACGTTGATCGGTGAGACCAGGTCGCGCGCCAGCACGCGGCCCAGGCTTGCGCGCAGCGCCACCATCTCGACGGCGCGCACCGGCTGGACGAATTCGCGGATGATGCGCTGGGCGTCGCGCACCGGCAGCGCGTTCGGGTCATAGCCGTTGATGCAGCTGGCCACCTGGGCCAGGCTGGCAGGGAAGGCGGGTTGTTCGAGCCCGCGCAGCTCGTCGAGCGTGTTGATGTTGCGGAAGGCATCGGCATCGTCGAACACGACTTCAACGGCCTTCAGGTCGCGGTACCAGCCGTCGACCCGGCGGCCACCCTGGGCAAGATAGGCCGACAACACGGGCAGGCGGTCGGCGCGCACCAGGCAGAACACGGGATGCGGCTGGACCAGCATGCCTGCTTCGTGCGTTGCGGCGTAGGCCACGTCGGCACCCTGCTCTTGCAGTGCAGCGAACAGGCGCGCAGCTAGATCGGATGGCAGGAATGGCGAATCACAGGGCACCGTCAGCAGATACGGCGTGGTGCAGTGACGCAAGCCCGTTTCGAGCCCGGCCAGCGGGCCCGGAAAATCCGCCATCTCGTCGGTCAGCACGGGCGCGCCAAATGCGCGGTACGTGTCGAGATTACGGTTGGCGCTGATCAGCAAGGGCCCGACCTGCGGCCGCAAACGCGCCAGTACGTGCTCAACCATCGTGCTGGAGCGGAACGGCTGCAAGCCCTTGTCCACATTGCCCATGCGCGAGCCACGCCCGCCCGCCAGAATCAACCCGCTGATCAAGCCTGCCTCCATCGTTTGATTAACCACCGGCTGTCAGCCACCAATATAGGACATTTCAACCCGGCGTGGCCCGTCCAGCTGGCCCGTGCCGGTCTCTGCCGAGCGTGTCTCGGAATAGCGGTCAGCCCGCCCGCGCCACAGTTGCGCGATGGCGCCGCTCAGGGCCAGGTCGTCGTGCCCTTCGCGCAGCAGGGCGCGCATGTCGTGGCCGCGCGTGGCGAACAGACAGGTATACAGTTTGCCTTCGGTTGACAGGCGCAGGCGGCTGCAGTCGCCGCAGAACGCCTGCGTGACGCTGGAAATCACGCCGATTTCGCCGTCGCCATCGAGGTAGCGCCAGCGCGAAGCGGTCTCGCCACTGTAGTTTGCGGCCACCGGCGCCAGCGGCAGCTCGGCCGAGATGCGGCGCACCACGTCTCCCGACGGCACGACGTCGCGCATGTCCCAGCCGTTCGACGCGCCCACATCCATGAATTCGATGAAGCGCAGGATCGTCGGCGAGCCCTTGAAGTGGCGCGCCATCGGCAGGATCTGGTCGACATTGGTGCCGCCCTTGACGACCATATTCACCTTGACCGGTCCCAGGCCCACCGCATGCGCGGTGTCGATGCCGTGCAGCACGTCGGCCACTGAAAAGTCGACATCGTTCATGCTGCGGAATACGCCGTCGTCGAGCGCGTCGAGCGACACCGTGACGCGGTCCAGGCCCGCGTCTTTCAGGGCTCGCGCCTTGCGCGCCAGGATCGAGCCGTTGGTCGTCAAGGTGAGATCGAGCGGACGGCCACTGGGCGTTGGCAACGCGCGCAGCATGCCGACCAGGCGTTCAAGATTCTTGCGCAGCAGCGGCTCGCCGCCCGTCAGGCGCAGCTTTTCAACGCCATGTGCAACGAACAGACGCGCCACGCGCGTGATTTCTTCAAACGACAACAGGTCGCCGTGCGGCAAGTATTGGTAATCTTTGTCGAACACTTCCTTCGGCATGCAATATACGCAGCGGAAATTGCAGCGGTCAGTGACGGAAATGCGCAAGTCGTGCAGCGGCCGGCCGAGCGCGTCGCTCAGCAGCCCGGTAGGTGCTTCCGGCACGGCCGGGACCCGCAGCTTCGATGAGCGCAGGTCATTGATAAGGATGATTTTTTCAGCCATTCCAATACGATAGCATGCGCCCGGGAATACTGCCGGGCGCGCTGCTGCATGGAGAGAAGAGTGATGGGGTCCAGCGTACGTCGTTCTCGCCTGGGCGGAAACGACGTACGCTCGATGTACTGCCTATTGCTTTATTGCTTACTGCTTACTGACGGCTGGTATCGACCTGCACCAGCGGCTCGTCGACCGGGACGACGACCGGCTTGCGGGCACGGCCAACACGCACCGGCGTGGCCGCCTGCGCTGCTGCGGCCTGTGCGGCGCGCAGCTTTTCAGGATCGGTCGCGGCCAGTTGCAGGCCCGCTTCGGCCAGCATGTCATCCAGCTTTGGTGCAGGGGTAGCAGCCACTGGCGCAGGCGCCGTGGTCACTTCCGGCGCTGCAACCGGCGCTGGCTCGACGGCCACGGCGGTCACAGGCTCGACAACTGGCGCAGGGGCGACTTCCACCACCGGCGCCGGCTCGACAGGCACAGGAGCAGGCGCTGGTGCAGGAGCAGCCTCGGCCACGACGGGCTCGACAACAGCCTGTTCAGCCGCCACCGACGCCGCCGTCGGGAACATGACCGGTTCGGTCGATGCCGGTGCCGATGCTGGTGCCGAAACTTCTGCCGGCGCCCCCATCGATGCTGCCGTCGGGAAGTTGACTGGCTCGACATTGGCAGGCGCCGCCTCGGCCGTCGTTGCCGCCATCGATGCCGACGTCGGGAACATAGTGCCTCCGACCGGCGCCGCTTGCGCAACCACCGGCGCAGTCGCTGGTGCGGGTGCTGGTACTGCAGCTGCAGATTGCGCCGCATCATCCTTGGCAGCGATCGATGCCGAGGTCGGGAACGGCCACGGCGCCTGGGCGCCGGACTGCGCCTGCTTGCCACGGGCGGCGCGGGCAGCTGCTGCCACCTTGGCCACTTCTTCGTCCGCTACCGGCGCGAACGCTGGTGCGTCTTCGTTGCCTTCGCCGCCTTCGCCTTCGATCTGGTCACGGTCGCGACGGTTGCGGTTACGGCCACCGCGACGACGACGACGGCGTGGCTCGTCGCCATCCATCTCGACTTCTTCGCCATCCGGGCCGATCGTGGTCACCGATTTGATGACTTGCTGCACGACTTCCTGGCTGCCTTCCGGACCGGTGGTGGTCACGGCAACAGTGGTGTTCGACATCACCTGGCTGACATTGATTTCGTCGAGCCTGGCTTCGATGACCTGGGTGGTGCGTTCCGTACGCTCGGTGCGCTCGCGTGGCTGGCGTGGCTGGCGCTCTTTGCGCTCGCCGCGTTCAGGACGCTCGGCACGTTCCGGACGCTCGGCGCCTTCGGCACGTGGCGCGGCGTCGGCCGGCTCGCGTGGTTCACGCGGCTCGCGGCCTTCGCGCGGTGGACGTGGAGGACGCGGCGGGCGTGGTGGACGCGCTTCGGCGTCCGGGCCCTTGGCCAGCTCTTCACCCGGTGCGGCTGCCTTGGCAACCGGCTCGCGCTCTTCGCGTTCACGGCCTGGCTTGCCACCTGGACGGCCACCGGTGCGGCCATTCTTGGTGCGGTTGTTGCGGTCGCGCTCTGCCTGCGCAGGGGTGGTGACAGGCACTTCCACCAGCACGGCGGGTGCGGCGCCTTTCGGTTCTGGCTTGCCGAAGAAGAAGTTGCGCAGCTTGGCAAAGAAACCTTCTTCTTCCACCGGTGCAGCCACCGGCACCGAAACAGCAGGGGCGGCGGCGGGCTTGACTGGCTTGGCCGCTTCGCTGCGGTCGACCAGCGGCGCAGGCTGGGCCGGGGTGATCGTCTTGACGACGGCTTCCTGGCGTGGCTTGGCTTCTTCTTTCTGACGCTTCGCGTAGGCCATGTCGGTATCGGCCGACTCGGCCATCGCGTAGCTGGCGTGTGCGTCTTCGAGGCGCGGATCGTCATGCTTGATGCGCTCGAGCTTGTAGTGCGGCGTGTCCAGATGCTTGTTCGGGATCAGGATCACGGTGATGCGGTGGCGGTTCTCGATCTTGAGCACTTCGCCACGCTTTTCGTTCAGCAGGAAAGCAGCGACATCGACGGGCACCTGCACGTGGATGGCGGCCGAATTTTCCTTCATCGCCTCTTCCTGGATGATGCGCAGGACTTGCAGGGCCGACGATTCGGTATCGCGGATGTGGCCGGTGCCCGAGCAGCGCGGGCAGGTCACGTGGGAGCCTTCGGACAGCGACGGACGCAGGCGCTGGCGCGACAGTTCCATCAGGCCGAAGCGCGAAATCTTGCCCATCTGAACGCGGGCGCGGTCATGGTGCAGCGCGTCCTTCAGGCGCTGTTCGACTTCGCGCTGGTTCTTGGCCACTTCCATGTCGATGAAGTCGATCACGATCAGGCCGCCCAGATCGCGCAGGCGCAACTGGCGCGCCACTTCGTCGGCTGCTTCGCAGTTGGTGTTGAAGGCGGTCGTTTCGATGTCCGAACCGCGCGTGGCGCGGGCCGAGTTGACGTCGATCGACACCAGCGCTTCGGTGTGGTCGATCACGATGGCGCCGCCCGATGGCAGCGGCACGGTGCGCGCGTAGGCGGTTTCGATCTGGTGTTCGATCTGGAAACGCGAGAACAGCGGCACGTCGTCGCTGTAACGCTTCACGCGGTGCGCCATGTCGGGCATCACGTGGCTCATGAACTGCTGCGCCTGTTCATAGATTTCGTCGGTGTCGATCAGCACTTCGCCGATATCCGGCTGGAAGTAATCGCGGATCGCGCGGATGACGAGCGACGATTCCTGATAGATCAGGAACGCGCCGTTGGACGACTTGCCGGCGCCTTCGATCGCGCGCCACAGTTGCATCAGGTAGTTCAGGTCCCACTGCAGCTCTTCGACATTGCGGCCGATACCGGCAGTGCGGGCGATGACCGACATGCCTTGCGGCAGGTCGAGCTTGTCCATCGTTTCGCGCAGTTCCTGGCGTTCTTCGCCTTCGACACGGCGCGAGACGCCGCCGCCGCGCGGGTTGTTCGGCATCAGGACGAGGTAGCGGCCGGCCAGCGAAATGAACGAGGTCAGGGCAGCGCCCTTGTTGCCGCGCTCTTCTTTCTCGACCTGGACCATGATTTCCTGGCCTTCGCGCAGCGCTTCCTTGATGGAGCAATTGCGCACGTCAACACCTTCACGGAAATACGTGCGGGCGACTTCTTTGAAGGGGAGGAATCCGTGGCGGTCTTCGCCGTAGCTGACGAAGCAGGCTTCGAGGGAGGGTTCGATGCGGGTGATGACACCCTTGTAGATATTCGACTTGCGCTGTTCGCGACCGGCAGTCTCGATATCGATGTCGATCAGCTTCTGGCCATCGACAATAGCGACGCGCAACTCTTCTTGCTGCGTCGCGTTAAACAACATGCGTTTCATTTTTAGTACTCCGTGACCCGGGGGCCGTGTGAAGGCCGCCCTCGCGGGCGGCGCAGCTACAGGGATGTATGCGGGGACGGGTGACAGGAGGGGGTATGCCCGGGCGTGCGGTACAGCAAAGTAATTTCGCTGCCGCAACGGGGCGCTGTGGGGCCGAACGTCATTGTCTAAACACGCCGCAACTTTTGTTCGTTACCTGCCACCACATTGGGGTTGGCACAGCAGCGAACAAGGGAGGGTGTGCCACAGCCAGCCGACCCTGGGCGCCAGCAACCGACCGGCCTGGAGGCGAAGAGACAGCCTTGCTCAAGCGGTGTGGATGCTGCAGCAGCGGGGTCGGCGAAAACGACAAGCGTTATCGACACCATCAACCGGCAAGCACTTTGTTAAGGATGCTTGCTGGTACTTATCCTTAAGAATCCTGACAATCCAATCCGGCATCATTGCGCGCAATCCGATTACAAATCGGTTGCAACCTTGATTGGCGCAAGGATGTGCGTACACGTTCTTTCCATCGAATTTGCACTTGGCGGGGCCGATGGGGCGTGCCCCAGTGTAAAATTTCATTTTAATTCTTACACCAGCAGAGGTTTGACCGCCGCCTGTCGATTATATATTCAAAATGAAGGACTTAGAGAGAATTTCTGGGAAGACAGACCGAATGGCAATGCAGAACGATAGTGTCCCCCCTTCATCCCCCGCAGCACTGCAAGCGCAGTTCGTGACAATCGACGAAGAAGAAGCCGGCCAGCGCATCGACAACTACCTGTTGCGTGTCTGTAAAGGCGTACCAAAGAGCCACATCTACCGCATCCTTCGCTCCGGCGAAGTCCGTGTCAACAAGGGCCGCATCGACCAGTTGTACCGCCTGGTTGCCGGTGACACCGTCCGTATTCCACCCATCCGCATCGCCGAAAAGTCGGCTGAGCACGCCGCGCCGGGCGCTGAATTTGCGGTCGTGTATGAAGACGCGCATCTGCTGGTGATCGACAAGCCGTGCGGCGTGGCCGTGCATGGTGGCTCCGGCGTGTCGTATGGCGTGATCGAACAATTGCGCGCCGCGCGCCCGCAAGCGAAGTTTTTGGAACTGGTACACCGGCTCGACCGCGAAACCTCGGGCTTGCTACTGATCGGCAAGAAACGCAGCGCGCTGACGCACCTGCATGACCAGATGCGCGAAGGCACGACCGACAAGCGTTACTATGCCGCCGTGAAAGGCGACTGGGTGAACAAGCGCCAGCACATCCGCTTGCCACTGCATAAATACACGAGCGCCGAAGGCGAGAAACGCGTGCTGGTCCAGGCCGGTGGTCAGGAAGCGCACACGATTTTCAGTTTGTTAAAAAAATGGCACAATTTCGCCTTGCTCGAAGCCGAGCTCAAGACAGGGCGTACGCACCAGATCCGGGTGCACCTGGCCTCGTCGGGCTTCCCGATCCTGGGCGATGAAAAGTACGGTGACTTCGCGTTCAACAAGCAGTTGCACAAGGCGACCGACAGCCGTGGCGCGCTCAAGCGCATGTTCTTGCATGCGCACCAGATCACGTTCACGCACCCGGATTCAGGCGAGCGCATGACCTTGCGCGCGCCGATGCCGGCCGAGTGCGAGCGCTTCCTGACCAGTCTGGGCGCCCCGGTGTAACACCACAGGGCGCAGAGCAACCACATCGCGCAAGTAAGACAGCGCACCCATAAAAAACAACAGGGGACCGGCGGCCTGGCCGCCACTAATTATGGCTAGAAAACAATTCGACCTGATCGTCTTCGATTGGGACGGCACCTTGATGGACAGTACCGCCGCCATCGTCAAGTGCATCCAGGCAGCGGCGCGCGACCTGGGCTTGCCGGTGCCAACCGACTCGTCGGCTGCGCACGTCATCGGCCTCGGCCTGGCCGAAGCGATGCAGGCGGTGATGCCCGACATCCAGCCGGCGCTGTATCCACGCATGGTCGAGCGCTACCGCCACCATTTTTTGACCAAGGACCACCAGCTGGTGCTGTTCAAGGGCGTGCCCGAGATGCTCAATGCGTTGTCGGGCGAAGGCTATTTCCTGGCCGTGGCCACCGGCAAGAGCCGGGTCGGTCTGAACCGCGCGCTCAATGCGACCGGGCTGCTGTCGATCTTCGATGCAACACGTTGCGCCGATGAGACATTCTCCAAGCCGCATCCGGCGATGCTGCAAGAGCTGACGCGCGAGCTTGGCCAGGATTTGCGGCGCACGGTGATGATCGGCGACACCACGCACGACCTCTTGATGGCCACCAATGCCGGCGCGGCCGGTATCGCGGTCGAGTTCGGCGCCCATCCGGTCAGCCAGCTCCACGCCTGCCAGCCATTGTTCTCTGCCAAAAACATCCCCGAGCTGCATGACTGGCTGCTCGAGCACGCCTGAAGTCCGTTCGACTGCGAGCCAGGTGCGGGCGAAAGCGGAGCAGCGGCGTACGGGTGGCCTTGCCGACCGTACGCGAGTGCGCTGGCACGATATACTGATTGCCGCACGAACAGCCCCGCGCGTGACGCGCGGGGACGGCGTTTCGTCGTCCACCTTCCCGACTTTATGAGTGACCATACGAGCATTGACCAACCCGGCGACAGCCGGCTCGCGTCGAATCCGACGATGAGCAACTGGGAGCGCGACACGCTCGAGAAACTGGTATTTGCCACAGTCCAGGAGCGCCGCTCTGCGCGCCGCTGGAGCATCTTCTTCAAGCTCGGCTTCCTGATCGTGGCGCTGCTGGCCCTGTGGGCCTACTACGACTTCAACTTCGCCAGCGGCGACACCGAAAACCTCGGCCGCCACACGGCACTGATCGAAATCAACGGCGAGATCGAAGCCGAAGGCAGCGGCGCGGCCGACACCGTGATCCCGTCGCTGAACAAGGCATTTTCGGATCCCGGCTCGGCCGCTGTCGTGCTGCGCATCGACAGCCCGGGCGGCAGCCCGGTCCAGGCCGGCATCATCGTCGACGAAATCCAGCGCCTCAAGCGCGGCTATCCCGATAAACCGCTGTATGTCGTGGTCGACGAGATCTGCGCCTCGGGCGGTTACTACATCGCCTCGGCCGCCGACCGCATCTACGTCAACAAGGCCTCGATCGTCGGCTCGGTGGGCGTGCTGATGGACAGCTTCGGCTTTACCGGCACGATGGAAAAGCTGGGGGTCGAGCGCCGCCTGCTGACGGCCGGCGAAAACAAGGGGTTTCTTGATCCGTTCAGCCCGCAATCGGAAAAGCACCGCGAACATGCCCAGGCGATGCTCAACGAAATCCACCAGCAATTCATCTCGGTGGTGCGCGCCGGGCGCGGCAAGCGCCTGAAAGAAACGCCCGAGACGTTCTCGGGCCTGTACTGGACCGGTGCACGCGCCGTCGACATGGGCCTGGCCGATGCCTTTGGCACCGTCGACACCGTGGCGCGCGACATCGTCAAGGCCGAAGACATCGTCGATTACACGGCGCACGAAGGCTTGCCGGAACGGGTGCTGAAGAAATTTGGGGCGTCGGTGGGCGAAAGCGCCGTCCGGGCGGCGTATCACAGCGCCGTGCCCAAATTGCGCTAAGCATGTTGTCCTTGAAACCAGAGGATATGCGGCTATAGTGAAACGGTGGCCGACGCTGCGGTGGATCAGTCAACCTGCTTGCCCATTGATCCCGGACGGTGAACGCTGGCGACCGCACCCCTGTGCGGTTTTCGAGAGAATTTTTATTCCTCGCGGTAAGACTGTCCCGGGCGCGTGCATGCGCGTGGCGGGATTGGAAACGACGGCCCAGGCCGTCGTTTTCTTTTGGTGGAGCAATTACGCGTGGATGCGTCCAACTCACCTTGGCATGTTACGGAGCGACGTTGGACGTAGGGTGGGCGGGTTTTCCCGCCCACGCGTTCAACGCACGTTCGCATGCCACGAAGCGAGACTGGTTTGAACGCGTGGGCGGCGCAGCCGCCCACCCTGCGTCTGCCGACCAGGCGGCCGTGTTTTTTTGGTGGACAGGGAGTGCGGCTGGCGCTGCCGTAAGGGGTTTGCAGGAATCAGGTCAGACTGCCGCACTGGCGGCGTCGTCATCGCGGGCGGTGCGGCGTGACGGGTGGTGCAGTTCGGTGTCGTTGCAGTGGTCGGGAACGCTGTTATCTGCCTGGGGCGTCGAGGGCAACAAGAGGCGTGGCGGGTGCCACATGGTGGGCTGGCGCAGTGGGGGCAAATCGTCATGCTGGGCAAAGCCGCCGCGTTCGAGCCAGTCCTGATGGTCGCCGCCGACGCGTGCAAACCACGCAGCGCGCAGCCGGAACTGGTCGTGATGCGGCAAGGGGCGGGCGCCGCTGCTCCAGCGCGACAATGCCATCAGCGTGGGAAAAAGCGCCGCGTGTGCTCGTGCAACGCGCTGACGCGCGCAATGCACTTCATGCGGGGAAAGCTTCTCGTAGCAGGGATCGAGATCATCGTTCACGTTCAGTCCTGTTCTCTGGCGGAATTGCACCTTGATGTATGGCAAACAACCATCACGGTCGCTAGGCGGATTCCTAACATGTTGAAGTCTATCAATAAGAATTTCTTCAGACTTGACGCTGCTCAAATGAATCGCGGCATGCAAGTTGACTAAAAAACATTGCTCTAATTGTCAGTCTGTCCGCGCCGGACCTGTTCTGGTAAAGTCTCGCCCCATGAGTAAATTGTCCCTAGACCGCATCCTGCAATCGCAGGGATTCGGCACCCGCAAGTACTGCCGCGCCCTGATCGAGGATGGCGACGTCACCATCAATGGCGAGGTCGCCGATAACTTCAAGGCCACCTTCGAGACCGACGGCCTGGTGCTGACCGTGTTCGATGAGGAGTGGGCTTACCGTGAGCACGTCTATATCGCGCTGTACAAGCCGGCCAACTTTGAATGCTCGCGCAAGCCAAGCCACCATCCGGGCGTGCTGACCTTGTTGCCAGAGCAATTTACCTGGCGCGATGTGCAGCCGGTCGGCCGACTCGATCATGACACCACCGGTCTCCTCCTGATGTCGGACGATGGCCCGTTCATCCACGCGCAATCGTCGCCCAAGCGCCACGTGCCCAAGGTGTACCACGCCACTACGGCCGAGCCGGTGACGGATGAGCTCGTCGCCAGGCTGCTCGCTGGCGTGCAGTTGCACGACGAACCGGCGCCGTTGAAGGCGGTGTCGTGCGTCAAGCTGGGCGAACAATCCATCGAGATCGTGCTGGAGCAGGGCAAATACCATCAGGTCAAGCGCATGCTGGCTGCTGCCGAGAATCACTGCAGCGCGCTGCACCGCGCCCAGATCGGCGGCTTGACGCTGGCCGCGCTGGGACTCGAAGAAGGCGAGTGGTGCTTCCTCGACCAGGCGCAGCTCGACCTGCTCGTGCCTGGCTGACATACCACATCTGCATGCTGTTGTGGAAATTTAACAACGGAACATGCTTAACCACAATATTCGTGCGACATAGTCAGCCGATTTCCGCGACACTCCGTTCCGACGGCGTCCGGGCACCGGTTGTCGCACGAATGAATTTTCCAGAAAAATAACCATGTACGCATACCGACCGAGCCTCTCCCATTCCCTCGCCCTGATTCCATTGCTGCTGGCGCTGCCAGTCATGGCACAGAGCCAGCCGGCCACCCTGGCCGAATGCACCCCAATCCTCGACAGCGCCCAGCGCCTCGCCTGCTTCGACCGCGTTGCGAACACCGGCAGCGCCGCTGCGGCGAACACCGCGTCGACCCCGGTCGTCGCACCGGCCGTGGCTGCACAGAGCGCGTTCGACGCACCGCTGAACAGCGCCGTCGACCACACCGCCACCGTCGATCCAACCGTCCAGGCCGCCGCTGAATACACGCTGAGCAGCCATTGGGAGCTCGATCCGCGCGACAAGCGCGGCGCGTTCAAGTTCCGTCCGCACCACCCGAATTACCTGATCGCCACCCGCACCCACCGCCCGAACGAAGCGCCGTACGAGGACTTCCTGGCGACCGACCCGGATGCCGAAGGCTTGTCGAAGGCCGAACTGGAATTCCAGCTCAGCGTGAAGATGAAGCTGGTCGAGACCCTGTTCGAGCAACCGGTCGACGTCTGGTTCGGCTACACCCAGAATTCGTTCTGGCAAGCAGCCAACCACAAGGCATCGAGCCCGTTCCGCGAAACCAATTACCAGCCGGAGATCATGGCAGTCATGCCACTGGACTTCGCCCTGGCTGGCATCAATGTGCGCTTCCTGAACCTGGGCTTCGTGCACCAGTCGAACGGCCAGTCGTCGAGCCTGTCGCGCAGCTGGAACCGCTACTACGCCCAGGTTGGCCTGGAACGTGGTCCGCTGACCATGACCGCCAAGCTCTGGAAGCGCGTCAATGAATCGCTGGAAGACGACAACAACCCGGACATCACCGATTACATGGGTCGCTTCGAGCTGGCCGGCAATTACCGCATGGGTAGCGGCCATGAAGTCTCGGCCCTCGTGCGCCGTAACTTCAGCACCGACAAGGGTGCAGTCCAGGTCGGCTGGGCATTCCCGCTCGTCGGCCCGATCAAGGGCTATGTCAATGCGTTCGCCGGCTATGGCCAGAGCATGATCGACTACAACTACTTCCAGCGCAGCCTGGGCGTCGGTGTCATCGTCAAGTATTGATCGCTTCACACCTGCCGTACCGTAGAATGGCGGGCTTGTTCCCACGAGCCCGCCCATGAAACTTGCCTCGCTGGACGACGGCACCCGCGACGGCCAACTGGCCGTGGTGTCGCGCGACCTGACCACTGCCCACATTGCCGACGGCATCGCGCCGAGTTTGCGCGCCGCGCTCGATGACTGGGTTTTCATTGCCCCGCAACTCGATGCACTCTACCGTCAACTGAACGACGCCAAGGGCGACGCCAAAGCGCGCCGCGCATTCGACTTCGACCCTGCCCGATGCATGGCGCCGCTCCCGCGCGCCAGCGCCCGCGTGTGCGGCGCCACCTATCTGCACCACCACGACCTGGAACAGCGCGCATTTGGCAGCAGCTTGCCGGCCGCATGGCGCGACGCCCCGCAGCTGCGCCAGGCTGCAGCCGATGGGTTGCTTGGCCCCACGCAGGACCTGGTGCTGGCGCGCGAAGAATGGGGCATCGACTTTGGCGCCGAGCTGGCCATCGTGAGCGGCGACCTGCGCCAGGGCGCGACGCCCGATGCGGCGCTGGGCCAGATCCGCCTGCTGCTGCTGGCCAATGACATCACGCTGCGCAACCTGGCGCCGGATGCGCTGGCGGCGGGTTTCGGCCTGCAGGCCAAACCGGCCACCGCGTTTGCGCCAGTGGCCGTCACGCCGGACGAGCTGGGCGACGCCTGGGCAGCCGGGAAAGCCGCGCTGCCGCTGCGTGTGCGCCTCAATGGCAATCCGGTCGGCACGCTCGAGGCGGGCGAGGACATGACGTTCAATTTTGCGCAGCTGCTGTCGGCGCTTGCGCTGACGCGGCCGGTGACGGCCGGGACGATTGTCGGCTCGGGCGTCGTGTCGAACCGGGCGACCCGGCGCCACACGCCGGGCTACGCCAGCCTTGCCGAGGCGCGCTGGATCGAGATGGCCGCTGGCGGCGACGCGGTCACGCCGTTCATGCACTTTGGCGATACGGTGCGCATCGAGATGCTCGACGAGAAGGGCGCATCGCTGTTTGGGGCGATCGAGCAGACCCTCAAGGCCGCGGTGGCTTGAGGCCGGACTCGTCCCAGAAGCCATCGCTACCTGGCACGCCACGCAGGTCGACCCGCACCGGCCGGCTGATCCGGCGCAGTGCATCGGCGCGCACCAGCCGCCCATCCGGTTCATGCAGCCGGTACCAGAGAAACGCCACGCCGGACAAGGCCAGGTGCTCGCCCGTGAACAGGTGATCGCGCTGTACGGCAAGGCCTTCGAGCCGCAGGTCGACATCGAGCACCAGTGCCCCGGTGCTGCGCCCGGCCTGGCCGAGATAGCGCGCCGTCGTAAACAGGGGGCTCTTGTCGCTGGCTTCGCCGGCGCGCAGCGAGTCGATGAAGCTGTCGACCGCCTTGAGCTGCACCGTCGCAGCGGCCGCGATGGCGGCGAGCTCTTTCTTGCGTTCGCCTTTGGCGGCGGCGGCCAGCAGGTCGAGTGCATCGATGTGCTGCGCGAGCGCGGCGCGTTCCAGCCCCACCAGCCGGAGCCTTTCCAGCAGCGCCGCATGGCGCGTGACGTCGAGTTCGCCCATATAGCCGCCACTCAGGCCAGCCAGGCGGGCAGGGCAACTGCGCGCCATGGCACTGGCAAACAGGGCGCGCGCGCCGTCGCCGTAGGCGGTGCCGGCCAGCGTGGTGTCGGTCTTGAACAGACTGGCGAGGTCGGCCCCGGCGCGCAACACCATGGCCGGCGCTGTCAGCCAGGCCAGCAGCAGGGCGCTGCGCCGGCGCGCGGCCGCTGGCGTGCTGGCCTCGATATAGCGCCGCAGCGCGGCGTTGCGCGCTGACAGTTCTTGCGCTTGCCGGACCAGCGCGGCGTCGACGGTGCGCGCCACCACGATGCCCTGGCTGACAAGCGGGTCGTACAAGATGACGATGCGGTCCAGCGGCAAAATCTGGCAGACCTCGGCTGCCAGTTCCAGCGTCAGGTCGAACGCACGCGCCAGACCGGCGGCGCCGAAGCCGCGGGTATCGACGTTGCCGCCCAGCGCTTTGGCTTGCGCTGGCGGCATGCGCGCCAGCAATTCGGCGCGCTCGGCTTCGGCGATTGCCTGCCGTGCTTCGGCCTCCTGCAACCGCGCCCGTGCTTCGGTCAGGTCGGCCGATGCAGAGAGCTGGGCAATTGAATGCGCAGAATACAAGGCGCCCAGACATAACATGACGATCGAATAGAACGCTCGTGCGGTTGAATATCGACGCGCCATGATTCCCCCCAATTGGGTAATAGGAAATAAATCTATCTAAATATCACCACAGAAAAGTGTAACAATTTGTGGAGAAATGGTAGGAGAAGTATCTATACTATTGATTGTTGCAGCGCAACGTACCTAAAATCACTAAATAAGTCGTTACCAATCAGGGACTTGCAAGACATCGTTAATAATGGGTGACATTGCGCAAGAAACTCTGCAGCAACACGATTGGGGAAGAAATGACGCGAAATGCGATAGAATTGACGAGTTAACAAAGTGGTTCTATGAGTATTTATAACCTGCCATTAGCCGGCCTCGAAATCGGCTTTGCCACATCGCTGATCGTATCGCTCCTGCTCGTGCTCACGACACGCTGGCATGGCCGCTACTCGCTTGATGCAACGCGTGGCGTGCAGAAATTCCATATCACCCCAACCCCGCGTATCGGCGGCACCGCCATCATGACAGGCCTCTGGCTGGCGCTGGGCGTCCTGCCGCAGGCACAGCGCGATTTGCTGCTCCCGGTTCTCATTGCCTCGCTGCCAGCCTTTGTCTTTGGCCTGGCCGAAGACCTGACCCGCACCGTTTCCGTACGCACCCGCCTGCTGGCCACGATCGGCAGTGGCGTGGTGTGCTGGTTCCTCACGGGCGTCACGCTGCAGCACACGGGCTTGCCACTGCTCGACGGCATGCTCGGCTGGCTCCCGTTCTCGGTGTTGTTCACCGCGTTTGCCGTTGGTGGCGTGGCCAATGCCGTCAATATCATCGATGGTTTCAATGGTCTGGCCAGCGGCACGGTCGTCATCGGCCTGGGCACGCTGGGCCTGATCGCCATGGGCGCTGGCGACATTCACCTGGCGCAGCTGTGCTTCGTGATCTGCGCCGTGACGGCCGGCTTTTTCGTCGTCAATTTCCCGTTGGGCAAGCTGTTCCTTGGGGATGGCGGCGCCTACCTGCTTGGCTTCCTGCTGGCCTGGCTGTCCGTGATGCTGGTCTACCGCAATCCGTCGGTATCGGCCTGGGCGCCGCTGCTGGCCTGCGCCTACCCGGTTTTTGAGACGGTGTTTACGATCATGCGCCGCCTTTGGTGCCGTCGTCATCCAGGGCATCCGGACAGCTGGCACCTGCACAGCCTGGTCAAGACGGCGATCACGGCACGCTACCTGCGCATGCTGCCCCCGCCTCTGCGCAACGCCTTCGTCTCGCCGGTCTCGTGGGGCATTGCCCTGGTGCCGGCGGCGCTGGCCGTCAATTATGCGGGCGACCCGGCGGTGCTGGTGCAAGGCGCTGTGGCCAGTTTCGCGCTGTATCTGGGCGTGTATGCACTGGTCGTGTCGGCCTGGCGTGCCCGTCGTCGCCACGCGCCGGGCTTGATGCCGGTCGCAACTGCGCCGCTGGCGGTCAAGCCCCTTGTCACGACCAGCAGCAATGGCCAGGGCGCCACGTCCGGCCTGGTTGCTGCCCGCATCGCTGCCAATCCATCCGCCAACCAGCCTGGCAGCCTGGCGGATCACAGCCACAAGCAAGCAGCGCCGGTCCTCGCGCGCCGCCGCATGTAATCTCCGACGCAGTCCGCAGTCCGCAGTCCGTAGTCCGTAGTCCGCACGACGCCGCCCCTGAACTGGGGCAGGTTTCCCCGTTTGTTCTCGATCTGTCCCTACAGCAATTTCAGCGATAATCTCGCTCGCGCGTACCAAGGCGCGGCTGAGACATTCAAGAGCAATCGAGCGAGGGCACCATGTCGGATGATAGCGACGCAGAAAAGACTGAAGACGCATCGCCCAGAAAGATCGAGAAAGCGCGTGAAGAAGGCGACGTTCCCCGATCGCGCGAGCTGGCGACGTTCACTGTACTGATGACGGCCGGCGCCTGCCTGTGGGCATTTGGCGGCATGCTCGTCGGCAGGCTGGCGACCTCGCTGAAGTCCGGCCTCACGCTCGACCGCGAGCAAATCTTCAATCCCAATATCCTGCTCGAACGCATTCTCAACGACATCGTCAGCGTCATGCTGGCCTGCCTGCCGATTGCCGGCGCCATCATGCTCATCGCGCTGATCTCGCCGATGTTGATCGGCGGCTGGCTGTTCTCGTCGAAGGCATTCATGCCCAACTTCGGCAAGCTCAACCCGATCAAGGGTATCGGCAATATGTTCTCCAAGAACGCGCTGGTGGAGCTGCTCAAAGCCATCATCAAGACGATCGTCATCGGCGTGGTGGCCTGGATCGTCGTCAGCGGCCAGAAGGAAGCAATGCTGGGCCTGGCGGTCGAGCCACTGAATGAAAGCAGCGCCCACGTCGGCGACATGATTGGCCGGTCGTTCCTGTTCATCACCGGCGCGCTGGGGGTGATCGCCCTTATCGATGGTCCGTATCAGTTGTGGCATTGGAAAGACAAACTGAAAATGACGCGCCAGGAAATGATCCAGGAATCGAAGGAATCGGACGGCAATCCTCAGATTAAGGGGAAGATTCGGCAGATGCAGCGCGAAATGGCCCGGGGCCGGATGATGCAAAATGTCCCTACTGCTGATGTGATCGTTACCAATCCGACGCACTATGCAGTCGCACTGAAGTATGCGGATGGCAAGGGAGCACCGCGGGTAGTGGCCAAGGGCGTCGATGACGTCGCGGCCAAGATCCGCGAAATGGGCGCCGAGAACAAGGTACCCATGCTCGAAGCCCCGGCCCTGGCCCGCGCCCTGTTCAAGCACACCGAGATCGATGAAGAGATTCCGGAAAAGCTGTACTCGGCGGTGGCGGAAGTGCTGGCCTACGTCTACCAGCTGCGGGCTTACAAGAAAGGCGAGGGTGATTACCCGGATCGCCCGACCAGGTTGAAAGTACCAGCCGAGATGGACCCGCTGAACCCGGCCTCGCAACAGCGACCGGCACCCGATAATGGAGCAACTGAATGACCAACAGCATGAAACTGCCAGCCTGGATGAGCGGCCTTGGAGCACAAGGCGGCAAGGCGGCAGCCCCGATCCTGATCATCATGCTATTGGCCATGATGATCTTGCCGTTGCCGGCGTTCGTGCTGGACGTGTTTTTCAGTTTCAATATCGCGCTGTCGATCATCGTGCTGCTGACCGCGCTGTACACGGTCAAGCCGCTCGACTTTCTGGCCTTCCCGTCGATTCTTCTCGTGTCGACCATGCTGCGCCTGGCGCTGAACGTCGCGTCGACCCGTATCGTCCTGACCGAAGGCCATACGGGCAGCGCCGCTGCCGGCAAGGTCGTCGAGGCCTTCGGCCACTTCCTGATCGGCGGTAACTACACCGTCGGTATCGTCGTCTTCATCATCCTGACCATCATCAACTTCTCGGTCGTGACCAAGGGCGCGGGCCGTATCGCCGAAGTCGGCGCACGCTTTGCGCTGGACGCGATGCCGGGCAAGCAAATGGCCATTGACGCCGACCTGAACGCCGGCCTGATCGGTGAAGACGAAGCGCGCAAGCGCCGCCAGGAAGTCTCGCAGGAAGCCGAATTCTACGGCGCGATGGACGGCGCCTCGAAGTACGTGAAGGGCGATGCCGTCGCCGGTATCATGATTACCGTGATCAATATGATCGCCGGCCTGATCGTCGGCGTCGTAATGCACGACCTGGCCATCGGTGAAGCCACCAAGATCTACACGCTGCTGGCCATCGGTGATGGCCTGGTGGCCCAGATTCCTTCGCTGATCATTTCGATCGCCGCCGGTATGGTGGTTTCGCGCGTGGCCAACGATGAAGACGTCAGCTCGCAGCTGACCAGCCAGCTGTTCGCCCGTCCGGAAGCGCTGTACATCACGGCCGCGATCATCGGCGGTCTGGGCATGATCCCGGGCATGCCGAACTTCGTGTTCCTGCTGCTGGCCGGCTCGCTGGCTGCCGGTGGTTATTTCATCTCGAAGCGCAAGAAAGAAGCGCCGGCGCAGGCGGAGGCCGCCGCCGTGGCCGACGCCGCTGCCGCTGCCCGTACGGCGCCGGCCGAAAGCGAAGAAGCAACCTGGCAGGACGTGATGCCAGTCGACACGCTGGGCCTGGAAGTGGGCTACCGCCTGATTCCGCTGGTCGACAAGAACCAGGGCGGCGAGCTGCTCAAGCGCATCAAGGGTATCCGCAAGAAGTTCGCACAAGAAGTGGGTTTTCTGGCGCCGCCAGTGCATATCCGCGACAACCTGGAACTCAAGCCATCGGCTTACCGTATCACGCTCAAGGGCGTCGAAGTGGGCAGCGGCGAAGCACTCAATGGCCAGTTTTTGGCGATCAACCCGGGCATGGCCAGCGGCACGCTGCCAGGCGTGGTCACGACCGACCCGGCCTTCGGCCTGCCGGCGACCTGGATCGAAGCGAGCCTGCGCGACGAAGCGCAGAGCATGGGCTACACGGTGGTCGATGCGGGCACCGTCGTTGCCACGCACCTGAATCACCTGATCACGCTGCACGCGTCGGAACTGCTGGGCCGCATGGAAGTGCAGGCGCTGCTGGACCACCTGGGCAAGGAAACCCCGAAGCTGGTCGAAGACCTGGTGCCGAAAGTCGTCTCGCTGTCGACGCTGCAGAAAGTGCTGCAGAACCTGCTGGTCGAAGGCGTGCACATCCGCGACATGCGCTCGATCATCGAAGCGCTGTCGGAGCATGCCGGCATGACGCAGGACCCGGCCGAACTGACCGCCGTGGTGCGCGTGTCGCTTGGTCGTGCGATCGTCCAGCAATTGTTCCCGGGCGAGAACGAGCTGTCGGTGATGACGCTGGACAACCGCCTCGAGCGCCTGTTGATGCAGGCGATGGGCGCCGGCGGCGACGGCACCGGCATCGAGCCGGGCCTGGCCGACACGATTGCCCAGCAGGCTGCGCACGCCGCTAACCAGCAAGAGCAGATGGGCCTGTCGCCCGTGCTGCTGGTGCCGGCGCCACTGCGCGTGCTGCTGTCGCGCTTTTTGCGCCGCGCCGTGCCTGCGCTCAAGGTGCTGTCGCATGCTGAAGTGCCCGAGACCAAGACGATCCGTGTGACGAGTCTGGTGGGCGTGCCGATGTAACAGGGACGGGGCAGCGCACGCGCTGCCCCGTGCTCATCATGCCGGAGCAGGGCGATGGACTTGACGCCAGACCAGCCAGCCAAGCGTCGTGACCGTCAGAATCGCGCCGAAGGCCAGCCCCAGGGCGACGAGTATTTCAAGATCCGCCAGCTCTTCGCCATCCCTTGAGCCGTACAGGTTGATCAGCCAGATTGCCCACGCTTCCGGGAACGGTGGGAAAAGGTCGTGATGGATAATCAGAAAACGAGCGAGCACAACAGTGCCAGCAAGGATCCAGATGATCAGAGACAGTCGTATCAGTGCTCTCTTCATTGGACAGTTACTCGGCCATCAGCGCGTAATGAGGTGCCTGGAATGAGAACCTGTGCCGATGCAATCGCCAGGGGGGCGCTTGTGCGCTGCCCTGGCTAGCGATGCGTCAGAGGAAATCGGCGTTTTTTGCGCCAGACAAGGATGCCGGTCGATGTGACGATCAGTACGATCACCAGTGCACCGGCCAGAGCGACAAGCAACTCGACATCGGCCATTTCCTCACCGTTGGTTGCGCCGTACAGATCGCTGACCCAGATAAAGAAGGGAATTGGTACCTGCGGGAAAAGGTAGTGGTATGTCAGCCAGAAGCGGGCAAGTGCGGCGGTAGCGACCAGTACCCACATCGTCAGCAGGCTTCGCAGGATAATTTTCTTCACGTGACAGTCACCCGGCCGTAAGCTGTCAACGTGCTATTGGGGATGGTCATCCTGGTCGTCGCCTTGATGTGAGCGCGCAAAATGTTGAAATCGACTTCCCGCTCGATGGTGATGCAGCCTCTGCTGATACCGGCAGGTCCTTTCGGATGCAGACGGAAGTTGCCCCGCTTGACCCTGTCGCAAAAAAATTCGTCATCGACGTTGTCATCCGCGGCATAGAGCGCAAACCAGTCAGATCGGCCGGTGAATACGTCGCGGAGCGCTCCCAGCGTACCGCCAGACTGGCGATCAAGCAGGTAGTAGACACCGGGAGGAATCGGACCGGTGTTAGCGCTGCAAATGAACTCCCGGCGGTTTACCTGGTTGTCCAATCCTGAAAAGGCTGGAAGTTTCAGCGAGTTCATTTCAAACGTGCTCATCGGTTTGCCGTTGAGTTTGAACGTGCATTCGACCATATGACACCCCTTGAAGTCTGGTTGAGAAGCCTCTGATCATAGGTAGCTGATGCAGGCGGTCGCTGACGTGCCACAACCATCGGGCTGCCAGATGCCAGGTGTCCTAGTCCACCACGATCTGCTTCTCGATGGGGCCCAGGTCAGTAATCGTGACAAGAATATGCAGCGGACTGGCCCAGTCGACATGCAGATGAAACTCGACACCGCCGGGGCCACCTTCGGGATCGTGCGGCCCGATGTTGGTGACATACACATTGGCGTTGCCCAGATGAGGGCGGCCGGGCGGTGAATCGTACGGGTCGAGGACCGGTTTCCACTCTGCGGCCGTAATCAGCACGGCCGAGCTTTCTGTGAGACCGGGCCAGTTGAAATTGCGGCGTACACGGCCCTTTACGTTACGGTAGATCAGCCGGATCGAGCGTGCCATGGGGTTCTCCTGATGGGCGTTTGTGGCACGCCAGCCGTGCCAGTCACGATTCGACCTGGCCGGCATCCGCAAGATCGGCGCCCCAACGCCACTTTCATGCGCCAGCGCAAACCACGTCGGCGCCCGCATCGACCCTGCCAGATTCCAATAAACTGGTATCACTTTTTCTGGTTATGGGGAAATAGGCCCTTTTCCCCGTCCTTCTCGCTTGATCGTTTCCACACGGCATCGACAATAATGATTCCTATCGATGGGCATGTGCCCGTCATGCAGAACATAGATTGAAGTGCGGAGAACCACGATGAAAGTGAAGAAATTTACAGCGGCAACTTCCCGGGATGCCTTGCGCAAGGTGCGCGAAGCCCTGGGCCCGGATGCCGTCATCCTGTCCAACCGTCCCGTCGATGGCGCCGTCGAAATCCTGGCACTCGATAACGACGATGTCGCGTCGCTGTCCGCGCCTGTCGCCGATTCCGAGATGGCCCAGCCAAAGCCGCAGCTGCAGCACTTCGAGGAACTCGCACCCGCTGCACCGCGCGCTACGCCGGCACGCCGCTACCAGGATGCCGGCCCGGTCATGAACGCGCCGGTCGCACCGGCCTATGTCGCGCCCGTCGCGCCGCTGGCGCCGGCCGAGCCGGCCGCAACCTACGCCGAACGCCGCGCACCGGCGCCTGAACCGACCATCGACATGGCCGCCATGACCGCCATGATGAGCGCCGCCATCACCCAGGCCAAGGAATCGGCGACCTCTGAAGTCAGCAGCATGATGAGCGAAATCCGCGCCATGCGCGGCCTGATGGAAACCCAGCTGGCCGAACTGTCGTGGGGCTCGACCGCCCAGCGCGAGCCACACAAGGCGACCGTCCTGCGTGAAATGCTCGCTGCCGGTTTCTCGGCCACGCTGGCACGCTACATCATTGAAAAAATGCCGGCCATGAACGATGCAGCGCAAGCGATGCGTTGGGTGAAGACCGTGTTGGCACGCAACCTGGCGACCATCGGCAACGAAGACGCGATGCTGTCCGAAGGCGGCGTATTCGCGCTGGTCGGCCCGACCGGTGTGGGCAAGACCACCACCACGGCCAAGCTGGCCGCACGCTGCGTGATGCGCCACGGCCCGGACAAGCTGGCCCTGATCACCACCGACGCCTACCGTATCGGCGGTCACGAGCAGCTGCGCATCTACGGCAAGATCCTCGGCGTCATGGTGCACTCGGTGAAGGACGAGGCCGACCTGCGCATCGCGCTGAAAGAACTGCGCAACAAGCACACGGTGCTGATCGACACCATCGGCATGTCGCAGCGCGACCACATGGTGGCCGAGCAGGTCGCGATGCTGTCGGGCTCGGGCGCCGAAGTCAAGCGCCTGCTGTGCCTGAACTCGACGTCGACCAACGAGACGCTCAACGAAGTCGTCCGCGCCTACCAGGGCAGCGGCCTGCATGGCGCGATCATGACCAAGATGGACGAGGCTGCCTCGACCGGTGGCGTGCTCGACATCGTGATCCGCCAGAAGCTCAAACTGCATTACGTCTCGAACGGCCAGCGCGTGCCGGAAGACCTGCACGTGGCCGACAGCGCGATGCTGATCGACCGCGCGTTCCGCAACCGCGGCGTGGCGCCGCTTGATGCCGACCTGCCGATGCTGATGGCAGCTACCGCGCAGGCCAACCGCCGCGAGGTGTCGCATGGCTAGTTTTGACTTCGACCAGGCCGAAGGCCTGCGCCGCATGCTGCAAGGCCCGCGTCCGCGCGTGGTCACGTTTCTGTCGGCCACGCCGGAAGACGACAAGGGTGCAATGCTGGTGAACCTGGGCGCCTCGCTGGCCCAGGCCGGCAACGAAGTGCTGATCGTCGATGCCTGCAACGTCGAGTACGGCGTCGCCCGCCGCCTGGGCCTGAACCGCGGCGCGTCGCTGCTGCAGGTCGCACGCCAGGAAAGCGCGCTGAACCAGGTGATCCATCCGGCCCCGCAAGGCTTCTCGGTGGTGCCGATGGGCGCGCCAGAATCGACCGACGACGTGCGGCGCCTGGGCAAGACGTTCGACGTGCTGGCCACGCAAGCGGGCATCGTGATCGTCGACGGCGAACTGGGCCCGGACGGCGAATTCCCGGTGCCGTTGATGTCCAGTTCCGAGATCGTGATCCAGGTATCGACCAGCGCGGCCTCGATCACCAATGCCTACTCGCTCATCAAGCGCCTGACGCAGGAACTGGGCCGCCGGCCATTCGGCATCCTGGTAACCGGCGCGACTGAGGGGGAGGCCAAGGTGGTATACGATAATATGTCACTGGCAGCAACACGTTACCTGGCCGTCAAGCTCAGTTTCATGGGCGCCGTGCCGGCCGACGAATACCTGCACCGCGCCGCACGCCTGGGCCGGGCCGTGGTCGATGCCTTCCCGCTGGCCGGCGCATCGGTCGCGTTTCGCCAGCTGGCTGGCAAGTTTGCACTGCCTGCAATGCCGCAGTTCGGCCGCCAGGGCAGCGCGTCCATCGGTTCCTGACGCAGTCGCCATCGAATACGCACATAGAAAAAGATACATATCAGCATGTACACGGCCAAAGGGAAAGCGGACAAGAATTCTTTGCTGACGGAGCACATGCCGTTGGTAAAGCGTCTTGCCCACCACATGAAGGCGAAGCTGCCGCCTTCGGTGGAGGTCGATGACCTGATCCAGGCCGGCATGATTGGTTTGCTCGACGCAATCAACCGCTACGAAGACGACCACGGCGCGCAATTCGAGACCTACGCCGTGCTGCGCATCCGCGGCGCCATGCTCGACGAGCTGCGCTCGAGCGACTGGATGCCGCGCAGCACGCGCCAGAACATGCGCAAGGTCGAGGGCGCGATGCAATCGCTGCAGCAGCGCCTGGGCCGCCCGCCAAGCGAATCCGAAGTCGCCGCCTCGCTCAAGATCTCGCTCGACGAGTACCAGGACATGCTGGCCGATTCCGGCGGCCACCAGCTGCTGTACTACGAAGACTTCCATGCCGACGAAGGCAGCGACAATTTCCTCGACCGCTATGCAGTCGACGATGCCGATCCGCTGCGCAGCCTGATGGAAACCGATTTCCGCCAGGCCGTGATCGACGCGATCGACAAGCTGCCGCCGCGCGAAAAACTCCTGATGGGCTTGTACTACGAAGAAGAACTGAACCTGAAGGAAATCGGCGCCGTGATGGGCGTGAGTGAATCGCGGGTGTCGCAGCTGCACACCCAGGCCGTCGCACGTTTGCGCACCACCTTACGGGAGCAATTATGGACTGGGCCAGCGTAATCGGCCTGGTGCTGGCAATCGCCGGCATCTTTCTCGGTTACACCCTCGACGGCGGCAAATTCTCGTCGTTGATCCAGCCTGCCGCATTTGCCATCGTGGTGGTCGGCACCTTCGGCGCCGTGCTGCTGCAAAGCGAGACGCGCACCTTCTTGCGCGGCATCGCGATGCTGCGCTGGGTGTTCGTGCCACCGAAAAACGGCCGCCAGAAACTGTCGCGCGAAATCGCACTATGGAGCCTGACGGCGCGCCGCGATGGCTTGCTGTCGCTCGAACAATTCATGAGCAAGGCCGACCCGTTCATCGCCAAGGGCTTGCGCCTGGTGGTTGACGGCATCGCGCCCGAGAAAGTGCGCAGCCTGCTCGAACACGAAATCAACGGCTACGAATTCGCCCAGCGCCAGGCCGCGCGCATCTGGGAATCGGCCGCCGGCTATTCGCCGACGATCGGCATCCTGGGCGCCGTGCTGGGCCTGATCCACGTGATGGAAAACCTGTCCGACCCGGCCCGCCTGGGCTCGGGCATCGCGGTGGCGTTTGTGTCGACCGTGTATGGCGTGGGCATGGCCAACCTGTTCTTCTACCCGGTGGGCAACAAGCTCAAGGCCATCGTCAGCGACAAGGTCTCGCAGTACGAGATCCTGGCCGAGGTGTTCTCTGACCTGGCCAGCGGCGACCATGGCCGCGTCATCGACGAACGCGTCGCCAGCCTGCTCACGCACCACTAGGCCAGCGCCATGGCACGCAAGCGCTACGATGACGATGTCCCCACCGAAAACCACGAGCGCTGGCTGATTTCGTACGCCGACCTGATCACGCTGCTGTTCGCGTTTTTCGTCGTCATGTACGCCATCTCCATCGTCAACGAGGGCAAGTACCAGGTGCTGTCCGAAGCGCTCGGCGACGCGTTCGGCGGCCGTGGCGCATCCACGCAGGTCAACACCAATGTCGAACCGGTGCTGCCGCTGTCGCACATCATCAACCGCCGCCGCAACGAAGCAGCGCGGCGCGAGCAGGAAAAGATGGGCGTGATGGCGCGCGAACTGTCGGCGACCTTGCTGCCGCTGGTGAAGTCGGGGCAAGTGCGGGTGATCCAGAATGCGCGCGGCATCAGCGTCGAGATCAACGCCAGCGTGCTGTTCCCGCAGGGCGAAGCAGTGCTGGACGGCGAAGGCCAGGAAATCCTGGCGCAGGTGGCTGGCCTGCTCAAGAACGACACGCATCGCATCGAGGTTGAAGGCCACACCGACGACCTGCCGATCGCCAATCCGCTGTATCCATCGAACTGGGAACTGTCGACCGCGCGCGCGAGCAGCGTGGTGCGGCTGTTCGCCGCCAACGGCGTGCCCGAGGTGCGCCTGTCGGCGATCGGCTTTGCCGCGACGCGCCCGGTGGCGCCCAACACCGACGAAGGAGGCAAAGCGCGCAACCGGCGCGTGGCGGTGATGATCCTGGCGGCCCTGCCCGAGACCGGCGGTAACATACTTCCGTGAATGTATTGATGGAATCATGGCATAATCGACAGGCAGCGTCGCGCGGGTGACGCCTGCCGTGATCCTCGAGGAGTCGCAATGCATGTCAAACGAAGCTCGCCGGCGGCCAAGCTGGCAATGGTGCTGTCGCTGGTCGGCCTGGTTGGCGTGGTCAAGGCCGTGGAGGCCAAGGTGAACGTCCAGCATCGGCTTGAAGTGGAAACCGGGGCCGGCAAGGTCAAGGTGCGGGTACTGATCGAGAACCGGGGCGATGTACCGGTATGGATCCCGCGCGAAATCGCGCTGGGCGACGATCTGAGCGCCCCCCGCTTTGCGCTGCGTTCACTGACGGACACGGTCGCCTACACGGGCCGCATGGTCAAGCGCGGCCCGCTGAACGCTGCCGATTATCTCGAGGTCAAGCCGCAGACGACCTATCTGAACACGCTCGACATCACGCAGGCATATGCGTTCAAGCCGGGCCAGCACAGTTACGAGATCCGCTACGCCGGCCCGTGGGTGACCGATTTGCGCAAGCTCGACGCGGGCGGCATCAGGAGCAGCCCGGCGCTACCGGTCAAGTTCTCGCACACGGTCAGGATGGCCGCGCGCTGATTCAAGGCGCTTTGCAGTTGGTGGCGCTGGCGATCAGCGTCGCGCCACAACTCGTCTTGTCGCCATCGAAGGCAATCAATTTGCCGTCAATTTTGTGCTGCGCCGAGCCGCTGACGATCTTGCAGCCGTTGTGACCTTTGATGGGGCAACTGCAGGTGTCGCCCACGCACGCCACGGGAATACCGCCCACCTTCACATGCCGCGCGCTGACGCTGAGAACCTTGCCGCCATGCGAGGTGGCGTCGCCGAGCCTGATGATGTTGCGCATGATTGAGCCTTTCTTCTGATGGTGATTCAGTCGGCTGCGGTGTCGTGTTCGGGGATGGCGTCTGTGTCTGCGCCCAGTACCGACGCCACGGTCGGTGGCTTGTAGTTGTCCGGGTCGATCGACGGCTGGACAATGTGCTTGAAGATGTTCGCGCCTTGCGCCTCGCGCCGTTCCTTGCTCGGCGGGCTGATGAACACGATGCTGGCGCCTGTCGGATCGCGCAGATTGATCGCGGCCGAGGCGCCGCCGTCGATGTAGCTGCCCATCACCCCCACGGCCATCTGGACGAAGAAGGTCGCGGCCCCGGTATTACCCATGCGCTGGTCGGTATCGATGAACTGCGACGTCTTGCCGGTGTCGATGTCCGGGCCGCCCTGCGCGGCATACGCGTGCAGCGTGCCTGCCAGTGCGATCTTCTGTTCGGTGTCGTGGTTGAACGCGGCAATGATGCGCGCCGGGCCTGCGGCGCGCTGCGCTTCGGGCAGCGTTTGCAGCGCCTGCTGCCAGCCGGCTTCCAGCAGCTTTTGGCGCGCGTCGCGGCGCTTGACCGGCTTGCCTTCGTCATCCTCGAACTTGACGAACACGGGACGGTGGATGAAGCCCATCGAGGGCAGGGCGTCGAAGGCGGCAAGCTGGTTGCGGTTCCAGGGGACCGGGAACCAGGGGGTGGGCTTCCAGTCTTTCGGGGGCGGATTGGCCCAGCGTTTGTAGTCGTCGAGCAGCGTGCTTTCGGGGCGGTCGAAGACGGGGTGTTTGGCGAATTTGGCGGCGGCGGGGAGCCATTCGGCGACGGTGGGTTGTCTGGTGCCATGGGACCATTCGGTTCTCAGTTCCGAGCGCATGGGTACCGTTTGTTCAAGTCGAATGTACATGCGGCGCAGGGTTTCTTGCAGATAGTCGTTGTCCGGATCATTCCATGCATAAGGCCGCAACGGCTCGACCCGATCTCGCCGGGCCAGGACGAAGACAGCGCTGGCATCAGAGTATTTGGGAATGTAGTAGCCATCACGGACAAGGGGAGCGCTGCCGGGTAGCTGCATATAACCGCGGTCTGCTGCATCGTCGGCACTTAACAGGACGAGGTAAGGAAGATCAGGATGTGCATCGAAAAAGGCAAAGGCCTGCTCCAGTAACTGGTCTGGCCTTTCTGAGAGCTGCCATGGGCCAGTGACGAACAGGTGCCAGGCCATGCCGGTACCTTCGGCGCTGGATGCAAGGCCCGCTATCGGCATGACTGCGCTCGGCTGCTCTGCAGGGTTGTTGATCGGCCCGCCGGCATACATGGATGGCACACCCCAAAACATGGGAGATGGGTCCGCGCCATTTTCCAGCGCGTCGCAAGCACGGCTGCCTGTCTGTCCTATTTTGTCGATTCTGGACCATGGATATTTTTTGGGATCGGGTTCACGAATGCTGTTGTAGGGCCCGCCTCCCTGCAACGCTTGCCAAAGCTTGCCTTGGCGGTACTGTTCGACCGTAACGCCCAATCCAATTACTTCGAGCACGTATTCGCGCTGGGATTGTTCCGATTTTTTAACGAGCTTTTCCTGTTCCTTGAGTTGATGATTTTTTTGTTGCCATGCCCGTTGGCGTCCATGGGCAGCATTCAGGTCAAACAACCACTTTCCGCCGAATAAAATCATGACTACCATGAGGGGGATGCCGAACCACCGCACTTTGTCCATCGTCGTCTCCACATTGAAGTTGCCAAGATCCGGGCGTAATATGCTGAGATCAAATGTGATCCCTATCAGGAATAACACCGGAAAAGTGATTGCCGCTCCCACTACGTATTTCCACTTCTTGGGTAACGCGATCGGGAAGTCATCCGACAGGCTATTTTTCACAATTTCCCTTTCGAGGCGGACATTACACGCTTGCCTGAGATTGTTTCTGAGATGACGATGTCCCAAAGCCCACCCGCAAGCAGAGGCAGTCCGTGTGGGAGCACACCGCTGCTGTAATAATCGGCATTGCCTACTATTAGCTGCTTTCTCCAATCGGGCTCACTTGCGTAGAAGGCACTGAATGAATAAAGGAATTCGCTCCAGGTTAAAATACCTTCACGGGCTTTTTCGATATTGTTCGGTTTCTTCAACCGCCAATCCGCAACCGCGCGCAAATACGCACAGAAGGCGGGATCACTAACCGCTTTGCCACTTCCGATCGATAAGTCGTACGCAGTGACTCGCCGATGATTTTTGCTGCTTCCAAAAATCGCGCTGTGAAACGATTTCGGACTGACTTCCTTCTGCCAGCGAAGCCTTGCAGCGTTCGGACTTTCCTGTACTTGCGCGGAAATGACATGGTTGTACCGTGTGGCCCACAAGATGCGCGACATATCATCCGGGTTGGTGCTGCCAGGGGCCTGAGCTTTGTTGTATGCAACCTCCAGCCGTTGACGGTCTTGTTCCGAGACGTCGTCATCCCCCCCGCGCTCGATCGATGCGACAACGGACGCCGATAGCCCTACTGTCTTGACAAGCAGGCCTTTATCGCTCGTGACGGCGATGGCAGCATCAATCGGATCGACTTCCTCACACGGCCCGCGTTTTTCACGCTTGAGGTGCGCGAGCATGGAATGCTTTGGAATTTTTTCCGGACTGATTTGGTTGCCCCAAATATCGGCTTCGTAGGGTGTCTTGAGCGCTTCTCCATTGATAGTCCGGATGCCAAAACGATACACAGGATAGGCAAGGCTGAACTGTCCTGCCTGCGGTAACGATTGACGCAGCATACGTCCGCTGGATGCCACATGGGCATGGTCATCCTCTCCCGGCAGTCGCAACACAAAGTCGTGTGGTGGTTGGCCGATCAGTACTGGCGCAGGTTTCGCCAACCCGGCGGCAGCTCGCAGCTTTCCGGTAAAAACGCGTTGACGGAACGAGGGCTCCATTTCCTTGAGCGCCATGCGTTCGACCTTCAGCATTGACGGCGGCGGCCCGAACTTCGCTTCATCGCTGAGCACGTCTATCTTGTTCGAAGGGGGCGGGGCGACTAAGTACGTAAGGGCATCGGGTACCCCTTGCCAGCCAATCCCGCGCATATTGTCGAGAGCGACAGTCATGTCTTCCGGGCTGAAGTACAAATAGACTTTGCCCCGGTTGTCGCGATCAGCATCCGGAGTCCAGCGTCCATGCACCATGCCGCAGGACTCCGTCTCGCTGATCTTTCCGAACACGGGTGAGGTTGCCTTCGACTTTGCAACACCGGCGACAATATTGACCAGCGTCTGCAGGCGCGCATGGACGTTCTGTCTGCTGGCGATCAGGTTGTAAAACCCCTCCATGGCTTTGTCACCGTCACCTGTAACAAAGGTGGCGGTTCGCATTGCAACGCCCATCCCTTCGTCCAGGCTATACGGTGGATGCGTCAAAATCAGGGTATCCGCCGTACGCTCCCCCATCTCCATCAGAATGGCCTGAGCCAGCAAGCTAATCAAACAACCCTGGCTATGGGCGACGATGTTGACGGTGTCATTCGGCTCGTACTGGCGAATCATTGCGACCAGCGCAGCGAGGCGCCGCGCCGCAAGCACCATGTACATGCGGCCCGGTCCGGTCTTGACCGGGCGCAATGGATCGCCCGCTGGATCGGCGGGCGCATACACGCCTCGATTCCACATATCGGGCAGGGTGCTCGTGGCATTGCCGAACGGGCCGCCGCCTTTGGACAAGTCCTTGTCAAGGCGATTACCGTTGCGGTCCGTCTTCTGGCCATTGACAGTTTTGGAGGCATCTTTTATTTCGCGATAACCCCAATAAAACGGAATCACCGGGCTATCTGAATAAGCCTTCTTGTCGCGTTTGAAAAACACCAAATCCGGATCATCCAGCAGCTTCTTCTTGTCCTCCTCGCCAGGCATCCGGTAAGTCCCCGGTTTGAATTTGCGCAGCAGGCGATCCTGCAGTCCCGCGCACAGCCCTTCCTCGACTGCGCTATAGCTGGTGCCCACATCGTTCACGCCATGTACCACGATGATGTTGCAGGGTTGCTCACGCGGTACGTCGACAACCTTGTCGCTGATGCGACAGGGTTGCAGCAGCGCGTTATCGCGTTTGATGACATATTCACTTTTCGGATATTTGCCGGCCATTTCGCTCTCCTATTGGTCTTTGCCACCGCGCGACAGCACGATTTCAGCCATGTGCATCGCATCGCGCGCCATCAGTTCGGACTTGCCCTTGGCATCGCTGACACCCTCCAGGCTCGTGCCATCGCTGAGCGCGACGCGCATCTTCATGTCCTTCACCAGCGCGCCCAGCGGTTCGGCGCCGTCGTCGTCCGCCACGCCCCGTGGATAGCGCAGTTCCAGTCGCTGGTCCGCACCGCCGGCGCCAAAATCAGGAAACTGCGCTGCCATCGATTCAGGCCCGTCGAACGTGTAATCCGGCGCACGAAATTGCAGAGGAGCCTTGCTGCCCAGCACAGGCTGGCCGTCGCCCAGCTTGAGGAAGGAACCGTCCGCCGCCACCAGAAGGATGACCTTGCCTGTCACGGTCACCGTGCCCTCCGTCGCCGTGAGCTGCATGTTCTGCGCCGATTCGATGGCCGTGTCGTCGTGCTGGCTTTGCATCAGAAGCTTGCCGTTGTGGGCGATCGCATGCAACCCGCCGTGATGCGCGAACAGCGACAGCCCTTTGCCGGCATTGACCGAGAAGCGCTGGCCCGCGGTCAGTTGCATGTGCTGCTGCGCGGCTGTGTCGATGTTGGTCCCGGCGTAGCTGACCACGGCTTTCGAGCTGGCAAAGCCGATTCCTGCCGGCGACGTCACGGCGATCACCGGTTCGCCCGGCTGCACCGCCTCCGGCTTGGTATTGCTGCCGTCCTCCCACCCCGTAAAGCGCGCCAGCAGCGCCTCTTGCTCGGCCGTGTCGATGGCCAACGCATTGTGCTGCGCAGCGTAGTTGCCCAGCGACGTGCACAGTTCGCTGCAGTCGCGCAGCAGGCCCAGATAATCGTCACGGGCCAGCTGCGCACCCTTGTCGCCGCCACCCAGCAGCTTCCAGGCGCTGAGCAGGATGCCGCGCGCTGCGTGCAGTGCAATGGCTTCTTCGGTGCGTAATTCGGCCCCTTCGCCGCGCGCCCTGGCGCTGCCTTCCTGGCGCGGTTCGGTCAGGTAGCCCAGATTGAGTTCGCTTGCCCCATGGTCGCTCTCCAGCTGCGCGCTGATCTGTCCGGCCGTGTCATCGAGCCGCAACTGGTTGCCACGCTGGCCGTGGATTTCGCGGCTGCGCAAGCCCGACTGAAAGCGGTTGGCGGGCAGGCCGTCTTCGCGCCGGAAGCCCGGTGGCGGGGCTGCGCCGTTGTAGACCTGGGCGATGATGACCGGCTTGTCGGGATCGCCACCGGCGAACGCCACCAGTACCTCGGCACCCACGGGCGGCAGCAGGCGCGCGCCACACTGGTTGCCGGCGCCGTTACCCGCCCAGCCGGATGCGACGCGCACCCAGGCCGAGTCGCGATCCGAACCCGACGCGCCGGCGCCGGTGCCATCGGCGTGCTCCTGTGCGCGGGTCGCCGGGAAGCGGATCTTGACGCGCCCCAGGTGATCGCACCACACGGCCTCGTCCTTCGGACCGACGACGATCGCGCTTTGCAACTGCGGCTGCGGAATCACCGGCGGTGGCGGCACGATCCGTATGCCGCGCCGCACACAGCTGAAGCTGGACCGGTAGCGCAGCGCTTGGGCGGTGTCGTCAAGCCGCACGATGTCCCAGCCGCTGCGCGCAAACAGCCGTTCGACTTTGGCACTGACGTCCGCCGGCAGGTTGTTGGTGGTATCGATGCGCTGCGCGGTCACCACGAATTCGCGCTCTTCGGGGTGGTGCTTGTCGATCTCGGGATGGCCGGTCAGAGCGAACCACTGGCCAACGGCCAGGTCGCGTACCGCGCCTTCGCCATGGAAGCACTTGGCGACAAATTCGTGGTACGCCACCAGCGCATCGCTGAAGGACAGCAGGTCGGACCAGGTGTCGCCAAGGTGCGGCGCTGTCACCTGGTAGTGTTCCAGCTTGGCAGCCAGCGCATTCCCGGTCTTGCCCTGATCGAAGCGCAGCGGCGAACTGGTTGTCGAGCCGCCCTTGCCGGGGTTCAGGTAATCCCAGCTGTGCAACGACGTATGGCCGGGTACCAGCGTGCGCTCGGCGCTCCAGAGCGTGATCGCGTCACGCTCCTCGGTTGCGCCGTCGCGGTGAAAACGGATCGTGTCGGCCGCATTGCGCGCCAGCTCCCTGTCATCATCGAACAGCACCAGCGAGTGGCCGATGCCGGCGACATCGCCGCCGGCCTGACTCTGCCTGTCGGTTCTGCCAGGGCGGAAAAACCAGGCGATGCCGCGGCGCTGCATCAGGCGGCGCACGAAGCCTGCATCCGATTCGTTCAGCTGCATCGTAAGCGCGCGCTTTGGGAGATTGCGGTTGAGCAGAGCGCTGTGGATATCGAAGTCGAAGGTCGACGCGATCACGGAATTGTTCCTTTGCCACTCCTTGAGAACCAGTTCGATGATCTCGAGCTCACTCTTGTCGCGGAAAACGCGCGTGGTGCGCGTCGCGTCCATCACCGACAGCGCGTCGCGCACGGTCAGCCTGTAGCTCGCGATCCCGCCGTCGCTGTGGCCCGACGCAGCCGCCGTGACGATCCCGCACAGCCTGCGCAGGTGGCCCCGGTCGGTCACGATCTGCAGTTCGCACGGCAAGCCAATGAAACGCTTCAGTTCGAGCGTCGCGTTTTCGGACAGGCACAGAATCTGCAGCTCGAGGCCGCCGCACACCGCTTCGCTGGCGCTGGCATGGTGTGGCAGCAGGGCATTCGTATCGGCGGAGCCGGCCTGGCCCAGCACCATGCGCAGGGGCCGGTTACGCGTGTCGAGCCGGTAGTCGGCCAGGGCGGCGGCAAGGGTCGTTGGAAGCATTGTCATGGTCGATCACTCCCCGGCAGCCTGGGCCGCAGTCGCCTGCCGCGGCGTGTTCTCGCCGAAATACTCATACGAATCGGCGTTGTTGATCGCCCGCTGCGGCGCGCTGCGCGCCATGTCCGCCGCCGCGGCCTGGCCGTACACGTGGTCGTCGGTCGCCGCCACCACATCGAAGTGGCTCAGCTCGTGCAGCAGCGTGCCGCCGCGCGAATCGGTCCCGGTCGGCGCTGCGGCCCAGAACGCCTTGCACACCCAGACCGTGTACGGCCGCGCCGGATACACGTAGGCAAAATACGGCTCGTCGCAATCGCAGTCGATCTTGAGGGGCTTGTTCTCGAACGCATCCTTGATGGCCGTGACATTGGCCGTGACCTTCGCGCCGCGCGCAGCGTCCTGCGCCCCGAACCACATCGCATAGCGCGCGCCGTATGGCATGCCGGAGGTCAGGTAGGCCTGGCTGTCGGCCGCCATCGCGCGCCCGGCGTCGATCGCCGTCACCAGTTGTTCCTGCTGCGCATTGCTGCAATTGGCAAACCCCGGGGCAGGGGCGGCTGCATCCGGCAGGATCGTTGTCTTGCTGCCGCGCGGCAGGCGGCCGTCGATCCAGACTGTGACGGGGTTGGACGTCAGCTCGCCCACCACCGCGCCGGCGGTCGCGCCCGGCGCCGGCATGGCGGGACTGCGATAGCGGATCGTGTAATTGCCGGTGATGCTCATCTCGTAGAAACGCGAGAGCTCGACCGTCTGCGTGAGCACCTCGCCCGGGGCCAGTTGCAGGTAATCAGCCGGCCCCGGCGCGGTGCGCTTGATGCGGCGGCCCAGGTAGCGCACCGGCTGGCCGTCGCGCTGTACCTCGAACAGCGGCGCCTCCAGGCTCTGCTGCGGCGTGCGCCAGCGCAGCAGGTGCTGGACCGTGTCCGAGGTATTGATCAGCGTGACGCTCACCAGGACGTTGTCGCCGCGTCCAACCGCCGGCTGCGCCGGGCTCAGCGTGACGTTGACCTGGGCATGCGCCGCGCTGGTACCGCACACGATGGCGAGTGCGCCAGCGGCGCGCGACAGCAGAAAACCTGAATGCATGGTGGACTCCGGTTGGGTTGGACCGGATAACTCTCACCTTATTTTCTCTGCCCACATTGAGCCGCTGCAGCGCTGGGCATTGGTGAACTTGAATCATGTCAGCTGCTATACAGAAATCTCACACAAAATAACAACAGCGAATCGACAACGGTCGCCTGCACGGCGTTGGTTTGCTATCATGCAACAATCGTATCCAACAAAAAATAACACTCGATCACGTTGGATAGCCAGAGGCGTTTCCCATCATGATCCAGACGAACGAGACCCCCACACCACACACCGATGTGGCCCCCAGCCTGCACGCCACGGCCATCCAGGACCGCTCTGAGACCAGCGAAGCCCACGCGCTGCGGGATGCGCATGCGCTGCTTGGCCAGAACCGCAACTATCTCGAGCAAGTGATCGACGGCATGCCGGCGGGACTGCTGGTCATCGACGCCGAGCGCCGCGTGCGCTCGATGAACCGCATGATGGCCGAGCTGATCGACGCGCCGGAAGAATCGGCCAGCGCCGGCCATCCCCTGGCGCGCTGGCTGCCGGACGCCGGCCTGGCCGCGCGGGTCAGCGATGCACTTGCTACTGGCATGCCGCACGACCACATCCTCGTCTCGCTCGAAGGGGGCCCGGACGGCGTGCGCCATCTCGAATTCAATATCCGCCGCACCGAGCAGGCGGGCGGCTGCCTGCTGCTGCTGATCGGCCAGGACATCACCTTCCGCCGCAAGGCGCGCCTGCGCCTGCAGGAAAGCGAGGAATTCTTCCGCCTGACCTTCAGCCAGGCGGCGGTGGGCATCGTGCTGCTGGGCCCGGACGGGCGCCTGCTGCGCGTGAACGGCAAGATGGCGCAGATCCTGGGCTATACCGAAATCGAACTGCTGCAGCGCTTCTTCCAGCAACTGACGCACGTGGACGATTTGCCGGACGAGCTGACACTGGTCAAACGCCTGCGCGACGGCGAGATCAGCGACTACCAGCGCGAGCGGCGCCTGTTGCGGCGCGATGGCACGCCGATCTGGGTCAATGTCAGCGTCTCGACGATGCGCGACGCCTACGGCAACCAGCGTTTCATCTCGGTGGTCGAAGACATCTCGCGCCGCAAGGGCGCCGAAGAAGCGCTGCTGCGCGTGATCAACCACGACGCCCTGACCGGCCTGCCCAACCGCGTGCTGCTGCAAGACCGGCTCGAGCGCGCGATCGCGCACGCGCACCGCGCCAGCACGCAAGTCGCCGTCATGTTCATCGACCTGGACCGTTTCAAGCACGTCAACGACACGCTCGGGCACGACGCGGGCGACCAGCTGATCGTCGAGATCGCGCGTCGCTTGTCGAGTTCGCTGCGCGAGAGCGACACCGTGGCGCGCCAGGGCGGTGACGAATTCGTCGTCGTGCTGCCCGAGATGAACGGGGAAACCGACGCTGCACGCGTGGCCCGCAAGCTGCTCGACAACCTGTTCCAGCCGTTGCTGCTGTGCGGGCAAGAGGTCTTCCCGACCGGCTCGATCGGCATCGCGATGTACCCGCGCGACGGCACTGACAGCGCCACGCTGCTCAAATGCGCCGACAGCGCCATGTACGGCTCGAAAGGTGAGGGCGGCAACGGCTTCAGCTTCTACATGGCCGACATGGGCGCGCAGACCGCGCTGCACCTGCGCATGGAAAGCGAGCTGCAACGCGCGCTGCAGCGCCGCGAATTCGTGCTGCACTACCAGCCGGTGGTCGACATCGCCACTGGCCATCTGGGCGGTGTTGAAGCGCTGCTGCGCTGGCAGCCCCAGGGCAAGCCGATGGTGTCGCCGGCCGACTTCATTCCGCTGGCCGAAGAAACCGGCCTGATCGTACCGATCGGCGAGTGGGTGCTGGAAACCGCGATGGCCCAGCAGGTGGCCTGGCAGCAGGACCGCTTGCCGCCGGTGCGCATCAGCGTGAACCTGTCGGCGCGCCAGTTCCTGGGCCAGGACGTGGCCCAGCGCGTCGCTGCGCTGCTCGAGAAAACCGGGTGCGATCCACGCGCGCTGACACTGGAAATCACCGAGAGCGTGTTGATGCAGAACCCGGTGGCGGCCACTGCCACGATGGCGCGCCTGGCGGCGATGGGCGTGCAGCTGGCGATCGACGATTTCGGCACCGGCTACTCGAGCCTGGCCAGCCTGAAGCGCTTCCCGATCCACAGCCTCAAGATCGACCGCTCGTTCGTCAGCGACCTGATCGACGATGCCGATGACGCCGCCATTGTCGACGCCGTGATCGGTTTGGCCCACTCGATGAAGCTCAACGTGATTGCCGAAGGCGTCGAAACGGCCGACCAGCTCGCCTTCTTGCTGGCCCACGGGTGCGACCAGATGCAGGGCTTCTGCTACAGCCGGCCGGTGGCGCCGGACGCCATCGAAGCGCTGCTGCGCGCAGCGCCGGCTGCCCAGGGCCAACAAGGCGATCTCACGGCCGCTGCGTAGGCGCACGCACGTCGTACTATGGACGAATAATGAAGGCTGCCACGAGCTATCGATGGGACAGGCCTGTCATGACATCGTGTTCTTTTTTGGCACAACTCTCATGCGGGGTCGTTCCGTCAATACAATTTGCCCATCCGAGTTGCGTACGAGCTTGCGGATGGGGGGCGGTCGGCATCGTCGATGGGGCGTGGGCCGCCGATTCGTCCACTTGGCTGACCATTGGCACTATCTTGAACCGGGCCGGGACCAGCGACGGCCGGCAAGTGGCGCAAAACTGCGCTCGCAGCGGCCGGTTTCGAAATCGACGTGTATCAGATACTTGTCAGGCCGCCGTTGCAGGATGACCTGACATTTGAGGCGCCCTAGCGCGGCTTGGCCACCAAGTCGACGGCGAGGGAGATACCTGCCTCGGCGGCGAAAACGTTGCCGTGGTCGATTATCCACAACGGATTGATGTGATCGCGGTCCTTGTAGATCGGTAAATCAGCATGGGGGTCGTAGGCGGCGCATTTGCCTTGCGGGCACAGGACTGGCCGCAGCGACAGCAGCGAGAAATCAGGCCGCTTCTGTAATTGCAGGAACATCGCATCGAAGTCCCGGCTCTGCTTGACGATGCTTTGCAGCGTGACGGCGTAGACGCTGCGGCCAAACCAGAACAAATCCCTGGCCGCTTGCCGGGGCGAGCTGACCGGGAACCATGGCGTGCTGTCGACCACGCTTACCTTGACCCCTTTGTCGAGCAACTCCTCGATTGATGCGCGAACCTGATCAAGCGGCAGCGACGGGTTAGCCAGCGCGACGGGCGGAACGCAACCGTCGGGGCCGCGCCAGCAGATGTCAGTCGCCTCCTTGGTGAATCCTGCCCAATTCATCGAGATGATGACGCTGTCGAACTCTCCCGAGCCGGCTTTCGCAAAGGCCTTGGTGCTGAAGTCGGCGCAGCCAAGGACTGGGCCAACGCGTTCGAATCCGATGATAACGGGACAGCCCGATTTAACGTAGAAGACCGTATTTAACTTGCTGTGCGCGGCAAACCAAGCGTACAGGTGGCCGGCGTGCGAGTCACCGATGACCAGCACTTTTTTGCCTGGAATGGTTTCGTTGATCAGGCAAACTTTATCGTTGAGCCGATCCGTATTCTCGCAGCGTTCGGGATAGGTCGTGCTCTCCTCGGCGGCCTGGATGTTGAGGTACGCCTTTGCATGGTTCGATCTTTCTATCAAGCCATGCGTTCGCACCATAATCGTGGCGGTTCCCACCAATACCAATGCCGTGCAACCGAAGCCAACGGCGTTTTTTGGCAACGACCACTTTTTTAGATAGCCAGCTGGCTCGACGAACTTGAAAGAAACGTAGCCGAGCAACACCGACAGCAGCACGCCGCCAACTTTGGCCAGTTTCGGTTCGACGATGAGCAAGCCCGTGATCGTCAATCCGATCACCACCGGCATATGCCATAAATAAATCGAGTACGACCACAAACCAAGCTTTTGCACCACGGGGTTGGAAAGCACGATGTTGTACTCGTAGCGGCCGAACAGCAGCAGGCAAGCGCCGGCCACCGGCAGCAGAGCGAAGTAGCCCGGCCAGACCCCCTCCATGCCATAGTGGCTCACCACGTATAACGAGGCCAGCATGATGGCCAGGCCGGCATAGCTGCACAGCGCTCCGTAGCGGAACGGTGCCGAGCGCTGGGCGATCGCCAGATAGACCAAGCCGCCGGCAATCATTTGCCAGCTTCGCGCGGCGACAGAGAAGAAGGCGCTTTGGCTGTCCTGCGTCACGCACCAAGCCAACGAGGCGGCAAATATAGCAGTGAGTGTGGCGTAAAACAGAGTTAGATTGCGCCGATCAGGCGAGCGTAGGCTGTTGATGGCGAAGGCCAGCCAAATTAACGCGGGATACAGCATGTAAAACTGCCATTCGACCGATAACGACCAAGTATGCATCAGCCAATTGTCGTCAGCGCCACCGCTGAAGTAACCCTGCTTCCCAGCAAAATAGTTGTTGGAGTTAAAAATGGCCGCTTGCACTGTCTGCGTCGCCAAGCGGGTAAGGTCAGTCGGCGCCAATAGCAGCACCCCGCCAACCAGCATCAGCATGAGCAGGACATAAAGCGCTGGAAAAATCCGTTGTGCACGGCGCAAGATAAACGAGAAATACTCGAAATTGCCCTTTAGGAAGCCAGAGACGATAATTTTCGTCATCAAATAGCCTGAAATGACGAAAAATACGTCAACTCCGATAAACCCCCCGCTAAACAGTCTGAGATTAAAGTGATATAGAACCACTACAAGCACGCTGAGCCCGCGCAAGCCATTAATATCGGTCTGGAACCCAGACATGCTTTTTATATTCATAATCAATCAAAATGTGTTAACAATTAAATTTTATCATAATGCAACTAAATTTCAAATTTAACAATTATAAAGATGTCAATCGCGGGCGTTTCTCGATCCAAACCGATCAGTCACCTCAGAAGCTACCTTCCAACTGAAATGATTCGCATGCATAACATCTCGTTGGGTCATAGCTGATCTTGCGCATTTGAGAAAGACCCCTTCTAGCCCAACCCGGTCGTTGAACTGTTCGTATCAGGGCACCAAGGCCGAAGCGTTGCATACTGTCACGAACAGTTGGTTGCTCCCAGAGCGGGCCAGGTGAACAGCGAGGGCGTCACGAACCGTGCCCGACTAGCGAACTGCTGAGCTCGTGTGAACAACGCACATCCTTCGGTGCCAGTCGCCACGGGAAATTACATCGGACAGCTATCGCAGCTACACTGATCATTCCATTCACGGCAAGCCTGCCCACGCTATTGCAGGCACCGACTTCTTACGGAAACCGATCATGCACCGCAACCGCTTGAGCAATTGCCGCACCGGCCTCACCCGTCGTACACTGCCGATCCTGCTGGCCTGCCTGTCGGCGCTGACGCTGCTGTCATCGGCGAGTATCGATGCCGTGGCACAGGCAGCTACCGCCGACACGCGCTATGAACGTGTCGTACCCAGCCCGGATGGCATCGGCAAGCGCTACATGGGCCGCGAGATCTCCGGCGTGATGGGATGGGAGGGCGCGCAATGGCTCGAGCGCGAAAGTCGCGCACACGAGGAGCGGCCGGCATTGCTGTTGCAGGAACTGGCGCTGGCGCCCGGGATGACGGTGGCCGACATCGGCGCCGGCACCGGCTACTACACCTGGCAGCTGGCGAAAAAAGTCGGGCCCAATGGGCGTGTGTACGCCGTCGACGTGCAGCCGCAAATGATCGCCATGCTCGACAGCCAGATGGCAAAGCGCGGCGTGCGCAACGTGGTCTCGGTGCTGGGCAGCGAAACCACCGTCAAACTGCCGCCGGCCAGCGTCGACCTGGCAATCATGGTCGATGTCTATCACGAGCTTGCCTATCCCGCGGAAGTCCTCGACAGCATCGTCGGCGCCCTCAAGCCGGGTGGGCGTGTGGTCTTCGTCGAATATCGCGCTGAGGATCCGGCAATCGCGATCAAGCCGCTGCACAAGATGAGCGAGTCACAGATACGGCGTGAAGCCACGGCGCATGGCCTGAAGTGGGAACGCAGCATCAAGTCGCTGCCGATCCAGCATGCGATCGTGTTTCGCAAGCCTTGAGCGCGGTTCTGCCGGCTGCTGTCGATGCCTGGCGCACACTGCTCAAACACCGGACCAGGACGCGGGTCAACGTGCCGAGCGTAGAGCTAAGGCGATTATTTGCGCCCGACGGCTGCAGTAGTAATAGTCAGAATGAAACCAGTAAGCAAGATTGGACCAAGAGCGCTACCGTCGCCGCTGATGCCCTCCCAAAAAAGTGAGAATACTGCGCCTGCAGTTGTGACAGCGATTGGCCGCAACCAATGCTTGTTTCGGAAGCGGAAAATGAGGCATAAGGTCACAATAGCGATCAGGGCTAAGGGAGCGACCCAGTGCCAACGTATTTCAGTCATGTCGCGCGATTGAATCCAAGGCAGAGTTTAGTCAGTCGGCTCAGCGTAGTAGATTGCCAAGCTAAAAATCCGGCGACCACCGTGACCGGCAGGAATCGCACCTGAGCCGAAGTTCGAGCAGAGGTTTAATCGCGTAGATTATTGCTTATGCGTTTTCTTGGACCATACGACGGCGCAGGCGCCACAAACGACTCCCACGAATGCGGCACGCGCCCAGTCAAATTCATGCGCCGTACTCAGGAAGCCAGTGTAAATAAGTGTTCCAATGGCAGTTCCCGACCCAGTACTAAGAAAATCTTTCATATTTTGCAAGGTAATCCATGAGATGAGCATGATACGGCGGGCGGTGTTACTAGCGTTCCGTCATGCCCGAACGCGGCCGCCCGCGTCAGTTTAGCAGGTCGCCTGATTGAAAAATTACTGGCGGTCTCAACAGGCAGCAACCGGCTCGAAGCGGCCTGCATTCCACCATCTCCCGTTTCAGGACGATTTCGACATCGTCATACGCCGTCGCTGACTTTCCTGCGCTACTTCTTCCAGCACCGATTCCAGGTCATCGACATCGACATCCAGTATTTCGGTGCGCCTGCGTAATACCGCATCAAGATCCGCACGTGTGAACATCTCCGTCGCGTCATGGTTGGCCGCAGGCGTCTTGTGAATCACGCGGTGAGGATAGCGATGCCCGGTGAGCCTGTGATAAACCAGGGCGCCGGCAAGCAGGGCAACAGAATTGAGACCGATCGGGAACAGCACGAATGCATAGCCGAGTGCATGAATCTTGCTGCCTCCCAGCACCGCTGTGATCGCCACCGCACCGGACGGCGGATGCACGCAGCGAAACGAAAACATCAGCATGACCGTGACTGCCACGGCAACTGCTGCCGCCAGGAGTGGCATCGGGATCAAGTAAGCGCAGCTGACGCCTGTTACTGCGCCGATCAGATTTCCTCCGATGATCGCCCATGGCTGGGCCAGAGGGCTTGCCGGTACGCCGAACAACAGCACGGCAGACGCGCCCAAGGGCGCTGCCAGCAGTGGCAGATTGTCGATTGGCCCGCCAAAAAACCAGGCAATCACGCCCGTAAAAAATATCCCGATCAGCGCGCCCAGGCTGCTGCGCAATTGTTCACGAGGCGCTATTTGAATCGGGGCGGGAAGGAAGTCGCGACACCATTGCTGAAAGGACGACAAGATGACATCTTTCTAAAAAACTGAGTGGGAGGGCTGCGAATATAACAACCCAAAACCATAAGGTCCAAGACCGATATGCGATGATGTCGATAAGTAAAACGAATCATTGAAACTTCCATGCTGCTGCGCCATATCCGCTATTTTCTTGCCGTTGCCGAGCATCGCAACTTCACCCGCGCTGCCGCCGCGCTGCACGTGTCGCAACCGGCGCTGTCACAGCAGATCAAGCAGCTCGAAGCATTGCTGGGCGTCCAGCTGTTTGACCGAAGCGGGAAAACCGTGCGCCTGACCGATGCCGGCGAGGCATGGATGGGCCACGCGAAACTCGGCATGCAGCATCTTCACGCCGGCGCCCGCGCGATCCAGGATGTCGGCACCGCACACCGTGGCGTGCTGCGTTGCGCCGCGCCGCCGACGCTATCGCTGTATCTGATCGGTCCGCTGATCGCCCGGTTCCATGAACTGCATCCAGGGGTCACAGTCAGTTTTCTGGAAATTGCGCAGGAAGACATTGAAGCGATGTTGATCAACGACGAACTCGACATCGGCATCGCATTCAGTCCGCAGCAGCCGGGTGAACTCGACTACACACCGGTGTACGAAGAAGAACTCAGCTTCGTGACCGGCGCCAGTCATCGACTCGCCGTCCGGTCTGCCGCGTTGCCGCTGGCGGCGTTCACTGCCGAACCGCTGGTGTTGCTCAACAAGTCGTTCGCCACCCGCCAGCAAATCGATGCGTACTGCGCGTCGCACAGTATCGCGGCAAAGGTCGCCGTTGAAGTCAATGCCATCGGCGCGTTGGTCGAGATCGTTCGTCAGGGAACGCTGGGGACAGTCCTGCCCAACCCGATCTCTGCCGCCTATACCGATCTGCACGCGGTTGCGCTGCTGCCGCCGATGCCGTCGCGCCATGTCGTCTATGCCTGGCGCAAAGGGGCGTATCGCACGGCGGCAAGCAAAGCACTGGTCGGTGTATTGACCGGCCTGGTGCGGGATTTGACCTCAGGTGCCCGATGATCTGAGCCGGCGCGCCGCTGACTGTCTTTCCCGCTGCACGGATTCAATTGCCGCGGTACGTCGAATAGCCGTAAGGACTCAGCAGCAGCGGCACGTGGTAATGCGGCACACTGCCGTCTGCCATAAAGATGACAGGGATCTCGGGGAAGAACGTCGGGCTCTTGTGCTCGGCAAACCACTTGCCGGTCTTGAATGTGACCCGGTAAGTGCCGCGTACCATGGCCACGCCGGCGGGGAACAGGGCAGGGATGCGACCCTGGGCATTGGTGACGCCTTCGCCGAGCATGGTCCACCCGTCACCCACGCGCTGCTCAAGCGTCACAGCCACATCGGCTGATGGCAAACCGTCCTGCAGGTTGAGGACATGGACGCTGAGCGGGTTGATCGCGGTGGCAGGTGCGGCGGTGGGTACGGCCGCGGCACTGGCGCAGTGCGCAGCAGCGCCGAGGGTCACAACGAGCAGGGTCTGAATGAGTTTCATGCGTTCTCCATAGGGGTGGGTGTGAAGATAATCGGAAGGTCAAGACCGTCAGCGATCAGGGCGTCTTGCGCAACACGTTGTCGATTGCAGCCTGTGCGCAGGCTTCGTCTGTGGCCGGTCCGCCAGCGCCGGCAATGCCGATAGCGCCAATGAGCTCGCCGTCAGCCATCAGTGGCACGCCGCCACCCAGCAGGAGCAGCGTGTCGACGGTGTTCAGGTTGGCTGCTTCAGCGCTGGCGCGGGCATTGGCGGCCAGCAGGCGGGTCGCCGTTCTGGTTGACAGCGCCGTGTAAGCCTTGCGCTGGGCAGCGATGGTATTGTGCGGTCCGACGCCGTCGTCGCGGCGCAGGGCGACCAGGTTGCCGCCACGGTCGACCACGGCGGCGGCGAGCACTTTGCCGTCGGCATGGCAGGCGTTCATCGCCGCGTCGAGCAGGCGGCTGGCGCCCTCGAGTGAAACAGTGCGGTGGGGTATGGTCAGCGGGGCGGCGGCGCTGGCCTGGGGGCAGGCCAGCGACAACGCGATCAGCAAACCTGCAGGCAGTGGGTGGTACATGGAATCATCCCGGTGGTGTTCGAATGGCCGCATGGTACGCAGCGCCTGGCGACAACCAGATGACGGCCAGATGACAGTTTTGTCATCTGGCGCGCGGCGGGCAGTAAGATTGCGGTACAAGGAGCCAGGCAATGCGCATACTGATCGTGGAAGATGAACGCAAGGCGGCCGACTACCTGCAAAAGAGCTTGCGCGAGTCCGGCTACATCGTCGAAGTGGCAAGCAATGGCTTTGACGGCCGTTACATGATCGAAGAGTTCGACTTCGATCTGGTGATCCTCGACGTGATGCTGCCGGGCCTTGACGGCTGGGCGCTGCTGCAACTGGTGCGCGCCAAGTCGTCCACGCCGGTGATGTTCCTGACGGCGCGCGACGCCATCGAAGACCGCGTGCGCGGGCTCGAACTGGGCGCCGACGACTATCTGGTCAAGCCATTTTCGTTTGCCGAACTGCTGGCGCGCGTGCGCACCTTGCTGCGGCGCGGGCCGCCGCGCGACATGCAGGAATTTCGCGTCGCCGACCTGCAGGTCGATGTGCTGCGCCGCCGGGTCACGCGTCAGGGTGACCGCATTACCCTGACGGGCAAGGAATTCGCGCTGCTGCACCTGCTGGTCAGCCGGGTCGACGAGGTGCTCTCGCGTGCGGTCATCGCCTCGCACGTGTGGCAGATGAACTTCGACAGCGACACCAACGTCGTCGATGTGGCCATCCGCCGCCTGCGCGTGAAAATCGACGATCCCTACCCACTGAAACTGATTCATACGGTACGCGGCATGGGTTACATGCTGGGCGAGACGCCATGAAGCTTGCGTTGGCGCCCCGTTCGCTGAGCATGCGCCTGGCGCTGTGGTTTGCCCTGGCAAGCGCGCTGCTGCTGGGGGTCATCGGCGTGTTCCTGTACCGGTCCCTGGCAAGCGAGCTGGCGTGGCGCGACGACATCGCGCTGGCAGGCCGGATCGATCGCATGCGCGCGCTGGTTGCCGACAGCGACAGTATCGAGGCGTTGCGCCGGCGCCCGCAGCTGTACGCCAATATGCTGGGCAACCGCGACAACGCCTTGTGGATGCTCGACGCTACTGGCCAGCTGCTGATCGCCGTGAACCCGGGCGGCCTGGCGCTGCCGTCCCTGCCGCCCGCGTCATCGATCCGCCTCACCGATGTCACGACCGGCCAGGCAGCGCGGCTGGCGTGGGTCGATGTCTGGCAGGGCAATCGCCGGTTCACCGTGGTCGCCGCCAAGATGCTGGCCGAGCGCGAGCGCATGCTGGCCAGCTACCGCATGACCTTGGGGGCGGCGCTGGCCGGCGGGGCGCTGCTGTCGTTTTTACTGGGCTGGCTGATCAGCCAGCGCGCGCTGCGGCCTGTGCGGCTGATGGCGCAGCAGGCCGCCGCCGTCGACGTGCGGCGCCTGCAGCAGAACGTGGCGGTGAAGCTGACACCGGCGCCGCTGAAAGAAACGCAGGAACTGCAGCAACTGGGTGCAGCGCTCGACCAGATGCTGACGCGTCTGGCCGACGGCTTTGTCCAGCTGTCGCGCTTTTCCGAAGACCTTGCCCACGAGATGCGTACGCCTCTGCATAACCTGATGGGCCACACGGAACACGCGCTGCGCAAGCGCCGCAGTGCCGACGACTATGAACAGCTGCTGGCGTCAAATCTGGAAGAATACGAGCGCCTGGCGCGCATGATCGACAGCATGCTGTTTCTTGCGCGTTCGGAGCAGCCGGCCAGCGGCGTCACGCTTGAAACAATCGATCTGGCAGAGTTGTGCACCCAGCTGGTGGACTATTTCGAGGGCGTGGCCGAAGAACGCGGGATCAGCGTGGTGGTGCACGCGGCCGGCGAACTGGTTGCTGACCGCGCGCTGGTGCGGCGTGCCCTGGCTAACTTGCTGGCCAACGCGCTGCGCTACGGCGCTGCCGAAGGTACGCTAACGATCCACAGCTGCGCCGATGGCGAAACGGTCAGCATCGCCGTGCACAATACCGGCGCACCCATCCCGGCCGTCCATCTTCCGCACGTGTTCGAACGATTTTATCGTTGTGACCCGGCACGCAGCCAGGGCGGTGATTCGGGTGGCCTGGGACTGGCCATTGTCGCCTCGATCATGCATCTGCACGGTGGTGAAGCCCGGGTTGAAAGCGACGATACGGGCAATCGCTTCACCCTGTTGTTCCCGCAATCTGTGCAAGACCGATCACGTACGATCTGATCGATTCATGGAGCCACGATGACAGGCTGTAGTTGGTCGCCCCGCAGGGCGGCTATTCGCGCGGCACACTTTCCAGCCAAATGTTAGTATTACCTCAATGAAACGTACGAAGCTATCCGGCATTGACAAAATACCTACAGTGCCGGGAGAATGTGCCGACATGTCACGTTTTTGCTATCTAGTCATCATAAAATAGTAGCAACAGTGCATGGATGGCCAGCGCCGTTCGTCCACGACAATTCTCAGGTTCGCGCAGCGCCCAGGGCGCCGCGCAGCCACCGATACCTTTACCAGGAACTGCAGGCATGACTATCCTCGTGACTGGCGGAGCGGGCTTCATTGGCTCGAACTTCGTCATCGACTGGCTCGCTCACAACGACGAACCCGTCGTCAACCTCGACAAGCTGACGTACGCCGGCAATCTCCAAAATCTGACGAGCCTGGAAGGTGACAGCCGCCATCACTTCGTGCGCGGCGACATCGGCGACGGCGCCCTCGTGGCGCGCCTGCTGGCCGAGCACAAGGTGCGGGCCGTGCTGAACTTCGCGGCCGAAAGCCACGTTGACCGTTCGATCGAAGGCCCGGGCGCCTTCATCCAGACCAATATCGTCGGCACCTTCAACCTGCTCGAAGCCGTGCGCGCTTACTGGAATGGCCTGGATGAGCAAGCCAAGGCTGACTTCCGCTTCCTGCATGTGTCGACCGATGAAGTGTATGGCACGCTCGAGAGCGATGCGCCGGCCTTCACCGAGCAGCACCGCTACGAACCGAACAGCCCGTATTCGGCCACCAAGGCAGCGTCCGACCACCTGGTGCGCGCCTACCACCACACCTACGGCTTGCCGGTCCTGACCACCAACTGCTCGAACAACTACGGCCCGTACCACTTCCCGGAAAAGCTGATCCCGCTCGTGATCCACAACGCGCTGGCCGGTAAACCGTTGCCGATCTATGGCGATGGCCAGCAGATCCGCGACTGGCTCTATGTCACCGACCATTGCAGCGCGATTCGCCGCGTGCTCGAAGACGGCCGCCTGGCCGAAACGTACAACGTCGGCGGCTGGAACGAGAAAGCCAATATCGACGTCGTGCGCACGCTGTGCGCGATCCTCGACGAACTGCAGCCGCGCGCCGACGGCGCGTCGTACGCGACGCAGATGACGTTCGTGAAAGACCGCCCGGGCCACGACCGCCGCTACGCGATCGATGCCGGCAAGCTCGAGCGCGAACTGGGCTGGCACCCGGCCGAAACGTTCGACACGGGCATCCGCAAGACCGTCGAGTGGTACCTCGCCAACGGCGCCTGGGTCGAGAACGTCACCAGCGGCGCCTATATGGAATGGGTCGACCGCCAGTACACGCCAGAAAACGCTGCCGCATGAAGATCCTGCTACTGGGTAAAGATGGTCAGGTCGGCTGGGAGCTGCAACGCGCGCTCGCGCCGCTGGGCGAACTGCGCGCGCTGGGCCGCGCCGACGCCGATTTCACCGATCCCGAATCGCTGCGCACCGTCGTGCGCACGTTTGCGCCCGACGTCATCGTCAACGCCGCTGCCTACACTGCGGTCGACAAGGCCGAAGCCGACGCTGCCATGGCGCACAACGTGAATGCCGTCTCGCCGGGCGTGCTGGCCGAGGAAGCCGCCGCCGGCAATGCCTGGCTCGTGCATTACTCGACCGACTACGTCTTTGATGGCACGAAAGAGGGCGCCTGGGTCGAAACCGACGCCGTCAATCCGCTGTCGGTGTATGGCCGCACCAAGTACGATGGCGAGCAGCGCATTGCCGCCAGCGGCGCGCGCCACCTGATCCTGCGTACCAGCTGGGTGTTTGCACCGCGCGGCGGCAACTTCGCCAAGACGATGCTGCGCCTGGCCAAAGAGCGCGAGTCGCTCAACGTGGTCGCCGACCAGCATGGCGCGCCAACCGGCGCCGAACTGCTGGCTGACGTCACCGCGCTGGCGCTGCACCGCATCGCCGCGCCGGGCACGGACGCGCAGCACCTGTCGGGCGTGTACCACCTGGCCGCCGCCGGCGCCACCACCTGGCACGCCTACGCCCAGCACGTGCTGGCGCAGGCGCAAAGTCACGGCGCCGTGCTCAAGGCCGGGCCGGATGCGGTGCAGCCGATTGCGGCCAGCGCGTTCCCGACCCCGGCTGCGCGGCCTGCCAATTCGCGGCTCGACTGCAGCAAGTTCAGCGCCAATTTCGGCGTGAGCCTGCCCGACTGGCGCCACCACGTCAACCGATTGATCGCCGAACTGTCGGCCCAAGGAAACCTATGAGCAACGCTATGCAACGTAAAGGCATCATCCTCGCCGGCGGCAGCGGCACCCGCCTGCACCCGGCCACGCTGGCAATTTCAAAGCAGCTGCTGCCCGTCTTCGACAAGCCGATGATCTACTACCCGCTGAGCACCCTGATGCTCGGCGGCATCCGCGACATCCTGATCATCTCGACCCCGCAAGACACGCCGCGCTTCCAGCAACTGCTGGGTGACGGCGCGCGCTGGGGACTGAACCTGTCGTACGCGGTGCAGGAATCGCCCGATGGCCTGGCGCAAGCCTTCATCATCGGTGAAGACTTCATCGGCAATTCGCCATCGGCACTGGTGCTGGGCGATAACCTGTTTTATGGCCACGATTTCAACCAGCTGCTCGAGCGCGCCGATGCGCGCACCGACTGCGCCAGCGTCTTTGCCTACCACGTGCAGGACCCGGAGCGCTACGGCGTGGTGGAATTCAACGACGACGGCAAGGCCATCAGCCTGGAAGAAAAGCCGGTCAAGCCGCGCTCGAACTATGCGGTGACGGGCCTGTACTTTTATGACGAGAACGTCGCCAAAATGGCGCGCACGCTCAAGCCATCGCCACGCGGCGAGCTCGAGATCACCGACCTGAACCGCATGTACATGGACATCGGCAAGCTCGATGTCGAGATCATGGGCCGCGGCTACGCCTGGCTCGACACCGGCACCCACGAGTCGCTGCTCGACGCCGGCCAGTTCATCGCGACGATCGAACAGCGCCAGGGCCTCAAAGTGGCTTGCCCCGAAGAAATCGCGTTTCGCAAGGGCTGGATCAACGCCGCCCAGCTCGAAGAACTGGCAGCACCCCTGCGCAAGAACGGCTATGGCCAGTATCTGGTGCGCGTTTTGAATGAAAAGGTATTTTGATGCAGATTACTCGCTTGGCAATTCCAGACGTCCTGAAGATCGAACCGCGCGTGTTCGGCGACGACCGCGGCTTTTTCTACGAAAGCTTCCACCAGGCCCGCTTTGAAGAAGCAGTAGGCCGCAAGGTGTCGTTCGTGCAGGACAACCACTCGAAATCGACCAGCAACGTGCTGCGCGGCTTGCACTACCAGATCAAGCAGCCGCAGGGCAAGCTGGTGCGCGTGGTCGCCGGCAGCGTCTACGACGTGGCAGTCGACTTGCGCCGCGCGTCGCCGACGTTCGGTCAATGGGTCGGTGAAATCCTGTCGGCCGAGAACAAGGCGCAGCTGTGGGTGCCCGAAGGTTTCGCGCACGGCTTCGTCGTGCTGTCCGAAACGGCCGAGTTCGTCTACAAGACCACCGACTACTACGCGCCCGAGCACGAGCGCTGCATCGTCTGGAACGACCCGAGCCTGGCGATTACGTGGCCGATCAGCGCGACGCCGTCGGTGTCGGCCAAGGACGAGAAGGGCACGATGTTCGCCACCGCCGAAGTGTTCGAGTAAGCGCTCGATCAGACCCGGGGCCCTGGCACGGCCCTACCGCTTCCTGCCTTTCTTCTCGCCGCCGGCGAACAGCTCGATCTTCTTGGTCGGGCCCGACACGATCAACAGGTCGCCCGGCAGGATGCGGGTCTCGCCCAGTGCATGCTGGAAGTCTTCGTTGAGCCGTTTTACGCCCACCACCGTGACGCCAAAGCGCGCGCGCACGTGCGATTCGGCCAGCGTGAGGTTGTGCGTCTCGACCGGCGCATTGATCTTCGCGATCGCAAAACCGTCTTCGAACTCGATGAAATCCATCAGCCGCCCGGTGATCAGGTGGGCCACGCGCGCGCCCATGTCGGCCTCGGGATAGACCACGTGATGGGCGCCGATGCGCTGCGCGATCTGGCCGTGCTCGGGCGTCATCGCCTTGACCCAGATATCCTTGATGCCCAGTTCGGACAGCACCATCAGCGTCATCAGGCTGGCGGCCAGATCCGAGCCGATGGCGACGATGGCGTGCGAAAAGTCGGCCACGCCCAGCTGCAGCATCACGTTCTCGTTGGTCGAATCGGCCTGCACCGCGTGCGTGAGGCGCTCGCTCCAGAGTTGCACCAGCTCTTCCTTGCGGTCGATGCCCATGACGTCGTGCCCCAGGCGCATCAGCGATTGCGCCACCGCGCCGCCGAAGCGGCCAAGGCCGATCACGACGACGCTGTCGCCCGCCGAAAAGGCGAACTGTTCTGTGAAAATTCTACCCAACAATTGGATGGTCCTCCGGATAACGATAGGGCATGCGCCGCTTGCCCAGGACAAGCGAGGTCGCGAGGGTAATCGTGCCGACCCTGCCGATGAACATGAGCAAGGCCAGCACCAGCTGGCCGGATGCCGGCAGCTGGGCCGTGATGCCGGTGGACAGGCCGGCGCTGCCAAAGGCCGCGATGACTTCAAAGATAATCTGATCGGTCGGGAAATGCGAGATCCGCAGCAGCGCCACCGTGCCCAGCGCCACGATCACGCTGCCCAGTACCAGCACGGTCACGGCCTGGCGCTGCGCCGCCATCCCGACCCGGCGGCCGAAGGCCTCGGTGTCGGACTGGCCGCGCGCCTCGGCTACGACGAGCAGGACCAGGATCATGACAGTGGCCACCTTGACGCCGCCCGCCGTGCCCGCGCTGCCGCCGCCGATGAACATCAGCAGATAGTGCAGCGCCCAGGTCTCGGGCGTCAGCGCGCTGTAGTCGACGGTGTTGAAGCCTGCCGTGCGCGACGCCACCGAGATGAACATGCTGTTCATCAGCTTGTCGGGTGTCGACAGGGCGCCCAGCGTTGCGGCGTTGTTCCACTCAAACAGCAGCACCGTGACGAAACCGCCCACGAGCAAAAACAGCGTGCCGGTGAGGGTGAGCTTGGTGTGCAGCGACCAGTGGCGCGGATCGCGCAAGCGGTGGCGCAGGTCGTGCAATACCGGAAAACCAATCCCGCCGACCACGATGGCGATCATGATCGGCACCAGCACCAGCGCATCGCTTGCATAACGGGTCAGGCTGTCGGCATGCAGCGAAAAGCCGGCGTTGTTGAATGCCGAGACAGCGTGGAAGAGGGCGCTCCACGCCGCGTCGCCCCACGCCAGATCGTGCCCCGCGCGCAGCCGCACGAACAGGATGCCGGCGATCACGAGCTGCAACAGCACCGACACGGTCAGCACGACCCGGGCCACGCTGGCGATGTCGCCCATGCCCAGCGAGCGCGTTTCGGTCTGCGCGATCAGGCGCGTGCGCAGGCGCGACGAGCGATTCACCATCAGGCCCAGCAGCGTGGCGGCCGTCATCATGCCGAAGCCGCCCAGCTGGAACAACACCATGATCGACGCCTGGCCGAACCCCGACCAGTAGGTGCCCGTATCGACCACGGCCAGGCCGCCGACGCACACGGCCGATACCGCCGTGAAGAACGCCACCATGAGCGGCGCGCCCTGGCCGCTGGCACTGGCCAGCGGCAGCATCAACAGCAGTGTGCCGGCCAGGATCGCGCCTGCAAACAGCAGGACGACGACCCTGGCCGGGTGCAGGATAGCGGTCATGCAGCCCGGGCTGGCCCGGTGTCCGTGGTGCCGTCGTCGAAATCCATGGTGTCCGGATCGGTATCGCCTTCGGCCGGCGCGCCAAACAGCTTGAGCCAGACGAAGCCCAGGATGCCCGCCGCCAGCGACGCCGTCAGGATCGCCATCTTCGACGCGTTGATGATCCCGGCCTCACCGACGAAGGCCAGGTTGGTGATGAAGATCGACATCGTGAAGCCGATCCCGCCCAAGAGGCCCGCGCCGATCACGTGGCGCCATGCCAGATCGAGCGGCAGGCGGCACACACCGAGCATCACGGCGGCAAAGGTGAACAGGAAGATGCCGACCGGCTTGCCGGCGACCAGGCCGGCGATGATGCCCAGGCTGTTCGACGACATCAGCTCGCCGGCCCAGCAAGCGCCGATCACGATGCCGGTATTGGCCAGCGCGAAGATCGGCAGGATCAGGAACGCGACCGGTGTGTGCAGCACGTGCTCCATGCGGTGCGCGGGTGACGCAGGATCGTCCTGGGTGTGCGAATACGGAATGGTGAAGGCCAGCAGCACGCCGGCAATCGTCGCGTGCACGCCCGACATCAGCATCAGGAACCACATCACCGCGCCGCCCAGCAGGTAAGGCCACAGCGCCAGCACCTTCAGGCGGCGGTTCATCAGGAACAATGCGACGAACATGCCCAGCGCCCCAACCAGGTAGCCGACCTTCAGCTCTGCCGTATAGAACACGGCGATGACGATGATGGCGGCCAGGTCGTCCATGACGGCCAGCGCGGTCAGGAAAATCTTGAGTGACGCCGGCACCCGGCTGCCCAGCAGGGCCAGTACGCCCAGCGCGAACGCGATGTCGGTGGCCATCGGAATGCCCATGCCCGGCTGGGTGTGGGTGCCGCCATTGAGCGTGAAGTGAATCAGCGCCGGCACCGCCACGCCGCCCGCTGCGGCAATGATCGGCAGCAGCGCATTGCGCAGATCGGACAGTTCGCCGTTATTCAGTTCGCGCTGCAGTTCCAGGCCAATCAACAGGAAGAAGATGGCCATCAGCGCATCGTTGATCCACAGCTCGACGCTCAGGCCGGCCAGGTTGATTTGCCAGAACGCCAGGTACGGCGCACCCCACGGGGAATTGGCGACCATCAGCGACAGGATGGTGCACAGGATCAGGATCGTGCCGCCTGCCTTGCCGGACGCTGCGAATTCCTTGAACGTGTTCGATAGACGCTTTTCAATGCGCATTGTGGTTCTCCAAAAGTGCTTGGGCGTCATCTGGCAACCCCCGTGTGTAATGAGGCGGCGCAGCTGCTGCCGGGGCGCTCGTGAAAGTAGGGTAGGGCGTGAGGTGTGACGAGAGGTATGGCAAGACTCGGCCATGGCGGCCGATCGGGTCGTGGACAGCGGATATTGGCCCGTAAGCCTGGTAAGAATGCAGGTGCATGGTGGTCGCGCAGTAGCCCGCGTGGCGGCCCGACCAGCGCAAATCCTGTCATGCCTGGCGGCATGAACACCCTGGTCGGATTATAACGTAATTAATTGACATGCCGCCCACGCCACGGGGCGGGCTGCTCGTCATGTTGCACGCTCTAGCGGTTCGCCCGGGCCCGCCGGGTGAACGGGGCGCGGCGGCAACTGGATCGTTGCCAGCGCGCTGTACAGCGGCGGCGTGAGCACGCGCGAGACGGTACTGGCAACGACCGCGCAAGCCATCAGGCTGAGCACCATGCTGTGGCCATCGACCATTTCCATGACGATGATGAAGGCTGTCAGCGGCGCCTGCGTGGCGGCCGCCAGAAAGCCCACCATGCCCAGCGCAATGAGCGCCGCGCTGTACGGGTAACCGGTGAGCGAGGCGATGTTCTGGCCCATGGCCGCGCCGATGGACAGCGACGGCGCGAAAATACCGGCCGGCACGCCCGACCAGGCGGTGAGCCAGGTCGCAACGAACTTGAAGAGCGCAAACGCCGCCGGCACGTTGGCTTCGTTTTCCAGCAGGCTGCGCGTGGCTTCGTTGCCGCTGCCGTAGGTCGCTCCACCGCTGAGCACGCCGATGACGGCGATCAGGAAACCGCAGCCCAGTGCGAAGCGCACCGGATAGCGGGCGCGCCAGCGCGTGGGCAGGTCGGGCGAGACGCCCCGCAGGCTGGCGATCAGGACGCGCGCGAACAGGCCGCCGGCAAAGCCGCACACGACGGCCGCCAGCAAGCCCGGCCACAGCAGCGACAGCCCGATCGGTCCCGGATGAATGACGCCGAAGTGCGGGCCATTCCCATGGACTGACACGGCGATCAGGCCGGCCAGCACGATCGCCGCGACGATCAGGCCGCTGTTGCGCTGCTCGGGTGCACGCGACAATTCTTCGATCGCGAACATGATCCCCGCCAGCGGCGTGTTGAACGCGGCCGCAATCCCCGCCGCGCCGCCCGCCACCAGCAGCGAATGGGCGCTGATGCCGCTGCCGCGCGGCAGCCAGCGGCGCGCGGCGAGCATCACGCCGGCAGCGATCTGGACCGACGGGCCTTCACGCCCGAGCGACAGGCCGCCCAACAGGCCAGCCGAGGTCAGGCCGATCTTGGCAAAACTGATTTTCAGGGACACGAGCAGGGGCCGCCGGCCGCCGGAAATAGCCGGGTCAAGGGCCGCCATCACTTGCGGAATGCCGGAGCCGCCCGCGCCGCGCACGAAGCGCCGGGTGACCCAGACGATGGCGGCGCACAGGAGCGGCGTCCAGATCAGGGGCACCCACCAGGCGAAGTCGGCGATCTTGTTGAACTGCCCAAATGCCAGCTCGGCCAGCCAGGTAAATGCCACCACCACAAGGCCGGCGATGGAGGCCGTGCCGACGACGACGATGCGGGTGCGCCAGAGATTGGCAGAAATGAGTTCGCGTTTGAAGGCGGATCGTACGTCGTGCGGAGAAGGGTCGTGGGACATGGTGGGCTCGAGGGGACGAGGCCATATTATATAGATTTGTGCGAATGTATTTGCGCCCACACTGTTGTAATGACACAAATATAAAAGAATTTCTGCACGCACTGCCGCACCAGCCGTTACGGACAGTTACAGACCAACCATGCCGGTATGACCTGCCAGGACAGTTCCGGTTCTATACTCGGTGCATGATCAACGATTCCATTGCGCGCAACCGCCTGGGCCTCGGTGCGCGACCGGACGACCAGCCCGTTGCCGATCCACGGCGCTGGTTGCTGGCGCAGCTCGATGAGTACGAGCCGTTACCGCCGCCATGGCGCGCCATCGAGCGCACCTCGATGCGCGTGGCGCAGTGGACCGAGCAGCAAGCCGCCATCCGCAGCGCACCCGAGGCGCAGCGTGCCAGCGTTCGTGAAGCGTACCAGCGCGCGGGCAGGGCAGCCTATCTGGCCGGCGTGGAGGCGCGCACGAACAGCGCCTTGCAGAGCAGCACGCCGTTCGTCGAGCGCTTGACCCACTTCTGGGCCAACCATTTTGCAATCTCGGTCGACAAAGTACCGGTGCTGGGCTTTGCCGCCAGCTTCGAGGCCGATGCCATCCGGCCCCATGTACTGGGGCGGTTCGAGGATTTGCTGCTCGCCACGGCGCGCCATCCCGCGATGCTGCTGTATCTCGACCAGTCCGTGTCGACGGGGCCGGACAGCGTCGCCGCGCGCCGGGCCAGCGCGAAAGCCCCGGATCGCCCGGCCCGTGGCCTGAACGAGAACCTGGCGCGCGAAATTCTCGAACTGCATACGCTGGGTGTACGAAGCGGCTATACCCAGGCCGACGTGGTGGAGTTTGCCCGCGCCCTGACCGGCTGGACGCTGCCTGGCCAGCAGTCGCCTGAGGACGCCGCGCAAACCTTCCGGTTCCAGGCGAACCAGCATGAGCCCGGCGTGCGGACGGTGCTTGGCCGCAGCTATGCCGACGATGGCGAGCAGCAGGCAACGGCCATCCTGCGCGATCTGGTCAGGGCGCCCGCCACAGCCAGCCACATCGCCACCAAGCTGACGCGGCATTTCATCACCGACGACCCACCACCGGCATTGGTCAAGCGGCTGGCGGACCGGTTCCTGCAGACCGGCGGCGACCTGCCGGCGCTGTACCGGGAGCTAGTGAGCGCAGCAGGTGATTTGCCGCCAGTGGCCGCCAAGTTCAAGTCGCCATGGGACTGGACGCTGTCGGGACTGCGCGCCATGGGTGTGCAGACCGTGCCGGCGGCGCGCATCCAGTTTTTGATGGGCCGGCTGGGCCAGCCTGTCTGGCGGCCTGGCTCGCCGGCCGGTTATGGCGACGTGACTGCCACCTGGGCGGCCCCGGATGCGCTGCTGCGCCGGGTCGAAATCGCGCAGCGTCTGGTCACGGAGTTTGGCAGCAGGATCGATGCGCGCGCATTGGCGCCGCGCGTGCTGCCGGGGACCTTGAGCGGCGCGACCGCAACAGCGATTGCACAGGCAGAAAGCCCGGCCAATGCGCTGGCCTTGCTATTGGCATCGCCTGAATTCCTGAGAAGGTAAAACATGCTCAATCGACGAGGTTTTATTTCCAGCGCAGCCGCATTGCTTGCCGCGCCCCGCATCGCCTTTGCCGGCGCCGAGACCGAGCGCCGCTTCGTGTTCATCATCCAGCGTGGCGCTGCCGATGGCCTGCACACGCTGATCCCTTACGCCGATCCGGCCTATGCCAGGCTGCGCGGTGCGCTCGCCATCGATCCCACCGAAGCATTGAAGCTGGACGGCACATTTGCGCTGCACCCGTCGCTGACCGGCATCGCCGATCTGTACAAGGCGGGGCAGGCCAGCCTGTTCCATGCGGTGGCGTCGCCCTACCGCGACCGCTCGCATTTCGATGCGCAAAATGTCCTTGAGACGGGTGGCAAGGCGCCGTTCGACGTCAAGGATGGCTGGATGAACCGGCTGGCCGGCATGCTGCCACGGCGCAGCAATCAGGCCATCGCGTTTGCGCCCACATTGCCGCTGGCGCTGCGCGGCGCGATCGATGTCGCGTCGTACGCGCCATCCGGCCTGCCGCATGCCAACGACGATCTGCTGCTGCGCGTGCAGAAGCTGTATGAAGGCGATGCCCAGCTGAGCGGACTCTGGTCGACGGCGCTCAAGGCGCAGGGCATGGCTGGTGCGGCTGCCGGCGGCAAGGGCCAGCAGTCTCCGGTCGAACTGGGCAAGACCGCTGCCGGCTTCCTGGCGCGCGCGGACGGTCCCCGGATCGCCATGATCGAAACCAATGGCTGGGATACGCACAGTGCGCAAAAAGGGCGCATGGCCACGCAGCTGAACAACCTCGACGACTTGATCAGCGGACTGCAGCAAGGGCTTGGCGATGCATGGCGCCAGACGACGATTCTCGTTGCCACCGAGTTCGGGCGTACAGTGGCGGCCAATGGCACGGGCGGGACCGACCATGGAACGGCGTCGGCCGCCATGCTGATTGGCGGCGCGGTCAAGGGAGGCAGGATCGTTGCCGACTGGCCCGGGCTGGCGCCTGGGGATCTGCTCGAGCATCGCGATCTCAGGCCGACACTCGGCCTGGATGCGCTGGTAGCACACGCATGCGCCGAGGCGTTTCAACTGGATCCGGAACGCATGGCGCGCGTATTGTTTCCCGGTTCGACGCCGGGAACGTCATCGGCGCGCCTGTTGCGCGGCTGATGCTGTATGAACGGCAATCAGTCCTGGCGCGTCGGCGTATCCGTCCCGCCATCGGCTGCTTCGCCATCCGGCTCGCCCGGCGCCTTGGGGCGCGAGCCACCCGGTACGTCACCGGTTGCCTGCCCGTGGCTGGCCTGCGGTGCGCCCGCTGGGCCGACATTGCTCTCTGGCGACGCTTTCGAAAAATTGCTGTTGATGCCCGACTGGCTGGTGCCCTTGGCAGGATGGCCGATGCTCGAATCACCGTCGGCATCGTTCGCCACGAAGCCCGCATACGAATCAGGTCCGCCGTCGCGCACGCCGGCATCTTTCGGGTTGTTGGTATTGTCGTTGTTCATGCTGCTCTCCTGGATGCGTTGGTATGCAATGCAGTTGGGTGCATGGCGCACACTTCCCAATAGGAGCAGGGAGCGTCCCGACGTAGGACTGGTCGCTCAGCGGCTGGCACTGACCTTCGACGCCGGCCGCACGGCGTGCAGCGGCGGGGCGAGCGCAATCACCTGATCGCGGCCGGCCGACTTGGCGGCGTATAGCGCAGAGTCGGCGCGCGCCAGCGTCGTCTTGAACGGTTCCCCGTCCAGTGTGACGGTCACGCCGATACTCAGCGTCAGCTGGCGTTGCGCGGCCGGCATCGTGCTGGTGACCGCGCGCAGTGCTTCTGCCAGCGCCTTGCCCACCGCGCTCGCGCGCGCCAGGTCGGCGCCCGGCAGCAGCACCGCGAATTCGTCACCACCCAGGCGGGCGATGCAGTCGATGGCGCGCAGCGTCTCGCGCGCGCTGGTAGCCACCAGTTGCAGGGCGATGTCGCCCGCTTCGTGGCCGGCGCTGTCGTTGATGGTTTTAAAATGGTCGAGGTCGATCAGCATCAGGGCCAGTGGCTGGCGCCGGTGCCTGGCGCGCGTCGTCTCGCGCTCGGCGATCTCGAAGAACGCCTTGCGCGACCAGGCGCCGGTCAGGTGGTCGTGGTTCGCAATGTATTCGGCCTGGTGCACGATGTGGCGGTGCAGTGTCAAGAGGCCGCCGAGGGTCAGTGCCGGCAATGCCAGCGCGGCGACGGTCAGGATCGCCAGGCTGGCCGTGCTTGGCTGCAGCAGCGAGGTCGGTGGATTGGTTGCGACCAGCAGCCAGAGCATGCGCACCCCGTGGCCGCCCGCCACCAGCACGCACATGAGCAGCACGAAGCGCTGCACGTGCTGCTGTCCGGGGCCTTGCAGATGCACCTGGCCACGCGAGCGGCGCTGCTGCTCGCCGCGCCCGGCAAGCACGCTGTGCGCGATGTCCACGCAGACGCCGGCCTGGAACAGCGAGACGACGGCGCTGCGCAGTGTGAACGAATCGAACCAGTCATGAAATACCACGGTCAGGATGCCGACTGCACCGACCAGCAGCGCCAGCGTCTTGACAGGCGCCTGGCAGCCGGACAGCTGGCGATAACCGGCGGCAAGGGCCGCGCCGGCGCCGGAATATGCCATGTTCGCGATCTCGTAACCCAGCAGGGTCGGCAATTCACGGCCAAAGGCATAGAGCAGGTTGCCAAGCAGTCCCAGCAGTGCCGCAGCGCGCATTGCGCGCATGCCGCGCAGCGATTGCGAGCCAGCCGACACCAACGCAAGATAGACAAGAAAACAAAGCAGGGACGCGATCAGGAAGATCTGCTGAGTGGCGAGCATGGCAAACGGGCCTGGCGCAATGGGATGCGCAGTGATGGACAAAGAGGGGGCAAACCGAACTGAGCCGGTATTATGCCGTCGATGTATCCAGGCCGGGCGCTTATTTGGCGCCGTTGTTCAATTACTTTGTTTTAACGTGGCAAGCCGCAGAAGGGGCTTGCCCGCGACGGCCTTCAGCCAATGACGTAGCGTTTGGACACGCCCACACCCATGGTCTGGCCGCTGGCGCCGTAGATGGTGCCGGTCGGTGCGTTGGTGGGGGTGCGCAAGGCGTTGAGCACGCCCTGGTTGTGCGCCAGCTGCTTGTTGATCAGCATGCCATTGACGCGGTTGAGTTCTTTTGCTTCGCGCGCAGCGTCGAGCATGCGCTCCCATTGTTGCCGTACGTCGCCGTCATCATTGACGGCCAGCCAGGGTTCCATGCCCGCTTCCGATGCATCGCAGCCCGCCGCGGCCAGTGCCGCGTGGCGCTGTTGCGACAACGAGGCCAGGTCGGCCAGCATCGCATTCTTGCGCGTGGTCAGCTCGGCCAGGGTGTCGGCATCGAGCGACACCAGGGATTGCTGCTCTTGCTTCATCAACGCCAGGAGGGCGGTGAGGTGATGGTGTTCGGCGGCGAGGGTCTGGAACGGGCTGGTGGTCATGGTTTAGCGTTGTCTCGAATGGAGCAAGTCGCGTACGGTGTCTAGCAAGCCGTCAGCCACTTTCTCGGAGTTGACTTGGAACTGGCCATCGGCGATGGCCATCTTGATACGTTCTACTTTCTTGGCGTCGAATACGGCGGCGCCGCCACCGACGCTGCTTGCCATGGCCTGGCTTTGCGGGGACAGGCGCACGCTGTCGGTTTGCGCACCGCTCAAGGGCGCGGTGGTTGCAGCCTTGTCGGCGCCACGCGCATTGTTCGTTTGCGTGGTGGCGGGTTGAAGGCCTGGGTTGCTCTTGAGTGTATCGTTGATTTTCACGGCGTCATCCTTCTCGGTGCGCGGAGCACAAGCTCCGGGATCTGCTTATTGTAACGGCCACGCCTTTACAAACTTTAGCAATCAGCACCGATTCAGCGAAGAGAAGATCGCAATTGCTATAAAACGATTTCCACGGTCCCGCCATCGCGCGCGGTGCCGCTGATGATCCGGCCGGCCGTCGTGCGTACCTGGACGATCTGGCCATCGCTGGCATTGTTGATCGCCTTGGCTTCGCTGCTCACCGAAAAGTTCGAGCCGCGCGATACCAAGCGCACCGCCTGGCCCTGCTTGATGACGGCCTGGCTGCGCAGCGCGTCCACCCGCAGCGCGGTGCCGGCCGGCAGCGACACGGTGGGCGCACGGCCCAGCGCCTGCGCCATGTCGGTGATGATCCCGTTCGGCATGGCGGCGATATCGCCTTTTACCATCACGAGCTGACCCGGCAACAGCGGCTGGCCCTGGGCCAGCGGCACGCCGGCGGCGACATACTCGGCCACCACGCTGACCTGAGCCTGCACATACAGCGTCCACGCCGGCGCCGTGCAGCGCACGCCCACCGTCGTCTTGCCCCAGGGGCGGGCACCCGGTTGCTGGAAGGCTTCCGGCGCCGGGCAGGCGGGCAGGCTCAGGCGCTGATCGATCGCGCCGACCTTCACGCTCACCTGGCCCGGCAGGCCGGCGCTCTGGGTGGCCAGAAACTGTTCCACCACGGCGCGCACGGCCTCGGGCTGCTGGCGGCTGTTTGCCCCCTGCTGGGCCTGCGCACCACTGTATACAAGTGCCAGCAGCGAAAAAGCGACAAGTTGGGATGTCATGGTCTGGTGTTCGGGCTGAGATTTGGGCTGAAATTCGGGAATGCTGCTATCTTAGGTCGAATGATTCCGTAGTGAAACTTTGAATAGCGGGGGAAATGTCCACTCTTCTCCGTCGATTGGTGTTGCGAACCGAACCGTATGATCGCTTCTGTCCCAACAAAGAACAGCCCGGAGGCGGCATGATCGGCAAACTCGACGACTACATGCGTTTTAATGAAACGGCATTGTCCCTGCGCTCGCAGCGCCAGGAACTGCTGGCGTCCAATATCGCCAATGCCGATACCCCGAACTACAAGGCGCGCGACATCGATTTCGCGGCAGCGTTGCAGGGCGCGATGGCAGGCGGCAAGCCGGGCGGTGCGATGAACACCACCAATAGCAACCACATGGCGCACGGCGCTGCCACCGGCGACACGCTGGCCAATGGCACGCCGGTGCTGTACCGCGGCGTGGTGCAGGGCAGCGTCGACGGCAACACGGTCGACATGGACGTCGAGCGCAACCAGTTCGCCGACAACGCACTGCGCTACGAGGCCGGGATCAATATGATCAACAGCCAGATCAAGGGCCTCCTGAGCGCGATCCAGGGCCAATAAGGAAACTCGCCATGTCGCTGTTTAATATCTTTAATGTGTCCGGTTCGGCCATGAGCGCCCAGGCGCAGCGCCTGAATACGGTGGCCAGCAACCTGGCCAATGCCGACAGCGCCACGTCGCCGTCGGGCGAAGCCTACCGCGCCAAGTCGGTCGTGTTCGAGTCGGTACCCACCGCCTCGGGCGCGACCGGCGTGCGCGTGCGCGAAGTGGTCGAAGACCCGTCGCCGCTCAAGCAGGTGTACGACCCCAAGCATCCGATGGCCGACGACAAGGGCTATGTATCGATGCCGAACGTGAACGTGGTCGACGAGATGGTCAATATGCTGTCCGCCTCGCGCTCGTACCAGACCAACGTCGAAACCATGAATGCAGCCAAGACCATGCTGCTCAAGACCCTGACCATCGGCCAGTAAGCGCCCCTAGATCGATACCATGACCAGCCCAATTACCAGCTCGACCGCAACGTCCGATATTTCCAGCCTGCAGGCGACCATGAACGCCAAGGCGAAGACCGCCGAAGACGGCGTCCAGGCCGACACCGACAAGTTCATGACGCTGCTCGTGACCCAGTTGAAGAACCAGGATCCAATGAACCCGATGGACAACGCGCAGATGACGAGCCAGCTGGCCCAGCTGCAGACCGTCACCGGCGTGAACAAGCTCAACACCACCCTGGAGTCGCTCAAGGCCAGTTACCAGTCGAGCGAATCGCTGTCGGCAACGAACCTGATCGGGCACGGCGTGCTGGTCGAGGGCGACGGCATCCTTCTGTCGAAGGGTCAGGCGATCATGGGCGTCGAGCTGGAAACGCCGGCTGACAAGCTGCAGGTCGTTATCGTCGACAAGGCCACGGGCAAGGACGTGGCGGCGGTCGACCTGGGCGAGCAGAAAGCCGGCATCGTGCCGGTCGCCTGGGATGGCATTGCCGACCCGAACAACCTGGGCGCCGACGGCAAGCCGGTCGTGCTGCCCGATGGGAGCTATACCTTCCGCGTGGTCGCGTCGCGCGGTGGCGAGGAGCTCAAGGACGCCAAAACCCTGTCATTCGACAGCGTGGCCAGCGTCACGACAAATGGCAAGGATGGCGTCAAGCTGAACCTGCCGGGCAAGGGCGCTGTCGCCCTGGCCGATATCAAACAAGTGCTGTAAGCCGAGCCGCTTACTCTCTCACCTTTACTGGAGCATCACCATGTCTTTCCAACAAGGCTTGAGCGGCTTGAACGCTGCTGCCAAATCGCTGGACGTTATCGGTAACAATATTGCCAACGCCAACACGGTCGGCTTCAAGGGCTCGACCACCCAGTTCGCCGACGTCTACGCCAGCGCGCTCAACGGCGCCGGCGGCATCACGGCCGGCATCGGCGTGAAAACAGCTGCCATTGCCCAGCAGTTTACGCAAGGTAACGTCGAAGCCTCCAGCAATCCGCTCGACATCGCCATCAACGGCGGTGGCTTTTTCCGTATCGAGCAAGCCGGCATGACGCAATATTCGCGCAACGGTCAGTTCTCGCTCGACAAGGATGGCTTCATCGTCAATGCCCAGGGCGCGAAACTGACCGGCAACGGCATCGGTGCCAATGGCCAGTTGGCCGTTGGTGCGGCCGTGCCCCTGCGGATCGACCCGGCAGACCAGCCGCCGAAAGTCACCTCGGCCATCCAGATCCAGCTGCAGCTCGACTCGCGTGTGGCGGCACCGACAAAAGGGCCGTTCGACCCGGCCGATCCGGACACCTACAACAAGCAGGTGCCGATGACCGTGTATGACACGCTGGGCAATTCGCACACCTTGTCGACGTACTACGTGCGCTCGCCCGACGACGCGAGCGTATGGAACGTCTACGCGGCCAAGGATGGTACTGAATTCGGCCCACTCAAGGCGCTGGGGAAGACGCAGTCCGATCCTGCCTCCGTTGCTGCGCGCGCCGCTTTCGAGACGGCCAGCGCCGCGGTGCCACCAGTGCCTGGCGACATCACCGCCGCCGCCAAAGCCTATGCCCTCGCCGCCGGCGCAGCCGTGAGCACGGAGGCAAGCAAGATTGTTCCACCTGCACTTGTGGCCCCTGCAGACGCGAAAAACCTGGCTGATGTCCAGGCTGCTGCAGACGCCGCCGCCGCGTTAGAGGGCGCCACGCCGGAACAGATCGATGCCGAGATCGCCAAGGCGCTGCAGATGACGCCGGCCCTCGTCGGACAACTCAAGTTCGATACCAACGGCGCATTGGGCAGCAGTATCGACAAACGCGTGTTGTCGACCAACATCCCGATCGTGCCCGACACCGGTGCCAAGGAAAGCATTGCGGTGACGCTCGACTTTACCGGCACCACGCAGCACGGCGCGTCCATGGCCGAGAAATTCCTGGCCCAGGACGGCTACAAGCCGGGTTCGCTGCAGCGCTTTACCACCGGGACCGATGGCACCATCGTGGGCCAGTACAGCAATGGCCAGACCAAGGCGTTGGGCCAGGTCGTGCTGGCGAAATTCACCAATCCGAACGGGCTCGAGCCACTGGGTAACAATGCCTGGGCCGAATCGACCAGCTCCGGCATTGCGCTGATGGGTACGCCGGGAACCGGTGGCATGGGCGTGCTGCAATCGTCGGCCACGGAAGCGTCGAGCGTCGATCTGACGGCCGAGCTGGTCAACATGATTACCGCCCAGCGTTATTACCAGGCCAATGCGCAGACCATCAAGACGCAGGATTCAGTGTTACAGACGCTGGTGAACCTGCGTTAATCGCTCGCCTGATCGACACCGCTTCCTGCTTCGAGGGAAGCGGCGTGGCAACACATCAAGGAAACCACAATGGACCGCCTGATCTACACCGCCGCCTCCGGCGCCAAACACATCCTCGAACAGCAAGCCACGACGTCCAACAACCTGGCCAACGTGAGCACGACGGGCTTTCGCGCCCAGATCGACATGTTCCGCGCGGCGCCAGTGCAGGGGCCGGGCATGCCGACCCGCGCGTTCGTGGTCGACTCGACCGCCGGCAACGACTTCGCGGCCGGCCCGCTGCAGGCAACGGGGCGCGATCTGGATGTGGCGGTAAAAGGGCAGGGCTGGCTGGCGTTGCAGATGCCGGATGGCACCGAGGCCTACACCCGCAACGGTGCGCTCCAGATGAGTCCGAATGGCGTGCTGCAAACGCCGGGCGGCCAGACGATTGCGGGCGAAGGCGGTCCGATTACGGTCCCGCCCGACGCCACGGTGACGATCGGCAGTGACGGCACCATCTCGACCATCTCGAACGTCGACACGCCAGCCGCGCCGGCGGTGATCGGCCGCCTGAAGCTGGTCAATCCGCCCCAGGGCGACATGGTGCGCGGCGACGACGGGCTGTTTCGCGTCAAGAACGGCGCGCCGGTCCAGGCCGACCCGACCGTGCAAGTGGCAGGCGGCGCGCTCGAGGGCAGCAACGTCAATCCGGTCGATTGCATGGTCGACATGATTGCTCTGGCACGTTCTTTTGACACGCAAATGAGCTTGCTGAAGAACGCCGAGAACAACGCGGCGAAAGCCACCCAACTCCTCGCTTTGAATTAAGTGTTGCCGCTGCATAATTCTATTGTCCGTGGAGGCATTCGCCTGCCACCAATAGGAGAATGCAATGATCCGTTCGCTCTACATCGCCAAGACCGGTCTCGAAGCCCAGCAGACCAATCTCGACGTCATCTCGAACAACCTCGCCAACGTCAGCACCAACGGCTTCAAGAAGTCGCGCGCCGTGTTCGAGGACTTGCTGTACCAGAACGTGCGCCAGCCAGGTGCGCAATCGTCCCAGCAGACGAATCTGCCGTCGGGCCTGCAGATCGGCACCGGTGTGCGCACCGTCGCCACCGAGCGCATCCACACCCAGGGTAATCCCCAGCTGACCGGCAACGACAAGGACGTGATGGTCAACGGTCCTGGCTACTTCCCTGTGTTGATGCCGGACGGCACCCAGGCCTATACCCGCGACGGCTCGTTCCAGAAAGACCAGAACGGTCAACTGGTGACCTCGAGCGGCTTCGTCGTGCAGCCACCGATTACCGTGCCGATCAATGCCGAGTCCATTACCGTCGGGCGCGATGGCACCGTGTCGGTCAAGGTCGCCGGCGAAACCGGCACCACCCAGATCGGCGCCTTGCAACTGGCCACCTTCATCAACCCGGCCGGCCTCGAGTCGCGCGGCGAGAACCTGTACACCGAAACCACCGCATCCGGTAACCCGAACCTGAACGTGCCGGGCACCAATGGCGCCGGCAACCTGATGCAAGGTTATGTGGAATCGTCGAACGTCAACGTGGTCGAGGAAATGGTCGCGATGATCCAGACCCAGCGCGCCTACGAGATCAACAGTAAGGCGATCACGACATCCGACCAGATGCTGCAAAAACTGTCGCAGCTTTAATTTCTTCAGCCATCATGAAAATCCTGACTTCGTTCGCTGCGCTGGTATTGCTCGCCGGTTGCGCCGCCACCCCCACCACCATCGTGCAGGGCCCGACCAGCGCACGTCCGATGCTGGTCGACGGCGCCCCGGCCACCGATGGCGCGATCTTCAACGTCAACAGCTACCGGCCGATGTTCGAAGACCGCCGCGCCCGTCATATCGGCGACCTCCTGACCGTCAATATCAGCGAGCGCACGTCCGCGACCAAGGCCGGCGCGAGTTCGGGCAACAAGACCGGCAGCGCAAGCTTCACCAGCCCGGGCCTGCTGGCCGGCGTGATCGGCGCCGGCGTGGCACTGGAATCGGGCACCAAGTTTGCCGATGGCGACAACCAGAGCGCGTCGAACAACTTCACCGGCACGATCGGCGTGACCGTCACCGAAGTGCTGCCGAACGGGAACCTGATCGTGGCCGGCGAAAAGCAGGTCGCCATGAACAAGGGCACCGAATTCATCCGCTTCTCGGGCATGGTCAGCCCCGACACGATCCAGGCCGGCAATATGGTCTCGTCCAACGTGATCGCCGATGCGCGCGTCGAATACCGCACCAACAGCCGACTCGATCGCGCCGAAGTGACGTCGATGCTGTCGCGTTTCTTCCTGTCGATGCTGCCGTTCTAAAAGGCCCTACCCATGCGTAAATTTGCTTCCGTTGTCCTGCTGGCTGCCGCTTTTGGCGGCATCGCCCCCCTGGCCCAGGCCGAGCGCCTGAAGGACCTGGCCACCATCGCCGGCGTGCGTCAGAACCAGTTGTCCGGCTACGGCATCGTCGTGGGCCTGGACGGCACCGGCGACCAGACCAGCCAGACGCCGTTCACCGTGCAGTCGATCCGCGCGATGCTGCAGCAGAAGGGCGTCAACCTGCCAGCCGGCACCCAGCTGCAACTGAAGAACGTGGCGGCCGTCATGGTCACCACCTCGCTGCCGGCATTTGCCCAGCCGGGCCAGACGCTCGACATCACCGTGTCGTCGATCGGTAACGCCAAGAGCCTGCGCGGTGGCACGCTGTTGATGGCGCCGCTGCATGGCGCCGATGGCCAGGTCTACGCCATGGCCCAGGGCAACCTGGTGGTCGGCGGCGTGGGCGTGCAGGCGCAGGGCGGCGGCGCGCAAGTCCAGGTCAATCACCTGGCCGTCGGCCGCATCTCGGCTGGCGCGACGGTCGAGCGCGCCGTCGCATCGAACCTGGGCGAGAACAACCAGATTCGCCTGGAACTGAAAGAGACCGATTTCGCCACTGCCGCGCGCGTCGTCGACGCCGTCAACGACCAGTTCGGACCCGGCATCGCCACGGCCCTGGACGGCCGCGTGGTGCGCGTGCGCACGCCGTCGTCGAGCGACCAGCGCGTTGCTTTCCTGGGCATGCTGGAACAGATCGACGTCAATCAGCCACTAGCCTCGGCCAAGGTCATCATGAACGCCCGCACCGGGTCGGTCGTGATGAACCGCGCCGTGATGCTCGACAACTGCGCGATCTCGCACGGCAACCTGTCGATCACCATTGGCTCCGATACGCAGGTGAGCCAGCCGAATGCACTGGCCGGTGGCCAGACCGTCGTCACGCAGAACCAGTCGGTCGAGATCAAGAAAGAGCCCGGCCAGATGATCAACGTGAAGGGCGGGGCATCCCTTAGCGAAGTGGTCAAGGCGATGAACTCGATCGGCACCACCCCGCAAGACTTGCTGGCCATCCTGCAAGCGCTCAAGGCCGCCGGTTCGCTGCGCGCCGAGCTCGAAATCATCTAAATCGAGAGACACGCCATGATTGCATCGCCCAACCTTGACCAGACCAGCAAGCTCGCGCTTGACACCAACAGCCTCAATGGGCTGAAGAACAGCGCGAAAGCTGGCACGCCGGCCGCCATGAAAGAAGCGGCGACCCAGTTCGAGGCGATGTTCATCAACATGATGATGAAGAGCATGCGCGACGCCACGCCGCAGGAAGGCATGACAGACAACCAGCAGACCAAGACCTTCACGACGATGCTCGACCAGCAGACCAGCCAGAACCTGGCCAAGCGCGGTGTCGGCCTGGCCGATGTGCTGGTGCGCCAGCTGAGTGCGAACCAGATGGGGCAGCAGGCGCTGGCCATTGGCGCCGATGGCATGGGTGGTGACGCCGCCGCTGGCGCCGGCCGCCTGACGCCGTCGCTGAACAACGCCGCGGCCATGTATGGCAATGGCGCGGCGCTCGGTTCTGGCGCGGCCGCCGCCAGCAAGGCGCCGCCGCTGCCGGCGACGACCGAGACGGGCCGGGTCCAGGCGCCGCACGTGCGCGCGTTCCAGGAAAAACTGCACGAGCACGCCCATGCGGCCGAGCAGACCACCGGCGTGCCGGCCAAGTTCATGCTGGGCCAGGCCGCGCTCGAGACCGGCTGGGGCAAACGCATGATCAGGAACGCCGATGGCAGCAACAGCAACAACCTGTTCGGCATCAAGGCCGGGGCCAGCTGGAAAGGCAAGGTCGCCACCGCCGTCACCACCGAATACGTGAACGGCAAGCCCCAGACGAGGGTCGAGAAATTCCGCGCCTACGACAGCCCGGCCGATTCGTTCCGCGATTACGCCAACATGATCGCGAAGAACCCGCGTTACGAAAAAGTCATCGGCAGCAGCGACGCGGCGACCTTTGCCCAGGGCCTGCAGCGCGCCGGCTATGCGACCGATCCGAACTACGCGGCCAAGCTGACCCGCCTGATCAAGAATTCGCTGGCGTGACGCGCATGCACCTGTTGAACGCGTGGACGGGGAACCCGGCCACCCTACACGCTACACACTAATGTTATCCAGAGACTGTCAAGTTTTCTGAAAAACTGCCGTTGACTGTACTGTCACAGAGAGAAAAAAATTATGTCCGGTAATCTCCTCGCCATCGGTAAGACAGGTCTGTATGCAGCACAGGCGGCCCTCGCCACGACCGGCCACAATATCGCCAACGCGAACGTGGCGGGTTTCTCGCGTCAGACCGTGGTCCAGGCCACATCGGCCGCGCTCGATACGGGTGTCGGCTTCCTGGGGACCGGCACCGAGATCGCGCAGATCAAGCGCTACAGCGACAGTTTCCTGAACACGCAGGTACGCTCCGCCCAGGCCAGCACCAGCGGCCTGGAGTCGTACTATTCGCAGATCAAGCAGATCGACAACCTGCTGGCCGACCCCACGTCGGGCCTGTCGCCGGCGATGCAGGGCTTCTTCAAGGGCGTGCAGGACATGGCGGCCAACCGCGCGTCGGTGCCGTCGCGCCAGGCGATGTTGTCCAGCGCCGAAACGCTGGCCACGCGCCTGCAGGATCTCGACGGGCGCCTGGATGAAATTCGCACCGGCGTCAATTCCGAGATCGAGACGAGCATTACCGAGATCAACACCTACGGCGCGCAGATCGCCAAGCTCAACGAGCAGATCGCCAACTATGCGTCGACGCCGCAGCGCCCGCCGAATGACATGCTCGACGAGCGCGACCAGCTGGTGCTCGAGCTGAACAAGTATGTGAAAACGACCGTCACGCCGGGCGACAACAACAGCCTGACGGTGTCGATCGGCAATGGCCAGCCGCTGGTGGTGGGCCAGGATTCGTTCAAGCTCGCCGCGATTGCCTCGCCGACCGACCTGACGCGCCTTGAAGTGGGCTACCAGACCGGCGCGAAGGTGTCGGTGCTGTCCGATGGCGCCCTGAGCGGCGGCAAGCTGGGCGGCGTGCTCGAGTTTCGCACCACGACGCTCGATACGGCGCAAAGTGCCTTGGGCAAGATTGCGATCGGCATGGCCGTCGAATTCAATAACCAGCACAAGCTGGGGCTGGACCAGAATGCCAACGCGGGCAAGGATTTCTTCAAGGTCGCCCCTGCCTTTGTGGGCGCGAGTATCAATAACGCCAAGGGCACCGACGTCAAGGTGGCCGCCTTGGTGACCGATCCGGGCAAGCTCAAGGACAGTGATTATGAAGTCACGTTCAATGGAGGAGCGTACAACGTTGTGCGGCTGTCGGACAATGAGAAAGTCGGCACCGTGATACCGGCTACCGACGGTACCGCCAAAGCCGACATCGATGGCATCGAGTTCAATTTCTCGGGCAGTGCGCGCAGCAAGGATACCTTCCTGGTGCGCCCGACCATCAACGGCGCCTCCGACTTCAAGGTACTGGCTAACGACGTATCGCAGATCGCTGCGGCGGCACCGATTCTTACAAGCATGGAGCTGAGCAACACCGGCACGGCCAAGATCAGCGAAGGAAAGGTCACAAAGGAATACCTGACTGCGCCGCCGCCGCTGCCGGTCACGCTCGAATTCAAGGCCAGCACGCTGGCCGGCGTCCCGAGCACGCTTGCCGGCTTCCCTGCAGGCAGCACAGTAACCATGACGGACAGCGCCGGTAAGCCCATCAAGATCGACGATCCCGCCAATATCAAATTTGTGGACGGCGCGACCTACAGCTTTGGCGGCGTCAGCGTCACTATCGCGGGCAAGCCCGGCAATGGCGACCAGTTCAAGATCGAATTCAACGGCAGCGGCGTGGGCGACACCCGCAATATCGCCGCGCTGGGCGAACTGCAGACCAAGAACATCTTCAACAACGGCACTGCGACCCTGACCTCGTCGTATGCGCAGATGGTCAGCCAGGTCGGCAACAAGACACGCGAAGTACAGGTCAATGCGCAGGCCGGCAATGCCTTGCTGGCGCAGGCCACCGGCGCCCAGGCCGATGTGTCGGGCGTGAACCTGGACGAAGAAGCGGCCAATCTCATCAAGTACCAGCAGGCCTACCAGGCCTCGGGCAAGGTGATGCAGATCGCCAGCACCATCTTCGACACGCTGCTGTCGATCAGCCGCTAACGTAGCGAAAGAACATCATGCGAATCAGTACCGCGAACCTGTATGCCACCTCGACCAACCAGCTCAACACGCTGCAAGGCGCGCTCGCGCGCACGCAGATGCAGCTCTCGACCGACCGGCGTCTCCTGACCGCTGCCGACGATCCGGTCGCCTCGGCGCGCGCGCTCGAAGTGGGCCAGTCGCAGGAAATCAACGCCCAGTTCGCCACCAACCGCAACAGTGCGAAGTCGTCGCTGTCGCAGGTCGAGTCGACGTTGCAGAATACCGGCGACCTGCTGCAGGATATGCAGACGCTGGCCGTTTCGGGCGGTAACGCCACGATGCTGCAGAGCGATCGCGAAAAGCTGGCCACCGAACTCGAAGGCAAGCTGGCCGACCTGCTGGGCCTGGCCAATACCGCCGACGGGTCGGGCGGCTATCTGTTCTCGGGCTACAAGACCACGACGCAGCCTTTTACCAGCAGCCCGGGCGGCGCTGTTTACCAGGGTGACCAGGGCGTGCGCCAGTTGCAGGTAAGCGACTCGCGCAAGATCCCGCTGTCGGCGTCCGGCAGCGCCATTTTCGAGGCGATCCCGACTGGCAACGGCACGTTCCAGACGCAGGCCGGCGATGTCAAGAACAACGTTGTTAACAAGGGTAATGCCCTGATCTCCTCCGGCTCGGTCGTGGACCGCAATGCACTGAAGAGCAATAAGTATGCAATCGAGTTCGCCATCAGTGCGGCCACGCCGCCGGTGACGACCTATTCCGTCTACAACACGACTTCCGGTACGAAATCGCTTGTCAGCAATGGCAACACATATGAAGACGGCAAGCAGATCAAGCTCGATGGCATGGCCTTCGACATCAAGGGTGCGCCAGCGCCGGGCGATACCTTCACCATCGAGCCGAGCCAGAAGCAGTCGGTGTTCAAAACCGTGACCGACCTGATCGCTACGCTGCGTGCGCCTGCCGATGGCTCAACCGGCAAGGCAGCGCTGACCAATGGCCTGAACACGGCCCTCGACAACCTCAAGAACGCGCACGACAATGTGCTCACGGTGCAGGCCTCGGTCGGCGCCCACATGAAAGAACTCGATTACCTCGACAGCACCGGCGACGACCTCGACATCCAGTACGCGTCCACGCTCGACGACCTGGTGGGCCTCGACACCGTCAAGGCCATCTCGGACTTCTCACAGCAGCAAATGACGCTGCAGGCGGCGCAGATGTCGTTCAAGACGATGTCGGGCCTGTCGCTGTTCAACTACCTTTGATCTTCGGCGCGACCTTACCGTTCACCTTGGGTGGTTCTTTCGCGGCGCTGATCTCGGCGCCGCAGTTCGTATCGGGCGCCTTGTCGACGTTGATCAACGGGAGCAGGGCGGCCAGCGGATTGATCGCGGCCAGCGCCACGGCCGCGCCGGCCTTGAGTGCCAGCGGCCCGGCATGCGGCCCCACCTTCGGATCCTTGAACGTGCCGCGCGCATACAGCGGCGTGCGCAGCGACAGAATGCGCGCACCTTTCGTTTTCGGCCGCACGTCCACGTCCAGCTGTTCGGTCGCCAGGTCCACGTAGCCGGTCGCATTCACCACCGCATCTTCACTATCGAGCACGAAGCGATCGATATTCGCACGGCCATTGCGCACCGTGGTGGTCGCCGCCATGCAATTGAGCATGGTTTGCTTGTCGCCGAAAATTTTCACGTAGACGGCGTTGGCCACGTTCAGGCCGGCCAGTTCGAGGACGAACTGGCTGACCGTGCCTTCGGTAACGACGGCGTTGATTTCACCCTGTGACGTGCCCAGCATGGCGGCCACGGTGTTGCCCTTGCCGACCAGCGCGCCATCGCCATTGATTTCACCAAAGGTTGCCTGCATCGATTGCAGCTTGGGGAACAGCTCGCGGATCTTCACACCGCGCGCTGCCAGCCGCGCCGAGGCATCCAGCACCTTCTCGCGCCCGTCGAGGCGGATGTTCGACGTGATGCGTCCGCCCGCAAGCGCAAAGCTCAGGGGGGTGAGCGTCAGGACCTTGTCCTTCATGCGGATCGTGGTCTCGATGTCGCGCAGCGGAATGTCGGCCGTGCGCAGGATCTGCTTGCCGGTGAACTTGACCTCGGCGTCGAGCGCCCCCCACTTGGCCGTGTTGAACTGGTCGACCGGCAGGGCCTTGCCCGGCGCCGGCGCCGTGACCTTGCCCGCAGCCTTGGTGCCTTCGCCCGTATCGGCGCCCACGGTCGGGCCCAGGTCGGCCAGGCGCAGTTGCTTCGATGTCAGCGCGCCTGTCAGCAGCGGGCGTGGCTTGCGCTGGGCGTAGGCGAGCGTGCCAGCGATATCGCTGGCGCCGACCTTGCCGGTGAAGTCTTTATAGGTGAAGGTCCAGAAGTCGCCGTCCTTCTTGCCCAGCAAGGTGCCCTTGGTGGCATACGGCGGCGTTTCCGGCAGCAGCACGCCGGTCAGACCGTACAGGTCGGCCATGCTGGCGCCGGCCAGTTGCATCTGCAGTGCAAAGCCTGACAGCGAACGCGGATCGCGGATGATGCCGCGCAGGCCAAGCTTGTTTTCGCCGGCCGTGGCTTGCGCTTCGATCGGGAAGCTGGTGTCGTCGCCAGTGAGCGAGAGCACGGCGCCGGCCTTGCCGCCACCGGTGATCTTTGCCTTGTTGTAGGTGCCGGCCAGTGTGAACGTCAAGCCATACGGCGGCACGCCTGCGGCCGTGGAGGCGGTTTCGCCGCCCTTGATCGAGTCGGCGGTGGCGCGCAGGTCCAGGCCTACAGGCTCGTCAACGTAGTGCACCTTCGCGCTGTCGAAGGCCAGGCGCTGCAGGTCGACCTTCCATTCGGAGGGGCCGTTGTCCTTGAACGTCCACGAATTGCTGCCATCGGCACGGCGCTGGACAGCGATGTCCGGATTGGCCAGGCGCAGGTCGGTGATCACGACATCTTTAGTGAGCAGCGGCAGGATGCGCACGCCAGCCTCGATGCGCTGGGCGGCAGCCATCTGCTTGCCGACCGTGCTCCAGGCAGGATTGCTCATGTAGACATTGTCAGCCGTGATATGTGGCTGCGGCACGAAGCGCCGCCAGCCCGTTTCGCCGTTGCGATCACGCTGGAACTTGACGTCCAGGTCACCGCGAATGGCGAATTCACGCCCGGTCGTCTCCGACACCTTGCGGTTGATGTACGGACGCAGCATGTTCCAGTCGAACAGCATGAGGAACAGGATCACTGCCACGGTGATGGCCAGCAAGATCCAGCCGGTAATTTTGAGAGGTCTGGAAAGAGTCATTGTCGATCGTGCCCATGAGTGGGTCGGCGGCTGGCGCAGCGAGGCACCGGGATCGTCAGGCTAGCAGGGTCTGGGCAATATTGTTGGTTGGCTAAGTCGCACTACTGCACAATTAATTGGTATTTTTTTACGCTTTACGTCAGGTGAGGAAAAACTCGAGGCCACGCGCCATGGCCGGGAAAGTTGCCGAACCGTGGCCCTCCTGCGCCAGCAGGTGGAACTGCACACGCGCCAGGGTATTGGTCTTTTGCAGCCGCTCGCGAAGCTCGCGCGCGTTGTCCACCATGCGGCGCGCGGCGGCAATGGCTTCACGGCCCTGCAGCGAGCCGTTTGCGGCAGACGGTTGTTCCAGCTCGCCCACCGCCAGCATCAGGGACGGCTTCGTCGGCAGGGCGGCAACGCGCCGCTTGAAGCCGTCGATGCCATCCAGTACCACACGCTCGCGGTACCAGATCGATGGGCTGGCGGCCAGCCAGGTCTGGAACAGCGCCGGGCGGGTGAACAGCGCGTGCAATGTGCACAGGCCGCCATAGGAATGACCATACAGCGCCTGGCGCGCCGGATCGAGCGGCGCGAGCGTCCCGATCAGCGGCTTCAGTTCGCGTTCGATAAAGTCGAGGAACAGGTCGGCGCCGCCTTCTTTCGCGGGGCCATCCGCGCCCGAGGGCGGCGTGTAATCGCGACCGCGCCCCATCCCGTAATCGAACTCGCCCGGATAGCCGATGCCGACGACGACGGGCAGCGCAGCTCCCCGCCGCAGGATCGTGCGCGCCATCACCGCCAGCGTCGGGAAGGTCGCATTGCCATCGAGCGCGTAGATGACCGGGTAGCCAGCAGGTGGCGGCGGGGTGGTCGGGATGCTGACGAAGATACGGTAGGTCTGGCCGGTGATGGGGGAGGTGATGTCGAGTTGCCGGGCCTGGTGAAGCGTGGCGGGTTGCCACTGGGCCGCGGCGCGGGCCAGCGGGCTGGCCAGGACGGCGAGTGAGGCAGCGGCACCGAGGACGCGGCGACGCGGGAAGGAGGTCAGAACGGCAGCAGGAGTGGCCATGCGCTTGATGAAGGGTGAGAATGATTCTCATTGTAGCGCAGTGCGATGGCCGCTGTTACCCCGGCGCCGGCACCACCGGCGTGGCCGCCGGCTGCGCACCAGCTGTCCCTGGCTGCGGATTGGCGGCGCGCGGCAATGATCTGCTCACTTCAATGCCCTGGTTGAACAGGTTGACGATCGGCGCGCCCAGGTACGGCAGCACCAGGCTCAGCGTCAAGAAGCCCACGCCCAGCGTGATCGGAAAGCCGATACCGAAGATGTTCAGCTGCGGCGCGGCGCGGGTCAGGATGCCGAGGGCCACCTGCGTGATCAAGAGCGCGGCGATGATCGGCAAGGCGATCTGCAGGCCGGCCGAGAAGATGCGTCCGCCCCAGCGCACCAGTTCGAGTGCGGTATTCGATGAAAACGGGGTGTCGGTAATCGGCATCGTGATGAAGCTTTCGGCCAGCGCTTCGAGCAGGATCAGGTGGCCGTTCACGGCCAGAAACGCCATCGTCGCGACCAGCGCCATGAACTGGCTGATGGCCGACGAGCGCCCGCGCGTGCTGGGGTCGAAGAACATCGCGAAGCCCAGGCCCATCGTCTGGCTCGAGACTTCGCCGGCGTACTCGATGGCGGCGAACACGATGCGCATGGCAAAACCCATCGCCAGTCCGATGATCATTTCCTTGGTCAGGATAAGGAGGCCCGCCCACGAGGTCGGGTCGGCTGCCGGCACGGCCGGTACGAGGGGAGCGATGACGATCGCCAGCAGGATGCCCAGCGAAAGCTTGGCACGCACCGGCACGCTGGCATTGCCGAACAGCGGGGCCGCGGCGATCAGGCCGAGAATGCGCGACAGCGGCCACAGCAGGCCGGCGATCCAGGCATTCATTTCCGCCGAGGTCAGCGTCAGCATCGGGCGCTTCCGGGCGTGCGCACGCGGGCCTTAGCCGATCAGGCCGGGAATACCCGTGAACACCTGGCGCATATAGTCCAGCATCACCGACAGCATCCACGGGCCGGCGACCACCAGCGTGACGAACACGCCGACCAGTTTCGGGATGAACGACAGCGTGGCCTCGTTGATCTGGGTCGCGGCCTGGAAAATACTGATGATCAGGCCGACGATCAGCGCCACCAGCAGCAGTGGAGCCGACACCATCAGGGTCACTTCCATGGCCGTGCGGCCCATCGTCATCACGCTCTCGGGAGTCATCGCGCGGCGTCCTCTAGTAGAAGCTCTGGGACAGCGAGCCCAGCAGAAGTTGCCAGCCATCGACCAGCACGAACAGCATCAGCTTGAACGGCAGCGAGATGACGGCAGGCGACATCATCATCATGCCCATGGCCATCAGGACCGACGCGACCACCATGTCGATGATCAAAAACGGGATGAAGATCGCAAAGCCAATCTGGAACGCGGTCTTGAGTTCACTGGTGACGAATGCGGGAATCAGGACCCGCAGCGGAATGTCTTCAGGGCCCTGCAGCGCCGGCGAGCGCGAAATCTTGACGAACAGCGCGAGGTCGGATTCGCGCGTCTGCTTGATCATGAATTCCTTGAGCGGCACAGCGCCCCGGTTCATGGCTTCGGTCATCTGGATCTGGTTGTTCTGCAGCGGCAGATACGCTTCGCTGTAGATGCGGTCAAAAGTCGGCCCCATCACGAAGAACGTCAAGAACAACGCCAGCCCCACCATCACCTGGTTCGGCGGCGCGGTCTGGGTGCCGAGGGCCTGGCGCAGCAGCGAGAGCACGATGATGATGCGCGTGAAACTCGTCATCATCAGGAGGGCGGCGGGAAGGAAGGTAAGCGAGGTCAGCAGCAGCAGCGTCTGGACCGGCAGCGAATACGCGGTGCCGCCGTTGGCTGCCGGGCTGCTCTGGAACGCCGGGATGCCGGGCTGCGCCGCCGCGATCAGCGGCAGCAGGGCCAGGCCAGCGGCCAGCCACAGGTGTTTATGACGCATTGCGTTTGTCCATCGTGTTCTTGAGCCAGTCGGCAAAGCGTGTGGCCGGGATGCCGCCTTGTGCGGCGCCCGTGCCCGCGCCCAGATCGACCTCCTGGCGCGGCATCGTGTGCAGCGCGTTCACGCGGCCCGGTGCGGCGCCGACGACGATCCACTGGTCGCCCACTTCCACCACCATGATGCGCTCGCGCCCTCCGAGATTCAGCGCGCCGACAACGCGCAGATTGGCCAGACCGCCGCCCGGCTTGGGGCCGTAGCGCTTGAGCAGCCAGGCCAGGCCGATCAACAGGCCCAGCACGAGCAGCAGCGCGAAAATCGTTTGCAGCAGGCCGGCCGCGCCGGAGCCGCTGGACGCCGGCAGCGCGACTTGCGGCGGCGGGCGCATCGGCGTGATGGCCGGGGCGGTGGTCGTGGTGGACGGCGCCGTTGTCACTGCCGTGCTGGCCGGGACTGCGGGTTCGGCCGGGACTGCCGGTGCGGCAGCGCCGTCAGCATCGCCCGGCAGGGGGGCAACTGGCGGCGCGGCCGCGGCGGGCACGGTGGCCGGTGCTGGCACAGCGGGGGTCGCCGGCCTGCCGGTAGTGGTATCGCTGACCGGTGCGGCCGGCCGGCTTGTGGTGGTGTCCGTGGCTGGCGCCGCCTGCTGCGCCAGCGCGAGCGGCGCAGCCAGCAGCAGCGCCGCAATGGTCGTTAAATAGCTGGCGGCGCGGCGTGCGGTCATTTATTGAGTTTGCGAATCCGCTCGGATGGCGTGATGATGTCGGTGAGGCGGATGCCGAACTTGTCGTTCACGACCACCACCTCGCCCTGGGCGATCAGGCAACCGTTGACGAGCACGTCCATCGGTTCACCCGCCAGCCCGTCGAGCTCGACGACCGAACCCTGCGCCAGTTGCAGCAGGTTCTTGATGGCGATCTTGGTGCGGCCCAGTTCGACCGTCAGTTGCACCGGGATGTCGAGGATGAAGTCGATATCGTTCGGCGTTTCGTTGCGCGCGCCCTTGTTCGAAAAATCCTTGAACACGGCTGCAGAGGCCACCGGTGGGGCGGCTAAGGGCGACGTCTGGCGTTCGAGTGCTGCCGCTTCGGCCGCGGCCTGTTCGGCAATGGCTGCGCCCCAATCGTCGTCGATGTTTTCCTGGTCTTCCTGATTGTCGGACATGGTGTTCTCCTGTGCGGCGGGCGCTGCGCGCCTCGCCAATATACCGATTACTTGTTGAATGTGTCGCTATTGGCGAGCAGCTTCTCGACCTTCAGCGCATATTGCCCGCTGAAGACGCCGTAGCTGCAGTCCATCACGGGCACGCCGTCGACGGTGGCCTGCACCATCTCGGGCACCACGATCGGGATCACGTCGCCGATTTTCATGTTGAGGATTTCGTCGAAGTTGGCCTTCCCGTGGCCCAGCACCGCAACCAGCTCGACTTCGGCGACCTGGATCTGCTGCGTCATCAGGCGCACCCAGCGCTTGTCGACTTCGAGCGCTTCGCCCTGCAGGCTCGAGGTCAGCGCATCGCGGATCGGCTCGATCATCGAATACGGCATGCAGAAGTGGATCTGGCCCGACACCGAGCCCAGCTCCACCGTGAAGGTGCAAGACACCACCACTTCGTTTGGCGTGGCGATGTTGGCGAACTGCGTGTTCATCTCGGAACGGATGAACTCGAATTCGACCGGGAACACCGGTTCCCACGACTTGGCGTACGCCTCGAAGATGATGTCCAGGATACGCATGATGATGCGCTGCTCGGTCTGGGTAAAATCGCGGCCCTCGACGCGGGTGTGGAAGCGCCCGTCGCCGCCGAACAGGTTGTCCACCAGCAGGAACACAAGGCCCGGATCGAGCACCATCAGCGCCGTGCCGCGCAGCGGCTTCATGTGCACCAGGTTCAGGTTGGTCGGGACCACGAGGTTGCGGATGAACTCGCTGTATTTTGACACCCGCACCGAGCCGACCGACACTTCGGCGCTGCGGCGCAGAAAGTTGAACAACCCAATCCGCAAATACCTGGCGAAGCGCTCGTTGATGATCTCGAGCGTCGGCATGCGGCCGCGCACGATGCGCTCCTGCGTTGCCAGGTTGTAGGTGCGGACCCCCGAGGTGTCTTCAGGCGCCGAGATGTCGTCCTGATCGCCGTTGACCCCTTTTAAGAGGGCATCGACTTCTTCCTGGGAGAGGAAATTATCGGCCATGTTTGTCTGGATTTACTGGATGATGAACGAGGTGAATAATACGTCGGACACTTCCTGTTCGTCGCCATCTTTCTCGAAGGGTTCGGTAATGGCCGTCCGGATCTCGGTGGCGAGCTGCTGCTTGCCCTCGACGGTGCTGATCTCGGATGCCTTTTTGCTCGACAGCAGCAGCAGCATGCGGTTGCGCACGATCGCCATATTGTCCTTGACCAGGGTGGCCTGCTCGGGGCCCGCCACTTGCAGCGTGAACTGTACTTGCAAATACTGTTCGCCATTTTCCGGTTGCAGGTTCACCGTGAACGATTCGATCGGGACGTACTCGGCCTTGGCGTCCGGGTTTTTCTTTTTCTTTTTCTTGTGCTCTTTGGCCGGCGCCTCTTCTTCTTCGCCATGGGCGGCGGCGCCCTGCGTGAAGTACCAGCCCGCACCGGCGCCTGCGCCCAGCACCAGCACGGCGGCGAGGATCATGATGATCAGCTTTTTCTTCGAGCCGGAAGGTGCCGCTGCGGTGTCCGCTTTCGGATCAGCTTTCATTTTCGGATTCGCTTTCAAGGTGTGTCTTTGCCGCTGGTTGGTGAGGGTTCGTCATTATGGCATTGTCGTGGAAAGATGCGTCCCGGCAAGCCTCGAAAAGAGGGGGGAAGCCGTGGTAATCCGTGTGATTGTTGCTGAGGCGCGATGACAGAATAGAAAAGGGCGGCCGCTTGGCCGCCCTCGGGACACCAGTGCGGCATCAGGCAAACAGATCGACCATGCCACGGTCGCCGATCGACACGGTGCGCGTGCGCGGCGCGACCTCGTTCACGGCCGGCGCGCCATCCTGGCCGTCGCCCGTCAGACCACCCGTGCCACTCTGGCCGCCCTGCGCCCGGCGCTCACTGTCCTGTTGCTGCTGGCGCCCGTCGGGCACGTTGGCGTCGACCGTGGCGTTGCCGAGCGCAATGCCGCTTTCGCTCATCATTTCGCGCAGGCGCGGCAGGGCGTTTTCAAGCGCCTGGCGCACGTCCAGCTGGTCGGACGAGAAGGCCACGGTGGCCTGGTCGTTGGTCACGTTCAGCACGATCTGCACCGGGCCCAGGTCGGGCGGATTCAGCGTCAGCGTGGCTGCTTGCTCCTTGCCGACCATGTACACGATGCGCTGGCTGACCTGGTTGTCCCAGGCCTGGGTGCCCAGGCGCGCCGGGATGCGGTCGCCCGGCATCGCCGGATTGCCCGTGGCATCGACCTTGGCCGCCTGGGCCTGCAGTGCGGCCAGCGGGGCCGGGGCTTCTTCGGCCACCGGCAGTTGCTGCTGCTGTTGCTGTGTATCGCGCAGCTGGGCCTGGAACTGGCCGACGTCCTGCTCGCCCTGCGGCAGCGCGGCGCCGGGCGTCTGCGTCGTGCGCAGGTCGGCGGGTGTCTGCTGCACGCCGCTGGCGAGTGCCTGACCCTTGCCGCTGGCAGCGTCCGTATCATCGGTGGCGCCGGTGGCGCCGGTGGCCACGGCTTTCATATTGTCGAGCGCCGTTTCGAGCGCCGTCAGTTGGGCGTCGCCCTCGGTGGCGGCGCCGGCTGCGTCCGTGCTCACGGTGGCGGCGTTGCTGGCCGGCTGGCTCAGGCTGGCCATGAAGGCGAGCATGTCCGTCACCGGCGTGGTGGCTGCCGCGGCTGCCGCGGCCGCTTCTGCGGCGGCCGCATCGTCGGCATCGCTGGCCGCGTCCGCCGTGCTGCTGCTGGCCGCCTGCGTGGACTTGGTGTCACCATCGTGCATTGGCGGGCGGATGGTCGACCGGGTCGGGCCTTCACGCACCGGCTCGCGGTTGGCGGGCTTGTCGGCGCCCGCCGGCTTTGGTCCTTGTGCCGGTTTCGGTTGCGCGGCCGGCTGCGGCGGCGCCGCAGCGGGCTGGCGCGTGGCCATTTCACGGTTCAGCGTGGCACTGAAACCGCCACTGCCGCCGCTGCGCGCCGCGTCGGCCAGGCGATCCGGCGTGGCCGGGCGCTGCGCCGTGGCGTTGGCGCCGGTGATCTGGAACGGGAGGGTATTGGTCTGCATCGTCATGGTGGACTCGACTATCGACGTTGGTTCAGCGTTGTTTGTAACGGGCGCCACGGGCTGCATGGTCATCCATCTGCTTCTGGTCGCGCTTGTTCTCGACCTTGAGTGCTTCGCTTGCTGCGCGTTCGTTCAGCGTGCGATACGACAGGCGCTTGCGTTCGCTTTCCTGCCAGGTCGTGCGCTCGAACGTCGCCTTGTTCTGCGCGTGTTTGAGCACTTCGCGCTGGCCATTCAATGCGTGGTCCAGCTTGCCGATGAAGGCAACGAAGTTGTGGTACGCGAAAGGGGTGATGCCGTCCATCTGGGCGGTGTCGAGCTTGCGCGCGTATTCGTCGCGGTAACCGACCAGCATGGCCAGCTTCTGCTCGGCATCCTCAACCAGTTTCAGGGCCGCACCGAGCCGCTTGGCGGCCGCGTCGGAATCGCGTTGCGCCAGGTCGATCAGTGTTTCGAGAGCGGAAGCTTGTGCCATGGTGAATTACATTCTACCGGCATGACGTTGCCCGCAATCACTAGAATAACGTGGTCAATCGCCCCAAGCTCTCGGGAAGCGAGGCGTTGTCGTGGATTTCCTGGCACAGGAATTCCTCAATCTCGGTATTCTTGGCAATCGCCATGTCGAGCACCGGATCGCTGCCGGCCGCGTACGCGCCCACGCTGATCAGGTCGCGCGAGCGCTGGTAGCGCGAGTACAGCTGCTTGAGCTTGCGCGCCGCCAGCTGGTGCTCGTGCGTGGTAATCGAGTGCATGGCGCGCGAGATCGATTGTTCGATGTCGATCGCCGGATAGTGACCCGCTTCGGCCAGGTGGCGGTTGAGCACGATGTGGCCGTCGAGAATACCGCGCGCCGCATCGGCGATCGGATCCTGCTGGTCGTCGCCCTCGGACAGCACGGTGTAAAAGGCCGTGATCGAGCCGCCGCCTTCCAGGCCGTTACCGGCCCGTTCGACCAGTACCGGCAGCTTGGCGAACACGGATGGCGGATAGCCCTTGGTTGCCGGCGGCTCGCCGATGGCCAGCGCGATCTCGCGCTGCGCCATCGCATAGCGGGTCAGCGAATCCATGATCAGCATGACGTTCTTGCCCTGGTCGCGGAAGTACTCGGCAATGGCGGTGGCGTACGCTGCGCCCTGCAGGCGCAGCAGCGGCGGCGAGTCGGCCGGTGCGGCGACCACGGCCGAGCGCGCGCGGCCTTCCGGGCCCAGGATCTGATCGATGAATTCCTTCACCTCGCGGCCCCGTTCACCGATCAGGCCGACGACGATGATCTCGGCTTCGGTGTAGCGCGCGATCATGCCGAGCAAGACCGATTTACCGACACCGGTACCGGCAAACAGGCCCAGGCGCTGGCCCCGGCCGACCGTCAGCATCGAATTGATGGCGCGCACGCCGACGTCGAGCGTGTCCTTGATCGGCGCGCGGTCGAGCGGATTGACGGGGCGGGCGTTGAGCGGCGCCATGTCGGACGTGCCGAGCGGCCCCAGGCCATCGAGTGGCCGGCCGGCGCCATCGACGACGCGGCCCAGCAGCTGGATGCCTACCGGCAGGTGGCGCGCGCGGTCTTGCGGCCGGCGCCGCCCGTGCGGCACGCTGCCCGGCGGCGGCAGCACGCTCTCGACGGGGAACACGCGCGAGCCGGGTACGACGCCTTCGGTGTCGCTTTGCGGCATCAAAAACAGGCGCTCGCCCTCGAACCCGACCACTTCGGCCTCGATCTGGCCGCTGGCGGTGGGGATCGTGCAGGCCGCGCCCACAGCCAGGCGCAGGCCAACGCATTCCATGACCAGGCCCGCCACGCGCGTGACGCGGCCCGAAATCTGCAGCGGCTCGGCAAAGCTGACGAGCGTGTCGCAATCGCGGATATACGCTTTCCAGCGCGCCGTATGGCGGTCGTGCGAGGACGCCTGGGGCGGGTGCAGGGTGGTGTGGTCGTCCATGTTACGGGCTCAGCCAGTCGACATTGGCGGCCAGTGCGTGCGTCAGGCGTTGCCAGCGCGCCTCGACCTGGGCATCGATCTGGTTGCTGGCCGTTTCAACGCGGCAGCCACCACGCGCGATTGCGGCATTTTCGATGATGCGCCAGCCGCCGGTGGCCAGTTCTTCGGCCATGCCATGGCGTATCAGTTCGGCGTCCTGCGGATTGAGCATGAGAAGGGCGGGCTGCTGCAGGATCGGCAACTGGTTGATGGCGTCGCGCACCACCGACATGATGAGCTCGGGCCGCACGTCCAGACCGGTGCGCACCATGCCGCGCGCCAGGCGCAGCGCCAGGTCGAGCACGTCTTTGGCGATCGTCTCGTCGGCCTGCGACACGGCGTCGCCAAAGCTGGCAGCGACCGTGCGCAATTGCTCCAGTTCTTCTTTGGCCGCTTGCTCGCCTTCAGCGCTGCCGGCGGCGAAGCCTTCGGCATGGCCTGCAGCGTGGCCTTCGGCATGGCCCTGCGTGCGGCCTTCGTCCAGGCCCTGCGCGAAGCCTTCCTGGCGCGCTGCCTCGCGCATCGCTTCGAGTTCTTCGACGCTGGGCAGCATGACGTTCGGCGGCAGGCCGGCACCGATGCTGTTCAGCGACACGCCCGCCGGCACTGCGGGCGGGGATGGCTGCTCAGCAGCGCGCCGGGCAAGCGTGCTGGGGCGCTCGTCGCCAAACGAGGCCATCTCCCAGCGCTGGTAGGCGCTCTGCTGTTCTTTTGAAATTGCCATCAGACGAACGAATCCTCTCCTTTACCACCCAGCACGATCTGGCCTTCATCGGACAGTCGCCGCACGATCTGCAGAATCTGCTTCTGCTGGGATTCCACTTCAGACAAGCGCACGGGACCTTTCGATTCCAGGTCTTCGCGCATCATTTCGCTGGCGCGCTGCGACATATTCTTGAACACCTTCTCGCGCAGATCCTGCGAGGCGCCCTTGAGCGCGATGATCAGCATGTCGGACTGTACTTCACGCAGCAGCAACTGGATACCACGATCGTCGATATCGATAATATTGTCGAACACGAACATCTCGTCCATGATCTTCTGCGCCATGTCGTTGTCGTAGTTCTTGATGTTGTCCATCACGGCCGATTCCTGCTCGCCGCTCATGAAGTTCAAGATCTCGGCCGCAGTACGCACACCGCCCAGCGACGACTTCTTGATGTGCTCATTGCCCGACAACAGCTTGGTCAGCACGTCGTTCAGTTCGCGCAGCGCCGCCGGCTGCACGCCGTCGAGCGTCGCGATACGCAGCACCACGTCGTTGCGCAACCGCTCAGTAAAGTTTGCCAGAATTTCACAGGCCTGGTCGCGCTCGAGGTGGACCAGGATCGTGGCGATGATCTGCGGGTGCTCGTTGCGGATGAGTTCGGCGACCGACACCGAGTCCATCCACTTCAGGCTCTCGATGCCCGACGCGTCCTTGCCGCCGAGAATCCGGTTGAGCAGCACGGCCGCCTTGTCGTCGCCCAGCGCCTTGGTCAGCACCTGGCGGATGTACTCGTCCGAATCCAGGCCCACGGTCGAGTGCAGATTGGTCTCGGTGACAAAGTCTTCGAGCACCGTGACCACCTGATCGTGCTGCACCGCCTTCATCTGCGCCATCGCGGCGCCCAGCTTGAGCACTTCGCGCGGGCCCAGGAACTTCATCACCTCGGCCGCTTCGGCCTCGCCCAGGGCCAGCATCAGGATGGCGGCCTTGTTGGTATTGTCTTTGTCTTTATCACTCATTTGAACCCAACCATCCCTTGATCACGTTGGCGACGATGCGCGGATCCTTGCTTGCCAGCTCTTGCGCCATTTTCAGGTTGGCGCGGTAACCCATGTCCTGGCGTATCTTTTCTTCTTCCTTGATCGCTTCTTCGGCTGGCGTGTCGGCGACTTCTTCTTCGGCGTTCTCGTCCTTTTCTTCTTCCTTCGGCTCTTCCGGCACGGCCGTGGCTTCGTCGAACTTCTTGATGGCCGGGCGCAGCAGCGGACGCAGGAAGCGGAAGTACAGGAAAGCGATCACGGCAGCCACGAAGGCATAGCGGGCCAGGTCCTTGAACAGCGGGAAGTTCGCCGGATCGCTCCACCAGGTCGGTTCTACCACTGCCTCGGCCGGTTTGTCCACGCCGTCGAATGGCGCGTTGGTCACGTTCAGCGTGTCGCCGCGCGCCTGGTTGTAGCCCATCGCCTGCTTGACCAGCTCATTGATCTGGGCCACTTCGGCCGCGGCCAGCGGACGCACGGTGACCTTGCCGGTGGCCGGATCGACGATGCGGCGGTGATTCACGACCACGCCGACCGTCAGGCGCTTGATGCCGCCCATCGGACGCTGCTCGTAGCGGATGGTCTTGTCGACTTCGTAATTCGTGGTCGAGTTCTTGCTGGTCGGGGCGCTTGGCTGCGCGCCTTCGGCTGGCGGTGCGCCGTCGATCGGCGCCGTGTTCACGCCCGGCGGCTGGTTCGACAGCGCGCCCGGCACGCCGGATGCCGCGCCACCTGCGCCGACCACTTCCGAACTTTGCGTGCTGCGGATCGCCTGCGGCTCCGGTGGCGAATTCGGCTTGTACATCTCGGCAGCCGTATCGACCTGGGCGAAGTCCACCTCGGCGGTCGCTTCGGCGCGCACATTGCCTTCGCCGACGAGCGGCTTGATGATCGACTCGACCTGTTTGATGATGTTCTGCTGGACCTGGTCAACGTACTTGAGCTGGGTCGGATCGAGCGACTTGCCGCCCGCGCCCTTGTTGCTGGTATCGGACAGCAGCGCGCCGTTCTGGTCGACGACGGTCACGTTACCTGTGGTCAGTTCCGGCACGCTCGACGCGACCAGGTGGACGATGGCGCTGACCTGGCCCGGATCGAGCGCGCGGCCCGGTTGCAGGTTCAGCAGCACGGACGCGGTCGGCTTTTGCTGGTCGCGCACGAAGACGGATGGTTTCGGCAACGCCAGGTGGACGCGCGCCGCGGCCACCGACCCCAGCGACTGGATCGAACGCGCCAGCTCGCCTTCGAGCGAGCGCTGGTAATTGACCTGTTCCAGAAACTGCGAGACGCCCAGCTTCTGGTTTTCCATCAGCTCGAAGCCGACGTTGCCGCCTTTCGGCAGGCCCTGCGCCGCGAGCTTCAGGCGCAGATCGTGGATATGTTCGGCCGGCACGAGGATCGCGTTGCCGCCTTCCGAAAACTTGTACTGCACACCCATCTGGTCGAGCGACGCGGTAATGGCGCCGCCATCGCGGTCGCTGTAATTGGCGAACAGAATCCGGTACTCCGGCGCCTGGCTCCACATCCAGACCGCAATCATCAACGCCAGAATGAGCGCGACACCACCACCCACGGCAACGCGCTTGCCCATGGTCGTCTGGAAAAACGACGGGGTAGCGGGGGCCGGCGTGCCTGGTGGCGTGTCGATAAGGTTTTCAGCAGTTGCTGCCATGGTGGAGGGGCCTGGTCAAAATGGGTGGGGACAGCACGCATTATGGAGCCACCGGGCAACATTCAAACCCCGAAATAGCGGGCGTTTACGGGCCTGATTCGCAGGTCAAATTCGCTTTTGCGCTGCTATTCTGCTTCCCTGAGTGCATTTGTAGAGTTTTCTGCAAGGCGAACACAAGCGGAGGGCAAGATGAGTATTGGCGGCATCGGCGGGATTGATACAAGCCGGATCCAGGCCATGATGGAACAGCTCAAGGCGGCAGCGACCAAGGCGTCGGCGGCGCCCGAGGTGGCCAATGGCCTGGGCGGCGCGAGCGCGATCGGGGGCAAATCCGCGGTCAAGCTCGATTTTGCAGAAGCACTGCACAGCACGCTGCAGGGCGTGAGCGACCGTTCGGCCGAGGCGCAAGCCCTGAGCAAGCGCTTTACGATGGGTGACGATACAGTCAGCCTGTCGGACACGATGGTGGCGATGCAAAAATCGAGCATTGCGTTCCAGGCGACTGTGCAGGTACGCAACAAAATGATTTCGGCCTATCAGGACATCATGAACATGCAGGTGTAATTGAACCTAGCGATCGAGCGTATCGAGCTTGCGGTCGAGCATATCGCCGCGCGTGCGCATCGTCTGCTCGGCCTGCTGGAGCGTGCGTTCGGTAACGCCGTCAATGGCCGGGCCACTGGACGGCACGATGCGCGGCGTGATGACGACAATTGTTTCAGTGGCCGCACCGCCATCGTCGGTGCTGCCAAAAGCGCCACCAATCACCGGAATATCCGACAGCAACGGAATGCCCAGGCGCCGGTAGGTGCGGCTGCGCTTGATCAGGCCGCCGATCAGCACCGGTTGCCCGTCGCTGGCCACCAGCTGCGTGTTCACTTCAGTCGTCTTCTTCGACGGAATGCCGGCCGATACCGAGCCGGAGCTCACTTCGGGCCGGATCTTCATCATGATGCGTCCATCGGCGTCGACCGACGGCGTCACGCGCAGGATCACGCCGGTGTCGAGGAACTCGATCGATTCGGACGTGACGTTGTTGATTGTCGTCGTCAGGCGATAGCCCAGCTGGTCGCCGACATTCGTGCTCGCTTCCTGGTCCTCGAGGGCGAGCAGGCGCGGCGTCGCCAGCGTGTGCACGCGGCCCTTGTTGCTCAGCGCGCTCAGGTAGGCTTCGATATTGCCATTGACCAGGTTCAGGAAGAAGCGTGGGCCGGCGCGCGTGGCAAAGCCCGTCGCGCCCACCGTGTCGGGCCCATCGCCGCTGAACACGCGTGACCAGTCGACGCCGAAGTTTTCGTTCTGGTCGAGCGTGATTTCCAGGATCTTCGCTTCGATCAGGATCTGCTGCGGCGCGCGGTCGATTTCGCGCAGCACCAGTGCGGCGCGCTCCAGGCCCGCCGCTGTCGCTTCGACCACGAGCGTCTTGGTCTGGTCGAGCACGGTGACCGTGCCTGGTACGCCGATCTGGCGCGCCAGGATGGCGCCCACCTTGGTCACGTCGGCGTAGCGCACCTTCATCGCTTTCACCTGCAGGATGGCGCCGCGCTCGGGCAGCGCGGTCTTCGGGTCCGAAATCAAAAAGCCGCCCGCGCGTTCCGTCACCGCAAAGCCGCCGGCTTCGGCGATCGCCTCGATCGCCTCGCGCACCGTCATGTCGTACAGGTTGATCGAGACGTTGCCGCCGACCCCCTTGCCGAGCACGATATTGATGCGCGCACTGCGCGCAATCATGTTGAACAATTCTTCGATGGGCGTGTCGCGGAACGTGTACGACATCGTCACCGGGGCCAACGGTACTGGTGCGTTGGCCGTGCTCTTCGTCACCACGGCTGGCGCGGCAGTGTTCGCAGCCGCGGGCAGTGCGAGCGACGCCCAGGCTGCGCATAGGGCGACGAGCAGGAAGCGCGGCGTCATTGGGTGTCCTTGTCCTGCATGGTCAGCAGGTGCTGGTTGCCGGCGTGCGCCAGCAGCACGCCGCGCGCATCGATGCGCAGCACGGTATAGCCGGCGACACGCTCGCCGGTGGCCACGACATTGCCGTCGAGATTGGCCAGCGACTGCGCGCCGTTGAGCACCACCGCGCGCAGGCGTGGCGGCGTGGCCGGTGCGGGCGCCGCAGCGGCCAGTGGCGCGCTGGCCGGGAGCCGGCTCACGAACGGATCGCGCACGATGCGGGGCGGCGTGGCCAGCACATTGGCTGCCAGGCCGGCAAGGACCAGCGCCAGCATCGGCATCAAGGTGTGTTTCATGGTGGTGGTGTTCCAGTGTCGTGGATGACAAGCTGCAGGGTGATGGCGCGGTCGTCGGTATCGTCGGCGGCTTCCACGGTCAGTCGGTGGATGCCCACGGTTGGCTGCTGCCGTTCGATGGCGGCAATCCAGTCCAGCAGGGCGGTGTAGCGGGCGCTGGCGACGATCTCGACCGTGAGCAGGCGCACGCCGCCCACGGTGCGCTGCGCGCCTTGCGCTGCCGACAACACGGCCACGTCGGATGCTGCCGCAATGTGGCTGACTGCGGCGATGAGGGCCAGCGGCTCTGGCGGCGTTGGCGCTGGTGTGATGGCGGTGCCGGAGGCCGACGGCGGTGCAGCGCTTGGCGTGGCCGTGCCCGCTGCTTCCAGTGCGGCCAGCGCTGCCTTGTGCTGTCGGTAGGTGGCCAGCGGCGCGCGCAGGGCAAGCGTCCATGCCAGCAGCAGCGCGATGACGATCGCGCCGCCGACGACGAGATTGAGCTGGCGCGCGGGCAGGGCGGCCAGCAGGTCGCGCAGTTTTGGGCTCATGGCGCCTCCGCTGGCGGGACCAGCATGACCACGGCGCGGAAATCGATCGCCGCCGTCGTCGCATTGGCGCTGCTCGAGAGCAGTTCGACGCCATGCATGCCGGGCATGCGTCCCAGGTTCGACAGAAAATCCGTGATGCCGTTGTAATCGGCCGCCTGACCGGCCAGCTCGACGCTGCTGACCATGACCAGCGTGCCGCCATCGGTGTTGCCGGTGGCGAATGTCGTTGCCCGGCTGTCCGGGGCCGGCGCTGGCGTCGTAGCGGTGGCCGGGGGCGCCGTGGCCAGTTGCAGATCACGCTGCAGATTGATGGCGGTCAGCCAGGCATTCGCGGGCAGGGCGCTGTCGATGGCGGCGGCCAGTGCGGCCAGTTCACCTTCGCGCCGCAGCGCGTGCAGCAGCCCCTGTTGCGCCAGCAGGCGCTCGCGCGCCGCGTGCGCGGTGGCCGCCTGCGCCTGGCTGGTCTGCGCTGCGCTGGCCGCTTGCTGCAGCGTGGCCGTGCGGCGCTCCAGTGCGGCGCTCTGCCAGCGCAGCGCCCCGCTGCCGGCTGCCGCGGCCAGGACGATTGCCGTCAGCGCCATGCCGGCACGGCGCAGCGTGCGGCGCACGCGCACGCCATCTCGGTAGCTGCGCGGGATCATGTCGATATCAGCCATCGGCACCTCCGCGCAGCGCCAGGCCGGTGGCCAGTGCGAGCGATGTCGTCGCCTGTTCGCCAGCCGTGTCCCTGGCCGATTCGGGGAAGGCGCCGAACGGATCGAGCAGGTGCACCGGCACGTCGATCAGCTCGGCGATCCGGGACTGGATATCGGGGTAGCGCGCCAGGCTGCCATTGAGGTACAGGCGGCTGATCGAGCTGCCGCGCGTGCGCGAGGCGACGTACACCTGTGTGTGGGCGAGTTCATCGGCCAGTGCCTGGCAGGCCGGGTGCAGGATGGCGCGGATCGCGCGTCGCAGCTCGATGTGCGGGCTATCGACCGCCATGCCGGGGCGCGCGCCGATGCCGTGCTGGCGCAGCAGGCTGGCGGCCGTGTCGGGTTGCAGGTCGAGTGCGCCCGCGACAGCGCCTGCCAGCATGTCTTCGCCAAACGCGATCTCGCGATCGAGCATCAGGCGCCGGCCCCAGATCACGGTCAGGTAGCTTTTGGCCGCGCCGAAATTGAGCAGCGCGACCGACTGGCCGACGTCGCTGCCATGCAGCGTGGCGAGCAGGCGCCCGATGGCAGCCGGGCCGATGTCGAGGGCAACCGGCTCCAGGCGTGCGTGCTCCAGCATCGCCAGATAATCGAGCACCCGGTGCTTGAGCGCGGCAGCAACCAGCACCTGCCGCTCGCCGCCGTCCATGTCGGCGCCGCGCACCTGGTAGTAATCGATGACGTGCTGCCCGGCGCGCTCGCCCAGTTGCTCGCTCACCGCGCGGCCCACCGCCTGCGCCTCGGTCTGGCCACTGGCGACATGCACCGTGAGCGGCAGGATGCGCACGTCGGCCGGGGGCAGCGCGGAAATCACGCGGCGGCCCTGGAACGGCGCCTGCGCCAGCGCAGCATCGACGAATTGCACCAGCGCCTTCGGGGACGCCAGCAGCAAGTCACGCGGCATCGGATAGGGCAGCGAACTGGCGGCACGCAAACGCCAGCCGCCATCGCGCCAGTCGGCCTGCACCAGATTGAGCCGGTTGGCGGCGAAGTCGGCGCCAATGGGCCGCGCTGCCGATGGCTGCAGCCGGTGCTGGATGGTCGTCACGAGTTGGCGCAGTGTCATGATGGGCTCACGTCGATCATCCGCACTCCTTGGCGCGCACGATCTGCAGCAGCGGACGCTGGAAGGCGAAGGGCGCTTCGCGGCTGTAGAAACTGACATTTTTGCCGTCTTCGGGCAAGCGTAGCAGGACGCCATAGGCGAGCAAGCGCCCGCTGACCCAGCTATCGAACAGGCCGGTCAGGTCCCAGTTGACCGCGACGCTGCCGACGTCCGCCGAGGCCAGTACGGCGCTCGTGTAGTCGCCGCCGTTCCAGTTCGACGCCGGGCGCGCCTTGATCCAGGTGGCGCCCTTGTCCCAGGCCGTCGTGACGCGGTGCACGGCAACCTGGCGCACGACGCCGCTGATGGTGGTCGGCACCAGATTCAGCGTGGCCGACACCACCAGCATCTCGTCGTCGTCGATGTCGCTCAGATTCCAGCTCATCAGGATGTGCGACTTGCCGGAAACCAGGCGCAGCGTCTGATCCTTCTCCAGCGGCCCCGCGCTGGGGGTGACGATCGTGGTGTCGATCGTCTCGCTCGAGATGTCGACGCGCTCGGTCTGCTTCAAATCGTACAGGGGCATTTTGGTGCGCGTTACCGTGCGCGTGGCCCCGTTCACGGTTGCCGTGGCGATGACGTCGATGATGTCTTCTTTCTTGATGTCCACGGTTACCGTGCCGGCGCCCAGGGCAATGGGGCCGACCGGCCGGGTGACGCAAGCGCCAACCTGCCCCGACCACCTGGCAGCAGCAACACCCGCTTCGGCCAGATAGGCAGCGGCGCGGCCCTCGTAATCATCATTGATCGAGCGCAGTTCGACACTGCCCGCACGGTTGATGCCGAATGCCAGCGCCGCTAGCGTGGCGAGCAGCAGCGCGACCATCAGCAGCAACGCGCCCTCCTGGCGCCGCGGCATCATGGCGCTGCCCCGAGTCGGACAGTGCGCGCATACGCGACGCTGCAGTCCTGACCGCGGCTGGTGTCGCAATCCGGACGGTCGAGTACGAGGTCGATGCGCAGGACGAGGCGCCCGGCGCCCACATCCGATACGTTCAGATCGAACGCCCGCACGCCGGTGGCGAGCACCGAATTGCGCACCGGCTTGGCGTCTGTATCGGTTTCGACCAGAGCGCCATTGGTGAGTGTGTACTGGAGCGGCATGAGCCAGTAGGCTGCAGGGTTGCCGAGATTCTTGGCATCTTGTTGCCGTGCTTTCGCGGCTTGCGCGACGATGCGGCCGAGGACGAAGCGGGCATCTGCGTTCTGGTCCAGACCGGCGCGCACGAAGCGCGCGCTGTCGGCGCCGGCGCGCAGCATCTCGCTCAGCGGCAGCATCACGAGCGCCGCGATGGTTAGGCCGATCATCAGTTCGAGCAGCGTGTACCCGTGCGCCGGGCGGGGCATTGTCATCGCGCCACCAGCGTGGTCATGGGCCAGCGGCCGGCGGGGGCGGCCAGCGCCGTGGTCACGCGCAGCAGATGCTCGCCAGTGCCGCCCAGGCCGATCCTGCGGGTGCTGTCGACGCCGTAGCGGGTGATGGTGACGGTCAGCGCCGGGCAATGGGCCGGCATCGCCGGTGCGCGGTTGCCACCAGGGGTCGAATAGGCCGACGGCGCGTCGGGCGCACCGGCGGCGCTGAGCAGGTCGGCGTAGTGTTCGGCCAGCACGGTGTCCATCAGCGTGCTGACGCAGTCGAGATCGCGCGCCGCGAGGGCGCTGTCGGCGGGCACGTTGATGGCGCCGCGCAGCGCATTGGCGGCCGGGATCAGGCAGACCGACAGCAGCAGCAGGGCGAATACGGCCTCGAGCAGCGTCATGCCGGCGGCCCTGGTGCGCGATGGGAGAACATGCATGGTCGGCGGGAGGGTCAGGAAACCGTGATGCGACCGGTGGCATCGATGGCGATCGTGCGCTCGACATTGCCGGCGCCCAGCACGACCTGGCCCGCACGCAGCGCACGATCGCGCGCCGGACCGCTGCCTACACCACGCAGCAGCTTGCCGGCTGCATCGAATGCGACGGCAGCAGCGGTCGAGTTGTCTTCGAAGGTAAAGGTGCAGCGCACGAGGGCCATGGTGTTTCCGGCAGGGGCAGCGTTCAGGGTCAGCTGGTATGGTGCGCGGTTGAATGGGTGTTCGACGGGCATGTTCGACGCCGTGGTGGTGGTCCTGGCAGTAACCAGGGCGTACACGGCGATCGCGTTGGCCGGCGCATCGCAGTCAAACAGCCGTTGCTCGCCGCTGTGCTGCGCGTTTTCGCGGGCAAAGCGCAGCGCATTCACCACTTCGCCGGCGGCGGCATCGGCGCGAAACTCCGCCACCGGTTGCGCCGTCGGTATGGCGACGACGGCGGCGATGGCGAGGATGGCGACCACGATTATCAGTTCGGTCAGCGTGTAAGCCGCGCAGCGGCGCGCGTTCATGCTGATAGCCGTCTGATTAATGATCCGAATACGCTTTGCCGGCAGCATCCTTATCGGCACTATTCATGATGAATCGGCCTGTTTTAGTGTCGTACGCCCAGCCTGTACCAGCCGCCGCTGGGGCTGCGATGGTGCCGGTCGTCGTGACAACGATCGTGCCAACGTTATTGATCGGCTCAAGCGGTATGCCCTGACGCAGGTACGGCCCGTATCGATAGGTATTGTCGGCGACCGTGCAGGTTTCGCCCTTTGCATTGGACGCAAACTGCATCTGATCCTTCAAGGCCTGCTCGGTGCCAGCTGCGCCGGTGCCTTTTGCGCCGGTACAATTTTCGCCGGTACTGGATGCATTCGTCCCTGGGTAGGTAAACCCCGAATGTTGCGCGCGATACTGTTCAATCGAATTGCGCATCGTGGCCAAGTTAGCGTCAAGCGCCGACATTTGCGCATCCTTTGTCGCCGAGGAGAATTGCGGAATCGCAATCGCAGAAATAATTGCAAGAATAATCACGACAATCAGCAATTCGATCAGGGTAAAACCGGCGGCGGCAGTGCGCTTGAATGAGCTCGACATGGAAAATTTAAATAGTTGAACAAGCGTCTTTACAGGACGTTGCATGGTTAAAAAAGGTAATGCCGAAGGGTAACATGAGCATGTTTCCATTCGGCACTAACTATTCAATCGTGTGACAAAGTGTGGTTTTTGAGTAACGCTCTAGTGCACAGCACGTGACAATTTAAATATCGGCAAGATGAGCGAACTGACAATCGTGCCGACCAGGATGCCCATCACCAGCAGCATCACCGGCTCGGCCATCTTGGTCAGGCGTGCCAGCAGGCGCGTCAATTCGCGGTCGTACGAGTCGGCCACGCGGGTCATGACGCGGCCCAGCGTGCCGGTCGCCTCGCCGGTGGCGATCATCTGGCGTACCGACAGCGGCACGAAATTGCTGTGCTCGAAGCCGGCGGCAATGCCCTTGCCCTCCGTGACATCGCGTTCGAGATCGAGGATGAAGCGCTGGAAGTCGGCATTGGTCACCACCGCGCGGCAGGCCTCGAGCGTGGCCAGGATCGTCACACCGTGTTCAAGAGAAATGCCCATCACGCGCAGCAGGCGTGTCAGGTAGATCTTGGCGAACACGTCGCGCAAGACCGGCAGGCGCAGCTTGGCGCGGTCGACTGCGACGCGCACCCCGGGCTGGCGCATCAGCACCCAGCCCGCGCCAACAGCGCCGGCCGTGAGCGCCGCGACAATCGCGCCATGGCAGGTCAGTACCTCGCTCACCACCAGCAGTACGCGCGTGGTGATCGGCAACTGGTCATGGATCGACGCGAACATGACGGCAAACTTGGGGAACACGAACGTCAGGATGAACACCACCACTCCGAACGAAAACGTCAGCAGGATCACCGGATACGACAGGGCCGAGACCAGCATCGCGCGCAGGCGATCCTCTTTTTCGTCCAGCTCGACCAGTTGCACCAGCACCTCGGCCATGAAGCCGCCGGCCTCGCTGGCCGCGATCAGGTTGACGTAGCTGCCCGGGAACAGCGCATGGCGCCCGAGCGCGGACGAAAAGCGTTCACCGGCCAGGATGTCGTCGCCAATGGTTCCGATCATCGTGCGCAGCTGGCCCGGTTCGGTCTGGTCATGCAGCGACTGGAGCGCCGTGTGCAGCGGCACGCCGGTCTCGAGCAGCAGCGCCAGGCGCTCGGTAAACAGCGCCCGTTCGCGCATGCCCGGCGGCCGTGCACCCAGCGTCCACCACGAGGCGGCTGACGGGGCGGTCTTGGAGGCCGGGCCGGGGCCGGCGCCGGGAGCGTCGAGTTCGATCGGCATGGCGGTTACAGGGAATGCACGACGCGCGCGATTTCCTCGGGCGTCGTGTGGCCGTCGAAGGCGCGCGCCATGCCGTCGGCGTACAGGTCGTGGTGGCCGGTCGAGGCCACGTGCGCGGCCAGCTGGTCCTTGCTGGCATTGGCCACGATCATGCGCTGCAGGTCGGGCCCGACTTCGAGCAGCTCGTAGATGCCCATGCGGCCCTTGTAGCCCGAGTCATAGCAGGCCGGGCAACCGCGCCCGCGCATCAGGCGCAGGTCGCCCTGGCCGCGCCAGCGGTAGGCAGCGGTCGCTTCAGGCGTGGCCAGATAGCTGGTGCGGCAACCCTGGCACACGCGGCGCACGAGACGCTGGGCCATCACGCCGATCAGGGCCGACGACAGCAGGTACGGCTCCACGCCCATCTCGACCAGGCGCGAGACTGCGCCCAGCGTGTCGTTGGTGTGCAGCGTGGTCAAGACCAGGTGGCCGGTCAGCGCCGCCTGCACCGCGATCTCGGCGGTCTGGCGGTCGCGCACTTCGCCGATCATGATGATGTCCGGATCCTGACGCAGCACGTGTTTCAGGATCTTCGGAAAACTCAGGCCGATGGCGTCATTGACCTGGTTCTGGTTAATGATGTCGAGCTGGTATTCGACCGGGTCCTCGATCGTGACGATGTTCTTTTCGATGCTTTTCAGGTGGCTGATCGCCGCGTACAGGCTGGTGGTCTTGCCGCTGCCGGTCGGGCCGGTGACCAGGATCAGGCCATGGCTGCGGCCCAGCAGGCGCTTGAACGCGCCGACCGCATGCGCATTCATGCCGAGCTTGTCGACATCGAGGATCGACTGGTTCTTGTCGAGCACGCGCAGCACGACCTTTTCGCCGTAGATGCCGGGCAGCGACGAAAAGCGCAGGTCGACGGTGCGGCCCTGGGTCGCCACCTGGATGCGGCCATCCTGCGGCAGGCGGCGCTCGGCGATGTCGAGGTTGGCCATGACCTTCAGGCGCGAGACAATGGCCGGGTGCTGGTCGACGCGCGGCGACATGACTTCGTACAGCACGCCGTCGATGCGCAGCCGTATGCGGGCGCGGTTGCGCGAGATCTCGATGTGGATGTCGCTGGCGCCATCGCGGATCGCGCGCTGGATCACGGCATTGACCATATTGATGACCGGGCTGGCGCCGGCCATTTCGTCGATCTGCGTGTAGTCGTCGGGAATCGTCGACTCGATCAGTTCCAGGTCGCTCGCTTCGGTCTGCACGAAATCGGGCAGGGCGCCGCCATACGCTTCGTCGGCCAGGCGCCGGATATCGGCCGGCGGCGCGACCACGATCCGGATGCGCACGCCGGTGCGGGCGCGCAGTTCGTCGATGCTGTGGATCGCCTGCGGTTCGGCGCTGGCCACGGTCAGCGTGCCCTGCACCTGGAACAGCGGCAGCACGTTCAGGCGCCGCGTGACATCGCGTTCGAGCAGCGCCAGTGCGCCCGGGTCGTACAGGCCGGTGCGCAGCTGCACATACGGCAGGCCCAGCTGGTCGGCCAGCGCCTGGTACAGCGCCGCTTCGGTGATCCACTTGCGCTCGACCATGATGAGGCCCATGCGCTTGCCGGTCTGGTCCTGCAGGCGCGCGGCCTCGGCGACCTGCTCGGCGCTGGCCGCGCCACGCTCGACCAGGATGTCGCCCAGCTTGCTGCCCGGCTCGCGTACGCGGCGCGGCGCGGTGGGCCGCGCATCGAACAGCGGCAGTTGCTCCAGCAGGCCCGTGGCCGCCAGGATGTCCTGCAGCAGGGCATTCGGGTACGCCAGCTTGAGCCAGCCGCCCAGCTCACCGAGGCGCTCGCCCATGTCGGCCATCATGCTTAGCGCCCGCCCGGACAGCAGCGTGACCTTGCCCAGGTCGACCACGATCGACACCTGGTGCTGGGCCACGCACTCGTTCAGCGCCGCCTGCAGCGTCTGGACGGCCTCGTCGGCCACCAGCGCCGTCAGCGGCGCCAGATACGTCATGGCGCCGATGCGGCTGCGGGTGATCCGCTCGGGGGCAGCGGTCTCGCTCATGCGGTGACGGCGGCCTGCGCCGGCGCCACTGCCGGCGCCGGATCGCGGGCGATGCGGAACTCGGCGATCCAGCCCGGTTCGGCGCGGCACACGGTTTCAAACATCGCCACCACGCCCGGGTCGAGCTGGGTGCCGGCGCAGCGCGCGATCTCGGCCATCGCCACTTCGTGGCTGCGCCCGGCGCGGTAGGCGCGCGAGCTGGTGATCGAGTCATAGGTGTCGGCCACCGCGATGATGCGCGCGTTGTACGGAATGTCGTTGCCAGCCAGGCCATGCGGATAGCCGGTGCCGTCGTACTTTTCCTGGTGGTGGCGCGCGCCCGGCACCGCGCCCTTGAGGCGGTCGATGTGGCGCAGGATTTCGTAGCTGCGCTCGGGATGGACCATGATGAAGGTGAATTCATCGCGCGTCAGGCGCCCCGGCTTGCACAGCACCGCGTCAGGGATGCCGATCTTGCCGACGTCGTGCAGCAGCGAGCCCCAGAACAGATTGTCCAGTTCGCGCGGCGGCAGGCGCAGCGCGCGGCCGATCTCCATGGCGATGTGGTGCACGCGCTCGCTGTGGCCGCGCGTGTACGGGTCTTTCGCTTCGACCGCCTCGATCAGCGCGGCCGCCATCTGCTGGTTGAACTTGCTCGTTTCGGCCAGCATGCTGTGCATGCGCGACAGGCTCGACAGGTGATTGGCCAGCACTTCGCCCAGCTTGCGGTCGCTGTTGCTGAAGTCTTCCTTGTGCGCATGGTTGAGCAGCACCAGGATCGCCACGACCGACTTGTCCTGGAACACCGGGCAGCACAGGATCTTGAACGGCATGTCGGTGAAGATGTAGGCGCGGCGCGGATCGTCGGGCTCGTTCATGACGATCGGCTGGCGCGACGAATGCGAGAAGCGGTACAGGTCGCCGCGCATCTCGACCAGCACCAGATCCAGGTTATGGATCGGCGCCGACAGGTTGGTGGCCGAGACGCACAGGTTCTCGCCCGGCTTGATGAAGGCGGCGACGTCGGCGTCCATGTGGCTGGCCCAGCTCTCGAGCAGCTCGCCGAACAGGTCTTCGCCCGTGGTCATGTCCTGCACCTGACGGTCGATCGCATACACCAGGTGCAGTTCTTCGTAGCGGTCCGACAGTTCGCCGGCCATCGCATCGAGCTCGCCCTGCGTGCGGCAGTCGTCGGCGATCGTGCTGGCGATGTCTTCGAGCGCTTCGGCCAGCGCGTCCCACGCGAACGGCACGTCGGTAGCAGTCGTGGCCGCCTTGTCCGCACGGACCGCGAGATAGCCGATCAGGCCACTCTTGGCGATGATCGGCGTGTAGAGCAGCGTGGCGTCGCCGGCATCGTGGCGCTGCATGCCGTCGCCCGTGGATGGCCAGGCAAAGCCGCCGGCATTGAGCGCCGTGATCCACGATGCGAGCGTGCTGTCACCGGGCGCGCTCCAGCAGGGCGCGCCAGCGGCGTCGCAGACGGCCAGTGAATAATCGCTCCCGGTGCTGCGGCGCAGCCAGCGCTCGTGGCGGGTGTAGTCGAGGGTCGGCAGAAGATCAAGGGACATGGGCAGGCTTTGGTGGCTGGCGCGGCGTTACGCCAGGGCCGCAAAATGGCGGGACAACCGCGCCACCAGCTGGCGCGGACTCAGGGGTTTTTCAAGGAATTCGGTATTGGCCAGTTCACGCGCCCAGGCACGCTCGTCGAGCGCGGTCATCGACGTCATGACCAGGATCAGGAACGGGTGGTCCGGATACGTGGCGCGGGCCAGCGGGCACAGCGTGCGCCCGTCCATCCCGTCCATCTGGATATCGCTGATCAGGACGTCGGGCAGCTGCTGCGCCATCGCGGCCAGCGCCGCGTTGCCATCGCTGGCGGTGGCCACGATATAGCCTTCGCGTTCGAGCGACAGGCGCAGCACGCGCAGGACATGGGGCTCGTCGTCGACGAGCAGGATGTGGCGCGCGCTCATAGCACGGCGGCGCCGGCGGGCGCGGAAACGATTTTCAGGTGCACCGAGAAGGTGCTGCCCACGCCCGGTTCGCTTTCGACGACCAGGCGGCCGTGGTGCAGTTCGACGATCTGGGCGGCCAGGTACAGGCCCAGGCCGTGGCCACCGCGCTGGGTGGCGGCGCCCGCTTCGCTGACGCGGTAGAACTTCTCGAAGATGCGGTCCTGGGCTTCCGGCGCGATGCCGATGCCGGTGTCGCGTACGCTGATCACGATTTCATTGTCCTCATTGCGGGCCGCCAGCGTCACGCTGCCGCCCGGGCGGTTGTATTTGATGGCATTGGTCAGCAGGTTGTTCAGCGCAATGCGGAACAGGTCCTTGTCGATGGCCACGGCCTCGAGCTCGCGCGGCAGGTCGAGCAGCACGCGCAGCTGCTTGCCTTCGGCGCGCGGCAGCGCCTGCTCATACGCGTCGCGCAGCATGTCGTCGAGCCGCACGCGGTTGCGTTCGGGGCTCATGCTGCCGGTTTCCAGCTTGCTCACGTTGAGCAGGTTGCCGACCAGCGCATTCATGCGCTCGATCTCGTCCTGGATCACGTTCAGCGATTCGACCCGCATGCTTTCGTCGTCGCTGTCGGCCAGCATCTCGGCGTACATGCCGATGACGTTCAGCGGCGATTTGAGTTCGTGCGAGACGTGGGCGACGAAATCGTTGCCCGCCTGGCGCGCCAGGTATTCGCGGGTCACGTCGCGCAGCACGACCAGCGTGCCGAACGACATCGTGCCGTGGCCACCGCTGAGCGGTTGCGCGGTGGCGCTCAGCTGCCGGCCTTCGACATTCTGCGGCGCGAAGTCGATCTTGTGCGAGCGGGCGTTGTCGCGCAGGTCGCCGCTGTAGCGGCCGAACAGCGTGCGCAGTGCCGGATCGCAGCACCAGGCATCGAGCGGCTGACCCAGGATCTGGTCCATCGGGATGCCCAGCAGGGGCTCGACCTTGCCGGAGGCGAACGTGACGTCGCCGGCCGGATCGAGCATCAACAGGCCGTCCGGCAGCGACTGCAGCGCGGCATTGAGCTTCTTGCTGCCGTATTGCAGCAGGCGGTTGTCGGCGGTGGTGTTGAGCGAACCTTCCTCGAGCTGGACGATGCGGGCGCCGGCCTGGTCGAGGTAGTGCTGCATATTGGTGATCAGTTCGCGCATGTCGTCGGCGCCGGCCTGATCCGGCCTGCCGGGCGCGGCAAGCTGGCGTAGCTGGCCACGCAGTTGCTGGCTGAGCGCCGCCAGCGGCGCCATCTCGCGCTTGATGACGACGTACATGACCGGCACGACCAGAAACATCATCAGCGCCAGCAGCGCAAGGAACGACACATCCTGTGCCAGCACGGTAAAGCCCGGCTGATGGAAACCCACGCGAACGAACGCCTTGCCGCCGCTGGCGTCGGCCAGCGGGCCATAGAATTCACGCAGCGGCGCGCTGCCACCGGTTGCCGGCAGTGTGCGCTCACCGAAGCCCGCCTGCGCATCGGCAGGCAGCGGAGTGGCGGGCGCGATGCTGCCGCTGCCCGCGATTTCGGCCAGCGTGCGGCCGTTTGCATCGCCAATTGTCACATAGGCGAAGTCGCTGCCGTCATGCGAGGCAAGCACCGCCGCGAGCACGCCGCCGCGGCCACTGCTGTCGGCGAGGAGAGTCATCGGGACCGTGCTGAGCGCCTTGACCAGTCCGACACCCTTGTTGCGCACCTGCGCCGCCTGGCTGGCCTGTTGCCGGACCACGAGCAAGGCGACGACGAGGGTAATGGCAGCCAGCGCACAGGCGATGAGGATGATGCCGATGCGATTGAGTTTCATGCGGATGGATTTGGGAAATTGAATCTAACGAACTGTAACGATCAAAACTATAGGTCGGTGGTTGCAAAGAGGCAAATAAAATTCCAATCGTGCGCAATATTTCTTTAAAAAAATAATTGCGTGACAACGGTGATTGTTGTTTTCACGTTGCCTTCACGTCTACCGCCAATCCATTGGACGTGTCATGGCGTCGTCACGATCCGGGCGTACTCTGGCGCCGTCTTGCATCATGTCGGCAAGACAACATAATGCAACATAAATTTCCCGGCTAAAACATTCACGTCTTTGGATACGCCCCTATGACTTCACGACGCAGTTTCCTGCGCAATAGTGCGCGCGCGGGTATCGCCGCCGGCACGTTTGCCGCCTTCCCGCCTGCCATCCAGCGCGCCCTGGCCATCCCGGCCAATAACGCGACCGGCACCATCCGCGACGTCGAGCACGTCGTGATCCTGATGCAGGAAAACCGCGCCTTTGACCATTATTTCGGCACGCTCAAGGGCGTACGTGGCTTCGGTGACCGCTTCACGATCCCGCTGTCCGAAGGACGCAGTGTCTGGCAGCAGCGCCTGGCGGACGGCAACGTGGTCATGCCGTTCCACCTGGACGCCAGCCGCGGCAACGCCCAGCGCGTGAATGGCACGCCACACGATTGGCTCGACAGCCAGCTGGCCTGGGACAACGGCCGCATGGACCAGTGGCCGCGCTACAAGAATCCCATCTCGATGGGCTACTTCAAGGAAAGCGAGATCCCGTTCGCGTTTGCGCTGGCCAATGCATTTACCGTCTGCGACGCCTACCACTGCGCAATGCACACCGGGACCGACGCCAACCGTTCGTTCTTCCTGACCGGCACCAACGGCGCCGGGCCTACCGGCACGGCCTTTGTCTCGAATGAGTGGGATGCGATCGACGGCCTGCCCGGCGGCGTGAACACGGGCTACACCTGGACCACGTATGCGGAGCGCCTCGAGAAGGCGGGCGTGAGCTGGATCAGCTACCAGAACATGCCCGACGAATGGGGCGACAATATGCTGGGCGCCTTCCGCCAGTTCCGGCGCGCCAATATCGCGTCGGGCTATCCGGTGTCCAGCGGCGGCGCGCCCGGTCAGCCATACACCAACACGGGCCAGGCGCTGCCGTATCACGCCTACGATGCGGCTACCGACAACGCGAAGAACCCGCTCTACAAGGGCATCGCCAACACCTTGCCGGGTACCAAGCCCGAGCAATACCTGGATGCCTTCAGGCGCGACATCCGCGAAGGCAAGCTGCCGCAGGTCTCGTGGATCAACGCACCGTCGATCTACTGCGAACACCCGGGCCCATCGAGCCCGGTGCAGGGCGCCTGGTTCCTGCAAGAGGTGCTGGACGCGCTGACGGCCAATCCCGAGGTCTGGAGCAAGACGGTCCTGATCGTCAACTTCGACGAGAACGATGGCTACTTTGACCACGTGCCGTCGCCTTCGGCGCCATCGCCGGACGGCAAGGGCGGCTACGCCGGCAAGACCACGCTGTCTCCTGGCGCGCTGGGGCCGGAATACTACACGCACCCCCGGCCTGCCGGCAGCACCCGCCAACCGGCGGCGGACGGACGCGTCTACGGGCCGGGTCCTCGCGTGCCGATGTACGTGATTTCGCCGTGGAGCCGCGGCGGCTGGGTCAATTCGCAGGTATTCGACCACACGTCGGTGCTGCGCTTCCTGGAAACACGCTTCGGCGTCATCGAGCCGAACATCAGCGCGTACCGCCGCGCTGTCTGCGGCGATCTGACGAGCGCCTTCAACTTCGCGACACCGAACGACGAGGCGCTGCCGGCACTGCAGGGTCGCACCAATCGCAGCCAGGCCGATGCCCTGCGCGCCGCGCAGCAGCGCCTTGCCCAGATCGCGCCACCAGCGTCGCCGCAAATGCCGCTGCAGGCGCCGGGCACGCGGCCATCGCGCGCGCTCCCGTATGAACTGGCCACCACCTGCCAGGTCCAGCCCGGCGCCACGATGGCTGCCGTGCAGGTGACGCTGAACTTCATCAATAGCGGGCGCCAGGGCGCGGTCTTCCACGTCTACGACCGCAAGAACCTGGCCGCCGTGCCGCGCCGCTACACCGTCGAGGCGGGCAAATCGCTGGCCGACAGCTGGACGCCCGCAGTCGGCGGCGCCTACGATCTGTGGGTGCTGGGCCCGAACGGCTATCACCGCCACTTCACAGGCAGCGCACTGCGCGCCGTCGCGGCAGGGCAGGCACGGCCGGACGTCCACGTGCGCTGCGATGCCGCCACGGGCGAGCTGGTGCTGCGCCTGATGAATACCGGCGCGGCGCCGTGCACGTTCAACCTGAATGCGAACGCCTACGCGCAACTGCGCCAGTTGCACACGCTGGCCCCGCGCACCGAACTGCTGGTGCGCATTCCGCTGGCGGCCAATGGCTACTGGTACGACCTGAGCGCCACGGTCTCGGGCCAGCCCGACTACCTGCGCCGCTTTGCCGGGCGCGTCGAAACCGGCCGCCACACGGTCAGCGATCCGGCACTGGGCCTGGTCTGACCATGTTCGCTCCCATCACCCTCAACAGGAATTCCATGCACATCACCCTTCGTAACGCTGCCGCAGCCGCCGCCTTCGCGCTGTGCGCCCCCTTCGCCTCGGCGACCGTGCTCGACTTCGACGATATCGTCGGTCCTGACGGCTACGCCGCCGTCGCCGCCAACTACGGTGGCCTCGACTGGTCGGGCGCCGGCCTGAATGTCTTCACGAGCGAGCAAGCGCCGTTTGCCGCCCGTTCCGGCGCGGGCCGTGTCACCACCGACTGGACCGACGGCGGGCCGGTCGCCAGCACCATCCGCTTCCTGGCGCCCACCGTCTTCGAGGGCGCCTGGTTCTCGGGCTACGAGGACGCCAGCGTGCGCTTCGACCTGTACTTCCAGGGCTTGCTGGTCGCCAGTACGGCAGCGCTGCAACTGTCCGGCGTGGCCGCGTTTCTGGACGCCGGCTGGGATGGCGCGATCGATACGGTGGTCGTCTCCAGTGGCGTGCAGGGCTCGTATGCGATGGATGATTTCAGCTTTGCCGATGCGACCGAGGTGCCGGAACCGGGTTCGCTGGCGCTGCTGCTGGCTGGCCTGGGCATGGCCGGTGCGTTGCGGGTGCGCCGCGCGTCGTTTTAAATCAGTCCCAGTGTCAGCGCGCGCAAGGTCGCTGCGGCGCGGGTCGAGCATCCGAGCTTGCGAAAGATGCTCTCGACATGCGTGCGCACGGTGCTGGGACTGATCCGCATTGCGCGGGCGGCTTCCTTGTTGGTCTCGCCCAGGCTGATACGCTGAAGGACGTCGACCTCGCGCGCCGACAATAACTGGCGCGCCGATGCCGATGCCGGCGCGGTGGCCGATGCCGTGCTGGTGGCCGGCGCGGCGTGGCCAGCGGCGGCGGCCAGCACGGCATCCACGGCGGCCCGATCGAGGCGCCCGCCCGTCACCTGGGCTTCGAGCAGCGTCAGCGTTGCCGCCGGTTCGTACGCGGCGCGCCATGGCCGCGGCGAGCGCAGGGCCACGTAGACTGCCGCTGCGGCCAGCAGGCGCTGCGGCAGGCCGAGCGAGCCGGCATCGAGACTGCGAAAGTAGCCGCTGCCATCGAGCCGTTCATACACGTGCGAGGCCAGTTGCGCGTCGGCCGCCATGCCGTCGATCCGGCTGCCGGCGCGTGCGGTCCAGTAGGGCACGAGGCGAATGGCTTCCCAGTCGATATCGCCCGGTTTTCCCTTGCGTTCCCAGACGGTGTTCGACACGGCAACGCGCCCGATCCCGTGCAGCAGCGCCGCGCGCGCCAGGCTGCGCTGGCCGGCGTCCGGCAGGCCGGCCCCTTGCGCGGCGCCTTGCACCAGCAGCGCCACGCGGCGTGAGTAGCCTGCCAGCCAGGGCAGCTTCAGTTCGATCATGTCGGCCACCAGCGTCAGCGGCACCGACAGCGGCAGGAAGTCGTTCAACGGCGCCGGCTCTTCAGCGCCGTCGAGTGCTTCGAGCCAGGCCTGCGCCTGTGGAAGCACCTGCGCCACCAGGTCCGCCGGATACTTGACGCCGCCCAGGCGGTCGACCATCGCCAGCGCCGCAGTCAATCCATGCACGCGCGTGAAGATCTCGATGTCGCCGGCCAGGGCCACGTGGTACACGACGGCCGGCACCGCGTCGCCTCGCAGGCCGTACGGCAGGCCGCCGCCATCGTTCTGTTCGAACACGTGGCGCAGGCCGTGTTCGACCGGGGCGGGCAAGCCCATCATGGCGGCGATGTCGCCCGCGACTTCGCAGTGGATTTCGGCCAACGGAGTGATGTCTGCCAGGCGCGCAGCCTGCTGCGCCGTGAGCGTGCGGCCCAGCATCGCGTGGCGGCCACCTACGTCGTCGCCCAGCAGCGTGGCAAACCCGGCGGCATTGGCGGTGCAGCCCGACCAGCGCAGCTGGGCCACCATGCGCGCGTGGGCAGCCGCGGTAGCGTCGCAGCCGGCGGCCAGCGCGATGCGTGCGGCGAGCCGCGCGGCGCGCCTTGACGCATCGATGGGCTGGCCCATGCTCAGGTCGCCGACGATCGCGAGCAGTCCCATGGCTTGCGCCAGCGTCACCGTATCGTGGCCGTGCAGGCTGATGCTGGCAGGCGAGAGCGGTGGCGTGGATGCCCGGGTTAGCGTGTCCATGATGCCTTTATGTGGGATGGGCAGGTGACGCACCTGCGTGCTGGATGGCGCCGATAGTATAGCCAGTTCGGCCTGCATCGGTCGATCGACCGATACCGGATTGTCAAGTCGCTTCCTATACTGGGTTCACCGTAGCAACCACCCACCAGGAGAACTTCATGACCACACTCACCACCACGCTTCGCACCATCGCCATCGCAGCTGCCGTCGTCAGCGGCGCGGCATATGCAGCAGCACCGGCAGCAGCACCGGCGGCCGCATCGGCGCCTGCAGTAACGTCCGTCGTCATCGTCCACGGCGCCTTTGCCGACGGGTCCGACTGGGCCAAAGTGATTCCGTTGCTGCAGGCGAAGGGTGTGAAAGTCACCGCGATCCAGAATCCCCTCACGTCGCTGAAGGATGATGTCGCTGTCACCCGGCGCGTGCTCGATGCGCAGACCGGCAAGGTGGTGCTGGTCGGGCACTCATGGGGTGGCACCGTGATCACCGAAGCCGGCGCCCACGACAAGGTCGCGGCGCTGGTGTATGTGGCGGCGTTTGCGCCGGATGCCGGCCAGGCCAGCGCCGAACTGGGTCACGGGTATGCGCCGTCGCCCGGGATCGGCAAGCTGGTGGCCGACAGTGAAGGCTTCGTGACGCTGCCGCCGGAGGCGATGCGTGACGACTTCGCGCAGGACGTGCCGGCCGCGCAAACGGCCGTGATGAGCGCGACCCAGGGGCCGATCAAGGGCAGCGCTTTCGGCGAGAAAGTCAGCAATGCAGCGTGGAAAGTCAAACCGTCGTGGTACATCGTCAGCAGCAAGGACCGCATGATCGATCCGCAACAGCAGCGCGCGATGGCGAAGAAGATTGGCGCCCGCACCACCGTGCTGCCGTCGAGCCACGTGCCGCAGCAATCGCGCCCGGCCGATGTGGCAAAGGTGATCCTGGAAGCAGTGGCGGCCAGCAAGCAAGGCTGACCGCACACTGGTCAAGCCAGCCCGGCCAGCTTCGCGTTGCGCTCGCGTTCGAGCTTGGTGATGTAGCGCTGCACCGCCGCCAGGCCACCACGCGAGATGTCGACGAACTGGCAGCCGATGCGGCGCGTGGTCTTGTGGTTCAGCAGGGTGAGGTCGAGCGAGTTACGGATCTCGAGCGAGGTGGCGATCGGCCCGATCTCGGGCAGTTCGATGCGGCAGTTGGCGATCACGCGCCCGACCGTCGTATCGAGCTGCAGCTTGCTGTCGAGAAGGGCAATGCCGCCGACACTGATGTCATGCAGCGCGAAGACGCTCATGCCGCCCGTGCCGCCATCCATCGGCACCGGAATCAGTGCGCGCACCGGGTTGGTCACGGGCGTGGCCATGCGGTAGTACTCGCGCCGCTGCAGGCGGATCAGGGTCGGGGGAATGTCGGCGCGCAGTGCCGGTTCGCCGCGCCAGACTGTGGGGGCCAGGTTGGCGGCGCCGAACAGGATGCGGATCTTGTCGAGCGTGGTTTCGCACTTCGCGCGCGCCGCGCCCGCCATGCGCTGGTTCTGGGCCGGATCGACCGAGCGATCGAGCACGAGCGTGTTGCTGTCTTCGTCCACTGCCAGGATCGAGGTCACGCAGACATCGGCCTCACCCCTGATCAGCAGACGGATCAGCTGGTTGTGTTCGCCGATCTGGCGCAGCAGCGAGATGATCTCGCGGCGCGATGCGACTTCGTAGTCGTGCCAGTCTTCCAGTTCTGCTTCATCCATTGCTAGGCTTATGTCCTTGACGCTTGTTCCGGGGGGAGGTGAGGCGTCGGATCGGGCGCGGTGGGCATTGACTCACCGTTCTTTTTAGCCGACTCAATATGATATAGCCATGCCAACAGTTCCGCAATTGCTCGATACAGCGTTGGGGGAATTTCGCGGTCCAGATCGACCTGCATGAGCAGCGAGACGAGCTCTTTCGATTCATGCACGAACACGCCCGCATCCTGGGCGCGCTGGATGATCTGTTCGGCGACCATCCCGGAGCCCTTGGCCACGACCGTCGGTGCTTTCTCGCCGGCGCTGTAGGCCATCGCCACTGCGCTCTTGATGCGCTGGTTGGCCAGCTTATTCATGGTCACCATCATCATCGTCCTGCGGCGCCGCCGCAGCCCGCGCGCGCGCATCGAACCCTGCCAGCGGCGTGCCCACCGAATCGAGTGCGCCGGCCAGGTTCGGCACGTGCTGGCGCAGCAGGGCGGCGGTGGCGTCGTCGCCGGTCGCGAGCCCGATCTGCAAGGCGCCGCCCACCATCCGCAGCTGCACATCGAGTTCGCCCAGTTCGGGGAACCGCAGGCGCAGGCGGCTGTTCCAGATGGCCCCGTCATCGTCGCCGCCGCCGCCGTGGGCTTCGCGCTGCACGTCCCATTCCATCGGCTGGCCGGGCCACAGCTGGCCTTTCCATGCCAGTTGCGATTGCTCTTGCGCCGCCAGCTGCATGCTGATGAACTGCGCGGTGGCGGGATCCTGCGGGTTCGGGCGCGCGCCGTTCTGCGCGGCCTGCTGCTGCGGCTCGTTCGCGAGTTCGGCCAGCGCGCGCGAACCCTGCGCCCATTCGGCCACGTGCGATTCGTAGAACAGGCCGCTCCTGCCGAACGCCTGCTTCAGGCCGGCGGCCAGCGCCGCCGGATCGGCGTCCGGCGTGGCCACCAGCGGCGTATTGCCGGTGACGGCGGTGAGCACCGTCTCGGCTTTCTGGGCGGCCGCCAGCACCCCGGCCAGGGCCTGGGCAGTGGGGCTGAGCGTGGTGTTTTTCGCTTCGGTGCCGCCGGCAAAGGCCTGCGCGCCCAGTCCGGCGCTGGAGGCCAGCAGGGCGCCGGCGCGGCCGAGTGCGGCGCCTTCCCGGTAGCCCAGCGGTGCACCCGGGGCGTCGGTGTCGGCTTGCGGTGCGGGGCCAGCTTCGGCAAAACCTGTGGCGGTGGTCTGGGCGCCGACCTGGAAGGTGGGGCGGGGATGCAGGCCGATCAGCGTGAGCGGCACGTCGGCGCCGACCAGCGCGCCGGGCGGCAGCTGCATGCGCGCCTGGGTGTCGGCGAACTTGACGACGAAGGTGCCGTCAGTCAGTTTGGCCTGGATTTCGCCGTGGATCGCCTTGCCCAGCAGCGGCGCGACGGCGCGCGCGAAGGCTTGCTGGCGCGGGTCGACGGCCTGTTCGGCGGCCTGAGCCGGCGTGACGCGCGTGACGCCTGAAACGAGATCGCGGGGCAGCATCAGTCAACCCCCGCCGGGCGCATCAGATACCGTAGGCGCGCGCGACGCGGCGTTCGGTCGACTTGCTGTTGATCAGGGACGACAGGTGCGCCATCCATGGGCTGGTCAGGTCGCGGATGCGACGGTCGGCGTCGAGCATGCGGCGGATTGCATTGACCTTGCGCACGCGTTCCTGGCCGGCCAGCGGGGCCACGCCTTCGTTGGCTTTGAGGCGGCGCGCATGGGCGGCGCATTCCTGCTCGAGTTCGGCCAGGCGATCCCATTCGCTGGCAGTGGCCGCGTCGAGCATGCGCTCGGTGATGCCGACCATCGCTTCGTAGACCGTTACCACTTCTTGTCCATTCATCGTCATCGTCATCGTCAACCTTATGCGCTCATCAGGGTAGGGGCACGCTGGATGGCCGGTACGGCCTGCTCGGCCGTATCGCTCTTTTCGCCGATCGCGACCCAGGCTTCGCGCAGATCGGACATCAGGCCGTGGACTTCTTCGATGATCGCGATATCGTTCTTGATATTGGCCTGCAACAGGCGGCGGCTCATGTAATCGTACAACGCATCGAGATTCTGTGCGATCTCGCCGCCAGCTTTCTGGTCGAGCGAGGCGCGCAGGCCATTGTCGATGATCGTGATGGCCTTCGAGATCGAGGCGCCCTTGGCGGCCACGTTCGACGACTTGATGTGGTTGATTGCGCTGAGCAGGGCTACGATCACGCCGTCATACAGCATGACCACCAGCTTCTGTGGCGACGCGGCAGCGACGCCGGTCTCCAGGCCAACCGTTGCATAGGCGCCAACGCCGCGTTTCGGGGTTCCAAACATATGAGATTCTCCGGTGATGCTGAAATTATGAGTTGGCCGCGATGGACGCCAACTGCTGGGTTAGATAGTCCGAGGTCGACTGCATCGAGCTCATCATGGCGTCGAGCGCGACGAACTGGGCGCGGTAGCGTTTTTCGATGCCTTCGAGGCGGGTTTCGAAGCGCGCAGCCTGGTCGGCGACGGACTTGATCGAGACGTTCAGGCCGTCGGTTTTGCCTTTAATCAGACTATCCTTGCCAACAAAACTAGTGGCCAGATTGTTAAGCTGGAAAGCGAATCCTTGCGAAAACGTTACGGTGCCACGCTCACCGGTTGCGCCGCCGGTGATCGATACCTGAATCCCCGTGGCCGGCGAACCGGCGGCCGCCGTCAGCGACTGGCCGTTGCCCGTAGCAGACACGCCACCAATAGTGCCGACCACGTCGGCACCTTTGCTCGGTTCTACAGTACCGAAGAGGGAATCGAACGAGGTGCCACTCACATTCGAAAAAGCGATATTCGAAGTCGAGCCGTATTTGCTCGATGACATCGTTAGAATGTTTTTGTCGCTGACTTTTGCCTCGATCGTGTCCCCGGCACCGGCGAAGGTCGAATTGCCATTGATAGAAGAACGCAACATTGCAGCCAAGTCATCCCTGCTATAGGTGCCGGCAGGCAGCTTGATTTCCTGCGATTTGCTTTCAGTGACCGGATCGGTCTGGTTCAATGTGACGCGCCACACCGTGTTCGGCGCGATCACCGTAGCGGCACCCAGCGCGGTGTTACTTGTAATCTGGCCTTGCGAAGCCAGGCTAGTAATGTTTATGCCATAGGTGCCGGCCTTGGTGCTGGCACTGGACTTGTCAAATTTTACCAAGCCATCGGATGTCGAACCCATGGCAGCGAACAGGCCGCCAAAATCAGCTGCGTTTTCTGTAATTGCCTTGTTGAGCTTGGACGAGTCGACTTTCAGGCTGCCATCTTGCTGGAAGGTGACGCCAATCTGGCTCAGCGAGTTCAGCTTGCCACCAGTGCCTTCCAAGGTAGAACTGATCTGCTTGCGCAATTGACTTTGGATCGCGCGTACGCCCGAATCACCCTGCAGTACGCCACCTTTCTGGGTGTCTGCGTTGTACTTTGTCAGCCCACCGATTGTCTTGTTCAAATCGTTGTAGGCTTTAACGAAGTCGTTGACTGCGGTGCTGATTGCCGCAGTATTTTTTGACACCGTCAACGTGCTGCTGCCAACTGCGCTGACATCGAGGGTGACTCCTTGGATCGCATCCTTGACACTGGTGTCTTCGCTTTTGATTTCGATGCCGTTCATCGTCAGCAAAGTACTCTGGGCTCCAGTTGTCTGAATCATGCCTTGCGCACCAGCTGGATCGTAGCCGAGCAGGGCGACCAAGGCTGGATCGCCTGCTGCACCGTTTTCATCCGTCACGCCGATTTTCATCGAAGTTGCTTCACCGGTCTTGTTCGACGTTACAACCAAATGGAAAGGCTTGCTGCTGCCGTCGGACACGATAGTGGCAGTCACGCCCATGTCAGCCTTGTTGATGGCATCACGTATGCCTTGCAGCGACTGGTCGCCAGGCGCCAGGGTGATCGTCTTGCTGTTGAGCGCGCCGTTGAGCGCGAAGCCCGAGCCCTCGTGGGCGCCGACGCTGCCCGCAGTAAAACCGGCAGATGCCGGGTTGTTGCCGCCAACCAGGATCTGATTACCATCGTTCGAGCGCAGCGTCACGCCTGCAGTGGCCGTGGTGGTAGCACCAGTGTTGTCAGTGCCGGCTGCGTGCTTGATACCGCCGGTGACAGTGCCAGTGACGGTTTCGGTCACGTCAATCGTACTGCCATCAGCAGCCTTGAATTGCAGCGTGCCGGCAGCAGCCGTACCGCTGACGGTGATGTTGGCCGCCGCCAGGGCGTTGCGAGTACCGGCACTGGCCAGTGCGATATCGAGCTTGGTGCCGGTTAGTTCGGCGCCTTCGGTATTCAGGTTGGCCAACTGGACGCCGCCGACGGACAGCGCATAGCTGGAGTTGGCATCGACACTGACTTTGCCGAAGCCTTCGAACAGATCAACCGCAGTTTCGGTACTGCCAGCAGTGGCAACAACGCCGGTCTTTTCGCTCTGCGCGTTGACGGCTTCGGCCAGTGCACGGGCGCTACGGGTGCTCGAGTTCGTACTGATTGCCACCCCGTTTAAGCTCAGCGAACCGTTGGCAATGCCGCCGGCCGCAGCTGCCAGGCCGAGCGCATTGCCCGTGGCGCCGAAGGTGCCGCCAGTGACCGTGCCGAACTGGAATGTCAGATTGGCCGGATTGCCGGCGCCGATCCTGCTCGTGCTGCTGGCCATGCCGTTGGTCTTGAGACTTTGCGACTGGGCTAGTTGAGTAACGTTAACCTGATACTTGCCGGGCACAGCGCCCGTAGTGGCGGTACCAGTGAAAACATCCTTGTTCGATGGTGTTGCACTCAGGCCCTGGAACGTGTTTGATTGATTCAGCGATGTCAGTGCGGCCTGGAACGAGCCTACGGCAGCACTAACCTGATTCAAAGCACCATTCTTTGCCTGAAGCGCCGCCGTTTTTTTGGCGTAGTTGTTGAGCGGAGCGGATTCCGCCTGCATCAGCTTTGCAACAATGCCTTCGATGTCGAGTGCGGCCACTTGTTTCTCCGGTGAAAGCAATAATGTAAGTTATTATCGGCAGAAACAAACGGTACTTAAGAGCGGTAAAGGGCGCTCTCTTTTTATTTTAGCGAATCACTGCATGATCATGTCGCTGTGTTAAGGAGAAAAAGCGCCGGTCCCATTACGGAGCGGCGCTTCTATCGGGAGAAAGGCTGCATCACGCGGTTTGATCGAACAACCGCCCCACCATCTTGTCGATCGCCTTGGCCATTTCCAGCGCCTCCTTGGTCGGCATCTGGCGTATCAATTCCTTCGTATCGCGGTCGATGATCTTGACCACGACGTCCTTGCTCTCTTCGTCGATCTCGAATTCCAGGCTCTGCGCGGACTGCTGCAGCGATTCGTTGAGTTTCTTGACCGCGGACGTCACCTCGTCACGTCCAGGAGAGGCCGCGACTTGTTCCGGTACCGCCCGAGGTGCCAGGGCGGCATGCCCGCTCACCGTAGCCGGACGTTCCTCCAGCTTCGTGTTGGGCGATGAACTAGTGGATTGGATCTGCATAACGTTTCCTAGCAAAAATTCCCCGACCAAATTGCTTCAGTCGGGGAATCGCTTACCTTGTCGTACTGTTACTACGCGTTAGCGATTAGCCTCGCAGGAGCGACAGGACGCCGTTCGGCAGCGAGTTGGCCTGGGCCAGCATCGATGTACCAGCCTGCTGCAGAATCTGACCGCGGGTCATTTTTGCGGTTTCAGCAGCGAAGTCGGTATCGACGATGCGGCTGCGCGATGCCGACAGGTTCTCGGTCGTAGATTGCAGGTTCGAGATTGCCGATTCAAAGCGCGATTGCAGTGCGCCGTACTGTGCACGCTGGCTGTTGACGCTGGCCAGTGCAGCGTCAGCAATCTTGATCGCTGCCTGAGCACCGTCGAACGACGTGATGTCGAGCGACGCAACTGATTTCAGTTTCGACGCCGACTCGGTGCCTTGGGTCAGGAAGCCTGAGCCACTCGTTGCAGGGGTGCCACTAGCAGCCGCGTCAGTAACCGAGAAACTATTTTCCGAGTCGTACGAAATGCGACCGGTGACCACTGCTGTTGCCTGGGCAGGGACTGTTGGATCCATTGAGAAAGCTGCTGCTGTCTGCACAGCGCCATCAGCTTTGTAGTTTTTTACACTAACCGTGCCAGCACTAGCGCCAAGAGAAATGTTCTCGCCGGTCGAGTTGGACAGCTTGATGCCGCCGTTCTTGCTGTCGTATTGTGCAGTGACGCCGGTGTTGGCCGACTGCGCGTTGACCGCATTGATGGCTGAAGCATAGTCAGTAGCATTGGAACCGCTACCGCCCACCGAGAACGAAACTTTCACAGGCTCAGCATTGTCCGATGCGAGCGTGAACGAATAGGAACCAGCTCCCATCGACAGATTCATGTCGGTTTTGGCACTGGCGGTCACGCCGGTTTTGGCAGTCTTATTATTGATGTCGCTGGCAATCGTCTTGGCAGTCGAACCTTTGACTGCTTCGGTTGCGGGAGGCCCTGCCGTTGCTGCGGCATAGCCAACGGTGTCGATCTTTTCGCTACCCAGCGAACCGTTGATAACGATCGAGCCTGTTGAAGCGGTGCTGGTGGCAGCTGCATCGATACCGTCAGCGGCAATATTATTGTTGCCGTACGTGTTGGTCTGGAAGTTCGCGCCGGTCATCGAAATCAGCTGACCTGCATTTGCGCCGACCTGGAAGTTGGCAGTACCCATGGTACCGTCCAGCAATTTCTGGCCGTTAAATTCAGTGGTGTTCGAGATGCGGTTCAGTTCCGAGCCGAGCTGGGTAACTTCAGTTTGCAGAGCTTGACGGTCACTAGCCGAGTTCGACGAGTTCGACGACTGCACCGCCAGTTCGCGGATACGCTGCAGAATGTCACCCGAGCTCGACAGAGCGCCTTCAGCGGTTTGGGCCATCGAAACGCCATCGTTGGCGTTACGGGTAGCTTGCGTCATACCCTTGATTTGCGAATTCATGCGGTCCGAAATCGCCAGACCAGCAGCATCATCCTTGGCGCTGTTGATGCGCAGACCCGACGACAGACGCTGGATCGAGGTGTTCAGGGACGCTTGCGACGACGACAGGTTACGCTGCGAGTTCAGGGATGCGACGTTGGTGTTGATTACTGATGCCATGGTAATTCTCCAGACTAGGTCTTACTAGGGGTGCAGCGACCGTGCTGCTGTTCACTTTGGTCCGTCGCGTTATTCAGTGACGTTCAAACCGCTGTTGTTGCTGGTAACGGTGCCCTGTGGAAAAAGTTTAGGGCCGGACGCAAAATAAATCGTTTTTTTTACCTGTCTGGAAAAACACCTGTTCAGAAATTGTCATTCCGCCACGACTACCCGATTCTTCCCGCTGCTCTTGGCCTGGTACATCGCTTTATCCGCCCGGGCCATCAGCGACGCCTGCTCCTCGTTCTGCACCCGCAGCGCCACCCCGCACGAGAAGGTGATCAGCATCTTCTCGTTATCGTGCAAGAAGAAGTGCCGGGTCAGCTCGCGCTGCACCCGCACCATGGCTGCCGCTGCCGCGTCGACGGTCGTCTCGGGCAACAGGATCAAAAATTCCTCGCCGCCGAAGCGCGCGATCACGTCCATCGCGCGCAATGTCTCGCGCACGACCTTGACCAGGTGCTTGAGCGCGGCGTCGCCCGCCAGGTGCCCGTAGGTGTCGTTCAGGCGCTTGAAGTTGTCGAGGTCCAGCAGCGCCACGCACAGCGGCGTGTTGCGGCGGTCGGCGCGTGCGCTTTCCCGCTCGAACACGTCGTCCAGGCCGCGGCGGTTCAGGCTGCCGGTCAGCTGGTCTTCGCGCACCAGCTCGCTCATATGCTGCAGCTCGGCTTCCAGTTCGCGGATGCGCTGCTCGGCTTCCTGCACTTCGCGGTGCGCGCCCACCATGCGGTCACGTGAGGCCAGCGCTTCGTCCTGCGCATGGCGCGTCTCGCGCAGCACGTCATCCAGGACGGTATTGAGTTCATTGATGTCGGTCGCGCCGCCGATGCGCTGGGAAAAGTCACCCAGCTTGGCGTGGTAGTCGCCGGTCGCGGCGGCCACCGAGCCAAGGCGGTCGATAAAGGTCATCATCATGTTCTTCATCGTCGCGCGCACGTCGGCGATGCCATGTTTCAGATGACTTTGCTTGATGATCACGTCTTTCAGGCTGCGCGTGGCGTCTTCCAGCGCGCGCGTGTCCACGGGGCCGGCAATCAGTTCCTGCACCGCCACGACCTGGCCGCGCATATAGTTGTCGTCCTCGAGCAAGCCTTCGATATTGTCGAGCAGCAGGCGGAATAGCCGCAGCAGCAGTTCCTGCTGGCCCGCGCTGTCGTCCTTGCGCAGCTCGATCTGGAAGCACAGCTGCTTCAGGCGCGCCTCGATGTCCTGCAGTTCGCTTTCGCCAACCGCCGCCTTGACCAGTGCGCCGAGCGCTTCGGCCTCCTTGACCTGTTCCGGGTTGTCGCTCAACAGCGAGGCGCAGGCAAACGACAGCGTGCGCGCCAGCATGTCGCGCAGCAGACGCGTCTGGGGTTCTTCGTCGCCCATTGCCATCACCGGGGTGTTACGCCGCAGATGCCGCTCGCTCAACTGGCCGAGGGCCTGGGTGTAGCCGCTCCAGTCACCCATTTTGACGGCGCGCGTCATGCGCCGGCCGTAGTCGGCCAGCTCGCCCGGCGTATCGAGCATGCGGCGCGCGAACCCGTTCAGTACCTCGATCGCGCCAGCATCCGGGGCCGGCGCGGGCGGCGGCGGCGGGGTGCCGGCGATCTCGTCATAGATGGCGCGGTAAGCGTCCGGCGTCGGCGCGATACGGCGCGTGGCCAGGCGACGAAACGCCTCGCGTGCGATGTCGGCCGGATTCGCTGCAGGCGCGGCAGTGGGGCCAGGGCCGGCTGCAGCAGTGACGGGTGTGGACGGAGTGGACATGGATTGCAGCGCGGTGCCGAGTTTGCGGGATTGACGACATGATAGGCAGTTTATTTGCCTCGCATCAACAATTATTCAGCGCCAGGGCATGCGATGGGGTATCAGTCGACCAGGCCGTTGCGAATCGCATACGTGGTCAGCTCGGCACTGCTCCGAAGTTTCATCTTTACTAACAGGCGTGCGCGGTATTCGCTGATCGTCTTGACCGACAGCGACAGTTCGCCCGCGATCTGCGTTACCGTCATGCCCGACGCGATCATCGTCAGCGTCTGGTATTCGCGGTCGGACAAGCCTTCGTGGGCGGCGCTTTCATGGTCTTCGCCGATTGCGCTGGCCAGCGTTTGCGCGAGCGCGGCGCTGACATACTTTTGGCCGCCTGCCACCAGCCGGATGGCCGTGACCAGTTCGCGCGGCGCGCTCTGCTTGGTGATGTAGCCGGCGGCGCCGGCCTTCAGCGCGCGGATCGCATACTGGTCTTCGCGGTGCATCGACAGCATCAATACCGACAACTCGGGTTTGTCCTTCTTGATCTGCTTGAGCACATCGATGCCATTGCGGTCGGGCAGCGAGATATCGAGCAGCATCACGTGGCAGCGCGTCTTGCCCGCCAGGCGCACGGCATCGTGGCCATCCTCGGCCTCGCCGGCGACAACGATGTCGCGTTCGTCGGCGAGGATCTGCTTGAGTCCTTCGCGCACGATGGCATGGTCATCAGCGATGCATACCCGGATGGTTACTTTTTCACTCATTCTGCTTCTTGTTCTGTGCCGGGGCCACGGGTGGCGCCAGCCTGGTCTTGACGGTCAACATCGTGCCACCTTCGGGCGCTGGCGACAAGGACAGCACGCCGCCAAGCGCGCTGGCCCGTTCGTGCATGCCGCGCAGGCCGAACGCGTGCGGCCGGGTGCGTGCGGCCGGATCGATGCCGCAGCCGTTGTCGCAGATGGACAGCATGAGTTCGCCGCGATCATGTTCGAGCGTCAGCGTGACCTGCGTCGCGCCTGCATGCTTGGCAACATTGGTCAGTGCTTCCTGGGCGATGTAAAACAGGGCGTCGGCGTGCTCCGGCGCCGGCTCCGGTGCCGGCGTGTCAAGAGAGTGCGTGATCACGACGATGCCGGTCTGGCGGGTGAATTCGTGCGCCTGCCATGCGAGCGCGGTTGCGAGTCCCAGGTCGAGCGCGCTGGCGCGCAGGCCGAACGAGATGCGATGCACCGTGTCGATCGTGCGATCGACGAGCTCGTCGATATATTGCGCCTGGCCGGCCAGGCCGGGCTGGTCGGCCGGCACGCGTGCCGCCAGCCGCGCCAGCGCCATCTTGATGGCGATGAGGTTGCCGCCGAGGTCATCGTGCAGTTCGCGCGCGATGCGGGTGCGCTCGGCCTGGCGGGCGGCGGCGTCGCGGTCGTGCTGGAGCAGGGCGGGTTGGGACATGGTCGAATGATACGACAAGGGCGCGCAAGTCTCGCTACAATGCGTCCATGAACAAGGCATTTGTAAAAGAGTCGGACAACGACGACGATGATGAAGCTCTGGTGCTGGCGCAGGCGATTCCTGACGGCGCCAAGAACTACATCACCCCGGCTGGCTACCAGCGCATCAAGGATGAGCTGCTGCAGCTGATCGACGTCGACCGGCCCGAAGTCGTGCGCATCGTGCACTGGGCCGCGTCCAATGGCGACCGCTCCGAGAACGGCGACTATATCTACGGCAAACGCCGCCTGCGCGAGATCGACCGCCGCATCCGTTTTCTCACCAAGCGCATGGATTCGGCGTTCGTCGTGGACCCGAGCATCCAGCATGGCAACGACCAGGTGTTCTTTGGCGCCACGGTCCGCTATGTCAACGGGGCTGGTGAAGAGCACACCATCACCATCGTCGGCATCGACGAGCTCGATCCGCTGCACGGCAAGATCAGCTGGGTCTCGCCCGTGGCGCGCGCGTTGACCAAGTGCCGCGAAGGCGACGTTGCGCAACTGCACACGCCGCTGGGCATGGATGAGCTCGAAATCATCTCGGTCGACTATCCCGAGCCGGTCGCCGACTGAGCTTGCGGCCCGGTGCTACTATGGGCGCATGAACCGACCTCACGAAGCGGCGCACGAATCGGCCCACACGACGATGCACCAACAGGCAGATCCCCTGGCAGCGCTGCGCGCCGCCACCAACGAACAACACGAACGGCTCGACAGCGGCCTGCCGCTGGCCGGCGCTGCCCCCGATCTCCACGATTATGCGGCGCACCTGACGATGGTGCGCGACTGGCTCGCGTCGCTGCTGCCCTGGCTTGAATCATTCCCGGACGGGCCGCAGCTGGTCTTGCCGCCGGTGGAACGCCTGGCGCTGATCGAAGCCGACCTGAACGAGCCGGGCATGCCCCCGCTGCGTGACCCTTCGCTCGCAGACACGTGGCCGCGCGACGCCAGCGCGGCGTACCGCTGGGGCGTGTGCTATGTGATCGAAGGCTCGCAGCTGGGCGGCAAGGTGCTGTACGGGAAACTGGCCGGTACGCTGGCGCCGCATCCGCTGCGCTATCTGAAGGGGAGTGACGCCGGGCCGGGTCCGCGCTGGCGCGCGTTCATGCTGGCGCTGAAAGAGCACGTGAGGTCGCCGGATGAGATTGCCGATGCCTGCGCGGGTGCCTGCGCGGCGTTCGACAGTATATTGAAGCTGAGCCTGGACAAGTAGGGTGGGCGGGTTTCCCGCCCACGCGTTCAACCCGCCTCCGTTTATCACGAAGCAACGTTGGTTTGAACGCGTGGACGGCATAGCCGTCCACCCTACCGGCAAACGCCGGCCACGGGGCGCAGCTTGCGATAAAACGGTAGGGTGGGCGGGTTTCCCGCCCACGCGTTCAACCGGCCTCCGTTTACCACGAAGCAACATTGGTTTGAACGCGTGGACGGCATAACCGTCCACCACCGGCAAACGGGGCTTACGTCCGCTCGCGCTCCACCCGATTCACCCCGGCCACGCGGCGCAGATTGCGAATCAGTTGCGCCAGGTGCACCCGGTCGGCGATCTGGATCGTGAAGCGCAGCTGCGTCATCATGTTTTCGTCGTCCTCGTCCATGCCCACATACGTGATGTTGGCGTCGGACTCGCCGATCTCGGCAGCCACGCGGGCGAGGATGCCTTTTTCATTGTTGATCAGCAGACGGATACGGCAGTCGAAGCGGCGGTTGAGGTCGTCGCCCCACTTCACGGCGATCCAGCGGTCGGGTTCTTTCGCCAGCAGGCGCTTGGCCGTCTGGCAATCGCAGGTGTGCACCACCAGCGCCTGGTCGCGGCGCAGCTGGCCCGTGATCTGGTCGCCCGGGATCGGCATGCAGCACGGCGCCAGCTGGACCGCCACGCCTTCGCTGCCGTAGATCGTCACCGGCGCAATGTCGCTGGCCGGCAGCGGTTTACTCGACGGCAGCAGATCGGGGTCGCCTTCCATCAGGCCGAAAATCTGGCGCGCCACCAGCGTCGGCATACGCTTGCCGATGCCGATATCGGCATACACTTCTTCCATCGAATTGGCCGACGACTCGCCCAGCAGCCGCTCGACGACACTGGCCGGCAAATCGGGCTTGATGTTGCGCACGGCCAGCGCCTGGGTCAGCAGTTCGAGACCCAGCTCGGCCGACTCGTTGACATCGACCAGGCGCAGGTGATGGCGAATCGCCGAGCGCGCCTTGCCGGTACGGACAAACGTCAGCCAGGTGGGGCTCGGGCGCGAATCGGGTTGCGTGATGATCTCGACGATGTCGCCGTTGTGCAGCTCGGTGCGCAGCGGTTGCTCTTCGTGGTTGATCTTGACGCCCACCGTATGGTCGCCGATGCCGGTGTGGATCGAGTAGGCGAAGTCGAGCGCCGTCGCGCCGCGGGGCAGGGCGATGATCTTCGACTTGGGCGTAAACACATACACCGAATCGGGGAACAGGTCGACCTTGACGTGTTCAAGGAACTCGGCCGAGTCGCCCGTCTGCTGCTGGATGTCGAGCAGCGACTGCAGCCACGCATGGGTGCGCTGCTGCAGGTCGGACATATTCGATTCGCCCGTCTTGTACAGCCAGTGCGCGGCCACGCCGCTCTCGGCGGTGCGGTGCATGTCCTGCGTGCGGATCTGGAATTCGACGGGCGTGCCGTACGGGCCGATCAGCGTCGTGTGCAGCGACTGGTAGCCGTTGATCTTGCCGATGGCGATGTAGTCCTTGAACTTGCCCGGCATCGGCTTGTACAGCGCGTGCAGGGTGCCCAGCGCAACATAGCAATTGGGCACGCTGTCGACGACGACGCGGAATCCATACACGTCGAGCACCTGCGAGAACGACAGGTGCTTGTTGCGCATCTTTTTATAGATGCCGTACAGGGTCTTTTCGCGGCCGTGCACTTCGGCTTTCAGGCCGCTGGCCTCGAGCTGGTTCTTGACCGCTTCGAGGATTTTCTTGACCACTTCGCGCCGGTTGCCGCGCGCCGACTTGATCGCCTTGGACAGCGTCTGGTAGCGCACCGGATACAGATGCGAGAACGACAGGTCCTGCAACTCGCGGTAGATATTGTTCAGGCCAAGGCGGTGCGCGATCGGCACGTAGACTTCCATCGTCTCGCCGGCGATGCGGCGCTTCTTGGCCGGAATCATGAAGCCGAGCGTGCGCATATTGTGCAGGCGGTCGGCCAGTTTGATCAGGATGACGCGCACGTCGGACGCCATCGCCAGCAGCATCTTGCGGAAGTTTTCCGCCTGCGCTTCGAGCTGGCTCTGGAATTCGATTTTCTCGAGCTTGGACAGGCCGTCGACGAGGTTGGCGACCTGGGCGCCGAAGCGCTCGATCAGCTCATCCTTCTTGACGTCCTGGTCTTCGATCACGTCGTGCAGCAGCGCGGCCATGATGGCTTGCGCATCGAGTTTCCACTCGGCGCAGATCTCGGCAACGGCAATCGGATGGGAGATATAGGGCTCGCCCGACTTGCGGACCTGGCCCAGGTGCATCTCGTCAGAGAAGCGATAGGCTTCCTTGACTTTTTTAAGCTCGGCGGGAGTGAGGTATTCGGACAGCTTGGTGATCAGCTGCGTCACCGAGGCCACGCCGGGCACGATGGGGCCGGCGGGCTCGATGAAATCGGGCGGACGATTGTCTGCCCGCCGCTCGCGCGGAGCGGGGTTGCGTGAAGCGGGTGAATCTGGAGGTAACAGGTTCATTACGTTAATCGTCTGGCTGCGGTGAGATCAGAATAACAGAAGACGGGATAACGCAAATTCAGGCAACCCCGAATGGAATTACATCGGGACTTTTTTCAGCATTTCGATGCCGACTTTACCAGCGGCGATCTCGCGCAGGGCCACCACGGTTGGCTTGTCCTTGGCTTCGACTTTCGGGGTGTGGCCTTGCAGCAGCTGGCGCGCACGATACGTTGCTGCCAGGGTCAGCTGGAAACGGTTCGGGATGTTCTTGAGGCAGTCTTCGATGGTAATGCGGGCCATGTGTGCTCCTGGGTTGCTGAATGTAAGGTGACAATGAGAGGAAACAACGCGTGCGGCGCGCCTGCAACGGCGCGCTCGTCAAGATTGTGGTTGATTCGCGTGGATTCCCAGCTGGGCAAACAGCGTAGCGTTGCGGGCAGCTTGTTGGGCAAATCGGCAACGTGTCGCTTTGACAATCGCCTGCAGCTCAGCCAGGGCGACGTTAAACTCTTCGTTGATGATAGCATATTCGAAGTCGGGTGCGTGAGCGATCTCGCCGCCCGCCGCCAGCAGGCGCCGGGTGATGATGTGCGGCTCGTCGGTGCCACGTTTGTGCAGGCGTTCTTCCAGCGCTTCGATCGATGGCGGCAGAATGAAAATGCCGGCCGCGTCCGGGAACAGCTTGCGCACCTGACGCGCGCCTTGCCAGTCGATTTCGAGCAGGATATCCGTGCCGTTTTTCATCTCCTGCTCGACCGACAGGCGGCTCGTGCCGTAGTAATTGCCGTGCACTTCGGCCCACTCGAGAAACTCGCCCCGGTCGGCGCGCGTGACGAAATCGTCGGCGGTCGTGAAGTGGTATTCGCGGCCATCCACTTCGCCCGGGCGCGGTGCGCGGGTGGTGGTGGAGATAGACAGCTTGATGCCCGGTTCGTTCGCCAGCAAGGCGTTGACCAGGGTCGATTTGCCGGCGCCGGATGGCGCGGCGACGACGAACAGGCTGCCGGAAAAGGCTTGTGGGAGCATGGCGGGGGTCCTTTGTCAGTACGGGTATGTGCGCGGGCATGGTGCCGCGGGTGGTCATGTTAACGTTGAACGCGTGGACGGGAAACCCGTCCACCCTACGTATCGTATCCATCGTAGGGTGGACGGCTCTGCCGTCCACGCGTTCAACTTATTCCAGGTTCTGCACCTGTTCACGCATCTGCTCGATGAGCAGCTTGAGCTCCATCGACGCATCGGCCAGTTCCTTCACCGACGCCTTGGCGCCCAGCGTGTTGGCTTCGCGATTGAGCTCCTGCATCATGAAGTCGAGGCGCTTGCCAACCTGGCCACCCTTTTTGAGGATGTGACGCGTTTCGTTCAGGTGCGCCGACAGGCGCGACAATTCTTCGGACACGTCAATGCGGATGCCGTACAGGGTCACTTCCTGGCGAATCCGCTCCAGCACTTCCTGGCGCGTGAGCGTCGACGGATTGCCGTGACCCGCCAGGCCCAGCGCGTCCTGCATGCGATCGATGGCCTTGTTCTGGAATTGCGAAATGACTTGCGGGATCAGCGGCGTGATGCGTTTGACGATCGCTTCCATCGATTCGATGCGCGATTGCAGCATCGTTTCGAGTGCGGCGCCTTCGCGCCGGCGGCTGTCGACGAACGCGGCGATGGTGGTGACCGTGAGCGCGGCGACGTCGGCCTGGAGCGACTCCTGGCCGATGGTGGATTCTTCGATAACGCCAGGCCAGCGCAGCAGCTCGGCCACGGTCATTGGTGCGGCTTCGGCGAAGTGACGCGACACTTCGCCTTGCAGGCGGGCCAGGTCGGCCAGCAACGTTTGATTGAGCGCCGCGGCGCCGCCACTGACCTTGCGGCCAAACGAGACGCGTACTTCGACTTTGCCACGCTGAATCGCGGCCATGATGGCCGTTCGCAGATCGGGTTCCAGCGCGCGCAAATCGTCATTGATGCGGAACTGCAAATCGAGGAAGCGTGAGTTGACGCTCTTGATTTCGATCGTGAGGGTTCCGGCAGCGCCTTCGCTGGTGGCGACCGCATAACCTGTCATGCTTGAAATGCTCAATGGGATCCCCGGTTTTTATTCTTTACAAAGCCGACATTTATCCACACAATCGCGCTGTTTAGCAAGGAAACCCAATTGGATGGCTGCACAGAATAACGCTCCTCTGCCCGCAGGACTCGAAATTGCCGGATACCGCATTGTAAAGAAAATTGCGTCCGGCGGGTTCAGTATTGTTTATCTTGCCTATGACAGCGAGGGCAATGCAGTAGCCATCAAGGAGTACCTGCCGAGCGCGCTGGCGCTGCGCCAGCCTGGTCAATTGATCCCCGTGGTGGCCAAGCCGCACCTGGCCGTATTTCGCATCGGCCTGAAGTGTTTTTTCGAAGAAGGCCGCGCCCTGGCGCGCATCGTGCACCCGAACGTGGTGCGCGTACTCAATTTCTTCCGCGCCCATGAGACTGTATACATGGTCATGGCCTACGAGTCCGGGCACTCGCTGCAGGAACACATCGCGCGCGCTGCCGCCAAAGGCAATGGCTTGAGCGAAAACTTCGTGCGCCAGGTGTTCCATGGCGTCTGCAGCGGCCTGCGCGAAGTGCACGCCAACAAGCTGCTGCACCTCGACCTCAAGCCCGCTAACATCTACCTGCGTACCGACGGCTCGCCGCTGCTGCTCGACTTCGGCGCCGCGCGCCAGACGCTGCACACCGACGCTCCGATGCTCGCGCCAATGTACACGCCGGGCTTCGCTGCGCCCGATCTGTATACACGCGGCGCAGCGCTCGGCCCCTGGACCGATATCTACAGCCTGGGCGCGGCCATGCTTGCCTGCATGAGCCGCTCGACGCCGCCGCCGGTCGATGCGCGCCGCATGGACGATCACGTGCCGCGCCACCTGGCGCGCCTGGCAGGCTATTATTCACCGGAGCTGGTCAAGCTGGTGGCCGGGTGCCTGGCGCTCGATCCCCTGATGCGGCCGCAAAGCGTGTTCGAGATCCAGAAGGTGCTGCAGGCAGTGCCGGCCGCGCCGCTGCCGTCGCGGGCCACGGCCCCATCGGCAGCCGAGGCCGCGGATGCGGCTGCGGACGCACATGAGGCACGCGGCGGCTGGCGCGGCCTGGTCGGCCGTCTCGGCGCATTCCGGCGCGATTAAAGGAAGTCATGCAATTCTCGGTCTATCAACAAAGCCATATTGGCGGACGCAAGGTCAACCAGGACCGGATGGGCTACTGCTACACCCGCGACGCCTTGCTGCTGTTGCTGGCCGATGGCATGGGTGGGCACCTGGGCGGCGAGATCGCCGCGACCATCGCGCTGCAGACGGTGTCGGCGATGTTCCGCCTGCAGGCGCGCCCGTACGTGAAAAAGCCCGAGCGCTTCCTCGAGGAAGCGCTGCTGCAGGCGCACCACGATATCCAGGCCTACGCCGCTACCCACGGCCTGCCCGAGATTCCGCGCACCACCGTCGTCGCCTGCCTGATCCAGCATAACTGCGCCGTGTGGGCGCACGTCGGCGACTCGCGCCTGTACTGGGTGCGCCGCAAGCAGGTGCTGGCCTGCACGCGCGACCATTCGCATTTCGAGTACCTGCTCGAGCGCGGCCGGGCCGATCCGTCCGAGCGCAACACGCACCCCGACCGCAACAAGCTCTATAACTGCCTGGGCGCGTCCAGCCCGCCGAAGATCGCGCTGTCGCAGCAGCACAGCCTGCAGCATGGCGACATGCTGCTGCTATGCTCGGACGGTTTGTGGTCCGTGCTGCCCGAAACCGAGATCGTGCACCGCCTTGCCACGAGCGGCGTCGTGCAGGCGGTGCCGGAACTGGTGCAGATGGCCGCCGCCATCGGCGGCGCGCAGGCCGACAACACGACCGCGCTGGCGATCGCCTGGCAAGGCGCGGCCGGCACCATCGATGCCGACGCGCTCAACGTGATCTCGACCCAGATGCTGGCCGAGGATGCCGTGAGTTCCACCATCGTCGCGGGCGACCCGCTGCCTGAAGGCAGCGACGCGTTCGACGAAGACGATATCGAAAAAGCCATCGCCGAGATCCGCGAAGCGATCGAAAAATCCTCCCAGCTGCTCAAGTAAGGACCGACCCCATGACCTACCCACCGCGCCCGAGCGGCCGCGCGCCAGACCAGCTGCGCCCGATCGTCATCACCCGCAACTACACGCGGCACGCCGAAGGCTCGGTGCTGATCGAGTTCGGCGACACCAGGGTGATCTGCACGGCCAGCATCGAGGACAAGGTGCCGGCATTTTTAAAAGGGAAGGGCCAGGGCTGGCTGACCGCTGAATACGGGATGCTGCCGCGCTCGACCCACAAGCGCATGGACCGCGAAGCCGCGCGCGGCAAGCAGAGCGGGCGCACGCAGGAAATCCAGCGCCTGATCGGCCGCTCGCTGCGCGCCGCGTTCGACCTGCATGCGTTTGGCGAGCGCACGCTGCATCTGGATTGCGACGTGATCCAGGCCGATGGCGGCACCCGCACCGCCGCCATCACGGGCGCGATGGTGGCCGCGCACGACGCCTTCAGCACGCTGCTGTCGTCGTGCGCGATCACGGCGCTGCCGGTACGGCACTTCGTCGCGGCCGTGTCGGTCGGCATGGTGAACGGCATGCCGCTGCTCGACCTGGACTATCCGGAAGATTCGGACTGCGACACCGACATGAACGTGGTGATGAACGAGCAGGGCCACTTCATCGAAGTGCAGGGCACGGCCGAAGGCGCTGCATTCGACCGCGCCGCCATGGACCGCCTGCTCGACCTGGCGCAGGCAGGCATCGCTGACCTGATCCATTTGCAGAAGCAGGCGCTGCGCGTGGACTGACTGCGGTTGCCCGGTTCCTGCGCGGTGGGCGCGCGAAGCCGGTAAAATGACCGGTTTCCTCACCAGCACCGTGACCACCATGACCCAGCGCCTGATCCTCGCCTCCAACAACGCCGGCAAACTCAAGGAATTCGCCCAGCTGCTCGGGCCCATCGGCCTCGACCTGCATCCGCAGGGCGAATTCGACGTCCCGGAAGCAGAAGAGCCGTTCGGCACCTTCGTTGAAAACGCGCTGGCCAAGGCACGCCACGCGTCGCGCCTGACCGGCCTGCCGGCGCTGGCCGACGATTCCGGCGTCTGCGTCAATGCCCTTGGCGGCGCGCCGGGCGTGTATTCGGCCCGCTATGCCGGCGAGCCGAAATCCGACGCCAGCAACAGCCGCAAGCTCGTTGCCGATCTGTCCACGCTCAGCGACAAGTCGGCTTATTACTATTGCGTGCTGGTCTACGTGCGCCACCCGGAAGACCCGCAGCCGATCATCGCCGACGGCCGGTGGAATGGCGAAATCATCGCCACGCCGCGCGGCGAGAATGGCTTCGGCTACGATCCGCACTTTTTGATCCCGTCGCTGGGCAAGACCACGGCCGAACTGGCGCCGGACGAGAAAAATGCGCTGTCGCACCGGGGCCAGGCGCTGCGCGCACTGGTCGAGAAACTGAAAAACACCTGACATGATCCCCATTAAATTCGTCGGCGAGAACGTACCGCAACCGTTGGCCGGCGAGCCCCGTTCGCCCGCCACGGCCGCGCTGCAATACCTGCAGCCGGGCGCGCTGAACCTGACGGCGCTGCCGCCGCTGTCGCTGTACGTGCACTGGCCATGGTGCGTGCGCAAATGTCCGTACTGCGATTTCAATTCGCACGAAGGCAAGGGCGAACTGCCTGAAAAGGATTACCTCGACGCGCTGCGCCTCGACCTGGAACAGTCGCTGCCGCTGATCTGGGGCCGCAAGATCCATACCGTCTTCATCGGCGGCGGTACGCCGAGCCTGATGTCGGCGGCCGGCCTGGACCGCCTGATGTCCGACCTGCGCACGCTGCTGCCGCTGGAACTCGACGCCGAGATCACGATGGAGGCCAACCCCGGCACCTTCGAGGCCGAGCGCTTCAAGAGTTATCGCGAAAGCGGCATCAACCGCCTGTCGATCGGCATCCAGAGTTTCAACCCGGCGCACCTGAAGGCGCTGGGGCGCATCCACGACGGCGACGAAGCGCTGCGTGCGGTCGAGATCGCAAAAAACACGTTCGACAACTTCAATCTCGACCTGATGTACGCGCTGCCGTCGCAGACGCTGGCCGAGGCGCGCCACGACCTGGAAACGGCGCTTGCGTTCGCGCCGCCGCACCTGTCGCTGTACCACCTGACGATGGAGCCGAACACGGTCTTCGCGAAATACCCGCCAGCGCTGCCGGACGACGACCTGAGCGCCGACATGCAGGACATGATTGCCGAGGTGACGGGCGCCGCGGGCTACGATCACTACGAAGTCTCGGCCTACGCGCGGGCGGGACGGCGCGCGCGCCACAACCTGAATTACTGGCAGTTCGGCGACTACCTGGGCATTGGCGCCGGCGCGCATTCGAAGATCTCGTTCCCGCACCGCATCCTGCGCCAGGCCCGCTACAAGCAGCCGGCATCGTTCATCGAGGCGGCAAAGCGCGGCAACCCGGTGCAGGAAGAGCACGAAATCGGCCGCAACGACATGGGCTTTGAGTTCATGCTCAACACGCTGCGCCTGACGGGTGGTTTCGATCCGAACCTGTTCGGCGAGCGCACCGGGATGAGCATCAACACGATCACCAAGTCGCTCAACGAGGCCGAGGCCAAGGGACTGATCTACCGCGATCACAAGCTGATCAAGCCGACGGAACTGGGCCAGCGGTTTTTGAACGATTTGCAGGAAATGTTCTTGGCCGAGTAAGCGTCTCGGTTTTTCAGGCCTGCACGACGCCTGCCATCGCGGTGAGCGTGCGTGTCAGGCCGACCAGGACGCGCGCCAGGCCGTCGAATTCGCCCGGCTGCTGCATCTCTGCATTCTCATCGGCGGGCGATAGCGTGGTGTAGAAATAGGGGTAGCCGAGAAAGTCGCTGCCGGTGATCAAAAGGGTCGTCGTGGCGGGGCTGCCATCACTGCCTCGGTTGGATAGTGTCAAGCCCATCACGTGGGCCGAGGTCGCCAGCCCGTGGTGCATCAGCTGCCGGTCGCTGCGCAGTGCTGCAAATGCCTGGCGCACACGCTGCGCGCCATCAGGCGTGCCGGTGAACGCGATGAAGTTGCCGGCGCCCGTCTCCTCCGCGCCTGACTCCCCAGCCTCCATGAAGAACACGAAGCGGATCTCTGTCCCGGGTGCGGGCCGCAGATCCTTGACGGCGCGCGCCAGTTCCAGCACGGCCGCTGCGCCGACATCGCCGCCTGGCCCGACGCGGGCGCCGATCACGAATGTGCGTTCTGGCATGGCGCCGGGCATCACGTTTGCAAGCGCTGTTTCGATGCTGCGGGCGGCGTGGCTGGTGCTGCCGATCCGCTCCCGGCCCAGCGCATAGCCATAGCGCTGCAGCGATGTGCCGACATGCTGCATCGGGCTGCTTGGCGCGTCCGGCGCCAGAGCCCGGGCATGGGCTTGCAGGCGCGCCGCCAAAGGCGCGGCGTCGGATTGGGTATCGACGGTCAGGGTCGCCAGCACGATCGCGAGCAGGATCGCGATGATGACTTTCCAGTGCGAATTGAAGAAATTTCTCATGGCGTCACACAGCGCCTTGCGGCGCGTCGTCGGCAATCGATGCACCCAGTGTAGCCAATCCCGCCAATATCTGCGGCGCCAGGGGAGGGCAATGCCGCGCTACAACGTACTGCGGCGTGAATGCCACAGCGGGAACGATGACCGTCGGCACACGAAAAAAAACCGGGCCACGCAGGCCCGGTTCTCATTTGCGTCAGCAGCGTCGCAACTTACCTCGCCGCCACCGGCGTCCCTTCAGCTTGCGCCGCCGGTTCCACCCAGCCGCCGCCCAGCACGCGATACAACGCGACCTGGTTCTGCAGACGCAGCAGGTTTGCCTGCACCGACAATTGCTGCGACTGGAACAGCGAACGCTGTGCGTCGAGCAGGTCGAGCTGGCTGGCGGCGCCGCTGCGGAAGCGCAGGTCGGACAGGTTGAAGCGGTCGGCTTCGGCTTCGGTCACGGCCGCTTGCGCGCGCAGCTGTTCGCTGTACGTCGCCTGGCCGGCCAGGGCGTCCGCCACTTCGCGGAATGCGGTCTGGATCGATTGCTCGTAGCGCGCCACGGCGATGTCGCGCTGGGCACGGGCGGCGCCCAGCGTCGCGGTGTTGCGGCCGTAGTCGAAGATCGGCAGGATCGCCTGCGGTGCGAACGACCAGCCCCAGGTGCCGCTCTCGAACAGGCCCGACAGCTCGGTGCTGGCGCTGCCGGCGCTGCCCGTCAGCGAGATGCGCGGGAAGAAGTTCGCGCGCGCCGCGCCGATGTTGGCGTTGGCTGCGATCAGCTCTTGCTCGGCCGCACGGATGTCCGGGCGGTTGGCCAGCAGGTCCGATGGCAGGCCGGCCGGCAGGTCGGGCAGCTCGGTCTTGGCCAGCGTGGCGCCGGTCGAGACGTCCGCTGGCAGCGGCTGGCCGACCAGCAGCGTCAGCAGGTTGATGTCCTGGGCGCGGAAGCGCTGTTGCTGCGCGAGCGTGGCCAGGGCCGTCTCAACGAGCGAACGCGATTGCTGGATGTCCAGGCGCGATGCGACACCGTTCTCGAAACGCAGCTGCGTCAGGCGATCCGAATCCTGGCGCGTCTTGAGCGTATCTTGCGTGATGCGCAGCAGTTCTTCGTCGGCCAGCAACTGCAGGTAAGCGTTGGCAACCGACGCGATCAGGCTGATCTGCGTGGTCTTGCGCGCTTCTTCGGTGGCCAGGTATTGCGCCAGCGCGGCTTCGCTCAGGTTGCGCACCCGGCCGAACAGGTCGAGCTCGAACGACGTGACTTGCAGGCCCGCCTGGTACTGGCTGTTGATCGGCTGGTCTTCACCGACGGTCTGGCGGTTGCCGCTGACACCCAGGCCCACCGACGGCAGGCGATCGGCGCGCGTGATGCGGTATTGCGCACGCGCCTGCTCGATGTTGGCAATCGCGATGCGCAGGTCACGGTTGTTCACCAGTGCCTGGTCAATCAGCTGACGCAGGCGTGGATCGGCAAAGAACTGCTGCCAGGCGACCGCCGCCGGCGCCTGGGTGATCACCGGGCTGGTCGATGCCGTGGCGGCCTGTGGCACGGCCGGGAAGGCGCTTGCCACCGGGGCAGCAGGGCGCTCATAGTCCGGCGCCAGCGACATGCAGCCGGCGAGTGCCATCGACAGCGCCAGTGGCGTGACGATCAGTTTGATGTGTTTGATCATACTTGTTTCCCTTCTTCTGCTGCCTGGCGTTCCTGTTTTTCCAGGGCATGCTGTTTTTCCTGCGCGTGGGCGTACATCTTGTTCTGGCGCTCGCTGCCCTTGAAGAGCGTACGGATCACGACGAAGAACACTGGCACGAAGATCACGCCGAGCACGGTCGCCGTAATCATACCGCCCATCACGCCGGTACCGATGGCGCGCTGCGATGCCGAACCGGCGCCGCCTGCGAGTACCAGTGGCAGCACGCCCAGGATGAAGGCGAGCGACGTCATGATGATCGGGCGGAAGCGCAGGTGGGCCGCTTCGAGCGCCGCGTCGAACGGCGACTTGCCTTCGGCTTGCAGGTCCTTGGCGAATTCGACGATCAGAATCGCGTTCTTCGCCGCCAGGCCAATGATGGTGATCAGGCCGACCTTGAAGTAGACGTCGTTCGACAAGCCCCGCATATTGGCCGCCAGCAGCGAACCAAGAATACCCAGCGGTACCACCAGCAGCACGGCCACCGGGATGGTCCAGCTTTCGTACAGCGCGGCCAGGGCCAGGAACACGGCCAGCAGCGCGAAGCCGATCAGGATGAACACGGTCGAACCGGACAGCAGTTCCTCGCGCGACTGGCCGGTCCACTCGTAAGCGAAACCAGGCGGCAGGCGCTCGGCCAGACGCTGCATTTCGTCCAGCGCTTCGCCGCTCGAGTAACCCGGCGCTGCTTCACCCGTCAGCTTCATTGCCGGATAGCCGTTGTAGCGGTTGGTCTGCATCGGGCCGGTGGTCCATTCGGTCGTCGCGAACGACGACAGTGGTACTGGCTGACCCTGGGTATTCATCGCGTTGATGCGCAGCAAATCGTCCGGCTGCATGCGCTGTGGCGCATCGGCCTGCACGATCACGCGCTGCAGGCGGCCGGCGTTCGGGAAGTCGTTCACGTACGACGAACCCATCGACGTCGACAGCGCCGTATTGATCGCGGCGAAGGTCACGCCCAGGGCTTGCGCCTTGTCGCGGTTGATGTTCAGCTTGAGCTGCGGTGCATCTTCCAGGCCTTCCGGACGCATGCCCGTCAGGATCTTGCTTTGCGACGCCATACCCAGCATCTGGTTACGCGCAGCCAGCAGGGCAGCGTGGCCGTTGCCGGCACGATCCTGCAGGCGGAACGAGAAGCCGGTACCGGTACCCAGTTCGGGGATCGGCGGCGGGCTCACCACGAAAATGAACGAGTCGCGCAGCGCGCCCATGTGACCGGTGATGCGGCCCGCGAACGATTGCGCGTCCTGGCCGTCACCCTTGCGCTCGTCCCATGCCTTCATCGGGATGAACGCCAGGCCCATGTTCTGACCCTGGCCCGAGAACGAGAAGCCGGTAATGGCCACGATGTTGGCCGTTTCCGGCTGCTTCATCACGAACTCTTCCATTGCACGCATCACGGTGCCGGTACGTTCGGCAGTCGCGCCTGGCGGCAGCTGGACGTTGGCGATCACATAGCCCTGGTCTTCGTTCGGCAGGAACGAATTCGGCAGACGCGTGAACATCACACCGACCACGACGACCAGCACGGCAAACACGACCATCCAGCGGCCGGCACGCTTCATCAGGGCGCCGACAAAGCCTTCATATTTCTTGGCGCCGGTGGTGAACTTGCGGTTGAACCAGCCAAAGAAGCCCTTCTTGGTGTGATTGTGGCCCGCTTCGATAGGTTTGAGCAGGTGTGCGCACAGCGCCGGGGTCAGCGACAGTGCCAGGAACGCCGAGAAGGCGATCGAGGTGACCATGACGACCGAGAACTGGCGGTAGATGTTACCAACCGCACCAGCGAAGAATGCCAGCGGCACGAACACGGCGATCAGGACGACGGTCACGCCAATGATGGCGCCCGAGATCTGGCCCATGGCCTTGCGCGTCGCTTCCAGCGGCGGCAAGCCTTCTTCGCTCATGATGCGCTCGACGTTCTCGACCACCACGATCGCATCATCGACGACGATACCAATCACCAGCACCATGCCGAACATGGTCAGCACGTTGATCGAGAAGCCCATCGCCAGCAGGCAGGCGAACGAGCCCAGCAGTGCGATTGGCACCACGATGGTCGGGATCAGCGTATAGCGGAAGTTCTGCAGGAACAGATACATCACCAGGAACACCAGCACGATCGCTTCGATCAGCGTGTGCACCACTTGCTCGATCGAAATCGAAATGAAGGTGGTGGAGTCATAAGGGATCGAGTACTTGATGCCATTCGGGAAGAGCTTCTGCAGCTCGGCCATGCGGGCCTTGATCAGATCCGCGGTTTCAAGGGCGTTGCCGGATGGCGCCAGCTGCACGCCGATACCTGCCGATGGCTTGCCGTTCAAGCGCGCCGTGGTGCTGTACGACTGACCGCCGACTTCGATGCGGGCGACGTCCTTCAGGCGCACGGTCGAGCCGTCCTGGTTGGCGCGCAGCACGATGTTGCCAAACTGCTCGACGTTCGACAGCTGGCCCGTCACGATGACGGTGGCGCTGATCTGCTGGCCTTGCGCGATCGGCAAGTCGCCGATCGTACCCGATGCGACTTGGGCATTCTGCTGCGAGATCGCGCTCGTGACATCGGCGGGCGACAGGTTGTAGCCGACCAGCTTGGTCGGATCGATCCAGATCCGCATGGCCTTCTCGGTACCAAACAGCTGGGCCTGGCCAACGCCGGTAATGCGCTGGATTTCAGGCAGCACATTGCGCGAGGCGTAATCGCCCAGCGCAATATTGTCCATCTTCGGGTCATCCGACGACAGGATTGTAAACAGCAGGAAGTTCGAGCGCGACTTGTCGACGCGCACACCTTGCTGCGTCACCGCCGGCGGCAGACGCGGGGTCGCGCGCGACAGGCGGTTCTGAACGTCAACCTGGGCCAGTTCCGGATCAGTGCCGGTCTCGAAAGAAATGGTAATCGAGCCAGTGCCGTTGGCCTGGCTGGTCGATTCCATATAGATCATGCCCTGGGCACCGTTCATCTCGCGTTCGATAATCGAGATGACGGAATCCTCCAGAGTCTGCGCCGACGCACCCGGGTAGGTGACGTTGACGACGATCGCGGGTGGCGCCACGGATGGGTATTGGGCGATCGGCAACTGCTTGATCGCAACAGTACCCAGCACCATGATGAACAGCGCGATCACCCATGCAAAAATTGGGCGGTCAATAAAAAAACGTGCCATTGAAAAGTCCTGTTCGTTTTATTCTTAGCGGCTGCTGTTGGCTGGGGTCGTTGCACCCGCTGCCGGCGAACCGGAATTCGGGGTGCGTGCACCGGAAGCATTCGCACCAGCGGCGGCTTGAGCACCTGCAGCGTTCGGCTGGGCAGCCGGGGCGCCTGCCTGCGCCGGAGCCTGGGCGGCGACCGGGGTCCATGGCACCGGCTTGACCGGGGTACCTGGCGGCAGCATCTGCAGCTTCTGGAAGCCGTCGACCATGACGTTTTCGCCTTCTTTCAGGCCGTCGGTGACGATCCAGCTCTCGCCTTGCTGCGACGCGATCTTGACCGTGCGAGGCACCGGCTTGTTGTCGGCGCCGATGACCATCACGGTATCGCCGTTCTGGCCGCCACGGGTGACCGCTTGCTGCGGCACCAGGATGCCGCGCGTTTCCGACTGCGACAGGCGCACGCGTGCGTACTGGCCTGGCAGCAGGGCGTTGTCCGGATTGTCGATGGCAGCGCGCAGCGTGACCTGGCCGCTCGTTTCATCGACAGTCACGTCCGAGAACAGCAGCTTGCCTTTGCGTGGCAGCACGGTACCGTCGTCGAGCACGACCGTGACCGGCAGCTCGGCATCGATCCTGCCGCCAGCCTGCTTGCGCAGGCGCTGCAGGTCGTTCGCCGACTGGGTGATGTTCAGGTACATGCGGTCGGTCTGCTGGATCAGGGCCAGCTCGGTCGACTGGGTTGCCGAGACCAGCGCACCTTCGGTGACCAGCGAACGGCCGATGCGGCCGGAAATCGGTGCGTTGACGTTGGTGTAGCCGAGATTGATCTGTGCCACGCGGACCTGCGCACGGGCGGCGGCCACTTCGGCCTCACCCTGGCGTTGCGCCGCAACGGCGTTGTCGAATTCCTGCTTGCTGACAGCAGCGGCTTCGACCAGCGGCTTGTAGCGATCGGCAATCGACTTGGCTGCGACCAGGTTGGCCTGGGCGCGTGCCAGGTCAGCCTGGGCGGAAGCGACCTGGGCCTGGTACGGCGCAGCGTCGATCTGATACAGCGCCTGGCCCTGCTTGACCATGCTGCCCTCGGTGAACAGGCGTTTCTGGACATTGCCATCGACGCGGGCACGAACCTGGGCGGTGCGGATTGCCTCGACGCGGGCTGGCAGCTCGGTCTGCAATGCGACGGTTTCGATCTTGGTGGTGATGACACCGGCCTGGACGGCTGGAGCTTGCTGGCCGCCAGGGGCGGCGCCAGCTGGGGCTGCATCTTTCTTGCCGCAGGCGGACAACAGAACCAGGGCTGCCAGAGTGGCGGCAGCGACCCGGGTCAGGGACGGGGACGAGGATTGGGCAGGGCGCATTACGTGTGCTTCCTTCTAGTTAGTAACGCGTCGATGTCACGCGCCCGTCATGCAAAGATGGCGGAGGGTGATATCAACACTGGCTTTTGCAAATAGTTTTATATACTATCACGACTGTATGTAAAATGTTTTGCCCCCTTGGAATTTTGGAGTATCCCCCGAATATGGTCCGCAGGACGAAAGAAGAAGCCGCCGCAACACGCGACAGCATCCTTGACGCAGCAGAAATTTTGTTCGCAAAACATGGCGTTTCAAGAACGACTTTACAGCATATCGCTACCGCGGCGGGCGTGACGCGCGGTGCGATTTATTGGCATTTTGTCGACAAGGGCGCCGTGTTCAGCGCCATGATGCAACGCGCCACGATGCCGATGGATGCCGCCGTGAAGCTGGCAGGCGAACGCGCGGACACCGATCCGCTGCAAAGCCTGCGCAACGAAATGCTGGCCGTGCTGCAGATCGTGGAAGGCGACGAAAAGGCACGCCGCGTGTTCGAGATCGCCACGCTCAAGACCGAATTTACCGACGAGGTCGATTCGGCGCGCGCGCACAAGCGCGAATCGGTGGCGCGCTGGCGCGGCCGGCTGCAGGAGCAGTTCACGCAGGCCATGGCCGACGGCACATTGCCGGCCACAGTCGATCCGCGCAAGGCATCAATGTCGGTCTGGGTGATGCTCGACGGCCTGATCCGTAACTGGATTTTCGAGCCGGGCGCATTCGAGCTGGTCGACCTGGGCGCCGATCTGATCGATACGTACATGGCAGGCTTGCGCGCACGCTGAACCCCGGCTTTAAACATGTAAAGCCGAGAAAAAGCCGGGGTCAGGTCTGACATTCGGACACGATCTCGACAGTCGATCAAAAAAAGAGGGGGTCAGGTCTGACATTTGGACACGATCTCGACAGTCGGGGAGCCGGGATTAGCTAACACCGAGACATGTTAGTACTGGGCACGACACCGTTAATAGTAGCCAAGGCTGAGGTCGTGTCCGAATGTCAGACCTGACCCCGGCTGTGTGCTCCTGGCTGTGAGACGTTTGTTTGTACAGATGTAAAACAACAAAAAACCCGGCCGCAGCCGGGTTTGTGGTTTGCGCAACGGGTGTGCTTAACGCATGCCTTCGATCATCACCTTCAGCTTGATCGAATCGGCCACGAACGAGCGGATGCCTTCGGCCAGCTTTTCGGTCGCCATGGCATCTTCATTGAGCATGAAGCGGAACGTCTTTTCGTCGATCGCGATCTTCTCGATATCGGCGCTGTCGTCCTTGACCAGCTTGCGCTCGAACGGCGCGTCGCTGTCTGCCAGCTTTTGCAGCAGGTCCGGCGAGATCGTGAGCAGGTCGCAACCGGCCAGCTCCAGGATCTGCGACGTGTTGCGGAAGCTCGCGCCCATCACTTCGGTGGCGTAGCCGAATTTGCGGTAGTACTGGTAGATGCCCTTGACCGACTGCACGCCCGGATCGTCGGCGCCCTGGTAATCGGTGCCGGTCGACTTCTTGTACCAGTCGTAGATGCGGCCGACGAATGGCGAAATCAGCTTGACGCCCGCTTCGGCGCAGGCCACCGCCTGGCACAACGAGAACAGCAGCGTCAGGTTGCAGTGGATGCCGTCTTTTTCCAGGATCTCGGCGGCGCGGATGCCTTCCCAGGTCGAGGCGATCTTGATCAGCACGCGCTCGCGCGACACGCCGGCCGCTTCGTACAGGGCGATCAGTTCGCGGCCCTTGGCGACCGTGGCCTCGGTGTCGAACGACAGCGCAGCATCGATTTCGGTCGACACGCGGCCCGGCACGAACTTGAGGATTTCCACGCCGAAGGCGATCAACAGGCTGTCGATGATGCCGTCGATCGACGCGTCGGGCGCGTTGGCGATGGCTTTTTCGAGCAGCGGACGGTATTCCGGCTTTTGCACGGCCTTCAGGATCAGCGACGGGTTGGTGGTCGCGTCCTGCGGCGTGTACGCCTTGATCGACTGGAAGTCGCCAGTATCGGCAACGACGGTGGTGAATTGCTTGAGCTGTTCGAGTTGGTTCATGGTGGTCTCTTGAATGTTCTTAGAAATCGGTACCGGCGACAAACGCGGCCAGCATGGCTTCCAGGCCGGCGCGGTCTTCGTCGCTGAAGCGCTCGAGCTTCGGGCTGTCGATATCGAACACGCCGATCAGCCGGTCGTCCTTGAGCACCGGGATCACGATCTCGGAGGCCGACGCCGAATCGCAGGCGATATGGCCCGGGAACGCATGCACGTCGGCGACCACGATGGTTTCGCGTTTGACGGCTGTGGCGCCGCACACACCGCGCCCGAACGGGATGCGCGCACAGGCGGGCTTGCCCTGGAACGGGCCGACCAGCAGATCGTTACCTTCGCCTTTTTTGGACGGCACGGTGAAGTAGAAGCCAGCCCAGTTCAGGTCGGCGATGGTGTCGTAGACGAGGGCCGAGAACTGCGACGCATTGGCCGTCAGGTCGCGTTCACCTTCGAGGATGCTTGTGACCTGGCGTACCAGCAGGTCGTAATCGGGGCGGTCGCTGCGTTCTGGATTGATGTGCATGGCGTTGCCATTTGGCGGTCAATAAAAAAACTATTTTAGCCGATGAACGAATCGAACTGCATGTCGAACTCCTGCAGCGCCTTCTGGGCGTTCTGCATTTTCTTGCGAAACTCCGGCCCGCGCCGCAGCGCCAGGCCCACCGCCAGCACGTCGATCACGACCAGATAGGCCAGGCGCGCCGAGATCGGCGTGTACGGGTCGGTCGCAAACACCAGGTCGATCGGGATCAGGAGCGTGGCCATCTCGGCCAGCGGCGTGCCCGATGGCGCCAGCACGATGACCTGCGCGCCGCCCGCCTTGGCCAGTTTGGCCGAACGGGTCAGCGCAGGGTTGTTGCCGCGTTGCGAAATGGCGACCACCGCATCGCCTTCGCGCAGCAGGGCCGCGGCGATCGAGTGGATCGCCGGGTCGGTGTAGGCCACCGTCGGCACGCCCGAGCGGAAGAACTTGTGCTGCGCGTCGGCCGCCACGAAGCCGGACGTGCCCTGGCCGTAGAACTCGATCTTGTTGGCGCGCGCGAGGATCTCAAGGGCCTGCTGGACCAGCTCCGGCTTGAGATTGTTGCGCAGGTCGAGCAGCGTGTTGATCGAGCGGCTGCAGATCTTGTTGATCAGGTCCGACGCCAGATCGTCCTGGTGCGGCGCCTCGTTGGCGCCGGGCAGGGCCAGCGCCAGACCTTGCGCCAGTTTCAGCTTGAACTCGTGCCAGCCGTCGTAGCCCAGCGTGCGGCAAAAGCGCACGACGGTCGGTTCCGACACGCCCGCGTTGCGCGCCAGCGCCGTGATGTTCTGGCTCACGGTGCCCGATGGCGCCGCCAGCACCGCGAGCGCCACCTTGCGCTCCGATTTGGAGAGCGTGTCGAGCTGGGTGCGGATCGAGTCGAGCAGCATTGGTCAGCCTCAGTCTTCGGGCAGCGATTCTTCGCGCCACTGCAAGCCGTCGCGCCCGATCAGGGCACTGGCCGCAGCCGGCCCCCAGGTGCCGGACGTGTACGGGGCGGGCGAGCTGTCGTCCTGTTCCCAGTGTTCCAGGATCGGCTCGACCCATTCCCACGCCGCTTCCAGCTCGTCGCCGCGCATGAACAGTGTCAGCTGGCCGCGCAGCACGTCGAGCAGCAGACGCTCGTACGCTTCCATGCGCGGCGACGTGAACTGCTCGCGGAAATCGAGTTCGAGTTCGGCCTGTTTCAGGCGCATCGAATCGCCCGGCGTCTTGGCCATCAGGTTCATCGACAGCCCTTCGTCGGGCTGCAGGCGGATCACCAGGCTGTTGGGCTGGAAGCTCGATGTCGGCTGGTTGAAGATCGAATGCGGGATCGGCTTGAAGCGCACAACGATTTCGGCCAGGCGGTCGGACATGCGCTTGCCGGTGCGCAGATAGAACGGCACGCCGGCCCAGCGCCAGGTGTCGATTTCGGCCTTCATCGCCACGAAGGTCTCGGTGCGCGAACTCTTCGGCGCATCCGGTTCGTCGCGGTAGCCGGGCACCGGTTGGCCATCGATATAGCCCGAGCGGTACTGGCCGCGCACGATATTGTGCGTCAGCGTCGTCGGCGTGAAACGCTTCAATGAGCGCAGCACCTGCAGCTTGGCGTCGCGCACGGCGTCCGGCGCGATCGATGCCGGCGGCTCCATCGCCACGATGCACAGCAGTTGCAGCAAGTGGTTCTGCAGCATGTCGCGCAGCGCGCCCGAGTTGTCGTAGTAGCCCATGCGGTTGCCCACGCCGATCTTCTCGGCGATGGTGATCTGCACGTCCGAAATCCATTCGCGGCGCCACAGCGGCTCGAACAGGATGTTCCCAAAGCGCAGGGCCAGCAGGTTCTGCACGGTCTCCTTGCCCAGGTAGTGGTCGATGCGGTAGATCTGCGACTCGGCGAAGACCTTGCCCACGTCCAGATTGATCTGCTTGGCCGAGGCCAGGTCGCGGCCCAGCGGTTTTTCGAGCACCACGCGCGAATTGGGCGTGGCCAGGCCCGTGGCGGCCAGGTTGTCGCAGATCTTGGCGAAGATCTGTGGCGGCGTAGCGAGGTAGTACACGCGTGTGAGCGATTCATCGGCGCGCAGGGCGGCGACCAGGTCGCCGTAGGTACTGGCATCGGTGGCGTTCAGGGCGACATAGGTAATGCGGCCGATGAACTTGTCCCAATTGGCGCCCGACGGCGCTTCCTTGATGTGCGGCTTCGAGTTGGTCTCGACCATGTGCAGGAATTCTTCCTGCGTGGCGTCGTCGCGCCCGACGCAGATGATGCGGGCGCTGGCCGGCAGGTCGCCGGCCACATCGCGCGCGAACATGGCAGGCAACAGCTTGCGCATCGCAAGGTCGCCACTGCCGCCAAAGAATACGAGGTCGAAATCGGGAATCGCCATGATGAGCTGGGTACGTGAAGAGAATGAAAACAGGAAGGGACTGCATGTAAATTTACTACATAAACTAGCACCTTACAAGAAAATCTACTACGAAAGGCAAGCGCAACAGTTTATGTTGACATAGTTGGGGACGCACCGGCGCGCCCCAAGTGGTGGGAATGCGACGACCAGACATTGGAACATGACAGGGCAGTGGATCAGGACTATAGTTTCCACACGTAAATATCGCAGCCATGCGAGCTGCGAAGACGAGGGAGACATGATGGGCTGGATGCAACATCTGGGACGGGCACTGTGGCCGTTCGGTGATCGGGCCGTGGGTGGCAGCATGCGCGCGCTGGTGGTCAAGGCGCGCGATGGCAGCATCCGCACGGCGATCAACGCTGCGCGCCTGCGCAAGGAAGTCGACCAGGCCCAGGCCCAGGCCGCGCGCCAGCACCAGGCGGCCGGCGCGCTGGCCGTCGCGGCGCGCGAAGTCACCGACCTGTCGGCCGATGTCAACGCCGGTACGCTGCGCATCGCCGACACCGCCGCGCGCAACCTGCACACGGCGCGCGAGTCGATGGATGAACTGACGCGCCTCGAAGCGCGCATGCGCACCATCGAGGCGCAGGTGCACGGTTTTTCGGACACCGTCTCGCAACTGGTGGGACACCTGCACGAGATCGGTGAATTCGGCACCGTCATCGAAAACGTCGCCAACCAGACCAATCTGCTGGCAATCAATGCCGCGATCGAAGCGGCGCGCGCCGGCCCGGCCGGGCGCGGGTTTGCCGTGGTGGCATCCGAAGTGCGGCGCCTGTCGCAGGTGGTCAACGCCGAAGCGGTGAAGATCGCGACCGCCAGCAGTGCAATGCGCGGGCTGGTGGCATCGACCTCCAGCGCGACGGCCAATATTCTCGATGGCGTGAACGTCTCGGCGCGCGAGGCCGGCAGCGCGGCGAGCCACCTGACGACATTTGTGGCGGATTTTGAGCGCATGACCGCGACCGTGGACCAGATGGCGCTGGCGATGCAGTCGCTCGACGGCGTCAACCAGCAGATCGGGGCGCGCGTCGGCGAAGTGGCGAGCAATGCGTCCGGTGCGGCGGCGACGATGCAGGATGCGTCGCGCCGGGTCGACGAGGTGCGGCTGGCAACCGAGGAGCTGCAGGGCGTGCTGGCGGGTTTCCGCACCGGCGGCACGCCGTTCGACGCGCTGGTCGATGCCACCACCGTGCTGCGCGACGAGGTACTGGCGTGCCTGAAGCGCCACGCCGAGGCCGGCGCCAACGTGTTCGACCAGCATTACCAGCCGATTGCGCAGTCCGATCCGCCGCGCTTTACTACGTCGTACGACCGCATCGTCGAGCGCGACCTGCAAATCCTGTTCGACCGCGTGCTGACCGATTTGCCGGGCGCCGCCTATGCGCTGGCCGTGGACAACCGCGGCTTTGCGCCGACCCACAACACCAAGTTTTCGCGCCCGCCCAACGGGCAGCGAGAGCACGACCTGGTGTATTGCCGCAACAAGCGGATCTTCGACGATCCGGTGGGCATCCGGCTGGCGAAGAACCGCGAGCCGTTCCTGCTGCAGACCTATCTGCGCGATACGGGCGAGGTGATCAACGATCTGTCGATGCCCATCGTACTCGACGGGAAGCACTGGGGCGCGGTGCGGATCGGCTACGATTCGGCCCGGATGATGGGCTGATCGGGACGCCTGCTGCTATCTGCCGGTTCCCGATATAAGCATAGGCAAAATCGATATTGGCAACGCAATTGGAGGCCTGTTAAGCTTCGCGTCCCTTCGGCGGTCGAGGTACCGCCGTCACCGACCAGAAGAAGAGAAGCCCCCATGAGCTGCAAGCACCATCACGCCAACCCGCATCGCGCGGTCCTGATCCTGAGCCTGATCGCGACCCTGGCCCCGACCGCCGCGCTGGCCCAGGATACGCCGCCACCGGCGCCGGCCGCCCAGGACGTGCAGACGATCGTCGTCACCGGCACCCGTTCACTGAACCGCCGCACGCTCGACTCGGAGTCGCCCGTCGACGTCATCGGCAACAAGGAACTGCTCAGCACCGGCTCGGGCGAGCTGGCCACCGTGCTTTCGCGCCTGCTGCCATCGATGAATTTCCCCCGTCCGAGCGGCGCTGACGCCAGCGACGCGGTGCGTCCGGCGCAACTGCGCGGCCTGTCGCCGGACCAGACGCTGGTGCTGGTCAACGGCAAGCGCCGCCACACGTCGGCCGTCGTCAACGTCAACGGCACGCTGGGTCGCGGCTCGGCCCCGGTCGACCTGAATGCGATTCCGCTGGCGGCGATCGAGCGCATCGAAGTGCTGCGCGACGGCGCCGCAGCCCAATACGGCTCGGACGCCATCGCCGGTGTGGTCAACATCATCTTGAAGCGCGGCGCCAAGGGCGGCGAAGCGGAAGTGGTGTATGGCCAGTATGACGCCGGCGACGGCGAGCAGGGCACCGTGCGCGGCTCGGCGGGCTTCAACCTGGGCCAGGATGGCTGGGTGCGCATCGCCGTCGAAGCGGCCGAGCGCAACGCCACCAATCGCTCGTTTGCCGACCCGCGCCCGTCCGCCGGCCCACGCCAGGGCCTGATCACCCAGCGCTACGGCGACCCTGACAGCCGTCCGCGCACGCTGTTCGTCAACAGCGAAGTGCGCATCAACGACGACGTCGACTGGTACGCCTTTGCGAGCTACGGCGAGCGCGACACCTCGTCGGCGGCGACCTTCCGCACCGCGTTCACCGACAACAACCGCACCACGCTGCGCTCGCCGCTGTATCCGGAAGGCTTCCAGCCGCTGCTGGGCAGCACCTCGGTCGACGCCTCGATCGTGACGGGCCTGCGCGGCGTGGCCGCCGGCTGGCGCTGGGATGCGAGCCTGAACCATGGCCGCAACCGCTTCACGCTCGACGTCAACGACACGGTCAACTACAGCCTGGGCGCGGCCAGCCCGACCAGCTTCTATGCGGGCGAACTGACCTCGAAGCAGAGCCTGGCCAACCTGGACGTGGCGCGCGAGATTCCCGTGTCGTTCATGAGCGGTCCGCTGACGGTGGCGCTGGGCCTGGAAGCGCGCCATGAATCCTACGAAATCGGCGCAGGCGAAGCCGGTTCGTACTTCGGTTCCGGCGCGCAGGGCTATTCGGGCTTCCGCCCCGAGAATGCAGGCGAAAACAGCCGCAACAACAAGTCGGTATATCTGAACCTGGAAGGCGACATCACGAGCGCACTGTCGGGCGCCCTGGCGCTGCGCCATGAACGCTACAGCGATTTCGGCAGCACGAACTCGGCCAAGGCATCGGCGCGCTATGCGTTCACGCCGACCTTCGCGCTTCGCGGTACGGCCTCGAACGGTTTCCGCGCGCCGTCGCTGGCCCAGTCGTTCTACACGATCACCACCACCAACACGCTGCTCGTGAACGGCGCCAGCGCGCTGGTGGAGACGGGCACGTTCCCGGTCGGCAGCGCCGCCGCCCGTGCACTGGGCGCGCAGCCGCTCAAGGCCGAGAAGGCGCGCAACCTGAGCATCGGTGCGCAGTGGCAGCCAACGCGCAACTGGACCACGACGGTCGATTTGTACCGCATCGATATCGACGACCGCATCGTGTTCTCGTCGAACCTGCAACTGGCCAATGCGCCGGCGCTGTCACGCGCGCTCGCGGCCCAGGGTGTGTTCGTCGGCGCGGCGCGCTACTTCACCAACGCGGTCGACACGCGCACCAAGGGCGTCGACGTGGTCAGCACGTACCGCCTGAATTTCGCCCAAGGCGCACGCGCCGACCTGACGCTGGCCTACAACCATAACGACAACGAGGTGCAGGGTGTGGCGGCGTCGCCAGCGGTGCTGTCGGGGCAGGGACTGTCGCTGGTGGACCGCCAGAGCATCAACCGCCTGACCGTCGGCTCGCCGAAGGACAAGCTTGGCCTGACGGGTGACTTTACCCAGGGTGCGTGGAATGGCCGCGCCGTGGTGACGCGTTACGGCGAATTCACGGTGCCGCAGAACGATCCGGCGCTGGACCAGAACTACGACCCGCAGTGGGTACTCGATCTGGCAGCGAGCGTGCGCCTGAACCAGTGGCGCCTGACGGCCGGCATCGACAACGTGACCAACCGCTATCCAGCGCAGGTCACGTCGCGGGCCAACCTGAACGTGAACGGCACCCAGCCGTACAGCGTGTGGGCGCCGAACGGCTTCAATGGCCGCTACTTCTATGTGAAGGCCGGCTACACCTGGTAAGCAGGTGCGGGCCCGGGTTCAGCGCGACCCGGGCTTCAGATCGCGCTCCGGGTTCAGATCGCGTACTCGGGCTCTTCGCGGCCCGCGACATCGAGCCGCACCGACAGCACCTTGCCGGTGTGCGGATACTGCGCGATCTCTTCGCTGGACCGACCCTGGCTGGCGCTGGTGATGTACAGCGTGCGCAGGTCGGGCCCGCCGAAGCAGACCGACGTCGGGCAGCGCACCGGCAGCTTAATCTCGCGCAGGATCTCGCCGTTTGGCGAAATGCGCAGCACACGCCCGCCTTCGAACATCGCGACCCAGTACATGCCTTCAGAGTCGATCGTCGCGCCATCGGGCCGGCCGCCGTAGTCCGGCGCCGTTTTATCGGTCGGGAAGGTGAGGATCGTGCGGCGGTTGCTGTGCTCACCGGTGGCCACATCGAAGTCGTAGCAGTCGATGCGGTGCGTGGTGGTATCGGCATGGAACATCGTGCGGCCATCCAGGCTCCAGGCCAGGCCGTTCGAATTGGTCATGCCGCCGCGCCAGGCGCAGCGCAGGTTGTCGCGCGCGAGCACGTACATCTCGGCGGCCGGCTGGTCGCGCGGCTCGTACATGGTGCCGATCCAGAAGCGGCCCGCCGGGTCGACGCGGCCGTCGTTGAAGCGCACCTTCGACGTATCGTAGGGCGCATCGGCGATCGGGGTTTCCGCACCGTCGGTCGTGTTCAGGCGCAGCAGGCGCTCGCGCGTGGCCACGACCAGAAAATTGTTGTCGTCGATGGCCAGCGCGGACGGGTTCGACCCCATCTTCCATGAGCTGAATTTGCCGCTGGCCGCATGCAGGCGGTTGACGGTCAGGCCTTCGATGTCGACCCAGTACAGGGCCGACTCGACTTCGTGCCAGATCGCCGATTCGCCCACCAGCATCGGCGCATCGTGTACCACTTCAAATTTTTCGGTTGCCATAGTCTTGGCCTCAAAAGTTCGGGATCAGGCGTAGGGTGGACGGCTATGCCGTCCACGCGTTCAAATGAATCCGATTTTGTGGCGTGCCAAAGATCGTTGAACGCGTGGACGGGGAACCCGTCCACCCTACCAGGAGTACGATCAGACGGCGGCTTTCGCGCGCGCGATCAGGCCGTTGGTGGAACTGTCGTGCAGGCCCGGCGCCGGCTCACCCGCCAGCTCGGCCTCGATCTTCTTGGCCAATACCTTGCCCAGCTCGACGCCCCACTGATCAAAACTGTTCACGTCCCACAGCACGCCCTGGACGAACGTCTTGTGCTCGTACAGCGCGATCAGGGCGCCCAGCGTGGTGGGCGTCAGGCGCTCCATCAGGATCGTGTTGCTCGGGCGGTTGCCGGGGAAGGTCTTGTGCGGCGTGAGGCGCTCGACTTCGTCCGCCGGCAAGCCTTGCGCCGTCAGGTCGGCGCGCACTTCGTCGGCGGTCTTGCCCTTCATGAAGGCTTCCGACTGCGCGAAGCAGTTCGCCAGCAGGGCAGTGTGGTGGTGGTCCATCTCGTGCGCCGGGCGCAGGGCAGCGATGAAATCCATCGGTGTCACGTCGGTGCCCTGGTGTAGCAGCTGGAAGTAGGCGTGCTGGCCGTTGGTGCCGCACTCGCCCCAGATTGCCGGGCAGGTTGGCGTGTCGACTGGCTGGCCGTCGCGCGTGACGCGCTTGCCGTTGCTTTCCATGTCGAGCTGCTGCAGATAGGCCGGGAAGCGGTTCAGGTCCTGGTGGTACGGCGCGATCGAGACCGAGCTGCACTCGAGGAACTGGCGGTTCCAGAAGCCGATCAGGCCCAGCAGCGCCGGCAGGTTCTGCTCGAGCGGCGCGCTGCGGAAGTGTTCATCCATGTCGTGGGCGCCGGCCAGGAAGTCCTTGAAGTAGCCGAAGCCCACGGCCAGCGCGACCGGCAGGCCGATCGCCGACCACACTGAATAACGCCCGCCAACCCAGTCCCAGAACGGGAACATATTGGCCGGGTCGATGCCGAAGGCCTTGATTGCTTCCGTATTGGTCGATGCGGCGACGAAGTGCTTCGCCAACGCCTCTTCAGAAGCGTGCGCCAGGAACCAGCGGCGCGCGGTCTGCGCGTTCATCATCGTCTCGGTGGTGGTGAAGGTCTTGGAGGCGACGATGAAGAGCGTCGTTTCGGGATCGACCTGGCCCAGGGCGGCGTCCATGTCGTGGCCGTCGACGTTCGAGACGAAATGCATGCGCAGGCGCGGATGCGCATAGTGGCGCAGGGCCAGCACGACCATCTTCGGGCCAAGATCCGAGCCGCCGATGCCGATGTTGACGATGTCCGTGATCGGCTTGCCGGTGTGACCCAGCCATTCGCCGCTGCGCACCGCATCGGTGAAGGTCTTGATGCGATCGAGCACGGCGTGGATGTCGGCGTTGATGTCCACGCCGTCGACGACATGCGACGCACCGCGCGGGGCGCGCAGGGCGGTGTGCAGCACGGCGCGGCCTTCGGTGTTGTTGATGCGCGCGCCCAGGAACATCGCATCGCGCCGCGCCTCGACGCCGCGCTCGCGCGCCAGCTGCATCAGCAGTTCAAGCGTGCGCCCGTCGAGGCGATTTTTTGAATAGTCTAGGAACAGGCCTGCAGCCTCGTCACTGAATCGCTCGAAGCGCTGCGGGTCGGCGGCAAACAGATCGCGCATCTGCCACGTGGTGGCGATGTCGGCGTGCTGGGCGAGGGCCTGGAAGCTGGCGGTACTGGTCAAGGATGGCTGGCGCATGGGGTCCGGGGTGCGTGGCACAATGTTGTCGTTAACAGATTATCGAATAATACAATTATCTGCGCGTAAATTCACTACATAAAAGCGCGTGTGCGCCGCTAAGACACCAACTACCGGCGCTTTTCGGAACGCGCCTTCACGCTCAGCCATACAGCATCGGGAGTCGCTGAAGAGCGCAGTGGTCCGATTTGTAGTAAAATTTCAGATACTAAATTCAGGAAGGAACGAACATGGCGCTCCACCCCGTAGTCGAACAGGTTACCAATCGCATCATCAAGCGCAGCGGCCCGTCGCGCGCTGCCTATCTGGCGCACCTCGAGGCCGCCCGCATCCAGGGCGTGCAGCGCGGCGCGCTGTCGTGCACGAACCTCGCCCACGGGTTCGCCGCGTTCCCGGCCAACGACAAACTGAAGCTGCGTGAAGTCAAGCAGCCGTCGGTGGCCATCGTTTCTTCCTACAACGACATGCTGTCGGCGCACCAGCCGTTCGAGGGCTATCCGAAGATCATCAAGGACGCCGTGCGCGAAATCGGCGCCGTGGCCCAGTTTGCCGGCGGCGTGCCCGCCATGTGCGATGGCGTCACGCAGGGCCAGCCGGGCATGGAACTGTCGCTGTTCTCGCGCGACACCATCGCCATGGCCACCGCCGTCGGCCTGTCGCACAATATGTTTGACGCCAGCCTGTACCTGGGCATCTGCGACAAGATCGTGCCGGGCCTCCTGATCGGCGCGCTGCACTTCGGCCACATCCCGGGCATCTTCGTGCCGGGCGGCCCGATGACGTCGGGCCTGTCGAACAAAGAGAAGGCGCGTGTGCGCCAGCTCTACGCGCAGGGCAAGGCCACGCGCGAAGAACTGATGGAATGCGAAGCCGCGTCGTACCACGACGCCGGCACCTGTACCTTCTACGGCACCGCCAACAGCAACCAGATGCTGATGGAAGTCATGGGCCTGCACTTGCCGGGCGCCGCGTTCATCACGCCGTGCACCGAACTGCGCGATGCGCTGACCAAAAGCGCAGCGCGCCAGGCAGTGGCGATTTCGCAGCAGGGTGGCACCTATATGCCGATCGGTCGCATCGTCGACGAGAAATGCATCGTCAACGCCATCGCCGCGCTGCATGCCACGGGTGGCTCGACCAACCACACGCTGCACCTGGTGGCAATCGCGCGCGCGGCCGGCATCGTGATCGACTGGGACGACTTCGACCAGCTGTCGAAGGTCGTGCCGCTGCTCACGCGCATCTACCCGAACGGCGAAGCGGACGTGAACCACTTCCAGGCCGCCGGCGGCCCGGGCTTCATCATCCGCGAACTGCTGGATGCTGGCCTGGCGCACGAAGACGTCAATACGGTGCTGGGCCATGGCCTGCGCGCCCACTGCAAGGAGCCGTTCCTGGGCGAAGATGGCAAGACCATCTGGCGCGACACGCCGGCCCAGAGCGGCGACGAAACCGTGCTGCGCCCGGCATCGAACCCGTTCAGCCCCAACGGCGGCATGGTGCTGGTGCAGGGTAACCTGGGCCGCGCCGTGATGAAGATCTCGGCCGTCAAGCACGACTACCACGTGATCGAAGCGCCAGCAATCACGTTCGATTCGCAGGAAGATTTCATGGGCGCCTACAAGGCCGGCCAGCTCAATCGCGATTTCGTGGCGGTGGTGCGCTTCCAGGGCCCGCGCGCCAACGGCATGCCGGAACTGCACGCGCTGACGCCAGCGCTGTCGAACCTGCAGGATGCCGGCTTCAAGGTGGCGATGGTCACCGACGGCCGCATGTCGGGCGCGTCGGGCAAGGTCCCTGCGGCGATCCACGTGTCGCCTGAAATCCTGGCCGGCGGCCCGCTGGGCCTCGTGCGCGACGGCGACATCATCCGCGTCGACGCCACCACCGGCACGCTGCAGGCGCTGGTGCCGGCCGACGAATGGGCTGCGCGCAAGCAGGCCACGACCGACCTGAGCAAGAGCCACATCGGCATGGGCCGCGAACTGTTTACGATGTTCCGCGCCTCGATCAGCGCCGCGGAGCAGGGCGCGGCGACGTTCCCGCTGCCGTCGCCGATCCCCACCATCGTGCCGCTGCACGAAGGCCTGGACGCCAATGAGGTCGTGCCGGGTTCAGACGAAGACTTTCTCTTTAGGACGCAGAAATGACCTTACTTGAAATTATGCGCTCGGCGAGCGTGATCCCTGTCATCGCCATCGACGATCCGGCCCACGCCGTGCCATTGGCGAAGGCGCTCGTCGCCGGCGGCATCCGCGTGCTCGAAGTCACGCTGCGCACGGAACACGGCCTGGGCGCGATCCGCGCCATGAGCGAAGTTGAAGGCGCCATCGTCGGCGTCGGCACCCTGACGTCGCCCGAAGAATTCGTCGCCTCGCGCGACGCCGGCGCCGTGTTCGGCGTATCGCCAGGCCTGACGCCAGCGCTGATCGCCGCTGCCAAGTCGAGTGGCCTGCCGCTGCTGCCAGGCGTGATGACCCCATCCGAAGTGATGGCCGCGCGCGAAGCGGGCTTCCGCCAGGTCAAGCTGTTCCCGGCCATGCAGGCAGGCGGCGTGGGCATGCTCAATGCGATCCGCGGCCCGCTGTCGGACATGACGTTCTGCCCGACCGGCGGCATCACGATCGAGACCGCACCGGCCTTCCTGGCCTGCAAGAACGTCGCCTGCGTCGGCGGTTCGTGGCTCACGCCGAAGGACGCGATCGAGGCCGGCGACTGGGCCCACATCACCGCGCTGGCCAAAGCCGCCGCGGCGCTGCGCGCCAGCTGACTGGCGGCGGGCGACACATCGTGCGCTCGTACTTTCGCCCCCTGAGCGAAGGTGAAATCAGGTTGGCGTCGCTGCTGTTCGGCGACGCCATCGATGTCACCCGCGTGCGGATCCACAACCGCCGCTACATGCCGTTCCAGCCACGGAACTGCTGCATGACGCCCAACGGCAGCATGTATTTTCACCACTCCTGTTTTCTCCCCGACTATGCACGCGGCGATCCGCCCGCAATCCACTGGTTCATGCACGAGATGGTGCACGTCTGGCAGCATCAGCTCGGGTATCCGGTGCGTTTGCGCGGCGCGTTCCGGATCGGGCTATCCTATGGCTACACGCTGACCGAAGATTCGACGCTGGAGGACTTCAATATGGAAGCGCAGGGCGATTTGCTGGCGGATTACTTCGTGCTCAAACACTTGCGCCGGCCCGAGGCGATGCGCCAGCAGCGCTACCGCGACAGCCTGGCGTTGTACGAGAAGGTGCTGGCGCTGTTTCTGGCCGACCCTGCCAGCCGCGCCAGTTTGCCGCGTGGGCCGGCGCGCTGGCTGGCGGCATGATGCGCCCGTTTTCCGTGGGCGCAATGCTGGCCGTCACGGTCCTGTGTGCGCCCGCGCTGGCCAGCACCTGTTTTGGCAGCAGTGGAAGCGGGCGCATCGAAGGCGCAGTCGCCCTGCCGCTTGCGGGCGTCAACTTCGCGGCCTATTCGGAACTCGGTCTCAAGCTTGGCCGCACCTGGGTTCATGCGCAGGTACGCGACGTCGTGCTGGGCGCATATTCCACGCTGTCTCGCAGCATGCCGGACGTGCAGTACGTCTATGGCGAGACGGGCCTGCGCACTGGCGGGCCGATGCCGCCCCATCGCACACATGAGAACGGGACATCGGTGGACTTCATGGTGCCAGTGCGCGGCCGCAATGGCCTGCCGGCGCAGTTGCCGCGCACCGCGCATAACCACTATGGGTACGATCTGGAATTCGACGATGCAGGCAAGCTTGCGGACTTGCGCATCGACTTTGCCGCCATCGCCGCGCACCTGGCGCAGCTGGACCTGGAAGCACGGCGCCATGGGTTTGGTATTGCGCGCGTTATTCTGGAGCCGGCCTACATCCCGCGTGTACTTGCCACACCGGCAGGCCAGCGTATCAAGTCGCTGCCTTTCATGAAGACCAGGCCCTGGGTTCGGCACGACGAGCATTATCACGTCGATTTTTCGGTCAAGTGCGCCCCAGCGGCGATTCACGTCTCACCCTAGACTTTTAGCCCTCAGCGTTCAGGGCCTTGTGCGTGACGGCGGCATTGGCCGCCGTTGATCTAAGGTGACATCGATTATTGCTAATCAGAAAGTTACAATTGGTTAGCATTTATCATTTTTGGTTAGATATAATCTGCGCAACACATCTTTCCATTGTGTAATCGGTGAGTAGCGGCCAGTCGCGCGCACCATTTGCGGCGGGTCCTCCTTGATTCAGCGTTGCTTCGACCGGGGCGCCGTTAGCGTGGGCCACCAACGTGTTTCGCTCGCTGACAGAATCATGCGCATCTTCGTCCCGTTGCCCCGGTTTGTTTTTTTCCTGACGCTATCCGTGGCCTCCACCGCGCAGGCGTTCGATGCTGGAGTTCCCTGTCGAATCGTGAACCGAGCGCAGGCGGCATACGGGGCGCCTGGATTCACGTGGCGCGTCGGCCCCTCTTCGGACCCGGTGTCGGCGACGTCGCCGTCGCCGTCGCCGTCGCCGTCGCCGTTCAGCATGGCGGTATGGGGCGACAGCCTGACTTCGGCCGTCCATTTTCTTGACGGGGTACTGCAAGGCTACGGTATCGAACGAAAAGACGTGCTGCCGGCTTTCATTCAGGCTGGCCTTCAGGTGCGTGGTCTGGCGTTACCACTCAAGGACTATTGCGCCAGCACTGGTTGGACGACCCGCTACGCCTACAAGGAAAAGCCGGGCACGCGGGCGTTTTCCAAGGGGCTGCTGAGTATGCATTCGGCTACCCCCGGTGCCACGGTGTTCCTCGATTTTCGCGCGCCCCGGCCAGGCCACCGCCTCAATCAGCTCACCATCCTGTACGAGAAACGCGAGCCCGATGCATCGCTGCTTCTCGCGGTGTCGATCGATGGCGCACCAGAACAGATGATTTCGCTGAGTCGGACAGACGCGAAGGCGCTGCATCTGACGCCCGACGGGCCGATGTCAACGCTGCGGATACGGCTGGTCTCGGGCGCGGTCACCTTGCATGGTTTCGAGCCAGGCCACCAAGGCATGCCGGCCGCCGTCGTTGATGGTTTGAGCATCCCCGGAGCGACCCTGCGCGGTTGGTCGAACACTGACGACAGGCTGATCAACGCTGGTGAGCGTCGCGGCATGCCAGCACGCGCGCCGGATTACGATCTCATCCTGATTCAGTCAGGCACCAACGAAGGCGCGGGTCGCTTCGATCGCACTGCCTATCTCGCCGATGTGCGCGCCAGCCTGACCAGAATCCGTACCTTTTATCCACGCTCGCGCTGTGTCCTGATCGGTCCGCCTGATCGCGGCGTGGTGGGGGCGACGGGCCCACCCGCATCGCTCAGGTATGCCGCCATTCACCGCGAGATCGCGTTGGCGCAGCGCCAGGTGGCAAGCGAACACGACTGCGGCTTTTGGGACTGGCAAGCGGCCATGGGCGGGCCGGGAGCCGCCAAACGCTGGGCCGGCATGAACCCGCCACAGATGCAGAGCGACCTGACGCACCTGACTGCCAAAGGCTACGTCGCGAGCGGACGTATGTTCGCTGAAGAGTTTCCACTTAAAAATAAAAAATGACAACGAATAATCCAGTTCTTATTTCTGCAATCACCAAGCAATCCGACCGCTTTTTAGAACTCGATGGACTGCGTGCCTTGGCGGTCTTGTCGGTCATCTTGTTCCATTGCGAGATCACCGGACTGGCCAATGCAGGCTTTTTCGGTGTCGATATCTTCTTCACGATCTCCGGCTTCATCATTACCGCTATCCTGCTGAAGGAATACCGCAAAGACGGCAAGCTCGATTTCCTGAGCTTTTATTTCCGCCGCCTGAAACGCTTAATGCCGCCAGTGTTCGTATTGATTGGCGTGGCATATCTGGCGACAGATAAAATTTCCCAGGAAGCGTCGGCGGTCATGCTGAAGGATTTGCCATCTGCGCTGTTCTTTGGGGCGAACTGGTGGCAGATTCTCGACGGCCAGGATTACTTCGACAGCACGCCGCATGTGCTTAGGCACCTGTGGTCGCTGGCAGTCGAGGAACAGTTTTATTTCGTGTGGCCGCCAATCGCCTACATTCTGCTGCGCCACTTCAGCGCCCGGGCCGTCGGAAATGCCGCGCTGTCGCTGGCCTTGCTCAGTACGGCGTGGATGGCCTATCTGTATGTCACCGGTGCCGATGCGAGCGGCCACAATCGGCTCTATCTTGGCACAGACACGCACGCAATGGGTTTGCTGATCGGGGCAGCGCTCGGCGGTTTCTGGAATCCGTGGGCAGCCCCTGCCAAGGCGCGACCGCGCTTCGGACTGCGAGCACTGGCCGTCACAGCACTGGCGGGCTTGTTGTATCTGATGCAGACGAGTAACACATCAGATCCAGCCCTGTTTCAGGGACTGTTTCTGCTGGTACCCGTGCTTACGTGCGTGGTGATGTATGCCACCATGAGCCAGCCTACATTTCTTCTCTCGAAAATATTGCGTGATCCGTTCAGCCAATGGATGGGTTCGCGCTCGTATTCCCTTTACCTGGTGCACTGGCCTGTATTTGTCTGGATGCGGTTGCACGACCATGGCGACTTCTCGGATTGGGTGGTGTTGATGGCCGCCCTTGGCATCGTGGCGGCAATGGCCGAATTGCTGTATCGCGCTGTCGAAGCAAATGCGCAAGCGTTCGACCTCAAGAATCCCGGCGCGATGCCCAAAGCGCTCGCCATTTTGGCGTACGCCATCATCGCCGGACTGATGTGGGCAACAGCGGTGCACGAGAGAGATCAACGCGCTGCAGCGCTTGCCGAGAGCAAGGCCAAGACCACCGCGCCATCCATCGCCCCTGCGCCCGTCACGCCACCTCCGCCAACCGGGTCAGTCGATACGGCCGAGGCTGGCATGGACGCCAGCGCGCCGGTCTCCGGCGGCGACGAGATGTATGCCATTGGCGACTCTGTGCTGCTTGGTGCGAGCCACTATTTGTCGAAGGCGATTCCCGGCATTGCCATCGACGCGAAGGTAGGGCGGCAGGCCAGCGAGGGCTCGCTCGCCATCAAGACGTGGCGCAGCCATGGCGCCAGGGCGTCTACCGTGGTGGTGCATCTGGGTACGAATGGCTACATCAATGAATCTCAGTATCGCAAATTGCTCGAAGAATTAGCCGATCGCAAGTCCGTTATCCTGATCAATCTGAGGGCAAAGCGTCGGTGGACTGCACCAAACAACGAGATTATCGGACGCCTGGCTGGTGAGTTTTCGAACGTGCGCGTGGTCGACTGGCATGCGCTGTCCGACAACCATCCTGAATTCTTCGTCAAGGACGGGATTCATCTGACGCCGAAAGGCATTGTTGCGCTCACTGGTCGCATCAAACTGGTCGCCGGTGGTCAGCCGCTCTCGCCCGACGCTGCCCGGGAACGTATCCTGGCAGCGGCAGTGTCTGCCAAACTTGCCAATGCACCGCGACTGGCCAGCAGGTTGGGAGCGTCGCCCGCGAAGCCCGAAGCAATTCCCGTGACTGCCAGTCCCGCAGCGACGCCCACTGCGGCACCGAAGCAAACACCCGACGCGCCTGATGTCCAGCACGAGCGCGGGCAGGCTGCTTCGGCGCCAATGGATACGCAGCAGATTGACTAGCGGGAGCCGTATGCGTGCGTTCCCCGAACGAGAAAATACGTTTGCCAGTAACGCCGACCGTTCCGGGCGGCGCATTAAAGGAGTTGAATGTTTGCTGTAAAAAATTTGATACTGCTAATACGGGCACTCGGCCTGCTGGCATTGGCGCTCGTGCTGTATTGGCTCGTCTATCCATCCAGTGTCGCTGACATGCTGCAGCGGGTAACACCGCGCGCTGAACCTGCACGTACCGAAGCACCGATAGACAGCCCCAGGATAGCACCCGCTGCGGCAGCGGCGCCGGCCTCTGTACCTGCATCGGGAACGGGGGCCGCGCCGTTTCCTGCCCCGTCAGCACGCGTCGACCCACAGATGCGTGTCTACCGACCGGCATCACGATCGCAGGCCGCTGTCGCCAAGTGGCTTGGCGCCAAATACAGAGTGTCCGCCAGCGTGATTGAAATCCTCGTCGTCGAAGCAGACCTGCTTGCCAAAAAATACGGCTTCTCGCCAAATTTGCTCATCGCCGTCATGGCCATCGAATCCAATTTCCATCCATATATCCAAAGCGAAGCTGGCGCACAGGGCATGATGCAGGTCATGCCCAGGATTCATGCCAAACGCTATGAGAAATTTGGCGGAAAGACGGCCTTTCTCGACCCCGTCGTCAGCCTGAAGGTGGGCGCCGAGATCCTGCGGGATTTCCGCAAGCTCAAGGGCGGCTCAGAAACCGAAGCATTGCGTTTCTATTTTGGCGGCGGCGCAACCAGCGACGCCTACATCGACAGGGTCAGGGCCGAGCAGCGCCTGCTCAACCAGGTGTCATCGGGTTCTTTTGTACCGGTCAACTAAGTCGCTGCCTGCTGGCAGTGCACGGAGAAGTTTATGCGAAACGTAATGTGGTTGGTCCTGGCCATGGCTGGTGTACACAGTGCAGCAGCCCAGCAGATAACGGCGGCGCCGGCGCTCATCCAGCTTCAAGTGCAGGCCCAGGCGGGCTTCAAGGATCTGGTATGCGAACCAAGGGCGCCGTCGAAGCGGCCCGCCGCCGCGCAGAATCCGGATCCCATGGAAATACCGGATCCCGACATGCTTCCCGTGCCGGTGAAACGCCCGACACAGACGGATACGACTGACGGTCCCTCGGTGCGGCGAGGCACGCTACCGCCGTCGTTCAGGCCGAATTTTCCCGGACAACCGTACCGCATGGCGATCTGGGGCGACAGCCATCTGGCTGCCGGGTTCTTCAGCGAAGAGCTGGTCAAACAGCTGAACGTACCAGGCGATGCGGTGTCGAACGTATTGTTGCCGGCCAATATGGGCCGCGCCGGCATACGCCTTCCAATCCGTCGTTCTTGCGTGTCTCCGCAATGGAAATACGAACCTGGCTATCTCGGGCGCGGCAATACAACCGCTCCGGGTCCTGGCCTGATGAATATGTTCAGCGATCAGCCAGATTCCACATTGGCGTGGGACGTCCGGAAGGATGCGAAGGCGCCGGGGTATGAACGCGTGCGGATTCTGTACCAGCAAACGGGTGCGCCGGTTCATCTGGCGATCAGCGTCGATGGCGGGTCCGAACAGCCCGTGATCCTTGATGGACAAGAAGGGCCGGCAGTGCTGGAATTATTGGCCGGGCAGCCCATCTCCCAAGTCAGGTTGCGCCTGGTGTCAGGCGCCCTGCGTTTCCAGGGCCTTGAACTGTCTTCGCCCCAAGCCCATCCATTCGAGATTGATGTGTTCGGCTATCCGGGCGCGACGGTTGCCGGCTGGAAGTCCGCCGATATCGATTATCTGCGTCGCTGGTTCGTGCAGCGGCCCTATCAGCTGGTGATGCTCGAATTCGGGACTAACGAAGGCAACGCTGCGCCGTTCAACCTTGCAGCCTACCGCAACACCCTGACCGAATCTGTCCGCAATATGCGGGCCGTATTCCCGGCCGCGACATGCATCCTGATTGCGCCAGGTGACCGCGGCGTGTTGGTGCCGCGCTCCGTCAACACCCGTCGGCGCAAGGCAGGCCGCGTCCCCGACATCGATCTGATGCGCTTTGCCACCATCCATGCCGAGATAGGCCGGACGCAGCGGGAAGTAGCGGAAGAGGCCGGCTGTATCGCCTGGAGCATGCAGGATGCGATGGGCGGACGCGGGCAGTCCTATTATTGGGCGCAACAAACACCAGCCTGGATGGCGAAGGACCTGATTCACTTTACACCAGCCGGCTACCGCCAGCTGGCGCGTGAATTCGTCATGGACATGGGCTGGGTGCCCTTGCCAACGCCGACTGCGCGAGAGACGCTGCTGCGTGTGGATGCGCCGATTCTATGATGTCACCGCCACCGTCACGTTCAGAACGTATGACGCAATCCGATATTGAAAGCCCGGTCACCTGAGCCGGTCTCGGCATTGTTACCCACCGTATAGCCAGCGCCATTCCGGTTGTCGATCATGCCGTACGACGTGTACGCACTGGTCCGCTTGGACAGCGCATGCACGTAGCCCACCGCATACTGGGCGGCGTCCTGGTTCGGCGCGGTCTTGTCATTCTTGCGGATGTACGACGTCATGATGGTGCCCGCCGGGCCGACCGGGATGGTGACGCCGACCAGCGTGTCGTCGCCGCGCAGGCTCGGTCGGAACACCTTGCCGTACGGTAGTGGCGTCGCATTGTTCAGTGGCGCGCTGTTGAGCCCTTTATCGTTGCTATAGGCGAAGAAGACCTTGACCACCTTGAAGTCGACATTCGCCACGAACAGCGTGTTGCGACCGCTGTCGGTGCCGGTGAGGGTGGCGCTGTCGTTGTTGCGATGGTTGTGCGCCAGCCGGGCGTTGACCGGTCCCTTGGCGTAGTTGATGCTGACGTTGTACTGGCTGCCGGCTTCGCTGTCGCCGGCGGTCTCGCCCAGTGAATACAGCAGCCCTGCGCTGAAGCCATTCTTCACGGGCGTCGTGTAGATGATCGAATTGTTCGCGCGCAGATTGGCGCCCGCGACCGGGAACAGGTTCTTGGCGCTTCCCGACAGGCCGCTGCCGAATGGATCGCCGACCTGACCGAGGGCGTTGTAGGTCAGGGTGTACTGGCGCCCGACCGTCAGACTGCCGGCGTCCTTGCTGGCCAGCCCCACGAAGGACTGGCGGTTGAAGGCCTGGCCGGACGAGGCCAGCGCACCGGTGTCGATCGAGATCCCGGCCTCGAGCACGAACAGCGCCGAGACGCCCGCGCCCAGTTCTTCCGATCCCTTGAATCCCAGGCGCGAGGCAGACGCGACGCCGCTACTGACTTTGGTGACGTTGCCGGCTGCGCCGCCGCGTTCGGACACGATACCTGCGTCGGCGATGCCATAGATCGTGATATTGGATTGGGCCGTGGCTGCGCCGCTGGCAGCAAGAAGCATGACGATCGGAATCGCCGGTGATAATTTCATGGTTGTCTCCGTGTGTTTTTATGGGTTACAGCGTGGTGGCATGGCGATTCAGTCGAGTTCCATGTCGAGCAGCATCGAGCTGAGCGATTTGCCATGCGCGTCCAGGGCCAGTGAGCGCGTCACGCCGCCGCCAAGCGCCTGGTGCATGACGAAGTTCATGGCGCCCAGTTGCGGCAGCAGATAGCGGGTCACCTCGCCGTGCACGATGCCGGCGAAATGCCGGCGTACCCGTTCGGCGGTGACCTGTTGTTCCAGCAGTGCGTAATCGGCCGCGTGAAACGCGATTAACGACAGGTTGGAAATGTCGCCCTTGTCGCCGGCGCGCGAATGCGCGATGTCGCGAAGTTTCATGTCAGGTTTCCTCGAAATGGATCACTGGGCTGACCTGCGCGGCAGGCAGCAGGGTGGAGCGGATCGCGATCACTTCGCGCGCCGATCGGGTGGCGCCGCCGCCGCCCGCCGGCCCGCAGGTGTACAGAGTTTCGACTTCGTTGCCGATGCGCATCGCTTGCTGCAGGCTGGTGGTGCGGCCGATGACGCGCAGCCGCACCTCGCGCGGTTCGGCGGCGTCCGGCCCGTCACGGTCGCCATGCAGCGCATTCACGCCGATCAGGTCGTAGCGCACCTCGGTCAGCGCGACGCCCGTCAGTGCGAACCGTTCGGCGACGATCGCCTGCGCCAGGCGCGCGCGCGCCAGTGCGCCTGGCCCCGCGTACGAGATCTGGCCTTCGCCGATGTAGCTGTCGATGTAGCCGATCGATACTTTCAGCATGCCGCTGCGCGGATGGCCGCTGGCACCCTGCAGCGTGACGCGGTCCGGTGCGCACTCGGTCATCGTCACCGCCGAAAAATCGGCCACGACGTCCGGCGTCTGGTACGCGGCCGGATCGTGGATTTCGTACAGCAGCTGCTCGGTGCAGGTGGCGCGGGTCACGTAGCCGCCCGAACCGGCCACCTTGGTGATCTCGACGCTGCCGTCCTCGCCGATCACGGCGAGCGGGAAACCCAGCCGCGCCAGGCTTGGTACGTCCTTGACGCCGGGGTCGGCAAAGTAGCCGCCGCACACCTGGCCGGCGCATTCGAGCAGGTGCCCGGCCAGCGTGCCCTGGCCCAGCCGCTGCCAGTCGTCCATCGCCCAGCCAAAGGCGTGGATGGCCGGTGCGAGCACCAGCGCCGGGTCGGCGATACGGCCGGTGATGACGATGTCGGCGCCTTGCGCCAGCGCGTCGACCAGCGGCTGCGCGCCCAGATACGCGTTGGCCGACAGCAGGCGGCTGCCCAGTGCCGCTACCGGTTCGCCCGTGTCGTCGAGGTAGTCGCCCTGGCGCAGCTGCTCAAGGACGTCGTCGCCCGTGATGGCGGCGATCTTCAGGTGGCCAAGGCCGAGCGAGACGGCGATCTGTCTGGTTTTGGCAGCAGCCGCGAGGGGGTTTGCCGCGCCCATGTTCGTGATGATCCTGATGCCCCTGTCGGCGCAGGGCTTCAGCACTGCCAGCATGCGCGCTTCGAGCAGCGGGTCGTAACCGAGCGCAGGATCCTTCATCCGGGCTTGCTGGGCGAGGGCGATGGTGCGCTCGGCCAGGCATTCGAACACGAGGTAATTGAGGTCGCCATGCTCGGCCAGTTCAAGCGCCGGTTCGATGCGGTCGCCCGAATAGCCGGCGCCGCAGCCGATGCGTAGGGTTTTCATGGTGCAGTCTTTCGAAAGGGTCAATGGGTGCGTCAGAACGGGAACAGACCGATCAGCGCGGCGACGCAGGTCATGAATACCGCAGTGGCAAGCAGATATGGAATCGTGAAGCGCTGGTGTTCACCCAGGTCGATGCCCACCAGTCCGACCAGCAGGAAGGTTGCCGGTGTCAGCGGGCTGACGGCAAAGCCGGTCGTCATCTGGCCGAGCAGCGCGGCCTGGGCCAGCTGCACCTGCGGCACGCCGAGGGTATTGCCAGCCTCGGCCAGCACCGGCAGCACGCCGAAATAGAACGAATCCGGATCGAACACCAAACTGAGCGGCATGGACACCAGGCCGGTGACGAACGGCAGGTGGCTCGCCAGGCTGACCGGGATACTGGCCGCGAGCACCTGGGCCATGGCGGTGAGCATGCCGCTGCCTTTCATGATGCCGGTGAAGACGCCGGCGGCAAACAGGATGCTCGCCATCATCAGGGCGGCCTTGGCATGCGCATCGACGCGGGCGCGCTGTTCGGCGACATCCGGGTAGTTCATCATCAGGGCCAGCACGGTGCCGAACATGAAGCAGGCGACCGGATTGAGCACATTGCTGATCATCGTTGCCAGCACGATCACCACCAGCAGCAGGTTGGGAATGAAGCGCCCGGGCCGGCGCAGCTTTTGTTGTGCCTCGTCGATCTCGGGCACGTGATGGCTTCCCATCCCACCACCGGCGCCGGCAGGCGTGGCCCCGGTGAGCCCCAGACGACGCTGCTCCCGCACGCCCATCATCCAGGCACAGGCAAACACGAACAGCATGCCGGCGATCTGCACCGGCACCATCGGCAGATACAGCTCGGCCATCGGGATATGCAGCGCGGCCGACGCGCGCAGCGTCGGGCCGCCCCATGGCAGGGCATTGGCCACACCGGCCGACATGGCGACGATGCAGGCCAGGATGCGCTTGTCCATCTTCAGCTTGATATAGAGCGGCAGCATCGCCGGCACGGTGACGAGAAAGGTGACCGCGCCGGAACCGTCGAGGTGAACGATTGCCGCCAGCACCGCAGTGCCAAGCGTGATGCGGGCCGGGTGGGTGCCAACGATCTTCAGGATGCGGTTGACGATCGGGTCGAGCATGCCGGCATCGGTCAGGATCCCGAAGAACAGAATCGCAAACAGCAGCATGCCGGCCACCGGTGCGATCGCCTTGATGCCGTCGGTGATGAAGGTGCCGATCTCGGCGCCGAAGCCGCCAATCAGTGCAGTCAGTGCAGGGATCGCAATCAGCGCGACAAGCGCAGACATCTTCCTGCCAAGGATGACGAACAGCAGGGCGAAAATAGTCAGAAAGCCGAGGAAGGCCAGCATGGAAGTCTCCAGTTTATTGTATGTGCTGATCGATGCAGCACTTGAGGCCATTCTGGGGGGGCTTGGTTTTTGTTGTAAAATGGATTTTTCCGATTGATTGTGCGGCTTTTTCGATAAGTGGCAGGCGCGATGCTTCCGAATATCTCCACCAAGCAGTTGCAGGCGTTCCTGGCGCTGGAGCAGCACCGGCATTTCACCCAGGCGGCCGAGCGTTGCCACCTGTCGCAATCGGCGTTCAGCGCCGTGATCCAGAAGCTCGAGGCGACTGTCGGCGCCAAGCTGGTCCAGCGCGACACGCGCAACGTCACCCTGACCACCGAAGGCGAACTGTTCGTGGAAGTGGCGCGCACCCTGCTGGCCGACCTCGACGCGGCCTTCACCGACATGGGCGACTTCATCGCGCGGCGCAAGGGCAGGGTGGCGCTGGCCGTGTTGCCGTCGCTGGCGGCCAACGGCATACCCGAGGTCATCGCGCACTACAAGGCCACCTATCCCGGCATCACGGTGCAGCTGTTCGATGCGTTGTCGGACCAGTGCCTGCATCTGCTGCGCCAGGGCAGGGTCGATCTGGCGCTGACGGCGCCCGGGGCGAACCTGGCTGAATTTTCAACCCGCACCCTGTGCAGCGATCCGTTTTTCTTTGTCTGCCGGCGCGACCACCCGCTGGCGCGCAAGCGCAAGATCCGGATGCCGGATCTGGTGGGCTGCGAACTGATTCACCTTGCGCCATCGACCAGCGTGCGCCAGCACGTCGACCAACTGACGCGGGGGCTCGACGTGCGCCATTCCGGGCTTGAGGTCGAGCACCTGGCCACGGTGGCGGGCCTGATCGGGCAGGGACTCGGGGTGAGTCTGGTGCCGGAGCTGACGCTGTTCCAGTTCCGCAGTCTGGACCTGATTGCCATTCCGCTCGATGCAGAGGCCGTGGTGCGCCCGATCCTGATCGTCCAGCGCAAGGACCGGGCGTTATCGCATGCCGCGCAGGGCATGCTCGAATTGATCGAGGCGCGGCTGTCGGCCAATGGCAGGCAGCGCGGCGCGAAGCCGGTCGATGCGGGGTTGCGCATCTAGCCAACGCGCTGCGGCAAGCCAGGGCGGCTTGCCGCGGCAGACACCATCAGGCGATGGCGCCTTCGTGTTCCTTGATCATGCTGGCACCGGCACGTGCCGGGGCTGGCGCGTGCAGCGCCAGCGAGCGGCTGGCGCCAGCGCGGGGCGCGTCGCCGTGCCCCAGATTGAACACGCTGACCAGCTGCGCCAGCGATGTCGCCTGCTCCTGCAGCGCCGCCGCCGCAGCCGCCGCTTCCTCGACCAGCCCCGCATTCTGCTGCGTCACGCCATCCATCTGCGTGATGGCTTCGTTGACCTGCTCGATGCCGGTCGTTTGCTCGGCGCTGGCCGACGCGATCTCGGCCATGATGTCGGTCACGCGCCCGATGCCCTGCACGATTTCCTGCATCGTCGTGCCTGCCTCACCGACCAGGCGGCCACCGGCATCGACCTTCGCAACCGAGTCGCTGATCAGGCCCCGGATTTCCTTCGCCGCAGCGGCCGAGCGCTGCGCAAGGTTGCGCACTTCGCTGGCCACCACGGCAAAGCCGCGACCCTGTTCACCGGCGCGCGCCGCTTCCACGGCGGCATTCAGGGCCAGGATATTGGTCTGGAATGCAATGCCGTCGATGACGGCAATGATGTCGCCGATCTTCTTCGACGAGGCGTTGATCGACGCCATCGTGGACACCACCTGCGACACCACGTCGCCGCCATGCAGCGCGATCTGCGATGCGTTCTTGGCCAGCACATTGGCCTGACGCGCATTGTCGGCATTCTGGCGCACGGTGCTGGTGATTTCTTCCATCGACGACGCTGTTTCTTCCAGCGAGCTGGCCTGCTGCTCGGTGCGCGACGACAGGTCCATATTGCCCGACGCGATCTGGCGCGATGCGGTGACGATGGTTTCCGTACCAGCGCGCACTTCGCTCACGGTCTTGTGCAGGCTCGTGCTCATCGTCTTGAGGGCGTCCAGCAGGTCGCCAACCTCATCGCGGGTCTCGGTGCGGATTTCGGTGGTCAGGTCGCCGGAAGCAACCTGGCGCGCCAGGTTCACGGCGCGTTTGAGTGGGGTGGTGATGCTGCGCGCAAGCAGTATCCCGAGCACGATACTGACGACCAGCGCGATCAGGCTCAGTACGATCAGCGAGCGCCGTGCAGACTGGTCGAGAACCTCGATGTGATCATTGGCAGCCGTAAACAGCATCTGCTGGAAGGCCGCGACTTGATTGACGCTTTCGGTGTAGGCGAGCATTGCCGGCATCACTTTTTGTTCAAAGTGTGACTGGACCTGCGGATTGTCCAGGCCCAGTTCCCGCTTGAGCTTGTAAGCCGTGTTGCGCGCGTCAATGTAGGTCGTGCGGCGCGTCGCCACGGTGGCGATCAATGCCTTGCCTTCGTCACTTTCTATCAGCGATTCCAGCTCGTCCTGTACCTTGCTCACGTTGGCGCTGATCGCCTTCATTTCCTGCTCGTGGTAGGTCTCGTCTTCGGGGGAGGTGCTCTTGAAGCGGGCGATGGTGCTGACCCGGTTGACCGCCACACCCTGGCGCCATTGTGTGGCCAGCATGAATTTTTCAGAGGCCTCGGACATCTCTGTCTTCGCATTTGAAATCTGGAAGAGTTGCCATAGTGCGTTGCCTGCCATGAGGGCCATGAGGGCCACGATAATGGCGAGCGTCGCACCCAGGCGGGTGCCAATTTTGAGGTCCTTGATGTTCATTTCTATTCCATTCCTGACAATAGGGGAGACGATCGTGGGGCCTTCAAGTAATCGTACTTACAGGCAACCCTTGTTGCAGAATAATCTCGGATTGAGGAGAATTGTCAGCAGAAATGAAAAATTCACTGAATGTGTTGCTGAGGGTAAACGAAATAATATGTGAACATTACCTTGGGCAGGTAACGCGCATAATAACGGTGTAAAGATGATTATTTCATGCGCCACAACGGGCCAGGGCGGCCCGTTGCGGCAGACAGCATCAGGCGATGGCGTCTTCGTCGTCCTCGACCCGCTCGACATTGATGCGCGATGGTGTTGCGCTGCGCACGGCCAGTGAACGCCCGGCCACGCTTGGCTGCGCAGCCTGGCGTGCGGCACCCGGCCTGCCATTGCCGACATTGAACACGCTGACCAGCTGCGCCAGCGTCGTGGCCTGCTCCTGCAGCGATGCCGCCGCCGCCGCGGCTTCTTCCACCAGCGCCGCATTCTGCTGCGTCACGCCATCCATCTGCGTGATCGCTTCGTTGACCTGCTCGATGCCCGTCGACTGTTCGGCGCTGGCCAGCGTGATGTCCGCCATGATGTCGGTGACGCGCCCGATGCCCTGCACGATTTCCTGCATCGTCACGCCGGCTTCGTCGACCAGACGACCACCGGCCTCGACCTTCGTGACGGAGTCGCTGATCAGGCCGCGGATCTCCTTGGCCGCCGCGGCGGAGCGCTGCGCGAGGTTGCGCACTTCGCTGGCCACCACCGCAAAGCCGCGCCCCTGTTCACCGGCGCGCGCCGCTTCGACCGCTGCATTCAGGGCCAGGATATTGGTCTGGAACGCGATGCCGTCGATCACGGCAATGATGTCGCCGATCTTCTTCGACGACGCGTTGATCGACGCCATCGTGGTCACCACCTGCGACACCACTTCACCGCCATGCGCCGCGATCTGCGAGGCATTCTTGGCCAGCACATTGGCCTGACGCGCATTGTCGGCGTTCTGGCGCACGGTGCTGGTCAGTTCTTCCATCGACGACGCCGTCTCTTCAAGCGAGCTGGCTTGCTGCTCGGTGCGCGACGACAGGTCGAGATTGCCCGAGGCGATCTGCTGCGATGCGGTGACGATGGTCTCGGTGCCGGCCCGCACTTCAGTCACGGTCTTGAGCAGGTTGTCGTTCATGGTCTTGAGCGCCAGCACCAGGTCGCCCACTTCGTCGCGCGATTCGGCGCGGATATCCGCCGTCAGGTCGCCCGAGGCCACCTGGCGCGCCAGGCCCACTGCATGCGCCAGCGGACGCGTGATGCTGCGCGTGAGCAGCCAGCCGCAGGCCGCGCCGATGGCCAGCGCCGCGATGCCCAGGCCGATCAGGATCCGCGTTGCCGACACGACGATGGCGTCGATGCTGGTGTCCGCATCAGTGAACAATTGCTCCTGGTAGGTCGCGAGATTCTCGATGGTGGCAACGTAGAGGCGCATTTCGGGAATGACCTTGGTCTCGAAGAACGCCTTGACCTCGGCGTTGTCGGCGCCAAGCGCGCTCTTCATCTTGAAGCCCTCGTTGCGCATCACCGAATACTTGGCGCGCTCAGTGGCGATTTCTGCCAGCAGCGCCTTGCCCTGTTCGCTCTGGACCAGGGATTCGAGTTCTTTCTGCAGCTTGCCGGCCCTGTCGCTGATGACTTTCATCTGCGCGTCATGGTACTTCTCGTCAGCCGGATCGATGCTCTTGTACTTGGCAACGGTGCTGACGCTGTTGGTGACGGTGCCCTGGCTCCACTCCTTGGCCAGCTTGGCGCGGTAGGACGTTTGCGCCATGGTCTGCTTGGCGTCGGCGATCCGGTCGAGCTGCGAGAAGGCGACGCCCAGCATCAGGACCATCAGGGCGAGCACGGCGGCAAAAGCGCCGCCGAGGCGGACGCCTATTTTGAGATCGTTGATTTTCATAATATCCGTTGAGGTAGCAAGTGATGCCCCGGCAACCTGGTGAAGCCGGGGCGTGCACCGTGCCGGGAACGCATGTGCACAGCGGCAAGCGTAAACGCAGACAAGCTGGTTGGATATCAAAAAATCCGGCAATATCGATAATTGTTGCTTGCGCGAAACAATATGATACTTGGTTGCTATGATCCGATAACGATTGCATATCGGAGTTGTCGACGAACCAATGCACGAGACGTGACCGGCCATAACACGGGGCTATGGCAGGTTGACCTGCTCACTGCGCCGCCTTGGCCGCTGCATCCAGTACACGCAGCAGGTTGCCGCTCCACAGCTTGCCCAGATCGGTGTCCGACATCCCACCAGCTTTCAGCCGCGCCGTGATGCGCGGTAGTAGCGACACATCGGCCAATCCGGGAAACCCGCCGCCGCCATCGAAGTCCGCGCCCATGCACACGTGATCGATGCCGGCGACGTCGATCAGGTGCTGCAGCGAGGCCATGTATTGGTCGAAGCTCGTGCTCCACATCGGCGTGGCAGCTTCGAGCGCGAGCCACTCCTTGCCCAGCGCCGTCTGCTGCGCCGGGGTCATGCCGCCGATATGGTCGATCTGGTCGAACAATTCGCCCCGTCTTGGACTCATGCGCATCGTGCCCAGGTAAATGGTCGATGCGCATACCGCGCCGCCGGCCGCAGCGATGCGGCGGATGCGCGCATCGTCCAGGTTGCGCGGATGGTCGAAGCTCGTGCGCGAACTGGTGTGCGACAGCAGCAGCGGGGCGCGCGACAGGTCCAGCAACTGATCGACGACAGCGTCGGACGCGTGGCTCGCGTCGATCACCATCCCGAGCCGGTTCATTTCAGCCACCCAGTCGCGCCCCAGCGGGCTCAGACCATTCCAGCGCGGCTTGTCGGTCGACGAGTCGGCAAACTGGTTGTTCAAACTATGGACGACGCCCACCAGGCGCACGCCCTGGCGCTGGAATTGCGCCAGCGCAGTCACGCTCTCACCGAGAGGATAGCTGTTCTCGATGCTCTTGAATGCCACCAGCTTGCCGGCCGCGTCGAGGCGGCGCGCGTCGTGCGCGCTCGTGGCCACGCCGATGCGGTCCGCATGGCGCGCGAGCGTGGTGTCGATCAGCGCCGAGCGTGCCAGCGCGTGGCGGCGCGCTGCGGCAAAGCCGTCCGCCGTCAGCGGCCCCTGCTCGGTATAGATCACGAAGAAACCGCCATCCAGGCTGCCGTCGGCCATGCGGGGCAGGTCGAGTTGCGCGATCTCGGTGGCCGGATCGTGACGGGCGCCAAAATCCCAGCCGGCGCGGCCAAAATGCACGGGCGTGTCGAGGTGTGCGTCGAGTGTCAGTAGTTTGCGGTGCGTCGGATCGACTGGATTCGCTGCCGGCGTGGCGCAGCCGGCCAGCAGTGCGCAGGCCAGTGCCATGGTGGACGTCATGTTGCGGTTCATTCGGGCGCCTTGATCGGGGTGAAATTCAGGTCCGCGTAATCCCAGCTGAAATCGGCGATGGGCGAGACCGGCTTGAGGGTGATGCGTTCGACCTTGCCGTCCTGGTCGAATGCAAAGCTCAGGTACGCAGGCTCGATGGTCTCGTCGTCGAAGCGCGCGATCCAGGTATCGTATTGCCAGTGTACGAGCGGGCCCGCCATGCGCGGCGTCGAGCCGAAGTCGACCCGCAAACCATTCTTCGCCGCCGCGATGGTGATCTTGCCATACCACGGGTCGGCATACGTCCCGGCCAGCGCCGCCGGCGCCACCAGTGGCGTTGAACGCACCGGTTTGGCGGCGCTGCTCTTCTGCAGCGCGAGGCCCTGTGCGATCTTCTTCGCCTTGTAGGTTTCGAACGTGGCCGGCCAGTCGGCCTTCGGCTTGGCCAGGTAGTGGTCGGCCAGTTCGTACATCAGGCCCCGTACCAGCTCACCGTCCTCGCTGTTGATCGCAATCGCAAAGCCCACCTTCTGCTCGGGCAGCATCACGACAGCCGTGCCAAAGCCCAGCACCGCGCCGCCATGCCAGACCATGCGCGCGCCGCGGTAGTCCACCAGGTCCCAGCCCAGGCCATAGTTGGCGAAGGTCGATTCAATCAGTTTCAGTTCCGGCGGCATCTCGTCGAGCGGCACGGTCATCGATGGCGCCCACATCTGCGCATGCGTGGCCTTGCTGAAGACACGCTTGCCATCCGGCGCGACGCCGCCGGCCAGCTGCGTGTGCAGCCACGCCGCCAGGTCGTTGGCGTTGCTGGCCACGCCGCCGGCGGGCGCCGCGTTGCGGCCCAGGTCATCGCGTTCGTCCAGGCGCACCTGGGTGCCGGCGCCACGCAGCCCGCCGTCCATGCGCGCGTGCGGAAAGGCGCGGTTGGCGGTGGCGAAGTTGTCGACGTTGTCGGTGGTGGACAGCCGCATGCCGCTCGGGCGCAGCACGTGCTCGCGCGCGTAAGCCTCCCACGGCTGGCCGCTTACTTGCTCGATCAGCTGGCCCGCCACGACATACATCAGGTTCGAATATGCATAGGTGCTGCGAAAGCTGGTGGCTGGCTTCAGGTAGCGTACGCGGCGCACGGTCTCGGCGCGCGACAGGTTCGTGCGCGGCACGAACAGCAGGTCGCCCGCGCCGTAGCCCAGGCCGGCGCGGTGTGTCAGCAGGTCGCGGATCGTGAGTTCGCGCGTGACCCACGGGTCGTACATCTGGAACGCGGGCAGGTGGTCGGTGACCTTGTCATCCCACGTGAGCTTGCCGGCATCGACCAGCGTGGCCAGTGCGGCGGCCGTCATCGCCTTGGTGGTCGAGCCGATCGGGAACAGCGTGTCGCCGTCAACGGGCGCCGGCGCACCGAGCTGGCGCACGCCGAAGCCGCGCGCCAGCGTCGTCTTGCCGTCTTCGACGATGGCAATGGCCAGGCCTGGCGTGCCCACGCGCTGGCGCAGCGTCTCGACGCGGGCTTCGAAGCCGGCCGGCGGCGCGGCCAGCGCAGGGGCGCAGGCAAGCGCCAGCAGGATGGAAGGAACAAGACGAGGGCAGTTCATGGCATCTCCAGGCAGGCGTCGAGCAGGCGCTCGAAATCGGCGCCGCCGCGCATCGGGTCGGCAACAGGGTACGGCAAACGGCGGGCATGTGCCTCAATGGCGGCCTGCGCAGCCAACGCATCCATGCCCCCGGTATTGAGCGCGATGCCGATGCAGCGGATGGCTGGATTGGTCACGCGTCCGAGCACGATCGTCTGTTCGATCACGGTCTCGATCGACGGCAATGGCGAACCCGGATACCCGAGCTGGTGGCGGCGCGCCGGGTCGTGGCAGACCACGAACATGTCGGGCTGGCTGCCATGCAGCAGGCCGAGCGAGACACCGGCAAATGCGGGATGAAACAGCGAGCCCTGGCCCTCGATCACGTCGATGTGTCCGGGCGCCGCCGCTGGACTGAGCATCTCCGCCGCGCCGGCCACGAAGTCCGACACCACGGCATCGATCGGCATGCCGCTGCCTGCGATCATGATGCCGGTCTGGCCGGTGGCGCGAAAGGTCACGTCCAGGCCGCGCGTGGCGAGGCCACGACCCAGTGCGAGCGCGGTGTACTTCTTGCCAAGTGCGCAGTCGGTGCCGACCGTGAGGATGCGCCGGCCCGGGCGGGGCTGGCCGCTGGCGATGGGGATGTCGGCGGGCGGCGTGCGCACGTCGATCAGGCGCCGGCCGTGGCGCGCCGCAGCGTCTTTCAGCACGGCGAACTGGTCGAGGCGCACGTGCATGCCCGAGACGATGTCCAGGCCCGCCGCGAGCGCCTCGGCCAGCGCCGGCACCCAGCTCGCGGGGATGGTGCCGCCTGGCGCGGCCACGCCGATGACGATGGCGGTTGCTCCTTTCGCCGCGGCCTGTCTGGCGGTCAGCGCGGGCAGGCCGGTGGTCACCGTGGCACCTGGCAGGCGCAGCTCGCCCACGCAGCGCTCGCCGGCCCAGTCGCGCAGGCCAAAGGCGGTCTTGGCGAAACCGGATTCGGTCACGTCGCCGAGAAACAGCAGGCAGCGGCCCACAGCGCGTGTGTCGTTCGGTGCGGGCGCCATTAATACTCCTTCGTCAGCGTGAAGCCGAGCGTGCGCGGCGCGATCACGCCGGTACCGAGCGCGCCATTCGGATGGACGAAGCCGCCGTTGGCCAGCAACGATGCGGTGGACGTCCTGCCGTCGCTGTTGCCCAGGTTCTTGCCGTACAGTTCAACCGTCCAGGTGCCCAGTTCGACGCCGGCATGGGCGTCGAACACGTTATACGACGGGATCTCGCGCTGGCGGCCATTGGCCGTGCGGTAGTCGAAGTCGAACGATGCGAATTGCCCCGAGATGCGGCGCACCGAGACGCCGGCGTAGGCGGGCGTGGTGTCGCGGATCGTCCAGCGATAGTCGGCCAGCAGCGCGGCCGTGTACTTCGGCGAGAAGGGCAGGCGGTCGCCCTTGAAGCCGCCCACCAGCGGATCGGTCGCGCCATCGAGGCGCGCCTTGTTCCAGGCGCCGTTGGCCGACAGGCGCAGGCCGCGTATCGGACGGAAGCCCGCGCTGATCTCGACGCCGTCGGCGGTGGCGCCGGCCCCGTTGGTGTTCACGCCAAACCCGTTGACCACCGCCAGCAGCTGGATGTCCTTCCATTTGATGTGAAAGGCCGACAGGTCCAGGGACCACATGCCGTCGACCGTCTGGGTCTTGATGCCGGCCTCGTAGCTCATCACGCTGTCCGAATCATAGGTGGCAGGCGTGCCCGGGCCGGCATTGGGCGGCAGCACGTTTGGCCCGCCGGGCCGGAAACCCTTGGCCGCGCGCGCATACACGGCGCTGCGTTCGCTGAACTTGCGCTTGAGCGCCACGGCATAGGTAAATACGCCTTCGGACGAATCGGCGCTGTCGTCGCCAGGGCCGCCGGCCAGGGCGCCATCGCCGGTCTGGCGGGCGTCCTGCTTGTTGTGGCTATAGCGTCCGCCGACATCGAGGTCGTACACCGGCGTGAGGTGAATGGTCGTGTTGGCAAACGCCGCCACCTCGCGGTAGTTCGAGCGCAGGCGGATGTCGGCCAGCAGCGGCAGGCCGCTGGCTGGCGTCATCGAGCCTGGCACGACGGCGTGGTAGCGCTGCGCGATCGCGCCTTGTTCATCGGTGTAGTACAAGCCGGCCAGCCAGTCGAACCGCTTGCCGGCGTTGGAACTCAGGCGCAGCTCCTGCGTGAATTTTTTCAGTTCGGTTTCCTGGCCCAGATAGAGCTCATTGGGCACGCCGAACACACCTTCGACCAGCTCGCTCAGGTTGAAGCTGACGTCTTCGCGCGCGAACTGCTTTTGCGTGCTGTAGCTGGTCGACGAGGTCAGGCTGGCTGCGCCCAGGTTCCAGTTGGCGGTGCCATTGAAGACCCGGTAGTGGATGTCGCGCATGTGCGGGACGAACTGCGACTGCGTCGGACGGCCATACAGCGTCTCGAGGGTGTCCGGATCGCTCTCCACGGTGCCGGGCGCATCGGTGGCGATGTTCTGCGCCACGGCGCTCAGGCGCAGGTCGAATGCCGTGCTGGGCTTGTACAGGAGCGAGGCGCGCCCGCCGTAGTTGCGGGCGCCGTTGATGTTGCGTTCGATGTCCGAGCCGGCGGTGCCGATCGAATCGATGAAGCCCGGCTCCTTCTGGTACGAGCCGGACATGCGCAGCGCCACCGTGTCGCTGAGTGGCGTGTTGACCACCAGGTTCGAGCGGTACGCCACCTTGCCGCCGTCGACCGTTGCCGCGCCCAGCCGCGCGCGCAGTGCGAAGCGATCGAGCTCCGGCGCATTGGTCACGAACTTGACCAGGCCACCGAGCGAGCTGGCGCCGTACAGCGCGCCCTGCGGCCCGCGCAAGACCTCGATGCGGGCCAGGTCGAAGGTGTCGAAGTCGCCCGCCAGGATCGCGCCATTGGCCAGGCCGCTGCTTGAACCGAACGGTGTTTCGTCGAGATAGACCGCCACGGTGGACGCTACGCCGCCCGTGTCCAGCCCGCGCAGCACCAGCCGGCCTTCGCCCGGTGTGCTTTGCACCAGCTGCAGGCTGGGCACGAGTTTCAGGTAATCGGCAAAGCCGGTGGCCTGGTGCTTGTCGAGCGTGTCGCCGCCCACCACCGACATCGACTGCGGCACGTCGACCATCGTCTGCGCGCGTTTTTGCGCGGTCACGACGACTTGCTGGACGTCGTCCTGCGGCGCGGCCTGGTCTGCTGCGAAGGCACTCGATATGGCCAGCGCCATGGAAGTCACTGCGATGCGGCCTGCTACTGTTGCCATGAATTTCTCCCGGTAGTCGTTGTGATTAGGGTGCGGATGGTGCGGGCGTCATCGCGTGCAGCCGGTCTGCTGCCTGCATCGGCTGGTGCAGACGCCACAGCAGGCCGGCGGCGATCGCCGACAGCAGTGCGAGCAGGGCGAAGAACGCGCCCGGGGCAAAGCGGCTCCACAGGCTGCCCACCAGGCCCGCCGCCAGGCTGCCGGAGAAGGTGACGAGGAACCACGCCGCCACCGTCGTGCTGCCCAGATGGCGCGGCGCCAGGCGGGCAAACAGGCCCAGGCCGGTCGGCAGGATGAACAGCTCGCCGATCGTCAGCACCAGAAAGAACAGCACGAGCCAGATCCAGCCCGTGACCTGGCCATTGGCGGTCCAGCCGACTGCCGCCAGCAACAGATAGGCCAGCGCCACGATCAGCGCGCCGACCGCCATGCGCCGCAGCGGCGCCTGGTCGGTGCCGGCCGCCGCCCGGCGGTGCCAGTAGGCCAGCAGCGGTGGCGTAAGCAGCATCACGAACAGCGGATTGAGCGACTGGAACCACGTCATCGGAATGAGAAAGCCTCCGGCCGCACGATCGACGCCGCTGTCGGCCCACAGCGCGACCGTGTTGCCGACCTGCTCGTAGGCGGCGCGAAACACCGTGACGGCCAGGCCGATCCCGATCAGCACCAGGATCGTTTCGCGGCCCAAGCCGCGCGGTGCGTCGGTCGTCACGGTGGACCTGGCCGGCAGGGTCTCGGGCGGCAGGTAGCGCGCCCCGCCGACGTAGATGGCAAGGCCGAGCAGCATGCCGATGCCGGCCAGGCCGAAGCCGTAATGCCAGCCATACAGCTCGCCCACCGTGCCGCAGATCAGCGGCGCGAGGAAGCCGCCGATATTGATCCCGACGTAATACACGTTGAAGGCCCAGCCACGGCGCGCGTCGCCGCGCGCATACAGGTCGCCGACCTGGCTTGGCAGCGTGGGCAAGAACAGGCCGTTGCCGAGCGCGATGGTCGCCAGCGCCAGGTAGAACAACGCGTCGAAGGTCATCATGAAGTGGCCCGCCGCCATGACCGAGGCGCCGATGATGATGGCGCGCCGCTTGCCAAGAACACGGTCGGCCAGCATGCCGCCGAGGATCGGCGTGAAATAGGCGGCGGCCGTGTAGGCGCCGTAGATGAACGAGGCGTGGGCCTGGCCGAACAGCAGTTCCTTGGTCATGAAGTAGACCAGCAGCGCGCGCATGCCGTAGTACGAGAACTGTTCCCACATATTCGTCAGGAACAGCACCGTCAGGCCGCGCGGATGGCCGAACCACGTGGGTTGGATCTGCGTGCCGGTCATGCCGTGGCCTTCGCTGCGCCGCCCCAGACGGCGGGCCCCGACCAGACATTGCCGGCGAAGTACTCGACGCCCGGACGGCGATCGGCGGCCAGGAAGATCGGGCCATCCAGGTCGACGATGTCGCATTCCTGGCCCAGCACGAAGCTCGGGGCCATCGCCAGGCTCGAGCCGCCCATATTGCCGACCATGACCTGCAGGCCCAGGCGCCGCGCTTCCTGCGCCATCAGCAGGCCCTCGGTCAGGCCGCCGCATTTGTCGAGTTTGATGTTGACGATGTCGTAGCGCCCGACGCTGGCGGCGATATCGTCCAGCGACTGGATACTCTCATCACCCGCGAGCGGAATCGGCGAGCGCAGGCCTTCCAGGCTGGCTTCGTCGCCGCGCGCCAGCGGTTGTTCGAGCAGGGCCACGTCCTGTTCCACGAGGCCGGCGATCAGCGCATCGAGCTGGCCGGCCGTGAATCCCTGGTTGCCGTCGACGCCCAGCCAGACCTCGGGCCGCGCGGCGCGGATCGCCGCCACGCGCGCCAGGTCGAGTGCCAGATCGCCCGTCAGCTTGATCTTGATCGAGCGCGCCTGCGCATGGCGCTGCGCGGTGGCGGCCATCGCCGATGGCGTGTCGGCGCCCAGCGTGAAGGTCGTGCGCAGCGGCCGTGGTGCGCTCTTGCCAGCCAGCTGCCAGACCGGCACGCCGGCGCGCGCTGCTTCGAGCTCCCACAACGCGCAGTCGACGGCATTGCGCGCGCCGCCGGGCGGCAGGATCGCGCGCAGTTCATCCCGCGTCGGGCCGGCGGCGATCGCGGCGCTGGCGCCGTCGAGCTGCGCCAGCATGTGCGGCACATCGTCGCCCAGGTAGTACACGCCGCCGCCTTCGCCGCGCCCGCTGTGGCGGCCATCACCGAGCGTCACGACGACGACGTTGAACGCGTCGAACAGGTAGCCCGAGATGCGAAATGGCGTGGTCAAACGCAGCTTCTCGACGGCGACCGTCATGGTGACGCGGGCCATCAGTAAGCCACCGTCATGGACAACAGGCCGAAGCGCAGGCAGACATAAGCGATCAGCAGCGCCGAGGCCAGGAACAGCACGCTCCATACGCGGCGCAGGCGACCCTGGCCGGGCGCAAACGCCAGTTGCAGATTGCGCGCGCCTGCCAGCAGCGCCGCCACGAAGGCCAGCAAGCCGCCGATCTGCAGGAGCCACAGCCACGGGTCGAGCGAGGCGGTAGCGTATTTGAGGCTGATATCGAATACCGACACGATGCCCACCCAGCCCGCCAGCACCGCCAGGCAGGCCGCAGCTGAGATGCGCGTGGCCAGCGCCGCCTTGCGCGCCGGGCCGGTCAACACATGCTGCAGCTTGAAGCGGCGGCGCACGATCCAGCCGGCCGGCATGGCCAGCACCGCGAACACGAACACGGCCAGCGCCGCGCCAACGGCCGGCAGCAGCCAGGCGCTGTTCTTCCCGGCCGGGACGGGTTCCATGACCATGAACGGCGACATGAAGTCCATGCTCCAGCGGACCACGCGATCGTTGACAACCTGCGCCGCGAGGCGGTCTTCGCCATTGCGGTCGCGCCAGACAAACGGCGCGATCTCGACCCATTCGCGGGGCCGGCCGTTGGTTCCCACCATGGCCGGAATGACGAGCGCGCCCTTGTCGTCAACGGCCACCTTGACCTGGCCAAGCAGGTCGAAGATGGCGAAGAAGTTGGTCTCGGCGCGGCGGCTGCTTTCCCACGAGCCGGTCATCATCTGCGCGTGCTGCGCAGCGAGTTTCGCGTCGACGCGGCCATCGGGCGGCAGCGTGGAGGGGAGGTAGCGGTCCGAGAAGTCCTGGAACAGGGCGCTGCGCAGCGGGTTGGAGGCGCCTTCGCGCCCGCTGCTGTTGACCGACAGGTACAGGCCGACGCCATCGTCCATGTACAGGTGCAGCGACGTGTGGAACGCTTCGGTGTCGCCCAGGTGGGCGATCACGCTGCGGCCATTGACGTTGGTTTCAAAAAAGCCCAGTTCCATGCGGTTGAGTGGTGGCAGCAGCGACGCGGGGTTGACCTTGTCCAGCGAACTGCTGTGCATCGCGTTGGCGGTGGCCTCGGACAGGATGCGCGCGCCGTTGAACTGGCCTTTCTGCAGGTGCGCGATCATGAAGTTGGCCATGTCGGTGCCGCTGGCCGACAGGCCGCCGGCTGGCGCCGAGTTGACGACTTCGAAGCCCAGCGATGGCTGGCCCGGCTTGCTGTAGCCGGTAGCCGCCAGCGGCGCCAGTGCAGGCGGCAGTGGCTGGCGGAAGCTCGCGGTGCGCATGTTCAGCGGTGCGAAGATGCGCTGCTCCACATAATCGTCGAACGACATGCCGGCGATGCGCCCGACGATGTAGCCGGCCAGCGAGGTGGCGTAGTTGGAGTAGGCGGGCGTGGTGCCGGCGTCAAAGATGCGCGCCGGGACGCGTTCCTTGAGCAGTTCGCAGAGCGGGCGGATATCCGCCTTGTCGTAGACGATCAGGTACTTCACCGACTCTTCGAAGCCGGCGGTGTGGGTCATGATCTGGCGCATCGTGACGGGCTTGCCGGCGCGCGGGGCGATCTTGAAATCGAGGTACCCGTTGATGTCGGCATCCAGATCGAGCTTGCCCTGTTCGACCAGTTGCATGACGGCGGTCCAGGTCACGAGCTTGGAGACCGAGCCGGGCCGGAACAGCGTGCGCTCCGGGTCGACCGGCGTGCGCTTGTCGACGTCGGCATAACCGAAGCCGCGCGCGGTGAGGATCTGGCCGTCCTTGACCACGACGACCACTGCGCCGGGGATGTCGCTCTTGTTCAACGCGAATGGCATGTAGCCGTCGAGCCAGGTGTCGACGTCCGTCTTGTCGAGCGTTTTGCCATTGCCGGCGCGGGGCGCCGCAACCAGCGTTGGCGGCGGCCCGGATGGCGGCGTCGCCGCCGGCTTCGCGCCAGCAGGCGAGGGCGGCACGGCCGGGGCCTGGGGCGCCTGCTGCGCGGCGGCGCCGGCGCTCCAGCAGACAACGCTCATCAAGACCATCTTCAGAAATCTCATCAAGGCTCCCTATCCATACGGTTGATTGCGGTCGATCGGGCCAGCCTATAAAATAAAGCTTGATCCGAGTATTTTTCTCTGATTAGAGAAATATCTACCCAATCGGAAACCATGTCAACATTTTATGAATGCCGTCCATGACCTCTGAATCCCCGACCCTTGGCGCGTTGATCCGCGGCCTGCGCAGCCGCAAGGGGTGGACGCTGAAAGAAATGAGCGCAAACAGCGGCATCCCGGTCTCCACGCTGTCGAAGGTGGAGCACGGCCAGCTGACGCTCAGCTACGACAAGCTGTACCAGCTGAGCCAAAAGCTCGGGATGCGTATGTCCGAGTTGTTTGCCGAAGAAGACAAGGGCGCAGACACGCCGGTGACGGCGCGGCGCAGCATCGGCGATCTGGCCAGTGCGGTGCGCGTGGAGACGCCCAACTACGACTACCACTACCTGTGCGCAGAGCTGCGCCGCAAGCGGATGATTCCCGTGATCGCGCGCATCCGCGCCAAGTCGGTCAAGCAGTTCGGGCAGCTGGTGCATCACTCGGGCGAAGAATTCACGTACGTGCTCAAGGGCGCGGTCGTGCTGCACAGCGAGTTCTACGATCCGGTGGTGCTCAGGGAAGGGCAGTCAATCTACTTCGATTCGAGCATGGGGCACGCGTACCTGGCGCCGGAAGGCTGCGACGAGGCCGAGGTGCTGACCGTGATGTCGAGTGAGGATGAGGAGCAGATGCAGGCGATCATGTCGTCGCACACGCATGAGAATACGCACACGCCCGCGCACGCGACGGCCGACGGCGAGCCTCCGGTAGAGCCAAAGCCGGTCAAGCCCCGCAAGCGCAGCAGGCAGGATGGGTAGCCTGCTGCGCTGCGCTCATTCGTAGCGCAGGCAATCCACCGGCAGCAGGCGCGAGGCGCGCCGGGCCGGATAAAAGCCGAAGAACACGCCCACCGCCGTGGCAAACCCGCACGCCACCATGACCGCGCTGATGGTGAGATAGACCTCAAAGTCCGCAAACTTCGTGATCAAGACCGCGCCGCCGGCCGCAATGGCAATGCCGACCAGGCCACCGGCCAGGCAGATCACCACCGCCTCGGCCAGAAACTGCATCAGCACGTCGTTGGGCCGCGCGCCGATCGCCATGCGGATGCCGATTTCGCGCGTGCGCTCGGTCACCGACACCAGCATGATGTTCATGATGCCGATGCCCCCGACCAGCAGCGAGATCGCGCCGATCAGGCCAAGCAGCAGCGCGACGCCGGCCGTGATCTTGTTGGCCGTTTCGGCGATCGTGTTCAGGTTCTGCACCCGGAAGTCGTCGGGATCGTCGACGCGAATCCGGTGCCGGCTGCGGATGACTTCCTTGATGTCCTCGATCGCATCCGTCATCGCCACGCCGGGCCGGCCCTGTGCATTGATGTAATGGACGTTCTGCGGAAACGGCGACTTGACCAGGTTGGCGCTCGCCGCCGTGATTGGCACGAGGATCTGTTCGGCCAGGTCGGTGCCGTCGGTCTGGCGGCCTTCGCCGGCCAGCACGCCCACCACCTGGAACGCGACGTTCTCGATGCGCAGGAACTGGCCGAGCGGATCGGCGCGGTAAAAGAACTGGTCCGCCACCTTCTGGCCGATCACCACCAGGCGCGCGCTGGCGCGCACGTCGCTTTCGCTGAACAGCGTGCCCTGGTCGACCTTCCAGTTACGGATCGTGAACATCGCCGGCGTCACGCCCATGACCATGCTGCTGGCGTTCTCGTTGCCGGCGGTGACCTTGAAGCTGCCCTGCAGCGCCGGCGCGGCGCCGGTCAGGCTGGGTAGCGCGTTGAGTGCTTCGGCATCGTCCAGCGTCAGCACCGCCACCTTGCCTTCGCGGGCGCGCTGGGCGGCGGTGCGGTCGCCCCCCGGCATCACGTAGACCATGTTCGTGCCCAGCATCTGCAACTGCTTGCCGATGAAGCGCTGCATGCTGTCGCCCAGTGCCAGCAGCAGCACGACCGACGCGATGCCAATCACGATACCCAGCATCGTCAGGGCAGTGCGCAGCCGGTTGGCCGCCATCGAACGGAACGACTCGATCAGGACCTGGACCAGGTTCATCGCGCGGCTCCCGCCTGGCTGCCTGCCAGTTGCAGGCCTTCGGCCGCCGGGCCGTCGTACAGCACGCGGCCATCCTTCAGGCGCACCAGGCGCCGGCTGTAGGCGGCGACATCGGGTTCGTGCGTCACCAGCACGATCGTGATGCCTCGCTCGCGGTTCAGGGTGCCGAAGCTGGTCATGATGTCGTCGCTCGTGTGGGTGTCGAGGTTGCCGGTCGGTTCATCGGCCAGCAGCAGCGGCGGATCGGTCACGAGGGCGCGTGCGATGGCCACGCGCTGCTGCTGGCCGCCCGACAGCTGGCTCGGGGTGCGCCTGGCAAACTCGCCCAGGCCCACGCGCTCGAGCTCCTGCACCGCGCGCGCCTGCGCCTTGGCGCGGCCCATGCCGCCATAGATCAGGGGCAGGGCGACGTTCTCGGCCACGCTCATGCGCTTGATGAGGTTGAAGCTCTGGAACACGAAGCCGATCGTGCGGTTGCGGATGTCGGCCAGTTCGGCGCGCCCGAGCGTGCGCGTGTCGACGCCGTTCAGCAGATAGGTGCCGCCGGTCGCCTGGTCCAGGCATCCGAGGATATTCATCAGCGTCGACTTGCCGGAGCCAGACTGGCCCATGACCGAGACGAAGTCGCCGTGCTCCACGCACAGGTCGACGCCGTGCAGCACCGGGGTTTCGACAGCGCCGCTCAGGTAGGTCTTGACCACGCCGCGGATGTCGATCAGCGGCCCGGTCATGGATTTTCCGGCGTGGCCAGCGAGCGGGTGACGACGCGGTCGCCCGGCTTCAGGTCGCCCGAGACGACTTCGGTATAGCGGAAGTTCGACAGACCGGCGCGGATGTCGACCGGTTGCGGCCGGTTCATCGCATCGAGCTTGTAAATCTTGAACATGCGCGTGGTGTCGCTCGCGCTGCGGAATGCGACGTCGTCGTCCTTGACGGGGGCAGGCGTAGCCGCAACGGCGCCTGGTTTGGCGTCCTTGTTGCGCTTGCGTTCGGCTTCCTGTTCTTCTTCCGACAGCCGGAAGCGCAGCGCGGTGGTCGGGATACGCAGCACGTCCGGGCGATTCGCCACCACCAGCCGCACCTGCGCCGTCATGCCGGGCTTGAGCAGTTCGTCGACGTTGTCGACGTCGAGCACCACGTTGTAGGTCACGACGTTCTGTACCACGTTCGGCGCGAGGCGGAACTGGCGCATGGTGGCGGCAAATTCGCGGTCGGGATAGGCATCGACGACGAAGCGGGCCGGCAGGCCATCCTTGAGCTGGCCGACGTCGGCTTCGGACACGCTGGTATCGATCTGCATCTTGGTCAGGTCTTGCGCGATCTGGAACAGGTTCGGCGTGTTGAACGAGGCTGCCACGGTCTGGCCCAGGTCGATCGTGCGCTTGATGACGACGCCGTCGATCGGCGAGCGGATCACGCTGTTGTTCAGGTCCGCCCTGGCGCGGTCGTGCTGCGCCTGCGCCAGCGTCAGGTTGGCCTGCGCGACCTGCATCTCGCGCTTGGACTGGTCGAGCGCGAGGCCGGACAGGAAGTTCTGCGCCACCAGCTGCTCGTTGCGCTCGAACGTGGCCTGGGCCAGGCGCAGACTGGCGCGCGCCGATGCGATGTTGGCTTCAGCCTGGCGCACCTGGGCATTGAAGATGGTCGGCTCGAGCTTGAGCAGCACCTGGCCTTTTTTCACGCGGTCGTTGAAGTCGGCATTCAGTTCGGCCACGGTGCCCGATACCTGCGAGCCGACGTTGATCAGCGCGACCGGATTGATGGTGCCGGTGGCGGTGACGGTCTGGTTGATGGCGCCGCGGTCCACGACGGTGCTGCGGTATTGGGATGGTGGTACGGCGTCGTCCTTGCGCTTGACGACGGCAACGGCGACGGCGATGGCAGCGAGGACGGCAACGGCGATGACAACGCGCTTCCTGGTGAAGATGTTCATTGTATGTATGCCAGATAAATACCAAGTAAAGGCCGAGTTTGATGCACCGGTGCGCGAATGGCAATGCATGGCGCATTGAGAGGCCTGAATTTGGCGGCGAAGGCCCGCCAATTTTGGAAAAAGGGCGGCGCCGATCCGCTAGAATGGCGTATTCCTTTTTTACCGAAGCATCATGACTCAAGACGAACTGAAACAAGCCGTAGCACGCGCCGCCATCGATTACGTGGTCGAGGGTGAAATCATCGGCGTGGGCACCGGCTCGACCGCCAACTTCTTCATCGACGAACTGGCGAAGATCAAGGACCGCATCAAGGGCACCGTCGCGTCGTCCGAAGCCACGGCAAGCCGCCTGCGCGGCCACGGCATCCCCGTGTTCGACCTGAACGATGTCGAGTCGATGGCGGTCTACATCGATGGCGCCGACGAAATCAACGCGCAGGGCGCGATGATCAAGGGTGGCGGCGCAGCGCTCACGCGCGAGAAAATCGTCGCGTCGGTGGCAAAGAAATTCGTCTGCATCGCCGACGGCTCCAAGCTGGTTGAGACGCTGGGCGCATTCGCGTTGCCGGTCGAAGTGATCCCGATGGCGCGTGCCTCGGTGATGCGCCAGCTGGCGGCGCTGGGCGGCCAGCCAAAGCTGCGCCTCAAGGCTGGTACCGATCAGGCCTTCATCACCGACAACGGCGGTGAGCTGATCGACGTGGCGGGCTTGAGCATCACCGATCCGGTGGCGCTCGAAGAGAACATCAACCAGATCGTCGGCGTGATCGCCGTTGGCCTGTTCGCCAAAGCCGGCGCCGATGTCTGCCTGCTTGGCACGGCGGACGGCGTCAAGACCCTGTCGCTGTAACCGGAAACCCGACCATGAATCGTGCGCTGCTGCTGTCTGCTCCTTCGCTCGCTGCCTTGCTGGCAGGTTGCTCTGTCTTTGGCAGTTCGATTGACCTGTCCGAGCCTGCCGTTGTGGCGCCGGCGGCATCGACCGACGTGACAGCGATCCAGCGCACGCCGTTCAAGGTCGGTGAATCGTCGCACACGGTCGAGAAGCTGGCCAAGGCGCAGGCCTGCACCAGCACGCAGGGCGCGGGGCTGGTAACCGAGCCGGGGCCGATCGAGGTCTACCGGATGCAGTGCCAGAATGGCCAGGTGTTCATGGCGCGCTGCGAGCTGCGCCAGTGCAAAAAAATGTAAGAGACCAGGCGTAAAAAATCCCGCTCGCGGCCAGTGCCCCGAGCGGGATTTTTTTGTGCGCCCAGCGTATGAAGCGCGGCGTGCTTACACCGGTGGCGGCACGTAGCCCATTGCCTGGTCGGCGCCTTCGCCGAAGAAGTGCTTCTCCAGCTGCGTCGCCAGGTATTTGCGCGCGCGGTCGTCGGCCAGGTTCAGGCGGTTTTCGTTGATCAGCATGGTCTGGTGCTTGAGCCATGCCTGCCAGGCTTCTTTCGACACCTGCAGGTACAGCTTCTTGCCCATTTCGCCAGGGACCGGTGGGTAATCCAGGCCTTCGGCTTCCTTGTTCAGTTTGATGCAGTGGACGGTGCGGGCCATCGAGTACTCCTGTTATTCGTTCGGTGATTCGGTCATGTAAGACGCGTATTATAAAGTCTTGATCAAGACCTGTGAGCGGCGCTGCCAGTTGTACATGTGCTGCCGGTCTTTCGGCAGGTCGTCCACGGTGGCCGGCACGAAGCCGCGCTTCTTGAACCAGTGCGACGTGCGGGTGGTCAGCACGAACAGCTTGGTCAGGCCGGCCGCGCGGGCGCGGTTTTCCATGTGCTTGAGGATGCGTTCACCGTCACCCTGCGTCTGCGCGTCCTGGCTCACGGTCAGGCAGGCCATCTCGCCCATCTTCGATCCGGGGAACGGATACAGCGCGGCGCAGCCGAAGATCACGCCATCGTGGTCGATCACCGAGAACTGGTCGATCTCGCGCTCGATCAGCTCGCGGCCGCGATAGACCAGCGTACCGTCGGCTTCAAGTGGCTCGATGAGCTTGATAATTCCGCCAACGTCCTCAATTGTGGCCTGACGCAGGCTTTCGAGGTTCTCGTGGCTGATCATGGTGCCCACGCCATCGTGCGTAAATACCTCGAGCAGCGCCGAGCCGTCCATCTCGAACGGAATGATGTGGGCGCGATCGACGCCGGCGTTGCAGGCCTTGATCGCATGCTCCATGTAGAACGCGGCCGAGTCGGACAGGAAGCCCGCCTGCAGCACGGCTTCGGCCATGTGCGACGACAGCTCGCGGATCTCGGTGCCGGCAGCGTCGACGATCATCGGCGTTTCGGTAATGAAGATCAGCTTGTCGGCGTGCAGCGCGATGGCGGCGGATGCGGCGACGTCTTCCAGCGTCAGGTTGAAGATTTCGCCGGTGGGCGAGAAACCCAGCGGCGAGAGCAGCACCAGGTTGTCTTCGGTCTGCAGGATCGGGTGGATTTTTTCGGCGGCGATCTTGCGCGTGACGCCCGTGAGTTCGAAGTCGACGCCGTCGATCACGCCAAGCGGGCGGGCGACGACGAAGTTGCCCGAGACGATGCTGATCTGGGCATTGGACATCGGCGTGTTGGGCAGGCCCTGGCTGAAGGCGGCTTCGATATCGAGGCGCAGTTCGCCGGCGGCTTCTTTCGCGCATTCGAGGGCGGCGGTGTCGGTGACGCGCACGCCGTTGTGAAAGCGCCCCTCGACGTTACGCAGTTCGAGCTGTTCGGCCACCTGTGGACGCGAGCCGTGCACCAGCACGATCCGGATGCCCAGGCCAACCAGTAGTGACAAGTCCTGCGCCAGTACCGGTAGCGCGCCGGCGGCAACGAGCTCGCCGGGGAAGGCGACCACGAAGGTCTTGCCGCCGAATGCGTGAATGTACGGCGCGACCGAGCGCAGCCACTGGACGAATTGGGTAGGAGTTTCCATTTGCCGCATTATAATTCGCTGCGCGATGTGCGCACCAAAACCTTGTAAAAATCAATGTCTGAACAGAGTAACAAGCCTTCGCAACGACCGGCGCGCGCCGTAGACGCCACCTCCAATGCCAGTGCGGCCCCTGCACCTGCCCAGCCACGTCCACGCCGCGCGCGTGGCGAGGGGCAGCCACGCCAGGAGCGCCCGCCCCGCGAGGATGTTCCCCGCGAGCGCAATCCGCTGCCGCCCATTACCTTCCCCGAAGACTTGCCGGTCTCGGGCCGGCGCGCCGAAATCGCCAAGGCGATCCAGGAGAACCAGGTCGTCATCGTCTCGGGCGAAACCGGTTCGGGCAAGACGACCCAGCTGCCGAAGATCTGTCTGGAGCTGGGCCGCGGCAGTAAGGGCCTGATCGGCCACACGCAGCCGCGCCGGATCGCCGCGTCGTCCACCGCCAAGCGCATCGCGCAGGAACTGGGCACGCCGCTGGGCGAGCACGTGGGCTTCAAGGTGCGCTTCAACGACACGTTGCAAAAGGGCGCGTCGGTCAAGCTGATGACCGACGGTATCCTCCTGGCTGAAACGCAGACCGATCCGCTGCTGCGCAACTACGACACGATCATCATCGACGAGGCGCACGAACGCAGCCTGAACATCGACTTCTTGCTCGGCTACCTGAAGCAGCTGATGCCGCGCCGGCCCGACCTGAAGATCATCATCACGTCGGCGACGATCGACGCCGAGCGCTTCGCGCGCCACTTCGGCAAGGGCGATGGGGCCGATCTGAAACCGGCGCCGGTGATCGAGGTGTCGGGCCGTCTGTACGCGGTCGAAGTGCGCTATCGCGCGGTCGATCGTGACCCGGTCGCGGGCGTCAATACGCCCAAGCCTGCGCAGGCCTCAGATGCTGCACCGAACCTCGCGCCGAGAGCGCAAGCGGCGCGCGACAAGCGCGACCTGATGGACGCCGTGGTCGATGCCGTCGATGAAGTGTGCCGCCTGGGGCAGGGTGATGTGCTCGTGTTCCTGCCGGGCGAGCGCGAGATCCGCGATTGCGCCGAGGCGCTGCGCAAGCACCATCCGCCGCATGTCGAGATCCTGCCGCTGTTTGCGCGCCTGTCGGTCGAAGAACAGGATCGCGTGTTCCGCACGACCAACGCGCGCCGCATCGTGTTGTCGACCAACGTGGCCGAAACCTCGCTGACCGTGCCGGGCATCCGCTACGTGGTCGACACGGGCCTGGCGCGCGTGAAGCGCTACAGCTTCAGGAACAAGGTCGAGCAGTTGCAGGTCGAGCCGATCGCGCAGTCGGCCGCCAACCAGCGCGCGGGCCGTTGCGGCCGCGTGGCCGATGGCGTCTGCATCCGCCTGTTCGAAGAAGACGATTTCCTCAAGCGTCCCAAATTTACCGAACCCGAAATCCTGCGCTCGTCGCTGGCCGCCGTCATCCTGCGCATGAAGGCGCTGCGCCTGACGGACGTGGAGACGTTCCCGTTCATCGAGGCGCCGCAAGGCCGCGCGATCGCCGACGGCTACCAGCTGCTGCAAGAGGTTGGCGCGGTCGACGACACCAATGAATTGACGCCGCTGGGCCGCAAGCTGGCCAAGCTGCCGCTCGACCCGCGCGTGGGCCGCATGATTCTCGCAGCGCTCGACAACGGCTGCCTGACCGAGATGCTGATCGTGGCCTCGGCCCTGTCGACGCAGGACCCGCGCGACCGCCCCATCGAATACCAGCAGCAGGCGGACGAGAAGCACAAGAAGTTCGCCGACGAGCGCTCGGAATTCCTCAGCTACCTGAAGATCTGGGCCTGGTTCGAAGACGCGATCGAGCACAAGAAAACCAATCGCCAGTTGCAGGAAAACTGCCGCGCCAACTTCCTGTCGCAGGTGCGCTTGCGCGAGTGGCGCGATGTGCACTCGCAGTTGCTCACCATCGTGCGCGAGCAGGGCTGGCGCCTGAACGAGTCGCCGGCAACGTACGAGCAGCTGCATATCTCGCTGCTCACGGGCCTGCTGGGCAATATCGGCTTCAAGGCCGAGGACGAGCAGGCCGGTATCTACCTGGGCGCACGCGGCATCAAGTTCCACATCTGGCCCGGCTCGACGCTGGGCAAGAAGGCAGGGCGCTGGATCATGGCGGCCGAACTGGTCGAGACCACGCGCCTGTATGCGCGCACGATCGCGCAGATCCAGCCGGAGTGGGTCGAGAAGGTCGGCGCGCACATGCTGAAGAAATCCTGGGGCGAGCCGCGCTGGGAGAAAAAGCAGGCGCAGGTCACGGCGCTCGAACGCGCGACGCTGCACGGCATCGTCATCTACGGCGCGCGCCGCATCAACTACGGCCAGCGCAATCCAACCGAAGCGCGCGAGATCTTCATTCGCGACGCGCTGGTCGCCGGGGACTACGAAACGCGCCTGCCGTTCTATATCCACAACCACAAGCTGGTGAAGGACATCGAGAACCTCGAGCACAAGTCGCGCCGCCAGGACGTTCTGGTGGACGACCAGCTGATCGCGGCCTTCTACGACAGCGAGATCCCGCGCGACATCGTCAATGGCGCCGGCTTCGAGAAGTGGTACAAGGACGTCGCGCGCGAGAACCCGAAGCTGCTGTACCTGAACCGCGAAGAACTGATGCGGCACGAAGCGGCCGGCATCACCACCGAGTTGTTCCCGAAGACGATGACCGTCACCGGCATCGAGATGGGGCTGTCGTACCACTTCGAGCCGGGCAGCGTGCGCGATGGCGTGACGCTGGCCGTGCCGCTGTTCGCGCTGAACCAGATTCCGCAGGAGCGCGCGGCGTGGCTGGTGCCGGGCATGATCAAGGAAAAGGTGCACCTGCTGCTCAAGTCCCTGCCGCAAAAGCTGCGCCGTCACTGCGTGCCGCTGCCGGACTATGCGGCGAAGTTCGTCGAGCGCATCCACACGGCCGGCACGTTTGGGCGCGGGGACCTGATCGACGTGCTGATCGCCGACGTGCGCGCGCAGACCGGCACGCTGGTGCTGACGGCCGACTTCAAGATCGAGACGCTGCCGGCGCACATGTTCATGAACTTCAAGGTGATCGACGAGCACAGTCGCCAGCTGGACATGGGCCGTAACCTGGCCACGCTGCAGGCCGAACTGGGCGGGCAGGCGCGCGAGAGTTTCCAGAAGATGGCCGAGTCGGCGCCGGCATCGAGCAGTTCGCTCGCGCGGCTGGCGCGGCCTGGCGCAGTTGGTTCGGGCGCAGCGGCTTCCACTGCTGCTGCACCCGCCGTGGCGCCGGCGGCCAAGGGCAAGGGTCCCCAGCCGGCCGCGCCGGCGGTGGCCTCGGCCAAGGGTGCGTCGACCAGCAGCCAGCACACGAAGCTGACTGCCTGGACCTTTGGCGACTTGCCGGAGCTCCTGGAGATCAACCAGGGCAAGCTGACGCTGATCGGCTTCCCGGCGCTGGTCGACAAGATCACGCACTGCGATCTGGAAGTGTTCGACGACCCGAACGTGGCGGCGCGCACGCACCGTGTGGGCCTGCGCCGCCTGTTTGCGCTGCAGTTCAAGGAGCAGCTCAAGTTCGCCGAGAAGAACATCCCGGGCCTGCAGGGCATGGGCATGCAGTTCATGAGCCTGGGTTCGCAGGAAGACTTGCGCGACCAGATCGTGGCCAAGGCGATCGACATCGCCTGCCTGCAGGATCCGCTGCCACTCAATGCAGCGCAGTTCAATGCGCGCCGCGACCAGGGCAAGGGCCGCATTGGCCTCTTGATCAACGAGGTGGCGCGCCTTGCGGGCCAGGTGCTGGCCGAATTCCACGGCATGCCCAAGCGCGTGCAAACGCTGCCGCAGGCAGTGTCTGCCGACATCATGGGGCAGTTGCAGGCGCTCGTGCACAAGCGCTTCATCGCGGACAACGAGTACAGCCAGCTGGCGCACTTCCCGCGCTACCTGAAGGGGATCAACGTGCGGCTGGAGAAGCTGCGCGGCAATCCGACGCGCGATGCTCAGCTGATGGCGGAGTGGCAGTCGGCAGCGGCGCAGTTCCAGCGCACGCTCAAGAACATGGGGTCGAAGAACAACGATCCGCGCATGATCGAGTTCCGCTGGATGCTCGAAGAATTGCGGGTGTCGCTGTTCGCGCAGGAGTTGAGGACGCCGATGCCGGTGTCGGCCAAGCGTTTGCAGAAGGTGTGGGAGTCGATGCAGCGGTAATGACGGTGCATGGTTGACGGCTTGGTTGTCAGCCTGGCGCCAGCCATGCAGCGTCGCCGTTCAGTTACCCGATATTGCTGCCCCGGATCCGGCTCAGATCATCGTCGTCGCCCAGGTTGCCTGCGCGTGGATCGAGACTCGCGCCCGAGCCCTGATTGAGCGACGAGTCGCTCATGCTGCTGCCTGATCCGGCAACGCTGGCAGAACCGGCCGAGCCTGCGCCCATGCTCGAACCCATTGCGCCGCCAGCGTAGGTCCTGCTGCCGGTGGCCGCACCGCCCATGCCGGTTGTCGGGACGCCCGGCCCCATGGTCGGCGCGCCCGAACGCTGCGGGTCGGTGCCATAGAAATCGTGGACGTCGCCGGCCCAGGTGGTGTCGGCCATATCGGGCCACGCGTCCTTGTCGAAACCGGGCGCGGATTTGAGGCGGTCTTTTTCGACGCCCAGCACGAAACGCTTGTTGACCGTGTCGAGGTGCAGCGCCTGCCATGGCACGGCGAACAGTTTTTCGCCCATACCCAAAAAGCCGCCGAAGGCCAGCACGGCGTAAGCGACCTGGCCGGTCTGCATGTCGAGCATGATTTCCTTGATCTCACCAAGGTCTTCTTCGCTGGCATTGACAACATTTTCGCCAATCAAGGTGTCAGCCCCCATCAGCGATGGTCCCGGACCTGCGATGGAGCTGTCCTTGTACATGCCATATTTGTCGCGATCTGCGTAGCCCATATGTTCCTCCATGTAACGTTGTGAACAGTGCCCTCGGCCAACCCGATCTGGACCAGCCGTCGCCCTGTCACGCCATGGTAGGACGCTATTGGATTGGGGCGCGCGCGCCAGCGCTTCGGGCCGGGTGCACTCTCTGCCGACGGCAAAATGCAACAAACAATACTAATGCGTTGTGGAAATACTATTTTTACCGGTTTGCCCCGAAACGATCGGCTACATTGATGGATCGACAGGAATACGTTAATGGCAACTCTCATCCCATCACTCAGCGCCTGCACGGCGCGTATGACCTCTGGTGAACGGCGCTTCGCCGTGCGCCTGGAAGACAAACTCGAAGATGACTACCTGTGCTGGTATGACGTGAGCATCGGCGCGCGCAACCAGCATCCCGACTTCATCGTGTTTCATCCTGCACGCGGCTTGCTGGTGCTGGAAGTGAAGGACTGGCGCCTCGGCACTCTGGTCAGTATCGACAAGCAGCACGCCGTGATCGTCACCGATGCCGGCACCAAACAGGTCTTGAATCCGCTGGAGCAGGCGCGCCAGTATCTTTACGCCGTCACCAACAAGCTGGAGGGCGATCCGATGCTGATCTGGCCATCGGGTAGCTTGAAAGGAAAGTTTTTCTTTCCCTATGGTTGTGGGGTCGTGCTGAGCAATATCACGCGCAAGCAATTTGACGATGGTGCGTTGGGCGAGGTTCTTCCGGCGCACCTCGTTATTTGCCAGGACGAGATGACGGAGAGTGTGGATGACGAAGCGTTTCAGGCGCGGTTATGGGGCATGTTCCCGATCAAGTTCAAGATGAAGCTGTCGTTGCCGCAGATTGACCGTGTGCGCTGGCATATGTTTCCTGAGGTGCGTATTGGCGTTCACGCCGATCAGTGCGAAGAACATGGCCAGATCAGTACGGAAATCCCGGACCTCATCCGTGTCATGGACCTGCAGCAAGAGCAGCTGGCGCGCAGCCTGGGTGAAGGGCATCGCGTGATTCACGGCGTAGCGGGTTCGGGCAAAACACTGATCCTGGGCTATCGCGCCGAGCACCTCGCAAGGGTTAGCCAGCGGCCGATCGCGATCCTTTGCTATAACAAGACCCTGGCGGCCAAGCTGGCCGCCATGATCGGGCAAAAGGGGCTGGGCGATAAAATCGTGGCCATCAATTTCCACGCGTGGTGCATGCGCCAGCTTGACACCTATCACGTCGACAAGCCCGCAAAGACAGCCGATCTGGATGCTTATTTCGAGGCGTGCATCGATAGCGTGATCCGGGGCGTGGACAGCGATCTGATTCCCCGGGGGCAGTACGATGCCGTACTGATCGACGAGGGGCATGACTTCAAACCGGCCTGGTTCAAGCTGATCGTTCAGATGGTCAATCCGGAAACCAAATCGCTGCTGGTCTTGTACGACGATGCGCAGTCGATTTATCACACGGCAAAGAAGCTCAAATTCTCGTTCTCGAGTGTCGGCGTGCAGGCGGCAGGGCGCACCACCATCCTGAAACTCAATTACCGGAACACGGCCGAAATCCTGGCGGTGGCGCGCGCCTTTGCCGCCGAGCTGCTCACCGCGCACAATACCGAGGACGATGAAGCGCCCACGGTCCAGCCGATGAGCACAGGCCGGCATGGTCCGAAGCCGGTTCTGGTGCAACTGCCAAGTCTGCAGAAAGAAGCCGAATACCTGGCCGATAAACTCGTTGCGGCCAGCAAGACCGGCACGCCTTGGGGCGAGATGGCGCTGATCTATCGGCGTTATGGCGTCGGTAAAGTGCTGGCCGAGGTGCTGCAGCGCCGTGACATTCCGTTTCAGTGGCCGCAGGTAAAAGGCGCGGCATATTCTCCGGTCCATGACAGCGTCAAGCTGATCACCATGCACAGCAGCAAGGGGCTGGAGTTTTCACTGGTGGGCATTCCCGGCCTTGGCGCCGAGTTCAAGGAAGAAGACATCGTCGAAGACGAAGCGCGCCTGCTGTATGTGGCAATGACCCGCGCCACGCATGAGCTGGTGATGACCTGCGATGGCATCACACCCCATACAGACAAGCTCCAACGTGCAATGACGGTGCTGGAAACAATGTAAGTGTTGCGTAATCGCACGGCCATGAAGCGGCCTGGTGCCAGCAGGTAAGACTATGCGAACCAGCGTACAGAAGAGCTGGGCGGCAATGGTTAATCTGCAAAGCAATACTTTGGAGAACAATCATGACCGTCACCTCACGCTGCAATAACGCGGGACCGCTGGGCCGCCGAATCCCGACCCGTCCGTTCGCATCGTTGCTGGTGCGTCTGCTGCGTCGCCGCTGAGCACGCAGCGTTGATGGTCCACCCGGCAATGCCGAGCGGATATGCTAGTGGGCGCTTACGGCTGCCCGCCACCACCTGCCACGCCATACACATGGCCGGTGGTGTAGCTCGATTCATCCGACGCCAGCGTGACGTAGGTCGCCGCCAGTTCGGCCGGCTGGCCTGGACGCTTCATCGGCGTGTCTTCGCCGAACTTCGCACGACCCTCTGGTGAATTGCCGCCCGCCAGTTGCAGCGGTGTCCACACCGGCCCCGGCGCGACTGCATTGACCCGAATCCCTTTCGAGGCCATCTGCTTGGCCAGCGACTTGGTGAACGCCACTTCGAACGCCTTGGTCGACGCATAGTCGAGCAGTTTTTCCGGCGGATCGTAGGCCGTCTGCGACGACGTGTTGATGATCACGCTGCCAGGCTTCATGTGCGGAATCGCCGCCTTGGTGATCCAGAACACTGCATACACATTGGTTTTGATCGTCCAGTCGAACTGTTCGCTGGTGATGTCGAGGATCGAATCGTGGTTCTGCTGGCGCGCAGCATTGTTGACCAGGATGTCCAGGCCACCGAGTTCGCGCACGGCGGTTTCCACCATCTTCTTGCAGAACGCTTCATCGCGGATATCGCCCGGCACAGCCACTGCCTTGCGGCCGGCGTCACGGATCAATTGCATTACTTCACGTGCATCCGGCTCTTCGGCCGGCAGGTAGCCGATCGCCACGTCCGCGCCTTCGCGCGCGTACGCGATGGCGGCAGCGCGACCGATGCCCGAGTCGCCGCCCGTGATCAGCGCCTTGCGGCCGGCCAGGCGGCCACTGCCGCGATAGGTGGTTTCGCCATGGTCAGGGCGCGGCGTCATCTTGCTGGCCAGGGCAGGCCATGGCTGATCCTGATTCGGGAACGGTGGACGCGGATAGCGCTTGGCCGCTTCGCGCGCGGCGCCGGCGGCCGGCTGGTTGCCGCCCGCAGCTTGCTGGGCCAGGGCCGGCACGGCGGCGGCCGAGGCGGCGACGCCGGCGGCCACGGTCCCGACGAACCGGCGGCGCGATGGCGCCATGTCTTGCGTGGTCTGGTTCTCGACCTTCTTGTCTTCCGAATGCATGCTTGCTCCTTGGATGTGGTGGCAGGGTGCCGATAGCGGTCACGACGTTGATAAAGATGTTAGTCGTTATCGAAAAGCCATGGTGTTCGGTAGCGGTGGAGCAATGTCTTGTGAGGGAAGTCAAAGACGCTTGAATGAAAACAGGCGGCGGTCTTCATGGCGATGATGAAGATTGAACCCGAGAGCCAGTCAGGTGTCGAACTCCCGTTATGACAAGGGAGGGCGCCGTGACATCGTTCAGGTTCGTGAAATCAGGCCCGCGTCGCACATTACTCGACCGTCCCCGACCGGTGCGGGCGATGACGGTCCCGCAGCCGCATGGGCGCCTTGACCGGCTCGCGGCCCTCATCGCAGACAGCAGGTCGACGCAACGCTGCTGCCCGCATTGCGCTTGCCGGCAACTGAACCGGCATGGCCAGGCCAATAACCGCCAGCGCTTTCGCTGCCGCCAGTGCCTGCGTACATTCAACGACCTGACCGGCACGCCGCTGGCGCGGCTCAGGTTGCGCGAGAAGTGGCTCGATTACATTGTCATGCTGCGCGAAGCCAGGTCAGTGAGGGCAGCGGCGGCCCAGGTTGGCGTGCACAGCAATACCGCGCTGCGCTGGCGTCACCGCTTTCTGGACGAGACTGATAAAGAACGGTTATGGCCCACCTATAAGCTTCGCCACACACTTAAAAAGTCCGGCACGAAGCAATGAAGTCCGCCACCACAGTAGTGGCTCAGGTGTACTGCACCGGAGCCGCTTGCTGCACCGTTACCGCTTGTTGCGACATTGTCGTTTCAGCGGCATGCAGATTGATCTCGAATCTGTCGCAGCTTGCAGCAATATGGCTCGTCATGGCATAAATCAGGGTAGCCATGCCGGTCATTTCGAGTCCTTCCTCCGCCATGACAAGCACGTTGTAGAGCAGACTGTCACCCTGGCTTTCCATGACACTGCCATTGATCAGTTCCATACCAAGGCAACCGCTGAGGAACAGGCCTGCCGCCAGGATCATTCGACGGCGAGTGGCGGCTGGCAACCGCAACATGAATTTGAGGAAGAACAGCGAGGCCGTGAACGCACCTATCAAGCCCGGCACGACCCAGCTGTAATACATCAGTCCGAGTTGTGCGCCATTCGCCGGATCGGAGCCTCCCAACATCGCACGCATCGGCCCGGTCATTTTTTCATGTACCTGGAAGCATTCGTCGTAGGACAGGAACAGGAAACCGACCGCCAGGACGGTCCAGTAGAAGGCGTCCCGGTCACCGCGGTTTTTCGCGTCCAGAGCAATCAGGGCAAACAGGGCGGCACTGCACAGTCCAAGGCATACCGAGAAAAACGTTGGAACATTGCCTTCGACATCGACATCGAAGAGGGGAACCAGGCCATGGACGACATCGTGTCCGAACCCCAGCCGCAAGACAAGGCCTGCCGCGTGAGCGCACAGCAGACAGATGATGATCGTACCCAGAAAGTGGGCAACCGAGCGGGGACTGCCTGATAAGCGAAAGTCGGGCATGCTGTTTTCTCCAAAATGATCGCCAAGCAATTTCTGTTCGAATCACAGGAACTGCACACTTTTATGACAGGACGATGACAACGATGTTATGGAGATTACATTAATACTTAGACATCGTAAATAATATATTTTTTGTATTTTTTTAGAGAAGACAAGGCACTGGTGGGGTGAGGGGCATGACGAGTTGTCAGGGCAATGCGATTGCTACGGCAAGCACAATGCGGACGCAAGGCGCAGTCAGCATTATCTGTTGATGACGCTGATAGCAATGCGGAGCAATTGTTCTGGCGAAATGATCCGCTGGCCATCCAGCGCCCAGCGCCAGCCCAGGTAATTGGGCAGGTAGCGCGACGCCACGCCGCGAAAGCCCTGTAGCCAGGTCTTGAAACGCTGATGGTAAGCGTTGACGTTCTGCACGTGGATAGCAAGATTGCCCAGTCGCCTCGCACGTACACCGGCGCGCAGGTTGACCGTCTCGTGCGCGATCCTGTGTTTGCGCGCGAAGGCGCGGTAAGCGCGATGGCCGTCACTGACCAGCAACGCCTGCCGATCCAGCCTGGGCAGCAAGTCACGCTCGAGTTGCGCAGCCGTGAGGGCCCCGCGACCAGTGACGGCATCGACCGTGCGCCCCTCGCGGTCGCGCGCGACCAGGATGCAATCGAGTTCGCTGGAAATGCCCCGTTTGACCGCATGGCCGCCACGGTGGCGCGGTGGCCGATCGAGCGTGCGCGAACCTTTTTGTGATTCGAGCAGGAATGTTTCGTCAGCCTCGACGATGCCGTTAAGCGCTGCGGGCCGGTCGAGCTTGACCCAGTGCAGGAAGCGGTGGCGCCACCGAAAGGCCGTGTTGCGATGTACCCCGACCCGATCTGCCGCCTTGCGCACGGGGAGTGAATCGAGCAGCACCTGCGAATACGCGAGCCATTTGGCCTTGAGCCTGAGCCGTGCCAGCGGCGTGCCGGTCAGGTCGTTGAAGGTGCGGCCGCAGGCACAGCAGCGGTAGCGCTGCAAATCGTTGGCGAACCCGTGCCGGTAGCAGTGCTCGTTGCCGCATCTGGGGCAGCAGCGGCCTGGCGCTCTGAACTCACTGATGAGCGCGACCACCTGACCGAGCCCGGCTGCAGGATGCAGGGCATCGAGCACTTGCCGGCGCTGGGGTTGGTTCAGCGAAGGCAGTTTTGCGAACCAGCCCTTGAATCGTGGCGCTTTCATGATCGACTCCTGACGCTGGAGACAGGGGTTGGACCATTGGACCGCTCGTCAGTTCAAAGCGAGTCTCTATTTAACGCTGACTGCGCCCAAAAAAAAGGGTGACCCGGCAGAGCCGCGTCACCCGTTTCAGGGCACTACCAAATCGCTGAAAATCAGTCGACGGTCGCGCCGCTGTCTTTCACGACTTTCGACCATTTGGTGGTTTCAGCCTGGACGAACTTGGCGAAGTTCTCCGGCGTGTCACCCACGTACTCGGTGCCGGTGTCGGTCAGCACGCGCTGGAAGTCAGGCGACTTCATGACCTTCTGCGTTTCGGCGTTGATCTTGTCGACCACGGCCTTTGGCGTCTTGGCTGGCACGAACATGCCGTACCACGCATACGATTCGATTGGCAGGCCGGCTTCGGCGAAGGTTGGTACGTCCGGCAGCAGCGGCGAGCGCTTGTTGCCCGAAACGGCGATCGGTTTCACTTTGCCGCTCTTGATGTGCGGCATGATCGCGATGGTGCTGTCGAACATGATCGGGATGTGGCCGCCCAGCAGGTCGGAAATCGCCGGCGCCGAACCCTTGTATGGAACGTGGACCATGTCGAGCTTGGTCACGCCGCGGAAGATTTCACCGGTCAGGTGTTGCGGGGTACCGTTACCGGCCGATGCGTACGAGAACTGGCCGTTCTTCGACTTGATCAGTGCCAGCAGTTCCTTGACGTTCTTGGCCGGGACCGATGGGTGGGCAACCAGCACCAGTGGTGCGCGCAGCAGGTTGGTGACCGGGATCAGGTCGGTCGCCGGGTTGAACGCCATTTTCTTGTACAGGCTCGGGTTGATCACGATTGGTGCGCTCGAGGTGATCAGCATGGTCTGGCCATCGGCCTTGGCGCGGGTGACCGCTGCCGAACCGATATTGCCGCCGCCGCCGCCGCGGTTATCGATGACGAACGACTTGCCCAGCGCGGTCGTCAAGCCTTTGGCCAGCGGGCGCGCCGCGATGTCCGACGGGCCGCCTGCCGGCCATGGCACGACGACGGTCACGGTGTCGCTTGGCCAGGTTTGGGCGAAGACGCTGGTGGAAAGAACGGTTGCCGCGAGAGCAAAGACAAGGGTTTTTCCGCTGGATGGGAAGACGCGCATGGTGTTGTCACCTCTATATAGTTGATTTGTTCCGATAACCTGCTCGGACGATTTTACACGAAGGGTCAGGCCGGTTGCGTCATCACAGGTGTAATCTTTTGTTTCTAAGTGGGAATTTTTACAACAGATTATGGCGTCGTGACGGGCTTGGCCTGCCCGGTGCTTGCCTCCCACACGACCGTCGGCGTCCAGCCGGTGGCCAGCAGCGTGGCCTGCATCACGGTGGCGGCGTTGTCCCTCGCGGTATTGAGTATTGTTGGCTGACTGCACGCGGCCTGCACCGCTTTCTGCGCCGTGGCCAGTACATTGTTCATCGCCGTGGTGCGCGTCTGCGCCGACGGAATGAACGCCTGCAAGCCCTGGTCGGTGATCGCATAGAAGTACGAGCCGCCCTTGTCGCGCGGTTCGTGGTTGATGCGCGCCTGCAGCGGCGAGGGCGCTGGCAGCACGACCGTCAGCGTGCGCGCCGTGTTGTCGATGTCTTCGTAGCGCGCCTGGCGCAGGTCGGTGGCCAGCGTGCAGTCGCCGCGCGCGACCAGCAGCACGCGCGTGCTGCCAAGCCGGACCTCCCATTGCGACCACGGGATGTCCACGGCATTCGGCTGCGTGAATTCGATCACGTCAGAATAGTTCATCTTGAGCGACACCAGATGCCCCATCTTCTCGAGCGACACCAGCGGCGGCGGTGCGGGCACTTCGTCAGCCGGGCGCTTGATGAGCGCGAAGGTAATGGCGGCAGCGAGGACGGCGACGAGCAGGATCGGCAGGTGTTGCGATGGTTTCATGGGCGGCAGAGGCGGGTGCGTTGACGGAGTCGGCGGCCAGTCTATCCGATCCTGTGGATGGCTGTCGTTCACCGGTGTGCCATGACTGCCTGCGGCATAATCACGTCACTACAGGAGGAGTTCATGCCAGGTCTTACCGATGCCGCTGTTCTCGACGCGTGGTCGCGCAACGTCGATCCCTGGACCACCGCAGTGCGCGGCGGTGAGATCGAAACCCGTACGCTGGTCACCAATGCCGCCATCGTCGACGCAGTGCGCAGCCTTGATCCGGCCACCGGCATCGATCTCGGTTGCGGCGAAGGCTGGCTGGTGCGCGCGCTGCCGGGTGTGGCGATGATCGGTGTCGATGCGATTGCCGCGCTGGTCGAGAAAGCCAAGGCCGCTGGCGGCGGCGACTTTCGCGTGCTGTCGTTTGAGCAGATTGCGCAGGGCCGGCTGGCGCTGGCGCTCGATGTCGCGGTCTGCAATTTCTCGTTGATCGGCAACGAGGCGGTCGATGGCCTGCTGCGCGCGGCGCCGACCTATCTGCGCGAGGGCGGCTCGCTGGTCGTGCAGACCGTGCATCCGCTCATGGCCTGCGGTGACGCGCCGTATACCGACGGCTGGCGCGCCGGCAGCTGGGCGGGCTTTTCCAGCAACTTCGCCGATGCGCCGCCGTGGTACTTCCGCACGGTCGCGGGCTGGGTCGCGCTGTTCGCGGCAAACGGGCTGCGGGTCACCGGGATGCGCGAGCCGCTGCATCCCCATACCGGCAAGCCCGTCTCGCTGATCCTGATTGGCCAGCTGGAAGCGTGATGTGTAGCGTGATGCCGTCTTAGCGCAGCAGCTTGAGCCCCGGCGGCAGCGCATCGCCCAGCATGCGCGCTTCGCTGGCCTGATCCAGTTCCACGACTTCGCGCACCATCGCCGTCCATGCCGCTGGCGCGCCGCTGGCCGCCAGGCGGCGCAGCACGTCGCCCCGCACCGCGTCATCGATGTCGCGCGAGCGGTCTCCCGTCATGCGCGCGATGTGGGCGGCGGCAAAGCCGGCCGGTTCCACCTTGCGCCAGTCGAGCAGCAGGAGCTGGCGCAGCCAGCCCTCGGCCACGTCGGGCGGCGCGACTTCGTGTGCGCTTGACTGGAACGACTGGCGCGCGCCCACGCGGCCCAGCGCCCACAGATAGCGCCCGTAGCGCGCGCTGGCGCGGGCATCGAGCTTGCCGCCGGCTGGGATGTCGGCGATCTGCTTGAACAGCCATTCCCCGATCTCGGCCTTGTAGGCCGACGGGATGCGCTCGAGCGACGCGCCCACGCGTAGCAGGTCTTCTTCGCTGCCGTCGACCAGCGTGACGGGCCGCCTGCCACGCTCGGCGGCATCGGCTTGCAGGTTGAAGGCGAAATCGTCCAGTACGCGCAGTTGCGCGTCGAGCGACAGGCCGCCGGCCACGCGGCGCCACAGTGTCCACCATTCGGCGCGCACCTGGCTGTCCTTGTGGTGCTGCACGCCCGCCTCGAACAGGGCCCACAGCCCCTCCATGCGCCATTCGTCGAGCGCGTGGCCGAAGCCGGGGCGCAGGCTGTAGCCGGCCAGGTTCAGCCACGCGCGCTCGTGTTCGACCGAGCGGCGCCGGCCTTTCGCGCGCGCCATCAGGGCGTCGAACAGGCGGCGCAGCAGCGGCGTGGTCCAGCTTTCGCGTGGGCCGAGCAGGTGTTCGAGGCCAGCGCGCAGTTGCTTGACTTCCTTCGGCTCGACCTGTTTCGAGCGGGCGCCGAACACGCGCTCGATCTTGTCGATTGCCGCGTCCAGGTTCGCGGGCAGGGCCTCGTCCGGCGCGTCGATATCGCCGTCACCACCACCGTCGCCACGCAACTGGAACGCGAGCTGCCAGCGCCCGCCGCCATCTTCGGCCACGCAATGCACTTCGAGCGAACCGGTTTCGCTCAGCGTCGTTACCAGATGCACGGGAATCTCGGCAGTTGTATTGGACCCTGAGGCGCGTAACACCGTCGCAATCGGCGGCAGGCGCACCACGTCGGCCAGGTCGAGATCGACCAGGTCGCCGGCCTGCGGCGCCGCGCCGGCATCGGCAATCGTCGAGACCAGGTGAAAGCGCACCGGCCGGCCGACGCGCAGCGCGAAGCTGCGGTTTGCCAGCGTGACTTCCGTGGCAGCTGGCGTGCCGCGTGGCAGCAGGCAGACCGCGTGCAGCAGACCGGCGCGTGCTTCGCCGTCCAGAAGCAGGTAGTAGTTACGGGCCGCGCCGCTGTCGATCGCCGGCGCCAGACCCTGGCGCGCCAGCGCGTAGGCGACACCGCCACGGGCGACGGCGATATCGGGATTCTCGTTGTGTAGCACACGTACTGGCGCGCCGCGCCAGCCGGTCAGCGTATCGACCAAGCGCCTGGCCAGCGCGGTGCCCCTGAACACGCCGCCGTTGAGCAGCACGGTGTCCGGAATCGGGATCGCGCCGCCATCCAGGCCGAGTGCTTCGCGCGACGCCGCCGCATGCTGGCGCAAAAAGCTCGCCAGATGCCGCGTGATGGCCGGGTCGCTTGCATACGGCAGGCCGAATTCGACGATGCCGGCGCGGGCGCGCGTCGGTTCGTCCTGCGCGGCGTTGAGTGGCAGGAAGCCATCGAGCACGATGCGCTCGATGTCGCTGCGCAGCAGGTCAGCCTTGCGAGCGGAGCCAATCAGGCGGCTGCCAGCGCCGAGCAGCGTGACGGCGACCGACTCGGGTGCATCGTCGGCCAGCAGTTGTTCCTTGGCGGCGCGGCAGCGTTCCGTGAGCTGGGCCAGGCGCGCGGCCGACAGGCGCGTGCCTGCATTGTCATTGTCCGCGCCGGCCATGCGCGCTTCGATCAGGTGCGCCAGCGCGAGGTCCATATTGTCGCCACCCAGGATCAGGTGGTTGCCCACGCCGATGCGCGTCAGGTGCGGCTCGCCGTCCCTGGTATCGACCTTGACCAGGCTGAAGTCGGTGGTGCCACCGCCGACGTCGGCCACCAGCACCAGCCGCGCGTCGCCCAGGTCGTCGGCCAGGCTGGCGCGATGGCGGTACAGCCAGTCGTACAGCGCGGCTTGCGGTTCTTCCAGCAGTGCGACCTGCGGCAGGCCGGCCAGCCGGGCCGCTTCGAGCGTCAGCGCACGGGCGCCTTCATCGAACGACGCCGGCACCGTGAGCACGATCTGCTGGCGTTCGAGGGGTTGTTTGGGAAAGCGCGCATTCCATGCAGCGCGCAGGTGCGCAAGATAGCTGGCGCTGGCAGCCACCGGCGAAACCTTGGGCACGTCGTTGTCGACACCCCACGGCAGGATCGGCGCCATGCGGTCGACGCCATCGTGCGACAGCCAGCTCTTGGCGCTCGTGACGAGCCGGCCCGGCGTGGCCGCACCGAGCACGCGCGCCAGGCGCCCCAGCGCGACGCGCTCGACGCCGGCGACATCCTGCTGCTGCCAGGGCAGTTGCAGGGCGCCGGGTGCAAGTTCGTCCGGCCCCGGGTGGTAACGCATCGACGGCAGCAGCGGTGCGCCGGCTACTTCGCCGGGCGCCACCAACTGATCGATCTGGAATAACTCGATGCCGCCCGGACCATTGCGGCCGTAGGCCAGCACCGTGTTCGTGGTGCCCAGATCGATGCCGACGAGCCAGGTCACTGGACCCCGGCCGCCGTACGCACGTCGAACTCGATCTTCCAGCGCTGGCCGTCACGCGCCACTGCCAGCAGTTCGAGCGTGCCGGCGTCCGTCGCCAGCGCATGCAGTTTTACCTGCACAACATCACCTGCTGCGCGGCCATCGGCCGGCAGCGTGGCCTGGATCTCGTTCATTTCGTGCAGCTCATCCGGGCCCCAGAATTCGAGCACGTCGCCGATGCGATCCTGGCGGCGTGTGGTGGAGCCGAAGAAGCGGAACGTGACCGGCTCGCCGATCACCAGGCCGAATTCCTGGCCCGGCAGTTCGAGTTCGCTGCCTTCTTCCATGCCGAACGGCGCCACGCACAGGGCTTCGAGTGGCGGCTCCATACCCGGGATGGCCGGCATCGACGACTCGACGCCAACGTAGTACGAGCGCGCCGTGCCGCCGCGAATGCGCACGCCACCGCCACGCCGCGCGTAGCTGAAGTAGGCCGCGCCGCGCGCGACCGCCAGATCGAGATCGGCCCCTTCGAGCATGCGCGCCGGTTCGGCGCCTTCCATGTACAGCCAGTCGTTGATGGTGTCCATCACGCGCTGGGCCAGGATGCCTGACTTGAACACGCCGCCGTTGAACAGCACCGCGCTCGGGTGCAGGAACGTGTGGTCGGCCGTGACGCGGCCAGTGAACCCTTCGAGTTCGGCGGTGGCGCCGGCCTGGCGCGCAAGGAACGCGGCCAGGTGGCGCGTGATCGCGGCGTCCTGCGCATACGGCAGGCCAAGCTGGGTCAGGCCGGCGCGGGCGCGCACGGTCGGCCGCGCCGAGGCTTCCACGCGCGGGAAGAAGCCGTCGGTGATGAAGGCGGTGACTTCGTCGCGCGTGAGTTCGGTGCGGATCGAGCCGCCGATGAGTTTCGAGCCGCGGCTTGGCACCACGATCGGGTGCGTCGTCGCGTTGGCATCGGCCAGCAGCGCTTCCTTGGCGCTGCGGCAGCCGTAGGTCAGTGCGCGCATCTGCCAGGCGTCGAGCTGCGTGCCGTTGGCCGCGAGCTTGCGCGCCACGAAGTGGGCCAGCGCCAGGTCCATATTGTCGCCGCCCAGCAGGATATGGTCGCCCACGGCGACGCGGTGCGGTTCGAGCTTGCCGTCGCGTTCCAGGATCGCGATCAGCGAAAAGTCGCTGGTGCCACCGCCGACGTCCACCACCAGGATGATGTCGCCCGGTGCAACCTGCTTGCGCCAGCGGCCGCCGCTGCCCTGGATCCAGCTGTACAGCGCCGCTTGCGGCTCTTCGAGCAGGGTTGGCGTGAAGCCGGCCAGGCGCGCGGCGTCCAGCGTCAGCTCGCGCGCGCCCGGATCGAACGAGGCAGGGATGGTGACCGTGACCGATTGCTGGTCGAACGGTGCTTCGGGGTGCGCAGCGTTCCAGGCCTGGCGCAGGTGGCGCAGGTAGTGGGTCGATGCATCCAGTGGCGAAACACGGGTGACTTCGTCCGGCGCATCCGTTGGCAGGATCGCGGCGCGGCGGTCCACGCCCGGGTGGCACAGCCAGCTCTTGGCCGACGAAACCAGGCGGATTGGCGTGGTCGCGCCGCGATTGCGCGCCATCTCGCCGGCGATCGCCCTTTCTTCGGTGTCGCTCCATGGCAGCGCGCGTTCGCCCGCCGGCAGCTCGTCCGGGTGCGGCAGGTACAGGAACGATGGCAGCAGCGGCAGCGCTTCGATCGTGCCGGGCGCAGTCAGTTGCGGGATCGGCAGCACGGCGTCGACGGCCTGTTCGCCATCGCTGGCCTGCAGGTCGACATACGACAGCGCGCTGTGGGTCGTGCCCAGGTCGATGCCGATGGCGTAGCGCGGCTCGGCCGCGTTGTTCAACGATTCGTTCAACGGGTCGTTCACGATGTCGTTCACAGTTCCACCTCCGCCGGGGCCAGCACGCGCGCATCGTGGCGCTCGGCCAGTTGCGGCAGCGTGACGCTGGCAGCGCGCCAGCCGCGGTGGCTCAGGGTGCCGTTGAACGGCGCCGTGCCGACCACGTTGCCGGTCAGGCGCACGCTGGCGGCATCGAAGCCTTCGTTCAGCGTGATGCGGGCGCCCTCAAGCTCGCTGCGCACCGGTTCGATCGTGAAGTGCTCGCGCAGCACGCGCGCGCAGCCTTCGTGCACGACGCGTGCGGCGGCGCCAATGTCGGCATCCGAATAGCTGGTGAGGTTTTCGTGGGCGAAGTCGATCAGGCGCGCTTCGCGCTGGAAGAGGCTCAGCAGCTGCAGGGCCGAATCCGGCGTCGGCGCGCGCAGGGGCGTCGGCGCTGGCGCTGGTTTCACGACAGGTGCAGGTGCCGGGGCTGGCACTGGTGCCGGAGCGGCGGTCGGGCCGACGCCGTCATCGCGCACGCGCGCGGCGAATTCGGCGTCGCCGAGCGATTTGAACAGGGCGCCGAAGGCGATCGACAAGCGGCTGAAGAAGCCGGGCAAATTGGTCTGTTGGGTCATGGTTGTTTTGATTGGTCAGTGCGAAAGCGGCGACCCGGCGCATCCGGCGCCAGGGAATGCCGCTCCCAAAAGAGGCGCATGATACCAGCAGGCGCACCGTTGGCGCACTGACAAGACATGGTCAGGGTTGGCCGACAGCGCGCGCGCCGCTCGTCAGCGCTGCTGTGTAATCGGTGAAATCGCCAAGGCCGCGCTTGATGATGGTGACGAGGGCGGGCAGGGGCGCGGCCTGGTAATCCCATTCGGCGCGGCAGAATTCGCCGGTACGCTTGAGGTTTTCGGCCACGATCGGCGCGATCCAGCCATGCTCGGCCAGCAGCGTGATGACGGCGCGCTCGTCCTGCGCTGGCCCCAGGCGCGCGCAGCCGATCACATGGTCGCCCATCTCGATCGCCGCTTCCCAGGCCCGGATCACGTTGAGCGTGGCCGCATCCTGGCGCGTGATGTCGTCGGTGAACGTCGTGGGGTCGCGCTCGTATTCTTTGCGGGCGCGGTTGCAGCAGCGTTCGATGATGCCGGCTTTCTTCAGCAGAAGATCGTTACTGGTGCTCATTGCGTTGCTCATTGACAACTCCATGGTCGGGGCGCACGAAGAATATATATGGCGCCAGAAAGCCGGTCTACAAGGTGCTGCTACGGGCGTAGAGCGCTTTGGACGGCATTTAATCTCCATAAATTCAGGTGAGCAGCTTGATGTAGACAAAATGAAAAGCTCTTGCCAAGCCCCGTTTCAACGAGTACTGTACGTTTATACAGTACTTGCATTGTTATCACTATCATGAATCCTTCTTCCATCTTTGCTGCACCAGAGGCATTGCATCCATCGCTGTGGCGTGCCTCGCAGCTGGCACATGCCGACACGCGCTGCATCGACACGGGCCATGCCACCTTGTCCGGCCAGTTGCCGGGCGGTGGCTGGCCCGGCGGCACCCTGGTCGACCTGTTGCTGCAACAACCCGGCATCGGCGAAATGCGGCTGCTGCGTCCGGCGCTGGCCGCCTGCGCAGCGCGCCGCATCGTGCTGCTGCAGCCACCCCACCCACCCCAGGCGCTGGCGCTGGCCGCGCTGGGCCTCGATCCATCCCAATTGCTGTGGCTGCGCTCGACGCGCAGCGCCGATGCCCTGTGGGCGGCCGAACAGGTCTTGCGCAGCGGCAGTTGCGGTGCGCTGCTGTTCTGGGCTAACCACGTGCGCAGCGACAGCCTGCGCCGCCTGCACCTGGCGGCGCAGGGTGGCGAAACCCTGTTCTTCATGCTCCGCCCACTGTCTGCCGCGCAGGATGCATCGCCCGCGCCGCTGCGCCTTGCGCTGCGCCCGGCCGCCGGCGGCATGACGGTCGACTTCATCAAACGCCGGGGACCGCAGCGCGACGCGCCGCTGTTCCTGCCTCTTGGTTCTTCACTACTGCAACGCCATGCGCCTCTGGATCGGCCTGTATTTGCCCCAGCTACCGCTCGAAGTCTTCAGCCCACGCTGGTGCAATAGCGGTAGCAACGGCGGCGGCGCCGATGTTGCCGACGCTGCCGACGCTACTGCTGTGGCTGCTGCTGCGGGTGATCCCGGCATCGTGGTTCTGGAACAGGAGCGGGTGATGGCCTTGTCAAAGGCGGCGCACATCGAAGGCGTGCTGCCCGGCATGCGGCGTGGCGGCGTGCTGATGCTGATGCCCGACGCGCGCATCGTCCAGCGCAGCCACGAGCGCGAGGCCGAGGCCTTGCAGGCAGTGGCGATGGCGATGCTGCAGTACACGCCGCAAGTGGCGCTGGCCGAAGAAGCCACGCTGCTGCTCGACATCGGCGCCAGCCTGCGTCTGTTCGGCGGCATCCGGCAGTTGTGCGAGCGGGTGCGCGCCAACCTGCGCACGCTCGGCTTTACGGGGTGCATTGCCTGCGCGCCCACCGCGCGCGGCGCCTGGCTGCTGGCGCGCCGCAATGCGGGGCGCGCGGTCAAGATGGAGTCGCTCGTGCGGCGGCTCAATCGCCTGCCGGTGAGCCTGCTGCCACCGGCGCGGCCGTTCGCGGCCTGGTTCGATGGCCTGGGCTGCCGCCGGCTGGACGAATTGCAGCGCCTGCCCCGGCCCGGCCTGCAACGGCGCTGCGGGCGCGCACTGCTCGACATGCTCGACGCCGCGTATGGCCACAGTCCCGAACTGTTGCAATGGATCGAGCCGCCCGAACGCTTCCAGGCCCGGCTCGAACTGTTCGACCGGCTCGAACACGCCGACCTGCTGCTGGCTGGCGCCCACCACCTGGTGCTGCAAATGACGGGCTGGCTGTGCGCGCGCCAGCTGGCGGTCGAACGCATCCTGCTGCTGCTCGAGCACGAGCGGGGCAGGGTGGCCTGTCCGCCCACGGCGGTCGAGGTAGCGCTGGCCGAACCCACGTGGCGCGACGAACACCTGATGCGGCTGCTGCGCGAACGCCTGGCCAAACTCGAACTCGTCGCACCCGTGATCGGCATCCGGCTCGAAGCGCAGCAATTGCAGGCGATGGCGCCGCCGACCGACTCGCTGTTTCCCGATCCCGGCGGCAGCGAAGAAGACCGCATGCGCATGATTGAACTGCTGGTCGCGCGCCTTGGCCCTGACAATGTGCTGCAGGCGTTGCCCCATGCCGACTACCGGCCCGAGATCGCCAACGCCTGGGTGCCGGTGCACCAGAAAGTCAGCGCGGCGGCGCGCGCTGCGCAAATGCCGCCCGACGTGCAAAGCCTGCCCCGGCCAAGCTGGCTGCTGGCCAAGCCGCTCGCACTATTGATGCGCGACCACCGGCCGTTCTATGGCTCGCCGTTGCGGGTGGCGTCCAATCCCGAGCGTATCGAGGCAGGGTGGTGGAGCCAGACGCAAACGCGCGATTATTTCATCGCCGAAGGCAAGGACCACGCGCTGTACTGGATCTACCGCGAGCGCATCAACGGCTCGGGCGAGGATGCAGCGCCGCGCTGGTTCCTGCATGGCTTGTTCGGGTGAGGTTTTTGCTTGTATATCAGGCGCGGCCGGGTGCCTTTCTGCACGAGGCTCATGCAAATTCCTGCCGCACTGTGGGTGTGGGAAACCATGCCTGGCACCGGCCGGCGGGGCTGACGCGCCGGCGCGTCGCGCTGACACGGTGAGGCCGTTTGTGCTCGCGCGGCGCCGGTGCAACAGTCGTGCTGTCGATAGTAAAATCGATTCGGTTGTGCGTGCCGTCCTGCTTCAAAGCGTCCTATAATTGGCGGCAAAGCTGCTCCAGGCGAGTCAGCAAGCGAGCCGGTCCGGCGACGTCGAGTCGTCAGCGGCAAGCCTTGCTTTGCTTTTGTTTTGCCAGAGCATTGCCGGTGTTACGTGAGAAGGAGGCGCCAATGATGGACGTGCTCTTGTTCTTGTTCGGACTCATTCTGCTTGTCGCTGGCGCCGAGGCATTGGTGCGCGGTGCTTCCCTTCTGGCACTGTCGGTCGGCATGTCGCCCCTCGTGATCGGGCTCACCGTCGTCGCGTTCGGTACTAGTGCCCCGGAGCTGGCCGTCAGCCTGCAATCGGCTGCGTCCGGCAGCGCTGACCTGGCGCTGGGCAACGTCGTAGGCAGCAATATCTTTAACGTCCTGTTTATCCTCGGTATATCGGCCCTGATTGCACCGCTGCTCGTGGCGCAGCAGGTCGTGCGCCAGGAAGTGCCGTTCATGATCGGCATCTCGCTGCTGCTGCTCGCACTGGCGCTGGACGGGCGCATCGGTCGTGGCGATGGCGCCCTGCTGCTGGGTCTGCTGATCGGCTACACCGCCTTCCTGGTCTACCAGTCGCGGCGCCAGCATCGGCCCGACGCCGCCAGCCTTCCAGACGGCGTGCCCGGCCCGTCCAAAGGCTGGGACAGCCACCCGGCAATGCAACTGCTGCTCATTGTGGCCGGACTCGGCCTGCTGGTGCTGGGCGCCACCTGGCTGGTGGAATCGGCCGTCAGCTTCGCGCAGTACCTCGGCGTTAGCGAGCTCGTCATTGGCCTGACCATCGTTGCGGCCGGCACGTCGCTGCCCGAGGTGGCCACCTCGATCATCGCGGCGCTGCGGGGCCAGCGCGATATTGCGGTCGGCAATGTGGTAGGCAGCAATGTATTCAATATCCTGGGCGTGCTGGGCCTGTCGTCGCTGGTGACATCGTCGGGGATAGGGGTTGCCCCTTCGGTGCTCGCATTCGACCTGCCGGTCATGATCGCGGTGGCAATCGCTTGCCTGCCCATCTTCTTCACAGGCAATCTGATTGCTCGTTGGGAAGGCGGGCTGTTCCTGGGGTTGTACGCGGCCTACATGGCTTACGTGTTGCTGGCGGCCCAGCAGCATGATGCATTGCAACCATACAGCACCGTCATGGCGATGGCGGTATTACCCCTGGTCGCCATTACACTGGCGGTCGTTGCATGGCGCGAGTGGCAGGGGCGGCGCATGCAGCAGGACAGGTCATCCCGCTAGGCGCCCGCCATGGTGCAGACAGCGCTCCCTGTGGCATCGCAGGCGCTCTGGCTCCGCGGGGCCTGGCTGTTGCCACTGGCGTTGCTGCCGGTGGTGGCCGGCCTGCCAGCCGAACCAGCAAGCTGGTCGGTTTCCTGGGTGGCGCCGCTTGGCATCCGCCTGGGGTTTGCCGCCGATGGCCTGGCGCGCCTGTTCCTGCTCCTGGTGTGCGCCGTCGGCGCGGCGGTGCTCGCGTATACGCCCGGCTATCTGCGCGGCCATGCCCGCCTGGGCCAATTGATGGGCCTGCTCATTGCGTTCACGCTGGCCATGGCAGGGGCGATCCTTGCCGACGACCTGTTGTTGCTGTTGCTGTTCTGGGAGGCGACCAGTGTGCTGTCCTTCCTGCTGGTGGGTTTCGAGCATGACAGCCACGACAGTCGTGAAAGCGCGCGCCAGGCGCTGCTGATCACGGGCGCCGGCGGACTGGCGCTGCTTGCCGGGATCGTCCTGATCCTGCTGGCCGCGCCCGGATTGCGGCTGAGCGATCTGGCGCACCTCGATCCTGCCGTGCTTGCCGAGCCGCGCTTCCAGGCGGGGGTGGCGCTGGTGCTCGCTGGCGCCATGACCAAGTCGGCCCAGTTCCCGTTTCACTTCTGGCTGCCGGGCGCAATGGCCGCGCCGACCCCGGTCTCGGCCTATCTGCACTCGGCGACGATGGTCAACCTCGGGGTGTATGTGATGGCCCGCTTCGACGAAGCGATGGGAGCGGTTGCATGGTGGGAAGAAACGCTTCTGTCGATCGGCACGCTCACCGCCTTGTGGGGCGCCGTGCTCGCGCCCCGCGAACGCGACCTGAAACGCATCCTGGCGTGGTCGACCGTCTCCGCGCTGGGCATGCTGACCGTGCTCATCGGCTTGCCCAACGACCTGGGCGCGCTGGCCTTTGTCGCCTTTCTGCTGGCCCATGCGCTGTACAAGGCGCCCCTTTTTTTCGTGGCCGGGAATATCGATCATGCGACCGGAACGCGCCTGGTCGACCGGCTGCGCGGGATGTGCCACGCGATGCCGGTCACTGCGCTGGTAGCATTGCTGGCCGGCGTGTCGATGGCCGGTCTGCCGGCCACGGTCGGTTTCGTTGCCAAGGACAGCATGAAGGCCGCCAAGGAGATCAGCGACGTCTTGTGGGTGGTTGAAGGCGCCAGCCTGCTGGTGAGCACCGTCGGCGTGGCGGTCGCCAGCGTGGCGACCGTGCGCATCTTTTTTGGCCCGCCAACCCGTCCCGCAGACCATGCGCCACACGAGGGTGGATGGCGGCTCACGGTCCCGCCGCTGGTGCTCGCCGGCATCGGCATCGTGCTCGGCTTGTTTCCTGCACTGGCCGAACCGCTGCTGATCGATGCCGCCCGGCTGATCTCCCCCACGCTGACACGCGCCGATGTCTCGCTCGACACCGAATGGCTGCTTCGCATCGAGAGCTTTGCCATTGTCTGGGCGGTCGGGGCGCTCGTGTATGCGGGATGGAACCACCTCTACCGGGGCCTTGACCGACTGCGCTTTCTCGACCGCGCCGGCTCGGCTGCCGCGTATGGCGCCGCGCTGCGCGGCCTGAAACACGTCGCCGGCGTGCTGGCACGCGCCCTGCAGGCGCGGCGCCTGAGTCGCTACATGGTCGCAACGGTCGCCGCCACGGTGCTGCTCTGCGTGCCCTGGGCATTCGACCTGGACGTTGCGCCATTCACCGCGATCACCCCCGACGCTGCCGGCGTACTGGTCGGGTGCGCTACCGTCATCCTCGGAGCCGCGCTGGCCGTGCGGGCCCGGGACACGCTCGGCCGATTGCTCGGTGCGGGCGCCGTTGGCACCGGCAGCGCGATCGTGTTCCTGTTCCGGGGCGCGCCCGACCTGGCCCTGACCCAGCTTGCCGTGGAAACCGTCTTCGTGGTGGTGGCAGCGGTGGCATTGCGCCGTTACCGCCAGCGGCAGGGCAGCGGGGCGGGCGAAGAGCGTGCCGATGCCTGGCGGGCCGGCGTCGCACTGGCGTTCGGCCTGCTGCTCGGCGCCGTGCTGCTGGCGCTGTCCGGCCGGCCGTTCGACGCCGCCATGGCCGATTATTTCCTCGCGCAGAGCGTGCCCTATGCGCACGGACGCAACGTGGTCAACGTCATCATCGTCGACTTTCGCGCCCTTGACACGCTTGGCGAGATTGCCGTGGTCATGCTTGCGGCGCTGGCGACGTGGCCGCTGGCACGCCCGCTGCCTGCCAGGAGAACAAGCCGATGAATACCGGGCGCTCGATCGTGCTGGAGACCACGGTGTCCTTCCTTTACTGGATCATGTTGGCTGCCGCCGTATGGCTGCTGCTGCGCGGGCACAATGCGCCCGGCGGCGGCTTCGTCGCCGCACTGGTGGCAGTGGCGGCAACGGTCGCCCACGCGCTCGTGCGGGGCACGGCAGCGGGCCGCGCGCGGCTACCGCTCGGGCCGCTAAGCCTGAGCGCCCTCGGCCTGGCGCTGGCCGCGGCCAGCGGCCTGCCGGCGCTGGCGCTCGGCCAGCCTTTCCTCACCCACTTGTGGGGTGAACTCGGCGCCGGCGCCATGGCGCTCAAGTTCTCTACGGTGATGCTGTTCGACCTTGGCGTGGCGCTGTGCGTGTGGGGGGCGCTGAGCGGATTCTGCCTGCGGCTCTTGGGGAGCATGCGATGATCGAGTGGGCGATGGCGGCGAGCGTGACCCTGGTGGCTGCCGCCGGCCTGTACCTGGCGAGCTCGCGCGACCTGGTGGCAATCTCGGTGGGGCTGGCCTTGCTTGGTGCAGCGGTGAACCTGTTCGTGTTCGCAGCCGGCCGCCTTGGCCAGGCAGCGCCGCCACTGATTGCGCCAGGCGCGGCTGCGCCCCTGGCGGCGGTGGCCAACCCGGTACCGCAGGCACTGGTGCTGACGGCCATCGTGATCGGTTTCACCTTTGCCTGTTTCGGCATCGCTCTGGCGCTGGCGCTGGCCGCTCACGACGACCGCGCCGATGCCGATGCACTCGAACAAGCCGAACCACCCCCGAGGCCTGACGGTGACCCCGGGGAACTGCCATGAGTGGCCTACTAGCGGCCGCGCCGGTGCTGGTGCCGCTGTTTACGGCAGCGCTGACGGTTGCGCTGGCGCGGCGTCCGCGCCGCCAGCGCGCCGCCAGCCTGGGCGGGGCGCTGATCCTGCTGCTGTGCTGCGCGGCATTGCTGCATGGCGCTGCGGGCGGCGTGGTGGTGGTAACGCAGTTCGGCGCCTGGGCCGCGCCTTTCGCGATCGTCTTTCGTATCGACCGCGCCGCCGCCCTCATGCTGACCGTGAATGCCGTGCTGGCCGTGGCCGTGCTGGTCTGGCCCAGCCGGGGCAGCGCACTGGCCACGCCGTTCGGCCCGCCGCTGGTGCATGGCTTGCTGGCCGGCGCGTGCGGGGCCTATGCCACGGCTGACCTGTTCAACCTGTACGTCTGGTTCGAGGTGATGCTGATCGCGGCCCTCGGACTGATCGTTGCCGGCCGCACACCGGCGCAGCTGGAGGCTGGTCTGAAATACCTGGTCCTGAACCTGTTCGGCACGGTCGTCCTGCTGGCCGCGGTGGCGGGCCTGTACGGCCTGACCGGCCAGCTCGGCTACCACGCACTGGGGATGGCGCTGGCCGGGCGCGGCGACGATCCGCTGGCATTGCTGCTGGGCGCGCTGTTGATCATTGCGCTGCTCATCAAGGCCAGCGCTTTCCCCTTTTTGTTCTGGTTGCCGGCCGCCTACCCGGTGCTGTCGCCGCCGGTACTGGCGCTGTTTACGGCTTTGACCACCAAGGTCGGGGCCTACGCCTTACTGCGCGTTCTCCATGAAGTCTTCCCGGCCGGTGCGCCAGCCTACACCCCCGTCCTGGGCTGGCTTGCCTGTGCCACCATGATTGCGGGCGTAATGGGCGCGGTGTATCACTACGACCTGCGCCGCATTCTGGCCTTCCATAGCGTGAGCCAGATGGGCTATATCCTGTTGGCGGCGGCGCTTGGCAGCGCTGCCGGGATCGCTGCGGCGCTGTTCTTCAGCATTCACCACATCCTGGTCAAGGCCAACCTGTACCTGGTTGCAGGCATGATTGCCCGCAGGGCAGGGCACTACGACCTGCGCAAAATCGGCGCCCTGGCGCGCAGTGACCGAGCGCTCGCCGGCCTGTTTGCGCTGAACGCGGTGGCGCTGGTCGGGATGCCGCCGCTGTCCGGCTTCTGGGCCAAGCTGCTGATCCTGCGTGAAGGGTTTGCCCAGGAACATTACCTGTGGATGGCGGTGGCCGTATGCACCGGGGGGCTGACCCTGCTGTCGATGGCCAAGATCTGGATCGAGGCGTTCTGGAAACCGCACCCGGCGCCACTCACCAGGCCGGGTGCACCCTTTCCCACGGGCGCGTGGGCCAGTTGCGGCGCGCTGTCGTTGCTGGCCCTGGGCATGGGCCTGATGCCGGGGCCGCTCATCGATTTCCTGGTGGCGGCCGCCGGCACGATGGCGCCACCGGTGGCCAGGCCTGCACCATGAAACGCATCGCCGCCGGCCTCCTGATCGTGTGGCACCTGTTTGCCTCCATTGCGCGTTCAGGTTGGCAAATTTCGTGGCGCATCCTGCGTGGTCCGCATGATTTTGCCCCCGGTTTCGTCGACTACCGGTTCCAGCCGATGCAACCTTGGGCAACGACCGTACTGGCCTGCCTGATCTGCCTCACGCCAGGGACCACGGCGGTGGACGTCGACGCCGCCGCCGGACGAATCCGCCTGCATATGCTCGACACCGGTAACGGCGCCGATGAGGCGGCGCTGCAGGAAATCCGTCATCTGTTTGAAGTTGCCGTGCGCGTGCTCTTTGCTCAAGAGGAGATGTCATGACAATACTGGTCGAGGTGTTTCTTGGCCTGGCACTGTGGCTGGTCCTGGCGGCCTTGCGCCGCCTGCCCGGAGCTGCAAACCGGCTGGTGGCCATCGATGTTCTCAGCGCCTGCGCCCTTGCGGCATGCATACTGGCTGCTGCGCGTACCGGGCATACGGCTTTCCTGGACGTTGCGCTCGGCTTCGCCCTGATCGCGTTTCTCGCTACCGTTTGCTGGGCCAACGCGCTGCGCGCCGAGGCACCCGGCAGGGACGCGCCATGACGGCCCTGGGTTGGACGCTCATGATTGTCGGCGCAGCACTGCTCGCAGTGGCGGCGCTGGGCCTGCACAGGCTGCCGGACGCCCTGTCGCGGCAGCATGCGGCAACCAAGGCGGCGACGTTGGCGCTTGGCCTCATGCTGGCCGGCCTCGCCGTGCTGCAGCCGGGATCGGCCTGGTGGATCAGGATCGGCGCGCTGGTGACGGTACTCGCCGCAACCGTGCCGATTGCGTCGCACGCGCTGGCGCGCGCCGCGGCGTCCCGGCCGGACGCCTCAAGGTCGGATGCTTCAACACCGGATGCTTCAGCGCCGGACTGATCCGCGACGCCGTCATCAACGGCGCTGCATGGATTGTTCAAAGAAACTCTGTGCCCCCAAAGCGCGCCAGCGAACGGTACGGTTAGCCCGATCGGGCATCATTGCGCTGTCCACACTCGACAGGGGAACCCATGAAACGATCCATCCACCTCGCTGCTCTGGCCGCAATGACATTCGCTGGCGCGACCCACGCCGCTACGCAGCAGACGCTGGAAACTTCCGGCTTTACCGTCAAGATCGTGCAGCAGTGCGAAGAGGGCAACGTCACCTGCGACGACGTGCGCTACACCGGTACCAGCAAGAAAACCGGCAAGGCAATCAAGCTGCGTGGCAAGACCATGCACTCGATGGCAGCCGATGGCGTCACGCCCGGCGCCTTCCAGGGCTACGTATTTCGCTCGGGCCGCGTGAGCTACACCGTGTTCGCCGATGGCCGGCTGGTGGTCACTGAAGGCAAGAAAACGCTGGTGAACCAGCGGGGCGAATGGAAGTAGTCCTGGCCCGCACTCGATGAACCGAGAATAGCGTCGCCCGGTTAAATCACCATGCTCAATCCGGCGCCAGCAACTGTTCCAGCCGGCGCGGATAGTGATTCAAAAAGTCGCGCGTCACGGCGTAATGTTCCGTGTCCTCATACGCGATCTCGGCAATGCCGGCGCCGTCAAATGCCAGGATCTTCGCGTTAGGATAGGCAAGCAGAATCGGCGAATGCGTCACGATGATGAACTGCGACTGATCCTGCGCCAGTTGATGCATCGCCCGCAACGCTGCCAGCTGGCGATTGGGCGAGAGCGCCGCCTCGGGTTCATCGAGCAGGTACAGGCCATTGCCCCTGAATTTGTCGAGCAGCACACTCATGAATGCTTCGCCATGCGAGCGCGCATGCAGCTTCTTGCCGCCATAGCCGCCAAGGGCAGTGGTCTCCGGCATCCGGTCGAGGTAGGTCGCGAGATTGTAGAAGCTCTCGGCCCGAAGAAAATAGCCGTCTTTGGGCCTGCGCGTGCTGCGCGACATCCGAATGTGATCCGCCAGCCGGGTGTGCTCGCCGGACGTGTTCAGCAAGCGGTTGTTCAGCGTGCCGCCTTCGATGCCAAAGCCCAGCGCCAGTGCGATCGCTTCAAGAATGGTCGACTTGCCGCTGCCATTTTCGCCAACGAAGAAGGTCACGTCGGCGTGGAACTCGATCGATTGCAGTTCGCGCACGGCAGGAATGTTGAACGGGAAGTCATCGAAGCCGACCTCGTTGCCGAAGTCGGCCCACACGCGTTGCAAGTAAGGCTTGGCGCTGAAGCGATGCATGGCAAAAGACGGGGAAGTCGATATATTGACCATCATCGCACACGTTGAGCAGATAAACGGCTCCTGACAGTAGGGTGGGCGGCTACGCCGTCCACGCGGTGATCGTTGGCGGCAAGATCATCGAACTCGCCCACGGGTTCAGAAAACTCGCGCCGCCAATTCACTCCAGCATCATCGTCCGCGCTGCCTCGGTACCACCCCAGTCCGGCGGATAGATACCGTTTTTAACAAACCGTCCAAACGATGAATACGGCCACTGCGCTGCACTGGTGACATGACCATGCCTGACCGGGTTGTAATGAATGTAATCGACATGGCGCGTCATGTCGTCGTCATCCCTGATCTGATGCTCCCAGAAACGCCGTTGCCAGATCGCGGCTTCAGCGCGGCGGCGGCGCGTCTCGGTAGGCACGATATCGTCATATTGATCGCGACAGGAGAAGGAAACATGGTGCTTGATCTGTGCCCATCGCGTCGAGCTGTCGGTGTCGCCATCTGGCAGGGTCCAGATGCAGTGCAGATGGTCCGGCATCAGCACGATGGCGTCGATCGAGAAGGGACGACGCTGGCGCGTCCGGTTGAATGCAACGCGCAAGGATAAGCGGATCGCATCGTCGCACAGGATGGGGCGACGACGAAAGGCGACCAGTGTGAAGAAATAAGTCCGGCCAGAGCGGACGCGGCGAAAATGGGACATGCTGGCGAGCGTATGCGGCACCAGGGGGTAATGGGATGTCGCACGTCAAGCGTGACGTGCGCGTTGGATTTGCCGGCGGGCGGACGCGTGGATGGCGGAGCCATCCACCCTACTTGAACGTGCGCCTCGGATCGGCCGATCGTTGGACGCGTGGATGGCACAGCCATCCACCCTACAGCGCCTTGAACAACACCTCAAGCCGGTCCTTCGTGCCCGGAATGCGTTCCAGGCGCGGATAGCGCAGGCCGTCGCGGTAATCGAGCGAGATCGTGCGCAGGTTGTTCCCCTTGCGTACCAGGAGTTCGAGCGGCGCCTTGCCATCCTTGGCTGCACGCACCGCTGCCTTGAGCACGTCGCCCTTGTAGACGCGGTTGTTGACCGCGACGATCGTCGTGTTGGCGGCCAGGCCTGCGCGGAAGCCCACGCCGTCCCAGATCACGCCGGTGATGCCGCCGTCGGCGCGCACCTGGAAGCCCAGCGAGTAGGTGAAGTCGGTGGTCTTGTTGCGCTCTTCCGCGCCACGCGCCGCGTCGCTCGGCGTGTCGCCGTAGACCAGCTTCCAGCCGGCGCGCTTGAGGCCATCGAGCGGGGCGCCCGGGCCGTGGCCGTCCAGGCGCGCGCGCAGGAACGGCGCCCAGTCGTATTTCTGGACCTTGTTCAAGGCGACCACCACGTCCTCGAACGTGTAGTAGGTCGTCTGCGTGCTGCCGTTGTCGATGCCGAAGAAGGCGCGCGCGAAGTCCTGCAGGCCGCGCTGTTCGCCCGACATCTCGCGGATCATCGTGTCGACGTCGAGCCAGATCAGCATGCCCTCGGTGTAGTAATCCTCGCTGCGCTGCCAGTTGCCCCAGCCGATCGGGCGGCGGCCGTTGATGATCGGGTCGTTGACGGTGTCCTGCACTGCGCGCCAGTCGCGGCCCTGGGTGGCGTCGTAGCGCGCCGCGTCGGCCGCCAGCGCATCGCGCGCGTGGGTTTGCGAGACCAGGCCCGAACGCGCGGCGAGCACCTTGCCCCAGAACTGGGTCTGGCCTTCGTACAGCCACAGCAGCTCGTTCTGCAGCGGCGTGTTGAAGTTGGCGACATCCTGGCCTGCAGGCCGGCGGAACTTGCCGTTCCACGAGTGGACGAATTCGTGCGGCAGCAGTTCGCGCCCGGCCTCGTTGCGGTTCCACTCGGTGAAGTACCCGAGCTTGACGCCGTTCTCGCTCGACTGCTGGTGCTCGCGGCCGATGCCGCCGAATTCGTCCGAGATCGCAAACAGAAAATCATACTGGCGATAGTGGTGCGAACCGAACAGCTTGAGCGCCTGGTCGACCATCGCGCGGTGCAGCTTGATCTGGTCCGGTTTGGCCTCGAGGTTTTCGGGATTGTCGGCCACGACATTGAGCATCACCGGCTGCTTCGCGCCCGGCGCCAGGTCGATGCGCTTGAAGTAGCGGCCCGCGAACAGGGGCGAATCGACCAGCGTATCGAGATCATGCGGCTTGAAGCGCACTTCGTCGCCGGTGCGCGCTTCGACCGCCAGCGAGCTGGCGAACTGCCAGCCGGCGGGCAGGCGCAGCGTTGGCTGCACGGTGATGCGGCGCGCCTGGTAGCCGGCCGGGTACAGCGCCACCGACTGCCACTGCACGCCGAGGATGTCGTCCGTCATCGTGATGCGGCCCTGCGTCGTATCGAGCGGCGACAGGAACTGGTATTCGGCTTCCAGCGTCGTCGCGCCTTCCGGCACGACGACGTGGAATGCATACACGTTGACCGGGTCGCGCTTCCACTCGACCGGCTTGCCGCCGGCGCGGAATTTCAGGCCGGCGAGCTGGGTCAGCGGAATGTTCGGGCCGTGGTTCCCCGGCGCCCACTGCGGATACAGCAGCGTCATCGCACCAGGCTGCACGGGCATCGACAGGCGCATCCTGAAGACCTGCTGCGACAGATTGCTCGCGTCGACATGCAGCGCGATCGTGCCGGGATACGGCGCGTCGCCGACGGCGGGAAGCTGGGCCGAGGCAGGCAGGGCCAGCGCCAGGGCAAGAATCAGGGCGCTCGCCGGACGGGCAGCGCGTGCAAAGAAGGTGCGGGATGCGGTCATGGGAAAAGGCAGGGAAGGGAAGCCGGGCAGTGTAGCACCGCCCGTAGCGCAGGATTTTCGCTACGACATCATATAAACAAAATTTGGAAAAATAATTAAAATTCCGTATTTTGCTTGTCTTGATTTCGCGATCGATGGCATTAGATTGGTACCAGCGGATGCTCAACTGAGGTCCGCACCCTTATCGCTTAACTTTACAAGGATAGACATCATGCGTACTTACGACCTGACCCCTCTCTACCGTTCCGCCATCGGTTTCGATCGCCTGGCCAGCCTGCTCGAGCAACGCGCCGAGTCGCAGCCAAGCTATCCACCGTACAACATCGAACTGGTGAGCGAAGACCAATACCGCATCGTGATGGCGCTGGCCGGCTTCACCCGCGACGAAGTCGAGATCATCACCGAGCGTGACAGCCTGCACGTCACCGGCCGCAAGCAGAAGGATGACGCCCAGCGCACCTTCCTGCACCGTGGCATTGCAGCGCGCGATTTCGAGCAGCGCTTCCAGCTGGCCAACCACGTGAAGGTCACCACGGCGTCGTTCGACAACGGCATGCTCACCATCGAACTGGTGCGTGAAGTGCCCGAGGCGCTCAAGCCGCGCAAGATCGCCATCGGCGATGCTGCCGGCACCACGATCAGCGGCGACAACGTCCAGGCACTGGAACAGCGTGCTGCCTGAAATGGCGCAGATGATGCAGTAATGGTTTGAACGGAGGGCGCCTGCAGCATCGGGGCGCCCTTGTCATATCTGGCGGGCCTCGTGTCTGCGCAACCGCAAACCGTGTGCATTAAGCCGTGTCTAAGGAGTGTTGCCTGTCAACTTAAGTATGGTCTAAGACGGTTGCGCGACACTAGCCTCATCGAATCTCGATCACCGATTTACCGAATTTTCATCAGGAGCACATCCATGTCGAACCCAAGTGCCGTTACTGCCATCACTGCCAAACGCCTGACGCTGGCCCTGTGTGCCGCGGGCGTCATCGGTGGCGCGGTCGGTGCCATCGCTGTCAATCATAACAACGCCACTGCCAATGCCGCCGCCCCAAGCGTGCCTGCTGTTGTCGCGGCCGCCCCTGGCGCTGCGCCGGCTGCCGCCGTGGGCGCACCGTCGTCGACCGTGGCGCTGCCCGACTTCACGCGCATCGCTGCGCAACAGGGCAAGGCAGTGGTCAATATCCGCGTCGTTGGCGGCACCAAGACAGCTGCCCGTGGTGGTGGCGGTGCAGGCGGCATGCCAAGCCTCGACCCGGGCCATCCGCTGTATGAGTTTTTCAAGCAGTTTCAGGACCCGCGCTCCGGTGGCGAGCGCGGTGGTCGTGAAGCGCCCGTTTTCGGCGCTGGATCGGGCTTCATCGTAAGCCCGGACGGCGTCATCCTTACCAACGCACACGTCGTGCAGGGCGCTGACGAAGTCACGGTCAAGCTGCAGGATCGCCGCGAGTTTCGCGCCAAGGTCCTGGGCTCCGACCCGCGCACCGACGTGGCTGTGTTGAAAATCGATGCCAGGGGCTTGCCCGTGGCGCCGATCGGTAAATCGAAGTCGGTCCTGGTGGGCGAGTGGGTGCTGGCCATCGGTTCGCCGTATGGCCTCGAAAGCACCGTCACCGCCGGCGTGGTCAGCGCCACCGGTCGTTCCATCTCGGACGGCAGCGTGCCGTTCATCCAGACCGACGTTGCGGTCAACCCGGGCAACTCGGGTGGCCCGCTGTTCAACACCCGCGGTGAAGTGGTCGGCATCAATTCGCAGATCTACAGCCAGACCGGCGGTTACCAGGGTCTCTCGTTCTCGATCCCGATCGATCTTGCGGTGCGCATCAAGGACCAGATCGTCGCTACCGGCAAGGTGCAGCATGCCAAGCTCGGTGTGGGCGTGCAGGAAGTCGGCCAGAGCTTTGCCGATTCGTTCAAGCTCGAATCGGTTGAAGGCGCCCTGGTGAGTAACGTCGAGCGTGGCAGCCCGGCCGAACGTGCGGGTCTGAAATCCGGCGACGTGATTCGCACGGCCAACGGCACGCCGATCGTCTCGTCGGGCGACCTGCCGGCCATGATGACGATGGCCAAGCCGGGCGACAAGATCGCCATGGACGTCTGGCGCGATGGCAAGCTGGTGCGCATCGATGCGACGCTGGCTGACGCTGCCGACAAACCACGCCGCGGCCAGGCGGAAGACGTGGCCGGCGTCGTCGACAACAGCGCCAAGCTGGGCTTGTCGTTGCGGCCCCTGGAGCCGATCGAGCGTCGCCAGAGCGGCATCGCGACTGGCCTGTTGATCGAAGATGCTTCGGGCGCCGCCGAGATCGCGGGCATCGAACCGGGCGACGTGCTCATCTCGGTCAACGGCCGGCCGGTGAACTCGGTGGCGCAGGTGCGCGAGATGGTGGGCAAGGCCAGCAAGTCGGTGGCCCTGCTGATCCAGCGCGGCAGCGACAAGATCTTCATCCCGGTGCGGATCGGTTAATTGGTTAAGATAGCGTAGCGCCCTCGGGTCGCACTTTTACAACGGGGGATGTATGCGGCTGCTGCTGGTGGAAGACGATACGATGATCGGCGAAGTAGTGCTCGACCTGCTCAGGGCCGAGCACTACGCAGTCGACTGGGTCAAGGACGGCGAAATGGCCGACACGGCCCTGCTGCAGAACCAGAACTACGATCTGGTGCTGCTCGACCTGGGGCTGCCGCGCAAGGACGGCCTCGAAGTACTGCGCTCGATGCGCGCGCGCAAGGACCGCACGCCGGTGCTGGTGGCCACCGCGCGCGACTCGGTGGCCCAGCGCATCGCGGGCCTGGATGCCGGCGCCGACGACTACGTGCTCAAACCCTACGATCTCGACGAACTGCTGGCGCGCCTGCGCGCGCTGCTGCGCCGTGCTGCTGGCCGCGCCGAGCCGATTTTCGAATACCGCAATATCACGATCAATCCGGTCACGCGCGAAATCATGGTCGACGGCACCCAGGTGTCGCTGTCGGCGCGCGAGTGGGCGGTGCTCGAAGCGCTGGTGGCGCGGCCTGGCGCCGTGCTCTCGCGCGCGCAGCTCGAAGAAAAGCTGTACAGCTGGCGCGATGAAGTCTCGAGCAATGCGGTGGAAGTGTATATCCATGGCCTGCGCAAAAAACTGGGCAGTGACCTGATCCAGAACGTGCGCGGTGTCGGCTACATGGTGCCGAAAGCATGAAAATGACGCACTCGCTGCGCGGGCGCCTGCTCTGGTTCCTGCTCGCGGCGATCACGATCGCGGCGGTGGCGCAGGCGACGATCGCCTACCGCACCGCGCTGCACGACGCCGACCAGATCTTCGATTACCACATGCAGCAGATGGCCTTGTCGCTGCGCTCGAGCACACCGCTGTCGAACGACGAAGCGCGCGCGCGGCAGGAAGCCGAAAGCGCCGGCGGCAACGACGACATGGTGGTGCAGATGTGGTCCCCCGATGGCGCGCAGATGTTCCATAGCGTCTCGCGTGCGCGCCTGCCGCAGCGCGCGGTGCTGGGCTTTTCGAACGTGCGCGCCAACAGCACGACCTACCGCGTTTTTTCGATCCAGACCTCGAATCAAACGGTGCAGGTCGCGCAGGACCTGGCCGTGCGCCGCAATATGGCCGGCAACCTGGCCCTGCGTACGCTGGGGCCCATCGCGGTCATGATGCCGATCCTGATGCTGGTCGTGTGGTGGGTCGTGAGCGGCTCGCTGCAACCGGTGGCGCGCGTGCGCTCGCAGGTGGCGTCGCGCCAGGCCGACGATCTGTCCCCCGTCTCCGATACCGGCTTGCCCGACGAAGTGCGCCCGCTGGTGCAAGAGCTGAACCTGCTGTTTGGCCGCGTACGCACTGCGTTCGAGGCCCAGCAGAACTTCGTGGCCGACGCCGCGCACGAACTGCGTACGCCGCTCGCGGCGCTGCGCCTGCAGGCGCAAAGCCTGGACCGGGCCGACACGCCCGAGGCGCGCCAGGTCGCGGTAGGCCGCCTGACGGCCGGCATCGACCGCGCCACGCGCCTGGTCGAGCAGCTGCTGATCCTGGCGCGGCAGGAAGCCACCGCCGCCGAAGGCACGGCTGCCAAGACCCGGCCGGTGGACCTGGCCGACCTGGCGCGCCGCACGGCCGCCGACCTGGCGGGCGTGGCCGCCGCCAAGGGCGTCGATCTGGGTCTGCAGCAGGCCGACCCGGCCAGCGTCGACGGCCAGCCCGACGCGCTGCAGATCCTGCTGCGCAACCTGGTCGACAACGCGGTCAAGTACACCCCGGGCGGCGGCACCGTCGACATCTCGGTGCTCAGCGGCGCCGGCACGGTGGCGGTGCAGGTCGAAGACAGCGGCCCCGGCATCCCGCCGGACGAACGCGAACGCGTGTTCGACCGCTTCTACCGCGTGGCCGGCAGCGAAGCCGCCGGCAGTGGCCTGGGCCTGGCCATCATCAAGGCAATCGCCGAGCGCCACGGCGCGGTGCTGACGCTGGGTTCTTCCGAGCGGCTGGGGGGCTTGATGGCGACCGTCACGTTCAAGACGCCAGTACAGACAAGTCTTTAGCAGCGCAGCTCGTGATAACGCTGGCGCAGGCTGAGGGTGTCCTGCGCCAGCGTCTCCTTCGATTCGCGGGCTAGCCCGTGCTCCTCCATGCGTTCGTGGTCGACGATCGCCGCTTCGAGTGCGCGGCATTCGCGCTGTGCTCTCGCATCCAGCGCTTGACGTCGCACCGCTGTGGCGTACTGTTGCTCGTTCATTCCCAGAAGCGGTTTCAAGGCGCGGGCCATGCCCTCCTGTTGATATTCGCGCGCGACTGTCGCGCCTACGCGGGACGTGCCCGACAGCTTGTCGACACCGCGCGCAGGCACCACGTCGAGCCGCTTCGCACCGAGGCAGGGCACATCGGTATAGGCGGTCTTGCCGGCCACCTCACATTTGTAGATCGTGCGGCTGGGCGCCGGCAGCTGCGCATGCGCGGGCAGCGAGGCAAGTAGCAACAACAGCTTGCCAGCGATGGCAGTCTGGATTCTGAATGGGATGGTGTACATGGTGTCTGCCGCCGCCGTGCTGTCAAGCCAGGCAGAATACCGCAGCAGGCAGGGGCAAAATAGCGTCAATTGTCACGCCGGCGCGGTGTCCATACTCACGGTAAAATAACCGGTTTGGCGGCTTTTTATCCGCCTGTCTGCATACCGGGAAACCCATGAACAAGAACATATTGGCCGCCAGCGTACTGGCGGCAACTGCCGGCCTGGCGTCAAGCCAGGACATCGTCAAGATCGGCCATGTGGCCGGGATCACCGGGCCGGTGGCCTACTTTGGCAAGGACACCGAGAACGCCACGCGCATGGCGATCGAACACCTCAACGCGCGCGGCACCACGATCGCTGGCCGCAAGGTGACGTTCCAGCTGGTGGCCGAAGACGACGCGGGCGACCCGAAGCAGGCCACCAGCGTGGCGCAGAAGCTGGTGGACGCCAAGGTGAACGGCGTGATCGGTCACCAGACGTCGGGCACCACGATTCCCGCGTCGAAGATCTATCACACCGGCGGCATCCCGCAGATTTCGCCATCGAGCACCAGCCCGAAATACACGCAGCAGGGCTTCAATACGGCGTTTCGCACGATCGCCAACGATGTCCAGCTGGGCCAGGCCCTGGGCCGCTACGCAACCGGCGCCATGAAGGTGCGCCGCGTGGCCGTCGTCGATGACCGCACCGCGTACGGCCAGGGCCTGGTGATGGAATTTTCCAGGAGCCTGCAACAGCAGGGCGGCACGATCGTCGCGCGCGAATTCACCAACGACAAGGCGACCGACTTCAGCGCCATCGTCACCCGCATCCGTGCCACCAAGCCGGACATGGTCTTCTTCGGTGGCCTGAGCGCCACGGCCGGCCCGATGCTGCGCCAGATGAAGCAGCTCGGCATGAACGTGCGCATGATGGGCGGCGACGGTATCTGCTCGGACGAGATCTTCAAGCTCTCCGGCGGCACCATGGCCGACGGTCAGGTCGTGTGCGCGGAAGCGGGCGGCGTGCGCGGTGAAGGCAAGGTCGGCATGGACAAGTTCCGCGCCGACTACAAAAAGCGCTTCGGTATCGACGTGCAGATCAACGCGCCGTATGCGTACGACGCGACGATGGTCATGGCCGATGCGATGGTCAAGGCCGGATCGGCCGTCCCTGCGAAATACCTGCCATTCCTGGCCAAAGCCAGCTACAAGGGCGTGACCGGGCCGGTGGCGTTCGATGCCCGCGGCGATGTGCGGGACGGGACGATTACCTTGTACGGTTTCAAGGGCGGCAAGCGCTCCTTGATCACGGTGACCAAGTAGGGTGGACGGCTGCGCCGTCCACGCGTTCAAACCAAGCCTGCGTAGCCACGTCGCGATGACTGTTTGAACGCGTGGACGGGAAACCCGTCCACCCTACGCGATCAGGTGTCGGAATGTCGGCTCGATATTCTTCGCGTGCAGATGGCGCACGATATCTTCCAGCGTCGCGTCTTTCAGCAGCAGGCCTGCTGGCGGCGCGGACATGGGCGCGGCTTCGCTGGCCACGACCGGCGTATCGCGTGCCGCTACCACCGGCGCACTCACCGCGGCCGGTTCAAGCAGGCGCCACGCGTGCTCGAACTGCTCCGCATCGATACTCTCCAACCCTTCCAGGAACCCGGCCTGGCCGTTCGGCGGCGGCTGCATGTCCAGCCCCGGTTCGTCGGCAAACGACGCACCCATGCCCGGGTGGATGAAGGCGGCCCATTTGCCGGTGCGCGGGTGCAGGCAGGGCGGCAGGGCGACCGGCGCACGCACCGCGTCCGGCGCCAGCTCGACGTCGGGGAAATACGCATCGCGCAGGCGTTCGAGAAAAGCCTGCGCACGCTCGGCCGGCACCGGCGTCGCGAGCGACAGCCACAAATAATAGGCGTCGCCGCCCGAGATGCTCACTGCGGGCGCGGGCAGCTTGAGCGTCGTCTGCAGCGCATTGGCCACTTCGCACAGCCGCGTCCAGTGCGCTTCGCTGTCGGCGCCCTTCGTCTTGCGAAACGGGATCATCATGGCGCGCGTCTGGCCGTCGCCGCCCGTCAGGCTGACCGGCAATGCGAGGATGTCGGACGGCAGCACATCGGCGGGAAGATACAGCCGCATCAATTCGGCAATCAGTTTGTGCATGGTGTTCTCGCTGTAAAGCGGGCATTTTGACACATCGCGTGCCCGAATACCCTGTGGTACGGCGCCAACAGCCATTCTTGCGTGAAAAGCCAGGCGATTACTTTTTCGTGGATTTAAAACGATTCCGGCGAAAAAAAACATATCGCAGAAGTGGCTGCGATATTCTTTCAATCGCTTTTGTAAGAAATTGCGCTATTTAAGTTATCGCAAATATTTATATCGAGAAACGCTCTAAATAAGCGTATGCAATCCGGTTGCAAACCATTCAAAAATATCGCATTCTCGTTTCCGGCATTCGATCATCAGAATGCACATTCAAATAAATATAACGGAGACCAGCGTGCATCACACCCTTTCCTCATTTGGAACATGGGCCATATTGTCATCGGCCATGCTTCCTTCGTTCGTCGCTGCCCAGGCCGCACCCACCCCGATCGTCTTCCAGAATGCAGCCGTGCACGACCCGTCGGTCATCAAGGTGGACGACATGTTTTATGTGTTCGGCTCGCACCTGGCGGCTGCCAAATCGCGTGATTTGATGAAATGGCAGCAGGTCAGCGACGGCGTCACCGCGAGCAATCCATTATTTCTCAATGGCGCATCGAATGTATTCACCGAACTGGCCGAAACATTCAACTGGGCGCAGTCGTCCACACTTTGGGCGGCCGATGTCAAGCGTATGCCGGACGGAAAATTCTATATGTATTACAACGCCTGCAAGGGCGATTCGCCACGTTCTGCATTGGGTATTGCGGTAGCGAATAATATCGAAGGTCCTTATGTCGACAAGGGCATCATTTTAAAATCGGGCATGTGGGGCCAGCCCAGCCATGACGGCACGATCTACGACGCACTGAAGCATCCGAATGCCGTCGATCCGCACGTCTTTTCGGATCGTGCCGGCAAACTGTGGATGGTCTACGGCTCGTATTCGGGCGGGATTTTCATCCTGGCGCTCAATCCCTCGACCGGCATGCCATTGCCGGGGCAGGGCTACGGCAAGCGCCTGATGGGCGGCAACCACGCACGCATCGAAGGCGCGTACGTGATGTACAGCCCCACCACGTCGCACTACTACCTGTTCACATCCTTTGGCGGGCTGGATTCGACCGGTGGCTACAATCTGCGCGTCGCGCGCTCGCTCAATCCGGACGGGCCATACGTCGACGCCCAGGGCAACGACATGGCGGCTGTCAGATCCGACCCCACCAAGCCGCTGTTCGACGACGTATCGATCGCGCCCTACGGCGTCAAGCTGATGGGCAGCTTCCTGTTCGAGCGGACCCTGGGCGATACCGGCACAGGCATCGGCACCGGTTATGTCTCGCCCGGCCACAACTCGGCGTATGTTGATCCGGCCAGCGGCAAGCATTTCCTGATCTTCCATACGCGCTTTCCCGAGCGCGGCGAGCAGCATGAAATCCGCACGCACCAATTGTTCATGAATGCGGACGGCTGGCCGGTCGTCGCGCCGCGCCGCTACACGGGCGAGACGCTGGGCGCCGTGCGGCGCGAATTCGTGCAGGGCGACTACATGCTGGTCAACCATGGCAAGGACATCTCGGCCGCCGTCAAGAAGTCGCAGTCCATCGCACTCAACGCCGACGGCACGATCACGGGCGCTGTCGGCGGCAGCTGGCTGCTCACCGGCAGCAACGGGATCGAGATCCGCCTGCCCGGCGCCTCGCCGTACAAGGGTGTCTTTGTCAGCGGCTGGGATGAAACGGCCAAAAGCCCTGCGATGACCTTCTCGGCGGTCTCGCGCGAGGGCGTCTCACTGTTCGGCAGCCGGCTGTCGCCACGCACCGAGGCGCAGGTGGTCAATGCCGTCGCCGCAGAACTCAGCCTGGGCAACACGAGCGCCGTCACGGCCAATCTCGCGCTGCCCACGCGCGGCACGCGCGGCGCGGTGATTGCCTGGACGTCGTCCAATCCGGCCGTCATCAGCAACACAGGTGTGGTCACCAGTCCGGCCAGCGGGGACGTCAATGTCATGCTCACGGCGCGCATCGCCAAGGGCAATACGGTGGTCACCAAGACCTTCGCCGTCACCGTGCGCAAGGCCGGCGGCCTGCTGGCCCACTACACCTTCGATGGCAGCCTGGCCGACGCAAACGGCATCTTCGGCGCCGGCAGCGTGACCGGCAACCGGATCGACGCGCCAGGCGGCAGCATCGCCTTCGAGGCCGGCGTGAAGGGCAGGGCGGCCGTCTTTGACGGGGCGAGCGGCGTGCGGCTGCCCAATGGCCTCATCGCGAGCCAGAACTACAGCGTGGCGCTGTGGCTCAAGCCGGCGGCACTGACGGCGTTTTCCACGACCTTCTTTGGCGCGCGCACGACCGAATCCTGGGTCAGCCTGCTGCCGATGGGGCATGGGGGCGTGGGCGGCGCATCGATGCTGTGGTCGGGCACGGCCTGGTATGACGCCGGCCTTGGCATGACGATCCCTGTCGGCCGCTGGTCGCACGTGGCCTTCACCGTGCGAAACGGCACGGTCAACGTGTATGTCGATGGCAGCAAGCGATTCAGCGGCGCGGGTTTCCCCAACGTGTTTACCGGCACCAGCGGCGTGTTTGCGGTGGGCGTGAACTGGTGGGATGCGCCATACCGGGGCGCGATGGACGACCTGCGCATCTACGGCTCGGCACTGAGCGACGCCGACATCGCGGCGCTCGTGCGCCAGTAACCCGCCACGTCTTTCACATCAAGGAGCACCCTATGAAACACATCATCTTTTCGCTGTTGCTGGCGGCTTGCTGCGCGAGTGTGCACGCCGACGTCATTGGTTTTGACGACCTGGCCAGCAGCGAGACCGCGGTCATCGCCGACGGCTATGCGGGCTTCAACTGGACCGGCGTTGGCGTCATCGGCGCCGATGCCTACCCCGACAGCGGCTTTGCCAACGGCGTGGTCTCGGCGGCCAACGTCGCCTTCAACCATGCGGGCGGCACCGTCACGATCTCGAATGCGGCCGGCTTCGATTTCATCGGCGCGTTCTTCACGTCGGCCTGGTATGAACAGGAACTCGCGTTCGAGGGCAGCCGTGCAGGCCAGCTGCTGTTCGCGACCGACGTGTCGTACGGGATCGACACGGTCACGCCGCAGTGGATCGAACTTGGTTGGCGCGGCATCGACACGCTCACGATCTACAATAGCAGCGGCACGCAGTGGGCCATGGATGCCTTCACGGCATCCGCTCCGGCGCCGAACACGGTGCCGGAGCCGGGGACGCTCGCGCTGTGCGGCATTGCTGCTGCGGGGGGGCTGGCAGCGCGCAGGCGCAGGCCGCTGCAGCGGGCGTAAACGCCAACGGCCTGCAATCGCTTGCAGGCCGTTGTGTCACCGCGCGGTCAGGTCAGATCAGAAGCGGTGCGCCAGGCGCGCGAACAGCGCCGCGCCATTCAGGCCGAACTGCACGCTCTCGTACTTGAAGCCGTTGTCGGTCTCGTTCGCATCCTGCACGGTTGGCTTGACGTCGAAGATGTTGGTGCCGCCCACCGTCAGGCGGGTCTTCTCGGTGAAGGCCCACGTGAAGGCCAGGTCGGCCGACGTCTTGGCTTCGTACTTCTGGTTCGGCACCGGTGGACCCGAGAAGGTGCCCAGCGTCTGCGGGCCGAAGTGGATCACGCGCAGTGCGGTTTCCAGCTTGCCCTGGACGTAGTCGAAGCCCAGCGTGGCCTTGCGGCGCGGCGCGCCTTCTTCGATGAACAGGCGCTCGCGCTCGGACAGCAGCACGTCTTCGAAGCCTGCCAGTGCGGCCGGCGCTTTCACGCGCTGCACTTCGGTCTTGCTGAAGTTGGCGGCCAGGAACGTCGTCAGGCGGCCGGCGGCCACGTTGGCGCGGTGCGAGACCGTCAGGTCCAGGCCCTGCGTCTTGGTGTCGACCGAGTTGACGAAGAACTGCGCCTGGCCCACGCCCAGCTGCTGCAGCGTCGCGCCCAGCGCCGGGTAGTTGTCGGCGTCAAAGCGGCCCGACAGCACGATGCGGTCATCGATGTCGATGCGGTACAGGTCGGCCGTGACCGACAGTGCCTGCGTTGGCGACCAGGTCAGGCCCAGCGTGTAGCTCTTCGATTCTTCGTCCTTGAGTTGCGGGATGCCGGCGGCGGCGGCCACGCGGCCACCATTCGGCGCCAGCACGACGTCCAGCGGCTGGCCGCTGACGAAGTCGGTGAAGGTCGACGAGAAGTAGGCCTGCTGCAGCGACGGCGCGCGGAAGCCCGTGCTGGCCGAGCCGCGCAGCAGCAGGTCCGGCGCCAGGCGATAGGCGGCGGCGAGCTTGCCGGTGGTGGTCGAGCCGAAGTCCGAGTAGCGCTCGTAGCGCAGCGCGGTCTGGACCTTGAGGCGGTCAGTCAGGTCCGTTTCGATGTCGACGTAGGCCGCGTTGCTGTGGCGATCGGTGTCGGTTTCGTCGCCCGGCTGGAAGCCCGGGAAGCCCTGGCTGCCGGCGTTGCCCCCCAAGCCCACGCCGTCGGCGTCGATGTACGAACCGGCTTCACCGGCGAAGATCTGGTAGTTCTCGCGGCGGTGCTCGAGGCCGAACGCGACGTTCATGCCCTTGAACACATCGCTGTAGAAGCGGCTGATGTCGGCGTTGGTGGTCGCCTGGCGGAACGAGAACGCGCCCGCGTAGAAGCGGTCGGCGCTGCGGCCCGGGCCGCCGCCAAGCAGATCGAGGTTGGCGATCGAGGCGTTGAGCGTATTGGCGATGTTGTACTTCAGGCGGTTGTAGCCGTAGGTCTGCGACAGGTCGGCATTCCATTCGCCGGCCGTCCAGCGGTAGCCGACGGTGCCCCAGCGGTCATCGACCTTGCCGTTGATGAACGGCACGAACCCGTCCGGGTACATCGCAGCCGAATTGCGCGACGGGATGTCTTCGGAACCCAGGCCTTCGCGGCCGAAGGCGGCCGACGAGGCGTCGCGCTGCTGCACGCCGGCGGTGAAGTAGAACTTGCCGCCCGCGCCAGCCGGGAATTCGCCGTTCAGGTAAATGGTCTGGTTGTCGGCTTTGGTGTCGCCGATGATGCGTGGGTTGCCGGGCTCCGAACGGTTGGAGCGGCCGCGGTCCGAGTATTCGCCGGTGATGCCCAGCACGCCGCCACCGAGGGCCACGCCGCAGTAGGCCGATGCCTGCCAGTTCTCGCCGTCGCCTTCGGTGTACTGGCCGTAGCCGGCCACCGATTCGCAGCCCAGGCTTTTCTTCAGGTCGATGTTGATCACGCCGGCAATCGCGTCCGAGCCGTATTGGGCGGCGGCGCCATCGCGCAGCACCTGCACTTCGCGGATTGCCATCACCGGGATGCCGTTCATGTCGGTGCCGGTGTTGCCGCGGTTGCGCGCGCCGAACAGGTTCACCAGCGCGACCGTGTGGCGGCGCTTGCCGTTGACGAGCACCAGGGTCTGGTCCGAACCCAGGCCGCGCAGGGCGGCCGAGTCGATCAGGTCGGCGCCGTCGGCGCCAGTCTGGCGCGTCGAGTTGAACGACGGCGACAGATTGCTCAGCACCTGCGCGAGGTCGAACTGGCCGCTTTGTTCGGCCGCTTTCGTCATCGGGATGAAGTCAATGGCGACCGGGGTGTCGGTGCTGGAGGCGGCGCCGACGCGGCGCGAGCCGACGACGCTCACGCTTGGCACGACGGCGTCGGTGGTGATGGCGGGTGCGGTTTGCGCCTGAACAGCGACAGGGGCGAGGGCAAGGGAAGCAAGAATGGTGCTGCCATACAGACTGGCCAACACGGAACGGGGCATGATTTTGAGTTTGAGCACTGGTTTCTCCGAAGGATGTTCGGATACTATCAATGGATCCTTCGATTGCCGTTGCAATGTGGCATTAACACAACGTTCTTGTTGTATAACTTTGTATTATCAATTCGGTTGCATAAGTAATTTCCTGGGGTAAATAAAGTACGTGCTCTGAAAAAGGTCGGCTATACTGTGTTTTTATACAGTATTTGTCATTTGACATGAGCCCGGCGTGACACAGCCTCCGACCAACCAGCCTCCCGCAGTCACGACCCTGCCGCCCTATGCCGAGTTGTTCTGCCTGTCGAACTTCTCGTTCCTGCAAGGGGCGTCGCATGCCGAGGAACTGGTGCTGCGCGCAGTGCAGCTCGGGTACTTCGCGCTGGGGATCACTGACGAATGCTCGCTGGCCGGTGTCGTGCGCGCACATGCCGAAGCCAAGGAAGCGGGCTTGCCGCTCATCATCGGCGCCCACTTCCATTTGCAGAATCCCGATGGCAGCCCGGCGCCGTCACTGATCCTGCTGGCGCAGAACCGCGAGGGTTACGGCAACCTGTCTGAATTCATCACGCTCGGGCGCACGCGCAGCGAGAAGGGGACGTACCTGTTGACCCCCGATGACCTGGCCGACCCGGCGCCGGAGAACGCGCACCTGCGCCACATGCCCGACTGCCTGGCGATCCTGCTGCCGCCGTATCCGGGGCACGAGGCGCAGGATGTCGACCGCCTGCACGCGCAGGCAGCGTGGATGGCCACGACCTTTCCGGGCCGTGCCTGGCTCGGCCTGACGTCGCTGCACCGCGCGTTCGACGATGCGCACCGCGCCACGGTCGAAGAAGTCGGCTGGCAGCATGGCTTGCCGATCGTGGCGCTGGGCCACGTCTGCATGCATGTGCGCTCGCGCAAGCCGCTGCAGGACACGCTCACCGCCACGCGCCTGAACAAGGCGGTGGCCGACTGCGGCTACGGGCTGGCGCAGAACGCCGAGCAGCACCTGCGCTCGCGCCTGCGGCTGGCCAATCTGTACACGCCCCAAGTGCTGGCCGAGACGGTGCGCGTGGCGCGCCTGTGCACGTTCTCGCTCGACGAGCTGCGCTACGAATACCCGGACGAAGTGGTTCCGCCCGGCCACACGGCGGCGAGCTTTTTGCGCGCCGAAACCTGGATCGGCGCGCACCGGCGTTTTCGCGACGGCATCCCGGCCAAGGTGCAGGCGCAGATCGAGCACGAGCTGGCGCTGATTTCCGAGATGCGCTACGAGCACTACTTCTTGACGGTGTACGACATCGTGCGCTTCGCCCGCTCGCAGCACATCCTGTGCCAGGGCCGCGGCTCGGCGGCCAATTCGGCCGTCTGCTATTGCCTCGGCATCACCGAGGTCGATCCGGCCCGCGCCAGCCTGCTGTTCGAGCGCTTCATCTCGCGCGAGCGCAACGAGCCGCCCGACATCGATGTCGACTTCGAACACCAGCGGCGCGAAGAAGTCATCCAGTACATCTACAACAAATACGGGCGCGATCGGGCGGCGCTGGCGGCGGTGGTGATCAGCTACCGCCCCAAGAGCGCACTGAGGGACAGCGGCCGTGCGCTGGGCATCGACCTTGGCATCGTCGAGAAGGTGGCCAAGACCCACCACTGGTTCGACAGCCGCGCCGACCTGCTGGGGCGCCTGGCCGAGAGCGGCCTGGATCCCGAGGCGCCGCTGTCGCGCCAGTGGGCCACGCTCGCGCAGTCGCTGCTGAACTTCCCGCGTCACCTGTCGCAGCATCCGGGCGGCTTCGTCATCGCGCGCGGCAAGCTCTCACGTCTGGTGCCGATCGAGAACGCGGCGATGGCCGACCGCAGCGTCATCCAGTGGGACAAGAACGATCTCGAAGAACTGGGGCTGATGAAGGTTGACGTGCTGGCGCTGGGCATGCTGTCGATGATGCGGCGGGGGCTGGAGCTGGTGGGCCAGCGCTATGGCAACGTGTTCGAGATGCAGGATATCCCGGCCGACGATACGGCGACCTACGACATGATCTGCCAGGCCGATACGGTGGGCGTGTTCCAGATCGAGTCGCGCGCGCAAATGAGCATGCTGCCGCGGATGCGCCCGCGCGTCTTCTACGACCTGGTGATCGAGGTGGCCGTGGTGCGCCCCGGCCCGATCCAGGGCGGCATGGTCCATCCCTATCTGCGGCGCCGCCAGGGCTTCGAGCCGGTGGTGTATCCGGGCGCCGACATGAAAGTGGCGCTCGAGCGCACGCTGGGCGTGCCGATCTTCCAGGAGCAGGTGATGCAGGTAGCGATCCTGGGTGCGGGCTTCACGCCGGGCGAGGCCGACCAGCTGCGCCGCGCGATGGCTGCCTGGAAGCGCAAGGGCGGGCTGGAACATTATTACGAGCGCATCACGAGCGGCATGCTCGAACGCGGCTACACCCTTGAATTCGCCGAGGCGATCTTCAGCCAGATCCAGGGCTTCGGCGAATACGGCTTTCCCGAGTCGCATGCGGCCAGCTTCGCGCTGCTGGCGTATGCCAGTTCGTGGCTCAAGTGTCACGAGCCGGCCGCGTTTCTATGCGCGCTGCTCAACAGCCAGCCGATGGGCTTTTACAGCCCGTCGCAACTGGTGCAGGACGCGCGCCGTCATGGCATCGAGGTGCGGCCAGTCGATGTCGCCGTCAGCGGCTGGGATTCGGCACTTGAAGAATACGATCCGCACGAGCGCACGCGCCAGCCGGCGGTGCGCCTCGGCCTGTCGCTGCAGCGGGGGATGAAGGTCGACGCGGCCGAGCGCATCGAGCAGGCGCGTGCGGTGCGGCCGTTTGCCGATGTGGCCGACCTGGCGCGCCGCGCGGGCCTGGACCGCAGCGACCTGCAGGTGCTGGCGGCGGCCGGCGCGCTGCAATCGCTGGCGGGGCACCGGCGCGAAGCGTTGTGGGAAGCGTCCGGCGCCGCGCCCGACAAGGATCTGCTGCGTCCGACCGTGCCGCGTGAAGAGGCGCCGGTACTGGCGGCGCCAAGCGAAGGCGAAGAGATCGTGGGCGACTACCGCGCGCAGGGCCTCACGCTGGGCCGCCATCCTCTGGCGCTGCTACGCGAGCGCCTGCTGGCGCAGCGCTTCCTGCCCGCGTCGACGCTGATGGATTTCCAGAACGGCCAACTGGCGCGCGGCTGCGGCCTGGTGACAGTGCGCCAGCGCCCCGGCACCGCCAAGGGCGTGCTGTTCCTGACGCTGGAAGACGAAACCGGCAACGTCAACGTGATCGTGTGGCCATCGCTGGTAGAGCAGCAGCGGCGCGAGGTGCTAAGCGCGCCGCTGCTCGGGGTCTACGGGGTCTGGCAGCGCGAGGGCGAGGTACGCCACCTGGTCGCCAAGCGGCTGGTGGATCTGTCGCACCTGCTCGGTGGGCTCGATACGCGCAGCAGGGATTTCTGCTGATGCACAGCCGCACAGCCGGGGTCAGGTCTGACATTCGGACACGACCTCAGCTTTAGTCACTTCCAAAAGTCTCTTGTCCAGTATAAGCATGGCTCTGTGCCAGCTGGTTCCGATTACTCGACTGTCGAGATCGTGTCCAAATGTCAGACCTGACCCCGGCTTTTCTGTCGAGGTCGTGTCCGAATGTCAGACCTGACCCCGGCTTTTTCTCTGGTCGCCAACTTTCCTGTGGCGGTGGGCCGTTGCGTTGATAGAATGGCCATTGCGTAAATATCACGGGAACAGCATGGACAAGACAAGCCGGGGTAGGGGAACGGGGCGGGTGACGCTCGAGCAGGTCGCGGGTATGGCTGGCGTGTCGATCATGACCGCGTCGCGCGCACTGAGCCAGCCGAAGCTGGTGTCCGAGGCCACGCGCATCAAGGTCGAACATGCCGTGGCCGAACTGGGTTACGTGCCCAATCGCGCCGCGCGGGCGCTGGCGTCGTCGCAGTCGCACGTGATCGTGGTGCTGGTGCCGTCGCTGTCGAATGCCGTGTTCACCGCCGTCCTTGAGGGCATCCACGACGCCGTGGCCCCTGGCCAGTACCAGCTCCTGATCGGCAATACCTATTATTCGCAGCTCGAAGAAGAAAAGCTGCTGCGCACCTATCTGCAGTCGAACCCCGACGGCATCTTGTTCTCGAGCCAGGTGAGGAGCCCCGCCGTGGCCAAGATGCTGGCGGCATCGAAGGTGCCGGCAGTGGCCATGATGGACCTGTCCGATGATCCGGCCGTGCTGTCGGTCGGCTTTTCGCAGTACGAGGCCGGTATGGCCATGACGCGCCACCTGATCGCCAAGGGCTACACACGCATCGGCTTCATCGGCGCGCAGCTCGACGAGCGCACGCTGCGCCGCGCCGACGGCTACCGCGCCGCGATGGCGGCGGCAGGCCTGGCCGATCCTGGCCTCGAGCTGATGGTGCCCGAGCGCTCGACGATCGCGCTGGGCGCCGGCCTGATGGCGCAGCTGATGGCGCTGCGGCCCGACTGCGACGCCGTCTTTTGCTGCAACGACGACCTGGCCCACGGCGCCGTGTTCCACTGCCAGCGGCAAGGCATCCGCATCCCGCAGGACATCGCGGTATGCGGCTTCAATGACTTGCCCGCGTCGGCCTGGATGATGCCGTCACTGACGACGGTCGACACGCCGCGCTACCAGATCGGCTTCGAAGCGGCCGGCCTGCTGCTGCAGGTGATCAAGGGCGAAGAGCCGGCCGAGCGGCGCATCGACCTTGGCTTCACGCTGCGCGACCGCGAGAGTGCCTAAGCGGGATCAGTAGGTTTTGTAGGGCAGGAATTTGCCCGACAAGACCACGTTCACGCGGTCGCCTTTCGGGTCTTCGGTGCGCTGGATATCCATCGAAAAATCGATGGCGCTCATGATGCCATCGCCGAATTCTTCGTGGATCAGCTCCTTGATCGTCGTGCCGTACACGCTGACCAGTTCATACCAGCGGTAGATCAGCGGATCGGTCGGCACGGCCGTCGGCAGCGAGCCTTTGTACGGCACGATCTGCAGCCAGGCGATCGCTTCGTCGGACAGCTCGAACAGCTTGCCGACTGCTTCGGCCTGGGGTTTGGTCAGCGTCATCTGGCCCAGGCAGGCGGCGGTGGTCCATTCCTTCGACAGGCCCGTGACCTCGGTCACGTCGCGCCACTTGATGCCCTTGCGGACTTTCGCGGATACGATCAGTTTGGTGACATCTTCACGGCATGAAATCATGTTGGCTGCTCCAGAAAGTGGGGAAGGTGGGTGCTCACGCTTTGTCTCAGCAAGGCGCGTGCCATGCATGAAATCGACGAAGCAGACACACCGGGCATGCCGCGCCAGCAAGAAGCCAGCAGCATGTCAGCGAAATGCGCACTGCGCAGGCGCAGTCGCCCGAAATGGGTGCATGGCCTGTGGGTTTACATTTCCAGGCGGGGCGCGCACAATCGCGGTATGTTTGTTAGCGGTAACATAAGGCAATGACGACAGAACCAACGAGCGATAACAAGGGAACGGCCTGGGTCATCATGGGCGTGAGCGGCTGCGGCAAGAGCCAGATCGGCGCGCGCCTGGGCAACCAGCTCGGCGTGGAATTCATCGAGGGCGATGCGTACCACTCCGATGTGAACATCGCACGGATGTCGGCCGGTACGCCGCTGACCGACGACGACCGCCACGACTGGCTCGTGACGCTGCGTGACCTGCTGGCACGGCGCGAGGGCGGGGCGGTGCTGTCATGCTCGTCGCTCAAGCGCAGCTACCGCGACCTGCTGCGGGGCGCCGGCGGCGATGTGCGCTTCGTGCACCTGGCTGGCGAGCGCAGCCTGCTGGCCGAGCGTGTCAGCAACCGCCCCGGCCACTACATGCCGCCATCGCTGCTCGACAGCCAGCTGGCAACGCTCGAACCGCTGCAGCCGGACGAAGCGGGCATCACGCTCGACATCCGCGACACGCCGGCGCAGCTGGTGGCGCAGATCCTCGCCCGCGCCTAGGCGCTGCCTGCCGGCGCACTCTGTGCCGGCGTCCTGAAGCGGGCCACGTCGCGCATCGGTGGCAGGCCAAACATGCGGGCATACTCGCGGCTGAACTGCGATGCGCTTTCGTAGCCGACCGTGAATGCCACCGACGCCGCATCGAACGGCTCGAACAGCAGCAGCCGGCGCGCCTTCAGCAGGCGCAGGCTTTTCTGGTACTGAATCGGCGTCATCGCGGTGACCGCCTTGAAGTGGCGATAGAAGGCCGCGACGCTCATCCCGGCCAGCGCCGCCAGGGGGCCAACGCGCAGCGGCTGCGCCATGTGTTCGCGAATCCAGTCGATCGCGCGGCGCACCTGCGACAGGCGACTGTCGGCGTGCGCGATCTGGCGCAGCAAATTGCCATGCGGTCCCTGGAGCACGCGAAACAGGATTTCGCGCTCGATCAGCGGCGCCATCATCGCCACGTCGTCCGGCCGCGCGACCAGCTGCATCATGCGCAGCCAGGCATCGATCAGATCCGGGCCCGCCTGCGCCACGCCGACGTCGGCACCATGCTGAACCTTGCCGGCAGCGGGCAGGCCGGCCAGCATGGCGGCAATGATGGCCGGGTCCAGCGCCAGGCTCACGGCGAGATACGGCGCCGTGCCCGATTGCGCAGTGACCTGGCCGAGCGCCGGCAATGCCACGGGCACGACGAAGTAGCCGGGCGCCTCGATGTGCACGACCTGGCCACCGATGGACAGGCTCTTTGACCCTTGCAGCACCAGGTGCAGCATCGGGCCGTAGACCTGGTTCGAACACGCTTCGGCGCGCACCATCGCCACCCGCGGCAGACCGGTCGCGGTCCAGGTATCGCCCGCGCTCATCGCAATGGCGCGCAGCGCATCCATCGATACGTCGCCTGCTTTGCCTGTCGCATCGGTGATCGCTTTATCCATGCCCGAATATAGCACCGGCCACGCCGGCGAAACGGGCTTTGAGAAGAATAGGCAAGCATGCGCGAAGAACCGGCATGTGGCGCACGCCGCGCCTGCGTAGCATCGTCCTTGTCGCCGGAGCCACTGGGCTTCGGGACACATCGACCAAGGACCCACCATGAAACTGACCAATAAAATCGCCGTCGTCACCGGCGCATCGAGCGGCATCGGCGCTGGCATTGCCCGCGCATTCGGCGCCCAGGGCGCCACCGTCATCGTGAACTACGCCAGCAGCAAGGCGGGCGCCGATGCGGTGGTCGCCTCGATCGAGGCAGCCGGCGGCAAGGCAGTCGCGCTGCAGGCCGACATGAGCAAGGCAGCCGAGGTGGCGGGCCTGTTCGAGCGCGTGAAAGCCGATTACGGCACGCTCGACATCCTCGTCAACAATGCCGGCGTGGCCGTCTTCGAGATGGTGGCCGAGATGACCGAGGACGCGTTCCACAAGCAGTTCAATGTCAACGTGCTTGGCTATTTTCTGGCGATTCGTGAAGCACTCAAGGTGTTCAAGGATGGCGGCAGCATCATCAACATCGGCTCGATCCTGAGCACCGATCCCTACCTGGCATCGAGCGTGTACGCCGCCACCAAGGGCGCCGTCGATACGATGACGTTTGCGCTGGCGCGTGAACTGGGACCGCGCGGCATCCGCGTCAATGCGATCCTGCCGGGCCACACGAACACGCCCGCCACCGCCGGCAACTTTGACGGTGATTTCGGCAAGATGCTGATTGCCGGGACGCCGCTCGGCCGCTTCGGCGAGCCGGAAGACATCGCGCCGGTGGCCGTGTTCCTGGCCTCGGGCGACGCGCACTGGGTCACCGGCGAATCGCTGCGCGCTGCCGGCGGCGTGCGCGGTGTGGGCTACTAGGCTCGGGCTATCAGGCTTTGCCCCGCCAGCGGAGCCTCCACCAAATCATGCGCATCGGATAACCCGGTGCGCGAGATATAGATCTGTTGACGCCTCCCCAAAATCGGACTATATTTTTCATATCGTTTTGGAAACGTTTCCAAGCCCGTATTCCGCAGCAAACCATTCGAGACCAACGCAAAGTTGGCGGCGTGTGGCACGGCAATCCGGCACGGCCACATTTTCTTGTCGAGAGAAAAGAGGAGTCAACGTGAGTCACCTACCCCAGCAACACCGATCCAAATGGAAGCCTTTCCAGCTGCTTGCCGCCGGCCTTGCGCTGGCGTGGAGCGCGCAAGCCACCGCCAGCGTCACCAACCCGGTCATCGGCCAGCTGCTGTGGTCCGAAGAATTCAATGGCGCCAGCGTGAATGCCGGCGTCTGGAACCTGCAGGACGGGAACGGTTGCCAGATCGGCCTGTGCGGCTACGGCAATGCCGAACTGCAGACCTACAGCCCGAATAACGCCAGTATTGCCAACGTGCCGTTCGAATCGGGCACGCGCGCGCTGGCGATCCAGGCGCGCAGCCAGACCGTGGGCAGCAATCTGTTCACGTCGGCGCGGCTCGATACCCGCAACAAGGTGCAGGTGCAGTACGGGATGATCGAGGTGCGCATGGCCACGCCGAACCTGGGCACCGGCCTGTGGCCGGCCGCCTGGATGCTGGGCGTGAGTCCCCAGACCTGGCCGCGCAACGGCGAGATCGATATCATGGAGATGGGGCACAAGGCCGCGGTGCGGGCCGAGGGCGGGGCGCCGTCGTCCAACCATTTCGTCGGCGCGAACGTGATCACCTGGCAGCAGGCCGCCTGCGTGCCTGGCAACGAGAGCTGCGCCGCATCGACCGCGTGGCAGACCGATAACTGGCACGTGTCGGCCACGTCGCTGGCGAATCGCTTCGTCACCTACCGCTTCTACTGGACCGAGAGCCAGATGCGCTTCTCGGTCGTCGACAATGGCGTCGAGCACAATCTGTACAACGCGCCGTTGGCGGTCAATTCGAGCGCGCTGCAGGCGCCGTTCTACCTGCTGCTGAACATGGCCGTGGGCGGCAACTTCACCGATGCGGCCAATGCCAGCCAGGTCACGGCGCCGCTGCCGGGCACGATGTATGTCGACTACGTGCGCGTGTACCAGCTCGATGGCAAGGGGCAGGTCAAGCTGGGCGACCAGACTGCCCCCGAAGTCGCGGGCAAGTTCGGCGTGTTCACCGACAACACGGCGGTCGACGCCAAGCTGGTGCCTGGCTCGAACGCCGACATCTACCTGTGGAATACCGCATCCACCGGCGCCGGCAACACGGCGCCATATGAAGGCAGCAACGTCATCGCCTGGAACTACACCTCGCCGGGCCAGTGGTTCGGCGGCGGCATCCAGGCGCGTCAGGCGCGCAACCTGAGTGCGTACCGGGCCAACGGCGTCGTCAATTTCCGCATCAAGATTCCGGCCAACGTGGGCTTCCGGATTGGCGTGGGCGACACCTATACCAACCAGAACTGGATCAACTTCCCGGCCAATACCACCGCGTATGGCCTGGTGCGCAACGGGCAATGGGCGCAGGCCTCGATCCCCGTCTCGACGCTGCTCGGCCCCCTGGTGGCGGCGCAGTCGATTTTCGATGTCTTCATGATCTCGAGTATCGATGGCAGCCTGCCGGCGTCCAGTTTCCAGTTCGCGATCGACGATATCGTGTGGAAGGCGGGCGGCAATGTGGCCACCAGGATGCTGACGCAAGTTGCAACGACGTCGGCAAGCCAGGCTGGCCCCACGACGCTGGAATTTCGCACCATGACCAAAGGCTGGGCCGACGTGCATTACACCGTCAATGGCGGCGCGCAGGAGAACGTGCGCATGTTGCTGCGCAGCGGCGTGAACACCTTGACGGCCGGTGGACTCAAGGCGGGCGATGTCGTGCGCTATACCTTCACGTACTGGGACACCGCGCGTAACTTTGCAGTCGACACGGCGCCACAGACGTTCACCATGAAATAAACCTTGCCGGTCAGTCCGCCTGGCGGACGGTTACCTGCAAGCGATACGTGCGGCCCGCGTCGATGTTGGCGACGCGGGCCGCAGCCAGTTCAATACCGTCGCAGATCACCACCGTGCGCTCGACTGCGCCGCGCTGAATGTCCACCTCGAACGTCGCGCCGCGGAAGCGCCGCGTGACCGTCATGCCGGGCCAGCCGGATGGCAGTTGCGGATTGACCGTCAAGCCATTCGCATCACCCTTCAAGCCACACAGGCCTTCGATCAGGCAGCGATACACCCAGGCCACGGTTCCCGTGTTGAACAACTGGCTCGAGCGCCCGGCCGTGCGCGGATACTCGTGGTACGCGCCGCGGTAGTAGTTCGGGATGAATACCGGCAGCTGGCCGCGCTGCAGGTAGTCGGCCAGGTCCGGACCGGGAATCATCTTGCGCAGCGCGTCGAAGGCGCGGTCGGCCTCGCCGATCGTGTACAGGCTGAAGATGTAAAACACGGCAGCATGGTTGTAGACCGCGCCATTCTCGGCCGAACCGGGATGCTTTTGCGTGACGCGTCCGATGTCTTCGCGCATCGCGCTGTAGGGTGGGGCGAACATCTGCACGCCGTAGGGCGTCTTTAATTGCGCCTCGATCTCCGGCAGCATCTGCGCGCGCTGCGCGTCGTTTGCGGCGCCCGACAGGAATGCCCAGCTTTGCGGGTTCAGGTAGATGCGGCCTTCGGTATCGGCCGCCACGCCGAACTTGACGTCGTCGTCGGTGATGCCGCGTGCGAACCAGCTGCCATCCCACAGGTGCGCATTGGCAGACGCGTTCATGGCGGCCGCGCCGTCGCGGTAGCGCGCCTGCATCGCTCTATCATTGCGCGCGGCGCAGACATCGGCCCACAGGTTCAGCGCGTAGGCGGCCGCCACGGTCAGCCAGCCCGAAACGCCGCGGCCCTTGTAGCCGACCATGTTCATCGGATCGCACCAGTCGCCCTGTTCGATGTAGGAGAGGCCCCGCGCATCGCGCCGCAGCAAGAGCCAGTCCATCGCCAGGCAGATGCGCTCGAACGCGGATTTGACGTCGCCGCCGTGCGCAGTGATCGCCACGTCGAGGATCGCACCGTCGCCCGTTTCGTCAAGGTAGGCTTGCAGGCACACCGGCAGCCAGACGCAATGGTCGGTATGCGGAATCTGGTTGATGTATTTGAGTTCGGCGCCTTCGAACAGCAGGATCCCGTCCGGCATGGCGCCATTGGCTTCCTGCTGGCTCAGCGCGTGCAGGAAGGCGGCACGGGCAGCCGCCGGCTTGACGAACACCATGCCCATATTGTCTTGCAGGTAGTTGCGGGTCTGCGGGTCGGTACTGAGGCGATTGACGTCGCCGTGGTAATACACCTGGCGTGCCAGCCACGTGTTGACGAAGTTGTCCAGTTCGGGGTCGGGCGTGGCGATCTGCAGCACGCCGTCGCCCTCGGCGATGTAGGCGGCGTAGTCGCGGGCGGCAGCGGCGAAACCTTCCGCGCTCAGGTAGCGCTGGCGCAGCAGGGTAATCTCGGCATCGTCGAACGCGGGGCCGAACAGCAGGCGGCGCGTGGCAGCTTCGCCCGGCGCCAGGGCCAGGCGGTACTGGACGACGGCAGCTGGCGTTTCGTAGCGCGCGTCGCCGCAGGGCAGCAGCGCGTGCGCCAGCGTCGATGGCGCATGCAGGCCGCCTTCGCCTTCGAACACCTTTTGCCCGGTTTCCCAGGCGTCGGGCGCTTGCTCGCACAGCAGCACCGTGCGGTCTTTCAGCAGGCGGTTCTTGAAGAAGTCATCCAGCTTCTGGTACGGCGTGATGCAGGTTGCGACGATGCCGCCCAGGTCATGCCGGTACTCGGCCGACTGGTTCATCCACGACATGTAGCCGACCGTGAAGTACGGGTAGATGCTGATGCGGCGCGGGCGCTCCGACAGATTGGTGACGGCCACCGTCCACAGTTCGGCCACGTCGTCGACCGGCAGCGCGAGTGTCAGGCCGATGCGGATGCCCAGCTTTTCGATCGTCCATTGCAGGTCGGTGCGCCCGACCGAGAACGCATAGCGATCAAGGCCGCCGCGCACCGGTTCGTACGGCGCCGAAAACAGTTCGCCCGTGTCTTCGTCCTTCACGTACACGAAGCGGCCCGGATGGTGGGCATAGTAGTTCTGCTCCGGCTGCATGAACGATTTTGCTTCCATGTTCGGGCCGTGCGAGTACTTGCCGGGTTCGGGCTGCATGAACTGCGCGGTGGCGTAGCCGCGGCAGGTCGTCTGGATCATCATCCTGCGGTTCCACAGGAAGCCGCCTGCCTGCGGCATGGCGGTCGGGCTGGTGAGCACATAGCGGTCGTCTTGCGGGTACAGCATCGGGGCAATCTCCATTGGAATCATGGCGCCGCCTTGCGCGCGGCCAGTTCGGCGCCCATGCGCGCCAGGGCCTTGGCGTCGAGGTTATACAAGCACATCACCAGCACGGCCACCAGCGCAAAGGCGGCCGGCACGAACGACATCAGCCAGACGATGCCGGCCTGCGAGCCGACGCTCTGCGCCGCGTTGGGCACGTAGCCGAGCCAGGTGAAGACGGCGCCGATGACGCTGACTGCCACCGCGGTGCCGAGCTTTTGCGAAAAGGTCGCGGCAGCGAAGGTCATCGCGGTGGCGCGCCGGCCGGTGCGCCATTCGTTGTAGTCGGCGGTGTCGGCATACATCGAGAACGCCAGCGGCGACTTGGGCCCGAGCACGAAGCCCAGGCCTGCCTGCAGCACGAACATCAGGTCGATCCGGTCGGCCGGGATCAGGAAAAACAGCGACGACAGCACGGCGGTGCAGCTCATCAAGAGGATCATCAGCAGCTTCTTGTCGATGAAGCGGGTGAGCAGCGGCGTGCAGGCCGCGCCGATCGCGGCAAACACCATATAGGTCGGCACGAAGGTCGCCATCAGCTCGGGGCGGCCAACGACGTACTTGAAGTAGTAGGCCGAGGTCGTGGTGCGCAGCGTGATCGTCACCATGATCACCAGGGCCAGCACGAACAGCACGACCCAGGGCCGGTTGGACGCCAGGTCGCGGATGTCGCGCCAGACGTCGTTCTTCTGGCCGGGCGGGGGCAGCACGCGCTCGCGCGTATTGAGGAAGGTGATCAGGAACATGACCGATGCCGCCACGCTCCACGCGAGCATCGTCAGCTGCCAGCCGCGTACATCGTCGCCAGCGCCGAGCCACGCCACCATCGCCGGTGTGGCGGCTGTGACGAGCGTGCTGCCGGCGAAGGCAAAGATGAAGCGCAGGCCGTTGATCGTCGAGCGCTCCTGCGGGTCGTTCGAGATCACGCCGGAGAGCGCGTTGTAGGGAATGTTCACGCAGGTGTAGAAGACCATCATCGCCAGATAACTGCCGTAGGCCCACAGCAGCTTGCCGTTGGCGTCCAGGTCGGGCGTGGTATAGGTGAGCACGGCCGCGGCGCCAAGCGGAATCGACATCCAGATCAGATAGGGACGGAACTTGCCGAAGCGGGTATTGGTGCGGTCGGCAAAGGCGCCGATCACGGGGTCGGTGAAGGCGTTGATCAGCTTGATCGAAGCGAGCAGGGTGGCTGCCTGCGCCGCCGAGATGCCGAAGGTGTCGGTATAAAAGATCAGCAGGAAGGTGGCGATATTGGCCCAATAAAAATTGAAGCCCATGTCGGCCACGCCATAGCTGATTTTTTCTCGCCAGGCGAGGTTGCCGCCCGTCGCCACAGGTGTCTCAGGCCCGCGCTTGAACATTGATTGTCTCCAGATATTTTTATGGTGATCCAGCATTGACTGATAACGCTAACATCGGGCAAGTATGGCGCTGCCGGGATGGCGTGTCAACACACTGCGGCGTGCCGACGCGCCGTATTGAAATATGGTGGTTTTGATCATTGCTCTACACTGCCGGGGCAGCTTGCCATACCACGCTTTGACTAGAGGAGTCGATTGACCACCATGATCCTGCCGGCCCGGATGCAATTCCTGATGAACCGCTTGCGCGAGCGCCTGTGGGTCAAGCCCCTGATCGCCTGCGTTCTCTCCGTTGCCGGCGTGGCGCTGGCGCACCTGGTCGACAGCATCCCGATCGACTGGAAGGTGCCGGAAATCGCGCAAGGCTCGATCGTCGACCTGCTCAAGGTGATCGCTGCCAGCATGCTGGGCGTCGCGACGTTTGCCGTTGCCTCGATGGTGGCCGCGTATGCGTCGACCGGGCAGTCGGCCACCGAGCGCGCGTTTCCACTCGTGATCGCCGATGACGTTTCGCAGAACGCGCTGTCGATCTTTGTCGGCGCCTTTATTTTCGCCATCATTGGTTTAAGCGCGACGACCAACGATTACTTTGGCAAGCCGGGCCGCTTCACCCTGTTCGTGCTGACCCTGCTCACACTGGTGATCGTCGTGCTCGTGTTCGTGCGCTGGGTCGACAGCATCGCGCGTCTGGGCCGCCTGGGCGCGGTGATTGCCCGGGTCGAACGGGCGGCCGCCGAAGCAATGGCGCGCCGCACCCGGTTGCCCTGCATGGGCGGCATGGTGGCGTTCGGGCCACCGGCCGGCCTGGCCTTTCACAGCCTGGCGAGCGGCTACCTGCAGCGGGTGGACATGGATGCCCTGCAGCGCATCGCCGCCGAGCGCAAGCTGCGCATCACGCTGGCCGTCGCGCCTGGCGCGCTGATCGTCTGCTCGCGCCCCATTGGGTACGTGCTGCCCGATGGGGAAGACGCCGGCACGATTGAACCGGACCTGATTGCCAAGGCGTTCACGGTTGGACCGCTGCGCCAGTTCGACGAAGACCCGGGCTTCGGGCTGGTCGTGCTGACTGAAATCGGCAGCCGCGCGCTGTCCCCCGGCATCAACGATCCGGGCACTGCCATTGTCGTGCTCAATGCGGTCTACCGGATCTTCGATGCGTGGACCCATCCGGATTTTGGCGTCGAGCCAGACCATGACCGCGTCGAGGTGCCGCCGCTGTCGCTGGACGACATGTTCAACGATATCTTCCCGCCGCTGGCCCGCGATGGCGCCGGGGTGCTGGAAATCGCGCTGCACCTGCAGTGGGTGTGCGGCGAGCTGGGCCGCTGCGGCGATCCGCACCTGCGCGCCGTGGCGCAGCGCCAGGCCGACGAGGCCCTGGCACGGTCGGCCGCAGCCCTGGACTTCGCGCCGGATCTTGCGCAACTGCGCCGCCGGCATGCTGATTATTGGTGGCCGGCATGAGGGCCCGCGCCAGCAGGCTGCGCAGCGTTCTCCTGGCCTGGTGTCTTGCGCCGGCGATGCTGATGCCGGCAACCGGCCTGCGCGCAGCAGAACCCGGCGGCATGCTGCCTTTTTCCGGTGAGCTGCACAGTTCGACCAAGGTGTTCCCTGCACGACTGGCGGCGTTTGCCAGCTGCGCAGATCGCCCGCGCATCTTCGGCAAGGTCGAGGGCAGGCGCTATCGCATCGATTTGCCTGCCGGCACGCGGTGCATGGTCTTTGTCGGCGAGCACGAATGGGAAGCCATGCCGCTCGTCGTCGAGGATGTCAACGTGACTGTGCCGTTGCCGCTGCTGGTGTATGCGAGGCAGGTGCCGCAGCCTGAAGTTGCGCGCGAACTGCTTGAGCTGGGCCGGGACGATCAGGCATTGCGCGGCGAACATGCGCGCCCGAATGATCCGGACGCCCTCGAACGCTTGCGGGTGGGTGATGAGGCGCGTCAGCGGCGGCTGGCGGCGATTATCGCCACTCATGGCTGGCCGACATTGTCGATGGTCGGCTGGGAAGCTGCCAATGCCGCCTGGCTCATCGCGCAGCACGCACCGCTGGCGCGCTTGAAGCCGTGGCTCGCGCTGATGCAGGACGCCGCCGCCAGGCACGAGATCGCGCCGTACAACCTGGCGACCTCGATCGACCGGGTTCTCGTGTACGAAGGCAGGAAGCAGGTCTACGGCACCCAGTATCGTCCGAGCGAACATGGCCTGGGAGAGGCCTACCCGAGCGAAAACATGGACCGCCTCGAGCAACGCCGCTTGCAGATGGGCTTGCCACGCAGATAGCCGCGACAACTTGTTACCAAGTCATGCAAGGCGCATGCCGCGCCGGACGCTTTCCGGCGTAAGCTTCAGGTCTGTCAATTGGAGGGATGAAGATGACGATGACCCGGATCATGGCGCTGGCCGTTGGTGCGCTCGCCGCGTGTGCGGTGCAGGCGCAGGAACTGCTGCCAATCCAGACGCCAGCCGGGCCGGCGGTACTCAAGGCCGATCAGCTGCACGAACCTGATCCTTTTGCCGAAACGCGGCCGGCAGGCTCGCGCCTGTATGGGGCAAACGTTGTCGCGCAGCCCATTGACCGTGTGCTCAAGGGCTTCCGGCGTGACCCGCAGCTGGTTGGCGGTGTCAAGGTCACCCCGAATGTCGCGCTCGAGGCCGGTTACGTCAATCTGCCAGACCGCGGCCTGTACCGGGTCGAGCAGGGCAGGCCCGAGGATGCGTCGGAGGTGCTCGGCGCCAAAGGTTCGAGCAACCATCTGGCCGTCAAGCTATCGACGCCCGAGGACGAGCGCCTGTCGGCGTATGCCAAGGCGGGGGTTGCCTACAGCGTGCTCAAGCGTGGCGTCAATGCCGGGTCCGAGACGGGGCTGTACACGGGCGGCGGCGCAAAACTCAAGCTCGACAAATCAACCTCGGTCAACGCCGAGTTTGCGCGGCACGGCAACGCGGCCAAGAAGCTTGGCAGCGTCGTCAAGGACGGCATCAAGGGAAGCATGCAGATGGGATTCTGATCCCGTCAGTGCGCGGCGGCGGGGGCCGCCGCGACCGGCGCCGAAGCACGCTTGGCCACCTTGTCGTCACGCAGTTCTTCCGGATCGCGCAGCGGAATCATCAGGAACGCGCTGAGCGCATACAGACCGGCAAAGATCCAGATGATGCCTGCCACGCCCAGCGACGCGCTGAAGATGGCGACAATGGCCGGCCCGACCCAGGTCGAAGCACCCGCACCCAGGCTCAGCACCGACAGTGCGGCAGCGCGGTTTTTCGGCACCAGCAGCGGCATCAGTGCCGACAGGGGCACGAAGCCGCCCAGCGTCATGCCGTACATCGCACCGAACAGCGCGGCGATGTAGAAGTTACCGATGAACAGCTGCGGCATGTAGAAGAACAGCGGCGTCGTGATGGCGCTGCCGACGGCGCCCATCCAGATCACGGTGTTGCGCAGGCCGAAGCGGGTGGCCAGGCGGCTCGAGATGATGTTGCCGGCGATATTGGCGACAAAAATCACCGTCACCAGGCGCAGCCACTGCTCCAACGTGAAGCCGATCACGTCCATGAAGAAGCCCGGCAACACGATGAAGAAACCGAACATCGACGCCGTGTTGATGGTACGTACCACGCCGCTGAGCGAGGTCTTCGGCTCTTCCCACATGATCGAGACGCTGCCCATCAGTGACGTCAGCGGCTTTTCGCCAACTGGCGCCAGGCGCCTGGTGCCGGCGGCATCCTTCACGCACAGCAGGGCCAGTGCGGCGCCGGCAATCACCAGAACCAGCGAGAGCCAGAACGTGGCCAGCGCGCCGATCAGCGGTACCGAGAAACTCGCGACTAAAGCGCCGAGGGTCGGCAGGCCGGCCGCATACGCCACCCAGAACCAGCCCATCGCCAGGCCCAGTTTTTTGGCCGGCGTGGCGGCCACGATCCAGACCAGGAAGCCGTAGGCGAACAGCGGATAGCCGAAGCCGCGCAGCGCGTAGCCAGCCAGCATCATCGGATAGCTCATCTGGCCGACGCCGAACGTCAGGAACACCACCTGGAACACGACCCAGATACCGGCGCCGATCAGCATGACTTTCTTTGGACCCCAGATATTCGACAGTGCACCGGCACACCAGGAACCGATCGCCACCGTCACGCCATACACGGTAAACAGGACCGCGATATCGGCTTCGACCATGTTTTTCTGGGCCAGGTAGGGCGCCAGGTAGCCGAGCTCGACGCCATCGCCGATCATGAAGATCAGCAGGCCGACGAAGCCCCACAGCAGTGAGCGGGGAATCCCGAGCTTGTCGCATAGCCGGTCGAGGATGCCCGGTGGGGAAGAGGGAAGATGTGGCGATGCCGTTGGCATGCGGTTTGTTGTTGGAGACAAATTAGCACCTGCAAAATCGTGGCGTTCGTGAACGCGATGGGCGACCCGGAAGGGGCGAAGTGCGCGCAGCGGTGGCGCGTGGTAGGGCAGTTCCGGAGAGGAACTCAGGGCAAGGATGCCCGTGACATGCCATGGGAACGGCAAGCAACGACACGTGACCGCGCCATTGCGTGAGACCGGAGTTGATCTTGCTAAATGGTATCACATTTGCACAAATGTGTTAACTTGTTAGTGAATTTCGTGTGGATGTGCGACGTTGATGAAAGATACGATCAGGATGTAAAAAAACCGCCGTGCCCGGAGCGGGGACGGCGGTTTTGCTGGCAACAGCTGGAAGCTTAGAACTCTTCCCACTCCGCTTCATTCATCTTGGTCGTGGCGACCGGCTTGCTGGCTGATTTGGCGATCGGCTTGCTGGCTGGTTTCGCTGCCTGCTTTTCTGCCGGCTTGCTCACTGGCGCTTCGGCAGACACCGCAGCAGGCACCGCAGCAGGCGCCACAGCAGGCTTGGCCGCCGGACGCGGCACCGGCTTGCTCAGCGCCGGGCGTGCCGGTGGCGGACGCTTGACAGGCGCGCTCACCACGACCGGGGTCGTGTGCGCGGCGTCGAGCTTGAACACGTCGACGACCTGCGCCAGGCGCTTGGCCTGATCCTGCAGCGACGCGGTGGCGGCAGTGGCTTCTTCGACCAGTGCGGCGTTCTGCTGGGTGGCGTTGTCCATCTGGCCCATGGCCTGGTTGACCTGGTCGATGCCGGTGATCTGCTCCTGGCTGGCCGACGAAATCTCGCCCATGATGTCGGTCACGCGGCGGATCGAATCCACCACTTCGCGCATCGTCGCGCCGGTCTGGTCGACCAGCTTGGTGCCGGTGTCGACTTTGTCGACCGAGTCGCCGATGAGGCCCTTGATTTCCTTGGCGGCCGCCGCCGAGCGCTGCGCCAGCGTGCGCACTTCGGAGGCGACGACGGCAAAGCCGCGGCCCTGCTCGCCGGCGCGTGCTGCTTCCACGGCAGCATTCAGCGCCAGGATATTGGTCTGGAACGCGATGCCGTCGATGACGCTGATGATGTCGACGATCTTGCGCGACGACTCGTTAATCGAGCCCATCGTGGCGACGACCTGGTCGACCGAGGCGCCGGCCTGCGTCGCGACGCTCGAGGCGGCGATCGCCAACTGGTTGGCCTGGCGCGCATTGTCGGCGTTCTGGCGCACGGTGCCCGTCAGCTCTTCCATCGAGGCGGCGGTTTCTTCCAGCGCCGCGGCCTGCTGTTCGGTGCGGCTCGACAGGTCGAAGCTGCCGGCGGCGATTTCGCCCGAGGCGCCGCTGATGGTCTGGGTGCCGGTGCGCACTTCGTCGACGATCCTGGCCAGGCTGTCATTCATATTGCCCAGCGCGCGCAGCAGGGCGCCGGTTTCATCGCTGGCGCTGCTGTCGATGCGCACGGTCAGGTCGCCGGCCGCAACCTGTTCGGCAGCCTGCACGGCACGGCGCAGCGGCCCGGTGATCGAACGGGTCAGCAGCCAGGCGAAGACGCCGCCCAGCAGCAGGGCGCCGGCTGCCAGCGCGCCGATGACGACCTTGCCCCGAGCGGCGGTGCCGGCGATCATTGCAGCGCTGTCGCTGATGTGCTTTTGCTGCAGCTTGACCAGATCGTGTACGCGCTCTTCATAGGCCTTGGCGGCCGGCGTGAATTGCTGGTTCAGGATCTGCTCAGCCAGTTCGGTATTGCCATCGGACTTGGCCTTGACGGCGCCGTCACGCGCCTTGCTGTAAGCGGCGCGGTGTTCCATCACCGACTTGAACAGGGCAGTCTCCTCCTCACCACTGATCAACGGCTCGATCTTCTTGACCAGATCGGCCGACAGCTTACCGGTGGCGGCCGCGTCTTCCTTGAAGTAGGCGGTCAGCGAGCCGTCGCTGCTCTTGACGATGGCGGCGGTGCGGCGCACGGCGGCGAAAATCTGCGTGTACCACTCGGCGATCATGCGTTCTTTCGCCAGCGGCTCGGCCAGGATGATCTGCGTTTCCTGCGCGACCTGGTTCAGCCGCCAGACGCCGACGGTCGCGATAATGACCGTCATCATGAGGGTCAGTGCGAACCCTGCTGCCAGTCGCGTTCCGATATTGAGTTTGATAAAGTTGCCCATGTTTGCTCTAGGTGAAATGTCTAAGTGCGGCGGTCCGGGACCGGGGACTGCGGGAGCTGCCGACTGTCTCGACTGTTGTTGTAATTGATTTGAAATCTGAACTTGCTGCTCGTAATTATTGCTCAGTTGAAACGAAAATGCACTGAGAATGGGCGGTAATTTGTGATTTTGTGATCGGCCAGCGACAGTGCTGCCAGAGAAGTTAACGCCTTGATATGAGGCGATATTTGCCGCTTTAAGGTATAATTTCTATTTCCCGCGTGTGCCGTTCGGCACCATCAGCACAATGACCAAATTCGTATTCGTCACTGGCGGCGTCGTCTCTTCCCTGGGCAAAGGGATTGCAGCCGCCTCCCTCGCCGCAATCCTCGAGAGCCGCGGTCTCAAAGTCACCATGCTCAAGCTCGATCCGTACATCAACGTCGATCCGGGCACCATGAGTCCAACCCAGCACGGCGAAGTGTTCGTCACCGACGACGGCGCCGAGACTGACCTCGACCTTGGCCACTACGAGCGTTTCATCAGCACCCGCATGAAAAAGGTGAACAACTTCACCACGGGCCAGATCTATGAATCGGTGATTCGCAAGGAGCGTCGTGGCGAATACCTCGGCAAGACCGTGCAGGTGATCCCGCACATCACCAACGAGATCCAGGATTACATCCGCCGCGGCGCCGAAGGCGTCGACGTGGCGCTGGTCGAAATCGGCGGCACCGTGGGCGACATCGAGTCGCTGCCGTTCCTCGAAGCGGCGCGCCAGTTGTCGCTGCGTTCGGGCCGCAAGGGCGCTGCATTCGTGCACCTGACGCTTGTGCCGTTCATCGCCTCGGCCGGCGAACTCAAGACCAAGCCGACCCAGCACAGCGTGCAGAAGCTGCGCGAAATCGGCATCTCGCCCAACGCGCTGCTGTGCCGCGCCGACCGCCCGATCCCGGACGACGAGCGCGCCAAGATTTCGCTGTTCGCCAACGTGGAAGAGCAGGCCGTCATTTCGGTGTGGGACGTCGACACCATCTACAAGGTCCCGCAAGTGCTGTGTGACCAGGGCCTGGATGACATCATCCTCGAAGCGCTCGGCCTCGAAGCACCAAAAGCCGACCTGTCGATGTGGACCAAGCTGATCCACACGCTCGAGAATCCGAAGCACGAAGTCACGATCGGCATGGTCGGCAAGTACGTCGACCTGATCGAGTCGTACAAGTCGCTGACCGAAGCGCTGCGCCACGCCGGCATCCACACGGAAAGCCGCGTCAACATCGAGTACCTCGATTCCGAAGAAATCGAAACCCGCGGCTGCGACCACCTGGCCAAGTACGATGCGATCCTGGTGCCGGGCGGCTTCGGCAAGCGCGGCGTCGAAGGCAAGATCGCTGCTGCCCGCTACGCCCGCGAAAACAAGATCCCGTACCTGGGCATTTGCCTGGGCATGCAGGTCGCGCTGATCGAGTACGCACGCAATATGGCGGGCCTGGCCAACGCCAACTCGACCGAGTTCGATCCGGAAACCGACCAGCCGGTCGTCGCCCTGATCACCGAGTGGCAGAACCACGACGGCAAGGTCGAAAAGCGCGACACCAACTCGAACCTGGGCGGCACGATGCGCCTGGGCGCGCAGACCTGCGCCGTCAACCCGGGCACGCTGGCCGCTGAAATCTACGGCAACGTCGTCACCGAGCGTCACCGTCACCGCTACGAAGGCAACAACCACTACCTGCCAAAGGTCGAGGCTGCCGGCCTGACCGTGTCGGCGCGTACGCCAAACGAAGACCTGTGCGAAATCATGGAGCTGCCACGCACCGGCGCGAACTCGCACCCGTGGTATATGGGCGTGCAGTTCCACCCCGAGTTCAAGTCGACGCCGCGCAACGGTCACCCGCTGTTTACGTCGTTCATCAAGGCCGCCCTGGCGCACCAGGCATCGAACACCAATCCTGCCGCCAACGTTGAACTGGCTGCACCAGCACTCCAAGGAGACGCAGCATGAAACTCGCCGGATTCGACGTCGGCCTCGAGCACCCGATCTTTTTGATCGCCGGCACCTGCGTGATCGAATCGCGCCAGATGGCGATGGACACGGCGGGTACGCTCAAGGAAATCACCGCAGCACTGGGTATTCCGTTCATCTACAAATCGTCGTTCGACAAGGCCAATCGCTCGTCGGGCAAATCGTTCCGCGGCCCTGGCATCGAGAAGGGTCTCGAGATCCTGGCCGATGTGCGCCGCGAAATCGGCGTGCCGGTGCTGACCGACGTGCATGACGCCGAAATGATCCCGCATGTCGCGAGCATCGTCGACGTGCTGCAGACGCCGGCGTTCCTGTGCCGCCAGACCGACTTCATCAACGCCTGCGCGCGTTCGGGCAAGCCGGTCAACATCAAGAAGGGCCAGTTCCTGGCCCCGGGCGACATGAAGAACGTCATTGACAAAGCGCGCGCCGCTGCGCGCGACGCCGGCCTCGAAGAAGATAACTTCATGGCCTGCGAACGTGGCGCCTCGTTCGGCTACAACAACCTGGTGTCGGACATGCGTGGCCTGGCCATCATGCGCGAATCGAACTGCCCGGTGGTGTTCGATGCGACCCACTCGGTGCAGCTGCCAGGCGGGCAGGGCACGTCGTCGGGCGGCCAGCGCGAGCACATCCCTGTGCTGTCGCGCGCCGCCGTGGCGTCGGGCATCGCCGGCCTGTTCATGGAAACGCACCCGGATCCGGCCAATGCGATGTCGGATGGGCCGAATGCAGTGCCACTGGCGCGCATGAAAGAGCTCCTGACGACGCTGGTCGAGATCGATCGCGTCGTCAAGAAGTCGCCGTTCCTGGAATTCGACTTCAAGTAACCGTTCAGGTTTGGATGCACCGTGTTGCGGGTATCCCTGAGGGACCCGCAACACGGTGGTCCCCCAAGATTACCTACCTTCTGGAGACTGAGAAACATGAGTGCTATTGTTGATATCATCGGCCGCGAAATCCTGGATTCCCGCGGTAACCCTACCGTCGAATGCGACGTCCTGCTCGAATCGGGCGTGATGGGCCGCGCGGCAGTGCCGTCGGGCGCATCGACCGGCTCGCGCGAAGCGATCGAACTGCGTGACGGCGATCCGAAGCGCTACTTCGGCAAAGGCGTGCTGCAAGCCTGCGAAAATATCAACACCGAGATCTCCGAAGCGATCATGGGCCTGGACGCGAACGAGCAAGCGTTCCTCGACCGCACCCTGATCGATCTCGACGGCACCGAAAACAAGAGCCGCCTGGGCGCCAACGCCATGCTGGCCGTGTCGATGGCCGTGGCCAAGGCCGCTGCCGAAGAAGCGGGCCTGCCGCTGTACCGCTACTTCGGCGGTTCGGGCGCAATGCAGATGCCGGTACCGATGATGAACGTCATCAACGGTGGCGCGCACGCCGACAACAACCTGGATATCCAGGAGTTCATGATCATCCCGGTGGGCGCCCCATCGTTCAAGGAAGCCATCCGCTACGGCGCCGAGGTGTTCCACACGCTCAAAAAAATCCTGCACGCACGCGGCCTGAACACGGCAGTCGGCGATGAAGGCGGTTTCGCCCCGTCGGTGGCCAACCATGAAGAAGCCATCAAGCTGATCATGGAAGCGATCGAGCAGGCCGGCTACGTCGCCGGCCAGGACATCGCGCTGGGCCTCGATTGCGCCGCCAGCGAATTCTATAAAGATGGGCGTTACGTGCTCGAAGGCGAAGGCGGCCTGAGCCTGTCGGCAGCCGACTTCACCAACATGCTCGCGACCTGGTGCGACAAGTACCCAATTATCTCGATCGAAGACGCGATGCACGAAGGCGACTGGGAAGGCTGGGCCACGCTGACCGCCGCACTGGGCAAGAAGGTTCAACTGGTGGGCGACGACCTGTTCGTCACCAACACCAAGATCCTGAAAGAGGGCATCCAGAAGGGCATCGCCAACTCGATCCTCATCAAGATCAACCAGATCGGCACGCTGACCGAAACGTTTGCCGCCATCGAAATGGCCAAGCGCGCCGGCTACACCGCCGTGATCTCGCACCGCTCGGGTGAAACCGAAGATTCGACCATCGCCGATATCGCAGTGGGCCTGAACGCGCTGCAGATCAAGACCGGTTCGCTGTCGCGTTCGGACCGCATGGCCAAGTACAACCAGTTGCTGCGCATCGAGGAAGACCTGGGCGACATCGCCAGCTACCCGGGCCGTGACGCGTTCTACAACCTGAAGTAATCCCCTGGAGCCGGCGCGCGGGATGGGATCATCCCACCCGCGCGTCGGCTTTTTCATCTCCTTCGTTTCTCACCATGCGCTTGATCACGATTGTCCTGGCTGCGCTGCTCGTGCTGATCCAGTATCCCCTCTGGCTTGGCAAGGGCGGCTGGCTGTCCGTGGCCGACATGCAGAACCAGGTTGAAACCACGCGCATCAAGACCGAGCAGCTCGCCGCGCGCAACAGCAAGCTCGACTCTGAAGTCGATGACCTGACCGAAGGCACGGGCGCTGTCGAAGAGCGTGCGCGCTACGACCTGGGCATGATCAAGCAGAACGAGATTTTCGTGCAGGTGCTGCGCAAGAATGAAATCCCGGTCGAATCGATGACCGTGCCGCCACCACCGCCACCGCCGAAACCGGGCGCCAAGCCCACCGGCGCTGCCGCACACTGAACCAACTATCATGACCGAAGACACTACCCCGATCGATCCCGCCAGCCTCGATTCGCTCGACGCGATCGCAGACTGCCTGGCCGAAGCGTTCGAAGATGGCGATGGCGCCGTAATTACCGCCGCCTTGCAGGCAGTGGCGCAAGCGCCAGCCCTGGGCGAACTGGCTGCCAGCGTGGGCATGCCGCGCGACGCGCTGCAGGCGGCGATGACGGCAGGGGAGTTCGACATGGATCTCACGCTCGAGATCATGAAGGTCGTCGACCTGCACATGAGTGGCGGGAAGTAAGACTGACGACGTGCCCCGCGTCTCTTCACCCCATAGATAAAAACGTCGTTCCCGCTTTCGCTGGAACGACGTTTCGACGCTAATCAATTAGCGATACAGCGGCCCATGAAGGGCCGCAGTGGTTCTTACTCTTTCGACTGCGACGATGCGTCGCCCTGCTCGTGGCCGGCGCCTTGCTCCAGGAATGCGCGCAGCATCCATGCATTTTTCTCGTGCACTTCCATGCGGGTCGACAGCATGTCGGCGGTCGGGAAATCGTCGATTTCGTCAGCGATACGCACGGCGGCGCGCGCGGTGCGGATCACGGCTTCCTGGCCTTCGACCAGTTGACGGATCATCTCTTTGGCCGACGGCACGTCGGTTTCTTCGGTGATGGTCGACAGTTCCACATAACGCTTGTAGGTGCCTGGTGCGAAGTGGCCCAGTGCGCGGATACGCTCGGCGATATCGTCCAGTGCGGTCCACAGCTCGGTGTACTGCTCCTGGAACATCACGTGCAGGGTCTGGAACATCGGACCGGTCACGTTCCAGTGGAAGTTGTGGGTCTTCAGGTACAGCATGTAGCTGTCGGCCAGAACGGTCGAGAGCGATTCGACGATTTTTGCGCGGTCTTCGGTGTTGATGCCAATATCGATGTTCATGTGTATTTCTCCATTAGTCAGTGATATTCATGTGGTGCCACTGTCTGAAAATGCAACAGTATCAAACAGGCATCAGCTTACCACCATGGCTGAATCGCCGCAGGACGGTACGAGGTGTGTGACGAAGGGTGAGAATTGGCGCGCACCCGTCGCGTAGACTGATTTATTTCCGATAACAAAGGTCATCACATGACGTCGCAACGCGCGGTAGTGGCACTGGTCCTGGTACTTTCCGGCCCGGCATGGGCGCAGGTAACGCCACCCGAAGCCAGCATGCAAACAAAGGTCGAAGTCAGCGGCGTCAAGGATCCCGAGCTACGCCCCTACCGCATCATGTCGCGTGGGCTGGACGCGTTCGACAAGCACCATGGCCTCGCGCCCAGCGCCAGTCTGCGCTTTGAATTGAAGAATGAAGATGGCACGACCCGGTCGCCGGACGGCCTCGCCCTGCGCCTGTCCGGTGATACGGTGGACCTCCCGCTCGCGCTCGACAACGATGCGACGTTCATTTTGCCGCGTAGCCAGGAAGCATTCGACGACAATGCCGACCTGGTTTTGAACCGTAAAAAATCACGGATGCGCTGGCGTCCGCGTGTGCGCAGCCCCGGCGTGCCGGACAACTCGCGCCGGCTGGGCGACATGCGGCTCGAATGCGAAGTGGCATGGGCGGTGATGAAGGACGAGATCGGTATTGTGATGCGCAGCGCCATGGCAGTGGTCGGCGGAATGTGTCATGCGCCGATGACGGCGCTGTACTATCGCGCGCCGAAGCGGCTCGAGGCGGTGCGCCTGACATCCGGCGAGCGCAGCAGGCTACTGACGCTGAGCGAAGATCATCACAGCTTTATCGTTCCAGTGCGCAGCAAGGAGTGGGACAACGACAGCCTGATCACCTACGAATTCGCAACCGATGCGCAGCAGGTTGCGCCACTGCAGGCTGCTACAAAAGAACAGGGCGCCGAAGCGCCCTGAATAGTCCGGCAGTGCCGGCGCAAAGCCGGCCTGTCGACAATCTGGTGAGTTGTATTAGTGCGTGCTTCCGCTCGGCGGAATCAGCGTCTGGGCTGCAGTATCGACGGCAAACAGCTGAGCGCAATCGACCTTGTCGAACGAATAATGCTTGCCGCAGAAATCGCAGTTGATGCCCAGCTCGCCCAGCTCGTCCAGCGCCGTTTCGACCTCCTGCTGACCCAGCATCTTGAGCATGTTGCCGACCTTTTCGCGGTTGCAGCTGCAGTGGAATTGCGGGTGCATCGGATCGAACACGCGGATCGTCTCTTCCCAGAACAGGCGGTGCAGCAGCGTCGAGATGTCGGTCGACAGCAGCTCTTCGTGCTTGAGCGTGCCGCCCAGCGCCGCAGCGCGGTTCCAGGTTTCCAGGTCTTCTGCCTCGGAGGCCTGCTTGGTCTGGTCTTCGCCACCGCTGTGACGCGGCAGCTTTTGCAGCAGCATGCCGCGCGCGACCTTGTCGTCGGCGGCAACCCACAAGCGCGTGTCGAGCTGCTCCGAACGCAGCATGTAGTTTTCGATGACCGTGGCGACGTCGTCGCCGTCCAGCGGCACGATGCCCTGGTACGGCTGCTGGCCCGGCATCTTTTCGAGCGGGTCGAGCGTGATCACGAAGCGGCCCGTGCCCTGTACATTGACCAGCTGGCCGAGCGTGGCGTCGTCGGTGACGTCGACGTCCGGCGCCAGCTTGGCCGTGGCGCGCATGCGCAGGTCGGCGTCGCATTCGACGACGAGCAGGCGCACCGGGCCGTCGCCGTGGATCTGCATCACAATCGAGCCGTTGAACTTGAGGTTGGCCGACAGCAGGGCGCAGGCAGCCACCATCTCGCCCAGCACCGAGCGCACCGCTTTCGGGTAGCCGTGGCGCGCCTGGATCTCGCGCCAGGTGTCGGAAATTTCGACCAGCTCGCCGCGCACGGCGGCGTTGTCGAAGATGAATTTTTGCAGCGTGTCGCCGGTGGTGCGCGTGATGTCAAGCGTGGTGTCTGGTGTCGTCATTCTTTATCCGATTCTCTTTAGCTGTGTATTGAATAGCTGGCCTCGCGCGACATAACTCGCGGCATTGCCCTGCAGGCGCAGCAGGTCTTCTTGTGTCAGTGTCCGCACCACTTTCGCGGGCGAACCCAGGATCAGTGAGTGATCGGGAAATGTCTTGTTCTCGGTGACCAGCGCGCCGGCGCCGACCAGGCAACCCTTGCCGATGCGGGCGCCGTTCAGGATCACCGCACCGATGCCGATCAGCGAGCCGTCGCCGACCGTGCAACCATGCAGCATGGCCTGGTGGCCGATCGTCACGCCCTGGCCGATGTCGAGCGGATAGCCCATATCGGTGTGCATCACGGTGCCTTCCTGCACATTGCTGTTTTCGCCAATGGTGATGCGTTCGTTGTCGCCCCGCAGCGTGGCCCCGAACCACACCGACGTGTTGGCCGCCAGCGTGACCTTGCCGATCAGCGTGGCCGAATCGGCGACAAACGCCGACGGATCGATCTCGGGTGCATGTTCGCCCAGCTGGTAAATGGCCATGGATGCGCTCGCAGAAGGTTGGAATGGCGCTATTTTACCGCCCCATGCCCCGGGCAGCGCCGGCTTCGCCATCGCCCGAAGACCGGCAGATGGGGCCACGCTACGCGAATTCAACGGGCCGGCGATATAATTGCCTGAACGATCGTACTTTTTTCGAGGCCTCATGAAACTTTCACGTTCAGAATTTGTCACCGTGCGCGGCCTGCGCCTTCACGTGCGCCATTGGGGGAACGAGGGCGCGCCCAAGCTGTTCATGCTGCACGGCTGGATGGACGTGGCCGCCTCGTTCCAGTTCGTCGTCGATGCCCTGGAGGGCGACTGGCACGTGATTGCACCCGACTGGCGCGGCTTCGGGCACAGCGACCGTTCGGGCGCCGATACCTACTGGTTCCCGGATTACGTGGCCGACCTCGATGCGCTGCTCGACCGGTTTGCCCCGGACGAGGCCGTGAACCTGCTGGGCCACAGCATGGGCGGCAATATCGCTGGGCTGTACGCCGGTGTGCGGCCCCACCGCGTGGGCAAACTGATCAATCTGGAAGGCTTTGGTCTGCCGGGCACGAAAGCGGCGCAGTATCCGAAACGGCTGGCCAACTGGCTCGACGAATTGCGCGCGCCACCCGAAATGCGCGGCTATGCCAGCCTGGACGAGGTGGCGGCGCGCCTGCGCAAGACCAATCCGCGCCTGTCGTATGAGCGCTCGAGCTTTCTCGCTGCGCACTGGTCCGAGCAGGACCGCGACGGCCAGTGGCGCATCCTGGGCGATCCGGCGCACAAGATGACGGGGCCGCTGCTGTACCACGTCGACGAAATGATGGCGGCGTGGTCGGCCATCACGGCGCCCGTGCTGTGGGTCGAGGCCGAGGACACGGATATGTGGCGCTGGATGGGCGCGAAGGAGCAGGCGCGCGCCGAAGTCGACCGCCGCATGGGCTATCTGAAGGATGTCACGGCGCGCATGATGCCGCAGGCAGGGCATATGTTGCATCACGACCAGCCGGAATTGCTGGCGCGCATGATCGAAGACTTCCTCGCTGCACCGGTGGTTTGATCCGCGTACAATGGAGCGTCCATCCCGCCTGCTGAAAATCCCATGCTGAAAGTCGACCTGCACTGCCATTCCAATGTTTCCGACGGCGTTCTCGCGCCAGCGGACGTGGCCGCTTACGCCGGCAAGAGTGGCGTGAATGTATGGGCACTGACCGACCATGACGAAATCAGCGGCGTGAAGGCAGCGCGCCTGGCGGCGACGGCGCTGGGCATGCGTTTCGTGGCGGGCGTCGAGATTTCGGTGACCTGGGCCAACGAGACAGTCCACGTCGTCGGCCTGCAGGTCGATGAAAACAACCCTGCGCTGATCGCCGGTCTGGCGGCAACCCGTAACGGGCGCGAAAAACGGGCCCGCGAAATGGCGGCGCAGCTCGAACAGGCCGGCATTCCCACACCGTATGAAGGCGCGCTGCGCTATGTCGCCAATCCCGACCTGATGTCGCGCACCCACTTTGCGCGCTACCTGTGCGAGATCGGCGTCTGCACGACGACCTCCGACGTGTTTCGCCGCTTCCTGACCGAAGGCAAGCCGGGCTATGTGCCGCATCGCTGGGCCACGCTCGGCGAAGCAATGGGCTGGATTCAAGGTGCGGGCGGCATCGCCGTCATTGCACACCCGGGGCGCTACCGCTTCAGCGACACGGCCCAGGGCGCGCTGTTTGATGAGTTCCGTCAGTTGGGCGGCACCGCCATTGAAGTCGTTACCGGCAGCCACACGCCGGACCAGTACGGCACCTACGCCGAAGTCGCGCGCCGTTATGGTTTTCTTGCCTCGCGCGGCACCGACTTCCACGCACCCGGCGAATCGCGGGTCGAGTTCGCCGAACTGCCGCCACTGCCATCCGGCGTGACGCCGGTCTGGCACGACTGGTTCTAACACTCTCTTGCGTCTGACTGTACGGCCGCCGCTTCTGCGGCTGGCCGCGTTACGCCTGTTGCTTTCCCTTTTTTTATAAAGAATTTGCCCATCAGCTCTTGTAAAAGGCGATTTATACTCCAATTGGAGTATATGCAGCGTATGGAGAGCACGATGAAAGCAGTTTTACCCCAACAGAAACTCCCTGATAGCGACAAGGTTACGGTCAACGTCGGCCTGGTCGACCTGGCCCAGGTCGACCTGCTCGTCGAGGAAGGGTTCTATTCGAACCGTACCGATCTGGTGCGCACGGCCATTCGCAACCTGCTCACGCAGCATGCCGACGTGATCCGCCAGACCATCGTGCGCAAGCGCTATGTGATGGGCCTGTACCGCTACTCGGTGCAGGAACTCGAACAACTGGTGGCAGAGGGCCAGCAACTGGACATCCATGTGCTGGGCCTCGCGGTCATCGAAGACAACGTATCACCTGAACTTGCCCGGAATGCGATCGCTTCGATCCAGGTCCTGGGCGCATTCGTTGCATCACCTGCCGTGCGCGCCGCGCTGGCAGATCGCACCCTTACCTAGACTGGAACGCTATGAAATCGCTCGACCAATTCATGAACAAGATGATGGCCTCTGCCCGCCTCGTGCAGAACAAGGATGTGGCCTCGGCCACCGCCACGATCCAGCAGGCGCTGGCGCAAGCCGGCCTGATGCCGGGGCAGGGGCAGGGCGCCGCGCCCGCCAGCAAGGACGCCACGGCTTTTGTGGACATCAACCCGGCGCCCGATTGGCAAGCCCAGCTGCGCAAGGGCCAGGCGGCCATGCGCGCCGCCGGCGTCGGCGTCGGTGTAGGCATTGGCATGCCTCAAGATGACGATGTGGCGGTCATGGACGACGTCGCCGGTGGCACCTTCACGGCAGGCGTCTTTTCAAACGCCGCCGGCCGCCGCCGCTACAAGCTGTACATCCCGTCGCAGCCGGCGACCGCGCCGCGCCCGCTGATCGTCATGCTGCATGGCTGCACGCAGAATCCCGACGATTTCGCGCTCGGCACCGGCATGAATCGCCTGGCCGAAGAAGCCAACTGCCTCGTTCTGTATCCGGAGCAGGACAGCGCGTCGAACCGCACGCAGTGCTGGAACTGGTTCGAGTCAGGCCACCAGGCGCGCGATGCGGGCGAGCCGGGCATCATCGCCGGGCTGACGCGCCAGATTGTCAAGGAGCACGGCGCCGATCCGGCGCAGGTGTTCGTGGCCGGCATGTCGGCGGGCGGGGCGATGGCGGCGGTACTGGGCGCCGAGTACCCTGACCTGTTCGCGGCAGTGGGCGTGCACTCCGGCCTGCCGGCCGGCAGCGGGCGCGACATGATCACCGGCTTGCAGGCCATGAAGAAGCCGGCCAAGGGGCGCACCTTGCGCGAAGCGGTGCCCGTCATCGTGTTCCATGGCAGCACCGATCACGTGGTAACGCCGGCCAATGGCGACGCCGTGCTGCAACAGTATGTGGGCGCTCACGCCGGCCTGCACGCCGCGCCACTGAGCGTGCGTCACGACGATGCAGCCCATGGCGGGCGCCGTTGCCGCCGCAGTACCTGGCGTGATGACGCGGGCCGGGCCATGGCGGAGCAGTGGGTCGTGCAGGGAGCGGGCCACGCCTGGGCCGGCGGCAATGCGGCGGGATCGCACACCGATGCAGCAGGGCCATCCGCTTCGAAGGAAATGCTGCGGTTTTTCCTGGGCACGAAGCGCTGATGAAGGGGGCATGCAGTCTGTGCCCTTGAATTTTCCAGCAAGCAGCCCAATATTGGCATCTTGTCATCAATCAGGAGTTGTCTGCCATGAAGCGCATTGTTCTTTTCCTCGCCACCAATCTTGCCGTCGTTCTGGTGCTGACGCTGGTCATGAACGTGTTCGGTCTTGGCCGCGCCGTTTCGGCGCAGGGCATCGACTTCACGACGCTCGCCGTGACATCGCTCGTCATCGGCTTCACGGGCTCGTTCATTTCGCTCCTGATGAGCAAACCGATGGCCAAATGGTCGACCGGCGCGCGCGTGATCGAGCAACCGGCGAACTCCACCGAGCAATGGCTGGTGGACACCGTACGCCGCCTCTCTGAGCGCGCCGGCATCGGCATGCCCGAGGTTGCCGTCTACGATGGCGAGCCGAATGCATTTGCCACCGGCGCCTTCAAGAATTCGGCACTGGTCGCCGTCTCTACCGGCCTGCTGCAGAGCATGAACCAGGATGAAGTCGAGGCTGTCCTGGGCCACGAGGTTGCCCACATCGCCAATGGCGACATGGTCACGCTGACGCTGATCCAGGGTGTGGTCAATACCTTCGTCGTGTTCTTCGCGCGCGTGGTCGGCTTCTTTGTCGACAAGCTGCTGTTCCGTAAAGAGGGCGACGCGCCCGGCATTGGCTACTTTCTGACCGTGATGGTCTGCGAAGTCCTGTTCGGTCTGCTCGCCTCGATCATCGTGGCCTGGTTCTCGCGCCAGCGCGAATTCCGCGCCGACGCCGGCGCCGCCAAACTGATGGGCAGCCCGGTACCGATGCAGCACGCGCTGGCCCGCCTTGGCGGCTTCGCGCCGGGTGCGCTGCCGAAAGCGATGTCGGCGTCGGGCATCTCCGGCAGCGGCGGGGGCTGGGGCGCGCTGTTCTCGACCCACCCGCCGATGGAGCAGCGTATTGCCGCACTCCAGTCGCTGCGCTAACCAATAACAAGGACACCATCCATGGGCCAGTTTTTCCAGATCCACCCTGAAAACCCGCAAGCGCGCCTGATCAAGCAGGCTGCGCAGATCGTCAGCGCCGGCGGCATCGTCGCGCTGCCGACCGATTCCGCATACGCCCTTGTCTGCCGGCTGGACGACAAGAACGCGGTCGAGAAGCTGCGCCGCATCCGTGGCGTCGATGACAAGCACCACCTGACGCTGCTGGTGCGCGACCTGTCCGAGGTGGCGCAGTACGCGCGCGTGGACAACACGCAATACCGCCTGCTCAAGGCGACGATGCCAGGCCCGTATACGGTGATCCTGGAAGCCACGCGCGAGCTGCCGCGGCGCCTGTCGCACCCGTCGCGCAAGACGATTGGCCTGCGCGTGCCCGAAAACCGCATCACGCTGGCGCTGCTCGAAGAGCTGGGCGAGCCGCTGATCGGTACCACGCTGCAGCTGCCGGGCGACGAGTACATGCTGTCGGATCCCGATGAAGTGCGCGAGCGCCTCGAGAAACAGATCGAACTGATCATTGATGGCGGCGCCGGCATGCTGGAGGCCACCACCGTGATCGACCTGACCGGCCCTGAGCCGGTGCTGATCCGCGAGGGCAGGGGCGACCCGGCGGCATTCGGCCTGTAGGCCATGCCGGGGTGTGCCGGCATCGTGCTGTTCACCGCCCCGTCTTAAGAATTGCCTGGGGTAATTGCGTGCCGGGGTCTGATAGAATCCCGTCATGGAAGAATCGATTCGCACCATCGCGGTCTACGCACTGCCCGTCCTTTTCGCAATTACCCTTCAGGAAGCTGCGCGCGGCTATGCCGCACGGTATTTCGGCGACAATACTGCCCACGCAGAGGGGCGCCTGAGCCTCAATCCGCTGATGCACATCGACATCTGGGGCACGATCGTGATCCCGATCGTCCTGTTCATGCTGAGCGGCTTCGTGTTCGGGTATGCCAAACCGATCTCGGTCGACTATGGCCGCCTGCGCAATCCAAAGCGTGACATGGCCTGGGTGGCGCTGGCTGGTCCTGCCGCCAACTTCATCATGGCCGTGCTCTGGCTGATCCTGGGCGCGCTGCTGGTGTTCTTCCAGGTCGGCGAAGAGTTCCCGAACCGGGTTGCCCAGGCGGGTATTCTCACGAACCTCCTGATCATGGCGTTCAACCTTCTGCCGATCCCGCCGTTCAGTGGCGGCCAGGTCCTCATCAGCGTGTTGCCGCACCGCGCGGCCTACGCCTTTGCCCGCATCGAGCCGTATGGCTTCTTCATCGTGCTGGGACTGGCACTGCTCGGCGTGATGAAATATTGGCTTGCGCCCGTGATGACGGTGGGTGGCTACCTGGTCCAGTTGGCTGCCACGCCATTCACGTTCTTCCTGCTCTGAGCCGATGACCACTGGCACGCACATGGCGGCCTTGCCCGCGTCGCCCTGGGTAGCGCGCTTCGCGCCGCTGGTCCGGTCAGGCGAGGCGCTTGACCTGGCCTGCGGTAGCGGGCGCCACACGCGCCTGCTCGCGGCGCAAGGCTTGCAGGTGCTGGCCGTCGATCGCAATCCGGCGGCGCTGGCCGCCAGCGCGGGCGAGGGCGTGACGACACTGGCCTGCGATCTTGAGGCCGATGGTGCAAGCTGGCCATTCGAAGCTGGGCGCTTTGCCGTCATCGTCGTCACCAATTATCTGCACCGGCCGCTGTTTGCGCAGATCGCGGCCAGCCTGCGGCCCGACGGGATCCTGATCTACGAAACCTTCGCGCAAGGTAACGAGGCGTATGGCAAACCGTCGAATCCGGCGTTCCTGCTTGCGCCAGGCGAACTGCTGGCGCTGGCCCACGATGGCGGCCTGCAGGTGCTGGCGTACGAGGACGGCCACGTTGAGCGGCCCCATCCGGCGCAGGTGCAGCGCCTGTGCGCCGCCGGCCATGCGTACCGCAAAACCGAGGCCTGGCTCGACCATATTGTGGTCAGGAATGAACCATAGGAGCGGGCTATCCGCTACAATCAGATTTTTAAATGAATGGCACGGTCCAAAGATTATGATTAAGGGCAGTATCGTAGCAATCGTCACCCCGATGTTCGAAGATGGCACCGTCGATCGCGATTCCCTGCGCGCGTTGATCGACTGGCACATCGCCGAAGGTACCGACGCGATCGTCATCGTGGGCACGACCGGCGAATCGGCGACCCTGTCGCCGGAAGAGCATTGCGAACTCGTCAAGCTGGCCGTCGACCATGTCGCCGGGCGCATCCCTGTCATCGCCGGCACCGGCGGCAATTCGACCGTGGAAGCCATCGCGCTGACCCGTCACGCGAAGAGCGTCGGCGCGGACGCGTCCCTGCAGGTCGTGCCGTACTACAACCGGCCGACGCAAGAGGGCATGTACCGCCACTTCCGCACGATCGCCGAAGCGGTCGACCTGCCGATCATCCTGTACAACGTGCCGGGCCGTACCGTGGCCGACATGGCCAACGAGACGGTCGCGCGCCTGGCGCCGATCGAGAACATCGTCGGCATCAAGGACGCCACCGGCAATATCGGGCGCGGCATCGAACTCCTGAAGATGGTCGACAAGTCCTTCGCCGTGTATTCGGGTGATGATCCGACTGCGATGGCGCTGATGTTCTGTGGCGGCGCCGGCAATATTTCGGTGACCGCCAACGTGGCGCCGCGCGCAATGCACGAGCTGTGCGTGGCTGCCATGAACGGCGACATCGCGCGCGCGCTCGAGATCAACAACCGCGTGCTCGGTCTGCACGCCAGGCTGTTCGTCGAACCGAATCCGGTGCCCGTCAAATGGGCGCTGGCCGAGATGGGCAAGATGCCGGCGGGCTTGCGCCTGCCGCTCGCGCCGCTGTCCTCCCAATACCACGAGATCGTACGTGCCGCCCTGGTGGAAGCCGGCGTTCATTCCCCGTCCTGAATCCGCAAGGGTTCGGGTTACTGACCTGATATCGAACGACATGACTATTCGCAAGACTAAGAATTCAAACGGCGCATCCCTGATCAACGCTCCTGCCGCCGCCCGTGTGCTGTCGCTCACGGTCATCGCGTTCAGCCTGGCAGCCTGCACCACGATTTTCAGTGGCGACAAAGTCGACTACAAGGGCACCAAGAAGGCCGCACCGCTGGACGTGCCGCCTGACCTGACCAAGCTGCAGCGCGACAACCGCTACGCGATCCCGGATGGCCGTGGCGTTGCCACCGCATCCGAATTCCAGCAGGGCCAGGCCGCAGCCGCCGCCGGCGGCGTGCCGTCGGTTGCCGGTATGTCGGCATCCGGCCAGCCGATCGGCCCGATCTCGACCGACGCCGTCAGCGTGCAGCGCAATGGCGACCAGCGCTGGCTGGTGGTCAAGCAAACGCCTGAGCAGCTGTGGCCGCAACTGCGCCAGTTCTGGGAAGAGCAGGGCTTCGCACTCGAGACCGAGTCGGCTACCACCGGCACCATGGAAACCGCCTGGGTCGAGAACCGCTCGAAGATCCCGCAAGACTTCGTGCGCCGCGCCATCGGCCGCGTGTTCGACAGCGCCTACTCGACCGGCGAGCGCGACAAGTTCCGCACGCGCCTCGAGCGCCTGCCAGATGGCTCGACCGAGATCTGGGTCAGCCACCGCGGCGCCGAAGAAGTCCTGACCGGTCCACAAAGCGAAACCACGACCTGGACCGTGCGTCCCAATGATCCGGGCCTGGAATCGCAATACCTGAGCCGCATCGTCGCTCTGCTGACCGGCGCGAAAGAAGTCGCCCCGGCCGAAGCCATGGTCGCCAATGCACCGCTGGCACCGCAGCACGCCAAGCTGGTGGGTGACAAGGTCGAGGTCGATGAAGGCTTCGACCGCGCATGGCGCCGTGTCGGCCTGGCGCTCGATCGCGTCGGCTTCACCGTCGAAGACCGCGACCGCGTGCAGGGCATCTACTTCGTGCGCTATGTCGATCCGGATGCAGGCGAGACCAAGGATGGCTTCTTCAAGCGTCTGTTCGCGTTCGGCAAGTCGGAAGATGACGCCAAAGAAGCGCAGCGTTACCGCGTGCTGGTCAAGGCCGCACAGGGCGCGAACGTGAGCGAAGTGTCGGTGCAGACCAACGACGGCAAGGCGGAAACGTCGCCGACGACGACCAAGATCCTGACGCTGCTGAACAACGAGCTGAAGTAAGCCTCGTTGCGGCAACAAGAAACCGGCCAGGCGGCCGGTTTTTTTATGCGCGTGCGGGCTGTCCGTTCACCCAAAAACCGGCTAACGGTCCCGGCGTAGCGTGGGCGGGTGTCCCGCCCACGCGTTCAACGAACGTTGATGTACCACCAGATCTGGTTGATTCGAACGTGTGGATGGCATCGCCGTCCACCCTACGAAAGCGGCAGGCGTAAAAAAACCGGCCCGCAGGCCGGTTTCTTCATACCGAGTAACGAATTACTTGGTGGTAGCAGCAGCGTCAGCAGCTTGGGTAGCCGAGGTCTGAGCAGCGGCAGCAGCGTCGGTTGCGGTCGAAGCAGCAGCAGCTGCGTCGGTTGCAGCAGCGTCAGCAGCAGCAGCAGCTGGAGCGGTTGCGTCAGCAGCTGGCATGGTTGCGTCAGCAGGAGCGACGACAGCAGCTGGGGTTTCGGTCACTGGTGCGACTGGTGCTTCTTCTTTCTTAGCGCAAGCAGCCAGGGTAACAGCGAACAGGGAGGCGATCAGCAGGGATTTTTTCATGGTTTTTTCCTTAGTATTTACAAAAGTAGAACTACTTGATACGAATAATAATTACCGGTAATTATTTCTCGATGGAATTCTCGTGCCTTCACAAATAGCAAGACTGCCACGGGCGCAACGGAACCTTCCTGATTGATATTATAGACAATTTTACAGTTTCGCAATAGCTAACACATGCTCTGGTGTAAGAATTTTCCGCTTTGATAAGCTTCATATTGTTACAAGATGCTACGTGAATAGCGAAACACATGAGAATTGACTATCGGATAACTACTTGTGCTTTCGTGACGGCCTTATAACCCGGTCGTTGTCGGCTGCAGCGTCGGCCGGGAGGCTTCCCAGATCGCTTCGAACCGATGATGCGGTACATCGACGGCGCGGGGATCGTCGAAGCTGGCTTCACCACGCATATGGTCGCTGTGAAAGCGGCGCACGACGTGCTGTTCGTCGGCGATGCAGAACGAGTCGGTCAGCTGGCGCAGGTTTTTCGGGCTCTGGCGGCATTCGCAGGCGTGGCCGTAGTCGCGCAGCAGACGCAAAAAGCGCGGGAAGTGACGCTCGATGTGGCCAGGCTCGTGCAGGGCCAGGCGCAAGGTGCCGCCCCGTTGCAGGAAGGCGCGCAGCGCCGCATCCACCTGGACCGCGCCCAGAGCAAACACCGCGCCATCCGGATCGAACAGGCGCAGGCTGTGCTGCGCGGCCGCCACGACGGCGAGAAATTGCGCCTCGCAGTCGCGCCGGGTGTCGAACGGGATGGCGCGCGCATCCATGGTCAGCCCAGCTCGACCCAGCCGTCCTGGTACCAGGCGTACAGCGATTCGGTGACGTCGTCGGTGGCCTTGCCGAGCGTGGCGCCATCGATGCGGCGATCGTTGGCCAGCACGTCCAGCACCACCTTGTCGGCGCGGCCGGCAGCCAGCGATTCGCCATTGATGAACACGTTCTTGCCGCGGTACAGCATCAGTGTCTTGCTTGAGAGCTTGACGCCGCGCTTGGCCGCCGTTTCCATGAAGCGCCCGAAGGTCAGCGGCTTGGCGGGCGGCGTGAAGAACACATTGTGCTTCGGTTCGGACATGTGCTCGCCGAGGAAGATGGTGACGTCTTCTTCGTCCCAGCGCACCTTGTTGAGTTCTTCGGTGACGGTGGCCAGCATGTGCTTCGGGATCTCGGCCGGGTTCTTTGCTTCTTGCAATTCCGGATCGGCATAGCGGCCCGGCAGGTCGATCGAATCGGCCATGAATTGCAGGAACGCTTCGCCCAGTTCCTGGTACGACGGCGAGCGGAAGCCAATCGAATACGTCATGCATTCGCCTTCGGCGATGCCGTCGTGCGCGTACTGTGGCGGCAGGTACAGCATGTCGCCCGGCTCGAGCACGAACTCTTCTTCGGCCTCGAAATTGGCCAGGATCTTGAGCGGCAAGCCTTCGATGATCGTCAGGTCCTGTTGTGCCCCGATGCGCCAGCGGCGCTTGCCGTGCGCCTGCAGCAGGAACACGTCATACGAATCGTAATGGGGGCCGACGCCGGCGCCATCGGTCGCGAAGCTCACCATCAGGTCGTCCAGGCGGGCGTCTGGCACGAAGCGGAACTGGCGCAGCAGCTCGTCGGCGCGCTCGTCATGCAGGTTCACGCCCTGGACCAGCATCGTCCAGTTGGGCTCGCTGCGGGCAGGCAGTTCGGTGAGGGGGCCGTGCTGCATGTCCCACTCGCCGTCGCGCAGCGAGACCAGGCGCGATTCGACGTGGTTCAGCGCGGCCAGCTCGGCCAGCTTCTCGAATTTGAGCAGCGGCTTGAAGCCGGGGATGGCGCCACGGATCAGCAGCGGTTTCTTGTGCCAGTAATCGCGCAGGAATTCTGCAGGGGAAAGATTCCCCAAAAGCGGTAATTTTTTCATACGACATTATAACCAGCCGAAGCGGGGCCTAGACCCATCGAGAGTATAATCCGCAGCTCACAATGAAAGGATGGACGATGAAGATTGCTAAAGACACAGTCGTGACGGTTAATTACAAACTGTCGGATGCCCAGAACAATCTGATCGAGGAGGGCTCCCAGCCGATGGTGTACCTGCACGGCGGCTACGAGAATACCCTGCCGAAGATCGAAGAAGAGCTGGACGGCAAAGAAACCGGCTACGCCTCGACGATCCAGGTGGAGCCAGACGATGCGTTCGGCGACTACGAGCCAGAGCTGGTCAAGGTTGAAGAGCGTTCGCGCCTGCCTGAACCGATCGAAGTCGGCATGCAGTTCGAAGGCGTGGCCGAAAACGGCGACGACGAGCCGGTGATTTTCACCGTCACCGAAATCGCTGACGACAAGGTTGTCCTGGATGGCAACCATCCACTGGCCGGCATGGCACTGCGTTTCGACCTGTCCGTGGTCGACGTGCGCGCTGCGACCGCCGAAGAAATCCAGCACGGTCACGTGCACGGCGCTGGCGGTCATCATCACGAGATCGATGACAGCGATGATGGCGACCACTTCCGTACCCAGCCGCTGCAGTAATCCGGTTGGGGCGCGGCCACCGCATCACGCGGTGGCCGCGCTTGTATCAAGCGTTTGTTTTACTGCTTCGCGTCCACCACCGTGAACGCCGCATCTTTCCCCAGCATCACATTCACCTCGACCGCCTTGGTTCCCACTGACAGCTGTCCCAGATTGCCTTTCCACGCGATCTGTGGCTTGTGGCCACCTGGCGCGTCACTGTCGACCAGCAGCACCTTCCCATCGAACTTGACGGCCTGTGCCTGGATCTGACGCCGCGCTGCCTCGAACCCGTCGCGCTCGACCGGTGCGCGCCGCAGCAAGCCGCGCAGCCCCGCGGGCTGATCGAGATGGAACGGGCGCACGGCCCCTTCCGAGAACAGCACCAGCGCCTGCGCCTTGTCGCTGCGCGCCATCGCGAACAGGCGGTTCAGCCAGAAGCGGTTGGCCACCGCCCGGTCTTCGTATTCGCTGTTGCGGCCCGCGGCCGGCAGGAAATGGTTGTTCGCAGCCGGCATATTGATCGTGGCGTACATCACCTTGTCCACCTTCCAGTGCGCGTTTTCGGCGTAGCTGCGAAAACGCGGACTGGCCGACAGCTGCGTCAGGTGGATCTTGGTCGCGCCAAGCGATTCGGGCTCGCCGTAGAGCAGCTCGCGCAAGCGGTTCAGGCGCTCGATCGCATTGGTGCGCTTGGCCGAGTTGCGGCAGCCGGTCCAGTCGCTGCCCGACAGCGACACGATCACGGGCCGCTTCGCATGCTCGAACAGGTCGCGCCGCTGCAGGTACAGCTTGTCGCCGCAGCTTTCGTTCTCGCCCTTGATGCCCGTGAGTACCACGAACGATACGGATTTTTCGGACGAATCGGCCAGCGCCTGCTTCAGCCGCGCGTCACTGTCGGCGCGCGCGTCGTTGCCGACCACGGCGAAGCGGTGCGTGGGACGCTCTTCCTTGTCCTTGTCCTTGTCCTTTGCATGGGCCGCCAGCGGCGCACAAGCAAACAGCGTCGCCAGCAGCGCAGCGCAGGCAATGACAGGGCGCGCGATGGTCATCAGGCAGCCAGCCGTTTCAGCTCGTACAGCCGCTCGAGCGCTTCGCGCGGCGTCAGCGCATCCGGATCGATGGCGTCCAGTGCGTCGCGCAAGCCGTCATCCTGGACTTCCGCCACGGCTGGCGCCGGGGTGTCGTCGATATCGTGCTCGGGCAGGGGCGCGGCGAACAGGTCGCGCTGCGGCGTGCCACCTGCGGCCTGCGCCTCCAGGCGCGCCAGGTGCTTGCGCGCGGCCTTGATTACCGGTTGCGGCACGCCAGCCAGTTGCGCCACCTGCAAGCCGTAGCTTTGCGACGCCGGGCCATCCTGCACCGCATGCAGGAACACGATGCTGTCCTTGTGCTCGACCGCCGACAGGTGCACGTTGTAGGCGCTCGGGTACGACTCCGGCAACTGGGTCAGCTCGAAATAGTGGGTCGCGAACAGCGTGAAACTGCGGCTCGTGTCGATCAGGTGGCGCGCGATGGCCCACGCCAGCGCCAGGCCGTCGAAGGTCGACGTGCCGCGCCCGACTTCATCCATCAGCACCAGCGAATGCTCGGTGGCGCCGTTGAGGATGGCGGCCGATTCGGTCATCTCGACCATGAAGGTCGAGCGGCCGTTGGCCAGGTCGTCGCTGGCGCCGATGCGGGTGAAGATGCGATCAATCGGCCCCAGCGTGGCTTCGGCGGCCGGCACATAGCTGCCGACATAGGCCAGCAGCGTGATCAGCGCGACCTGGCGCATGAAGGTCGATTTACCGCCCATGTTCGGGCCGGTGATTAACAGCAGGCGGCGCTCGTTCGAGAAGCGGCAGTCGTTGGCGATGAAGCGCTCGATCTGATTTTCGACCACCGGATGGCGGCCCTCGACGATGTTCAGGCAGGGCGCATCGACCAGCTGCGGCGCGCACCAGCTGTGGCGCAGCGCGTGGCTGGCCAGCGCTACCAGCACGTCGGCCTGCGCAATCGCGCGCGCGATCGTCTGCAGCACGCCGATGTGCGGCGCGAGCTGCGCCAGCAAGTCGTCGTACAGGATTTTCTCGCGCGCCAGCGCGCGGTCCTGCGCCGACAGGGCTTTGTCTTCGTACGCCTTGAGTTCGGGCGTGATGTAGCGTTCGCAGTTCTTCAGCGTCTGGCGGCGGCGGTAATCGTCCGGCACCTTGGTCGCCTGGCCGTTGGTCACTTCGATGTAGAAGCCGTGCACGCGGTTGTACTCGACGCGCAGGTTGGCGATGCCGGTACGCGCGCGCTCGCGCGTTTCGAGATCGACGAGGAACTGGCCGGCATTCTCGGACAGCGCCTGCAGTTCGTCGAGTTCGGCATCGTAGCCACGTGCGAACACGCCGCCATCGCGGATCATCGCACTCGGCTCTTCCAGCACGGCGCGCACCAGCAGGTCGAGGCAGTCGGCGGGCGTGGCCAGGTCGTCATGCAGCTCGCGCAGCAGCGACGTATCGCCCGGCACGAAGCAGCGCGCCACCAGCTCGCGCAGCATCGGCAAGGCCTTGAGTCCATCACGCAGGCTCGCCAGGTCGCGCGGGCGCGCGCTGAGTAGCGCCACGCGCGTGGTGATGCGTTCGATGTCCGGCACCTGCGCCAGCGTCGGCGACAGGTTGTCGATGGCATCCGCCTGCAGCAGCGCGGCGATCGACTGGTGACGGCTGCGCGCGATCGACTGGTCGCGGCGCGCTTGGTGCAGCCAGTGGCGCAGCATGCGCGAACCCATCGCCGTGCGGCAGCCGTCGAGCAGCGAAAACAGCGTTGGCGATTCTTGCCCGCGAATGGTCTCGGTCAGTTCCAGGTTGCGGCGCGTGGCGGCATCGAGACCGATGTATTCATTTTCGTTCTCGCACGCCAGTCCGCGCACATGCTGCAGCCCACGGCCCTGCGTGGACTGGGCGTAGCGCAGCAGCGCGCCGGCCGCGCCGAACGCGGCGCCCAGGCCATCGGCGCCAAAACCGGTGAGGGTGGCGACCTTCAATTGTTCGAGCAGCGCGCCATGCCCCTTGACCACATCGAAATGCCATTCCGGCACGCGCTGGGTGTGGACGGTGGATGCGCCATCGTCGAACATGTCGCCGCAATCGGCGCGCAGGATTTCGGCCGGCGCGATGCGCTCGAGTTCATGCGCCAGGCGCGCCTCGATGGCGCGCGCGTCGCCCGAAAATTCCATCAGGCGCAGATTGCCGCTGGCGAGCGACAGCCAGGCCAGACCCGCGGTGACGGTCTTGCGCTGGGTTTGCAGGCACAGGGCGAGAAGAGGGCGCTCGGCTTTTTCGGGCAGCAGGTCGGAATCGGTCAGCGTACCGGGCGTGACGACGCGCATGACCTTGCGTTCAACCGGGCCCTTGGACAGCGCCGGATCGCCGATCTGCTCGCAGATCGCGCACGACTCGCCCAGTTTCACCAGCTTGGCCAGATAGCCATCGAGCGAGTGGAACGGCACACCGGCCATCTTGATCGGATTGCCCTCGGACTTGCCACGCGCGGTCAGCGTGATGCCCAGCACGCGCGAGGCTTTTTCGGCGTCGTCGAAGAACAGTTCGTAGAAGTCCCCCATGCGGTAGAACACCAGCATGTCGGGGTAGTCGGCCTTGATGCGCAGGTATTGCTGCATCATCGGGGTGTGCTTGTCGGTCGCGCTGTTCTTGACGGCTGCGGCGTTGATTTCAGTGGGAACGGTGGTCATTTCTTCGGATTGGGTACGGCGAGGCAGAGGCTGGCCAGAGCTGCGTATTTTACCGCGATTGATGTTGCGCGCGCGGCACAGCCGGGGTCAGGTCTGACATTCGGACACGACCTCAGCATTAGCACAGTCGGGGTCAAGCACAGCCGGGGTCAGGTCTGACATTTAGACACGACCTCAGCCTTGAACAGTTCCAAGGGTCTCTTGTCCAGATTGGTATGGCACCGTGTCAGCTAGTTTCTACTACTCTACTGCCGAGATCGTGTCCGAATGTCAGACCTGACCCCGGCTTTTTGCGGGTCGCGCGACATCACGCGTAGCCTAGCGTGCCTTCGACGGCCACGCGACCGCTGCACAGCACGACAAAACTGCCGGGGACTTCGCAGGCCATCAACGTTGCGGAAGCACCGAGCGGCACGGTGCGTTTGAAGCGGCATGTAAGACTGGTGACAGGACGATTGGCCGATTGCTCGAATGCCGCGCAGATGCGCGCCATCGTCTCCATGCCGTGGATGATTGGTGCGCGCATCCCCATCAGCCGCGCACTCCATGGCCACAGGTGAATGGGATTCCAGTCGCCGGACAAGGCCGCATAGCGTCGCCCCGCATCAGCGGTCACGACCCATTCTCCGACGACGTCACCCACGGGCGTTACCGAAGGCGGCGCGGACGCATGTTTGCCGCGTGGCCCGCGTTTGATCAGGTACCGGCTGGTACACGTGAAGACCGTTTTCCCATCCGCACTTGCCGCTGTCTCCAGCACGCATTCGATTGCGCCGTTGGCCCCAGATTCCGGCATCGACAATGTCGTCACGAGCACCAACGGCACATCAGTGCGTACCTCACAATGCATCGCAAGGTTGTTCGACACATGAATCAGCCCGACAATCCGAAACGGAATCACCCGATCGAGCATCGTCGCCAGTTGCGCGCGCTGTGCCAGCAGGTAGAGGTAGGTCAGCGGCACTGGGCCGGGTGGGAAGCCGAACGTGTCACTGTAGCGCCGCACGTGATCCGCATCGAGCCGGTCCAGCCGATAGCTGGCCTGGACCGGTTGCGCCGAAGGGGGCGCGGGCCGCTTGAACAATGCCCGCACCAGCGGCCAGGCACTGGCCTTGGGCAGGGCAGGGAGGGATGACGGGGACGGGCTATTCATCGACGCAGCATACCGCGTCGTCGCCCGTCCCCGGAAACACAACAACGATACTCAGGCTGCGTCCTTGACCCGCGCCGTAATGTGCGCCAAGGCCTCGTCAACCTGATCGATCAGGATCAGGCACAAGTCCCCATCTTCCAGGCGAGAGAGCGCCCGGTCGATCGCCACGAATTCGCCGTTGATCTCTTCGACGTGCCCGGTGCGAGTCGCATTGCTCAGCCCCGCGCGCAGCAGCGCAATGACTTCGCCATCCGCGCGGCCACGCTGGCACTGGTCCTGATACAGCAGCACGTCGTCGAACGCCGCGCCCAGGATTTCGGTCTGCTGCGTGATGTCCTGGTCGCGCCGGTCGCCGGCGCCGCTGATCACCACCGAGCGGCGCTTGGCGGGCATGCTCTCGACCGCATTGACCAGCGCAGCGATCGCATCCGGGTTGTGACCGTAGTCGGCAATCACGGTCGCGCCCTTGTAGTCGAACACGTTGAAGCGCCCCGGCGCATTGTCGCTCTCGCCGACAAAGGTTTTCAGGCCCAGGCGGATCGCGTCCCACGACGTGCCCACGCCCCACGCGGCGGCTACCGACGCCATCACGTTTTCGACCTGGAAGCCCACCACGCCACCGCGCGTAATTGGCACTTCCTTCAGGTCGATGCGTTCGATGAAGGACTCCTGCGCCGCCACCAGATAGCCTTCTTCGACGAAGACGACGCGGCGACCCTGCGCCCGGTGCATCGCCATGACCGGATTGCCCACGTCCTGCGCGAAGAAGGTGACGTCGCCGCGCGTTCTTTCGGCCATCGCGGCCACGGTCGGATCGGCGGCGTTGAGCACCGCCATGCCGCCCACGGCCACGTTCTGCACGATCACGCGCTTGAGTACCGCCAGGTCTTCGAGCGTGGTGATGTAGTTCAGGCCCAGGTGGTCGCCCGAGCCGATATTGGTTACCACCGCAACCTGGCACTTGTCGTAAGCCAGGCCTTCGCGCAGCAGGCCGCCGCGCGCCGTTTCGAACACGGCGGCGTCGACGTCAGGGTGCAGCAGCACGTTGCGCGCGCTGCGCGGGCCGCTGCAGTCGCCGCTTTCGATGCGGCGGCCTTCAATGTAGACGCCGTCGGTGTTGGTCATGCCGGTGCGCAGGCCGGACGCCGTGAGCAGGTGCGCGATCAGGCGCACGGTGGTCGTCTTGCCGTTGGTGCCGGTGACGGCCACGATCGGGATGCGGCCATCGTCGCCGTCCTTGAACAGCGTGTCGACGATCGCTTCGCCGATCGGGCGCGGTTTGCCGAACGATGGCGCCAGGTGCATGCGCAGGCCCGGCGCGGCGTTGACTTCGACGATGCCGCCGTTCTGGTCCTCAATCGGTTTGAGGACGCTGTCGCAGACCAGGTCGACACCGCAGATATCCAGGCCGATCATGTGGGCGGCAGCGACGGCGCGCGCCGCGACTTCGGGGTGCACGTCGTCGGTGACGTCGGTGGCCGAGCCGCCGGTCGACAGGTTTGCGTTATTGCGCAGGACGACGCGCTGGCCGATGGCGGGCACCGAGTCCGGCGTCAGGCCGTTCTGGGCCAGCGTGCCGATGGCGATGTCGTCGAAGCGGATCTTGGTCAGCGACGTACCGTGGCCGTCGCCGCGGCGCGGATCCAGGTTGACCTGTTCGACCAGTTCGCGCACGCTGCGCTCGCCGTCGCCCACCACCTGCGGCGGTTCGCGGCGCGCGGCGGCCACCAGCTTGTCGCCCACCACCAGCAGGCGGTAGTCGTGGCCCGGCAGGTAGCGTTCGACCAGGATGTCGTCGCGAAATTCGCTGGCGGCCTTGAAGCCGGCGTCGAGCTGTTCGCGCGTGGTGACGTTGACCGTCACGCCCTTGCCCTGGTTGCCGTCCTTCGGCTTGATCACGACCGGCAGGCCGATTTCCATCGCGGCGGCCCAGGCGTCATCCGGGTCGGAGACGCCGCGGCCCTGCGGCACCGGCACGCCGGCCGCGTCGAGCAGCTTCTTGGTCAGTTCCTTGTCTTGCGCGATCGATTCGGCAATGGCGCCGGTGGCGTCGATCTCGGCGGCCTGGATGCGGCGCGCACGGCTGCCCCAGCCAAACATGACCATGCTGCCTTCGGTCAGGCGGCGAAACGGGATGTTGCGGCCCACGGCGGCCTGCACGATCGAACCGGTCGATGGTCCCAGGCGCACGTCTTCGTCCGTCGCGCGCAACTGTGCCAGCGCAGCGGGCACGTCGAACGGGGTGTCATTGCGGGCCGCCTCGATCAGCTGCTGCGCGAGTTCGAGGGCCTGGCGGCCGACGTCTTCTTCGCTGTATTCGACAACCACCTGGTAGGTGCCGGGCTCCAGCGTGGCGGTGGTGCGGCTGAACGTCACCGGGCAGCCAGCTTCGGCCTGCAGGTGCAGCGCGACCAGTTCGAGCACGTGGGCCAGCGGGATCGTTTCATAATGGCCGAACGGCTGCAGGCCGCCGATCTGCGGGAAGCGCACGCGCAGGCGCGATTCGAAACCGGGCAGTTCGCCGATCGATTCTTCCTCAGGCGTGCACGTCACGATTGCCTCGACCGAGGTGTGGTGGCTCCAGAGATTGGGGCCACGCAGGGCCCGTATGCGAGATACTTCCATAAACCGTCATTCCTTTCGCGGGCCGCGCGCCGCGCGCACATGCGCGGGGGCGGGCGCCAGGCCCGGCAGATTGCCGGGCAGTGTCATTCAATGTGTCGTTTGTTTTGGTGTCGCGTCGAAGGCGCGCAGGCCGCCGCACAGCAGGTCGCTCGGCACGCCAAGCGCCCACGCCGCCGCCACTGCCGCCAGCACGTTCTCGGGATACTTCACGGTGGACGGTTTCATCGTGTCCAGCGTGTTCAGGCGCGTCTCCGCGTCGCCTTCGGCCAGCATGATGCGCCCGTCACGCACGAACACGATGCGCTCGCCGGCCGCGCGGTGCGCCGCCAGCACCGGATTTTGCTCGTCGAACGCGTAGAAGATCACGCCGCCGTCGCACAGTTCGGCCAGCGCCGCGACCTGCTCGTTGGCCGCATTCAGCACGGCTACGCCGTCCGGCAGGATCACGTCAACCTGGGTGCGGATCACGTTGCGCAGGGCGTCGTCGTCGTGGATATGAAACTCGGCGACATCGGCCAGGCCCGCCATGTCGGTCACGACGCCCACGGTGCAGCGATCGTACGGCAGGCCGTCCTGCAGGATCGAGCGGGCGTTCGATTCGAACACCGCCGTCTGCACGTTACGGTTGATCAGGATGCGCTGGCCGGCTTCGACGCCCGTACTGTCGCGGTTCGAGATCACGCGCGCATTCAGGTACAGGCCTTCGCCGTTGGCCACGCCGACCTCTTTGCCGGTGATGTTGACCAGGCAGCCGATCAGGCGCGTGATCAGGCTGCAGCCGAGCGAGCCGGTGACGCCGACCACCGGGATACGCGCCGTGTCGTCCGGTGCGAACAGGTGCTCGATGATGTCCTTGCCGACGTTGCGGGCGGTGCCGCTGGCCGGCTTGGTGTGGGCCAGCAGGCCCGGGCTGGCATTGACTTCGATGATCGCGCCGCGCTGTTCGGCCAGCGGGCGGCTGATGTCTTCGCACACCAGGTCGATGCCGGCGATGTCCAGGCCGACGATGCGCGCTGCCAGCGCCGCAGCGTGCGCGACCTCCGGGTGGAGCAGGTCGGTGACGTCGTCGGCGACGTTGCCGTTCATCTGGATCAGCACCTTCTGGCCGGCCGGCGGCACCGTGTCGGGCGTGAGGCCCTGGCGCTTGAGCTGCAACTGGTTTTCTTCGCTCTTGCGCGGCTCGACGGGACTGAGCGGGAATTCTTCGCTCTCGCCGCGGCGCGGGTCGATATTGATCTGGCTGTCGCATAGCTCGGCCACGTTCTGGCGGCCGTCGCCCGTCACCCACAGCGATTCGCCGCGCGCGACGGCGACCACCTTGCGGCCAACGACCAGCAGGCGGTGCTCGCTGCCCGTGATGAAACGTTCGACCAGCACCGAGCGGCTGTCGCCTTCTTCGGATGCGATCACGTAAGCGGCGCGCACTTCGGCTTCGGTGTTCAGGTTCAGCGACACGCCGCGGCCGTGATTGGCGTCGATCGGCTTGACGACCACGGGCAGGCCGATGTCGGCGGCTTCTTCCCAGGCCGCGTCGGCGCTGCGCGCGATTGCGCCTTCCGGCACCGGCACGCCGCACGAGGCGAGCAGGTTCTTGGTCATGTCCTTGTCGCTGGCGATGCCTTCGGCAATCGCGCTGGTGCGGTCGGTCTCGGCGGTCCAGATGCGGCGCTGCGCGGCGCCGTAACCCAGTTGCACCAGATTGCCGTCGGTCAGGCGGATCGACGGGATGCGGCGGTCGGTGGCGGCATCCACGATGTGCGCGGTCGACGGGCCCAGGCACAGGCGGTCGACCATGTCGGTCAGGCGCACAAGCGCGGCAGGCAGGTCGAACGGCTCGTCGTTGATCGCGGCCATCATCAGGCGATGGCTGACGTCGAGCGCGGCGCGGCCGACGACGTTGTCCCGCGTGCGGAAGGCCATCTTGTAGACACCATGTTCGCCGGTGGAGCGGGTCTTGCCGAAGCCGGTCTTCATGCCGGCCAGGCTCTGCACTTCAAGCACGACGTGTTCGAGGATGTGGCCGGCCCAGGTGCCTTCGTTCAGGCGCTCGATGAAGCCGCCGTGGTAGCCGACACCGCAGTGGTGCTCTACCAGGCCCGGCAGCCAGGTGGTCAGGCGCGTCGTGAACCCGGGGAGCAGATTCGAGGGATAGTCTTCCAGTTCGCCGATGTCGAGCCAGGCCTCGATCACGGGACGATAGGTCCAGATGTTTGGTCCCGCCAGATAATTGATGCGCAGGAATTTGATGTCGTTCTTTTTCGTCATGTAAATACGTTGGTCGCCTGGCGCTACTCCCACACCGGCGACTTATCCTTGTATGCCTGAGGTGTCACTACGTTAGCGAAAGGCCGCCAATCGCAGCGCACATCACGCGCTGATCTGATCCAGTTGCGGCTTTTACTTAGCCGCAATATTTTCACCAAAACACATTCCGTGTCATCCAAACGCTGTCCAAAAACGTTCTAGCGCTCTGTAGAGCGTTTGCTGCTTGGCATAAAAACAATAGCCACACGCTTTACCCATACCGAATCTTTGCCGAATTGAAGCCCGTTTCGGGCGCAAACCATGACAACACAACAATTTGCCAGTCCGTCTTCGCTGGCAGTAGCCGCTAATTTCTTGCCTGATCACTGGCAAAATGATGTCGCGAAACAGCTTGCACCAGGGGAAAACGTTTTAAGCAGCGTTGAGGTTGACCTCGATGCGAAATTACATTTCTCAAAAGGATTAGTTCTGGTCACGGACCGGCGCTTGCTGGCGCGCGCGCCAGGAGAAACGGCGTGGCGCGACTGGCCGTACCGCGAAGGACTGGCGCTGCGCCACCACGACCACGCTGGTGTCGGGCATCTCGAACTGACCGATGCGCATGGCCTGCTGGCCAGCTGGCGCTTTACGCTCGGCCAGAACCTGCACGCCGTGCGCGTGGCCGACCAGTTCCAGGATCAGATGGAAAGCGCGCTGACGGGCGTGGCCATCCAGCCGCCCGAGCAGCATACTTGTCCAAGTTGCAAGGCGCCCCTCGACGCCGACCAGGATGATTGCCCGATCTGCGAAAAAGTCCTGCACACGCCGCCGTCGACGTGGACGCTGTTTCGCCTGTGGCGCTTCGCCAAACCGTATCAGGGGCAGTTGTTCCTGGGCTTCCTGCTGATGCTGGGCTCGACCGGCGCGCACATGATTCCGCCATACCTGACGATGCCGCTGATGGACAATGTCCTGATCCCGTACCAGAACGGGCAGCAAATCGACACGAGCCTCGTGTATATGTATATGGGCGGCTTGCTGGCCTCGGCCGTGCTGGCCTGGGCGCTGGGCTGGGCCAAGACCTATGTGCTGGCGCTGGCGTCCGAACGCATCGGCGCCGACCTGCGCTCGACCACCTACGAGCACCTGATGCGCCTGTCGCTCGAATTTTTTGGCGGCAAGCGCACGGGCGACCTGATGGCGCGCATCGGCAGTGGCTCCGACCGCATATGCGTGTTCCTGTCGCTGCACCTGCTGGATTTCCTGTCCGACGTCCTGATGATCATCATGACCGGCGTGATCCTGTTCTCGATCAATCCGTGGCTGGCCCTCGTGACACTGGCGCCACTGCCATTCATTGCGTGGATGATCCACCTGGTGCGCGACAAACTGCGCACCGGCTTTGAAAAGATCGACCGCGTTTGGGGCGAGGTGACCAATGTGTTGGCCGATACGATTCCGGGCATCCGCGTCGTGAAGGCATTTGCACAAGAGAAGCGCGAAGCAGCCCGTTTCCGCGAAGCCAATCGCCACAACCTGAACGTCAACGATAAACTCAACCGCGTGTGGTCGCTGTTCTCGCCGAGCGTGTCGTTCCTGACCGAGCTGGGTCTGCTGGTGATCTGGTGTTTCGGCATCTGGCAAGTCTCGCGCGGCGACATCACGGTCGGTACGCTCACCGCCTTCATCGCCTACAGCGGCCGCTTCTATGTGCGTCTCGATTCGATGAGCCGCATCGTGTCGGTCACGCAAAAATCGGCCTCGGCCGCCAAGCGCATCTTCGACATTCTCGATCACGTCTCGAGCGTGCCCGATCCGGTCAACCCGGTGAAGGTCGCCAAGGTCGAAGGCAATATCGAGCTGCGCGAAGTCGGTTTCCGCTACGGCAACCGCGCCGTCAATCGCGGCATTTCGCTGAACATCAAGGCCGGCGAGATGGTCGGTCTGGTCGGTCACAGCGGCTCGGGCAAGAGCACGCTGGTGAACCTGATCTGCCGCTTCTACGACGTGTCCGAAGGCGCGATCCTGCTTGACGGCAAGGACATCCGCTCGTTTGCCGTCGCCGACTATCGCCGCAATATTGGCCTGGTGCTGCAGGAACCGTTCCTGTTCTTCGGCACCATTGCCGAGAACATTGCGTACGGCAAGCCGGATGCGTCACGCGAAGACATCATCGCCTCGGCCAGGGCCGCGCATGCGCACGAATTCATCCTGCGCCTGCCGCAGGGCTACGATTCGATGGTCGGCGAGCGCGGCCAGGGCCTGTCGGGCGGCGAGCGCCAGCGCATTTCGATTGCGCGCGCGCTGCTGATCGATCCGCCGATCCTGATCATGGACGAGGCAACGTCGTCGGTGGACTCGGAAACCGAGAAGGAAATTCAGAAGGCGCTGGACAATCTGGTGCAGGGCCGCACGACCATTGCCATCGCGCACCGCCTGTCGACGCTGCACCGCGCCGACCGCCTGATCGTGTTGGACCGCGGCGTGGTGGTGGAAGAGGGCAGCCACGATGACCTGATGGCGCGCGAAGGCGCGTATCACCGCCTGTACGAAGCGCAAGCGCGCAACGTGGACCAGGACCTCGACGACAAGGACGCATGATGAGTACTGTTTCGACAACCCCGTTCCAGCTGCGCCGCAACAGCTTCGGCAAGCTGGTGATCACTCTCGAGACCGGTGAAGAATACGTGGGCATCACGCCTGTGCGTGCCTTTCCGATCCAGGCGCCGACCAGGGGTATTTCGCTCGTGCGTGACGGCGGCAAAGAGGTCGCCTGGATCGACGACCTGGCGACCATGCCAGAGGATATCCGTACGCTCGTCAGTGACGAAATTGGCGGGCGCGAGTTCATCCCCGAGATCATCAACATCAAGGATGTGTCGAGCTTTGCGACGCCGTGCACCTGGTATGTGACGACCGACCGGGGCGACACCGAGTTCGTGCTCAAGCTCGACGAGGATATCCGCCGCATCGGCGAAGCGTCGCTGCTGGTGGCCGACAGCCACGGCATCAACTTCCTGGTGCGCGACATGTTCAAGATCGACAAGCACAGCCGCAAGATCCTCGATCGCTTCCTGTAACGGGCAGGGCGTCCCCGCTTTGACCCGTCAGCGGCGGCATGTGGTCCCGTACGTTCGTCTGCCCACATACCGCCGCTCTAGATAACGTTACAGTTGTCTCATCGGCCACACGGCCTTCGCTTACAGGAGACGACCATGGATTCCATCAACCGCAACCAGCCCGAAGAAAACCGCCGCGATCTGGCAGGCGCAGAGGCGATCGAACGTATCAAGGACATCATCGACGATGCCGAAACCGGCTTCTTCATCACCGGCGGCGGCACAGGCGACAGTCGCGGCGTGCGCCCGATGAGCGTGCGCGAGACCGACGACAATGGCGCCATCTGGTACCTGGGCGCGATCGACAGCCACACGAACCAGGAACTGCAAGCCAATCCGACCGTCAAACTGTTCTTCCAGTCAGGCGAAAACGCCGCATTTCTCGAACTCGACGGCCACGCCGAAGTCTCACAGGACAAGGCCCGCATCAAGCAACTGTGGGAGCCGCTGCTGAAAACCTGGTTCACCGAAGGCGAGGACGACCCGCGCATCATCGTGATCAAGGTGACCCCGAAGTCCGGTTATTATTGGGACAACAAGCACGGCGGCATCGTCGCCGGTGCAAAAATGGCGATCGGCGCCGTGCTTGGCAAGACGCTGGATGATTCCATTGAAGGCACGCTGACCTTCTAATTTCAGGAAGGGCGGGCCCATGCATGTAATCCTGGTGACGATGGGCTCGGCCGGGGACCTGTTCCCGTTCCTGTGGATCGGACGGGCCTTGCGCGAGCGCGGGCACCGCGTCGATTTTCTTGGCCCCGAGCTGCATGCGCTGTACGTCGATGCGGCTGGCCTGACCTTTCACGGGTTGCCGGCTGATCCTGCCGTGCTCGACCATCCCGACCTGTGGCATCCCACCCGAGGCCTCGCCGTAGTGTGGGATGCAACGCGACCGGCGATGGCGCAACTGCCTGCCATGGTGGCGGCGCTCGACAGCGGCAAGGATACCTTGCTGCTTGTGCATCCGCTGGCCCTGCCCGAAGCAGATATCTGCCGTCACAACCGGCCTGGCCTGCGCATCGCGGCGACCTGGCTGGCGCCATCGAACCTTCCTACCGTACACGATCCGCTGTTGCTGGGGCCCTGGCCCGTCCCCACCTGGGTGCCGCATGGCGTGCGTCTCTCGTTGTGGCGCACGCTCGCCGCACGCTTCATCGATCCGGTCGCATTGCCCGGCCTGAACGCGGCGCGCCAAGAGCGTGGATTACCCCGGGTGCGCAGCCTGATCAACTACATCCAGACCATTCCCGACCTGTCGCTGGCGCTGTTTCCCGACTGGTTTGCCGCGCCCGTGCCGGACTGGCCGCAGCCGCTGTATCAGGCCGGCTTTCCGCTGTACGACCCTGATCCCGACGCGGCGCCGAGCGCCACGCTGCGGGCATTTCTCGCCGCCGGCGCGCCACCGGTGGTGTTCACCCCAGGCACCGGTAACCGGCAGGCGGGGCGCTATTTCGAAGCGGCGGCGCAAGCCGTCGCGCAGCTGGGCCTGCGGGCGATTTTCCTGACGCCGCACCGCGAGCAGCTACCCGGCTCGCTGCCGCCGTCCATCTGCTGGCAAGACTACGTGCCGCTCAAGGCCTTGCTGCCGCATGTTGCGGCGCTAGTCCACCACGGCGGCATCGGCACGACGGCCGAAGCGCTACGCGCCGGCACGCCGCAACTGGTGGTGCCGCTCGCGCACGATCAGTTCGATAACGCGGCGCGGGTGGTGGCGCTGGGGGCGGGCGTGAGCCTGCATGCGACGAAGGTGACAGCGCATCGTATGCGGGAGGCACTTGAAAACCTGCTCAACGATGCAGGGTTTGCCCGGCGGTGTGCCGAGATCGCGATGTCTCAGGCGCAAGGGCTTGGGATCGATGGCTTGTGCACAACACTGGAAGCGCTGGCTGCGCAACCAACTCCCATGAATTGATGGTCACTGTAAAAATTTTTCCGAAAGTAAATATAATTATTGAAACAATCATGGTTGAATGAGAAAATCGGCGATTGGCATTTCACCAGCCACCTTGCACCGATGCCGACTACGTAATCATGAAAATCCTGACTTTCAGTACTTTGTTTCCCAACGCAGCCAAACCACACCACGGCATTTTTACCGAAACCACGTTACGGCATCAGCTTGAGACAGGCGAGATCGAAGCCAGGGTCGTGGCGCCAATTCCCTGGTTTCCGTTCAGCGGTGATATGTTTGGCGGCTACAGCGTGCTGGCCAGGGCGCCGAAGATCGAAACGCGCATCGGCGTGGAGGTGCACCACCCGCGTTTTGCCGTGCTGCCGAAGATCGGCATGCATCTTGCGCCGATGAGCCTTGCCTGCGCGGCCAAAGGCGTCATCGGCCGTATGCTTGATGAAGGGTATGACTTCGATGTCATCGATGCCCACTATTTCTATCCCGACGGTGTCGCCGCTGCGCTGCTCGGCAAATATTTCAACAAGCCGGTCGTTATCTCGGCCCTGGGCACCGACATCAATCTGATTCTCCAGTATCCCATCCCACGGCGCATGATCCTGTGGGCGGCTGCCCAGGCGGCAGAGGTCATCACCGTCTGTGAAGCGCTCAGGGCAGAAATGATCAGATTCGGCGCCGATGGCCGGCGCATCACGACCTTGCGCAATGGTGTCGACCTGCAGTTGTTCAAGCCCGTCAGCCGCGACGAAACACGCCGGGACCTGGGCATGGAAGGGTTTACCCTGCTGTCGGTCGGTTACCTCGATCCCCGCAAGGGGCATGACCTCATCATTCAGGCACTGCCACAATTGCCCGGCGTGCGCCTGATGATCGCTGGCAGCGGGCCGGAGCGGGGCAGGCTCGAAGCGCTGGCGCGGACGGTTGGCGTTGCAGAGCGGGTTACCTTCCTCGGGCCACTGACGCAGGACGTCCTGCGCCAGTATTACGGCGCGGCGGATACGCTCGTTCTGGCGTCGAGCCGCGAAGGATGGGCCAATGTTCTGCTTGAAGCCATGGCGTGCGGGACACCTGTGGTGGCCAGCAATGTCTGGGGCACGCCGGAGGCCGTACGATCACCGGCGGCCGGCGTGCTGATGGACGCGCTGACAGCCCAGGGCGTGGCCGATGGCGTGCGGAAGTTGCGCGCCAATTACCCGGACCATGCGGCCACGCGCGCCTACGCCGAAGGCTTCGGCTGGGGTGATACGACGCGCGGCCAGATCCGCCTGTTCCACAATGCGGCCATGCGCCCATTGCCGCAGACGCGTCCGGTGGCCTGCAAAGCGGATGCCATTCGTGACCTGCACTGAGGCCGATTCGACGGTCCCACTCGTCGTTCATGTTCTGTACCGCTTCGAGGTCGGCGGGCTGCAGACGCTGCTGGCGCAATGCATCAACCGCATGCCGGCGCAGCACTACCGGCACGCGGTGATTTGCTTGGCAGGCCATACGGACTATGCCAACCTCGTGCACAGGCCGGACGTCCAGTTCCATACGCTCGACAAGCAGCCGGGGCAGAGCCTCTCCTCGCACCGGGCACTGTGGACGCTGCTGCGCCGCCTGCGTCCCGCCGTGCTGCACACTTATAACATCAGCACGATCGAGTATTGCCTGACCGCCTGGCTGGCCGGCGTGCCGCTTCGCATCCACGCCGAGCACGGCCGCGACAGCGTCGAAATGAGCGGCAGGCATCGCAAGTACAACATGCTCCGGCGGCTGCTCGTGCCGTTCGTCGACGCGTTCGTACCGGTGTCGGCCGACCTGGGCGCCTGGCTGCGTCATACAGTCGGTGTGCCGGAGCGCAAGATCAGCATGATCGCCAATGGCGTGGACACGGCGCACTTCACGCCTGGCCCCGCGCGTGATTCAGGCGCACCCCGGACGATCTGGATCGGTACGGTCGGCCGGATCGACCGCATCAAGAACCATGACGGTCTGCTCGACGCTTTCGGCATGCTGCTCGCCGCGTTCCCGGCGCAGCAGGCCGACCTGCGCCTGGCGATCGTCGGCGACGGTCCGCTGCTGCCAGCCCTGCGTGAACGCGTCGCCCGCGAGGGTTGGGGGCGCCAGGTCTGGCTTCCCGGTGCACGCGACGACGTCGCCGAGATCATGCGCGGCTTTTCCGTGTTCGTGCTGCCTTCACTGTCCGAAGGCACGCCAGTGACCATTATGGAGGCGATGGCAACCGGGTTGCCGGTGGTGGCAAGCAGCGTCGGCGGGGTGCCGCAGCTAGTGATCGACGGGCAGACTGGCCTGCTGTCCGAGCCCGCCGATCCGCACTTGCTTGCTGGCGCCATCGGCGCCTATATTGCCGATCCGGCACTGGCCGGCCGTCATGGCGCGGCGGGTCGGGCGCGTGTCCAGGCACATTTTGGCGTCGATGCGATGGTGACAAAGTACGACGCCCTGTATGGCCGGCGCAAGCGGCCGCTTCTTTCATCACGCCTGACCAATGTAGAGCGCTGACCGGCTTCTCGACCTGGCAATTTGACAAGCAGGGTGTCGTTCAACTGCCTAGCCTTCGGAAGCCGGCCATGACCGGACGTGCGCGCGGCCCATTGCCTGTTGCCGCGCGCCCGCACGCCGCCCCGGGCCGGACACGCCCGCTTCGCCGCGTCATTCGCAGCGCAATTGTTGACAAGCGCACCGACACCGTTTGTCTGCCGTCGTTCAATGCTGGATCGCTATTCACGCCGGAGGGCAGATGCCCAGCAAGAAAACCACCCCCCAGAACGCTGCCGAAGACGGCTTCGTCCATGTCCGCGGCGCCCGCGAACACAATCTGAAAAACGTCAGCCTCGATATCCCGCGCGGACAACTTGTCGTGTTTACCGGCGTCTCGGGTTCAGGTAAATCGTCGCTCGCTTTCGGCACGCTGTACGCCGAGGCCCAGCGCCGCTACCTCGAATCGGTCTCGCCCTATGCACGGCGCCTGTTCCACCAGATGCCGGTGCCCGAAGTCGACACGATCGAAGGCTTGCCGCCGGCCGTCGCGCTGCAGCAGCAGCGTGGCACGCCCACGGCCCGCTCGTCGGTCGGCAGCGTCAGCACGCTGTCCAATTCGCTGCGCATGCTGTATTCGCGCGCCGGCGATTATCCGGCCGGGCAAGAGCTGCTGTACGCCGAATCGTTTTCGCCCAACACGCCGCAGGGCGCGTGCCCGCGCTGTTCGGGCATGGGGCGCGTGTTCGAGGTGACCGAGCAATCGATGGTGCCGGACGACAGCCTGACGATCCGCGAACGGGCGATTGCCGCCTGGCCGCCGGCCTGGCACGGCCAGAACCTGCGCGACATTCTGGTGACGCTGGGTTACGACGTCGACACCCCGTGGCGCGACCTGCCAAAAAAAGACCGCGACTGGATCCTGTATACCGAAGAAAGCCCGAGCGTGCCCGTGTACGGCGGCCTGACGCCTGCAGAGACCCGCGCCGCGCTCAAGCGCAAGGACACGCCCAGCTACCAGGGCACGTTCACCGGCGTGCGCCGCTATGTGATGCAGACCTTTGCCAATACCGAAAGCGCGTCGATGAAAAAGCGCGTCGCGCGCTACATGGTCAGCACCGCGTGTCCGGAGTGCGAAGGCAAGCGCCTGCGGCGCGAGTCGCTGTCGGTGACGTTCGCCGGCATGGACATCGCCGAACTCTCACGCCTGCCGCTGGCGCGCCTGGCCGAGCTGCTGGCGCCGTATACCCACGCGACGAGCAAGGTCGAGAAAGGCTTGCACGCTGAACAGCTGATCGTGCGCCGGCGCATTGCCGACGACCTGTCGGCGCGCATCGAGGTGCTGCTGGCCCTGGGCCTCGGCTACCTGGCGCTCGATCGCAGCACGCCGAGCCTGTCGCCGGGCGAACTGCAGCGTCTGCGCCTGGCCACGCAAGTGCGTTCCAGCCTGTTCGGCGTCGTCTACGTGCTCGATGAACCGTCGGCCGGCCTGCATCCGGCCGACGCCGAAGCGCTGCTCGACGCGCTGGCGCAACTGAAAGCCGCCGGCAACTCGCTGTTCGTCGTTGAACACGCGCTGGACGTGATCCGCCAGGCCGACTGGATCGTCGACGTCGGGCCGCTGGCCGGCGAGCGCGGTGGCCAGGTGCTGTACAGCGGCGTGCCGGACGGCTTGCGCGACGTGGAAGCATCGCAAACGCGGCGCTACCTGTTTGGCGAAGCGGCCCTCGCGCCGCGTACCCCGCGCGAACCGACCGGCTGGCTCAAGCTCGAAGGCGTGCGCCGCAACAATCTGCAGGATCTCGCCGTCGCGTTCCCGCTCGGTGTACTGACGAGCGTAACGGGCGTGTCTGGCTCCGGTAAATCGAGCCTCGTCAGCCAGGTGCTGGTGGAGCTGGTCGGCGCGGCCCTGGGGCAGGGCAGTGCGGTGGCCGAAGAGCAATCCGATGAACCGGACCTGGAACGCGACGAAGCCTTGCCGCTGGAAGGGCGCATCGTGGCCGGCATGGAGGGCGTGCGGCGCCTGGTACGCGTCGACCAGAAGCCGATCGGGCGCACGCCGCGCTCGAACCTGGCCACCTATACGGGCCTGTTCGACCAGGTGCGCAAGCTGTTTGCGGCCACGCCGGATGCCAAGAAACGGCGTTTCGACGCCGGCCGCTTCTCGTTCAACGTGGCAAAGGGCCGCTGCGAGCACTGCGCGGGCGAAGGCTTCGTGATGGTCGAACTGTTGTTCCTGCCAAGCGTGTACGCGCCATGCCCGACCTGCGACGGCGCGCGCTACAACGCGCAGACGCTCGAAGTGACCTACCGTGGCAAGAACATCGCCGAGGTCCTGGGCATGACGGTGGGCGAGGCCATCACCTTCTTCAAGGATGAAGCGCTGGTCGAGCGCTCGCTGGAAGTGCTGAACGAGGTCGGGCTGGATTACCTGCGACTGGGCCAGCCGGCCACCGAGCTGTCGGGCGGTGAGGCGCAGCGCATCAAGCTGGCGTCCGAGCTGCAGCGTGCCACGCGCGGCAATGCGCTGTACGTGCTGGATGAGCCGACCACCGGCCTGCATCCGGTCGATGCCGACCGCCTGATGGTGCAGCTGAACCGTCTGGTCGACGCTGGCAACACGGTGATCGTGGTCGAGCACACGATGCGCGTGGTTGCCGGCAGCGACTGGGTGATCGATGTCGGTCCCGGTGCTGGTGATCTGGGCGGCAACATCGTGGTCGCCGGACCGCCGCAGGATGTCGCACGCAACAAGAAAAGCCGCACCGCGCAGTACCTGAAGCCGCATCTGGGTGATGCCAGGTAGCACGTGAAGCGGTGCGCCCAGAGCGTATCCATTTTGCTAAGATTGCGGGTGTTGCGCACGGTCGCGCTTTGGCACGACCGTGCGCATTTCGTGTGGGCGCGATTTTACATTTGCGTTACACTTGGAATATTTTTTTTCTAACAGAACAACAGGCATGCCCGGTCCAAACATCGACAACAGCGCGTTTCGCCGCATCCTTTCCCGCAATGTCGCGCTGCCGTTAGGCATGAGCATTGTCAGTGCGGTCGTGTTCGTGGGCATCATCGCGTACCTGATCAATAACCTGACCTGGGTCGAGCATTCCCAGAAGGTGATCGGCAATGCGCACGAGATCCGCAAGCTGTCGGCCGAAATGGAAGCCGGCATGCGCGGCTACCTGCTGGCGGGCGACGAAGAGTTCCTGACGCCCTACCTGCTGTCGGCGCAGCGGATGGGCACCAGTCTCGATACGCTGGAAGATCTGGTCAAGGACAATGGCGCACAGGCCGAACGCATCAAGCGCATTTCGCAGGTCCAGAAGCAATGGGAAGCGTTCGCCGACGAGATGATCGCGCGGCGCCGGGCCAATGACCTGGCCTACATCGATGCGGTCAGAAGCGGCCGCGGCCGGCTGCTCACCGACGAGATGCGCCGCAATTTCGACCTGGTGCTGGCGGCTGAAGCCCGGCTGCTGCAGGAGCGCAGCGACAATGCGCGCAACACGACCTTCTGGTCGGTGGCGCTGTTCCTGCTGCTCTCGGCGCTGGTCGGTGGCGGTCTGGCCATCTTCGGCCGGCGCCAGTTGATGACGCTGTCAAATACCTATAACGAAGTGCTGGGCCACGAAGCCGAGCACAATGAAAAGCTGCGCCACCAGGAGTGGCTGCGTACCGGCCAGAACGAACTGACCGTGCGCAGCGCCGGCATCCACCACCTCGAGCCGCTGGCCGAGGCGGTGCTGCCGTATGTCGTCAAGTATCTGGACGGCGTCGTGGGCGCCATGTACGTGCGCAGCGAAGACGGCGTGCTGCGCCGCATTGGCGCCTATGGCTTTAACCACACCCCGGCCGAACGCGCCGAGTTCATCCAGCCTGGCGCCTCGCTGGCCAGCCAGGCGGCGCAGGAAAACCGCCTGATGGTGCTCGACGAACTGCCACCCGGCTACATGAAGGTCAGCTCGAGCCTGGGCGAGACCCCCCCGCGTGCGCTGATCATCGCGCCGTTCTACAACCACGGCAAGGTCAAGGGCGTGTTCGAGATCGCCTTCCTGCGCCCGGTGGAGCTGCGCGACCGCGAATTCCTTGGCTTCATCGCGCAGGCGGTAGGGGCGGCCATGGCGGCCGTGCTGTATCGCCAGCGCCTGCAGGATTCGCTCGAAGAAAGCCAGACCCTGAACGAAGAGCTGCAAGTCCAGCAGGAAGAGCTGCGCACCGCCAACGAAGAGCTCGAAGAGCAGTCGCGCGCACTGGAAGAATCGCAGTCGGCGCTGGAAAATCAACAAGCCGAGCTGCGCACCACCAACGACCAGCTGGCCGAACAGGCCTTGAGCCTGGACATGAAGAATTCGGCGCTGCAGTCCGCGCAGGAGCAGTTGCAGCAGCGCGCCGTGGAACTGGAAAGCGCCAGCCGCTACAAGTCGGAGTTCCTGGCCAATATGTCGCACGAGCTGCGCACGCCACTGAACAGCTCGCTGATCCTGGCCAAGCTGCTGTCCGACAATACGCCGGGCAACCTGAGCGACGAGCAAGTGCGCTTCGCACAAACCATCTATTCGGCCGGCAACGATCTGCTGCACCTGATCAACGACATTCTGGATATCTCGAAGGTCGAAGCGGGCAAGCTCGAACTGGTGCCCGAAGACGTGCCGGTGCGGCGCGTCGTCGAAGGCCTGGCGCGCACGTTCGAGCCGCTCGCGCGCCAGAAGTCGCTCGAGTTCCGTATCGATGTTGCGCCCGACGTGCCGGCAGCGATCAACACCGACCGCCAGCGCATGGAGCAGATCCTCAAGAACCTGCTGTCGAATGCCGTCAAGTTCACCGATGCGGGCGCCGTCACGCTGTCGGTGCTCACCACCACCGATGGCGCCGTGGCGTTCCGCGTGCAGGACAGCGGGATCGGCATCGCGCCCGACCAGCAGGACAAGATTTTCGACGCCTTCCACCAGGCCGATGGCACCACCAGCCGCCGCTTTGGCGGCACGGGCCTGGGCCTGTCGATTTCGCGCGACCTTACGCGTCTGCTGGGCGGCGGCATTTCCGTGTCGAGCGCGCCGAACCAGGGTAGTGTGTTTACGCTGACGCTGCCGCGCGGCTTGCCGGATTCGCCGATCCCTTCCGCCTCGTCGATGTCGGCCCCGACCGAGACCAGCGCACAGCCGCATTACGCGCCGGCCCCGGTCGTCCGCTCGGCTGCGCCAGCACCCGCACCCGTGCCGGCGCCCGCGCCCGCCGTGACCGACCATTATGAAAGCTTCCCGGATGACCGCGACCGCCCGGCCGATGGCCGCCGCAGTGTGCTGGTGGTCGAGGACGAAATGGCGTTCGCGCGCATCCTGTATGACCTGGCGCGCGAGCTCGATTACCGCTGCCTGGTGGCGATGAGCGCCGAAGAAGGCCTGGCGCTGGCGATCAGCCAGCGGCCCGACGCCGTGCTGCTCGATGTGCGCCTGCCCGACCGCTCGGGCCTGACCGTGCTGCAGCAACTCAAGGACAACCCGGCCACGCGCCACATCCCGGTGCACATCATCTCCAGCATCGAGAACGGCGGCGAGGCGCTGCACCTGGGCGCGATCGGTTATGCGCTCAAGCCTGCAAGCCGCGAAGAACTCGAAGAAGTGTTCCGCAAACTGCAGGAAAAATCGGCGCAGAAGATCAAGCGCGTGCTGCTGGTCGAGGACGACGAACGCCAGCGCGAGAGCGTCGTGGCGCTGATCGCCGACGACGACGTGCAGATCGCCGCAGTAGGCACGGCCAACGATGCGCTCAATCTGCTGCGCACCGAGATTTTCGACTGCATGGTCATCGACCTGAAGCTGCCCGACATGCAAGGCGGCGCACTGCTCGAACGCATGTCGCAAGAGGAACTGTGCTCGTTCCCGCCCGTGATCGTCTACACGGGGCGCAACCTGACGCGCGACGAAGAAGCGCAGCTGCTGCGCTACTCGCGCTCGATCATCATCAAGGGCGCCCGTTCGCCCGAGCGCCTGCTCGACGAAGTCACGCTGTTCCTGCACAAGGTCGAATCTGAACTGTCGACCGAGCGCCAGAGCATGCTCAAGGCCGTGCGCGGCCGCGATCGCGTGTTCGAAGGCCGCACGATCCTGCTGGTGGACGACGACGTGCGCAATGTGTTCGCACTGACCGCGGCGCTCGAGCAGCGCGGCGCGAAGGTCGAAGTGGGCCGCAACGGCTTTGAAGCGATTGCAAAACTCGATGAAGTGCCGGGCATCGACCTGGTGCTGATGGACATCATGATGCCGGGGATGGACGGCATGGAAGCGACGCGCCGCATTCGCGCCGACGGCCGCTTCGACCGCCTCCCGATCATCGCCATCACGGCCAAGGCGATGAAGGACGACCAGGAACAATGCCTGGCCGCCGGCGCCAACGATTACCTGGCCAAGCCGATTGACCTGTCCCGCCTGTACTCCCTGTTGCGGGTCTGGATGCCGACCCTGGAGCGCATTTGAGCCATACGCCGAGCGACTTCGACATCGAGCTGCGGATGCTCGTCGAAGCCGTCTACCTGAAATACAACTATGACTTCCGCGACTACACGGGCGCTTCGCAAAAGCGCCGCGTGCTGGTGGCCATGCGCGAGATGGGGTGCAACACCGTCTCGGAGCTGCAGTCGCGCGTGCTGCACGATCCGAACGGCTTTGCCCAGCTGCTGCAATACCTGACCATTCCCGTTACCGAGATGTTCCGCGACCCGGAGTACTTCAGGGCAGTGCGCGAGCAGGTGGCGCCGTTCCTCAAGACCTACCCGTCGCTCAAGATCTGGGTGGCCGGCTGCAGCACGGGCGAAGAAGTCTATTCGCTGGCGATCCTGCTGAAAGAAGAAGGGCTGCTGGAACGCAGCATCATCTACGCGACCGATATCAATCCGAAGTCGCTCGAGACGGCGCGGCGCGGCGTGTACCCGATCGACCGGATGCGCCTGTACACAGAGAATTACCAGAAGTCCGGCGGCAAGGCTGCGTTCTCGGACTATTACACGGCAGCCTACGGCGGCGCGCTGTTCGAGCGCAGCCTGATCGAGAACGTGACCTTTGCCGATCACAGCCTGTCGACCGACACCGTGTTCTCGGAAACGCACTTCGTCAGCTGCCGCAACGTGCTGATCTACTTTAACCGCACGCTGCAGGACCGCGTGTTCGGGCTGTTCCATGAATCGCTGTGCTACCGGGGCTTTCTGGGCCTGGGCAGCAAGGAAAGCATCGATTTTTCCAGCTACGCCGGGCGCTTCGAGCCGCTGGCGCGGCGGGAACGGGTGTATCGCAAGGCCGTGCCATGAGCCTGAACGAACAGGTGGCGGCGGCGCTGGGCAAGCGGCGCATCGAGCTGGTATTGATTGGCGGCTCGGCCGGCGGCGTGGATGCGCTGTTGAGCTTATTGCCGTCGCTGCAGCCGGGCTATACGCCGGCCGTGGTCTGCATCCTGCACGTGCCGGGCGACCGTGAAAGCCGGCTGGCCGAGCTGTTCGATGCGCGCGTGATGCTGCCAGTGCGCGAAGCGCGCGACAAGGCCCCGATCGAACAGGGCGTCGTATATTTCGCCGGCTCGGGGTACCATCTGTCGATCGAGCAGGATCGCAGCTTTTCGCTCAGCTGCGAAGCGCCTGTCCAGTACGCCCGGCCGTCGATTGATGTCCTGATGGAATCGACCGCCAGCGTGTATGGAAAGGCAATGACCGGTATACTATTGACCGGCGCCAACTTTGATGGCGCCGAAGGGATGTGCAGTATCCGCGAACACGGCGGACTGACCATTGTCCAGGATCCTGAAGAAGCGCACGCCAGTACGATGCCGAGAGAAGCCATCCGGCGCTGCGCACCACACCTGGTGTTGCCGCTGGCCGATATTCGCGCCGCGCTGCCCCTGTTGGAGACCCCATGAGCGCCCATGAATTAAGCAAAATCCTGATCGTCGACGACTTGCCCGAGAACCTGCAGGCTCTCGAGGCGCTGCTGCGCCACGACCAGCGCGTGATTCACCAGGCCAATTCCGGCGACGCCGCGCTGGCCTTGCTGCTGGAGCACGAATTCGCACTTGCCATCCTCGACGTGCAGATGCCGGGCATGAACGGCTTCGAACTGGCCGAGGTGATGCGCTCGACGTCGCGCACGCGCCATATCCCGATCGTCTTTGTCTCGGCGGCCGGACGCGAACTCGACTACGCCTTCAAGGGCTATGAAAACGGCGCGGTCGACTTTTTGTACAAGCCGATCGACCCGGGCGCGGTGCGCAGCAAGGTCGCCGTGTTCGTCGCGCTCGACCAGCAGCGCCGTGAAACGCGGCGCCAGATGCTGGCGCTCGAGCGCAGCCGGCAAGAGCAGGAGACGCTGCTGCGCGAGCTGAACCAGACCCAGCAGGAGCTGCAGCGATCGCTCAAGATGCGCGACGAATTCATGTCGCTCGTCGCGCACGAATTGCGCACCCCGCTCAACACGCTGTTTTTGGAAACCCAGATGCGCAGCCTGCAGATCAAGCGCGGCAATGCGGCCGCGTTCGCGCCGCAGCAGATGGAAGCGATGGTCCAGCGCGACGAGCGCCAGATCAAGTCGATGATCCGCCTGATCGACGACATGCTGGATGTCTCGCGCATGCGCAGCGGCAAGCTGTCGATCCGTCCGACCCAGGTGCAGTTGATGAGTTTGCTGGAACGGATCGTCAGCGATCTGTCGCTGCAGGCGGCCACGACGGGCAGTTCACTGACCTTGCAGCCGCATGATCCCGTGAGTGGCTGCTGGGACGAGTTCCGCGTCGAGCAGGTGATCGTCAACCTGCTGACCAATGCGCTGCGCTATGGCGGCGGCCAGCCGGTGCAAGTGAGTGTCGAGCAGATGGGGGAGTGTGTGCGCATCGACGTGCGCGACGGCGGCAAGGGCATCGCGCCAGGCGATCTGGAACGCATCTTCGAGCCGTACGAGCGGGGCGCCCGCAATGGCGAGCCGAAGGGCCTGGGGCTGGGCCTGTATATCTCGCGCCAGCTGGCGATCTCGCACAGCGGCGAGTTGCGGGTCACGAGCAGCCCCGGTGAAGGCTCGACCTTCAGCTTGACCCTGCCGTGCACCGCGGTGCCGGTCTGTGCCTGACGGCATAGCCGTGGGCCAACCGGCGTGCTGTTGTCTGCGTCATAGTCAAAATCAATCAACAGTATCCAATCAATCAATTTCCCAAAAGACGAGCTGAGCGGTACACTGCTTGTCATACGTTTCATCAACCACAAAACAGGAGCTTACATGTCCCTTATCAACACCCAGATCAAGCCGTTCAAAGCCACCGCCTACGCGAATGGCAAATTCATCGACCTGACCGAAGAAAACTTCAAGGGTACCTGGTCGGTGGTGATGTTCTACCCGGCCGACTTCACCTTCGTCTGCCCAACTGAACTGGAAGATCTGGCCTCGTTCCAGCCTGAATTCGAAAAGCTGGGCGTGAACGTGTACGGCGTTTCGACCGACAGCCACTTCGCTCACAAGGCATGGCACGACACCTCGGACGCGATCAAGAAAGTGAACTACCCGCTGATTGGCGACCCGACCGGCACCCTGTCGCGCAACTTTGAAGTCATGATCGAAGAAGAAGGCATGGCACTGCGCGGTACCTTCGTCATCAATCCAGAAGGCCAGATCAAGGTCATGGAAGTGCATGACAACGGCATCGGCCGCGATGCATCGGAACTGATGCGCAAAGTCAAAGCTGCCCAGTACGTCGCTGCTCACCCAGGCGAAGTCTGCCCAGCCAAGTGGACCGAAGGCGCTGAGACCCTGACCCCATCGCTGGACCTGGTCGGCAAGATCTAAGTAACGCGGTAGTTCGGTAGCCCCCTGACCGGGCCGCTGCGGCGGCCCGGTGCTTTTACCGCCCTCCATTTATTGATTCAAAGAGTTTAAGGAAACCATCATGCTTGACGCGACCCTCAAGAAACAGTTGCAAGCCTATCTGGAAAAAGTGGTGCAGCCGATCGAGCTGGTTGCATCCTTGGATGATTCGCCGAAAGCGCGCGAAATGGACGAGCTGCTGCGTGAAATCGCAGAGCTGAGCAACAAGATCACCGTGCGCCAGGAAGCCAATGAGCGCACCCCGTCGTTCGCGATCAACCGCGTCGGCACCGATATCGGCGTGCGTTTCGCCGGCATCCCGTTGGGCCATGAATTCACCTCCCTCGTGCTGGCATTGCTGCACGTGGGTGGCCACACCATCAAGCTGGAGCAGGCGGTCATCGACCAGATCGCTGCCCTGGATGGTGACTATGTCTTTGAAACCTACATCTCGCTGTCGTGCCATAACTGCCCGGAAGTCGTGCAGGCACTGAACACGATGTCGGTGATTAACCCGCGCATCAAGGTCGTGACGATCGATGGCGGTGTCTTCAAGCAGGAAGTTGAAAGCAAGCAGATCCTTGCCGTGCCGATGATGTTCTTGAACGGCCAGCATTTCGGCCAGGGCCGCACCAGCGTCGAAGAAATCCTCTCGAAGATCGACGTGAGCGGCGGCGCGAAAAAAGCTGCGGCACTGAGCGAGAAAGAAGCGTTTGACGTGCTGATCGTCGGCGGCGGGCCTGCTGGCGCGGCTGCAGCAATCTACGCCGCCCGCAAGGGCATCCGTACCGGCGTGCTGGCCGACCGTTTCGGCGGCCAGGTGCTCGATACGCTGGCGATCGAGAACTATGTGTCGCTCAAGGCAACCGATGGCCCGAAGTTCGCCGTCGCGCTGGAAGAGCACGTCAAGGATTACGACGTCGACATCATGAACACGCAGCGCGCCAGCAAGGTGGTGGGCGGCAGCCTGATCGAAGTCCACACCGAGAGCGGTGCGGTCCTGAAATCGAAGTCGGTGATCATTGCAACGGGCGCCCGCTGGCGCGAAATCAATGTGCCGGGCGAAAAAGAGTACAAGAACCACGGCGTGGCGTACTGCCCGCACTGCGACGGTCCGCTGTTCAAGGGCAAGCGCGTGTCGGTGATCGGCGGCGGTAACTCGGGCGTCGAAGCGGCGATCGACCTGGCCGGCCTGGTCAAGGAAGTCACGCTGATCGAATTCGGTAATGAGCTGCGCGCCGATGCAGTCCTGCAGCGCAAGCTGACCTCGCTGCCGAACGTGAAGGTGATCAAGTCGGCGCAGACGACCGAGATCCACGGTGACGGCAAGATCGTCAACGGCCTGAGCTACAAGGATCGCAACACCGGCGCAATCCATCGCATCGACCTGGAAGGCGTGTTCGTGCAGATCGGCCTGATCCCGAACTCGGAATTCCTGAAGGGTTCGATCGATCTGTCGGCGCACGGCGAAATCGAAGTCGATGCCCGTGGCCACACCTCGATGCCAGGCGTGTTTGCTGCCGGCGACGTGACGACGGTGCCGTTCAAGCAGATCGTGATTGCAGTGGGTGAGGGTGCGAAAGCATCGCTGGCAGCTTTTGACTACCTGATCCGCCAGCCGGTGGAACTGGAAGAAGACCAGCAGAAAGCTGCTTGATAAAGCGCGGGCCGAAAGGCCCGCCGCAGAAGAAGTTGGAGCGAGCCGACAGGCTTGCTCGCAATGACAATGAACGCCGTCTTCCCAGTGGAAGATGGCGTTTTTTATTTAGTGCAGCGAGAACAGTACCGTCGAGGCGATGGCGCCCGACTCCAGCAAGAACCAGGTGGCAGCGCTGGCAAGGGCCAGATGGACGGCAGTCCAGGTCATTGGGTGGCGGCGCATGGTGAATCTCCTGGGTGGTGGCAGTACTGTGAATGTGGATCACATCTTAAGTCGCCAATTGGACCCTGGGCATCGGTAAATACTCCGTCGTTCTGTAGGACTAAACCTTCTTGGGAATTTGTGTCGCACAATTGAGATCTAATCGACAATATTTTCTGAAGGTGGCGCTCCTACGCCCAAAGTAGGTGGCGTCCTATAGTCGAGTCGGGGCGGTCAACCTACAGTCGATATCACCATGACACGACACGACCCCACCCTCATGCACCGCGGCCTCATGGCCGTGCGCCGCAACTCCATCCAGCGCCTCCTCGACGGTGTCTTCGGCATCGCCAAGCTGCGCGACGGCCAGCAACGCGTGATCGATAGCGTCCTTGATGGCAAGGACACGCTGGCGATCATGCCCACGGGTGGCGGCAAATCGCTGTGCTACCAGATACCGGCCAAGATGCTCGAAGGGATCACGGTCGTCGTCTCGCCGCTGATTTCGCTGATGAAGGACCAGCTCGAGAAGCTCGAGGAAATCGGCGTGCGCGCGGTGCAGGTCAACAGCTGCCTGAACGCCGAAGAAGAGCATGCGGCGATTGCAGCCATCGAGCAGGAAACCTGCGAGATCGTGTTCTGCACGCCAGAGCGCATGGTCTCGCCCGAGTTCATCGCGACGCTGCAGAAGGTCACGCTCGACATCGTCGTCATCGACGAGGCGCACTGCATTTCGCAGTGGGGCCACGATTTCCGCCCGGCCTATATCGGTCTGGGCGCTGCCATCGAAGCGATCGGCCGCCCGCCAGTGCTGGCACTGACGGCCACTGCCACTGACGAAGTGGTTGCCGATATCAACAAGCAGCTGGGCCGCAAGCTCAATGTCATCAATACCGGCGTGTACCGCCCGAACCTGCACTACGCGGTCCAGCAGGTCACGAGCGTGGCCGAGAAATACCAGGCTGCGCTGCGCCTGGTGCAGGCCTCCGAAGGCGTCGGCATCGTCTACGCCGCCACCGTCAAGGCAGCAGAAGACATGCTCGCCGTGCTCGAAGAGGCAGGCGAATCGGTCACGATCTACCACGGCAAGCTGCCGGCCAGCGAGCGCAAGCTGAATCAGGACCTGTTCATGGACGGCGAGCGCCGCGTGATGGTCGCGACCAATGCTTTCGGCATGGGCATCGACAAGTGCGATACCCGCTTCGTGATCCACCTGCAGATTCCGCCCAATCTCGAATCGTATTACCAGGAATCCGGCCGCGCCGGGCGCGACGGTCTGGATGCCACCTGCACGCTGCTGTACCTGCAGGACGACAAGCGCCTGCAACAGTTCTTCCTGATGAAGCACTACCCGTGCGCGCAGGAGCTGCAACTGGTGCATTGCACCGTGCGCGGGCTGGGAGACGATGGCCCGGTCACGCTGGCGCGCCTCGAAGAAGCACTGGAAGACCTGGCAGATTCGAGTATCAAGGTCTGCATCAAGCTGCTCAAGGATGCCAAGCTGATTCGCCAGAACCGCAAGCTCGAATACATCGCCGCCAGCGCCGAGCCAAAGCCCGGCATCTTCGACAAGCTCGCTGCCGTGTACGTCCAGAAGCAGGAACACGACAAGCATGCCCTCGAACAGATGGTCGGCTACGCCGTCAGCGGTTTCTGCCGCTGGAAGCTGATCCTCGACTATTTCGACGACAAGGTGGCAGGTTTTCAGAACTGCTGCAAGTGCGACAACTGCCTCAATCCTCCTGCGCTGTCGCTGACCGAAGGCATCGAGATCCGTGACGACGAGTTCGCCCACGAGCCGGTGGCCGAGGTACCGGCGCCCAAGTTCATCGTCGGTGCGCGCGCCTGCTCGGCCAAGTACGGCGAAGGTGTCGTGACTGCCGTCGCCGGCGACCAGATCACGCTCGATTTTGCCGATGGAGAAAGCCGGACCTTCATGGTCGACTTCCTCACCCCGGCATAAGGATGGCCATGGGAGACATGGTCGTTGTCCGCAAGGAGGGCCTGTACTGCGTGCCGGGTGACTTCTATATCGATCCGTGGCGCCCGGTGCCGCGCGCCGTGATCACGCACGCGCATGGCGACCATGCGCGCGTCGGTCACGGCCACTACCTGGCCGCGGCGCCCGGCATCGGCGTACTCAAGTCGCGCTTGGGCGACATCACGGTCGACGCGATGGACTACGGCCAGTCGGTGACCCACAACGGCGTGAAGATTTCGCTGCTTCCTGCGGGCCACGTGCTGGGTTCTGCACAGGTGCGCATGGAATGCGGCGGTGAAGTCTGGGTTGCATCGGGCGACTACAAGGTCGAGCCGGACAAAACCTGCGCGCCGTTCGAACCCGTGCGCTGCGACACGTTCATCACCGAATCCACCTTCGGTTTGCCGATCTACCGCTGGCAGCCCGAGGCCGAGCTGATGGCCGAGATCAACGCCTGGTGGCGCAAGAACGCGGACGAGGGCCGTTGCAGCGTCGTGTTCGCGTACTCGTTCGGCAAGGCGCAGCGCATCCTGGCGGGGCTGGACGCGAGCATCGGTACGATCGTCTGCCACGGCTCGGTCGAGCCGCTCAACCGCGCATACCGCGCCGAAGGCGTCGACATTCCACCGACCGTGCTGGTCACCGAGGTCGAGAAGGCGCTCCTGCGGCGCGCGATGGTGATCGCGCCGCCGTCTGCCAGTGGCTCCACCTGGATGAAACGCTTCGGGGACTACAGCGATGCCTTCGCGAGCGGCTGGATGTTGCTGCGCGGCGCCCGCCGCCGGCGCGGCGTCGATCGCGGCTTCGTGCTGTCGGACCATGCCGACTGGCCGGGGCTGATGAGCGCCATCAAGGCGACCGAAGCCGAGCGCGTGATCGTCACGCACGGCTCGATTCCGACGCTCGTACGCTGGCTGAACCAGAACGGGCTGGAGGCGTCCGGCTTCGAGACCGAATATGGCGACGAGGAGGCAGGCGAGGCCGCATCCGATGGCGCACCAAAGGAAACGGCTGCGCCCGAGGAACCGGTCGCGCCAGAGAAGAAGGCAGGAGCAGCCGATGCGTGAATTCGCCCGCCTGTACGCCGATCTCGACGAAACCACGTCGACCACCCGCAAGCTCGACGCACTGCAGGCGTATTTTTCCAATGCCGCGCCCGAGAACGCGGCATGGGCCGTGTATTTCCTGGCCGGCGGCAAGCCGCGCCAGGCGGTGCCGACCAAACTGCTGCGTCAGTTCGCGATCGAGTACGCGGCGCTGGACGAGTGGCTGTTCGACGAGTCGTATGCGGCCGTGGGCGACTTTGCCGAAACCATCGCGCACATCCTGCCGCCACCGACCGAACGCTCCGACGTTGGCCTGGCCGAGTGGATGGAACAGCGCATCGGCCCATTGCGCGGCGCCGATCCGGGCCGCATCCGCGAGGCACTGTTCAGCTACTGGAATGAGCTCGACTGGCGCGAGCGCTTCCTGCTCGTCAAGCTGATTGGCGGCGGTTTCCGCGTGGGCGTCTCGCGCCTGCTCGTCACACGCGCGCTGGCCGCGATTGCGGCGGTGGACAGTAAACTCATTGCCCAGCGCCTGATGGGCTGGACCGATGGCCGCGTGAAACCGACGGCAGCGGGCTTCCTGCAACTGATCGCCGAGCAGTCGGCCGAAGAACACAAGCTGCGCGGCGGGCAGCCGTACCCGTTCTTCCTGTCGCATCAACTGGCGGCCGAACCGGCGACACTGGGCGAGCCGTCTGACTGGATCGTCGAATGGAAGTACGACGGCATCCGCGCGCAACTCGTGCGGCGCGACGGCCAGAGTTTCCTGTGGTCGCGCGGCGAAGACCTGATCACCGAGCGATTCCCTGAACTGGCCGCGGCGCGCCTGCCGGACGGCATGGTGCTCGATGGCGAAGTGCTGATCTGGCAGCCCGATGCGGCGATGCCGTCACCGTTCGCCGACCTGCAAAAGCGCATCGGCCGCAAGACCTTGTCCGCCAAATTACTGGCAGAACTGCCGGCGGTGTTGTGCTGCTACGACCTGCTCGAACTGGACGGCGTCGACCTGCGCGCCTTGCCGCAGCACGAGCGGCGCGCGCTGCTCGAAGTTGAAGTGGCCAAGCTCGATGGGCGCCAGTTGCGCCTGTCGCCGGTGGTCGAGGCCGACAGCTGGGAAGCGCTGGCCGAACTGCGCGCCGGTTCGCGTGCCCGCAGCGTCGAGGGCATGATGCTCAAGGCGCGCACGGCGCAGTATGGCGTCGGACGCACCAAGGATGTCGGCACCTGGTGGAAGTGGAAAATCGATCCGTACGCCATCGATGCGGTGCTGCTGTACGCGCAGCCGGGCAGCGGGCGGCGCGCGTCGCTGTACACCGACTACACGTTCGCCGTGTGGGACGGGGAGGGCGACGAGCGCAAGCTGGTGCCGTTCGCGAAAGCGTATTCGGGCCTGACCGATGCCGAGATCGGGCAGGTCGACAATGTCATCCGGCGCACGACCATCGAAAAGTTCGGGCCGGTGCGTTCGGTGAAACCGACGATGGTGTTCGAGATCGGCTTCGAGGGCATCGCGCTCTCGCCGCGCCACAAGGCCGGCATCGCGGTGCGGTTCCCCCGCATCCTGCGCCGGCGCACCGACAAACCCGTCGAGGAAGCCGATACGCTCGACACATTGAAGAGTTTGCTGGAGGCGGCCACGGCATGAGTCGCAACGAGGTCAAGGATCGGGTCGACGCGTGGTTCGCCGGGCGTGGCTGGACGGTGTTCCCGTTCCAGCGCAATGTCTGGAAGGCGGCGCTCAAGGGCGAATCGGGCCTGCTGCATGCGAACACCGGCGCCGGTAAAACCTTTGCCGTCTGGTTCGCGGCGCTGCAGCGCGCGGGGCTTGCGTCGGGCCGCAACAAGGCGGGCTTGCGCGTCCTGTGGATCACGCCGATGCGGGCGCTGGCGGCGGACACGCAGCGCGCGCTCGAAGATTCTGCCGCCGAGCTGATGCCCGAGTGGCGCATCGGCGCGCGCACGGGCGACACGAAAGCCAGCGAGCGAGCACGCCAGACGCGCAGCATGCCGGCCACCCTGGTGACGACGCCCGAAAGCCTGACGCTCATGATCAGTAACGCGGCGGCGCTCGAGCAGTTCCGCAATCTCGACATGATCATCGTCGACGAGTGGCATGAACTGATGGGTAGCAAGCGCGGCGTGCAGGTGCAGCTGGCGCTGGCGCGGCTGCGGCGCTGGCGGCCCGAGCTCCTGGTCTGGGGCGTGTCGGCGACGATGGGCAACCTTGACCTGGCGCGCCAGGTGCTGCTTGGCGCGGATGCCGGCGTACTGGTCGAAGGCGACACGCGCAAGAAGATCGTCGTCGATTCCCTGATTCCCGAGAACGTGTCGCGCTTCCCGTGGGGCGGCCACCTGGGCCTGCAGATGCTGCAGCCCGTCATCAACGAGATTGAAAAACACGAGGCGACGCTCGTGTTTACCAACACCCGTTCGCAGTCCGAGATCTGGTACCAGAACATCCTCGAGGTGCGGCCCGACTGGGCCGGCGTCATCGCGCTGCACCATGGCTCGCTCGATCGCGAGGTGCGCGAGTGGGTCGAGCTTGGCCTGAAGAGCGGCATCCTCAAGGCCGTCATCTGCACTGCAAGCCTGGATCTGGGCGTGGACTTTTTGCCCGTCGAACGCGTGCTGCAGATCGGCAGCGCCAAGGGCGTGGCGCGCCTGCTGCAACGCGCGGGCCGCAGCGGCCACGCGCCGGGGCGCGTCTCGCGCGTGACGCTGGTGCCGACCAACAGCCTCGAATTGCTGGAAGCTGCGGGCGCGCGCAAGGCGGTGGCGGCGCGCCGCATCGAAGGGCGCTACGTGCCCAACAAGCCGTTCGACGTGCTGGTCCAGCACATCGTGACGGTGGCGCTGGGCGGTGGCTTTCGCTCCGAAGAACTGTATGACGAAGTGCGTCAGGCCTGGTCGTACCGGCACCTAACGCTGGAAGAATGGCAGTGGGCGCTCGACTTTGTCGCGCGTGGCGGCCAGAGCCTGACCGTGTACCCCGAATACCGCCGCGTGCTGCCGGACGAGGAAGGCGTCTATCGCGTCCCCGATGCCGCCATCGGCCGCCGGCACCGCATGAGCATCGGCACCATCATGTCCGACGCGACGATCCAGGTGAAGTACATGTCGGGCGGGCGCATCGGCAGCGTCGAGGAATCGTTCATCTCGCGCCTCAAACCGGGCGATCGCTTCCTGTTCGGCGGGCGCATCCTCGAATTCGTGCGCGTGCATGAGCTGACGGCGTTCGTGCGGCGCGCCACCGGCACGCGCGGCGCCATCGCGCGCTGGCAGGGCGCCAAGATGCCGATGTCGAACGAACTGGCGCACGCGGCACTGGAAGAACTGCGGCTGGCCGACGCGGGCGTGTTCGACGGACCCGAGATGCGCGCGCTCGCGCCGCTGATCGAGATCCAGCAGCGCTGGTCGGCACTGCCTACCAGCGAAACGCTGGTGCTCGAATCGATGAAGAGCCGCGAAGGCTATCACCTGTTCGTGTACCCGTTCGCCGGGCGTTCGGTGCACATGGGACTGGCCTCGCTGATGGCGTTTCGCGTCGGGCGCGTGCAGCCGATCACGTTTTCTATTGCGATCAACGACTATGGCTTCGAGCTGATGTCGCCCGAGCCGGTGGACTGGGCGGGCATGTTCGACGCGCCTGTCGGGGCGGGGGTGGCGCTGTTCGATACCGAGCGCCTGCTCGAAGACGTCATCGACAGCCTGAACGCAACGCAGTTGTCGCAGCAGCGCTTTCGCGAAGTCGCGCGCATCGCGGGACTCGTGTTCCAGGGGTATCCGGGCCAGCCGAAATCGAACCGGCAGTTGCAGGCCTCGTCCTCGCTGTTCTTCGAGGTGTTTCGCAAGCACGACGCCGGCAATCTGCTGCTCACGCAGGCCGAGCGCGAAGTCATGGAGCAGGAGCTGGAACTGACGCGCCTGCGCGACACGCTGCTCGAGCTGCACGCGCGCCGCGTGGCCTACCGCGAGGTCAAGCGCGCCACGCCGTTCGGCTTCGCGCTGATGGTCGAACGCTTCCGCGAAAAGGTCAGCACCGAGAAACTGAGCGACCGCGTCGCGCGCATGGTGCGCGAACTCGAGAAGGCGGCCGCATGACCCATGCAACCATCCAGGTGGCGGGCGAGACGCTGCTGCTGTTGCCCGAGAAAGCCGTGTACTGGCCTGCCCGGCGCATGCTGATCGTCGCCGACATCCACTTCGGCAAGGCGGCCGCGTTTCGCTCGCTGGGTGTGCCGGTGCCGCGCGGGACGACGTCGGAAAACCTGGCAGGCCTCGACGCACTGGTCGCGCAGCACGACGCGCGCCACGTTGCGTTTCTTGGCGACTTCCTGCATGCGCGCGCCGCCCATGCCAGTTCGACCCAGCTCGCGATGCTGGCCTGGCGCGGGCGCCATCCCGACCTGGCCTTGACGCTCGTGCGCGGCAATCACGACCTGCACGCAGGTGATCCGTCCGATGCGCTGGGCATCGAGCTGGTCGACGAGCCGCATGCGATCGGACCGTTTGCGTTCTGCCACCATCCCGGCGTGGATGCGCCGGGCTATGGCCTGGCCGGCCACGTGCATCCGGTGTACGTACTGGCTACGCGCTTCGATGCGCTGCGCCTGCCGTGCTTTGTCGTTGGCACGCAGGGCCTGCTCCTGCCATCGTTCGGCGCGTTCACGGGCGGCCATGCGGTCAAGCCAGGGCCGGGCGACCGTATCTATGTGACCTCGGGCGACATGGTCCACGGCGTCGGCTAGCAACTGCGTACGTCAGCGTACCGACCCGGGGCGATTGCAGGCGTAATGTCGGCCATTGACCCGCTGATGCCAGGAGAACGCCAATGAAACTACGCCTCATGATGTGCACCATCGCCGCCGCCATGGCGCCAGCCACGGTACTGTTGACCGCCAGCGGCAGCGCCCTGGCGCAGCCTGCGCCGCAAAGCCGCACCGCCACGCCGGCCACGCCAGCAATCAATGGGTTCAATGTCGAAGAAGTCGCGCGGCTCGACCAGGGCGTCCGCCTGCAGTTCGACCTGTATGGCACGCCGGGCGGCAACGCCACGCTGAACCTCGATGGCGCGAACCGTGCGCTGCACCTGACCGAAGTCGAACCCGGCCAGTACACGGGCCACTACGTCATCGGCACGCGCGACCGCCTGAAGGCCGACAGCCGCGTAACGGCCGAGCTGCGCATGGGCAATGAAGTCGCCACGAGCGTTCTGCGCGAATCGATCGTGCGGAGCGACGTGGCCCAGCCCGCGGACGACACGCGCCAGCTGGCCACCAAGGATTCGCGTATCGCTGCTGCAGCCCCTGGCGCGGCGCCACCGCCAGCCCCGCGCACGACCGAGCGCCCGCGCGTGGCACGTTACTGCACCAGCTGCGGCATCATCGAGAAAGTGGAGACCGTGCAAGGCGCCTTGCCCAATCCGCGGCCATTGGCCAGTGACGCCACGGCGCGCCAGTACTTCCGCGTGACGGTGCGCATGAATACGACCGACACGACGCAGGTGCTGGAGTTTGCCAACAATCCAGGCTACCGGACCGGCGACCGGGTGCGCGTCAGCGATGGTGTGCTGACGCTCGACAAGCAAGAGTAATCCGGACAGTACGCACCAATGACAACGCCCGCCATCACTGGCGGGCGTTGGTCGTTTGGGCGGACGGGTTTCAGGCCGTGGCCAGCACCTGATCGTCGCCGGATTGATCGAGCTCGGCCTTTTGCTTGGCGCTTGCCTTCGTGCGTGAACGCGATGGGGGCAGGCGGCGCAGTGTCTTGAGCGATTCGGCGTCCTTGATGCCGATGGTGCGCTGGTCGACCGTGATCATGCCGATCTCGTTGAAGGCCGACAGCGTGCGGCTGACGGTTTCCAGCGTGAGGCCCAGGTAGCTGCCGATCTCGTGGCGGGTCATGCGCAGGTTGAAGAGTTTACTCGAGTAGCCCATCGCGGCGAAGCGGTCGGCCAGCGACACGAGAAAGCGTGCCACGCGCGCTTCGGCCGACAGGGCGCCGAGCATGCCGATCATCGTTTGTTCACGCACCAGCTCGCGGCTCATGACGCCGTACATCATGTTCTCGAGTTCGTTGTGCACGCGGCCCAGCGCCGTCAGCTTCTTGAAGGGCAGCAGGATCAGGTCGCAATCCGACAGGGCCACCGCCTCGGACGCATAGTGGCGCGTGTGGATGCCGTCGACGCCAAGCATGTCGCCCTTCATTGGAAAGCTGAGCACTTGCTCGTTGCCGAATTCGTCGATCAGCACGGTCTTGAGAAAGCCCGAGTTGACGATGTACAGCGTGTCGAAGGCTTGCCCGATCGTGTGGACACGCTGGCCGGTCTTGAACTGAACGTGCTGGAACAACAGTTCTTCGGAGCTTACCGAGACGCTGGCCTGGATACGCAGCAGGTCGCAGACTTCCTTGAGGTTGGACCAGAGTCGGCCCTGGCGCTGGCGACCGGCCTCCATCGGGGAATGCAGGGTCGGCTGGTTGGCATTGCGTGGTTCTGACGGTGGCTGAGACTGCATGCTCTTCTCCGGTAAGAAACTCAGGGTTTGAGGCGACCCCGGCGGCACAGCCGAAGTTGACGTACATCTGCCGTGCCATTGATTGCCAGCGGCTGACGCTGTGACTTGGATCGCGAGCAAGTCAAAGCGGCGAATTCAGTATGCCAACACGAGCCCGGCACGACTATCAGCGTTGCCTGAATATGTAGGTAGGACAGATGGTAGGTTTGTAGGACAATTCCTACTGGCAAGCGGCGTTGCCCGACTGATGGAGGGGTGAAACAGGAAGGTCAGACCTTTGTTTTTGAACAAACTTGTTCGTGGGTGCAGTTGTTTCGCAACATCGGATTGGGAGGTCGGCGTGACGTCACCGACCGCCATACTCAGGCTTTCATCGGCGAGAGCAGGCGGTGTGCCACGGCGTATTGCACCATTTCCGAGAGCGAACTCATCCCCATTTTCTGCATGATGCGGGTTTTGTGGGTACTCACTGTCTTCACGGACAGATGCAGGCCGTTGGCGATCTCGGTAATCGATTTCCCACCCACGAGATGGGAAAATACCTCAAATTCGCGGTCGGATAACTGCTTGTGGAGCAATTGCTCGCTTGGCGCCATGATATTCAGGGCCAATTGCTCTGCAACCTCGGTACTGATATAGGGGCGCCCGGAAGCCACCTTGCGGATGGCGCCCACCAACTGCGTGCCCGCGCTTTCCTTGGTCAGGTAGCCCTGGGCGCCGGCCCGGATCGCGCGCACGGCGTACTGTTCTTCTTCGTGCATCGTGAGGATGAGAATGGCCAGCTTGGGCGCCTCGCTGCGCACCTGGCGGATCAGGTCGACGCCGCTGCGCCCGGGCATCGACAGGTCGAGCAGCAGCAGGTCGAAGCCGCCCTGGCGTACCAGTGCCAGCACCTCGAACCCATTGGTTGCTTCGCCGACAATGTCAACTTCCTCGGCGCCCTCAAGGATACGTTTAAGACCTTCGCGCATGATCGTGTGATCGTCCGCGATGACAATTCTGACCATGTCGATTCCTCACACATTAAGAGGTTTCCTACCCCGAAAACCGTTGTTCAGTTAAACACGTTTCCCGGGGTAAGTCCTGCTGTCAATACTGCGGGTTGTCCTGCGTGGCTTTATACGAAGTGCCGGCAAGTTTTTTAGCAATCAGACCGCGGGCTCGGCGATCAGCCGGTGTACCAGCACCGGCTTGGCGGTATGCGACAGCACCTTGTTCGTGACGCTGCCCAGCAGTAACTGGTTCCAGCCGCTGCGGCCATGCGAGCCCATGAAGATCAGGTCGCAGCCCTCCTGCTCGGCGACTTCGACGATCTTGAGCGCTGCCGTATCCGAAAACGCCGTCAGGCAGCGGTGCGCAAGATTGGCCGATGCGCAGGAGCGCGTGATCTTGCCCATGTATTCCTCGCCCATCCGGCGCATCTGGGCTGCGTATTCTTCTTCGCTGGGATAGGAGGGCGGGATGATTTCGACGTACACCGGATACTGGTATTCGGGCGCGACGAACAGGGCCAGGACTTCGGCGCCCAGCTGCTGGGCAAACTTGACGCCCGCGCAGGCGGTGTGCTGGGAGACGGCGGACCCGTCGGTTGTAATCAAAATTTTTCGATACATGATGATTCTCCTCAGGGCATCTCCATTCTGACAACCATATGCCGAATGGCCAGTGTTGAAAACGCAAAGTGTTGAGTTCGCTCAAACGTCAGGTCACCGTCCGGATGCGACACTTTCTCACGGAAAACAACAGCACGATCACAAAATACAACACCAAGCATATAAAAACGATCAGGAATTGCACGTTTTAATTGTCGCGGAACTAAGTTTTCACGTCCATTTTGTTGCATTGCCTTCTCTTAGATTTACCTACGGCAACCACGCTGATACACTCGCAGGCAACACTAGTCCCATCGATGGGCCCGGAAACGACCGGCCCGGTGGACGCAACACCCCCAGTATTGCAGAGCTGATTGCGAATTTATATTATGGAGAAGCAGGGATTATGACCAACGCCGCTGACGATTTCGACGCACTATTCGAGGAAGTGGCGGCGCAGCGCACCAGCGCTTCGCCAAGTCCTGCTTCCGCGGCCCCCGTGGCCGCAGCGCCTGCCCCGGCAGCCGCTGCCAGCAATGACGAAGACGACTTCGACTCGCTGTTCGACCAGGTGTCCGCCACCGCCACATCCGCCGCCCCCGCTGCCGCACCGGCTGCACCTGCCGCACCAGCAGCAGTAGCAGCGGCACCGGCGAGCGCCGCTGCTGGCGACGAAGGCAGCGAAAACGGTGGCATGTTCGAGCGCCTCGGCGGCATCGTGCGCCTGCTGCACGACTCGCTGCGCGAACTGGGCTACGACAAGGCGCTCAACGAAGCCTCGTCGCAGATCGTCGACGCACAGGACCGCCTCGAGTATGTCGCCACACTGACTGAACAGGCTGCCAACAAGGTCCTGAACACGCTTGACGAAGGCATGCCAGCGCAAGACGTGCTGTCGAAGCAGTCGAAGGACATGGAACTGCGCTGGGGCGACCTGTTCGACGGCAAGCTGAGCCTGGACGAATTCAAGGCGCTGGCTGGCGATTCGCGCCAGTTCGCCACCAGCGTGACCGCAGCCACCGAAGCCGAAAAAGCGCGCCTGCTTGAAATCATGATGGCGCAGGACTTCCAGGACATCACCGGCCAGCTGATCAAGAAAGTGGTCAAGATCACGCAGACCGTCGAGGGCGAGCTGGCCCAGCTGCTGCGCGACAACGCACCGCCTGACCTCAAGGAAAAGCTGGCGCAGAAGCAGGCAGTACCGGAACCACTGATGCAAGGCCCGTCAGTGCCGCAAGCGGCGCTGAACCAGGACAACGTTGACGATCTTCTTGCCGATCTGGGATTCTAATGGACGATATGCTGAAGGATTTCGTCGTCGAGGCGATGGATCTGGCGGTCAACGTCGAAGAGCACCTGCTGCGCCTCGAACGCGATCCCGACAACAAGGAAACCCTGAACGCGGTGTTCCGGTCGTTCCACACGATCAAGGGCGGCGCCGGCTTCATGGGCCTGCCTGCGCTCGTCGCAGCCTGCCACCTGACCGAGAACCTGTTCGACGCGCTGCGCACCGGCGCCGCGCCGGTCACGCCGATCGCGATCGAAGCGGCGCTGCAGGCATCGGGCTTCGTGGCCGACCAGCTGGGTGACCTGAACAACGGCACGCCGCCGGAAGGCCTGGCGCAGATGCCGGCCGATCTCGAACGCATCCTGATGGACGCGATCGAAGGCAAGGGCAACAGCGCACCGGCGCCAGTCGCCGCGCCAGTGGTAGCAGCGCCCGTCGCAGCCGCGCCGGTTGCTGCAGCCGTCGCACCGGTCGTCGGCGACGATGGCCTGGACTGGGTTGGCATGTACAACACCGTGGTCCCGGCCGCCAATGCCATCGCCGGCGCACCAGCCGTTGCTGCTGCTGCTACCACCGCAGTTGCGACGACTGCCCCGGCGGTCGCGCAAGCCGCACCTGCAGCCGCCGCCCCATCCACGGCAGTCGCCACCACGGCGGCCCCCGCCGCGGGCGGCAAAGGCTGGGACGGCACCGAACGCCGCAACGACGCCAAGCCGGTCGCCAACGCGCCGGCCAAGGACGAAAGCATCCGTATCGATGCGGTCAAGCTCGACGCGCTGCTCGAAGTGGCGGGCGAATCGGTCCAGGCCGCGAACCAGGCCGCCGTGCTGCTCGAACGCCTGCAGCAATTCAAGTTCGAAGGCCAGGCTGCGACGCTGATCGCCACGCTGGCCGAAACGCTGGAACGCGCGTCGCGCTATTCGGCCGAACTGCAGCGCGCCACGCTGGCCACCCGCATGCAGCCGGTGGGCCGCCTGTTCCAGAAATTCCCGCGCCTCGTGCGCGAGCTGGCGAAAGACCTGGGCAAGGACGTCGAACTGACCATCGAAGGCGCCGAGACCGAAGTCGACCGCGTCGTCGTGGACAGCCTGTACGATCCGCTGGTGCACATGTTGCGCAATGCGCTGGACCACGGTGTCGAGTCGCCTGCCGACCGCGTCGCCAACGGCAAGCCGGCCAAGGCCTTCATCCTGCTGAAAGCCTGGCAGGAAGCCAACAGCGTCATGATCGTGCTGCAGGACGACGGCAAGGGCATGGACCCGAGCCGCCTGCGCAAGATCGCGATGGACAAGGGCCTGATCGGCGAAAACGGCGCGCAAAGCGACGAAGACGCCTACCAGCTGGTGTTCCTGCCGGGCTTCTCGACCAAGGAAGTCGCTTCCTCGGTCTCGGGCCGCGGCGTGGGCATGGACGTGGTCAAGACGGCGGTGGAGAAGAACCGCGGCGCCATCCGCATCGAATCGCAGATGGGCAAGGGCACGCGCTTTGCGATCCGCCTGCCGATCGAACTGTCGATCGTGCCGACGATGCTGGTGTCGACGTCGGGCGCGCAACTGGCGCTGCCGATGGCCGTCGTCGAGCGCGTCGTCGAGCTGCCGGACGAATTCGCCTGTGTCGGCGGCGCCCCGGTGCTGAAAGACCAGGGTCGTCCGCTGCCGGTGCGCTCGCTGGCGCTGGCGCTGGGCTACGAGGCCGGTTCCGAAAAGGTCGGTATCGTCATCAATGCACCACAACCGTACATCCTGGCAATGGAAGCGGTCGATGGCACGGCCGACCTGGTCATCAAGCCGATGACCGCATTGTCGGTCGAAGGCATCACCGGCACGGCGCGTTCGGCCGAGGGTGAACTGGTACTGGTCGTGGGCCTGTCGTTCCTGATGGACGGTTGCCGCAGCAGCGTGCGCCTGGCCGCATAACGTTGCATCACGCAGCGCCACCGCCACGCGGCGGCAAAAGCGCAGGGAAAAGCCCGGGTCAGTGATCCGGGCTTTTTTTATTTGTGCATGGCAAACCCCTTGCAAACTTAATTTGCCACATGTTATGGTCCTTGGCATAAACATGCGCTGCCCCGGCATGGTGCACCACAGCACAACTATGGCATAATCGAAAACCCGGCTGCCGGGCTCCCTGTCCCGGCGACCGCGCGCACCCCCTGTGCGCCCTCACACCGCATCAATGGACTGACCATGCAAAAAACGCTCTACGACAAACTCTGGGATTCCCATGTCGTGCGTGCCGACGCCGATGGCACCACCGTCCTGTATATCGACCGGCATCTGGTACACGAAGTGACCAGCCCACAAGCCTTCGATGGCTTGCGCGATGCGGGCCGCGGACTATGGCGGACATCGAGCACGCTGGCCGTGGCCGACCATAACGTGCCCACCACCGACCGCGCCCAGGGCATCGCCGACCCGACCTCGCGCCTGCAGGTCGAAACGCTCGACGCCAATACCAAGGCGTTCGGCCTTACGTACTTCAATATGAACGACCGGCGCCAGGGCATCGTGCACGTGATCGGGCCGGAGCAGGGCGCCACGCTGCCCGGCATGACGGTCGTCTGCGGCGATTCGCACACGTCGACCCACGGCGCCTTCGGCTGCCTGGCCCACGGCATCGGCACGTCGGAAGTCGAGCACGTGCTGGCCACCCAAACGCTGCTGGCCAAGAAATCCAAAGCGATGCTGGTCAAGATCGAGGGCGACTTGCGTCCCGGCGTGACGGCCAAGGACATCGTGCTGGCCGTGATCGGCCGCATCGGCACGGCCGGCGGTACCGGCTACGCCATTGAGTTCGGTGGCTCCACGATCCGCGCGCTGTCGATGGAAGGCCGCATGACGGTCTGTAATATGGCGATCGAAGCGGGCGCGCGCGCCGGCATGGTGGCGGTTGACGACACCACGATCGCCTACGTCAAGGACCGGCCGCTCTCGCCCACGGCCGATCAGTGGGAGCAGGCCGTCGCCTACTGGCGCACGCTGCACAGCGACGACGGCGCCGAGTTCGATACGGTTGTCGAACTCGATGCACACAACATCCAGCCGCAGGTCACCTGGGGCACCTCGCCCGAGATGGTGATTGCGATCGACGGCCGCGTGCCGGACCCGCTCGACGAACACGATCCGGTGCGCCGCGGCGCCATCGAAAAAGCGCTGGTCTACATGGACCTGGCGGCGGGCACGCCGATCGACGAAGTGGCGATCGACAAGGTGTTCATCGGCTCGTGCACCAACTCGCGCATCGAAGACCTGCGCGCCGCCGCCGATGTCGTGCGCGGCCGCCAGCGCGCGCCCAACGTCAAGCTGGCGATGGTCGTGCCGGGCTCGGGCCTGGTCAAGGAACAGGCCGAGCGCGAAGGCCTCGACCAGATCTTTCTGGCGGCCGGATTCGAATGGCGCGAGCCGGGCTGCTCGATGTGCCTGGCGATGAACGTCGACCGCCTGGAACCGGGCGAGCGCTGCGCGTCGACATCGAACCGCAACTTTGAAGGCCGCCAGGGCCAGGGCGGCCGTACGCACCTGGTGTCGCCGGCCATGGCCGCCGCCGCGGGTATTGCGGGGCACTTTGTCGACGTACGCGCGCTCTGATGCGTTAAGGCGTATCGCGATCAATTCCACGACCATTCTCTCGTTCAGGACATCATGAAAAAAGCTCTCGCACTCTCCCTCGTCGCCATCCTGCTGGCCGGCTGCAACACCGTCTCGGGCATCGGCCGCGATGTCTCGAAAGTCGGCCAGGTCGTGACCGGTGCCGGCGGCAAATAAGGCCAACAAGATGGACAAGTTCACCGTACACGAAGGCCTGGTGGCGCCGCTCGACCGCGCCAACGTCGATACCGACGCCATCATCCCGAAGCAGTTCCTCAAATCGATCCGGCGCACCGGCTTCGGCCCGAACCTGTTCGACGAATGGCGTTACCTGGACCACGGCGAACCGGGGCAGGACAACAGCGCGCGGCCGCTCAATCCCGACTTCGTGCTGAACCAGCCGCAGTTTGCGGGCGCCTCGATCCTCCTGACGCGCAAGAACTTCGGCTGCGGCTCGTCGCGCGAGCACGCGCCGTGGGCGCTGCAGCAGTTCGGTTTTCGCGCCGTCGTCGCGCCGAGCTTCGCCGACATCTTCTTCAACAACTGCTTCAAGATCGGCCTCTTGCCGATCGCTTTGAGCGAAGACGAAGTCGAGGCGCTGTTCCAGGCGGTCGAGCGCCAGCCGGGGTTCCAGCTGACGATCGACCTCGAACAGCAGCGCATCGGCACGCAGGACGGCGGCCTGTCGTTCGGCTTTGCCATCGACGACTTCCGCAAGTACTGCCTGTTGAATGGCCTGGACGACATTGGCCTGACGCTGCGTCATGCGGACGAGATCCGGGCCTTCGAACAACGCCATATCGCGGCCCAGCCGTGGCTGGCCAACGCGATCTGATCGCGGGCCAGGGCAAGAAACCAAGACAAGAAAGACGAGCATGAAGATTGCGATCCTGCCGGGTGACGGCATCGGCCCGGAGATCACCGCCCAGGCGGTCAAGGTTTTGAACGCGCTCGGTGAGCGCTTCGAGATGGACACCGCAGAAGTGGGCGGCGCCGGCTACGCCGCGCACGGCCACCCGCTGCCGGACAACACGCTCAAGCTGGCCAAGGATGCCGACGCGGTGCTGTTCGGCGCCGTGGGCGACTATAAATACGACGCGCTCGAGCGCGCGCTGCGCCCCGAGCAGGCGATTCTTGGCCTGCGCCGTGAACTGGGCCTGTTCGCCAACCTGCGTCCGGCGATCCTGTACCCGGAGCTGGCCGGCGCCTCGACGCTCAAGCCCGAGGTCGTGTCGGGCCTGGATATCCTGATCATCCGCGAACTGACCGGCGACATCTACTTCGGCAAGCCACGCGGCGTGCGCGAATGCCCGGACGGTCCGTTCAAGGGCCAGCGCGAAGGCTTCGACACGATGCGCTACGCCGAAGGCGAGATCCGCCGGATCGCCCACGTGGCGTTCCAGGCCGCGCTGAAACGCGACAAGCGCGTGACCAGCGTCGACAAGGCCAACGTGCTCGAGACCGGCCAGTTCTGGCGCGACATCGTCACCGACGTCCACAAGGAATACGCCGGCGTCGAACTCGACCATATGTACGTCGATAACGCCGCCATGCAACTGGTGCGGGCGCCGAAAAAATTCGATGTGCTCGTGACTGGCAACATGTTCGGCGATATCCTGTCGGACGCCGCCGCGATGCTGACCGGTTCGATCGGCATGCTGCCATCGGCCTCGCTCGATGCGAACAACAAGGGTTTGTATGAGCCATCGCACGGTTCGGCGCCGGACATCGCGGGGCAGGGCGTGGCCAATCCGCTGGCGACGATCCTGTCGGCCGCGATGATGCTGCGCTTTACCTTTGGCCTGACGGAGCAGGCCGACCGCATTGACAACGCCGTCAAGCACGTGCTGGCGCAGGGCCTGCGCACGCCGGACATTCACGAAACAGGGTCCACCCGCGTGGGCACCGAAGAGATGGGCAACGCGGTCGTCGCGGCGCTCGGATAACACTGTAATCACACTGAAAGAAGACGATGAAATTAGTTGGTCTGGTAGGTTGGCGCGGCATGGTTGGCTCGGTCCTGATGCAGCGCATGCAGGAAGAGGGCGATTTCGACCACATCGAGCCGGTGTTCTTCACGACGTCGAATCCGGGCGGCGCCGCGCCGGCGATGGCGAAGAATGAAACCACCCTGAAGAGCGCGAGCGACATCGCCGAGCTCTCCAAATGCGAGATCATCATTTCCTGCCAGGGCGGCGACTACACGAGCGAGGTGTTCCCGCAACTGCGCGCGGCCGGCTGGAATGGCTACTGGATCGACGCCGCGTCCACGCTGCGCATGAACGACGACGCGGTCATCGTGCTCGATCCGGTCAACCGCGCCGTGATCGACGCGGCACTGTCGCGCGGCGTGAAGAACTACATTGGCGGCAACTGCACCGTGTCGTGCATGCTGATCGGTCTGGGCGGCCTGTTCGAGGCAGGCCTGGTCGAGTGGATGACGTCGATGACCTACCAGGCGGCATCGGGCGGCGGCGCGCAGCACATGCGCGAACTGCTCACGCAGTTCGGCACGATCAACAGCGCAATCAAGCCACTGCTGGACAACCCGGCATCGGCCATTCTGGAAATCGACCGCACCGTGCTGGCAACCCAGCATGGTTTGTCGGCTGACGAAACGAAGCAATTCGGCGTGCCGCTGGCCGGCAACCTGATCCCGTGGATCGACAAGGACCTGGGCAATGGCCAGTCGAAAGAAGAGTGGAAGGCCGGCGCCGAGACCAACAAGATCCTGGGTCGCGGCGCAGGCTTCGATGCCAAGCCGATTCCGGTCGATGGCCTGTGCGTGCGTATCGGCGCGATGCGCTGCCACTCGCAGGCGCTGACGATCAAGCTGACGAAGGACGTGCCGCTGGACGAGATCAGCGACATCATCGCATCGCACAACGCGTGGACGAAGGTTGTGCCGAATAACCGCGAAGCGTCGATGCGCGACCTGTCGCCGGCCGCCGTTACGGGCGGGCTGACCATCCCGGTGGGCCGTCTGCGCAAGATGTCGATGGGCGACGATTACCTGTCGGCGTTCACGGTCGGCGACCAGCTGCTGTGGGGCGCGGCCGAGCCGCTGCGCCGCATGCTGCGTATCGTGCTGGAGCGCTAAGCGACTGCGCTGTTGCAATACCCTGGGCCGGCTGCCTCGCGGCCGGCCCGTTATTTCCAGTTCGTCATCGCCGGTTGCATTCATTGCAACTACCATGTCTGGTGGTTATCGAACCCCGTAAAGGCATGTCTCACAGGCCACAAAACACCCCGTTCCCCCTGCTGTAAACGTGCGCATCGCTTGCGTGCCCTAGAGCATGATGTTATGTTGAGACTCCGGGAAACCGTCTTTCCCTCGGCCAACTAACTCGCTGCTCACTATGCATTTTTCGGAACAATCTCAGCTCATGGCACCTGCGTTGAAAACCCTCACTGCGGCGATTGCCAGTGCAGTGTTCGTCACTTCCGCCGCCAGCGCGGCCGGGCTTGGAAAATTGACCGTGTTGTCGGCACTTGGCCAGCCACTGCGCGCCGAGATTGAACTGACGACCAGCGCCGGTGAAGACCCGGCCAGCATGGCCGTCAAGCTGGCCACGCCCGAAGCCTTCCGCAGCGCGAACATCGACTTCAATCCGGCGCTGCTGTCGCTGCGTTTCGCCGTCGAGCAGCGTGGTGGCCGCCAGATCATCCGCGTGAACTCCAGCCAGCCGCTGAACGAACCGTTTGTCGACATGCTGCTTGAGCTGACCTGGAATAACGGGCGCCTGGTGCGTGAGTACACGTTCCTGCTCGATCCGGCCGAACTGCGCACGACGCAGCCGGCGCAGGTGGCCAGCACCCCGGCGCCACGCGCGGCGTCGCAGCCAGCCGTTGCGGCGTCGGCCGCTGCCGCGGCTGCTGCACCGGCCGCCGACGCGGCCGAGCGGGCCCGCATCGCCGCCGCGCGCGAAGGCGCCCAGCGCCAGGCGACGCAGCGCGATGCAGCAGCTGCCGAGAGCACCTACCGCGTGCGTCGCGGCGATACGCTCAGTGGCATCGCGACCCGCGTGAAGCCGGCCGAGATCTCGCTCGACATGATGCTGGTGGCGCTCTACCGCGCCAATCCCGAGGCCTTCATCGGCAACAACATGAACCGCCTGAAGTCGGGCCAGATCCTGAGCGTGCCCGATAGCGACGCGCTGCGTGGTGGCGCGAGCCAGAGCGAAGCGCGCGGCGTGGTCGTGGCGCATGCGGCTGACTTTGACGCCTACCGCAACAAGCTCGCCGGCCAGGTGGCCGCCAGCACCCCGGCCAGCGCGCCGCAGGGCGGGCAGAGCGCAACCGGACGCGTGACTGCGCGCGTCGAAGAACAACCGACCGCCGCCAACGAAGCGCAGGACAAGCTGCGCCTGTCGAAGGCCACGGCGGGCGCCGCCGGCACGGCGCAGACCGGCACCGCCAGCGTCGAAGACACGCTGGCCAAGCAGCGCGAGCTCGAACAGGCAGAGGCCCGCGTCAAGGAACTCGAAAAGAACGTCGGCGAACTGGAAAACCTGATGACGGTGCCGAGCCGTGCAGGCGCCGAAGCCGAGCAGGCCGCCGCAGCAGCGCCCGTCGTGGCGACGCCGGCCAAGCCGGTCACGCATCCACGCCTGAAAAAGCCGGTGCCGGCGCCGGAGCCTGAAAAAGGCCTGGTCGACACGCTGCTCGACAATATGCTGTACATCGCCGCAGCCCTCTTGGTGCTGCTCTTGATCCTGTTCGGCATCGCGCAGCGCCGCAAGCGCAATGCCCCGCCAGTGAAACCGGTGCCGACCGAACCGTCGGTGCTGGGCGCACCGGGCGCCAGCGCCCAGTCGCTGTTCGCCGAAAGCGGCGGCCAGAGCGTCGACACCAACAACAGCGTCTTCAATTCGAGCTTCGCGCCATCGGCCAGCCAGCTCGATACGAATGAAGTCGATCCGGTCGCCGAAGCCGACGTGTACATCGCCTACGGCCGCGACGCGCAGGCCGAGGAAATCCTGAAGGAAGCGCTGCGCACGCATCCGGACCGTCATCCGGTGCGGTTGAAACTGCTCGAGATCTACGCTACGCGCAAGGATGCCCGCGCGTTCGAACTGCAGGCGCGCGAGCTGCATGCGCTCACGAACGGCCAGGGCGACGACTGGGCACACGCTGCGGCGCTGGGCCTGGGGATTGATCCGCAAAATCCGCTGTACGCGAACGCCGCGCCAGCGCCGGCGCACATGCCGTCGGCGCAGGAGCGCAGCCAGCAGGCCATCCTGTCGCAGCAGTACCAGGATGCGCTGCGTGCTGACGAGCCGGCAGCGGGCACCGACAGCAGTGCAGGCGCCATCGCTGGCGCGGCCGGCGCCGGCGCCGTCGCTGGGGCGTCTGCGATCTCGCTGTCGAAGGACGATGCGGACCGCACCGCCGCGCCGCAAGCCGAACCGGTGGCTGCGCCACGCACCGACGACAACACGCTCGACTTCGACCTTGGCGGGCTGACGTTCGAGCCGGTGACCGATGCCGAGCGCGCGGAGCCGACGCCGGCCCCGGCGCCTGCAAGCCGGCCCGACCCGGATGCGACGGCCGTGCCGGACCTCGACTTCGACATGCTGCCGCCGGCAGCGGCAGGCAAGCCCGAATCCACGCTGTCGACCGATGTCAACGACCTTGAATTCGACATGGACTTTGACGCGCCGCCTGCCGGGCAACCGGCTCAGGCCACCGCAGCCACCCCGGCCACCCCGGCCGATGCACGCGACGACTTCTCGCTTGACCTGACGCCACAGCCGCAAGTGCAGGCCACCCCGGTCGACATGGCCGGTCTGGCCAAAGACTTCGACGGTTTGCCGTCGCTGCCGGCCAGCCCGGCGCAGCCGGCGGCCGCCACTGCGGCGCCGAGCGATCCGCTATTCGACCTCGATTCAATGGACTTCGGCGCACCGGTCACACCGGCGACGCCGGCGCCCGTGAACGATCCGCTGCCTGCCGTGCGCGGCTCGTCGAACGCGAGTGCGTCAGAAGATCCGCTGTTCGATCTGGACGCGATGGACTTCGGTGTGCCGGCCGAGCCGCGCGCGTCTGGCGGCGCCGAACCGAAAGACTTCGCGGCGCGTCAGGACGATCCGTTCGACATGTTTGATCTGCCGGACACCCCGGCGCCAGTACCAGCGCCCGAAGAGCTGTCGTTGCCGCCGCTGCCCGATGCGCCGACGCCGCAGCGCAACTCGCTCGACGCGCTCGACTTCGATCTGGATCTGCCGGCGTCTGCCACGGCCGATGCGCCGACGCCAGCGGCGTTCGATGCTGACCCGGTCGACGACATGGCTGCAGCGCCGGCGCCGCTCTCGCCCGAGCACATGGAAATGGAAACCAAGCTCGATCTGGCCGTGGCGTATCAGGAGATCGGCGACAAGGAAGGCGCGCGCGAGCTGCTCGATGAAGTCATCAAGGGCGGCAGCACCGAGCAGGTTGGCCGTGCCAGCGCGATGCGAGAGCTGCTGGCGTGACGCGGATTGTTCTGGGTGTCCAGTACATCGGCACCGGTTGGAACGGCTACCAAAAACAGCCGGAGCGCAATACGGTCCAGGACCGTCTTGAAATGGCGCTCGAGAAGTTCGCCTGCACGCCGCTGGCCACCACGTGTGCCGGCCGCACCGATACGGGCGTGCACGCGATCGAGCAGGTGGTCCATTTCGACACCGATCTGGTGCGCCCGACGCAAGCCTGGGTGCGCGGCGTGAACACCTTCCTGCCCGATTCCATTGTCGTGCGCTGGGCCAAAGAGGTGCCGCTGGGCGAGGACGGCCTGGAATTCCATGCCCGCTTCTCGGCCCGCTCGCGCACCTATCACTACGTGCTGTACAACCATCCGACGCCATCGGCGCTGCTGTCGAACCGCGCCGGCTGGATGTTCCGGCCGCTCGATGTCGAGCGCATGATCGACGCCGCGCGCCACTTGATCGGCACGCACGACTTCTCGGCGTTTCGCGCGTCGAGCTGCCAGGCCAAGACCCCGGTCAAGGACATGCACGAAGTGCGCATCGAGCGCCATGGCGACATCATCGTCTTCACGCTGCGCGCCAGCGCATTCCTGCATCACATGGTGCGCAATATTGTCGGCTCGCTCGTGTATGTCGGGCTGGGGCGGCAAGAGCCGGACTGGATGCACGAGGTGCTCGAGAGCCGCTCGCGCGACGTCGCCGCGCCAACCTTCATGCCCGACGGCCTGTATTTCGCGAAGATCGAGTACGATCCAAGCTGGAAGCTGCCGCAGGAGGCGGTCGCGCCTCTGCCCTGGCTGTAAGGAAGCATATGCACCGTACCCGTATCAAAATCTGCGGGATCACCCGCGAAGAAGACCTGAGCGCCGCTGTCGCCGTGGGCGCCGACGCCCTGGGCTTCGTGTTCTATCCGAAGAGCCCGCGCTACGTGACGCCAGAGCGGGCCGGCGCCTTGTGCGCCGGCCTGCCGCCGTTTGTCAGCGGCGTCGCGCTGTTCGTCAATCCCACATTGGCCGAGGTGCAGGAAGTCGCGGCGGCGATGCCGCTCGCGCTGATCCAGTTCCATGGCGATGAGACGGTCGAGCAGTGCGCGGCGATTGCGGCGGCCGTCCAGCGCCCGTTCATGCGCGCGTTTCGGGTCAAGCCTGACACGATCCCTGGCACGCTGCTAGAATGTGAGCTTGCATACCGCACCGCCAGTCCATGGTTTTCAAGCCTTCTGCTTGACACCTACGTGGACGCTTATGGCGGCGCAGGAAAGGTCTTCGATTGGTCTCTCATCCCAAAAGAGCTCGCGCCTCGGGTCGTTTTGAGTGGTGGCTTGAACGTACACAACACCACTGACGGTGTCGTACGCGTTCGGCCTTTTGCCGTCGACATCAGCAGTGGTGTCGAAGCCGCAAAAGGTATCAAGGACGCCCGCAAGATGGCCGCGTTTGTCGCAGCCGTGCGGGCAGCCGATGCCACTATTCATAGCGAGACATACCATGCAGAACACCCCCTTCAAGGCAGCGCCTAACGCCGCGCCGCTGTTCAAGACCCCTGATTACGCCCTGCCGAACGCGCAGGGGCACTTCGGCCCCTACGGCGGCTCATTCGTCGCCGAGACGCTGACGCACGCGCTGGCCGAGCTGAGCGAAGCCTACGCAAAGTACGCGCAAGACCCTGAATTTCTCGAAGAATACCGCTACGAGCTGGCTCACTTCGTCGGCCGGCCGTCGCCCGTGTACCACGCGCGGCGCTGGTCCGAAATGGCCGGCGGCGCGCAGGTCTACCTCAAGCGCGAAGACCTGAACCACACCGGCGCGCACAAGATCAACAACGTGATCGGCCAGGCGCTGCTGGCACGGCGCATGGGCAAGCCGCGCATCATCGCCGAAACCGGCGCCGGCCAGCATGGCGTGGCCACGGCCACCATCTGCGCGCGCTTCGGCCTGGAATGCGTGATCTACATGGGCAGCGAGGACGTCAAGCGCCAGGCTCAGAACGTGTACCGCATGAAGCTCCTGGGCGCGACCGTGGTGCCGGTGGAATCGGGCTCCAAAACGCTCAAGGATGCGCTCAACGAAGCGATGCGCGACTGGGTCACGAACATCGAAAACACCTTCTACATCATCGGCACCGTGGCCGGCCCGCACCCGTATCCGATGATGGTGCGCGACTTCCAGGCGGTGATCGGCGAAGAGTGCCGCGTGCAGATGCCTGCGATGACGGGGCGTCAGCCTGACTACGTCGTTGCCTGCATCGGTGGCGGCTCGAACGCGATGGGCATCTTCTATCCGTATATCGGCGAACCGGGCGTCAAGCTGGTGGGCGTCGAGGCGGCGGGGGAGGGCCTGGATTCGGGCAAGCACTCGGCGTCGCTGACCTCCGGCCTGCCAGGTGTGTTGCACGGTAACCGCACCTACCTGCTGCAGGACGAGAACGGGCAGATCATCGAGACGCATTCGGTGTCGGCGGGCCTGGATTATCCGGGCGTCGGGCCCGAGCACGCGTGGCTGAAGGATACGCTGCGCGCCGAGTACGTGTCGATCACGGACGACGAAGCGCTGCAGGCGTTCCACGACTGCTGCCGTATCGAAGGCATCATTCCGGCGCTGGAATCGTCGCACGCGATCGCGTATGCGGTGAAGCTGGCGGCAACGCTGCCGAAGGACCAGATCATCCTGGTCAATCTGTCGGGCCGCGGCGACAAGGACATGCACACGGTGGCGCAGCGGATGGGGCTTGATTTCGGCTGATGCCGGCATCAACCATTCCATCGTGCCCCGGTCAGCCGGGGCATTCGCCTTTTCCGATTATCAGAGGAACCCAGCATGTCCCGCATCGAACAGACTTTTACCGCACTTAAAGCGGACAACAAGACCGCGCTCGTCACCTTCATCACGGCAGGTGACCCGGGTCCCGAACTGACCGTCCCGCTGATGCACGCACTGGTGGAGGGCGGCGCCAATGTCCTCGAACTGGGCGTGCCGTTTTCGGACCCGATGGCCGAAGGCCCGGTCATCCAGCGCGCCTGCGAGCGCGCCCTGAAATTCAACGTCGGCCTGAAAGACGTGTTCGGCTTCGTGCGCGAATTTCGCAAGAACGATCCCGACACGCCGGTCGTCCTGATGGGCTACGCCAACCCGATCGAACGCATCGGCCAGACCGAATTCATCCGCTGCGCAAAAGAGGCGGGCGCTGACGGCGCCATCGTCGTCGACTACCCGCCCGAAGAATGCGCCGCGTTCGCAACCGAGATGCGCGACAACGGCCTGGACCTGATCTTCCTGCTCGCGCCGACGTCGACCACGGAGCGCGTCAAGCAAGTGGCCCAGTACGGCGGCGGCTTCAGCTACTACGTCTCGCTGAAAGGCGTGACGGGCGCCGGCACCATCGACACCGCCGACGTCGCCCGCCGCGTGGCCGCGATCCGCGAGCACGTCAAGCTGCCGATCGGCGTGGGCTTCGGCATCCGCGACGGCGCCACGGCGAGAGCCGTCGCCGAAGTGGCCGACGCTGTCGTGATCGGCAGCCGCATCATCCAGGAAATCGAAAACAGCCCGCCAGACCAGGCCGTCGACGCCGTCCGCGCCTTCACCACCACCATCCGCACCGCCCTCGACGCGCGCTGATCCGCCGCCGTTATATCAATTAGGGTCAGAGTCGAATTATTGAGCAATTTCATCGGAAAATGTTGTCACTTAATTCGACGCTGACCCTCATTGCGATTGTCTCCAGGCTTTTGCAATCCAATTAGGGTCAGAGTCGAATTGTTTGACAACTTTTGGTGATTGCCGGGCGAATCTTTTTAATAACCGGTTGCGATGGTTATGGCTGGTGGGTTTTTCACAGGCGTATTGCCACATCTCTCTTGCTGGTTGCGCCAGCTTAAAGCTTTTTCATTTTCCCTCAGTAAATTGATCTCTCCGTAGCTCAACTTGAGGGAGTGTTCGATGAAAAAGCGTGTCAAGCACATTGCAGTGGCCCAGTTTGGAAAGATGCTGGCGGCAGTTTATTTTGTTGCTATGCTCTCGGTCCTGGCGATCGTTCTCCTCGCCATCCTGACGGGCGTGGAGGTGCCGTCAATTGGTACAGGCGTGGTCATTCTGTTTGCAGTTGTGTATATCGTCAGCATCTATCTGGCAGGAATGCTAAGTGCGTGGATATATAACATCGTAGCTGCACGCTTGGGAGGCGTTGAATACACCGTCAACGACATCGCTTTGCCAACGAAATAATCGCCAAAATTGCCGCGAAAATAAATTAGGGTCAGAGTCGAATTGTTTGACAACTTTGAGGAATTGCCCAATAAGTCTACTCTGACCCTAATTGTTGGGAAATTGATTATTTAGCTCTTCAACGTGACTCTGTCCCTCATTTTGCTTCGGAGATTAAACTCTGCGTTCATTCAGCCGAGGATCGGTGCTATTTATTGGGAAATTATCGAAAGTTGTCAAACAATTCGACTCTGACCCTCATTATTGGTGGCGGTGGACGTGGGCTCGGGGGGGGGTGGCGGCGGGTGATGTTTTGTTGGCAATATTGGTGGCTTGCTACGATTCGACAAGCTGCCTCCGAGCGGCTACACTACGCCCCACTGTAAGATTTGCCGCAAAGGAGAGAATATGAGTTGGTTGGAAAAACTGCTGCCCCCTCGGATCCAGCGCTCCGATGCCGCTAACCGCAAGACCATGCCCGAGGGCCTCTGGGTCAAGTGCCCATCGTGCGAGTCAGTGCTGTACCGGGCGGATATCGAGTCCAACCTGCACGTGTGCCCGAAGTGCTCCCATCACATGCGCATCCGTGCCCGTGCGCGTCTGGATGCGCTGCTCGATGAAGGCGGTCGCTACGACATTGGCCAGGAGACCTTGCCAGTCGATACCCTGAAGTTCAAGGACAGCAAGAAGTATCCGGACCGCCTCAAGGCGGCGATGGAAGCCACCGGCGAGACCGATGCGCTGATCGTCCAGGGTGGTTCGATCATGAGCTTGCCGGTGGTCGTGGCCTGCTTCGAATTCGAATTCATGGGCGGCTCGATGGGCTCGGTGGTCGGTGAGCGTTTCGTGCGTGGCGCGCAAGTTGCGCTCGAGCAGAAGGTGCCGTTCATTTGCATCACCGCCACCGGCGGCGCGCGCATGCAAGAGGGTTTGCTGTCGCTGATGCAGATGGCCAAGACCACCGCGATGCTGACCAAGCTGTCCGAAAAGAAGCTGCCGTTCATCAGCGTGCTGACCGATCCGACGATGGGCGGTGTCTCGGCCTCGTTCGCCTTCATGGGCGACGTCGTCATCGCCGAGCCGAAAGCCCTGATCGGCTTTGCCGGCCCGCGCGTCATCGAGAACACGGTGCGTGAGAAATTGCCGGAAGGCTTCCAGCGCGCCGAGTTCCTGGTCCAGAAGGGCGCTGTCGACATGATCGTCGACCGCCGCAAGATGCGCGAAGAAATTGCGCGCCTGCTGGCCCTGCTGCAAAACCAGGCGACCGAAGTCCTGGCCTGATCGATTCACAGGCCGCCGCGAGGGCAACCCGCGAACATGATCGCCACGGGCGACCGGCGCGGGCATGCCAGACGGCGGCCCCCGCGGTCGCCTTTTACATTCCCCGCATCACCCGCCGATTTTCTCTTTTCTGAGCACCATGTCCCCACTTCCGACTACCTTGCCCGACTGGCTGGCGCTGCTCGAATCGCGTCATGCCGAAACCCATATCGACATGGGCCTGGACCGCGTCCGCGCCGTCAAGGAGCGCCTGCAGCTCGCGTTCTCGTGTCCCGTGATCATGGTGGCCGGCACCAACGGCAAGGGCTCGACCTGCGCGATGCTCGAGTCGGTGTTGCTGCAGTCCGGCTACCGCGTCGGCCTCTACATCAAGCCGCACTTTCTCGACTTCAACGAGCGCGCCCGCATCAATGGCGAGATGGCCTCCGATGACGTTCTCATCGCCGCCTTCAACGCCGTCGAAGCCGCGCGCGGCGATACCGACCTCACGTACTTCGAATTCACGACACTCGCCATCGCGCACCTGCTGTCAACGAGCGAGATCGACGTCGCCATCCTCGAAGTCGGCCTGGGTGGGCGTCTCGATGCCGTCAACGTGATCGACGCCGACGTGTCGATCGTCACCAGCATCGACATCGACCACACGGCCTATCTCGGCGACACGCGCGAAAAAATCGGCTTCGAAAAAGCCGGCATTTTCCGCGCCGGCAAAACCGCGATCTGCAGCGACCCGGTGCCGCCCCAGTCGCTGATCGACCATGCGACCAGCATCGGCGCCGACCTGTGGCTGCTGGGCCGCGACTTCAACTACCAGGGCGACCAGCAGCAGTGGAGCTTTGCCGGCCGCACCGGGCGCCGCAATTCGCTGGCCTATCCGGCCCTGCGCGGTGCCAACCAGTTGCTCAATGCATCGGCGGCGCTGGCCGCCCTCGAAGCGCTGCGCATGACCGTGCCGTGCGGCGCCCAGGAAACCCGCGCCGGCCTGGCGTTGGTCGAGCTGCCGGGGCGCTTCCAGGTGCTGGCCGGCCGGCCGACCCAGGTGCTCGACGTGGCCCACAATCCGCACGCCGCGGCGACGCTCGCGCAGAACCTCGGCAATATGGGCTTTCACCGCTTTACGTACGCGGTGTTCGGCATCATGGACGACAAGGACATCGACGCCGTCATCGCGCCGATGGCCTCGGTGATTGACCACTGGTGCGTCACGCGCCTCGATTCGCCGCGCTCGGCCGACCCTGCGGCGCTGGCCGAGAAGATCGCTGAATTGAAGCCAGCGGGTGCGAAAGCAGGCGATTTTTCGGTGACTGTCTTCGATTCGCCCGCCGACGCTTACGCGAATGCGCTGAGCCGGGTTGAGGAGAATGATAGAATTGTGGTCTTTGGTTCGTTCTACACGGTTGCCGGCGTGATGGCGGCCCGTAAATCCTCACTACACTGATACCTCAATCGCATGGGCTTGTTCTCGTTCGGCACTAAAAACAAGCAAGAAACTGTTCGCGACAGCGGTCACTTCGTCAAGGACGACGAGGCCGCCTACACCGAGCGCGCACGCTCCAAGCGCGCCAGCTCGGCCGGTGAGGGCGGTCGCCGCTCGAGCCGCGGCGATCCGATCCTGCCCGAGAAAAAACGCGCGCGCCGCCGCCTGGTCGGCGCCGTTGCGCTCGTCCTGGCCGCCGTCGTGGCCCTGCCGATGCTGCTCGATTCCGAGCCCAAGCCGCTGGCCACCGATATCGCCATCCACATCCCTGATAAAGACAAGGCTGCACCGTTGCCGGTGCCGTCCGAGCAGGTTGCGCCAACGGCCAGCGTCGATAGCGACGAAGAAATCATCGAGCCCGTTCCGGCGCCGCCGGCCGGCACGCGCACGCCGCCGGTCGCCGTGGCCGCAGCGCCAGTGACCAGCGAGGTGCCACCGATGCGCATGCTCGAGCCGGCCAAGCCAGTCGAGACTGCCAAGCCAGTTGAGACCGTCAAGCCGAAGCCTGAAGCAAAACCGAAGGCTGAACCTGAAGCCAAGCCGGTGACGAAGCCTGAACCCGTCAAGGCCGAGCGCAAGCTAGAACCCGAAAAAAAGCCCGAGCCCGAGAAAAAGCCAGTGAAAGTCGCCGAGAAAGCCGCCGAGTCGCATCCGAAAGCCGAGCAGGTCGCCAAGCCTGCCCGTCCGGACGACGCTGCCCGCGCCATCGCGATCCTCGAAGACAAGCCGGCCGCCAGGGCCGAGCCGAAAACGGTCAAGGCCGAAGGCCCGGCGCCACGCTTCGTGGTGCAGGTTGCCGCGCTGGCCAGCCAGGAAAAAGTCACCGAGTTGCAAAGCCGCCTGCGCGCTGCCGGCGTTGCCTCGTTCACCCAGAAGTCTGGCGAACTGATCCGCGTGCGGGTCGGCCCGTTCAGCAAGGAAGAAGCAGAGAAAGTGCGCGCCAAACTGAGTGGCATCGGTCTGTCCGGCTCGATGGTGCCACTCTGATCCTCGCTGCCGCGTGACGATTTTCGATTACCTGGTGCTGTTCGTGCTGATCGCCTCCGTCGTGATCAGCACGCTGCGCGGCCTGGTAAAGGAAATCCTGTCGCTGGTGGGCTGGGTCGTCGCCTTCGTGGTGGCCAATGTCTATGGCGCCCAGCTCGCGCCCTTGCTGCCCGAGGTCATTCCGGGCGGGTCCGCGCGCCTGATGGCGGCCTTCATCGTGCTGTTCCTGGGCGTACGAATCCTGATGGGCCTGCTGTCGATGGCAATTGGCGCCGTGGTTGCCGCCACCGGCCTGTCGCTGGCGGACCGAGGCCTGGGCGGCCTGTTCGGCCTGGCGCGGGGCATTGTGATCGTGCTGGCCGGCGTCATATTGTGCGGGATGACGGCAATCCCGCAGCAGGCATTCTGGCGCGACGCGCTGTTGTCGCCCATCGCCGAGACCGGCGCGCGCACCGTCAAACCATTCTTGCCAGCTGCCTTCGCGCAGCATATTAATTACTGAATCAGTAGTCGCTGTTTTCGCAGTTTTCTGTCATTTTGCACCCAAGCTTTTAGGAGCACCTCATGTGTGGCATCGTCGGCGTCGTTTCGCAGTCTCCCGTCAACCAGCTTCTGTACGATGCATTGCTGCTGCTGCAGCACCGCGGTCAGGACGCTGCGGGCATTGCGACCAATCACAGCAGCATGTTCTCGATGTTCAAGGCCAACGGCCTGGTACGTGACGTTTTCCGTACCCGGAACATGCGTTCGCTGCAAGGCAACACCGGAATCGGCCACTGCCGATACCCGACCGCAGGTTCGTCGAGCGAAGAAGAGGCGCAACCGTTCTACGTCAACGCGCCATTCGGCATCACGCTCGCGCACAACGGCAACCTGACCAATCAGGCCCAGCTCAGGGATGAGCTGTTCCGCAACGACCGCCGTCACATCAACACCGATTCCGATTCCGAGGTGCTGCTCAACGTGCTGGCCCACGAAATCCAGGAGGCGGCCGATGGCTTCTCGCTCGACGCCGACGCGATCTTCAAAGCGGTTGCTGTCGTGCACCGCCGCGTGCGTGGCGCCTATGCTGTCGTTGCGCAGATCGCCGGCCACGGCATGCTGGCCTTCCGCGATCCGTTCGGCATCCGTCCGCTGTGCCTGGGCGTGAACGAAACCGAAAACGGCAACGAATACCTGGTGGCCAGCGAGTCGGTCGCCCTCGAAGGCCTGGGCTTTCGCTTCATGCGCGACATCGCGCCGGGCGAAGCGGTCTTTATCAGCAACGACGGCAAGCTGTCCGAGCGCCAGTGCGCCGAAAATCCATCGCTGAACCCGTGCGCGTTCGAATTCGTCTACCTGGCCCGTCCGGACTCGGTGATCGACGGCGCCTCGGTCTACGCCACGCGCCTGCGCATGGGTGAATACCTGGCCGACAAGGTGCTCAGTGAAATCCCGGTCGAGGACATCGACGTCGTCATGCCGATTCCCGATTCGTCGCGGCCGGCTGCGATCCAGTTGGCGCTGAAACTGGGTGTCGAATACCGCGAAGGCTTCATCAAGAACCGCTACATCGGCCGCACCTTCATCATGCCGGGCCAGGGCATGCGCAAGAAATCGGTGCGCCAGAAGCTCAACGCGATCATTTCCGAGTTCAAGGACAAGAACGTGCTGCTGGTCGACGATTCGATCGTGCGCGGCACGACCAGCCGCGAAATCGTGCAGATGGCCCGTGAAGCCGGCGCGCGCAAGGTGTACTTTGCGTCGGCCGCGCCACCGGTGCTGTACCCGAACGTGTACGGCATCGACATGCCGACCCGCGACGAGCTGATCGCCTATGGCCGCACGACCGAAGAAGTCTGCCGCGAGATCACGGCCGACCGCGTGATCTACCAGGACATCGATGCCCTCAAGCGTTCGATTTCGGACGTCAATCCGGCACTGAAGAACTTCGAGGCATCGTGCTTCGACGGCATCTACGTGACGGGCGACGTGACCCCGGAATACCTTGATCGCCAGGAAACGGCGCGTCACAATCCTGCTGCCAAGGATGAAGACCAGGTCCGCACCCAACTGAATCTGAACCCTGCCGTTCCAGCCGAGTAAGCATGAGCGAGAAAAAGACCTACGGCTTTACCACGACGATCCTGCACAACGACCGGCACAAGCCGATCGAGCACGGTTCGCTGCACAAGCCGATCCACACGTCGGTCGCGTTCGGCTACACGGATGCGCGTCAGCTGGCGTCCGTGTTCCAGGGCAAGGAGCCGGGCTTCCGTTACGGTCGCCAGGGCAATCCCACCATCAGCGCGCTCGAGGACAAGGTCAGCAAGATGGAAGATGGCGTCGCCACGCTGTGCTTCGGCACTGGCATGGCCGCCATCGGCGCGCTGTTCCAGGCGCTGCTCAAGGCAGGCGACGCCATCGTCTCGTCAAGCTTCTTGTTTGGCAATACCAACAGCCTGTGGCAGACGGTGGCGGGGCAGGGCGTTGATGTTGCCTTTGTAGACGCGACCGATGTGGCGCAGGTCGAAGCAGCCTTGACGCCAAACACGCGCATGGTATTCGTCGAGACGATCGCCAATCCGCGCACGCAAGTGGCGGACCTGGCCCGCATCGGCGAGCTGTGCCGTGAGCGGGGCATCCTGTACGTGGTCGACAACACGATGACGTCGCCATGGCTGTTCCGCCCGAAGAACGTGGGCGCCGGTCTCGTGGTCAACTCGCTGACCAAGTCGATTGGCGGCCACGGCATTGCGCTGGGCGGCGCGCTGACCGACACCGGCCTGTTCGACTGGAGCGCGTACCCGAACATCGCACCGAACTTTCGCAAGCAGCCAGCGCAGGCCCAGGGCATGGCGCAGCTGCGCGCGAAAGCACTGCGCGACTTCGGCGCGTCGCTCGGGCCGGAAGCGGCGCATCACATCGCCGTTGGCGCCGAGACGCTGGCGCTGCGCATGACCCGTACCTGTGCCAATGCACTGGCGCTGGCCACGATGCTCGAAGCTGATGAGCGCGTGGCCAAGGTCCACTATCCGGGCCTGGCGTCGCATCCGCAGCACGGTATCGTCACGTCGCTGTTTCGCGCCGGCGGTTCGCTGCTCAGCTTTGAGCTGCACGAGTCCATCGATCCGTTCGATTACCTCAACCGCCTGCAGCTGGCGATTCCTGCCTCGAACCTGGGTGACAATCGCACGCTGGTCATCCCGGTGGCGCACACGATCTTCTTCGAGATGGGCGCCGAGCGCCGCGCCAGCATGGGCATTGCCGAGTCGCTGATCCGCGTGTCGGTGGGCATCGAGGACACCGACGACCTGGTCGAAGACTTCCGCCAGGCGCTGGACGCATAAGCACGGTGTAAAGGCATGCAAAGAAGGCCGGCGCGATGCCGGCCTTGTCATTTTTACGGTTGAGTTCCACTGTAAAAGGGGGCTATGATGCCCCATCGTCAGCTTGTCATTTTCTTCGGATGCCCATGAACCGTTTCCTGCTCTGCCTTTCTCTGACTATTGCCAGCGGCGCCTATGCGGGCGAGCTGGAAGACGCCAACGCGCTGTTTGAAAAGAAGGATTATGCGGGCGCGCTCAAGCTCTATACCAAGCTGGCCAACGCCGGCAATCCGCAAGCGCAGCAGCAGCTGGGACAGATGTACTGGTATGGCGAAGCCGGTGCCGTCGACGAGCCGGCGGCCAGGGCATTGTTCGAAAAGTCGGCCGCCAAGGGCAACAAGGTCGCGGCCGAATCGCTGGTCGTGATGGAACAGCGCGTGACCAAACGCGCCGAGATCGATTACTGGATCAAGGGCTATGACGGCGCCGAATTACAGTCAGGCGAATACCGCTGCCCGTCGCCGCGCATTCCGGCCGTGTCGAAAGTGAATGACGAGATCGATCGCGTCAACAAGCTGGTGACGGGCTGGCAGGACTGCTACAACAAGATGGTGACGAACCTGAATGCGCAGTCGCCGCTGACCAAGAAGATCCCGGCCGATATTGCGAAGCTCATGAACAAGCAGGAGGCGGACGCCTCGGCAGCCCACCTGGAGCAGGTGCGGCAGAATATCGCGGAAGGCGCGAAGGTCAATTCAAAGATGATCCTGGCGGATTTTGCAGCGTGGCGCAATGCCACCGAGGCATTCATCAACCAGCACAACGCCGTGGTGAAGAAGGCGTCGAACTGAGCAATGCCGGGTAGGGCAACGCCGGGTAAAGCAGGCACCGGCCGGGGAGGCCGGCGCCATTACATCAGTTCCAGCTACGCATCAAGCCGACAGCCAGGCCTTCGAGCGCGAATTCTTCGTCTGGCGAGACGGCAATGATGTTGAAGTCAGGGTTTTCTGGCAGCAGTTCGACCAGGTCGCCCGTCTTGCGATAGCGCTTGACCGTGACTTCGTCGCCCAGGCGCGCAACGACGATCTGGCCGTTCTTGGCGCTGTCGATTTTCTTGACCGCCAAAAAGTCGCCATCCATGATGCCTGCATCGCGCATCGACCAGCCTTTGACCTTTAGCAGAAAATCAGGCCGCGCCGCGAACATGGCCGCGTCGACGTTGTAGGTGGCTTCGACGTGCTCTTGCGCCAGGATCGGATTACCCGCCGCAACGCGCCCGACCAGCGGCAGCGACATGAACGACGGCGGCGGCATCGGGATCGCTTCGACGCTCGCGCCGATCAGGCGGATGCCGCGCGATGTGCCAGGTGAAATTTCGATGGCGCCCTTGCGCGCCAGTGCTTGCAGATGTTCTTCAGCCGCATTGGCCGAGCGGAAACCCAGTTCAGAAGCGATTTCAGCCCGGGTTGGGGGGAAACCGGTGTTCTCGATCGCTTCCTTGATCAGGTTCAGGATCTGTTCTTGCCGTGCAGTGAGCTTTAGCATAAATGTGTTACAGCAACCGGTTATGTATGTAACCTGTATTTTTGTACAGTATTCTCGCGCGCGCAAGGGGAAACGCGAAAAATATCGCGAAAATCGTGATTCAGGGTGCAAATAGCCGTCAAAACGCTGGAATTGTCGAGTCAGATACGCCAAATGCGGGGCCAATCGAGGCGATAAAGCATCATCGGGGGTTTCCAAGTCACCGATATTCAGGTTATAATTGCCGGCTTTCCCTTCCCACACTCGTCTTGACGCCGAGGTGGGCATTTGTTAAACGTCCTCAAGGAGTAATGCATGCGTCATTATGAAATCGTTTTTATCGTCCATCCGGACCAGAGCGAACAAGTTCCGGCGATGATCGAGCGTTACAAGACCACGGTGACCAGCCGCGGCGGTAACATCCATCGCGTTGAAGACTGGGGCCGCCGCCAGATGGCGTACCAGATCCAGAAGCTGCCAAAAGCACACTACATCTGCCTGAACATCGAATGCGACAACGAGACCCTGGTCGAGCTGGAAACTGCATTCAAGTTCAATGATGCGGTTCTGCGTCACCTGACCGTCAAGCTGAAAAAAGCTGAAACCGCACCGTCGCCGATGATGAAATCGGTGCAGCGCGAAGACGCAGCCAAGAGCCACCGTGCCGAAGCCGCTGCGCCAGCAGCCGCTCCAGCCGCTGCGCCAGCGCCTGCTGCTGCTTAAGTTTTTCCCAGTTATTCGTAGTAACCAGTAACACCGGGTGCATAACGCAAACCACCTCCAGCTCATGGCGACCATCGCCGAGCGCGACGTACTGCGTTACACCCCGGCCGGTGTGCCAATCGTTTCAGCCGTCCTGATGCACGAATCGCAGCAGGAAGAGGCCGGAGTCGAAAGGTCGGTCGCGTTCGAAGTCCCCGCGTTCGCCGCGGGCGAGATTTCGGGCAGGTTTGCCAGCGCCGAATTGGGCGCCAGCTACAGGTTCAACGGATTTCTTGCACGGAAAAATCGCAACAGCAAAGCCCTGGTGTTTCACATCATTGATTTCAGTGCCGCTTAACCCGGCAATTTAGATACAGGAGCCTCAAATGGCATTCGGTAAAAAGTTCGACAAAAACAAAGCGAAACTCAAAGAGAAGCGCAAACAGCAAAACCCGCTGTTCAAGCGCAAGAAATTCTGCCGCTTCACCGCCGCTGGCGTTGAGCAGGTGGACTACAAGGACGTCGACACCCTGAAGGACTTCGTCCAGGAAAACGGCAAGATCATGCCAGCACGTCTGACCGGCACCAAGGCGCACTACCAGCGTCAGGTCGACACCGCGATCAAGCGCGCACGCTACCTTGCGCTGCTGCCGTACACCGACCTGCACCACGGTTAATCGTCGGTCACGACAGTCAGATATCTGGAGATCACTATGCAAATCATTCTGTTGGAAAAAGTAGTCAACGTCGGCAACCTGGGCGACGTCGTCAAGGTCAAGGACGGTTACGCACGTAACTTCCTGATCCCACAAAAGATGGCCCGCCGCGCTACCGCCGGCGCCGTCGCCGAGTTCGAAGCCAAGCGCGCCGAACTGGAAAAAGCAGCAGCTGAAAAGCTGTCGGCTGCCCAGGCCGAAGGCGACAAGCTGAGCGGCATGACCGTCACCATCGGCCAGAAGGCCGGCGTTGATGGCCGTCTGTTCGGTTCGGTCACCAACTTCGACATCGCCGAAGCGCTGACCAAGCAAGGTTTCGCTGTCGAGAAGTCGCAAGTGCGCCTGCCGACCGGCCCTTTGAAAACCACCGGCGAATTCCCGGTTGCAGTCGCTCTGCACACCGACGTCGTGTCGGAAATCACCGTCGCCGTTGTGGGCGAAGCTGCCTAAGCACACGCTGTACATGTGCTGAGCACGCAGTTCTGAAAAAGCCGGGTTCGCCCGGCTTTTTTGCTTTTCGGCTTTCCAACCATGTCAGTCACAGGACTGGAAAAGGTATAATCCCGCCCATGAACGCAGCATCTCCAGATCCGCAACTCGACGCCCTGCGCATCCCCCCGCACTCCATCGAAGCCGAGCAATCCGTCATTGGCGGCCTGCTGCGCGATAACGCCGCGTGGGACCGTATCGCCGACTTCATGAACGCGGAAGACTTCTACCGCTACGACCACCGCATCATCTTCGAACAGATGGTGCGCCTGATTAACGGCGGCAAACCGGCCGACGTGATCACCGTCTACGAGGCCTGCAACCAGCTCGGCAAGGCCGATGATGTGGGCGGCCTGCAATACCTGAACGCGATGGCCCAGAATACGCCGTCCGCCGCGAATATCCGGCGCTACGCCGAGATCGTGCGCGACCGCGGCATCCTGCGCAAGCTGATCACCGTGGCCGATGAAATCTCGGGCAATGCGTTCAACCCGCAGGGCAAGGAAGTCAAGCAGATGCTTGACGAAGCCGAGTCCAAGATCTTTGCGATTGCCGAATCCGGCTCGCGCGGCCAGCAGGGCTGGAATCCGATTCAGCCGCTGCTGACGCAAGTCGTCGAGCGCATCGACGAGCTCTATAGCCGCGAAAACCAGGGCGAAATCACCGGCGTGCCAACCGGCTTCATCGACCTCGACCGCATGACGTCGGGTCTGCAGCCGGGCGACCTTGTCATCGTTGCCGGCCGTCCGTCGATGGGCAAGACGGCGTTCTCCGTCAATATCGGCGAGAACGTTGCCATTGAAGCGGGTCTGCCGGTCGCGATCTTCTCGATGGAGATGGGTGGCACCCAGCTGGCAATGCGTATGCTGGGCTCGGTCGGCCAGCTCGACCAGCACCGCCTGCGTACGGGCCGCCTGAACGACGAGGATTGGCCGCGCCTGACGCACGCCATCCAGAAGATGAACGACGCCCAGCTGTACATCGACGAAACGCCGGCGCTGAACCCGATCGAGATGCGCGCACGTGCGCGGCGCCTGGCGCGCCAGTGCGGCAAGCTGGGCCTGATCATCGTCGACTACCTGCAGCTGATGCAGGGTAGCCAGCCGGGGGACAACCGTACCGCCGAAATCTCGGAAATTTCCCGTTCGCTCAAGGGCCTGGCCAAAGAGCTGCAGTGCCCGGTGGTGGCGCTGTCGCAGCTGAACCGCTCGCTGGAGCAACGGCCAAACAAGCGCCCCGTGATGTCCGACTTGCGCGAATCCGGCGCAATCGAGCAGGATGCCGACGTCATCATCTTCCTGTACCGCGACGAGGTCTATAACCCCGATTCGCCCGACAAGGGCACGGCCGAAATCATTATCGGCAAGCAGCGTAACGGTCCGATTGGCGCCATCCGCCTGACCTGGATCGGCCAGTACACCAAGTTCGGCAATTACAGCGGCAACCTGTCTGTGTATCAGGGTGACTAAATAACCATTTGTAGTAACACCAAGGCGGCCATTGATGTTTTAATGGCCGCCTTTACGCGTGGCCGCATTCCCGGCGCGACCGCGTAATCCCAGAGAGTCAATACGGAGAATCTATGTTTGGACGTTTCATGCCCACCGAGGGCAAGTTTTTCGATCTTTTCAATCAGCACGCCGCCTTGTGCGTCAAAGGGGCGCAGGAAATGGTCAGCCTGATGACCAATTTCGACGATCTCGAAACCCGCACCCATGCGATCGAGACGATCGAAAAGCAGGCGGACAAGATCACCTATGCCACGGTGGACCTGCTGCACAAGAGCTTCATCACGCCGATCGACCGCGACGACATCCACAAGCTGATCACGCGCATGGACGACATCCTGGACATGATGGAAGACGCGGCCCAGACGATTTCGCTGTACGACCTGCAAGCGGTGACGCCGGAAGCCAAACGCCTGGCCGAGCTGTGCCTGGCCTGCTGCCTAAAGGTGCAGGAAGCCGTTTCGCTGCTGCACAATATGGACAATGCCGCCAAGATGGTCGCACTGTGCGAAGAGATCGACCGCCTGGAATCGGACGCCGATCACGTGATGCGCGCGGCGATGTCCAAGCTGTTCCGGGACGAGCCGGACGTGCGCAACCTGATCAAGATGAAGGCCATCTACGAGATTCTCGAGACGGTCACCGATCGCTGCGAAGACGTGGCCAACATCATCGAAGGCATCATCGTCGAGAACGCGTAAGCGTCGCGGCCTGCATAACCATGGATAATCTCAACATCAGCATCTACGTGCTGGGAATGCTCGTGCTCCTGGCACTGGTATTCGACTTCATGAACGGTTTTCACGATTCGGCAAACTCGATTGCCACCGTGGTCTCGACCGGGGTCCTGAAACCCCAGCACGCCGTCGCAATGGCGGCATTCTTCAACTTCATTGCGATCTTCGTGGTCAATATGAAGGTCGCCCAAACCATCGGCAAGGGCACGATCGACCCGCACGTAGTCGACCATTACGTGATCTTCGGCGCCCTGGTCGGGGCGATCTCGTGGAACGTCATCACCTGGTACTACGGCATTCCCTCGTCGTCGTCGCACGCACTGATCGGCGGCCTGGTGGGCGCGGCCGTGGCGAAAGCGGGCACCGGATCGCTGATCTCGGGCGGCCTGATCAAGACCGTGGCCTTTATCGTCGTCGCACCACTGCTGGGCTTTGTGCTGGGCTCGATCATCATGCTGATGGTGGCCTGGATCTTCGTGAAGTCCACGCCCAGAAAGGTCGACAACCTGTTCCGCAAACTGCAGCTGGTGTCGGCGGCGGCGTATTCGCTGGGCCACGGCGGCAACGACGCGCAAAAGACGATGGGCATCATCTGGATGCTCCTGATCGCCGCCGGGTACACGAGCGCGACGGCCGAGTATCCACCGGCCTGGGTGATCATCTCGTGCTACGCGGCGATCGCGTTCGGCACGCTGTTCGGCGGCTGGCGCATCGTCAAGACCATGGGCCAGAAGATCACCAAGCTCAAGCCGGTCGGCGGTTTCTGCGCCGAGACCGGCGGTGCGGTCACGCTGCTGCTGTCGAGCGCGTTCGGTATTCCGGTGTCGACGACGCACACGATCACCGGCGCCATCGTCGGCGTGGGCGCTGCGCGCAAGACCTCGGCCGTGCGCTGGGGCGTGGCCGGCAATATCGTGTGGGCATGGATCTTCACGATTCCAGCGTCGGCCTTCATGGCGGCGGTGGCCTGGTGGATCGGCACCAAGATCATGTAATCGTGGCTTGATCATGATTGAAAACGGCGCCATTGGCGCCGTTTTCTTTTCAGTGCTGCGTCATCGCGCCCGTGCCGACGCCGGAATTTTTCATGTTCTCACGCTCGACGTCGCTGACGGTGCCGGCATTGTTGACCGTCTGGCCTTTCTTGCGTGGCAGGTAGGTGCCAATCGGGGTGCTGCGTTCTTCGCGCACGCTGGCCGTCTTCGCGCCGTCGGGGGCCGTGCTGGCAGGGGCAGGGGTGGTACAGGCGGCCAGCAACAGGGCGGCAGCGCACGAGGTGAAGAGTGATGTCAGCGGAAAGGTCATGGTGGCGGGCTCGGTAGGGTGGCTGTTCAGTATTGACAGCCGCATATCATTCTACGCCGGAAGACGTGCACGGTATCCTGACAGAATTGACAGGTGAGCTTGGGCGTGACGTCGGCTAGCCGAGATCGACGGCAAGGCCTTCGTAGGCCAGCAGCACCTGCAGCTCGCCCAGGCAGCCGGCGTGGCGCGCCATCACGTCGGCAAACGCCGCCTCGAGGTCATCGTCGCCGCGCGTCGGTTCGTGGTGCGTGCAGTACAGCGTGCGCGCGCCAACGCGCAGCGCCATCGAGATGGCGCCGTCAAACGTACCGTGGCCCCAGCCCCGCTTGGATGGGTATTCGTCGCGCGTGTACGAACAATCGACGATCAGCGCGTCCACGCCCGCCATCACGGCGTCCATGCGACGTTCGGCGTCGCGCATCTGCACCTCGGCCGCTGCGTACAGCGGGTGCCCGGCCGGATGCGGGTTGTACCAGGGCTCGTGGTCCCCCGTGAAGAACAGCGACTTGCCGTCGCAGTCGATGCGGTAGCCGAGATTGGTGACCGGGTGGTTCGTCACCACGTTCGCTACCAGCGCATCGCCGAGCGCGATCGGTTCACCGATCGTCAGCGTGCAGTACTCGATGGTGGCGCTCATGTCCGTTTCGCCGACCGGGAAATAGCTGTTTTGTAGCTGCACGCCCATCACGTGCTCGATGCCGCGGCCCGTTACCGGGTCGTGCGCGCCATGCAGGCGCACACGGCTGCCCTTGACGAACAGCGGCGTGAAGAAGGGCAGGCCATGGATATGATCCCAGTGGCTGTGCGTGATGAAGATATTGGCGTGCACGGGTGGCCGGGCCAGCAGGTGCTGGGCCAGCGGGAACAGGCCGGTGCCGCCATCGAGCACGATCAGCGTGTCGCCATCGGTGCGCACCTCGATGCAGGTCGTGTTGCCGCCGTAGCGCGCCGTGCGTGGCCCAGGGGACGGGATCGATCCGCGGACTCCCCAAAAACGAAATTTCATGATGCATTCCCTGCCAGGTCAGAACCGCACAATACAGCCTAGATCATAGCGAGATTGTAGCTCGCGGGCATCGGTATGAGAAAAATGTCTTGTGCATGGAAGGGTGCAGTGTCATGTGGAGCAACTGTGACGGGCCCGCGCCAGCAGCAGGTCGCGCTCGGCGGCATTGGCTGTCATGGTGGCTGCACGCTCGAACTCAGCGCATGCCTCATCGTAGCGGCCGAGCTTGTGAAGCAGATCGCCACGCACGCTTGGCAGCCAGTGGTAGCCGTTCAGCCGGCCATCCTGCGCCAGCCGCTCGACGATGGCAAGGCCTGCCGCCGGGCCGTCGGCCATGCTGATGGCGACTGCGCGATTAAGATCCACCACGGGAGATGGCTGGCAGACAGCGAGCTGGCCGTACAAGGCGGCGATGCGGTGCCAGTCGGTGAGTTCCGCACGCTGCGCGCGCGCATGGCAGGCGGCGATCCCGGCCTGTAGCACGTAGCTGCGTGGCTCGCCAACTGCACCGGCGCGCGCCAGGGCGGCCAGGCCGCGCCTGAGCAGCAACCGATCCCAGCGTGAGCGGTCCTGGTCGAGCAGCAGCACCGGCCGCCCCGCAGCGTCCAGGCGCGCAGCCATGCGCGCGGCCTGTAATTGCATCAGTGCGACCAGGCCGTGGACTTCCGGTTCGGCCGGTGCAAGCTCGGCCAGGATACGGCCCAGGCGCAGTGCCTCGTCGACCAGGGCTGGACGCATCCAGTCGTTACCGGTGCTGGCGTTATAGCCTTCGTTGAAGATCAGGTAGACCGCTTCGAGCACCGCGCCCAGCCGCTCTCCCAGCTCGCCAGGGGCCGGCAGGTCGAAGGGAACACGGGCGTCGTTCAGGGTGCGCTTGGCGCGCACGATGCGCTGGGCCATGGTCGCTTCGGAGACGAGGAAGGCGCGTGCGATCGCGGCGGTAGACAACCCGCCGAGCAGCTTGAGCGTGAGCGCCAGGCGCGCATCGAGCGACAGTACGGGATGGCAAGCGGTGAACATCAGACGCAGCAGGTCGTCCTTGACCACGGCCCGCTGCCGCGCATCGAGTTCATCGGCAATATCGGGCACCTGCATCGACTCCAGGGCATCGAGGTCGGCACCGATCTGTTCGAGCTTGCCGCGCAGCAGACGGTCACGCCGCAACAGGTCGAGCGCGACGTTGCGGGCCGTGGTCATCAGCCACGCGCCCGGTCGATCCGGCACACCGTCGCGCGGCCAGTGTTCGAGTGCGGCGACAACGGCATCCTGCGCCAGTTCCTCGGCCAGACCGACATCGCGCACGATGCGCGCCACGCTGCCAACGATGCGCGCCGATTCGATGCGCCATAGCGCGGCCAGCAGATTGTCGATGTCGCCCGCCATTGCGCCCCTACGACATCGCGCACATGCGCTCGATGGACGGGGATGGCGGAAAATCCGCGAGCTCGTACATCGGGCGGACCTCGATCTCGGCCGGTGCCCCTGGCCCGTGCGGGTTGGGGAAACGCCGGCTCCATTCCATGGCTTCCTCACGCGAGCCGACCTGGATCAGCGTATAGCCGGCGATCAGTTCTTTGGTTTCGGTGAACGGACCGTCGATGACGCGCCGCTCGTTACCCTCGTAGCGGATACGCCAGCCCTGGCTGGTGGGCTTCAGGCCGCTACCGTCGAGCAGCACGCCGGCGGCGGCGAGCTCCTGATTGTAGTCGAGCATGGCGGCGATCAGGGGTTCCGGCGGCATGACGCCCGCTTCGGTGTCGGCATTGGCTTTGACGATGATCATGAAACGCATGGTGTTCTCCTGTGGATGGAGTCCGGTGGTCGGCCTCCTGATACGACGACGAACGGCGCCACCTGCATTCGACAACGGCGGTGAAAAAAATCAGCGCACGTAGCACGGCGCAAGTGCGCGCACTTCGACCGTGGCCCAGGCGGCGGCCGGGCATTCGGCCGCCAGCGCGATGGCTTCTTCGCGCGTGCCGATATCGACCAGGAAGAAGCCTCCAATCATCTCTTTGGTTTCGGCAAAAGGGCCGTCGACGATGCGGGCCTTGCCCTCGAGCAGTGTGACGCGGGCGGAGTTCGCGGCAGGAGCGAGCGATTCGGCAGCCAGCAGCAGGCCACGCGTCTTGAGGTCGTCACCCCAGCGCAGCATCTCTTCGTACCGGGCGCGGCCTTCGGCATCGGTGCGCGTGGCGCGCTGGCCGATCGCTTCGTGGATCAGGAGCATGTGTGGCACGTCGATTCTCCAATGATGGTGTGGTGGCTCTTGTGAATATGGTAGCGCGATTGATGCACATTGCGATCAGGATCACCGACAGATAGCGCTGACTGCGCCAAAAAAAGGCGCAGTCAACGTTAAATAGAGGAGCGCTTTGAACTGATGAGAGGGACCGTGGTCCAACCCCCGTCCCCAGCGTCAGGAGTCGATCATGAAAGCGCCACGTTTCAAGGGCTGGTTCGCAAAACTGCCTTCGCTGAACGGGCCGCAGCGCCGGCAAGTGCTCGATGCACTGCATCCTGCAGCCGGGCTCGATCAGGTGGTTGCGCTCATCAGTGAGGTCAGAGCACCAGACCGCTGCTGCCCCAGATGCGGCAACGAGCACTGCTACCGGCATGGTTTTGCCAACGACTTGCAGCGCTACCGTTGCTGTTCCTGCGGCCGCACCTTTAACGACCTCACCGGCACGCCGCTGGCGCGGTTGAGGCTCAAAGCCAGATGGCTCGCCTATTCTCAAGTGCTGCTCGATTCACTCCCCGTGCGCACGGCCGCAGATCGGGTCGGCGTACACCGCAACACCGCTTTTCGCTGGCGCCACCGCTTCCTGCACTGGGTCAAGTTCGACCGGCCAGCATCTCTCAAGGGCATCGTCGAGGCCGACGAAACGTTTTTGCTCGAGTCACAAAAAGGTTCACGCACGCTCGATCGGCCAGCGCGCCACCGCGGCGGCCATGCTGCCAAGCGGGGCATTTCCAGCGAACTCGATTGCATCCTGGTCGCGCGCGACCGTGAAGGGCGCACGGTCGATGCCGTCACTGGCCGCGGGGCGCTCACAGCTGCGCAACTCGAGCGTGACTTGCTCCCCAGGCTCGATCCGCAGGCGTTGCTGGTCAGTGACAGCCATGCTTCCTACCGTGCCTTTGCGCGCAAGCACAGGATCGCGCACGAGACGGTCAATTTGCGCGCCAGGGTGCGTGCGAGGCGGCTGGGCAACCTTGCCATCCATGTGCAGAACGTGAATGCCTACCACCAGCGTTTCAAGGCCTGGCTACAAGGCTTTCGTGGCGTGGCGTCGCGCTATCTGTCCAATTATCTGGGCTGGCGCTGGGCGCTGGATGGTGAGCGGATTTTTTCACCAGAACAATTGCTTAGTATTGCCATCAGTGTCATCAATAGATAACGCTGACTGAGCCAAAAAAAACGCCCGCCGGTAAGGGCGGGCGTTCGTGGACTGCGCCTGCACGAGGCAGGCGGCACAACGATTACAGCACGTCGCTGGCGTGGTCGGCCAGGCGCGAGCGTTCGCCGCGTGCCAGCGTGACGTGGCCACCGTGGTTCCAGCCCTTGAAGCGGTCGACCACATAGGTCAGGCCGCTCGAGCCTTCGGTGAGGTATGGCGTGTCGATCTGCGCGATATTACCCAGGCACAGGATCTTGGTGCCAGGACCAGCGCGCGTGACGAGTGTCTTCATCTGCTTGGGCGTCAGGTTCTGCGCTTCGTCGATGATGAGGAACTTGTTGACGAACGTGCGGCCACGCATGAAATTGAGCGACTTGATCTTGATGCGCGAGCGGATCAGGTCCTGCGTTGCCGCGCGGCCCCAGTCGCCAGCATCGCCGTCGGACTTCATCAGCACTTCGAGGTTGTCGTCGAAGGCGCCCATCCATGGCGACATTTTTTCTTCCTCGGTACCTGGCAGGAAGCCGATGTCTTCACCGACCGGCACCGTCACGCGGGTGACGATGATCTCGTTGTAGAGCTTGGTCTCGAGCACTTGCGCCAGGCCGGCGGCCAGGGCCAGCAGGGTCTTGCCGGTACCGGCCTGGCCCAGCAGCGTGACGAAGTCGCACTCCGGATTCATCAACAGGTTCAGTGCGAAGTTCTGCTCGCGGTTGCGCGCCGTGATGCCCCACACATTGTTCTTGTTGTGGCTATAGTCGCGCAGGGTTTGCAGCACGGCGGTCTTGCCGTCGATCTGCTTGACCTGGGCGTACAGCGGCGACTGGCCATCCTTCGGCTCCATGTAGACGAACTGGTTCGCCAGCAGCGTCGGGATCAAGGGCCCGGTCACGCGGTAGTAGGTCGCCGAGTTGCCTTGCTTGTTCTCTTGCCACGATTCGACGTCCTTGCCGTGCGTGTCCCAGAAGTTGTCCGGCAGCTGGACGATGCCCGAGTACAGCAGGTCGCTGTCTTCCAGCACGTGGTCGTTGAAGTAATCTTCGGCCGGCAAGCCGATGGCGCGCGCCTTGATGCGCATATTGATGTCTTTCGACACCAGCACGATCGCGCGGCCCGCCTGCTGCTGCTCGAGTGCGCGCACGACGCCCAGGATCTGGTTGTCGGCTTTGCCTTCCGGCAGGCCTTCCGGCAGCGGCGCGCTGGTCAGGCGGGTCTGGAACAACAGGCGGCCCTTGGCATCCTTGTTGCCCAGCTTGGACAGCGGAATGCCGGACTCGATCGCGTCGTCGTCGACGTTGGCGATCAGCGCGTCAAGCGTGCGCGAGACCTGGCGTGCATTGCGCGCCACTTCGGACATGCCCTTCTTGTGGTTGTCGAGCTCCTCGAGCGTCATCATCGGCAGATAGACGTCGTGTTCCTCGAACCTGAACAGCGAGCTTGGGTCATGCATCAGCACATTGGTGTCGAGCACGAACACCTTGGTCAGGCCCGAGCGGTCGGCCTTGCGACTGGTGGACGATTTGACTGGCGCTTCCACGGGCTTCTGCTTGGTGGAATGCAGTTGTTCGGCATCCTGATCGCGAAGCTTGGCCGAGATCGGGGCAACGTTGGGTGCCTGAGGTGCAGCTTGGGGCGCAGCTTGAGATGCAGCTTTTGGTGCAACTTCGGGCGCAGCCTGAGGCTTCACTTCGGCAACTGGCGCCGCACGCACGGGTGCTTGCGCAGCGGCGAGGGTGTCTTGCGCTTTGCGGCGTGCACGCGACTTCGGCGTCGGCACGGCTTGACCGCTGATCAGGTCATCGACTTCGGGATCGGGCTTGGCCGAGATCGAACGCACCGGCGAACGACCGGGTTCGGCCTTGGGGTAATCTTTGACCAGCAGCATGGTTGCTGGCTCATTTGGCATTTTTGGCAGTGGCATCAGGTTCTCAATCTAAAAAAGTCTGGAAGACCGTGCGCGCGCGGGCCACATGGCGCTGGCGCACGGAATGACGCAACTAAACAGGGATAAGGGGAGTTACGGTTGAACTGTTGCAACACGGCCGAGCCGGGAAATGCGCCGGCCCGGTGGGCAACCGGGTGGGGATAGTGCAGATGCAGGACAGGTTGAATTACAGGTCGACTCAAAATAAGTGGCAGCGATCCAGCAGGTTGAACAAACTGGAGCCATCCATTGTCAGGGCTGGCTCTTCAGAAATTCCAGCACTTCAGTCACATGGTCACTGACCTTCACGCCACGCCATTCTTTCACCAATCGGCCTTGAGCGTCAATGACAAACGTACTGCGCTCGACCCCCCGTACTTTCTTGCCATACATGTTCTTCATCTTCATGACGTCGAACTGCGTGCACACGGCTTCATCGGCGTCCGAGATCAGTTCGAACGGCAGGCCAAGCTTGGACTTGAAGTTCTCGTGCGAGCGCAGTGAATCGCGGGACAAGCCGTAGATGTCGGCGCCCAGTGCCTGGAACTCGGGATAGGCTTCGCGAAAGGCAATGCTCTCGGTGGTGCAGCCAGGGGTATTGTCCTTCGGGTAAAAGTACAGCACCGTGTACTTGGCGGGACGGCCGAGCAGTTCGAACGGTTTCTCGCCCGTCATCGGGGCGGTGAAGGGGGCAAAGGTTGCAAGTTGGCTCTCGGCCACGGGTTTCTCCTGACGGTCGCAGCGCAGCTGCAGGGTGACCCTCCCGGCGCGCCATGGCGGGGAGCGGCACCCCATGATAATCCGTGGGCGCTATCTGCCGCTAGTACTCTTGTGGGCAGAATCGCAATATTTACCCGGATTGAAACGTTTGCGGCCCTGTTGAACCGCCCTTGTAGCGATTCAGGCGGTGCGTTCGAGGATCAGAGCCAGCGTAACCTTGCGGCCTTCGCCCATCAGCACGTTATATGTGCGGCAGGCGGCGCCGTTGTCCATGCTTTCCACGCCGATGTGCCGGCTCGACAGGCTGGTGACCAGGCGCGGGTGCACGAAGCGCTGGCGCGCGCCGGTGCCGAGGATGACGACGTCCGGCGCATCCTGCGCCAGTTCATCAAAGTGGGCGGCGGTGAGCTGGTCGAAATCGGTCACGTTCCAGGGACGCGGCGGGACCTCGGGCAGCAGCGTCAGGCTGTAATCGTAGCGCTGGGCATTGATCTCGACGCCGCTGGCATCGACGCCGGTGACGGTCTGGTATTGCTGGGTATTGTCGGAATGGAGCTTCATGGCGATAGGCGAAGTAGACGCTGGTAAGCGGTGACTGTGCGGATGCCCATTGTAACCGGATCGGCAAGGTTGCCTAAACCGTGCGCTTTGGGCAGAATGGTATTTTTGCGCACTGCAACAGTGCAGGCGTTTTTCCAGGGGATACTGTGCGACCGATTGCCAAATCGAACAAGCTCGACGACGTCTGCTACGAGATCCGCGGACCGGCCCTGGAGCAGGCGCGCCAGATGGAAGAAGACGGCCAGAAAATCATCAAGCTCAATATCGGCAACCTCGCCGTGTTCGGCTTCGATGCGCCGGACGAGATCGTCAGCGACATGATCCGCAATATGCATGGCGCGGCCGGCTATACGGACTCCAAAGGCATGTTCGCGCCGCGCAAGGCGATCATGCACTACACGCAAGAGAAAAACATCACCGGCGTGACGATCGACGACATCTACCTGGGCAACGGGGCGTCCGAACTCATCGTCATGTCGATGCAGGGCTTGCTGAACAATGGCGATGAGGTACTGGTGCCGGCGCCCGACTATCCGCTGTGGACCGCCGCCGTGAGCCTGGCCGGCGGTGCGCCGCGCCACTACATCTGCGATGAAGGCGCTGGCTGGATGCCCGACATCGCCGACATGCGCAGCAAGATCACGCCAAACACGCGCGCCATCGTCGTCATCAACCCGAACAACCCGACCGGCGCCCTGTATCCGCGCGAAGTGCTGCTCGAGATCATTGAGCTGGCGCGCCAGCACCAGCTGATCATCTACGCCGACGAAATCTACGACAAGACGCTGTACGACATGGCCGAGCACGTCTCAATGGCGTCGCTGGCCGACGACGTGCTGTTCGTGACTCTGAACGGCCTGTCGAAGAACTACCGCTCGTGCGGCTACCGCGCCGGCTGGATGGTGGTCTCGGGCGAGAAGCGTCATGCCAAAGGCTATATCGACGGCCTGAACATGCTGGCCTCGATGCGTCTGTGCGCCAACGCCCCGGGCCAGTTCGCGATCCAGACCGCGCTGGGCGGCCACCAGAGCATCAATGACCTGGTGGGACCAGGCGGCCGTCTGCTCCGGCAGCGCGATCTCGCCTACAAATTGCTTACCGATATACCGGGCGTGTCCTGCGTGAAGCCAAAAGCTGCGCTCTACATGTTCCCGCGCCTCGATCCGAAGATGTACCCGATCACGGACGACCAGCAGTTCATTTGCGAACTGCTGACCGAGGAAAAAGTGCTGCTGGTGCAAGGCACCGGCTTCAACTGGATCGCCCCGGACCATTTCCGGCTGGTGTTCCTGCCTAATTCCGACGACCTGACCGACGCTTGCGGACGCATTGCGCGCTTCCTCGACGGTTACCGACGGCGCCACGCCTGATTCAGCGCGTCGCGCCCAGACCTCACGAGAAACAGATTTTATGAAACCGATTCAAGTTGGCCTGCTGGGCATCGGCACCGTTGGTGCCGGTACCTTTAACGTACTCAAGCGCAACCAGGAAGACATCCGCCGCCGCGCCGGCCGCGGCATCGAAGTGACGATGGTCGCCGCGCGCAATACCGAGCGCGCACGCACGGTCACCGGCGATGGCGTCGAGGTCGTCAGCGACCCGTTCGCCGTGGTGAACCATCCCGATATCGACATCGTCGTCGAGCTGATCGGCGGCTACGAGCTGTCGCGCGAACTGGTGCTGCAAGCCATTGCCAACGGCAAGCATGTGGTCACCGCCAACAAGGCGCTGGTGGCGCTGCACGGCAACGAGATTTTCGCGGCCGCACAAGAGAAGGGCGTGATCGTCGCCTTCGAGGCGGCCGTGGCCGGCGGCATCCCGATCATCAAGGCGCTGCGCGAAGGCCTGACTGCCAACCGCATCGAATCGGTGGCCGGCATCATCAACGGCACCACCAACTTCATCCTGTCCGAGATGCGCGACAAGGGCCTGGACTTCGCCACCGTGCTGGCCCAGGCGCAGGCGCTGGGCTACGCCGAGGCCGATCCGACCTTCGACATCGAGGGCGTCGATGCTGCGCACAAGCTGACGATCATGTCGGCCATTGCCTTCGGCATCCCGGTCCAGTTCGACAAGGCCTACGTGGAAGGCATCAGCCAGTTGCAGGCGGTGGACATCCGCTACGCCGAACAATTGGGCTATCGCATCAAGCTGCTGGGCATCACCCGCCGCACCACGACTGCCGCCGGCGAAGGCATCGAGCTGCGCGTGCACCCGACCCTGATCCCGGCCGCGCGCCTGATCGCCAATGTCGAGGGCGCGATGAACGCCGTGCTGGTGCATGCAGATGCCCTGGGCGTCACGCTGTACTACGGCAAGGGCGCTGGCGCAGAGCCAACCGCATCGGCCGTGATCGCCGACCTGGTCGATGTGACGCGCCTGGCCACCGTGGACCCATCCGGCCGCGTGCCGCACCTGGCGTTCCAGCCGAACCAGATGAGCGACGTGACGATCATGCCGATGGCCGACATCACCACCAGCTACTACCTGCGCGTGCACGTGCAGGATCAGCTGGGCGTGATGGCCGACCTGACGCGCATCCTGGCCGACGGCAATATCTCGATCGACGCCGTGCTGCAGAAAGAGCCGGGCAACCAGACCAATATCGACATCATCATGCTCACGCACCAGACGCAGGAGAAGAGCATCGATGCGGCGATTGCCAGAATCGAGGCGATGCCGGCCGTGATTGGCAAGGTGACGCGGATTCGCCTGGAATCGCTGGGCTAGGCAAAGCCGAACCATCGGGTGGCCGCTTTGCTCAGGGTCACCCGCGTCATGCGGGCCGCGTAGTGCCGCGTGATTAGTGCCGCATGATTCTTCAGGGCTGTTTCGTATCGCCGGTCACGACCTCCGGTATCAGATGCGAATACGCAAGCATGAATATGAGAAACATGCTTTGTTCGGCCGTGCTTGCCGTTGTACATTACGGCATCCTAGTCACCCGAGCCCTCCAGCATGCGCCAACCGAGCCAATTCTCCCTGCTGACCCAGCGCCGTTTCGCCCCCTTTTTCTGGACCCAGTTCCTGGGCGCGTTCAACGACAATCTGTTCAAGACGGCACTCCTGGTCGTGATGACCTACGACGCGCTGAACTGGACCACGCTCGACCCCTCGCTCATCAACAACCTGATCCCCGGCCTGTTCATCCTGCCGTACGTGGTGTTCTCGGCCACGGCCGGCCAGCTCGCCGACAAGTTCGACAAGGCCCGGCTCGCGCGCATCGTCAAGATCGCCGAGATCGCGATCATGCTGGTGGCCGGTATCGGCTGGATGACGCACAATCTGTGGCTCTTGATCGCAGCCGTGATCGGCATGGGCATGCATTCGACGCTGTTCGGGCCTGTCAAGTACGCTTACCTGCCACAAAACCTGAAGCCCGATGAACTGGTTGGCGGCAATGGCGTTGTCGAAATGGGGACGTTCGTCGGCATCCTGCTGGGCGAAGTGGCCGGCGCGGTGCTGGTTGGCAGGCCGAACGGCATCATGCTGGTGGCCGGTGCGACGCTGTTCTTCGCCGTGCTGGGCCTGCTGGCCAGCTGGCGCATCCCGCCATCGCCGGCGCCGGTGCCCGAGCTGCGCATCAGCCGCAACATCATTGCCGAATCGTGGCGCAACCTCTCGTACTCGCGCAAGAACCGCACGGTGTTCCTGTCGATGCTCGGCAACTCGTGGTTCTGGTTCTATGGCGCGCTGCTGCTGGCCCAGTTCCCCGTGTTTTCCAAGGATTACCTGCGCGGCGACCATAGCGTCTTCGTGCTGCTATTGACCGTGTTCTCGCTCGGCATCGGCGCCGGCTCGCTGCTGTGCGAACGCCTGTCGGGCCACAAGGTCGAGATCGGCCTGGTGCCGTTCGGCTCGATTGGCCTGTCGGTGTTTGGCATTGACCTGTATTTCGCCAGCTCGGGCTTCACGGCGGGCACGGCGATCGTCGACTGGCTCGCGCTGCTGGGCCAGCCAGGCGCCTTGCGCATCCTGTTCGACCTGGTGATGATTGGTGTGTTCGGGGGCCTCTTCATCGTGCCGCTGTTCGCGCTGATCCAGACGCGCTGCGACCAGAAACACGTCTCACGCACGATCGCGGGCATGAACATCCTGAATGCCGTCTTCATGGTGGCCTCGGCCGGCGTGGCGATCCTGCTGCTGGGGCAGGGCTTCACGATTCCGGAACTGTTCCTGACGACGGCGCTGCTCAATGCGGTGGTGGCAATCTATATCTTCTCGCTGGTGCCGGAATTCCTGATGCGCTTCCTGGCCTGGATCCTGATCCACACCGTCTACCGGGTGCGCATGATCGACACGTCGCACATCCCGGCCGACGGTCCGGCGGTGCTGGTCTGCAACCACGTGAGCTACGTCGACGCGATCGTCATCAACGCGGCCAGCCCGCGCCCGATCCGCTTCGTGATGGACCACCGCATCTTCAAGACGCCGTTTTTGCGCTGGATTTTCCGCGCCGTCAACGCGATCCCGATCGCGCCGGCCAAGGAAGACCCGTGGACGATGGAAAAGGCGTTCGTCGACATCGCCCACGCGCTGCATGACGGCGAGCTGGTCTGCATTTTTCCGGAAGGGCGCCTGACGAAGACGGGCGAGATGAGCGAGTTCCGAAGCGGCATCACCAAGATCATCGAGCGCAACAAGGTGCCGGTGATTCCGATGGCGCTGCGTGGCCTGTGGGGGAGCTGGTTCACGCGTGACCAGGGCAATCTGTTCGGCCGGCGCATCGCGCGCGGCATGCGCTCGCAACTGTCGCTGGCGGTGGGTACGCCAGTGGCGCCGGAGCTGGCGACACCCGAATATCTGCAGCAGCAGGTCATGACGCTGCGTGGAGAGTGGAAGTAAGCGGAAATAAGCGCCGGGCCATGCCGCCTCGATGGGTATGGCAAAAGCGCAAGATTTTTTTTGCGGCTCTGATATAATTATTGACTAGTCGGGGCGTAGCGCAGCCTGGTAGCGTACGTGCATGGGGTGCACGGGGTCGGAGGTTCGAATCCTCTCGCCCCGACCAATAGAATCAACGAGTCAGGCCAGCCGAGAGGTTGGCCTTTTTCGTTTCTGAAGCTTTTATCCCTGCGAAAGCTCTTGCGCAGCACGGGTTGCCGCCGGCGCGCTGCCGGCCGATCAGCGCAGGAAGCGCCGGTGTGAGTATGATTTTCCAGGGCTGGCCAAATGGAAAAGGCTGCCCGACAATGAGCAGCCTGAGGAAATAAGTCATGCCAGCGCTATTCGCAGCCGCCAGACGGTAGGTAACAAGCGTTACTTACACACTGTGCTGTTTCTTGCGACGGTTCACGCCGAGACCCAGCAAACCGAGCCCGAGCAAGGCGACGGATGCGGGCTCAGGAACTTCCGAGACATTGGCGAAAACAAAACTCACGTCATTGTAGTTAAAGTCACCCCCATTATTCAGATCTTCGAACGCGACGTAAGTCCCGGCGATCATATTTGCATCGCCAGCGTAGTAAGACGAATAGACATGGTTGACAAAGTCGCTATTCAGGCTAGTTTGGGAATACCACGGGCCAACATTGCCTGGTACAAGATTCCGGAGAACGAACACCAGGATGTCGCCTTGAACAACAGGCCCAAAGTTGAATGACTGACCATACACCGATGTCTGATTGTTCAGCCCGTAAAGGCCGGTTGCTACACCGTTGACAAGCATGGACACTTCATTCATGTAGGTTGCTGCTCCCGCCCCGGCAAAATAGCCCGTCACACTGCCGGTTGATGCTGCAACAAACGAATACACCGCAGCGTTCTCCGTACCGACTGGTGAATATGGGATTGGCGCTGCCTGAGCGATACCGCACGTTACCAAGGCAGCTGCCACTGACAGTTTAGCAAACAAGTTTTTCATTACTGTTCCCCTGTTGTTGGATGAGCTTTTTAAGTATGCAATAACTGGGCCAGATCAATGAAATCCTTAATTTACAATGGGTTGTAAATACATTTCATTGCCAGTGGGTAGCTGTGTAAATTTTACCGACAAAATTAATCAAAACTTATTTCATTTGGTGAACCATGCTTAATTGAATGCATCTTCTCAATCACCAGTACGTCGTCCTAAGTGATATTGGGAAATTAATTTTAAATATAGAAATTATTCTGCGGGGAATGGTATTGCAGAATAGCACCGAGTGTTTTCTTGCTATGGTCGCCGCACTATCTACTTGTTTATTTATCTTATCGGTGGTGGCTGACGATTCTCATCGATAAGTAATTTACGCTCCCTGTTCAAGCCCGAGCCCGGGGGCGAGAAAAACCCTTGATCTTGGGCAGCAGCAGTGATTTGCCGCAGGGCTGTTCCGCGACAACGCCGAGGCGGCCCGATTGCAGGCGTACCAGCATGCCCACGGAATAGATACCCAGACATTTGACGAAAGGGGGAAACACGGCCTCGTCGGTTTGCCCGGCGCGGGCCCATTCGGCCATGCGCCGCAGGGACTCGGCTGAGCACCAGTCCGCCTTGTAGGGGTGGTTCGACGCGATGGCGCCGCACACATCGCAGACCGCGCCCACGGGCGCGTCCAGGCCCAGCTCGTCACCGGACAACCGATGACTCGGCGCTGTTTTTATGCGCGTGACTGGTAACGATTGCCGACTGAACTTGAAGAAGAATGCAGGGACCTGACCCCACGCGATCAAGCCAAAATGGCTTGCTTTGCCGGGACGTCTGCTTGAGGTTGGAAAATCAGGCGCGCGGGTGCGCCCACTGCAGTACTGCCATCCGGCATATCCGTCAGGACGACTGACATGGCACCGATGCGGCAGTTGTTGCCAATTTTGACGCCACCCAGTATTTGCGCATACGCGCCGATCTCGACGTCATCACCAAGAACGGGCACGGGACCGTCCACATGACGGTTACCAATCGTGACCCCTTGGCGCAACGTACAATTTGCGCCGATCTTCGTAGCGGGATGAATAAAAATACTGCCAAAGTGCCAGATCCGCAGGCCTGGACCAATGTCGGCAGATTTCGGCAGGCTGACGCCCGTGGTCGTCTCGACTACGCGAAAGGCCAGCCAGTACAGCGTCGTCTGAAACTTTTTGCTGGGGCCTGCAGAACGTAGATCAATGCGGCGTCCTTGACGATACAGCCAAACCGCCCAAATCGACTGTTCCTTCAGGAAGGGCCGCCGCATGCCGTACCGAACCAAATCGCATTGCCAATCATTCATTTCGTCCCCGGAATCATTATTCATATTAGTTAAATTATAACTAATGATTACGCTTGATAATCTATCGAATTACATCAGCCGGAAATGTTGTTTCAGTTTGTGTGTACTTGATATGGTTCAGCACCATCACGACGCCTTCGCGACGCCGTCCCCAAGCCAGTACCGGTCAATGTCTCGCAAGCCCCACTCGGCAGCGTTCTCGCATCCGGCAATCGCATCACGCGCGCCCGGCGCCCCCAGGTCGATCAACTCCGGCCGGATATAAGCCCGTGCCCGGGTCGAGAAAAACACCTTGATCTTGGGCAGCAGCAGCGATTTGCCGCAGGGCTGCTCCGCGACGACGCCGAGGCGACCGGATTGCAAACGCACCAGTGTGCCCACGGGATAGATTCCCACGCATTTGACGAAGGCGGCAAACACGGCCTCGTCGAATTGCCCGGCGCGGGCCCATTCGGCCATGCGCCGCAGCGAATCGGCCGGGCACCAGCCAGACTTGTAGGGGCGGTTCGACGTGATGGCGTCGTACACGTCGCAGACCGCGCCCATGCGTGCATACAGGCCCAGCTCGTCACCGGACAACCGATGCGGATAGCCCCGGCCGTCCGGGCGCTCGTGGTGGTGCAGGCACACTTCCAGCGCAACCGGACCGACACCGGGCGAAGCCAGCAGCATGGCGTGGCCCTGCGCCGGATGGCTGCGCACGACGCAAAACTCGTCCTCGGTCAGGCTACCCGGCTTGTTGAGCACCTCGGCCGGGACAGCCATCTTGCCAACGTCATGCAGCAGTCCGGCCAGGCCCAGTTCGCGCGCGAGATGGTCGTCGAGCCCCAACTGGCGCGCGAGCGCGATCATCAATGCGCAGACCGCCACCGAATGCATGTAGGTGTAGTTGTCGGCTGTCTTCAGGCGCGCCAGGCCGATCAGTGCGCCGGGATTGCGCAGCACCGAGGCGGCGATGGATTCGACCATCGGCATGGCGTCGCGCACCTCGACGGCGCAGCCCATGCGCGCCTCGTTGAACATGTCGAACAGCGCACGCTTCGACTGGTCGAGCAGCACGGCGGCGCGGCCGAGTTCGTCGTCCATCGTGGCACGTGGGGCGGGGCGGAAGCGAAAGGCGGTGTCGTCTGCAGCGCGTGGTGTGGCCGGCGCCGTGGCGTTCGCCTCTGGCGCGGGTTCGACATCGAGTCCGCGCTCGGTATCGATCCAGGCTTCGGCGGCGCGACTGGTCGCAATGCGCTCCAGTTGCGCCGCCGATTCGATCAGGAAGGACGATTGCCAGAAGGGCGTGTCGATCCACGAGCAGCACAGTTGTTCCACATACATTCCTGGCCGTAACTGCTTGACGGCGACTTTCTTCAGACCGGCACGCGCAACCGGCGGGGCTTGCCGACCGCTCCCGATCATGGCAGGGCCAGCTGCAGCGCGGCAGCACGGGTGACGCCCGCAGAACGGCGGGGCGGCGTTGCTGGCATGGACGCTGGCGCTGCACTGCGGGCCAGCTTGAACACGGCCAGTGCCTGGACGACCTTGAGCGTCTGTTCCTGCAGGGCGGCGGCGGCGGCGGCCGATTGCTCGACCAGGGCGGCATTCTGCTGGGTTACGCCATCCATTTGCGTGACGGCGTCGTTGACCTGGCCAATGCCCGCGACCTGTTCGCGCGAGGCGGAGGCAATCTCGTTCATCAGGCCGCTGACCTTGCGCACGGCTGCCTGCACCTGCTGGGTGGTTTCCCCGGCGCGCACGGCCAGGGCGGCGCCGGCCTCGACCTTGCTGATCGAGGCGGCGATCAGCCGCTTGATCTCCTGCGCCGAGGTATTGCTGCGCTGGGCCAGATTGCGCACTTCGCTGGCGACGACGGCGAAGCCGCGTCCCTGCTCGCCGGCGCGGGCCGCTTCGACGGCGGCGTTCAGGGCCAGGATATTGGTCTGGAAAGCGATGCCTTCGATGATGCCGATGATGTCGCCGATCTTGCGCGACGCCTCCGAGATCTCGTCCATCGTGGCAATGACTTCGCCGACGATGAGGCCACCGCTGACGGCAGTGCCGTCGGCGGCCTCGGCCATGGTGCTGGCCTGGCCGACGCTGGCGCTGTTCTGCTGCACGGTCGAGGCCAGCTCTTCCATGCTCGACGCGGTTTCTTCGAGCGCCGAGGCCTGGGACTCGGTACGTCCCGACAGATCCATATTGCCGGTCGCGATCTCCGCAGTCGCCACGCTGATTTGCTGGAAGTTGGTGCGCACGTCGCCCACGATGGATTGCAAGTTGACGCGTAACTGGTGCATGGCTCGCATCAACTGCCCCATTTCATCTTGCCGGCTGCTGCTGAATTCAACGCTCAGGTCGCCGCCCGCCATGGTCTGGCAAGCCTGGCGCGCTACCTCCATTGGCCGCAGCAGCGTCGCGTGTAACGCGTACCAGAAGTAGAGCAACGACACGCCAGCGGCCCCGGTCAGTATGCCGAGCGGGGTTTCGAGGTGGGGAAACCGGACTGCGCCGTTGAGCAGGTGAAAGCCCATCAGCAGCAGCAGCATCGCGCACTGGCCCGTCAGGTTCAGCGCGATGCGGCGGCGCAGCGTCATATGGGTTGCGGCCGCCAGCAAGCCGCGTAGTCCGGTCGCGCGCACCATGCCTTGCTGAAGACGGATGTTACCGGCGGTACCCGCTTTGAGGTTGCGATAGAGTTCGGCAGCCGCCGTGATCTGGGCCCGCGTCGGCTTCGTGCGCACCGACATGTAGCCGACAGCCTTGCCGTTTTCCATGACCGGGGTAGCGTTGGCCATTACCCAGTAGGCGTCGCCGTTCTTGCAACGGTTCTTGACCATGCCCGTCCAGGACCGGCCCGAGCGGATCGTGGCCCACATATCGGCAAACGCCTCGACCGGCATATCGGGATGGCGCAGGATGTTCTGGGGCGCACCGATCAGCTCCTCCTCGGTGTAACCGCTGATGGCGATAAAGTACGTATTCGCATACGTGATGTTGCCTTGCAAATCCGTGGTCGAGACAATTGTTTCGGTGTCGCTCAGTTCGATTTCGACATCGGTGACCGGAAAATTATTGCGCATGACAGACTCCTGCTGGAAGGTGTGGCGGGCGTGGTGCGCCACCTGTTTGATTCATACCAGCAACAATTTTATGTCATAAAAAATCGAATAACTCAAATAAAACGAATAAATCGGTTTATTTTTGATCCAGTGTTGTGATTTGTCACGACGTGTATCGCCGGGTGCCTTCTGTGATGCAACATGGAGGAATGCATCGGGACAGTGGCGCTTTCGCTGCAATCCATGGACGCATCCGTCGTATTTTTGCCAGCCAGGTGTAGCATGAGAAAAATGATCCGCCTACTCACGGGTACCACCATGCGGCGTCGATATATCGAGTTCGCCATGCTGGCAACAGCGCTGGTGTTCATCGGCGCCAGCCTCGCTTATCTCCAGCTGACCGAGGTAGAGCGCCTCGAGAGCAGCGAGCGGGCCCGGTTGCTGTCCTTTACCACGCTGTTGGCCAGCAATATCCAGACCGATCTCGAGGCCACCAACGTGGCGCTCGAGGGCGTGGTGCGCGATTACCTGAGCGCTCCGGACGGCGCCGTTGCCGATGCAGAGCTGGCCGGTCGTCTGTCGGCGCTGGTCGGCGCGATGCCGGGACTGCGCACGATGATGGTGTTCGACCGCGACGGGCGAGTGCGTGCTGCCAGCCAACACGACTTGTACGGGCGCGATTTTTCCCGGCGCGACTATGTGACTGCAGTGCGCCGCGCGCCCAGCAGCCGGACCCTGTACGTGGCCGAGCCGTTCCGTTCGATCCGCGGCGACCAGGTGGTGACGGTTGCGCGCATGGTGCCGGACGCAGCCGGCCGTTTCGGGGGAATGGTGCTTGCCACCCTCGATCCCGAATATTTCACCGGCCAGTTCCGCACAGCGATGTATGCGCCCGACGTCTGGGCACTGGTTATCCACGGTGGCGGAAGGCAATTGCTGAACTATCCGCCGAAAGGAAAGATCGACGGCACCAACCTGGCGCGCGCGGGCACGTTCTATCAGCGCCATCGCAGCAGCGGCCGGGTGGCCGGGGTACTCGAAGGCCGGGTCTACACCACCGGCGAAGAGCGGGTCATGGCCATGGCCACGATTGCGCCAGTGGCGCTGGCGATGGACTATCCGCTCGTGATTGGCCTGAGCCGCGACGCGGCCGCAGTTGCCGCGCCGCTGCGGCGTCAGGGACTGACGCTGGCCGTGCTGTTCGTCGTGCTGGCAACCGGCGCCTGCGGGGCGCTGGCGCTGGTGCAGCGCAAGCGTGCGCAGTGGGCGCGCCAGGATGTCGAGCAGGCGCGTGCACGTGCTGCCATGCAGGGCGTGTATGACAGCGAAGCACGGTTTCGCACGCTGATCGAGGACGCGCCGCTGGCCGTGGCCATCCTGCGGCACGGCCGCTTCATTTACTCCAACCCGCGCTACCGGGCCTTGCACGGCTATGGCGCGACGGACGACCTGACCGGACTGCCCTGGCGCGCCATGATCGCAGCGCCGTCGCTGGCCGGGCTGGCGCGGCAGGAGGCACTGATCGAGGCCGATACGCCGACCGAGCAGCATTTCGAGGCAATCGGCCTGGGCAAATGGGGTTCCTCCGTGCCGGTCTACAAGACTACCGCGCAGGTAAAGCTGGCGGACGGCCCGGCGACCCTCGTCTTCGCGCAGGACATCTCGGCGCAAAAAAGTGCCGAGGCCGAGATGCTGCTGGCCCGCGATGCGGCCGAGGCAGCCAGCCGCAGCAAGGCCGAGTTTTTGGCCAATATGAGCCACGAGATCCGCTCGCCGCTCAACGCCGTGCTGGGTTTCGCCTATCTGCTCGAGCAGCGCGCGATCGACGCCGACGCCCGCAGCATGGTGCGCAATATCCGTGTGTCCGGCCAGTCGCTGCTGGCCATCGTCAATGACATCCTCGATGTGTCGAAGATCGAGGCCGGGCACATGCTCATTGAGACCGCGCCGTTCTGCCTGGGCGAGTTGCTGGAGAAGGTGGCCACCAGCATGCGCATCGGCGCTGCCGGCAAGGACCTGCAACTGATCGTCGACACGCCGCCGCCCGGCGTCGGCATCCTGCTGGGGGATGCTTTGCGGCTCGAGCAGGTGTTGCTCAATCTCACCGGCAATGCGGTCAAGTTCACACCAAACGGCAAGGTCGCGCTGCACTGCACGTTGCTGCGGCGCGACGGCGACGCCCTGGTACTCCAGTTCAGCGTGCATGACACCGGCATCGGTATCGACCCCGGTGCCCAGGAGGCGATCTTCTCGCCATTCACCCAGGCCGACAGTTCCACCACGCGGCGCTTCGGTGGCACTGGCCTGGGGCTCACCATCTGCCGCCAGCTGGTCGCGCTGATGGGCGGCGCGCTGGTCGTGGACAGCGCCCCCGGCCGCGGCAGCGTATTCAGCTTCAGCCTGCCGCTGCAGGCGTCCACCGAGGCCAGCGCCACATCCGTCTGCGCCGCCGCCGCGCCCTCTGGCCAGGCGCTGCACGACGTCTGCGTTCTGGTCGTCGACGACAGCGACATCAACCGCGAGGTGGTCCAGCGCATCTTGCGCGACCAGGGCGCCGAAACCGTCTGCGTCGGCGACGGCCGGCAGGCCCTGGACTGGCTGCTGGCGCATCCGGACCAGGCCGATGTCGTGTTGATGGACGTGCAGATGCCGGTCATGGATGGCATCGAGGCGACCCGGCAGCTGCGCCGCATGCCGCAGTTCGACGGCCTGCCGGTTATCGCGCTGACTGCCGGTGCGTTCAAGGAACAGCAGGAGGCGGCGCTGGAGGCCGGCATGTGCCATGTGCTGAGCAAGCCATTCGACGTGCCGGCGATGCTTGCGCTGATTGCACGGTTGTGCGGCAGCGGCGGCAGCGGCGGCAGCGGCGGCATCGGCGGCAGCGGCGGCGGGGGCGGCGGCGGCGCGGGCGCCCTGGACGGCCCGGCACCGGCACAGGTCGATGATGACGCGCTCGACGTGGCTGCCGGACTCGCCCTGTGGCTGGACGGCGCGGCCTACCGCCAGTATCTGGCCCAGTTCCTCGAGCTGCATGGCGACAGCGCGGCGCTGATCGGCGCCAGCCTGGCTGCCGGCCGGCCCGGCGAAGCGGCCGCACTGGCCCACAAACTGGCCGGCGTGGCCGCCAGCCTGGCCCTGCCTGCCACGCGTGCTGCCGCGCACGAGGCCGAGCGGATGCTGTACGCCGCCATGCGCGAGCCGGGCGCCGACGGCGTCGCGGTCGACCTGGCGCCATTGACGCAGGTGCTGGCGCAGGCGCGGCGCGCGATCGAGCATTATCTTGGGCCGGCGCCAGCGCCAGCAGCCTCGCCCGTGGCAGCGTCGCCGGCGGTGCTGCACGCGCACCTGACCAGGCTGCTCGAAGCACTTGACGCCGAGGCGCTGGAACAGGCCGAAGCCTGCCTTGCCGCGCTGGCGCCGTTGCTGCCGGCGGTGATACTCGATCGTGTGTGGAACCCGCTGCGGCGCTTCGATTTCCGCGCCGCCGAGGCCGCCGTGCGCCTGTTGACGGCGTCCGTGCCGGCAACCTCTTGAGCGCCGGGTCGCTGGCCGCCGACAAGCCGGGCAGGGCGGGCAGCGCCTGGCCGCGCCCCGTCAGCGCACCGGCTGCGTCCAGCGCCGCACGAGGTCGCCCAGCTGCTCCGCCGTGAAGGGCTTGCTCAGGTAATCGTCCATGCCGGCCGCCAGGCAGCGTTCGCGGTCGCCGTCGATGGCGCTGGCGGTTAGCGCTACCACCGCCAGGCGCGGTGCGCCGGTGGCGTGTTCGCGCTGGCGCAGCTGGCGGCAGGCTTCGTAGCCGTCGAGTACCGGCATCATGCAGTCCATCAGCACCAGGTCGTAGGTGCTGGTCTCCAGCGCTGCCAGCGCGACCGCGCCATTCACCGCTTCGTCGACCCGGCACCCAAGTTTTTCAAGCAGGATGCGCAACAGTTCGCGGTTGATCTCGGTATCTTCGACGACGAGCACGCGCGGCGTCCCCACGGTAGCCCGCAGTCCGGATGCGGTGACGGTGTCGGGCGCCGGCGCCGACGCCAGGCTGCACGGTACGACCAGGCGGAAGCAGGCACCGGGCCCGGTGCGCGGGACCAGGTCGATACTGCCACCCATCAGGTCGGCCAGGCGGCGGCAGATGGCCAGCCCCAGGCCGGTGCCGCCGTACACGCGGCTGATGGTGTTGTCGACCTGGCTGAAGGGCTGGAACAGGCGCGCCTGGGCTGCCGGGTCGATGCCGATGCCGTGATCGCTCACCTGGTACAGCAGCAGCCACCCGCTGCTCGTGTCGGGATCGCGCCGTGCCACCACGGTCAGTTCGATCGGGCCGCCCCCAGCCGGGGTGAATTTGATCGCGTTGCTGAGCAAATTGCCCAGCACCTGGCCGATGCGGTCGGGGTCGGCCATCACGGCCGATGGCAGCACGCCCGGACGCAGCACGATCGCCAGGCGCTTGCGCTCTGCGCTCATGCGGTATGAGTCGACCCGCTGCGCGGCATGGCGCAGCGGGTCGAACGCCTGCGGCAGCAGTTCCAGGTTGCCGGACTCGACCTTTGAGAAGTCGAGGATATCGTTGATGGTGCGCAGCAGCTCGAGCACGCTCTGGTGGACGGTGCGTGCATACGTGTCCAGCGGCGCCGGCAGCCCGGCGCCAAACAGCAGTTCGGACATGCCGACAATGCCGTTCATCGGGGTGCGGATCTCGTGGCTCATCATCGCCAGAAAACGCGACTTGGCCTGGTTGGCCGCATCGGCCTGGGCCTTGAGCGCAAGCGCCTCGACCGCATCGCGCTCGCGCTGGCGGACGATGCGCAGCACCGTGCCAAAGGCCAGCGCCACGCCCAGCATGCCGGTCATCGCGATGGCGCCCAGCGGGCGCAGATTGCGCCACCAGTCGCTTGTCAACAGCGCTTCGGGCACGGACGCTTCGATGACCAGAGGATAGTTGCGTACGGGGCGCTGCGCCACCATGCGCGCCTCGTCATCCGTGGCAACGGCTGCTGGCGGCCGGCCTATCGAGGCATCCCGCTGCGGCCAGGAGGCCAGCAGCACCTGGTCGCTCGACAACAGCGAGATCGCCGCCTGCTGGCCTGGGCTGACGGAACGAAAGAAGTCAGTGAACGAGGCGCACGAGATGCCCACCACCGCCACGCCCGCGAAGCGGCCATGGGGGGTTTCGCGACGCCGGCTCAGGTAAAACGTCCAGGCCCCGTTGATCTTGTTGCGTACCGGGCGGCTGACGTAAGGGGCGGGGTCGCGGTGCGCGCGGTGATAGGCGAAATAATCGCGCTCGGCCAGGTTGATGGCCGGCGTTGGCCAGGCGCGTGTGGAACTGAGCAGCGCGCCGTCGGCGCCGATGATGCTGGCCACGGCCACCTGGGGCAGGCCGCTGATCTTGTCGCTCATGGTGCGATAGAGCGCCTCGCTCCCCAGTGCCGGATCGCCGTCGTCGGCAGGCAGCGCGGCGAGGATGTTGTCGAGCGCCAGGCTGGACGAGGCCATCGATTGCGCCGTGCTTTCGGCCAGCGCCAGCGTCAGATTGTCGAGATCGCTGGCCCAGTCGTCGATCTCGCGAAAGTGCAATACCCAGGCTGAACCGGCCAGCGCGAGTGTGAGCAGCAGCACCAGGCCCGCGCAGATCATGGCGCTGACGGTGCGCGTGTCCAGGCGCTGCAGGCGCTGCCACCATGGCATGTCGTTCATCGATGTGTCCGCAATCACCCATGCCCTCCGTCGGTATTGATCGGCACCCTGCGAGGGGGCAGCGCGCGGCATGGAAACGGCGGATGACGCGCTCGTGCCGGCTCTCCTGGCAGACAATGAGTTTACATCAAAACCTTTAAATCCGCTAATTTAGTTTATTTGAAATTAAAGTAACGAATATGGTGGTCGTTGGATTGGCAGGTAGGCGCTACGCCGGCGTGGGCTTGCGGGCGCGCTGCGCGACGCTCGCCCGCAGATAGCCGCGCAGCTCGTCATAGTTGATCGGTTTGGGGAAGAACACGACACCTGCCGGGACGCCGCCGCGGGCCGCCAGCTCATCGGCAGGCAGCCCCGACAGAATGGCAATGCTGACGTCGGCCAGCTCCGGGTCGGTCATGACGGTGCGCACCACTTCAAAACCGTCGATGCCCTCCATGACGATATCGGCGAGCAGGATGTCGGGCGGGCGGCGGGCGATCTGCAGGAGCGCCTGGTAGCCGTTTTCGCAAAAGATGAAATCCGCTGGCAACTCCCACGCAGCAAACTGGCGCTGGTACAGGGCGCGCTGGATGGCGTTATCCTCGATCACGAGAATGGTCGCGCGGCCGCCGGCGTCGCGCCCCATGCTTCCGGCCAGCTTGTTCTTGTAGTCGAGTACTGCCCTGAGCGGAATCCGGCGGTGCCCGCCCTGGGTCTTCCAGGCATCGAGCACGCCTGTTTCCACCAGCTGCTGCACCAGCGACACCGAGATACCCAGCATCTGCGCCGCCACCTGCGTGGTGCATACCTCGTCGGACATTACTGCACTTTGCTTAGTTGCCACCTGAACTGCTCCCGCACTATCCATCGCTTCAATGAGAATTCATTGAATTCGTTTTAATTGCTTGTATTGTATCGTACCGGCGCATGACCCATCAGCGCCCAAGTGCACTGGCAGGCCCGCAGTGCTTGTAGAAGAAGGTCGTTGCACACAGCGGGCCGTCGGGCAAACAGGCGAAGTCAGGGACGCTGCCGACGCGCTGCCAGCCCGACCGTGCATACAGGCGTTCGGCCGTGCTGTCAGCCGTGTCGAGTACCAGCACGCTGCGCCCTTGCGTACGCGCGGCTTCTTCGACTGCCTCCATCAACCGTCGGCCGATGCCCGCGCCGCGTGCCTGGCGCCGCACCAGCAGCTTGGCCACATCCGCCCGATGTTGCTGGTTGTCCGGCATGGCGGTAATCAGCTGGACGGTGCCGAGAATGCCGGCCCTGTCCTGCGCCACGATCAGCGTCCGCTCGCCGCGCTCCACGCCGCCTGCTATGTCGTGCCAGTAGTCCAGCGCTGTCGTACGAGATAGCGGCAGCATGAAGCTGACCGATGCGCCGCCTTCGACGCAATCGATCAGGACATCGGCCAGTTGCTCGCTGCAGGCGCGGGCGTCGGCATGCGAAAGGGTGCGCAGCGTGATGTCATGGGGCATGCGGGTTCTCCTGGAGATCGTTGTGATGTGCTGGCCAGGTCCGGCAGTGATTCAGTCGATTGTCGTCGCTCCTGGCGCCTGTCCGGCAACCAGTGTACGTGACCCGGCATGGGGGCGCCCATCAATCGGAATATTGATGAAGAACGTTGTCCCGCGCTCGCTGTTGCTGTCCAGGCCAATACTGCCGCCATGGCTTTCGGCCACTGCGCGCACATAGGGCAGGCCGATGCCCCAGCCTTGCGGATCGCCGCGCTGGGCCAGCTCGGCACGGCGGTACATCTGGAAGATGCATTCCTGCTCGTGCGGCGGAATCGGCGGGCCGTCGTTGTGCACCGACACGAGCAGGCGTTCGTGGAGCTGGTCCACCTTGACGCTGATCGGCGTGGCAGGCGCCCCGTATTTCACGGCATTGGACACCAGATTCTCGAGCGCCCGCCTGAACACCTGGCGATCCCACCAGCCATCGACAGGATGCGCGTGCAGCTCGAAACGGGACCCGTGCGCTGTGCGTGCGTCGGCCAGTACCTCGGCCACGAGTTCGTCCATCGGAAAGGTCGTGATGGTCAGCGGAATGCTCTCGCCACTGTGAAACGCCATCGTATCGAGCAATTCGTCGACCATGCTGCTCATGCGCCGGGTATTGGCCAGCGCCTTGCCGGCCACCTTTTTGATCTGGTCCGGGTCGTTGCTGCGCTGAATGAGTTCGAGCGCAGTGACCGTGGCGCCCAGCGGGCCGCGCATATCGTGCGTCAGCGCTGCGGCGAAGCGTTCCCGGAAACCGCTGTGCACGAGTGAGAACGCTTCGACGGCTTCCTGAATGCCGGAATCGATCGATGAATGGATCGTGTGGATTTCGCTGTGATCGAGCACGACCTGTTCGCGGTGCAGCACATCGAAGATGGCCCAGCGGAAGATCTGGTATTCCTCGATCAGCGCAGTGTGATCGTACGAGGTGATGCGGGCGCGCTCGCCGCCATGCTCGGCCGCAACCGTGGTGCCGTCGACGGCGGATGTGCGCGGATAGTCGGGGCTGATGCTCTGGACGATGTTCTCATAGAACAGCGGCAGCGTATCGATCAGGATCGGATGCTGCACATTGCGCGCCTGCGCGACGCGTTCGCGCACGCGCGCTTCCCAGGTCGCGAAGACGGACCCGCGCAAGCCCAGCATCCGCTGTGCATTGGCCGAGAGGTGGTCGGAACCGGCTTGCTGGTCGGTGGCGAAACTCACTGGAGGCTGTCCTTTCGATGGTGGCGTGCGTCTTGACGTCCGGCCATCTTACGCCGGGGCACGGACGCATGCCGTACGATTGTGGTCAGGCCGGCATGGCTCCCGGGGCCGGCGCCAGTGTGTCGAGCAGCGCCAGCAGATACGGAATGTCTACCGGCTTGACCAGGTGCCGTGAAAAACCGGCGGCCTGCGACGCAGCCACGTCCTGCGGCTGTCCGTAGCCGCTGAGCGCCACCATGACAGCGCCCGCCAGGCGCGGCGCCACCCGCAGCCGGCGCGCAAGCTGGTAGCCGTCCATGTCGGGCAGGCCGATGTCGAGCAGGCAGACATCGAACGCCCCGGATTCGGCCCGCAGCAGGGCGCCATGCGGCGACTCCTCGACCTGCACGGCATGGCCCACGGCCGCGAGCACCATGCCCAGCGACTCGGCGGCGTCGCGGTTGTCATCGACGATCATGATGCGCAGCGCCGTGTGCGAAGCCAGCGCGCCGTCCTCGCGCGTGGCGGCGGCGGCTCCGACCCCGCGTGGACCCAGCGGCAACGTGACGGCAAAGCAGCTGCCGCTGCCAGGGCCGTCGCTGTGCGCCTCGACCCTGCCGCCGTGCAGCGTCACCATGCTGCGCACCAGGGCCAGCCCCAGGCCCAGCCCGCCCTGTGCCCGGTCGGGTGTGCGCCGGGCTTGCGTAAACAGCTCGAAGATGTCGGGCAGCAGGCTGGCGTCGATGCCGATCCCGTTGTCCCTGACCGACAGGGTCACGCAACCGGTAGCAGCGTCGGCTTGGGCAAACACGGTGATCTCGCCGCCGTCCGGCGTGTACTTGGCCGCGTTGCCCAGCAGGTTGGTCATCACCTGCACCAGGCGCTTGCGGTCGCCCGTGACAGTGACATTGGCCGCGCCCAGGCGCGTGGCGAGCGTGTGGCCCTTTTTTTCGATGAGCGGACGCGCCTGTTCGATGGCGCTGTGAATGACAGTCTTGAGATCGACCGGCAGGCGCTCGAGTTCGACCAGGCCCCGCGTGACGCGCGAGACGTCGAGCAGATCGTCCACCAGCTCGACCATGTGCCGCACCTGGCGGCCGATCACGTCGGCCGCATGCGCCGTGCGCGTCGGATCGAGGTTCGAGAGCTTGAGCATCTGGGCGGCGGTGCTGATCGGGGCCAGTGGATTGCGCAGCTCATGCGCGAGCATCGCCAGGAATTCATCCTTGCGCGCATTGGCCGCCTTGAGCTCTTCGGCGGCCAGCCGGTGGTCGTGCATGTCGGTGACCGTGCCCATCCAGCGGATTATGGCGCCGGCCTCGTCGCGCACCGGCAACGCGCGGTTGAGCACCCAGCGGTAGTCGCCGTTGTGGTGGCGCAGCCGGTGCTCGATCTCGAACAGCGCGCCGCTGGCCAGGCTGGCCATCCACTGCGTGCGCAGCGCCGACAAGTCGTCAGGGTGGATGGCGCGGGTCCAGCCGCTGCCGGCCAGCGCCTGGCTCGTCATCCCCGTGAAGTCGCACCAGCGCCGGTTCGCATAATCGTTGGTGCCATCGGGCAGGCCCGACCACACCATCTGCGGCATCGCTTCGGTCATCGTGCGGAACTTGTTTTCGCTCTCGCGCAGCGCGCGCTGAACCTGCACCTGGGCTGTCAGGTCCATCGACGCGGCCACGGCGCCGGTGATGTTGCCGGCGTCGTCGCGAATCGGCGCGGCCCGGGTGAGCAGGAAGTGCCGCTCATGCGGTCGGCCGAACGGCTCGATTTCGACAAAGTCGGCATCGACCTGCTCGCCGCGCAGCGCGCGTACCAGCGACCAGTCGCGGGCCTGGACCGGCTGGCCGTGGCGCTGCGAACCGTCGGCCCACCAGCCGCGCCAGTCGCCATAGCCTTCCGGACTGGTGGTCATCGGGTGCTCGCCCCACAGCACGTGCATCATCGGGTTGGCCGACGAGAGCGCGCCCTGGGCGTCGGCGTAGACGATCCCCACGGGGGCCGAACTGAGCAGCGCATCGAGCCGCCGCCGGTCGGCCTCGGCCTGGGCGAGGGCGGCGCGCGCGGCCGCTTCGCTTGCCTGCAGGGCGCGCTCGGCGTTCTTCTGGTTGCTGATGTCGGTAAACATGAGCGCCACGCGGCGCCGGGTCGGGTGCGCAATGCGGCTGGCGTAGACGCTGAACCAGCGTCCCATTGCTTCGGAGCCTTGCTCGAAGCGGCGTGCCACGCCGCTGCGGGCGATGTCGTCATAGATGTCGATCCAGCTCTGTTCGATGCCGGGCACCAGCTCGCGCGCCGTCTTGCCGATACTGTCCACCACGCCGGTGTGGCGGGCAAAGGCGGGGTTGGCTTCGACGAACAGGTAGTCGACCGCTTTGCCGTGAGCGTCGTCGATCATCTCGATCATGCCGAAGCCTTCGTCCATCGTGTCGAACAGCACGTGGTGGGTTTGCTCCAGGCGCTGGCGCAGCAGGTGGCTGTGCGTGACGTCGTTAACGATGGCGAGCACGCCGCGCACGCCGCCTTCGTCCTCGATCGGGCTGCAGCCATAGTTCCACCAGAGGTCTTCGCGCCGGCCATGGCGGGTGAGGGGGATCAGCCGGTCGTCGTGCCAGGCGCCGGGGCCGCCAGCCATGATGTGCTCGATCTCGGTGCCGATCAGGTCCCAGGCTTCCGCCCAGCAGACCCGGCCGGGTTGGCCCAGCGCGGACGGATGGCGTTCATGACCGAGGGTCTGGCGGTAGCTGTCGTTGTAGAGCTGGGTCAGGTCGTCACCCCACCAGATGAGCATCGGGTGATTGCTGGACAACACGACCCGGACCATGGTCCTGAGCGCCATGGGCCAGGTGTCGGGCGGCCCCAGCGGAGTGGCTTGCCAGTCGTGGGCGCGCATGAGGGCGCCCATCTCGCCGCCGCCGGCCAGGAAGCTGAAAGGTGAAGTCAAGGGGTTCGATGGTGGTATGTACGAACAGACAAGATACGGGCTGGCTGCGCCATGCGCAAGACCAATGGCGCGCGGCAATCAAGGCGCATTCACCGTTATCTATTGATGACGCCGATAGCGATGTTTAGCAATTGTTCCGGGGAACTAACCCGCCCGCCGTCCAGTGCCCAGCGCCAACCCAGATAATTGGGCAGATAGCGTGACGCAACACCACGAAAGCCCGATAACCAGTCCTTGAAGCGCTGGTGATAGGCATTCACGTTCTGTACGTGGATGGCGCGGCTGCCCCAATGCCTGACCCTGACGCCGGCGCGCAGGTTGACCGCTTCGTGCGCAATCCGGTGCTTGCGTGCAAAGGCGCGATAGGCGCGATGGCCGTCGCTGACCAGCAGCGCCTGCGGATCGAGCCTGGGGAGCAGATCGCGCTCGAGTTGGGCCCCGGTCAGTGCGCCGCGGCCGGTGACGGCATCGACCGTGCGCCCGTTGCGGTCGCGCGCCACCAGGATGCAATCGAGCTGCGTTGAAATGCCCCGTTTGGTGGCGTGGCCGCCGCGCCGGCGTGGCGGGCGATCGAGCGTGCGCGACCCTTTTTGTGATTCGAGCAGGAACGTTTCGTCGGCCTCGACGATGCCGTTGAGCGATGCAGGCCGGTCGAACTTGACCCAGTCGAGAAAGCGGTGGCGCCACCGGAAGGCGGTATTGCGGTGCACGCCAACCCGATCTGCGCCCTTGCGCACCGACAGTGAATCGAGCAGCACCTGCGAATACGCGAGCCACCTGGCCTTGAGCCTGAGCCGTGCCAGCGGGGTGCCGCTCAGGTCGTTGAAGGTGCGCCCGCAGGCGCAGCAGCGAAAGCGCTGCAGATCGTTGGCGAAGCCATGCCGGTGGCAGTGCCCGTTGCCACAGCGGGGACAGCAGCGGCCAGGCGCTCTGGCCTCTGCGATCAGCGCCACCACCTGGGCGAGGCCGGCCGCAGGATGCAAGGCATCGAGCACTTGCTGGCGCTGCGGGTTGTTCAGCGACTGCAAACTGGCGAACCAGTTCTTGAACCGTGGCGCTTTCATGATCGACTCCTGGCGTTGGGGACAGGAGTTGGACCACCGGGCTGCTCATCAGTTCAGAGCTTCCCTCTATTTAACGTTGACTGCGCCCAATCAACCGCGGCGTTGCAGGCGCAGCAGCAACCAGGCCGCGACCGTCGTGAAGGTCACGATCAGTCCGCACACGATCCAGAATCCATGGTCGCTCCCGGCCAGCGGCACGCCCCCCACGTTCATGCCGAGCAGGCCCGCGATCAGGTTGATCGGCAGCGCCATTACCGTGACGATCGTCAGCAGGTACAGGCTGCGCGCATTGTCTTCGTTGACGCGCGCGGCAATTTCTTCCTGCAGCAGCTTGATGCGTTCCTGCAGCGCGGCCAGGTCGCTCAGCACCACGGTGAATTCTTCGGTGGCCTGGCGCAGGTCTTGCCGGTCGTCGCCACTGACCCAGACGGGCGGGCGCTGCAGCAGCCGGAACAGCGCGGCCGGTTCCGGCGCCAGCAGACGCTGCAGTCGCACCAGCACGCGCCGCAAGGCGCCCAGGTCTTCGCGCTGGCGCGTCAGGCGCCCGGCCAGCAGGCGGTCTTCGATGGTGTCGACGCGCGCTACCGCATCGCGCACGATGTTCACCAGCACGTCGGCCTGGTCGCGCAGCAGGTGCACCAGCAACTCGCTCGACGAGCGCAGCGGCGCGCCTTGCAACACGTCCTGGCGCAGGCGCTCGATCGACGCCAGCGGCTTGCGGCGTGCGCTGATGACGGCGTGCGGCGTGACGTGGGCCCACAGGGTCGAGATCTCGGCGCTGTCGAGCGAAAAGCCGTGCAGCACATCGTTGACCACGGCGATCAGCGCGTTATCGGCAATTTCGATGCGGGTCGAGCGCGAGCCCTGGTGCAGCGTAGCGTAGAACTCGTCAGCCAGGCCGGCGTGCTGGCGCAGCCAGCGCTCGCTGGCCGTGTTCGACAGGTTGAAGTGCAGCCAGATGAACTGGCCAGGCTGCGGCGCGGCCATCCAGCGCAGGGCGTCGGCTGCGCCGATGGGGGTGGCTGCAGGCACGGCGCCAGGCGCGGCGGTTGCGCCCGGGTCGATCAGGAATCCCCACACCAGGCCCGACTTGTCGGAGCCGTAATTGAAGCCAGATGCCGCGCCGGATACTGCCATCTGCTGTCCAGGTTGAATCAACGATGGGCAATTGTAGAGCCATCGGCGTGCGCCATGTGCAACATCCGGTGCCATGCGAGCGCGGTGTTGCGATGTCATCAAGCTGAAATACATGGTCGCTAAGATCGGCGCTGTGTCTCTCTCTCGCGTGATCCCGAAGGATTTTGCGTTGTTCCGTCGGCGTCGGTGTCGACGGAGTTTTTTGTGCTGGTGCCCAACGAAAGAAATCAGATGCAAGTATCAAAGATCGATCGCCGCTATGTGGGCCTGCCGTATATGCAGTCGAACCCGTACGCGGACGCCACCCACATCGTGCGCCAGGGTATGCAGATCCAGGCCAGCCTGGGCACCCTCAGTGCCGTCGAATTTCTCAAGCAGCATGGCGTGCATGGCGCCGTGATTCACCGCGTGCTGCTGGGCGAGCACGTGCGCATGGACGATCAGCTCGTGATCGAGGATCCACGCATGTAATTGACGGTGGACGGTGGAGGCCGCCGGCGCAGCCTCAGGCGGGGTCGGTCAGCTCGCGCAGGATCGCGCACTGGCCAGCGGTCTGCACCGAGTCGCAGCGGGCGCGCACGGTCGACAGGGCAGTGCGCAACTGCTGCAGCTCGGTGATCTGGCGATCGATTTCGGCTAGCTGATGGTCGACCAGCGCATTGACGCCGCTGCATGAGCGCTCCGGCTGGTCCTGGTAGCCCAGCAGCGTGGCGATTTCCGCCAGAGACATTCCCAGCGCCCGGCAACGGCGGATGAAATGCAGCCGCTCGGCGTGGCTCGCATCGTAGACCCGGTAGTTCGCCTGCGAACGCACCGGTGGCGGCAACAGACCCTTCAGTTCATAGAACCGCACCGTTTCGGACTGACACCCCGTCAGCTTCGCCAGTTCACCAATTCGCATCTTCATCCACCTTGACATTGACCTTGTAGTTACTACAGGGATTCTAATGCATCCATTGTCTTTGGAGGTGTATATGTCGTCATGCTGTTCAGGATCGTGCAATTCTGCTGCGCCGCCGCCCGACGGGCGCTATCGCAAGGTCCTGTGGGCGGCCCTTGTCATCAACTTCATCATGTTCGGCGTCGAGATCGTCAGCAGCCTGGCGGCCGGCTCGGTGTCGTTGCTGGCGGACTCGGTCGACTTTCTGGGCGACGCCGCCAACTACGGCGTCTCGCTGTTCGTGCTGGGCCTGGCGGTTGTCTGGCGCTCGCGGGCGGCCTACGCCAAGGGTCTCGTGATGGGGGCCTTCGGCCTCGTGGTACTGGGCCGGGCATTGTGGCTCGGCACGGGTGGACAGGTGCCGCATGCCCAGACCATGGGCGTGGTCAGCGTGCTGGCGTTCGCGGCCAATGGCGCGGTAGCGGTGCTGCTGTATGCGTTCCGCAACGGCGACGCGAACATGCGCTCCGTCTGGCTGTGCACGCGCAACGACATGATCGGCAATGTGGCCGTGATGCTCGCGGCGCTTGGCGTGTTCGGCACCGGGGCCGGGTGGCCAGACATCGTGGTGGCGTCGATCATGGCGCTGCTGGGGCTGCATGCGGCGCGCGACATCATCCTGCAGGCGCGGGGCGAGTTGCGCCAGGGCGCGGACGCTGGCGCCCGCATACCCGCCCGTTAGTGCAGGTCGCCATGCCCGGCGATCAGCATGGCCGCGTGGTACAGGTCGGGCGCGATGCGCGTGGGCAGCCGGCGCGGGCCCAGGCGCCATTCGGTTTCGTTGCCGTTGTCGATCAGCAGCGTGCGGCACCCCGCACGGTTGCCGGCTTCGACATCGTGCAGGATGTCGCCGATCATCCATGATGCGCGCAGGTCGATGTCATGCTCGTGCGCAGCGCGCAGCAGCATGCCCGGCGACGGCTTGCGACAGGTGCAGGCATGGGCATAGTTGCTGACGGTGCCCAGCGGATGGTGCGGGCAATAGTAAAAACCGTCGAGCGTGAGCTGCTCGCGAAACAGCAGGTCGCGCAAGCGGTCGGACATCGGCGTCATCGCGTCTTCGCCAAAGCACCCGTGCGCAATGCCGGACTGGTTGGCGACCACGAATAATCGGTAGTCCAGACCGGACAGCAGCCGCAGCGCAGGTCCGGCGCCATTGACCAGCCGGATACGGCGCGGCTCAGCAGCAAAGGGCATGTCGTCGACCAGCGTGCCGTCGTTGTCGAGGAAGATGGCTTTCATGCGGGCGCCTTTCACGGTGCGGTGATGGTCATTGGATGGCCGGCTTGTCTGGCGCCGGCAGCTCGGCAAGGTGTGCGCAAGCGGCGTCAACCGTCACCAGCGCCAGGCGCGGAAGGCGTTGCAACCGGGCCAGCCGCGCCGCCAGCGCCTCGGCGTCATGTGGCGGGAGGACGGCGCCGGTGAGGTCGCTGCATACCGCTGTGCGCCCGTTGTCAACGGCGCTGCCGGCATCTGCCGCGCGCCACGGCGTGCTGACCAGCACATTGGCCGCAGCATGGCAGTCGCGCAGAGTGTCCAGCGGCGTCGCGACCAGGAAGCGCACGTGCGGTTTCATGGCCAGCACGCGCACCAGTTCACGCAGTCGGGCCAGTTCGGCATCTGCTACAGCAATGCCATCGGCCACAGTGCCCGCGGCGACGAGCAGCATCGCATCGACATCATGCCGCTGGCGCAGCCTGGCAACGCCCAGGATCACGGTGTCGATGCCGGCGCAAGGTGTGAGGCGACCGTCATGCAGGGAGAGGGTGAGCACAACAAAGCATGCTGGACCGATCTCCAACTGGCGCCGCGCGAGGTCGCGGCCCGTGCCATCGTCAAAGGGATGCAGCGTCATGCGCGCGCCAAAGAGTGGCACGGCGGCAGGCAGGAAGCGTCGTGCGTCGCTGACATGGCAGGTCTCCGCTGATAGCGCCACCGCGCAAGGGCGGCGATGGCGAGCGGTTCGACTGCCGTTTGAATGGCCAGGTTCCAGCAGGGCAGGGCGGCTTGGAGCTGCGTCAAGCGCACTGCAAAACGGGGCACCGATGGCGCCCCGTTGGGTTTTACTGACCTGTACTCATGCGAATACTGGTCCGCTTACTGAAGCGATTACTTACGCGAAAAGCCCGTGTCGTCATCCATCTTGCGATCGCCAGCAAGCTTGTTGGCGCCGCCCGGGCTGCGCGGATAACCGCCTGCCGCATCGTTCGATTCATGTACCGGATTCGGTTCGGCATGCATGCTGCCGCCGGTCTGGTAACCCTCGTCCTCGGTGCGCGGGCCGCTGTTGCCGCCACTGCGCGGCAGGCCGCCGGCCAGATCGTTGGACTGGTGGAACTCATCGGCCGGCACCTCGCGGCGGGTCTCGCCCGTTTGCGAGCCCTGGCGGTCGGTGCTTTCCTGGATCTTGCTCGAGCTGGCGTCCTGCGTATCGGCGCGGTTTTCGCCGTTGGCATTGTCCACGCTCTGGCGGTTGCCATAGATGTCGCCATGCTGCACGCCTGGCACGCCGGCCTCTGTGCCGCGCGCGTCATGCTCTTCGGTGCCGGTGCCGGGGACGATGCCGGTGTCCACACCCGTGCCAATGGTGGTACCACCGGCATGCGCTGGCTGAACCGAAGCAGGCGTATTCACGTTATCGGCAGTGCGCGTCTCGCCCTGGCGATTGCCCACAGGCTCGTTCAACTGACCCCACTCGCCGGAATGCGCTTCCATCGCGCGCTGGTGGCTGTCGGTCGTGCCCTGCTGTGCGCCGGTGCTGGCAAGCTGGCCTTGCGATGCGCTCGGCAGGTCAGGCTGCGCCATGCCGGTGCCCGATGGCGCGCGCTGTTCGCTGGCACCGTCGCGTGTGTTGCCCTTGGCGTCCGGATTCCATTTTTCGTTGGCGCCGTTGTTGGTCTGATTATTGACTTCGCTACGCTGGTTCGCATCCATGGTCGTCTCCTGTGCATTGGTGAACTGGCAGGTCGATGCCTGCCGCATGAGCCCATCATGCGCGCATCGAAGGTCGCACAGAATAGGAAGACGTAGGGGGTGCGTGTAGGACTGCTGCTGACCGTGAAATTTACTACCGAAACTTTAATTTCTTAACCGCACTAATTCTCACGTGTTGTCCTACAAAGTCATCTGGACTACTCCTATAGCGGTTGTCAGATTGCGTGCCTAATATGGGATTTGGGCTCATCGTCGTCGCCACTCTGGTGTCGGTAGGCCTCAGCCTGCCGCAGGACGCGGCGGTTTCCAACCGTGTAAGTATGGGAGCAACCTCATCATGGCCTCAAGCAATCAAGGCAACAAGCAATCGGGCGCGGCCGGCAATAGTCAGAGTGCCGGTGGCACCCGCAACCGTGGCTTCGCATCAATGGATCCGGCACGCCAGCGCGAAATCGCCAGTCAGGGCGGCAAGGCCGCGCATGCCAAAGGGACGGCGCACGAATTCACGTCCGAAGAAGCCCGCCGCGCAGGCAGCCTGAGCCATGGCAACCGCCAGTCGGCCAGCGCCAGCGACATGGTGCGCAGCTCGGCAAGAAGCAGCAACCGCCAGAGCGCCGGGAGCGGCAGCCGCAGCGGCGGCGCCAAGGAATAATCTGCAGGTTGCCGGCGGCGCGCCGGCGCAGTCATCGGCGGGGAGCTTCATGCTCCCCGTTTTGCTGTCCGGTGGCGCAAACTGCCCAAAAGGCCGGGGGGATGCGGTAGAATCGCAGCGCCTTTTTCAACCTTCCCCCAAGGATCAACGTCGTGAAACCAGCGGTCATTCGTCAAGTCAAGAGCCTGTCCATGTCCTGCGACCGGGTTGGTAACCTGTTGCTGACCAAGTTCTCCACCATCGGTGCGAGCGATGTCGCCGTCCACATTCCGGCCAACGTCGTGTTCTGGCTGCTCAAGCACCTGCCGGTCAACCAGGACCCGCAACTCAAGGCGCCGCCGGCCGGCCCGGTGATTGGTGAGGCCGACTGGCAAAATCCAAACACGCCGCGCGTCCAGTACGTCAACTGTAAAGAGCTGCCAGGCATGATCCGCATGACCTTCGCCCTCGAGACCAAGCCAGACCTGACCGTCGTGCTCGATCGCGGCAATGTCGAGCTGATGCGTCAGATCATGGCGATGTACACCAAGGATCTGATCGACCTCGACGCGCAGTAAACAGCCATCTGTCCGGGGGTCTTGCCGGGCTGGTGCCCGGCGCTCCGTCACCCAGCGCCGCCTTCCACGGCGGGCCATGAAAGGATCACCATGTCCATCAAGATCAGCACGATGTTCGACGCCGGATCGATCGATGTCGTCAATGCCGAGCATCCATCCCGGATCGACCTGAACCTGCGCGCCGACTCGCACGCCGACATCCACCAGTGGTTTCATTTTCGCTTGCAGGGCGCCCGCGACCAGGCGGTGACGATGCGCTTCCTGAATGCCGGCCAGGCCACGTACCCGAAGGGATTCGAGGATTACCAGGCGGTGGCCAGCTACGACCTCGACAACTGGTTCCGCGTGCCGACCACGTTCGACGGCCAGGTGATGACGATCGAACACACGCCGGAAACGGACAGCATCTACTACGCCTATTTCGAGCCGTACAGCTGGGAACGCCACCTGCGTCTGCTGGGCGAAGTGGCCGAGAACCCGATCGCACGTGTGGTCGACCTCGGCAGCACGGTCGAGGGCCGCGACATGAATCTGGTCGTGATCGGCAACCCGCAGGCCGAGAAAAAGATCTGGGTCATCGCACGCCAGCACCCGGGCGAATCGATGGCCGAATGGTTCGTCGAAGGCATGATGGATGCGCTGCTCGACAGCGCCAACCCGGTGGCGCGCACGCTGCTGCAGCGCGCCGTGTTCTACATTGTGCCGAACATGAACCCGGACGGCTCGGTGCGCGGCAACCTGCGCACGAATGCCGCCGGCGCCAACCTGAACCGCGAATGGATGAACCCGTCGCTCGAGCGCAGTCCCGAGGTACTGTGCGTCAAGCAGAAGATCGAAGAAGTCGGCATCGACATGTTCTTCGACATCCATGGCGACGAAGCGCTGCCGTACAACTTCGTGGCCGGCTGCGAAATGCTGGCCGATTTCACGGCCGAGCGCGCAATGGAGCAAACCGCCTTCATCGACCGCTACATCGCCTGCAGCCCGGACTTCCAGAAAGAGTTCGGCTACGCCGCCAGCAAGTACAACGACGAGCTGCTCACGCTGGCGTCGAAGTATGTCGGCCATCACTACAAATGCCTGTCCCTGACGCTGGAAATGCCGTTCAAGGACAACGCCAACCTGCCCGACGCGCACACCGGCTGGAACGGCGCGCGCAGCGCGGGTCTGGGCGCCGCCATGCTGCAGCCAATCCTGCAAGCGCTGGGCTGACGCGATGGGTATCGAGATCGAACGCAAGTTCCTGCTGGCAGGCGACGGCTGGCGCACGCTGGGCACGGCCACGCTGCTGCGCCAGGGTTATCTGTGCGCCGACCCGACGCGCACGGTGCGCGTGCGCATCGAGGGCGAGCAGGGCGTGCTCACCATCAAGAGCAAGAGCGAAGGCGCCTCGCGCGGCGAGTGGGAGTATCCGATCCCGCTGGCCGAGGCTGGTGAACTGCTCGAGCGCCTGTGCGAGCGGCCGCTGGTCGAAAAGACCCGGCGCCGCATCGAGCACGCCGGTTTCACCTGGGAAGTCGATGAATTCCTGGGCGAGAACGCGGGCCTGGTCGTGGCCGAAATCGAACTGCCGTCGGAAGACGCCGTGTTCGACAAGCCCGACTGGATCGGCCAGGAAGTCACTGGCGAAAAACGCTATTACAACTCGAGCCTGATCAAGGCGCCATATTCCACCTGGACCGATACCCCGACATGACCCATCGCGCGCGCCGCAGCCTCATCAAAGTAGTCATCGTTACCGCGCTGAGTCTGGCGTTTTCCGGCGCCTCGGCCGCTCCGGCTTCAGCAGTTGGCGCCTCTTACTTCCCGCCTGCCGGGGAGTGGGCGCGCAAGGACCCCGCCGCGCTGGGCATGGATCCGGTGGCGCTCGCTGCCGCCATCGCGTTCGCACAATCGCGCGAGACCGAGCGTCCGCTCGACCTGTCCGACCAGGAAGCCATCTTCGGCACGCGCCTGGGCTCGATGCCGACCAGGCGCGCCGCAACCAATGGCGTGGTGATCTACAAGGGCTATGTCGTGGCCGAGTTCGGTGACACGCGCTTTGTCGATCCGACCTACTCGGTCGCCAAGAGCATGCTGGCCACGGTGGCGGGCGTGGCAGTGCGGGAGGGGCGCCTGCAGGTCGACGAGCCGGTGGCGCAGCGCGTCACCGACGGCGGCTATGCGACGCCGCACAACGCGGCCGTGACGTGGAAACAGCATCTGCAGCAAGAGTCCGAATGGGACGGCGAGCTGTGGGGCAAGCACAGCAACTTCATCGGCAAGGCCGCCTTCGGCAAAGGCGAAAAGAAGCCGCGCGCCATCAAGACGCCGGGCACCTTCTACGAATACAACGACACGCGTGTGAATCGCCTGGCGCTATCGCTGCTGCGCGTGTTTGGCCAGTCGGTGCCGGACGTGTTCCAGCAGCAGGTCATGGACCCAATCGGCGCCTCGTCGGGCTGGAAATGGGTCCCGTATCACAATAGCTACGTTGAATTGAACGGCAAACAGGTGGCCTCGGTCAGTGGCGGCACGCGCTGGGGTGGCGGCATGTGGATCGACAGCTGGGACATGGCGCGCTTCGGCTACCTGTGGCTGCGCCAGGGCAATTGGGCCGGCAAGCAGATCCTGCCGCCCGCCTACGTCACGGCGGCGCTCACGCCGAGCGCAAACGGTCCGGACTATGGTTACTTGTGGTGGCTCAATACCAAGGGCAAGAACCTGCCGGGCATGCCGGCCGCGACGTTCGCCGCGCTGGGCGCGGGCAGCAACGATATCGTCGTCTCGCCCGAGCACGACCTGGTGATCGTCTGGCGCTGGCATGCGGGCAATGCCGCCGAATTCGCCACGCGCGTGGTGGGGGCGATCCGCAAGTAGACGTTTACCCGGCCGCAGGGCAGCATCAAAGCAGCATGAATTTAGTCGTGAATCAGCAGTAACCCAGCAGTAACCCAGCAGTAACCCGGCAGCCATGCGCAGGTCCTTCAACCGCGTGGCTGCATCCCTCTTTTCGTACAAACACCGTTGTCCAATTGTGCGGGGCAAAAGGGGGTTTGAGTGATATTCTTTTGCCACTAATTACAATCGCGATGCGGCGACGCGTGTACCGGCTGTGATGTGAAGGCGATGATGTCATCTTCCCGTTCCAGTCAAGCTCAAGCCTCCCCCCGGCATTGCCAATATCACCAGGACACAGGAATGAAAAAGAACATCGCCATCGTCGGCGCAGGCTTCTCCGGGGCAGTGATCGCCAACCAGCTGGCACAGGCCGGCTACACCGTCGACGTCTTCGAGTCGCGCCCGCACGTGGCCGGCAATTGCTATTCCGAGCGTGATGCCGAGACCGGCGTCATGGTCCACGTCTACGGCCCGCACATTTTCCACACCGACAATGAGCGCGCGTGGGAATTCGTCAACCGTTTCGCCGAATTCAAGCCATACGTCAATCGCGTCAAGGCCATCACCGACGGCAAAGTCTTCACCCTGCCGATCAACCTGTTGACCATCAACCAGTTCTTCAACAAGACGATGGGCCCGGCCGAAGCGCAGGAATTCCTCGCGAACCTGGGCGACAAGACGATCGAGAACCCGACCACTTTCGAAGAGCAGGCACTGCGCTTCGTGGGCCGCGACCTGTACGAAGCGTTCTTCAAGACGTACACGATCAAGCAGTGGGGCCTGGAGCCGAGCGAACTGCCGGCAAGCATCCTCAAGCGCCTGCCAGTGCGTTTCAACTACGACGACAACTACTTCAACCACAAATACCAGGGCATGCCGGCCGAGGGCTACACGCAACTGGTGCAGAACATCATCGACACCCCGGGCGTAACGGTGCACCTGAATACCACGTTCGATCCGGCCACCAAGGGCGAGTACGAGCACGTGTTCTACAGCGGTCCGATCGACGCCTGGTTCAAGCACACCGAAGGCCGCCTGCCTTACCGCACGCTGGACTTCGAAGTCTTCCGCGCCGACGGCGACTTCCAGGGCAACGCGGTCATCAATTACTGCGACAACGAAAAGAAATACACCCGCATCACCGAGCACAAGCACTTCTCGCCGTGGGAAAAGCACGAAAAGACGATCTGCTACGCCGAGTACAGCCGTCAGTGCGAAGAAAAGGATATCCCGTATTATCCGATCCGCCAGAACCGCGAAAAGGCCATGCTCGAACTGTACGTGAACAAGGCGCAGAACGAACCAAACGTCACGTTCGTCGGCCGCCTTGGCACCTACCGCTACCTGGACATGGACGTCACGATCGCCGAAGCACTGGCCACCTCCGACAAGTTCCTGGAAAGCGCCCGCACCAACGCGCGCATGCCAGCATTCACCATCGACCCGATGGCGTAATGCGCTAGTGCAGTCGTAAGAAAAGGCCGGCCACGATCAACGTGGCCGGCCTTTTTTGCGCTAATGCACAGCGCGATTTAAACATCCCACCAGCGTGAAAAAAGCCGGGGTCAGGTCTGACATTCGGACACGATCTCAACCGAAAAGCGAGGGTCAGGTCTGACATTCGGACACGATCTCGACAGTCGGATAATCGCGATTTGCTGGCACCGGGTGATCCTGTTTCTGAGCACGATGCGGTTGGGAGTGGCTAGGGCAGAGGTCGTGTCCAAATGTCAGACCTGACTCCGGCTGTGCTTTGGCCCCGGCTGTGCTTTGAAAGTGGCTAAGGCTGAGGTCGTGTCCAAATGTCAGACCTGACCCCGGCTGTGCTCATGACCCCGGTTGTGCTCAGTTGTGCAATATCAGTGGAAGTGTTCGCTGCCTGTTGGCGTGTCGTCCGGCATTTCGGCGTGCACCAGTTCGCCGGTTGGGTCGGCGAACAGCGGGGAGCCGCAATCGTCGCAGTACTCGGCGGCGTAGCGTTCGTTGATGCGCTTGATGTGGGCGATGCCGGCTTCGTTCAGGTGCGCGACGATTTCGTTCAGCGGGCTGAGCGCATCGTGCGTGATCGCCAGCGGGCCTTCCACCGGCGTGCCGGATTCGTCTTCCTGGCCGTACAGTGGCCAGACGATGCCGTACACGACATCGGCGCTCTGGCGCATCGTGAAGGCCACGCGGTATTCGTCGATCTGGATGTCCGGTGCTTCTTCGCCAAAGCCGGCGACGACGGCGCGCAGGTCGGACGGTTCCACGCCCAGCGTGTTTGTCAGGTAGTGCACGGCGGCGCGGATCGAGATTGGGCGGATCAGCTTATCGGCTTCGCGGCAGGCTACGTAATACGCTTCCGGCAGCAGCAGCTCGATGCCGCAGCCGGGCATCAGGCGCGCGACGTTGGCGGTGGCTTGCGTGCGCCACTGCTCCAGGCTGCGTTCACGCTCTTGCACGACGTGCAACTGGTGCTGCGGCTCTTGCCAGCGGAACAGTGGGTCGCCTGCTGGCGCGACGATCGCGATCAGCATGTAGCGCGTGTCGGCCAGGAATGGGGCGGTTTCCTCTAACTGCGGCGCCGGCTTGATCGTGCCGCCCTTGTGTGCAGCCGCGGCCAGCTTGTGCGTCAGCGCGTAGGTTTCAGCGTGGGTGCGCGGCAGCTGGTCGATCGAATACAGGGTCGGGGCAATGGCCATCTTCGTGCCGCCTGCGAGCAGGTGCGCCGAAAAGTGCGCGCCGAGCGTGGCCAGCAGGTCGGCCGGGATCGCGCCGGTGGCGATCGAGAACCGGGTCCAGGCCAGGATCGGCGCGGCGATCAGCAGTGCCTGCCAGGTGACGTCGACGCCATCCTTCTGCTCGACCATCATGGCCGATTCGCTGACCGCTTCGACGGTGTCCATCAGCACGTCGTACGAGGCCAGATCGTCCCTGAACAGGGCGTTCAGGGCGCTGTCGATGCTGTCCTGATGATTGGTCTTGAGCAGTTTTTGCAGTTGCGTGTCGAGCTGGCGTTCCCAGGCCCGTTCTTCGGCACGGCTGGCAGCTTGCATGAGGGCTTGCGAGAGGCTGACGAGGCGCTGGCTTTCTGCGGAAAGTTTGGGTGTTGAATCTTTGGAAGGACGACGCATGGGGCGAGTGAGTCTCTTGTCAGTTAGTGAATCGAATGTCAGTGGAGCGACAGAGCGCGGCTGGCGTTGCGGAGATGAGTGTCCGCAGTTCCGAGCCGGATAATGATGATAATCCCTTATCCCCGGTATTGTAGTTGATTCGGCCACAGCCCATGAAGAATGGGGCCGGCGCGCTCGCTACACACGGATTGCAGGAAGACGCTTGCCAAGTCCGCACCTAGCGGCCATAATGAGAACAATTCTCATTCAAACATCAGTGAGAAGACGTAAGGAATGTTGGACCCTGCCGGCGACCGGGAAAGCGCTGGCAGATGCTCTTCACGGAGTACCACCCCCCGCCGGGAGACCGGATTCGCCCCTCCTGGCTTGCCAGGGGGGATTTTTTTGTTAACCGTACCCACCACAATTCATCATGATGCTGCATATCCCCGGCGTGCTGACGCCAGAACAGGTCTCGGCAATCCGCGCCCGGCTCGACCAGGCGCCGGAGTGGATCGACGGACGCGAGAGCGTCGGCGCGCAGGGCGCCCAGGTCAAACGCAACCGCCAGTTGGGCGAGGGCACGCCCCTTGCACTCGAGCTTGGGCAGATCGTCAGCGGCGCGCTGATGGCCAACCCGCTGTTCTTCGCTGCCGTGCTGCCGCTGCGGGTGCTGGCGCCGTACTTCAATGCGTATGCTGGTGGCGAGCATTACGGGCTGCACGTGGATGGCGCGATCCGGGCCCAGCGCGGCGGCTTGCCGGCGGTGCGGGCCGATGTCTCCACGACCGTGTTTCTGAGCGAACCGGACGAATACGACGGCGGCGAGCTGGAAGTGGTGGACCTGTATGGCACGCACGAGGTCAAGCTGGCGGCCGGGGATGCGATCGTGTATCCGTCGGGCAGCGTGCACCAGGTGCGGCCCGTGACGCGTGGCGAGCGGGTGGCGTCGTTCCTGTGGACGCAGAGCATGGTCAGGGATGATGGCAAGCGGGCGATGCTGTTTGACCTGGACACGCATATCCAGGCGCTGCGGGGCGAACACGGCGATTCAGACACCACGGTCGGGCTGACGGCGCATTATCACAATCTGCTCAGGATGTGGGCCGAGGTGTGATCCTTGAACGCGTGGACGGCGAAGTCGTCCACCCTACGTCGATGCAAACTCGGATGACAATGTAAAAAGGGCTGGAACCCGCGAGGATTCCAGCCCTTTGTCGCTGGATGCAGCCCGCTTGCGCGGGCCTGGCCAAACCGCTTACGCCAGCAGCTGACGCAGCACGAACGGCAGGATACCGCCATGCTTGTAGTAGTCGACTTCGATCGGCGTATCGATACGCAGCAGAACGCGCACTTCCTGCGATTCGCCGTTTTCACGGTGGATCACGAGCGTGGCCAGCTGTTGCGGCTTGATCTCGCCTTCCAGGCCCTTCAGGTCGTACGTCTCTTTACCGGTGATGCCCAGGCTGTCGACGCTGTCGTTGCCGATGAATTGCAGTGGCAGCACGCCCATGCCCACCAGGTTCGAGCGGTGAATACGTTCGAACGAGCGCACGATCACGGCCTTCACGCCCAGCAGCTGGGTGCCCTTGGCCGCCCAGTCACGCGACGAGCCCGTGCCGTACTCTTCGCCGCCGAAGATCATGGTCGGGGTGCCGTCGGCCACGTACTTCATGGCGGCGTCATAGATCGACATCTGTTCGCCGGTTGGCTGGAACTGCGTGATGCCGCCTTCGATTGCCGAACCGTCCGGACCGACCGGGATCATGCGGTTCTTGATCCGCACGTTGGCGAAGGTGCCGCGCATCATGATTTCGTGGTTACCGCGACGCGAGCCGTACGAGTTGAAGTCGGCTTTCAGGACATTGTGTTCCTTGAGCCACTTGCCCGCTGGGCCGTCTTCCTTGATCGAACCGGCCGGGGAGATATGGTCGGTGGTGATCGAGTCGCCGAACACGCCCAGTGCGCGTGCGCCGGTGATGCCGGTAGCGACCGCTTTCGGGGTCATCTCGAAGTCAGCGAAGAACGGTGGCTCGGCGATGTAGGTCGACTCAGGCCAGTTGTACACTTGACCTTCGGTCGTCGTGACGCGTTCCCATAGTTCGCCCGGGTTGCCCTTGACGTCGGCGTAGTTCGACTTGAACACTTCCGAGTTCATCGCAAAGCGCATCAGTTCACCGATCTCTTGCGAGGTCGGCCAGATGTCGCCCAGGTACACGTCCACGCCGTTGCTGTCCTGGCCAACTGGCTCGGTCATCAGGTCGCGCGTCATGTTGCCGGCGATCGCGTAAGCGACGACCAGCGGTGGCGAGGCCAGGAAGTTCGAACGGATGTTCGGGTGGATCCGCGCTTCGAAGTTACGGTTGCCCGACAGGATGGCCGAGGCGACGATGTCGTTCTGGGTGATCGCGGCGTTCAGTTCCGGGGTCAGGTCACCGGCATTGCCGATGCAGGTCGTGCAGCCGTAGGCGGTCACGCCGAAGCCCAGCTTTTCCAGGTACGGCAGCAGGCCGGCAGCGGTCAGGTAATTGGTGACCACGCGCGAGCCAGGGGCCAGCGACGACTTGATGTGCGGCGCCACGGTCAGGCCGCGCTCGACGGCTTTCTTGGCCAGGAGGCCGGCAGCCAGCAGCACGCTCGGGTTCGACGTGTTGGTGCACGACGTGATGGCGGCGATCAGGATGTCGCCGTTCTTCACGTTCACGCCATTGGTCGTGGTGTATTGCTTGTTCAGGTCGTCCGGGTTCTTGTTGAAGCCGTTCTGCGTCGTTGGCTTGCTGAACAGTTCCGTGAAGTTGTTCTTAACGTTGCCCAGTTCAATACGGTCTTGCGGACGCTTCGGGCCTGCCAGCGATGGCGTGACGGTCGACAGGTCCAGTTCAACAACACGCGTGAAGTCGATTTCGCCTTCTTGCGGGATCCCGAACATGCCCTGGGCGCGGTAGTAGCCTTCGAACGCAGCCAGTTCTTCTTCGGTACGGCCGGTGCCGCGGAAGTAGTCGACGGTGGCTTCGTCCACTGGGAAGAAGCCCATCGTTGCGCCGTATTCAGGCGCCATATTGCCGATGGTCGCGCGGTCGGTGGTCGACAGCGAGCGGGTGCCGGCGCCGAAGAACTCGACGAACTTGCCGACGACTTTCTCTTTGCGCAGCAGTTCCGTGACGGTCAGCACCAGGTCGGTCGCGGTGCAGCCTTCGCGCAGCTTGCCTTTCAGGTTGACGCCGATGACGTCCGGAGTCAGGAAGTACACTGGCTGGCCCAGCATGCCGGCTTCGGCTTCGATGCCGCCCACGCCCCAGCCGACCACGCCAACGCCGTTGATCATGGTGGTGTGCGAGTCGGTGCCGACCAGCGTGTCAGGGTAGTACACGTCGCCTTGCTTCATGACGCCGCGCGCCAGGTATTCCAGGTTGACCTGGTGGACGATGCCGAAGCCCGGTGGCACGACGCCGAAGGTGTCGAAGGCTTGCATGCCCCATTTCATGAACTGGTAGCGCTCGTTGTTGCGCGAGAATTCCAGCTTCATGTTCAGGTCGAGTGCGTTTGGCTCGCGGAAGTGGTCGATCGTGACCGAGTGGTCGACGACCAGGTCGACCGGCACCAGTGGCTCGATCTTCTTCGGATCGGCGCCCATCTTGGCGGCGACGTTGCGCATCGCGGCCAGGTCGGCCAGCAGTGGCACGCCGGTGAAGTCTTGCAGCACGACGCGGGCCACGACGAACGGGATCTCGTCGGTGCGCTCGGCGGTGGCTTTCCAGCCGGCGACCTGCTTGACGTGCTCTTCGGTGACCTTCTTGCCATCACAGTTGCGCAGCACCGATTCCAGGACGATACGAATCGACACCGGCAGGCGTGACAGGTTCACACCAAGGGATTCCGCCAGCGCTGGCAGCGAGTGAAACTGGCCGCTCTGGCCTGCGCCGATCGGGAATTCCTTCAGTGTATTCAGGGTGTTGCGAGACATAATCTCTCCTTCAGTGGAATATTGTTATCAACAACGGTGTTATTTCAACAGCATCAAATAACATCAGGCGACAGGACGGTCTGGATCCGGGAAACCCAAACCACGGCTCAAGTCTTGCTCGCCTCCGGCTCCGCGGTCGCCACGATCGCGGACTGTTCGGCGTTCTTGCATTCATTGGCCAGCTGGCGGTTGAGCTTCGAATCGAGCAGGATGCCCTTGGACGGAATACCGATCCAGATCAGGCCATAGTGCGGATTTTCGAAGCGCAAAGCGCCGGTGGTGGTACCGATGCGGGCCAGGCGGTGCAGCCGGGTCTTCCAGCGCAGCGCAATGTGGGCCGCATCGTTGTCGTTCGTGTAGATCGTGATCTTGTTGCCCAGCTCGCAATCGTATTCGGTGGTCTTGTTGTCGGTGATGTCCGGCTCGTCGACCTCGAGCGGGTTGGCGGCGACTGCAGCGGCCGTGACGGCAGCGGCAGCAGCGGCTTTCGCCTTCTTGCCAGGCTTTTTGGCGGCAGCCTTCGCCGGCTTTTTCGCCGCATCGGCAGCGAGCACGGCGGACGCTTTCGGGTGCGCTACCGGTGTGGCGGCGTTGGCCGGCGCACAGGCGACGGCAGCGGCAAGCGCAAGTGCGCAGGCAGCAACAATTGGGGAGAGGAGGGTGGCCATGGTCGGGATTATCGGGAGTCGGAGAGGTTGACGATGGCTGCAGCTGCCTCGGGCAGTCCGAGGCCGGCCAGCTTGGCCCGCTGCAACACCGACCAATAGTATCGGTAGCTCGCACGGTCATGCAAGCGGCCGTGTTGCGCAATCGGTCCCCAGCCTGCGGCCATGGCTTCGGTCAGGATATTCGTTGCTTCATTGACTTCGGACAAACGCGGCGTGAACGCCTTCAGGATCGGCTTGATCTGGTCCGGGTGGATGCTCCACATGCGGGTAAAGCCGAATTCGGCGCCGGCGCGCTGGGCGTCGTTCGCCACCGTCGCGCTGTCCTTGATGTCGGTCGTCACGTTGTGCGACGCCACCTTGCCGTGAGCATGGCAGGCCGCCACCATCTCGAGCTTCGCGCGCACCACCAGTGGATGCGTGAACTGCCCGGGGGTGCGCATTGCGCTGGCCGGGATCGCGCCATAGTGGGCGGACACGAAATCCATGATGCCGAACGACAGGCACTCGACCTGCGGCAGCGCCGCGATCGCGTAGGCGTCGCGCAGCGCGCCATGGGTTTCGATCAGCACGTGCACAGGCAGGTCGGCGCGGCCGGCCGCGAGCGCGTACTTGTTGATCAGCTCGATGGCGCCGCGCACCTCGTCGACGCCGTCGACTTTCGGCAGCACCACGTACGCCAGGCGCGCCGCGGCGCCGCCGACGATGAGGGCGACGTCGTTGGCAAAGTGGATGCTGGCCGGCTCATGCAGGCGTGCGCCGACACGGTTGAAGCGGTTCTCTTCGCTGCCCACCAGGCTCGCCACCAGGACGGCGTGCTCGTGCTCGACGCCGGCCTGGGCGCCGTCTTCGCAGTCGAAGGTGATGTCAAACAAGGGACCAAGCTCTTGTTGCAGGGTCAGCGATTTGCGCATCAGTTTCTCTGAGCCGGCGTAGTGATCGCAGGCAGGGAGAAGCAGCGGCTGGCGTTTGCCCTGGAATAAAACCTCGGAAGGATGCATAGCTTTCAACGCTTGGTTGCATAAAACACCGCCGTGCCGGTTGAGCGGCACGGCGTGGTTGGCGCATGGCAATCGCCATGCGCCTTGTACTGATCAGCCCAGCAGGTGTGCGACGCCGGCTTTTTCTTCTTCCAGCTCTTTCAGGGTCAGGTTGATGCGCTCTTGCGAGAACGAATCGATGTCCAGACCTTGCACGATCGTGTATTCGCCATTCTCGGTCGTGACCGGGAAGCCGAACATGGTGCCTTCAGGGATGCCGTACGAACCATCCGACGGGATACCCATCGTGGTCCACTTGCCATTCGTGCCCAGGACCCAGTCACGGACGTGGTCGATGGCTGCGTTGGCGGCCGAGGCTGCCGACGACAGGCCGCGCGCTTCGATGATTGCAGCGCCGCGCTTGCCGACGGTTGGCAGGAAGGTGTTGGCGTTCCATTCCTGGTCGTTGATCAGGTCCTTGACCTGCTCGCTGCCAGCGGTGGCGAAGCGGTAGTCGGCGTACATCGTTGGCGAGTGGTTGCCCCAGACGACCATTTTTTCGATGTCCTTGACCGCTTTACCGGTCTTGGCTGCCACTTGCGACAGCGCGCGGTTGTGGTCCAGACGCAGCATCGCGGTGAAGTTTTTCGCTGGCAGGTTCGGTGCTGATTTCATCGCGATGTAGGCGTTGGTGTTGGCTGGATTGCCGACCACCAGGACCTTGACGTTGCGCGACGCGACGGCGTCGAGTGCCTTGCCCTGCACGGTGAAGATCTGGGCATTGGCTTCGAGCAGGTCCTTGCGTTCCATGCCTGGGCCACGTGGACGGGCGCCGACCAGCAGGGCAACATCAACGTCCTTGAACGCGGTCATCGGATCGGAGTGCGCAGTCATGCCTTCGAGCAGCGGGAATGCGCAGTCGTCGATTTCCATCATGACGCCCTTGAGCGCCTTCTGTGCTTTTTCGTTGTCGATTTCGAGCAGCTGAAGGATGACCGGCTGGTCCTTGCCGAGCATGTCGCCGTTGGCGATGCGGAACAGCAGGGAATAGCCGATCTGGCCGGCAGCGCCGGTCACAGCGACGCGCATTGGGGTTTTAGCCATGATGAATCTCCAAAAGTGGGAATGAAAACGGTTTGCACCGAGGTCGACGCCGAGCATACGCTTGTAGGGCTCAGCTGCAATCAGACTTAATCAGACTGCAATGATAACAAAAAGCGTCGGCCGGGCTATTCAAAAGTCAATCGCGGGTGTCGCGCGCGTACTCTGGCAAGAGTGCCACCGACTCCCGGTCGGGCATGAGTGTATGCCTGCGTCATCGGGGCTGTCAATTCATATCTTATGTCTTATATAAGACAGATATCTGAATGCCTCAAAAGCTGGACGGTATGTCACTTTTGTGGTGAAATCCCGGTCTATGAATTCCACCTCGTCCAATCCGGCTGCCGACCCTGCCGCCAGCGGCTCGCCGTCCTTCCGGCCGCTGTACCAGCAGATCAAGGCCCTGATCACCAAAAGCCTGCAGGCCGGCGAGTGGAAACCGGGCGAGATGATGCCGAGCGAAGTCGAGCTGGCCGGGCGTTTCAAGGTCAGCCAGGGCACGGTGCGCAAGGCTATTGATGAGCTCGCGGCCGAGAACCTGGTCGTGCGCCGCCAGGGCAAGGGCACGTTTGTTGCCAGCCACGCCGAAGAGCGCGCGCATTTTCGCTTCCTGCGCCTGCGGCCCGACGAAGGCTTGCCGCACCATCCCGAAAACCGCTTCCTCGAGGTCAGGCGCATCCGGGCGCCGGCCGAGGTGGCGCGCCTGCTCGACCTGAAAGCGGGCGACGCTGTCGTCTACATCAAGCGCGTGCAGTCGTTCGAGGGCAAGCCGACCATTCTCGAAGAGCTGTGGCTGCCGGGCCAGTTATTCAAGGGCCTGAGCGCCGAGCGCCTGGTGGAATACAAGGGCCCGATGTACGGCCTGTTTGAAACGGAATTTGGCACCCGCATGATTCGCGCGACGGAAAAGATCCGCGCGGTCGCGGCCGATGCCGCCACGGCGGATTATCTGAAGGTGCCCGAGGGCACGCCGCTGCTGTGTGGCGAGCGGGTCTCATTCACCTACGGTGATAAGGCAGTCGAGCTGCGCCGTGGCATGTACTTGACGGAACAACATCACTATCAGAACGAGCTGTCCTGACAAGTAACTCAGCAGTATGGAAATACTTTGCAGCGGTCAATAGCGACTGCAGCGAAAGTCGGCAAGAGCGACTAAAATAGTTTGGTTTTGGGTGCGCGGCGGACATGACCCGGTCCTACGCTCGCTGTCCCGCCCACCTGGCGTCGCGTGAACGGACCAGGACAGGGAAATCAGCGAAAATCCATAGGGTTCACATAAAAATTGTTGTCATAAGGGAGGTGTACCATCATGTCCGAAGCCGTGAGAGAAGCAAAGCAGAAGGGGCGGCCGGAGTTCCGCAATATCGGCATCACCGATATCACTGGCAAATATCGCATGCCGCCATCGGCCATTGTGTCGATTTTGCATCGTATCAGCGGCGCCGGCATGTTCCTGGCACTGCCGTTCCTGTTGTACCTGTTCCAGCAAAGTCTGCTGTCGGAATCGTCGTTCGGCTACTTTGCCGGCATCGTTTCCCACCCGCTGTCCAAGCTGATCCTGCTGGGCCTGTCGTGGGCTTACCTGCACCACTTTACCGCCGGCATCCGTCACCTGTTCATGGACAATCACCTGGCCCTGGACAAGGATGCAGCCCAGTCGACCGCCCGCTGGGTCCTGGTCATCAGCCTGGCGCTGACCGCGTTGGTCGGCCTGAAACTGTTCGGAGTGTTCTAAATCATGGCAACCAAGAATAATATTGGCCCGCGCCGCCTCGTCGTTGGCGCACACTACGGCGTCAAGGACTGGCTGGCGCAGCGCGTCACCGCCATCGTCATGGCGGTCTACACGGTCATCCTGCTGGTCGCGTTCCTGACCGGGCAGAATTTCACGTACGAAGGCTGGGCAGGCTTGTTCTCCCGCCAATGGTTCAAGCTGTTCTCGCTGGTGACCTTCCTCGCGTTGTACTACCACGCCTGGGTCGGCATCCGCGACATCTGGATGGACTATGTTAAATCGGCAGGCCTGCGTCTGTTCCTGATGCTGGCAACGATCTTCTGGCTGCTCGCTTGCGCCGCCTGGACCGTGCAAATTCTCTGGAGTGTGTAATCGTGGCAGCTATCAAAACTGCAATTCCTACCCGTCGTTTTGACGCGGTCATCGTGGGCGCCGGCGGTTCCGGCATGCGCGCATCCCTGCAACTGGCCGAAGCCGGCCTGAACGTTGCTGTTCTCTCGAAAGTCTTCCCGACCCGCTCGCACACCGTCGCGGCGCAGGGCGGCATCGGCGCTTCGCTTGGCAATATGAGCGAGGATGACTGGTACTGGCACATGTTCGACACCGTCAAGGGTGGCGACTACCTGGGCGACCAGGATGCGATCGAATTCATGTGCCGCGAAGCACCGAAGGTTGTGTACGAGCTGGAACACTTCGGCATGCCGTTCGACCGTAACCCGGATGGCACGATTTATCAGCGTCCGTTCGGCGGCCACACGGCCAACTTCGGCGAAAAGCCGGTCCAGCGCGCCTGCGCAGCAGCCGACCGTACCGGTCACGCGCTGCTGCACACGCTGTATCAGCGTAACGTGCGCGCCCGCACCCACTTCTTCGTCGAATGGATGGCGCTGGACGTGATCCGCGACGCCGAAGGCGACGTGGTCGGCGTGATGGCCCTGGAAATGGAAACCGGCGACGTGATGATCCTGGAAGCGAAGACCACCATCTTCGCTACCGGCGGCGCAGGCCGCATCTTCGCTGCATCGACCAATGCCTTCATCAACACCGGTGACGGCATGGGCATGGCGGCGCGTGCCGGCCTGCCGCTGCAGGACATGGAGTTCTGGCAGTTCCACCCGACCGGTGTGGCGGGTGCGGGCGTCCTGATCACCGAAGGCGTGCGCGGCGAGGGCGGTATCCTGATCAACAGCAACGGCGAACGCTTCATGGAGCGCTACGCGCCGACGCTGAAGGATCTGGCGCCACGCGACTTCGTGTCGCGCTCGATGGACCAAGAGATCAAAGAAGGCCGCGGCTGCGGTCCGAACAAGGACCACGTGCTGCTGGACCTGCGCCACATTGGTGCCGACACCATCAAGAAGCGTCTGCCTTCGATCCTGGAAATCGGCCACAAGTTCGCCAACGTCGATGCGACCAAGGAACCGATTCCTGTCGTGCCGACGATTCACTACCAGATGGGCGGCATCCCGACCAATATCCATGGTCAGGTCGTGGCACCGGACGGTACGGGCGGCCAGAAGATTGTCAACGGTCTGTACGCCATCGGCGAATGCGCCTGCGTCTCGGTCCACGGCGCGAACCGCCTGGGCACGAACTCGCTGCTCGACCTGATCGTGTTCGGCCGCGCGGCCGGCAACCACGTCGTCGCGTCCGACCTGAAGAAGAAAGTTGCCAAGCCGATGCCGGCTGATGCTGCCGACTTCGCGCTGGATCGCCTGAACCGCCTGGAAACGTCGACCGGCACCGAAAAAGTGCAGCACGTCGCCAATGATATCCGCGCCACGATGCAGAAGTACTGCGGCGTGTTCCGCACCGACCAGCTGCTCACGCAGGGCGTCAAAGAGATTATGGTGCTCGACGAGCGTCGCAAGAACGTGTCGTTCAAGGACAAGTCGAAGGTGTTCAACACGGCCCGCGTCGAAGCGCTCGAGCTGGATAACCTGATCGAGACCGCGAAAGCGACCATCGTGTCGGCCCAGGCCCGCAAGGAATCGCGCGGCGCCCACGCCCACAGCGATTACGAAACACGTGACGATGCGAACTGGATGAAGCACACGCTGTTCTTCTCCGAAGGCAACCGCCTCGAGTACAAGGGCGTTGTGCAAAAGCCGCTGACGGTTGAGACCTTCAAGCCGAAAGCACGCACTTTCTAATATTTTGTGGCTACCGGGCGATTGTCGCCCGGGGGCCGTGATGAGATAGGTAAAAACATGGCACGCACTGTCCAACTGAAAATTTACCGCTACGATCCGGACAAGGATTCGAAGCCTTACATGCAAGACGTTTCGGTCGAGCTGCAAGACACCGACAAGATGCTGCTGGACGTCCTGCAGCGCATCAAGGCGGATGTCGATGACTCGCTGGCGCTGCGCCGCTCGTGCCGTGAAGGCGTGTGCGGTTCGGACGCAATGAACATCAACGGCAAGAACGGCCTGGCCTGCACGACCAACCTGAACGAGCTGACCCAGCCGATCGTGCTGCGTCCTCTGCCAGGTCTGCCGGTGGTGCGCGACCTCATCGTCGACATGACCAACTTCTTCAAGCAGTATCACTCGGTCAAGCCGTACCTGATCAACGAGTCGATCCGCCCTGAAAAAGAGCGTCTGCAGTCGCCTGAAGAGCGCGAAGAGCTCGACGGTCTGTACGAGTGCATCCTGTGCGCCTGCTGCTCGACCTCGTGCCCGTCGTTCTGGTGGAACCCGGACAAGTTCGTCGGTCCGGCCGGCCTGCTGCAGGCGTACCGCTTCATCGCCGACTCGCGCGACGAAGCGACCAACGATCGCCTGGACAACCTGGAAGATCCGTACCGCCTGTTCCGCTGCCACTCGATCATGAACTGTACGGACGTGTGCCCGAAGGGCCTCAATCCGAACAAGGCGATTGGCAAGATCAAGGAACTGCTGGTGCGTCGCGCGATTTAAGCGATGCAGGTGCATGTGGTGCCGTGTGGCATTGCATGCACCTTGTTGGTGTGCAAGCGTATGCTGAACGCGTGGGCGGGGAAACCCGCCCACCCTACGACGTTGCAAAATCGTAGGGTGGACGGCTATGCCGTCCACGCGTTCAACATACGTGTGCATATCTTCTCCGGTGAGCAACACCGGCGCATTACCGTAAAAGTACCGTACTGCCGAATCATGGCAGCCGGAGTATGATGTCGAACCAACAACGGATTTTAATGTGATTACACATCAAGCCGATCCTGCCAACCGTTCGCGCCTGCGCTGGCGTGCACGTCGTGGCCTGCTCGAGAACGATCTGATCCTGACGCGCTTTCTCGACGCGCACGAACAGGAACTGACCGACGACGAGGTCGATGCGCTGACGCGCCTGCTTGATCTGGCTGACAACCCGTTGCTGGACCTGCTGCTGGGGCGCAATGATCCCTCCGGCGAGCTCGACCTGCCGCACGTGCACGCCTTGCTGGCGAAGCTGCGGCTAGCGTAAGCGAACTATGGGCATCCGATTCGCCAACGAGGCACGTTGCGGCGCCCCCCGGTTTCGTTTTATTTTGTAGACCCACTCCCACAAGAAGGAAGTGCCATGAACATCTCTGATACCAAAGCCACCCTGTCGTTCTCGGACGGCAGCCCGTCGATCGACATGCCGATCTACAAAGGCACCATCGGCCCGGACGTCGTCGACATCCGCAAGCTGTACGGCGCGACCGGCAAGTTCACGTACGATCCTGGCTTCATGTCGACCGCCGCCTGCAATTCGAGCATCACCTACATCGACGGTGACAAGGGCGAGCTGCTGTACCGCGGTTACCCGATCGAGCAACTGGCCGTCAACTGCGACTTCCTGGAAACCTGCTACCTGCTGCTGAACGGCGAACTGCCGAACGCAGAGCAGAAAGACCTGTTCACCGACACCGTGACCAAGCACACGATGATCCATGAGCAGATGAACTTCTTCTTCCGTGGCTTCCGCCGTGACGCGCACCCGATGTCGGTGCTGGTCGGTACGGTCGGCGCGCTGGCGTCGTTCTACCATGACTCGCTGGACATCAACGATGCCAAGCAGCGCGAAATCTCGGCAATCCGCCTGATCGCCAAGCTGCCGACCCTGGTCGCGATGGCCTACAAGTACAACGTCGGCCAGCCGTTCGTGTACCCACGCAACGACCTGTCGTACAGCGCCAACTTCATGTACATGATGTTCGCCAACCCGTGCGAAGAGTACAAGGTCAACGACGTGCTGGTGCGCGCTCTGGACCGCATCCTGATCCTGCACGCAGACCACGAGCAGAACGCATCGACCTCGACCGTCCGTCTGGCCGGTTCGTCGGGCGCCAACCCGTTCGCGTGTATCGCAGCCGGTATCGCCTGCCTGTGGGGCCCTGCCCACGGCGGCGCGAACGAAGCAGCCCTGAACATGCTGAAGGAAATCGGCAGCGTCGAGAACATCCCGGCCTTCATCGAGAAGGTCAAGGACAAGAACTCGGGCGTCAAGCTGATGGGCTTCGGTCACCGCGTGTACAAGAACTTCGACCCGCGTGCCAAGCTGATGCGCGAAACCTGCCACGAAGTGCTGGAAGAACTGGGCCTGCAGGACGACCCACTGTTCAAGCTGGCAATGGAACTGGAACGCATCGCCCTCGAAGACGAATACTTCGTGTCGCGCAAGCTGTATCCGAACGTCGACTTCTACTCGGGCATCGTGCAATCGGCACTGGGTATCCCGGTAACCATGTTCACCGGCATCTTCGCGATGGCCCGTACCATCGGCTGGATCGCGCAGTGGAACGAAATGATCGCTGATCCAGAGCAGAAGATCGGCCGTCCACGTCAGCTATTCGTCGGCTCGCCGGCGCGTGACGTGCCGGAAATCGACAAGCGTTAATTCGCCCGTTCGATCGCTAAAAAAGCGGGCTGCGGCCCGCTTTTTTCATGGGCGCATGCAGCGAAAATATTTCGTTGGCCGACCCCTGGCGTTGCTGCTGAAGAGGTCTATACTGAGCTCATCAGTATCAATTGCCACTATGAAACATTCCATGTTTTCCCGATCAGGCGAACCCCTTGGCGCACGCACACTGGCGCGGCTGGGATTACTCCGTGCAGCCCATGGCCGAGCGGCTTGCAGCATCAGTTCGTAGCACCGCAGTCAGGCGCCGCCATCGTAGCGGCAAGCCGGCCCTTTCAACGCTGATCGTGGAGACTGACATGAGTGATTCAATGGTTGTTTCATGGCTGGACCTCGAGCGCCTCGAGCGCGTACTCGACCGGCTTTCGCCAGCGCAGGCCAGGGCGCGTGACGCGCTGCTGGGTGAACTCGAACATGCGCAACTGGTCGAACCGTGGGAGATGCCGCTAGATGTCGTGACCATGAATTCGCGCGTGCGCTTTCGCGTGGCCGGCGCCAGCGAAGAAGAGACGATGACGCTGAGTTACCCCAACGATATGCAGGACACCGCCGAACGGTTATCGGTGCTCACGCCGGCTGGTATGGCGCTCCTGGGCGTGCGCGTGGGCGGGCGGATGTCGTGGCAGCAGCCGGACGGCCCGCATGAGGCCACGGTGCTCGGCATCGAGCATCAACCCGAGCCGGCGAAACGGTAGCGCCCCGGCCTGTGGCGTGCATGTGTAGAATGTGTCGCTCATGACGTCACCGAGGGAACTACCATGCAACGCTTTTTCGCCGCCTGCTTCCTGTGCCTTTCCTTGTCGCCGGGCTTGAGCGGCGCCGCGCATGCTGCGACCGATCCCACCCTCACGCGCGAGGTCAATGCCTTCGTCGACGGCTGGCACGACGATGCCGCCAACACGCGCATGGCGTACTTCGACAAGATCGCCAGGGATGGCGTGTATATCGGCACCGACCGCACCGAGCTGTGGACGCGCGACGCCTTCAAGACGTGGTCGAAGAAGTACTTCGATGCCAAGTCGGCCTGGACCTTCAAGGCGACGCGCCGCAATGTCTACGCGTCCGCCGACAAATCGCTGATCTGGTTCGACGAGCTGCTCGATACCAAGAACATGGGGCCGGCGATGGCCAGCGGCGTGCTGCGCAAGACCAAGTCAGGCTTCGAGATCGTTCACTACCAGCTCTCGATGGCAGTACCCAATGCCGTCAATGGCCAGGTCGCCGGCATCATCGCCGCCCACGAAAAGCAACCGAAGAAATAAGCTGTAGTGAACACGCACTACATCGGCCGCTTTGCGCCGTCGCCTTCCGGGCCGCTGCATGCCGGTTCACTGGTCGCGGCCATGGCCAGCTACCTCGATGCCCGCTGGCATGGCGGCACCTGGCTGATCCGCATTGAAGACATCGACGAAGGCCGCAGCGTGCCCGGCGCGGCCGAAAGCATGCTGCAATTGCTGGCCGCGCTGGGAATGAGGCACGATGGCGAGATCGTCTGGCAAAGCCGGCGCAAGCATTTGTATGAAGCCGCTGCCGCGCGCATCGGGCACGACACGTATCCGTGCGGCTGCAACCGGCGCGAAATCGCCGATTCGCGGATCGGCGTCGCGCCCGACGGCAGCGCCATCTATCCCGGCACCTGCCGCCATGGCCTCGGCCCGGGCCGCACCATGCGCAGCCTGCGCGTGCGCGTGCCGGCGGCAGGCGAGGATGAGATTACTTTCATTGACCGCTTTGCCGGACCGGTCACGCAGCATCTCGCGCGCGATGCCGGCGACTTCGTGCTGAAACGTGCGGACGGATTCTGGGCCTATCAACTGGCCGTCGTGGTGGACGATATCGAGCAGGGCGTGACCGACATTGTGCGCGGCGCAGACTTGCTCGACTCGACGCCGCGCCAGATCCATCTGCAACGACTCCTGAAAGCACCGACGCCGCGCTACCTGCACGTGCCGGTGGTACGCAACAGCAATGGAGAAAAATTGTCGAAGCAGACGGGCGCGCTTGCCGTCACGGCAGGCGATGCGCCTGCCGCAATCGGCGTGCTGATGGAGACTGCAGCGTTCCTGGGGCTCGTGCTCGACGGGCCAGCGCCAGATGCCATCGAGGCATTCTGGCGCGCCGCGATTCCCGCCTGGGGGCGGCTGCTGGCCCAGCACGGCGCATTGCGGTAATTTACTGCGGATTTTGCATGATGCTGATGGTGCCGTTCACTTCGAGAAACGCGCACTTCATCTTCGGGCGCGGACAGTCGGCGCCGCGCAGCGCTTCTTCGACATCGTCCTGCGACAGACGGCAACTTTTCATCACATCCTTGAAGAACACGCCATCGCGGCCGATCAATACGGGGCTGCCCTCGACGAACGCCTCGAACTTGCGGCTGCGCGATGTCAGAAAGGCGATCAGCACGGTCAGCGCCACCAGCGTCGCAGCGATGACCAGCCCGCCGAGCAGTGATTCGTCGCCACCGGTCATTGAATTGGACACGGATTCGGACAACAGCATCACCACGAGCAGGTCGAACGGCGTGAATTGCCCGACCGTACGGCGGCCTGCAATACGCATCATGGCAAGCAGGGCGCAGTAGACGATCGCGCCGCGCGCGATCAGCTCCCACCAGGGTAGATCGAAGTCGAACATGGCGCCTCCAGGGGCATGAAACAGGCGCTGATTGTAATCAATCTGCCAACAACATGACGCCCGTCTGCGCCACACCTAGATTAGTGCCCGGCCAGCATGTCTTCGGCGCCGTCCTTGTCGTGGATGGCAAACCGGGTCATCAAGGTGGCGCTGGCCTCGTTCAAGCCATGCAAGACCACCTGCGCACCGGCGCGGCGCAGCTTCAGCACCACCTTGTCGAGCGCGCCGATGGCAGTGATGTCCCAGAAATGCGCGTCGCTCAGGTCGATGTGCACGGTCGCGCGCGTCGGGCTGTAGTCGAACGCATGGACCAGCTGGTCGGACGACACGAAGAACACGTGGCCACTGACCAGGTAGTGGCGGATTTCGCCGCCGTCCTTGTCAGCCTCGACGCGCGAGGTGACGCCGAGCATTCGGCTGACCTTCTGCGCAAAGAACACGCCTGACAACAACACGCCCGCCAGCACGCCCTTGGCCAGGTCGTGCGTGGCCACGGTGACGACGACGGTGGCGAGCATGACGATGCTCGAGCTGGTCGGATGCGCGCGCAGGTTGCTGAGCGAACTCCAGCTGAACGTGCCGATGGCCACCATGATCATCACGGCCACCAGCGCCGCCATCGGAATCTGGCGCACCCAGTCACCCAGGAACACGACCATGAACAGCAGCACGACACCGGCTGCCAGCGACGACAGGCGTGTGCGGCCGCCGGATTTGATGTTGATCACCGATTGGCCGATCATCGCGCAGCCGGCCATACCGCCGATGAAGCCGGTGGCGACGTTGGCGATGCCCTGGCCGACGCATTCACGGTTCTTGTTGCTGCGGGTATCGGTCAGGTCGTCGACGATCGTGGCGGTCATCAGCGATTCGAGCAGGCCCACGAGCATCAGCGTGGCCGAGTACGGCAAGATGATCTGCAGGGTCTCGAGACTGAACGGCACGTTCGGGATCAGGAACGACGGCAGGCTGTCCGGCAGCTGGCCCATGTCGCCGACGGTGCGGATGTCCAGGCCCAGTGCGATGGACGCACCGGTCATCACGACAATCGCGACCAGTGGCGACGGCACGGCGCGCGTCAGGTACGGCAAGCCGTAGATGATGGCCAGCGCGGCCGCGGTGACCGCGTACACGTGCCATGTGACGTTCGTCAGCTCAGGTAACTGGGCGAGGAAAATCAGGATCGCCAGGGCGTTGACGAAGCCCGTGATCACCGAGCGCGAGACGAACCGCATCAGGCGGCCGAGCTTGATCCAGCCGGCGACGATCTGCAGCACGCCGGTCAGGATGGTGGCGGCCAGCAGGTAATCGAGGCCGTGCTCCTTGACGAGCGAGACCATGATCAGCGCCATGGCGCCGGTGGCAGCGGAAATCATGCCTGGCCGCCCGCCAAAAAAGGCGATCAAAGTCGCGATCGAGAACGACGCGTACAGGCCGACCTTCGGGTCGACACCGGCAATGATGGAAAACGCAATGGCCTCTGGGATGAGGGCGAGAGCGACGACGATACCTGCAAGCAGGTCGCCACGGACGTTGGAGAACCAGTCCTGGCGGATTTGTTGAAATACCATGAGGATACCTTCCCGGGCTGTAACAGCCGAGTGCAAGAAATGGGAGCGCCAGCACGAAGCAGGGCGCAGCAAGACGAACGACAACACTCCGGCGTCGTGATGACGGCGGTGCATGGACGCGCAATGGGGGAAGGGGTATTACGGAGGTGTTACTGAGCAGAAATAACCGCGTGGCAATCCGCATCCCGGGAAGGATGCCGCGGCCAGCCGCATCACGGCGCGACGCGTGCTGTGAGCACGTTGGGCGCGGCGGAGCTGGGTGGCGGGGAGGGACGATACGGTCATAGCCAGCTATTTTGCACCGCAACATAACATCAGTCAAGTTGCATGCTGCGGTGCGGCCGGTTACCGCGCTACCGGTTTGACGGCAGGTCCATCAGCCGGTGCAGGCGGCGCAACGTCGGGCATCCCGGCGACTGGCGGTGGTGGCGGCGGCGGCGCGATCCGCTTGGCGTGCGCTGGTGGCGCTGGTGGCGCTGGTGGCACTGGCCTGTCTTTCAGTGCGTGAGCACCCCGTGCTGGTGGTGGCGGTGGCGGCGCGCCAACTGGCGGTGCCGGCGGCGCCACTGGCGCAACTGCACCCGCTGGCGGCGCCGGTGGCGCAGGCGGCGGTGGTGGCGGCGCGCATTTGCTGCTGGCGCCACGGCAGTCGGGTTGCCCGGCGGCGTGCGCCAGGCTGGCTGACAGTGGCAGGGTAATGGCCAAGCCGACGGCCAGGCTGGATCGGATGATGCGGTTCATGGTGTTCTCCTTGGTGGGCATGAAACACATCCTGCGCCAACAATGTGGAGAAATCGTGGAGACGCCCGTCAGCGTGAAAGCGCCACGAAAAATTCCTGGAGGCAAATTGTGCAGTCGTCGTTTACTAAACGGCACTAAACTTCACGCAAACTGCCAAAGTTTGTTGAGACTTCACACACTACTTGTATAAATTTGCGGTACCGGTTTGCACGACCCCTGCGACATGCAGAAGAGATGCCCGCCGTTTAGTAAATCTGCGACAGGCCGGCAGGCGACACCCTGAGAACGTGTCGCGCTGGCGATGACATCGGGACGCTTCACGTTGCGGTGCGCAAAGGCTGCCGGTTGACGGCCGCCGAAACCAGCTGCCGCCATAAAAGATAGCCCATACAGGGCACGACCAGGAGACACACATGCATTCACACACCCACCGCGCTTCACGGCAGCGCTGCAGCGTCACGCCCATCGCCATGGCCGTCAGCCTCGCGCTGCTGTCGCTGTCGACCGTTCACGCCCAGACCATGCCGGCCGACCAGCCGGCCCAGCCGCCGGCCGCGCAGCCAGGCGCAGTGCAGACGGCCCCGGCCGCAACCGCAGTTGCAACTGCAGCCACCGAGGCGCCGTCCGCCGACCAGCCTGCCGCTGCCGGTCCGTCGACGGTGGTGGTGACGGGCTTCCGCTACTCCATCGAGAAAAGCCTCGACCAGAAGCGCGAAGCCAATTCCATCGTCGAGGTGGTGACCGCCGAAGACGTGGGTAAATTCCCGGACAAGAACGTGGCCGATGCGCTCCAGCGCGTGCCGGGCGTGGTCGTCACCCGCAGTGGCGGCGAAGGCAAGAACGTCAGCGTGCGCGGTCTGTCGTCCGACCTGACCCTGACCCAGCTGAACGGCAACTACGTCGCCACCGCCGAATCGAATGGCGATCCGTCGCGCTCGTTCAACTACATGCTGATGCCGTCGAACATGCTGGCCAGCGCCGAGCTGTACAAGACGTCCGAAGCGCGCTTCGACGAAGGCGGCATCGGCGGCACGGTGATCCTGCGCACGCGTCGGCCGCTCGACGTCAAGTCGGGCACGGGCTTCGTCAATGCCGAAGGCACCTGGGCCGATACCACCAAGAAGACCGACCCGCAATTCTCCGGCCAGTACGCGTGGCACGACGAGAGCAACCGCTTTGGCGTGCTGGTTGGCTACACCCAGCAAAAGCGCACCACGCGCACGATGGGCGCGAGCACCGAAAACTGGCAATGGTATGCCGACGACTACAAGGCCCAGCCACCGGTGGGCGCCGATGGCCAGCCATCGAAACTCAATTCGTTCTGGTGGGGCCAGTCGGGCTTCTACGACCAGTCGGGCAAGTACTACACCAAGTTCGCGATGCCGACCGCCGTCGCGCTGGACGTGCGCACCACCGAGCGAGAGCGCAAGGGCGGGCAGGTCACGCTGCAGTTCAAGCCGCTGCGCAACCTGAACATGACGGCCAATTACTTCCGCTTCGACCTGCAGCAGAATTCGCAGCTGAACCAGTTGAAGGTCCCGGAATGGAATATCGCGCGCTACGACGGCGACGGCAACTGGCCGGGCGGGCGCCTGCTCGACGGCCTCACGTTCGACCCGAGCGGCACCGTCGTCACGGGCGCGCAGTACAGCGCGCGCCCGGGCAAGGCGTATTACTGCAACAGCGCGCAGGCTGGCGCTGCCGGCTTGACCAACACCGGCGGCTTCGGCCCGGACGATTGCACGATCCCGACCCCGCAGATCGCCGGCGGCTACAGCCGCGAGAAAGCGCTGTCGCAGACGGCTGACTTTGAAGTCGAATGGAAGGGCGAGTCCGTCGACGCCACCTTCAAGGCCGGCCGCACCTGGGCCAAGGGCGGCCCGGAACTGCAATTCGGCATGCCGATCAAGCCGCGTCGCCAGAACGCCGACGGTAGCTGGTCGCTCGGTAACACGGCCACGTCGTGGGACGTGAGCGGCAAGCCGACGATGACGTTCGCGCCGGAACTGATGCAGAACCTGCGTAACGGCATCGGCGAGATCGACCTGGGTTCGACCTCGTCGTCCTGGACCCGCAACAGCACCGAGCAGAACTACGCACAGGCTGACCTGACCTGGCACGCCGACAGCAACTGGCTCGACTCGGTCCAGTTCGGCGCCAAGTACCGCGATGGTGGCACCAGCCGCAGCACCGGCAACAACTACTGGGTCTGCAAGGGCGCCAATCCGGGCGACTACGACAGCCGCTACCAGAACGGTTGCGATGCATCGGCCAACCAGTTCCGTCCAGAATTTTTGTACGACGAATCGCTGGGCAACCTGACGGGCGGCCTGAAAGCCAGCGCTTTCCCCGGCATCAATTACCCGGCCTACATCTCGTACCTGAACCAGACGTACGGCGAGATGCAGACCCGCAACGAAGAAAACTTCATCTACAACGTGGATGAAAAGATCACGTCGATGTACTTGCAGGGCAATTTCAAGACCGACCGCCTGCGCGGCAACCTGGGTGTGCGCGTCGTGCGTACCCGCCAGCATGCCGATTCGACCGACAAGGTCGACTACTACAACGACTACTTCTTCGACGGTCCTGACGGTACGCCTGCGCCATGCCTGGCCGGTGGCTTGCCAGCCGCTGGTGCACCTGCCGGCTCGGGTTGCACGAGTGGCTTCACGGTCGTGCCGGACAGCGAAACCAATCCGGCCACGGGCCACGTGTCGACCTATGTCGTCAGCGCGCTCGACCGCACCTACACCGACGTGCTGCCAAGCCTGAACGTTGCCTACGACCTGACCGACACGCTGCTGCTGCGCGGCGCGGCCTCGAAAGTCGTGGCACGTCCGAGCTACAACGATATCGGCGCGCCGGGCGCCCTGAGCAATTACAGCCAGGAATACGTCAACGATCGCCGCCTGATCGGCGGGGGCGATCGCCAGGGCTGGTTCGGCTCGGGCAGCAACAAGGATCTTGAGCCGTACCAGGCAACGCAGTACGACCTGGGCCTGGAGTGGTACTTCCACCGCGGCTCGGTGCTCGGCGCCGGCATCTTCCGCAAGAACGTCAAGAACTTCGCGGTGCCAGTGGTGCGTGACGTCAACCTGAACCTGGGTGGCGAGGCGATCGCGGTGCAGAATTACTCGACCAGTGCCGGCGGGCGCGACGCGGTGTCGAAAGGCATCGAGTTGTACGGCCAGCACACGTTCGACAACGGCATCGGCTTCCAGGTCAACTACACGTACAACAAGACCAACCAGGCCGCCATCACGCTGGCCGACGGCACCGAGATCGGCACCTCGCCACTCGTGGGCAGCGCCAAGAATCAGGCCAACGTGACGGTGTTCTACTCGACCGACCGGCTCATGCTGCGCGCGTCGTACAACCGCCGCGGGCTGGTGGTCAACGGTCTGATGAACGGCTTGAACGTGTATGAGGCGCCGTACAGCCAGGTCGACCTGAACGCGTCGTACAACTTCACGCCGCAGCTGAGCCTGACCGCATCGGTCCTGAACGCCACCGAGGAAGAGTCGCACTCGTACCTGGGCAACGACACCAAGTCGCGCTTCTACAGCAACAACTACGCCGGCCGTGTGGCGTATATGGGCCTGAACTACAAGTTCTGAGTCCGTATCGACCCTCCCCGCCACTCTGGCGGGGAGGGTGTCTTCTTTCCAGGATCACGCCATGAACGACCGGATCACCACGATCTCGACGGCCGGCGGCGGCTGGCGCACCCTGTGCGCCGGCCTGCTTCTTTTCTTTTGCGCAGGCCTCGCCCTGGCCAACCCATCCGACAAGCTCGTCATCGACGGCGGCTGGCGCTTCCACCTGTTGCCGGGCGACGCGCGCGAAGCGGCGCATCCCGACCTCATGCCATGGCGCGCGGCCACGGTGCCGGGCACCGTGCATACCGACCTGCTGGCGCACGGCCTGATTCCCGATCCGTATGTCGGCGCGCCCGAAGCAGGGCTGCAATGGATCGGCCTGGCCGACTGGGAATACCGCACCGCCTTCGACGTGCCGCGCGCCGTGCTGCAACGCGCGCGCAGCGAGCTGGTGTTCGCCGGGCTCGACACCTTTGCCGAAGTCTGGCTCAACGGCGTCAAGCTGCTCGATGCGAACAATGCGTTTCGCACCTGGCGCGTGCCGGTGGCGGGCCGGCTGCGTGAGCACGGCAACATCCTGCGCATCGTATTCCGTTCGCCCATCAACACGATGCTGCCGCAGGTCGCCGCGATGCCGCACAAGATCGCCGGCAACTACGCGTCGCCGTATGGCGATGAACCCAAGGATGTCCTGAGCGCGAACTTCGTGCGCAAACCCGGCTACCACTATGGCTGGGACTGGGGCCCGCGCTACGTCACGGCCGGCATCGGCAAACCGGTCGTGCTGCACAGCTGGGATGCCGTGCGCATCGACGACCTGCAACTGCGCCAGGACCGCGTCGACGCCGCGCGCGCCGACGTCGCCGCCATCGCTTCGCTGGATGTGGTGCGCGCCGGGCGCTTCACGCTGCGCCTGTGGCAAACGGCGCCCGGCGGCCAGCGCACGCTCGCCGCAACGAAGCAGATCGACCTGCGCGCCGGCGCCAACCGCATTGAACTGCCGCTGCGGATCGACGACCCGCAGCGCTGGTTCCCGAACGGCTACGGCAAGCAGCCGCTGTACCGCTACCAGCTCGACGTCAGCCATGGCAACAACACACTTGCCACGCACGCTGCGCGCACGGGCTTGCGCAGCGTCGAACTGCGGCGCGACCACGACGCCGCCGGCCAGGGCTTTTATTTCGTCATCAATGGCATTCCCGTGTTCGCCAAGGGCGCCAACACGATCCCGTTCGACATGTTCCAGCCGCGCGTGCGCCGTGAGCAATTGCGACGCGTGCTGCAATCGGCGGCCGACGCCAACATGAACATGCTGAGGAGCTGGGGCGGCGGCTATTACGAGGACGAAGATTTCTATGACTTGGCCGACGAGCTGGGCCTGATGGTCTGGCAGGACTTCATGTTCGGCGGCGGGATGCAGCCGGCATACGATCCAGCGTTTCGCGCCAATGTCGTCCATGAGGCGCGCGACCAGGTGCGGCGCCTGCGCAACCGTCCGAGCGTCGTGCTCTGGTGCGGCAACAACGAGCAGGAGATCGCCTGGAAAAACTGGGGCCACCGCAAAACACTCGAGAGCGCCGATCCGGTGTTTGCCAGTCAGGTCTGGGACGGGTATGTTGCGCTGTTCGGCGTCGACCTGCGCCACGTGGTCGCCGAAGAAGGCGGCGGCATCGGCTACTGGTCGAGCTCACCCGGCAACGATTTGCAGGAGGCTGCCAACACGCCCGGCAGTGGCGACATGCACTACTGGGAAGTGTGGGGCAATCCGGCGCATCCGGTGTCCAACTATCTCGACATCACGCCGCGCTTCATGTCCGAGTACGGGCTGCAGGCCTGGCCCGTTCAGCGCACGATCGATGCGTTTGCCACGCGCGCCGAGCAGGGCGTGGCCACGCCGGTCATCGAAGCGCACCAGAAATTCATGGCCGGCAAGGGCAACGAGCGCCTGATGAAGTATGTGCAGGAGCAGTTCGGCGAACCGGTCGATTTTCCGGCATTTGCTTACCTGAGCCAGGTGATGCAGGCCGACGGCATCGAGCTGGCCGCGCTGCACCATCGCCGCAGCCGGCCTCACACAATGGGCTCGCTGTACTGGCAGCTCAACGATGTGTGGCCCGGCGCATCGTGGTCGAGCATCGACTGGTTCGGCCGGCCGAAGGCGCTGCAGTTTCATGCGCGCCGCTTCTTTGCACCGGTCGCCGTCGCGGCATTGCGCGATGCCCGGGGCGCCACACGCGTCAGCATGCTCAACGACCGCACGCACGCCGTGCAGGGGACCTTGCGCACGCGTGTGATGTCGCTCGATGGCGCCGTGCTGCGCGATGCGCGCGAGGCTGTTACGATCGCGCCGCTGTCAGCAGTCGATGCGGGCGCGTATGCTGATGCCGACCTGCTCGCTGGCGCGGATCCCGCATCGACGGTTGCCGTGTTCACGCTGCAGGTGGAGGGCGAGCCGGCATCGACTGGCGTCGTCTACTTCGTGCCGGCGAAAGACGTCGCCTGGCGCGATCCGGTCCTGCACACGACCGTTCACCGCGATGGTGCCGGCTACCGCATCGAGATCACGGCAGCGACACTGGCGCGCGGCGTCTGGCTCGATGCCGGCGACGTCGATGCGCTGTTCCACGACAATGCCCTGACCGTGCTGCCGGGCGAACCCGTCACCGTGCGCGTGACGTCCACCGCCAGCGACAGCGTGCTGCGCGCCGCCCTCCATGTCCGTTCGCTGCGTGATGCCATGCGCGCGACCAACCCAACTTCCTGGAAGATCACCCCATGAACAAGACCCACACCATCGGCGCCGCCGTAGTTATGCTGCTGGCCGGCATGGCCAATGCCGCCGAACCCCGCACTGCGAACGGTTTTGCCACCTCTTTCGAAGCGAACGAACCCCTTCCTGCCACCGGCACGGGCGAGAGCATCCGGGTCACGCCGGGCAGTGGCCCCGACAAGCCGTATGCTGCCAAGCCGAAGACCGGCTACACGGGCCTGCGCGCGCTGCAATATCGCGCGGACGGCAAGGGCGGGCGCCTGCCGCTGTTCGCGGTCGACCTGGCAATCAAGGCCGACACGGTCCTGTCCTGGAACGTGCTGCCCGAAATCGTCGACGGCGACATCGCCACGTCCACCGGCGTGGCGCTGGACCTGGTGCTGGACGACGGCCGCCATATCTCGAGCCTGGACCTGCGCGACAACCACGGCGTGCGCATCGATGCGGCGGCGCAGGCCAGGTCGAACACGCTGTATCCGCAGCAGTGGGCGCACAAGTCCGTACGCCTGGGCAGCCTGGCGGGGCGCCGCATCAAGTCGATCGAGCTGGCGCTGCAACCCACTGCGGCCGCCGGTGCCAGCGGCTGGCTCGATGACATCGTCATCGGCGAGCAGACCCGCGCCGAAGCCAGGCGTCCAACGGATCACGTGCTGACCACGCGCGGCACCCAGGCGAACGGCACCTTCTCGCGCGGGAACAATATCCCGGCCACGGCGATGCCCCACGGCTTCAACTTCTGGACGCCGGCCACCGACGCCAGCACCCTGAGCTGGCTGTACCGCTGGAACGAGCAGAACGACGAAAACAACCGGCCGCGCCTGCAGGCGCTGTCGCTGAGCCACCAGCCGAGTCCCTGGATGGGCGACCGCCAGACCTTCCAGATCATGCCGTCGAACGCGAGCGGCCAGCCCGATCCCGACCGCAAGCGCCGCGCGCTGTCGTTCTCGCACGATAACGAAGTGGCGCGCGCGCACACGTACCGCGTGGATTTCGACAATGGTATCCGCGCCGAGATTGCACCAAGCGAGCGGGCGGCGATCTTCCGCTTCCGCTTCCCGCAAGGAGGTGACGCCAACCTGCTGTTCGATAATGTCGACGCGCGCGGCGGCCTGCGCCTGGACGCGGCCACGCAGACGCTGCGCGGCTACACCGACACGCGCAGCGGCCTGTCGAACGGCGCGACGCGCATGTTCGTGTTCGCCCGCTTCGACCAGCGCTGGCAGGCCAGCGGACCCCTGGAGACGGGCCGCCCGACCGGCTACATCAAGTTCAAGGCCGACGGCGGCGAGGTTCGCATGCGCATCGCCACGTCGCTGATCTCGGTCGAGCAGGCGCAGAAAAACCTCGCGCTCGAAATCGGCGACGCCGGTTTCGACACCGTGCGCGAACGCGCGCAGGCGGCGTGGGACAAGGAACTGGGCCGTGTGAAGGTCGACGGCGCCAGCGACGACCAGCTGACGACGGTCTACTCGAACCTGTATCGCCTGTTCCTGTACCCGAACGTCGGCCACGAAAACGTCGGCAGCGCGCAGCAGCCCGACTGGCGCCACGCCGACCAGAGCGGCTGGTCGCAGGCCAAGACCGGGGGCGACGATGACAAGACCTCGGCGCCCGTCGTCGCTGGCAAGGTGTATGTCAATAACGGCTTCTGGGATACGTTCCGCACCACCTGGCCGGCCTACGCGCTGTTCGCGCCCAAGCGCGCCGGCGAGATGGTCGACGGCTTCCTGCAGCAGTACCGTGACGGCGGCTGGGTGGCGCGCTGGTCGTCGCCCGGCTACGCCGACCTGATGGTCGGCACCAGTTCCGACGTCGCTTTCGCCGATGCCTGGCTAAAGGGCGTGCGCGGCTTCGATGCGCACCAGGCCTATGAGGCGGCGCTGAAGAATGCGACCGTCGTGCCGCCCGTGTCGAACGTCGGGCGCAAGGGCCTGGGCAAGTCGATGTACCGCGGCTATGCCGATGCGTCGGTCCATGAAGGCATGTCGTGGACGCTCGAGGGCGCACTGAACGACTTTGGCCTGGCGCAGATGGCCACCGCGCTGGCCGGCGGGGAAGGGGACACCGCACGTGGTCGCCGCTACCGTGAAGAAGCCGCGTACTTCGGCGCGCGCGCCACCGATTACGTCCACCTGTACGACCCGGCCACGGGGTTCTTTCGCGGCCGCGACGCCAAGGGCGCGTGGCGCGAACCGGCCAACGCCTTTGATCCACGCCGCTGGGGTGGCGACTACACGGAAGCGAATGCCTGGAACTTCGCGTTCACCGTACCGCACGATGCCGAAGGATTGGCCGGCCTGATGGGCGGACGCGCGGCGCTGGGCAAGCGGCTCGACACGTTCTTCGCCACGCCGGAAACGGCGCAGGCGACGTTCTCGGGCAGCTACGGCCAGGTGATTCACGAAATGACGGAGGCGCGCGACGTGCGCATGGGAATGTACGCCCACAGCAACCAGCCGTCGCACCACATCCCATGGATGTACGCGGCCGCCGGCCAGCCTGCCAAGACGCAGAAGATCACGCGCGACATCCTGGCGCGCCTGTACCTGGGCAGCGAGATCGGGCAGGGCTATGCGGGCGACGAAGACAATGGCGAGATGTCGGCCTGGTACACGTTCGCGATTATGGGCCTGTATCCGCTGCGGATGGGGTCTCCCGAATACGTGATCGGCTCGCCGGCGTTCGCGCGCACCGACGTGCGCCTGGAAAACGGCCGCACGCTGTCCGTGATCGCGCATAACAACAGCCCGGACAACGTCTACGTGCAGTCGCTCACCGTCAATGGCAAGCCGTGGACCAAGCCATGGATCCGCCACGACGACATCGCTGGTGGCGCGACGCTCGAATTCACGATGGGCAGCACGCCATCGACCTGGGGCACCGGGGCAGGTGACTTGCCGGCATCGCTGACGCCTGTTGGCAAGCGGCCTGCAGGCCTGATCGACCGCAGCAAGGGCGCCACGCTCACGCTGGACGGCAAGCGCGCTCCTGCGCCGCTGACCGACGACGACGCGGCCACCGCCGTGGAGGTGCCGGCGGCAGCGAACATCGGTGTCAACCTGACCAAGAGCGCGCGCATCAGCCACTACACGCTCACCGGCGGCAAGGCGCCGCTGGGCAAGGTGTCGTGGACGCTCGAAGGCCGCGACGCCAAGGGTGGCTGGGTGGCGCTCGACACGCGCGAGAACGAAGTCTTTGCCTGGGAGCGTCAGCTGCGGCCATTCGGCATCGCCAAGCCAGGCGTGTACAAGGCGTACCGCTTGCGCTTTGCGCAGGGTGCCGCATTCGAGCTGGCCGAAGTGGAGCTGCTCGAGGCGCGGTAAACACACCGCACTCTGGGGCGCTGCTTGTTTACTAAAACGCGCTAAAACATCGGCAGTTTAGTCTGCCCGCGTTGACGCTCCGGAGGCGCGGCTGTTATAAAACGCACTGGAACAACGCGCGCCGGATGCCATCCGGACGACGCAAAAAACGCCCACAGAGGCGTTTATTAAACCAACGATTGGAGACCGATCATGTCCATGATCACGATGCCCGGCATGCCAGAGGCGCGGCCGTGAGCCAGGTCACGCTGCGTCACATCGCCAGCGCCACCGGGCTGTCGATCGGCACCGTCTCGCGCGCGCTGAAAAACCAGGGCGGCATGACGGAAGCCACGCGCACGGCCGTGCGCGACGCGGCGCTGCGGCTGGGTTACGACTTTTCGCTGCTCAAGAAAGGCCGGATCCGCCGCATCGCCTTCCTGCTCCACAGCCAGCACAACACCCTCACGTCCAGCCCCTTCTTCACGCCCGTGCTGCACGGGGCCGAAGAAGCGTGCCGGCGCGAGGGCATCGCGCTGTCGCTGATCGTTGTCGGACCGGCCGAACCGGTGCTGGAGCAGATCCGCCTGCACCAGCCTGACGCGATCCTGTGCGCCGGCTTTTTTGAGCCGGAAATCCTCACCGCCCTGCAGCAGACCGGCAAGCCGATGGTGCTGGTCGACATGCACCGGCGCGGTTTCACGTCGATCAATCCGGACAATATCAGCGGCGGCTACCTCGCCACGCAGCACCTGCTGCGCGTCGGGCGCAAGCGCATCGCGATGCTGTCGGGGTCCCTGGCCCACTACAGCATCGGGCAGCGCAACCGCGGCTTTCGCCAGGCGCTGTTCGACGCCAAGATGCATGCCGATCCGAACCTCGAAGTGAGCGTGCCCACCATGGGCGAGGGCGACGACGGCGTGATCGAGGCGATGCGCAGCCTGCTGGCGCTGCCCAAGCGGCCGGACGCGCTGTTCTGCTACAACGACAGCACGGCGCTGGTCGCGATGAAGTACTGCCTGGGCGAGGGCCTCAAGATTCCCTACGACCTCGCCATCGTCGGCTTCGACGACATCGCCGCCGCCGCTGCCGCCATCCCGCCACTGAGCACCGTGCGCGTGGACAAGGAAGCGCTGGGTCGCGCCGGCGTCGATGCGCTGCTCGCCAAGCCCGAGCTTCAACAGACCAACTCTCAACAGCCCGGCCTCCAGCAGAGCGACGTGGACGCCACCCAGATAACCCTGCCAGTCGAGATGATCGTGCGCGAGAGCAGCTACGACGACTAGCGAACAACCACCAGCCCCCACCATGACCACGTTCCCGAACTTTCGCAGCCCGGACCAGCTGCTCGACCACGCACGCCACACGATGCGTTTCTACCACCCGCGCGCGATCGATCCCGCCGGAGGCATGTTCCACTATTTCAAGGACGACGGCGCCGTCTACGACCCGCGCCACCGGCACCTGGTGAGCAGCACGCGCTTCGTGTTCACCTACGCGATGGCATACCGCCAGTTTGGCGATCCGGCCTACCTGGACGGCCTGCAGCACGCGGTGCGCTTCCTGCGTGACGCGCACCGCGCACCGGACGGCAGCGGCTACGCCTGGATGCTGGACGGCTGCGACGTCGAAGACGGCACCCAGCATGCCTATGGCCAGGCCTTCGTGCTGCTGGCGTATTCGCATGCGACGATGGCAGGGCTGGAAGAGACGCGCCCCTGGATCGGCGAGACGTTCGACCTGATGGAAGCGCGCTTCTGGAACGCGGCCGATGGCCTGTACGCTGACGAAGCAAGCCACGACTGGCGCACGCTGTCGACCTACCGCGGCCAGAACGCCAACATGCACGCGGTCGAGGCGCTGCTGGCGGCGCATCAAGCGACTGGCGAAGCACGCTACCTCGAGCGCGCCTATCTGGTGGCCAGCAACATCACGCAGCGCCAGGCCGCGCGCTGTGGTGGCCTGATCTGGGAACACTACGACGACCAGTGGCAGCCGGACTGGAAGTTCAACATCGACGACCCGGAAAACCTGTTCCGCCCGTGGGGCTACCAGCCGGGCCACTTCACCGAATGGGCCAAGCTGCTGGTGCAGCTCGAAGCGCGCGCCCCGGGCGTTCTGACGGATGACCTGAGCTGGCTGCTGCCGACCGCCGAGCGCCTGTTCAAGGTGGCGGTAGAGAAGGGCTGGGACAACGAATTCGGCGGCGTGGCGTATTCGCTCGCGCCTGACCTGACCGTCTGCGACAGCCACAAGTACTTCTGGGTGCAGGCCGAAAGCGCCGCCGCAGCGGCACTCCTGGGCACGCGCACCGGCAACGATGCCTACTGGACCTGGTACGAACGGCTCTGGCAATACAGCTGGAGCCACTTCGTCGACCACGAGCACGGCGCCTGGTACCGCATCCTGGACCGCGAAAACCGCAAGCTCAGTGACGAGAAAAGCCCGGCCGGCAAGGTCGATTACCACACGATGGGCGCGGTCTACGACATCGTCGCCGCGATGAAAGGACCCCGCCATGGTTGATGCGCCGTTCATGCTGTGCGCCGGCGAGGCGCTGACCGACATGATCCATCAGGGCGACGAACGCTGGGTCAGCCGCGTGGGCGGCTCCACCTGGAACGTGGCGCGCGCGCTGGCCGTGCTGGGCGAACCGACGGCGTTTGCCGGCGCGATCAGCCGCGACCGTTTTGGCGACGCGCTGTGGACCGCCAGCGAAGCGGCCGGCCTGGACCTGCGCCTGCTGCAGCGCGTGGACCGCGCGCCGCTGCTGGCCGTGGTCGAGGGCGGCGAGCCGCCGCGCTACTTCTTCATCGGCGACGACAGCGCCGACCTGCATTTCGATCCGGCCGCGCTGCCGGCGGGCGCCTTCGACGGCCTGCGCTGGGCGCACTTCGGCGGCATCAGCCTGGCGCGCGAGCCGCTGGCTGCCACGCTGGTGGCGCTGGCGCGCACGCTGAAAGAGCGCGGCGTGTCGATCAGCTTCGATCCGAACTACCGCAACCTGATGGATGCGCGCTACACGCCGACGCTCGAAGCGATGGCTTCGCTGGCCGACCTGATCAAGGTGTCGGACGACGACCTGCGCGGCCTGTTCCCCGGCCTGGGTCTGGACGACGCCCTGGCGCGCCTGCGCGCATTCAACCCCGCCGCCTACTGCCTGCTCACGCGCGGCGGCCAGGGCGCGAGCCTGTTCCATGGCGACGAGCGCTGCCACGCGCTGGCGCCGAAAGTGGCGGTCGTGGATACAGTCGGCGCGGGCGATGCCAGCGCCGCTGGCCTCCTGCACAGCCTTGCACGCCATCCGCAGCGCGCCTTGCAGGCGCACCTGCACGCCGCACTGGCGGCTGGCTCCGCCGCCTGCCTGCAGGCCGGCGCTACCCCACCGCCACCGGCGGCCATGCACCAATTGTTCGAACTGCTCGAAGGAGAAGCATCGTGATGCCGCATTTCCGTACCCGTTTCAGTGTCCCCACGCTGGTGCTGGCCTGCCTGCTGCCTTTAGGCGCACAGGTCGCGCTGGCGGCCGACAGCATGCCGGTCAACACCTTCATCGGCACCCAGGATGAAGGCAATACCTTCCCTGGCGCCTCCGCGCCGTTCGGCATGATCCAGGTCAGCCCGATTGCCGACCACTACGCCGGCTACCGCTACAGCGACAAGCGGATCCGGGGTTTTGGCCACTCGTTCCTGTCCGGCGCCGGATGCTGGGAGCAGGGCGGGCAGCTGTCGGTGCTGCCGGTCACCGGCACCATTGGCCCGGGCGGGGATTTCGACACCGCCAAGAAAGGCACGTTCGACCACAAGCGCTACGCCGCCGACTACACGCATGACGGCGAAGTCGGCCAGGCCGGCTACTACAAGGTCAAGCTGACCAGCTACGGCGGCATCACGGCCGAAGCAACCGCGCTGACCCGCGCCGCCGCCGAACGCTATACCTATGCGCCGGGCACCAAGACGGGCCATGTGCTGCTCAACGTGGCCCAGGCCAACGAGCGCCATGGCGTCATCGGCAGCGAAGTGCAGGTCGTCGGCGAGCGCGCCGTCGAAGGCAAGATCGTCACCCGCAGTTTCTGCGGCGGCGCCAAGTACACGACCTGGTTCCGCATGGAGTTCGACCAGCCGATCGCCGCCAAGGGCGTCTGGGACGACCGCGGCGGCTGGCCTGGCGCCGCCGGTCCGAGCCAGCAGGGCGAAGCCAAGCCGCACGGCGTGTGGCTGACCTTTGACCTGAAGAACGGCCAGGCCGTGACCGCCGTCAGCGCGATTTCGCACGTCGACGCCGAAGGCGCGCGCGTCAACCTCGCCGCCGACGGCAAGGCCGGCGACAAAGCCTTGACCTTCGACGCCATGAAAACCAAGGCGCAGGCCACCTGGCAGCGTGAACTCAAGAGCGTGCGCATCAAGGGCGGCAGCAAGGACGACCGCACCGTGTTCTACACGGCGCTGTACCACGCGCTGCTGCAGCCGCTGACGGGCAACGACGCCGACGGCCGCTATCGCGGCTACGACGATGCGGTTCATACCGCCAAGGACTGGACCTACTACGAATTCTTCTCGCTGTGGGACACCTACCGCGCGCAGAACCAGTTGCTGGCGCTGATCCGCCCCGAGCGCGCGCGCGATATCGCGACTTCGGTGCTGGCAATCCGCGACCAGGGCGGCTGGCTGCCACGCTGGGGCTACGCCAACTTCGAAACCAATATCATGACGGGTGACCCGGTCACGCCGTTCCTCGTTGACCTGTGGCGCTTCGGCGCGCTGAAGGGCCGTGAAGCCCAGGCCTACACCGCACTGCGCGAGAACGCATTCGGCGTGCCGGCCCACGGCATTCGTCCGCAAGGCCGTTCGGGCAATCCGAACTACATGAAGCAGGGCTTCGTGCAGTACGACCGCAGTTTCGTGTCGAAAGGGATGGACACCGACCCGCACCACGGCGCCTCGGCGACGCTCGAATACGCGCTGGCCGATGGCGCGCTGGCCGAGATGGCCAAGGCGCTCGGCCACGAGGACGATGCCCGTGTGCTGGCGCAGCGCGCGCTGAACTGGAAAACGATCTGGGACGCGAACGCGGTCGACGAACCGACCGGCCAGCGCGGCTTCCCGCGCCCACGCCTGATCGACGGCAGCTGGTTTGCCGACGTTGGCAGCGGGTTCGACCCGCGTGGCGACCATGGCTTCCATGAAGGCACGGCGTGGCAGTACCAGTGGCTGGCGCCGCAGGACGTGCCGGGCCTGGCGGCAGCGATGGGCGGCCACGCGCCGGCCCTCGGCCGCCTCGACCAATTCTTCGATTACGACGCCGTGCTGGCCGACCCCAACGCCGTGCGCAAGTCGTGGGTGGTGGGGCCGTACAGCTACTACGCCCAGTTCCGCTACAACCCGAACAATGAGCCGGACCTGCACGCGCCGTGGATGTACACGCTGATGGGCCAGCCGTGGAAGACGACGACCGTGCTGCGCGCTGCCGAAACGCTGTTCACGAATGGGCCGGGCGGCGTGACGGGCAACGACGACCTGGGCACGATGTCGGCCTGGTACCTGTTCAGCGCACTGGGCATCTATTCGGACATGCCGGGCAGCGGCCGCTTCCTGCTGCACGCACCGCGCTTTGCCGGCGCCGAGATCGACCTGGCCCAGGGCCGCACGCTGCGCATCGACGCCGCGGGCGCCAAGCCGGGTCAGCGCGGCTTCGTCAAGTCGGTCAACTACGGCGGCCGCGCGGTGGAACGCGTCTGGCTCGACTGGGAGCAACTGCAGTCGGGCGGCGCGCTGAAGTATCAGCTGGCGCCACAGCCGGATGCGCAGGGCTGGGGCACACGTGCCCGCGACCTGCCACGTCCGCCCGCAGGCATGGCCCGCTAAGCACCCGACCACAATAACAATCATCAGGAGACAGCATGGCCAATATGGCAACGGGCGCGGCACCAGTCGCGCGGCAGGACGGTCCCCCCGGGACGCAACAAGGCAGTAACACGGGGGCGCTCGTCATCGTCACCATCCTGTTCTTCATGTGGGGCCTGATCACGTCGCTCAACGACGTCTTGATTCCGCACCTGAAGGCGGTCTACACGCTGACGTATGTGCAGGCGATGCTGGTGCAGTTCTGCTTCTTCGGCGCGTATGCGATCGTGTCGCTGCCAGCCGGCGCGCTGATTCGCCGCATCGGCTACCAGAAGGGCGCCGTGACGGGCCTGCTGGTGGCGGCCGGCGGCTGCACGCTGTTCTATCCGGCCGCTTCCGGTGGCTACGGGATGTTCCTGCTGGCGCTGTTCGTGCTGGCCTCGGGCATCACGGTGCTGCAGGTTGCTGCCAACCCGTATGTGGCCGTGCTGGGGCCAGCGCGCACCGCGTCGAGCCGCCTGACCCTGACGCAGGCCTTCAATTCGCTGGGCACGACGATCGGTCCGGCCGTGGGCGGTGTGCTGATCCTGTCGGCGGCCGGTGCTGCCGCCGTGGCGGGCAGCGATGCAGCGGCGGAAGCAGCCAGCGTGCGCGGGCCATACCTGATGCTGGCTGGCCTGCTGGTCGTGCTGGCCGTGATGTTCCTGATGGCGAAGCTGCCGAAGATTGTCGCGGCCGATGACGATGGCACGCCGCTGGCGGGTGCCGCCGGCTCGGTGCTGGGGCACCGCCACCTGGTGCTGGGCGCCATCGGCATCTTCCTGTACGTGGGCGCTGAAGTGAGCATCGGCAGCTTCCTGATCAACTTCATCGGCGAGCCGCAGATCGCCGGTCTGGCACACGCCGACGCCGCCCATTACGTCAGCATCTACTGGGGCGGCGCCATGGTGGGGCGCTTCATCGGCTTTGCCGTGATGCGTGTGGTCAGCCCTGGCAAGACGCTGGCGTTCAACTCGGTGGCGGCAATCGTGCTGGTACTGGTTGGCACGTTCGCGCAGGGTGACATCGCGATGTGGGCGATCCTGGCGGTTGGCCTGTGCAACTCGATCATGTTCCCGACGATCTTCAGCATGGCGCTGCACGGCCTGGGCAAGCACACGGGCCAGGGTTCCGGCATCCTGTGCATGGCCATTGTCGGCGGCGCTTTGGTGCCGTTCGCGCAGGGCGTGCTGGCCGATACGCTGGGCGTGCAGATCTCGTTCCTGCTGCCGGCTGCATGCTATGCGTTCATCCTGTACTTCGGCGCCCGCTACGCGTCGATGTATGCAACCAAGTAACCTTCACGCGTCGTAGCGGTAGCCGAGGCCGTAGATCGAGCGGATCGGCTCCAGCCCCGGCGCCGCCGCATCGATCTTGCGCCGCAGGTTCTTGACGTGGCTGTCGATCGCGCGGTCGGTGGCGTCGAGATTGTCGGCGCGGGCCGCGTCGAGCAGGTGGGCGCGCGACAGCACCTGGCCCGGCCGGCGCGCCAGCGCGGCCAGGATCGCGTATTCGCTCGGCGTCAGGTCGAGCGCGCGGCCGTGGACCTTGACGCTGCGCGCGCCTTCGTCCAGCAGCAGGGCCGCCGGCGCGACGTCGCCGCTTCCGGCGCGGCGCAGGATCGCCTTGATGCGCGCCATCAGTTCGCGTGGGCTGAACGGCTTGCACAGGTAATCGTCGGCGCCCAGTTCCAGTCCCAGCAAGCGGTCGATTTCTTCGACCCGCGCCGTCACCATCACGATCGGCACCTCCGAAAACGCGCGCACCGCGCGGCACAGCGCCAGGCCGTCCAGGCCAGGCAGCATCAGGTCGAGCACGATCAGATCCGGTGGCGCCGTGCGAATCGCGGCCAGGGCCTCTGCGCCGTCGCCATGCACGGTTGGGAGATAACCGGCCGCGCGTGCGTAGTCGGCGATCACGGCGGCCAGTTCCGGTTCGTCCTCGACGATCATGATGGTGCTGCTCATGGCGTGTCCTTTTTGAGCAGCGGCAGCGACACGGTCACGCGCAAGCCGCCCAGCGGCGAATGGGCAAACGCCAGCGTGCCACCCTGGGCGGCGAGCAGGCGCCGGCTCAAGGCCAGACCGAGGCCGGCGCCGCCATGCGCGCGGCTGCGCGATGCATCGACGCGGTAGAAGCGCTCGGCCAGGCGCGCCAATGCCGCATCCGGCACGCCGGGCGCGCTGTCGTCGAGCGCCAGGTGAAAGTGGCCGTCGTGCACCCGCGGGCTTAGCCGCACCAAGCCGCCGGGGGCCGTGTAGCGCAGGCTGTTCTCGAACAGGTTGGCCAGTACCTGGCGCAGGCGGTCCGGGTCGCCCAGCACCTGTGATTGTGCCGGCGCCGGGGCGGTCTCGAACGCCAGGCTGGCGGCCTGGAAGCGCGCGCTGAATGCCTGCGCTTCAGCGGCCGCCAGTTGCCACAGATCGAGCGGCACGCGCTGGCACGCCAGTTCGCCGACATCGGCTCGTGCCAGCGCATACAGTTCGTCGATCAGCTTCGTCAGCGCATGCACCTGCAGCACCATCGCATCGACCGTGGCTGGCGTGGCCTGGCGTACGCCATCCTGGATCGCTTCGAGCTGCGCGCGCAGCACGGCCAGCGGCGTGCGCAGTTCGTGCGAGGTGTCGGCCACCCACTGGCGGCGCGCCGCTTCGGCCTGATCGAGCCGCTCGGCCAGTGCATTGAAGTGGCGCGCCAGGTCACCCAGTTCGTCGCTGCGCTGGACCGGCAGGCGCACGGCATAGTCGCCTGCAGCCAGCGCGCCGGCACCGCGTGCGAGGCGGTCGATCGGGCGCCGGAAGTGACGCGCCAGGCCGATTGCCGCCAGCGCGCTGAGCACAAGGGCAAGTCCGCCGATCAGCCACAGGCTGCGTTGCAACTGGTCGAGAAAGGCGAACGCCATCGCGTCGCTGGGCCGCGCGCTGCGCGCGACGCCGAGATAGCCGATCGTGCGGTCATCAACCGTAATCGCGCGCCGGGCCAGTGGCAGCTTGCCCGGCGGGCGACCGGCGAGATAGCCGCCATTCGCATCGAGCAGGGTAATGCGTGTGTGCAGATCCGCGATGACGCCGGGTGGGGCGGGTGGGGGAGGCGGTAGCGGCGGCATGGGTGGGCCGGCTCGCGTGTGCAGGGGAGCGGCGGGTGCCGCAGGCGCTGCTGGGGCGACGGGGTCCACCGGCGCTACTGGACCGACCGGCCCGACCGGCGGCGCCGGCTTCCCGCGCACGGACTGCAGGCGCGTCAGTTCGCCGCCGATCCAGTCGCGCCGGTCGTCACCGGACGGCAGGAACGTCCAGTCGCCATGCTGGCTGTACTGGCGCGCGACGGCGCCAGAGAGTTCATCGAGGCGATCCAGTTCAATCGCCACCGCGTAGTCGCCGAAACTGCCCAGGACATTCTGGCGCAGCAGCAACACGGCGGCGGCGGCCACCGTCAGCATGGCAAGGAGCACGGAGGCAAAGAGGCGGTGGCCGATGGCGATTTTCACGGGCGGGCAAGGAAGTGGTGACAGTGCATGGCAAGCCATGAGCGTCGCGACGCGGCATGGTGAACGTGCACGAGGTTTGGCGGCGACTGTTCAGCCTTTGTTGACTAGCCCCTGATCGAATGACCGGCGAGCATCGCCGCGCCCGTGTGATGCGTCGTTGGTGTGCCAGCCGGATACCAGCGCGCCCGCAGTTGCATGAACGGCGTCTCGATCACGCGGTACAGTACCCAGCCGCCCAGGATGCCGGCCGCCATGACCGCTGCAATGGTCAAGGGCGCGCCGGGATCGATGCCCCTGCTGACCAATTCCGGCCGCAAGGCCATGAACACCGGCTTGTGCACCAGGTAGATGGCGTAGGACCACAGGGCCAGGCTGGCCGCGCCGGGAATGCACGCCCGGTTCAGGATCGAGCCGGGGCTGAGCGCCGAACAGGTCAGCAGCGCGAAGCTGGCGGCGACCAGTGAAAACCCGAACGTGGATGCCGCAAAAGCGGTCGGCACGTCGTTCGTTATGCCGTACAGCACAGCTGCCGACATGGCCAGGCCCGCTACCAGCAGCGCATTCCCGTGGCGCAGAATGCGTGCAAAGGCCGCCGGATGGAAATTCTTCAGCATCGCGATGGCGACACCGGGCAGCAACTCGTCGAAGCGGGAAAAGCTCGCGTAGTACACCGGCGCCGCAAAGGCATCCATCCCATCCAGGAACGCCATGCCGCGCACCGTCATGCCGGTGCCGATGGCGGCAAGAAGGGCGCACCAGAGCAGGCGCGGCGAGCGCTCGCTGCCGACCAGTACCAGCACTGCCAGCGGGAACACCAGGTAGAACTGCTCTTCGATGCACAGTGACCACGAGTGCGTGAAGGTTTCCCCATAGTTCAAACCGAAGTTCTGGGTGAAGGTAAGGAACTGCCAGACCGGCGCCATGCTCTTGCCGGCGATGGGACTATCCGGCAGCAGCAGGTACACGGCCAGCACCGCGTAGTAATTCGGCAGTGTGCGCAGCAAGCGGCGTGCGAAGAAGGTTTTCAGGTCCAGGTGATCGCCACGCGCGGCCGGCGCCAGCAGCTGATTGCCGATCAGGTAACCGCTCAGCACGAAAAACAGGTCGACGCCGGCCCAGCCGATTTTCCCCATGAAGCCGAAGGTCGGCGCGTGGCTGACGAAGCCTTGGTAGTGCGACATCAGGACCAGCGCGATGGCGAGCGCGCGCAGGGTGTCCAGCCCGGCGAGCCGGGCGGATGTGGATTGAAGCTGCATCATGCGGAGTTCTTGTCGAGGTGTTGTAGTGCTTCCGCCAGGGCGGGCATATAGGTGCGGCTGGCGCGCAGCACGCTGCCGTCATGCAGGCGCAGCAGGGCATCGCGATTGGTCAGCGAGCGCAGTTCGGCGATCATGTCCAGCCGCACGATGGTCGAGCGGTGCACACGGTGGAACTGGCGCGCATCGAGCTGCATGGCCAGGTTGTGCAGGCGCTCGCGAACCAGCCAGGTCTTGCCGTTCGCATGCAGCGTGGCGTAGTCGCCGTCGGCCTCGATGCGCTCGACCTGCGCAACCGGCACCAGCACCGTGCGCGCGCCGACACGCACGCTAAAGCTGCGCAGCGCCGGCGCGGCTGGTGGCAACGTACGGCCGTGGGCGCGATAAGGAAAGGCCTGCTGCGCGCGGTCCAGGGCTTCGTCCAGGCGTTCGTCATCGACCGGCTTGAGCAGGTAATCCAGGGCCGCCAGATCGAACGCCTGCAGGGCGAAGCTGTCGTAGGCGGTCAGCAGGATCGCCATCGGCCGCTGCGCCGGCGGCAGCGCGGCCAGCACCTCGAGCCCGGTCTTGCCCGGCATCTCGACATCGATGAATACCAGGTCGGGCCGCAGCGCCAGGATGCCGGCATGCGCGCTGTCGCCGTCACCGAACTCACCGACCAGAGCGAAGCCGCTGCGCCGCGCCAGCCTGAGCTTGACCGCCAGCCTGGCCAGCGGTTCGTCGTCGACAATGACAACCCGTATGTTCATGCCGCCGCCTCCATGCTGCGTAGCGGCAGGGCGATACGCACGCCAAAGCGGCCGTCCGGCCCCCATCCCGTCTCGACTTCCTGATCGTCGCCGTACAGGTGGCGCAAGCGTTCCCTCACGTTGGCCAGGCCGATACCGCAGCCCGGCTGCGCCGGCTGCTGACCGTCGTTGCGCACCTCGACCAGCAGGCGCCCGCCGACATGCTCAAGACGGATGTCGAGCCGCCCGGGGACGGACAGCGGCGCGATGCCATGACGGATCGCATTCTCGACGAGGGGCTGCAGCATCAGGTAGGGCATGACGTTGTCGAGCAGGTCCGGACCGGCTTTCATATTCAGGCACAGGCGTTCGCCCAGGCGTGCCTGTTCGATCTTGAGGTAGGCGTCGAGCAGGGCCAGTTCTTCCGCGAGCGAATGCTCGTGGCGGCCGTCGTGCGCAAGCGTGGCGCGCAGGAAGTCGGCCACGCAGCCGAGCATGCGGTTGGCCTCGCGGTTGGACTGGGCCGACACGAGCGCGGAAATCGCGTTCAGGGAGTTGAACAGGAAGTGGGGGTTGACCTGCAGGCGCAGCGCGCGCAGCTGGGCGTCGCGCGCTGCGGCCTGCGCCTCTGCCAGATGCAGGCGCACCTGCTGCAGCGACAGGTAGTAGGCCGCCACTGCATGTACGGCGCAGAACGCGATCAGGGCCAGCCAGCAGCCGTCCAGTCCCTCGGCCAGTTCATTCCAGCGGTAGTGCTTTTGCAGCCCGAGCCAGATGCCCAGGCCCTGTCCCAGCACGGCGTTCAGGATGGACATGGCGTAGCTGGCGGCCAGCAGCACCAGGGCCATGCGCAGCCAGGGCCAGTCACGGCGCCACATGGCGCGCTGCAGCAGCGCCAGCGGAATCAACCACACCAGGCAGGCAACGAAGTACAAGCTGCGAAAGGCCGCAGCATACTCGTAGCCGAAGACAGGCAGCCCGAGGATGGCCATGCAGGCGGCGACCGGCAGGGCGGCCAGCACGGGGACGAACAGGGGCGTTTCGACTTTCATGCCGGCTTTTCGAATTGTAGTGTTGCTATTCTATCGTCTCAGTCGCCCATGGAAAACAGCATCGAGCTGATCTTCCAGCCGTCTTCTGCGCGCACCATTTGCCAGCTCTCGCTGCCGCGGTTGGTCACCTTGCCGTCTGCGAGAAAGTCGAAATCGAACCACACCGAGGCGACGGCGCCATTGGTGTCGACCCGCACGTTGTAGAAACGTTCTTCGATCGGCTTGTCTGCCGTCTGGATGAATTCGGCGAACTTCTTCCAGCTCGAAGGAACCACTTTGCGTGCCTTCGGATTGCGCGCCTTGACTTTGGCCCAGACCGCATCGTCAGCCACCGACAGCCAGCTGTCGTGGTCTTGCAGGAACAGGCTGCCGAGGGTCTTGCCGTCACGGGCGATGATCGCCGCCTTGAATTGATCGACGACCGCGTGGATCGCCGCCACGTCGGCTGCTCGGGCGCCTGGGGCGGCGCCTTCGGCGGCATGTGCGGCACTCGCCAGGCAAAGTGTGAGAAGAAGGGAAGACAGTAGAACGCGCATGGAAACTCCCGGGGGTTGGAAAGATTCCACCTTAGGCAGCAGGCGTACAGCGGTCCAGGGGAATGCGCCGACCCGTGCATACCCTGCGATGAAAGGGTTGAGCCTGAATTGGGAATTTCAAGGAAACCACTGGCTTTCAAGATGGGATCAAAAGATGAACGAGCCAGATCGTCGCCGAGCACGTGTCTGAATGTCAGACGTGACCCCGCTGTGCGACCCCGTTATGCGCGCACTCGTCGCACAAACATCTGCATCAACTTTCTCACGCAATCGGTGTAGACTGGTCCGCGCTTCAGATCCGAAGCGCTACCGGAGTGCATATGAAAGCAATATGGAATGGTGAAGTGCTGGCGCAGTCGAACGATACGGTCGTCGTCGAAGGGAACCATTATTTTCCCCCCGCCTCTTTAAACCGCCAGTTTTTCAGCGACTCGAGTACAACAACCAACTGTCCCTGGAAGGGGACCGCGAGCTACTACAATATCGAGGTGAACGGCAAGGTTAACAAGGATGCGGCGTGGGTGTACGCCACACCAAAATCCGCCGCGTCAAATATTACTGGCCACATCGCGTTCTGGAAGGGTGTGGATGTGACGCCCTGACGCGATTCATCCGTTGTTTCGATAGGCAACTATCGACCCTTAGCAGACGTCGGTAAACAGTTCGGCTGTCCAATCGGCAAACGCGCGCATCGCCGGAGAGAGAAAGCGGCGGTGGGGATAAAGTAACGCTACAGGAACGGGTGCTGGCCGCCAGTCGGCCAGCACCTCGACTAACTCTCCGCTCCGCAATTGTTCCGCCACGAGCATCTCAGCCAACTGAATCAGGCCGCGTCCCTCGATGCCAAGCTTGATATAAAGCCCAGTCTCGTTGACTGCTACATTGCCAGACACCGGAACGGTGACGCAATGCCCGTCTTCGACAAAATGCAGCTCACTTCCCCGCCGCGTCGTGCTGGAAAAGTAGTGGACAGCCTGGTGTGCTTGCAGATCCAGCAGCGTCTTGGGAGTTCCCTTTTCTTCCACATAGGACGGCGCTGCGCATGTGACCCAGCGCAACGGCCCCAAACGACGTGAGACTAGCGTCGAGTCATTGAGGTTGCCGGTACGGATTACACAATCGACGCCATCCTGGATCAGGTCCACCTGACGATCATTTATACCGATCATGAGATAGCTATCGGGGTAGCACTGCTCAAAAAGCCAAGGTAGCTGTCAATCGATCTTTCCCTGACTCTGAATCGCTGCGTACATCCGTTCGATATACTTTCGATTTGCACGTTCTGAAATCAAATAATCTACCTGCTGTAGCAGCATCTTCGCGTGCGGCCATGAGATGAGTAATTCTTGTGGGGCATAAGGCCTTTCCACCACGACTGGCTGTGAGTAACCCATGATTTTGTCTCCATCTAAAATTACTGGAAGGACAAGCCAGTAGATCGAGCCGTTCGCACCTTGAAACGCTGCACATAGAGATCCGCCATCCCTGAGCTCTTCAATTCCTAGTGCAAGGGCAATCGATGGCATCATAAGCTGATAGCCTTAATTTAGAATTGATAACCGCGACTGGTCAATGTCGACCAGTGGCGGTCAGGCCGGACTCGACCCAGAGGGGACCAAACGATGCTCGCTATTCGTAGATCTTTCCCGAGAAGAGAAAAGTTGCGAACTTTCGCCAGGGGGATGCAAGTAAAAGGCCTTGTTGAGAGCCGAACCCTGAATCTTCTGCCCATGCACTAGCCCCTTCCAGAAAGTCTTCGATGGATTCATTTTCCCAGTGTTCAGCATCACCTCTACGATCCACGATCAACGCCTGAACAAAGGCGAGAAACGTTGCTTCATCAGTAACCCCCTCAAGCTGCTCATTCAATTGCGTCATATGGCTTGCTTCCGATGTTTGGCGGTCAATGGCAAAATCCGCTCTTGGCCGAAGGCGGAAGTTCCCGCGAGCATGTATGCCTCAGCCTCTTGTGTCAAACATTACTGTTTCGTTTCTGACCTTATCGTTCGTCCGCACTTATGCTCAGTCACCGCAGGCTTAATGCGTGCGAACTGAACAGAAGCCACCTGATGAGAAAATCGAACTTGATCAGGGCATCAGTACACATCGCGCCGGTAGCGGCCATCTGCCATCATGGCATCGACCGTGGCCGCGCCCAGCACCTCGACCAGTGCATCATGCACGCCGCCAGCCATCCCCTGCAGGCTGCCGCAGACATAGATCGCCGCGCCGTCCCGGACCCACTGGCGCAAGAGGTCAGCCTGCGCGGCAACCAGGTGCTGTACATAACGCGCCGTGCTCCCGTCGCGTGAAAACGCCAGATCGAGCCGGGCGAGGGCGCCGCTGTCGCGCCACTCTTCTAGTTCGCCCCGGCACAGGAAATCGTGGGCTGCATTACGCTCGCCGAACAGCAGCCAGTTGTCGTGGGTGCCAGCGTTGATGCGCGCCTTGAGCAGTGCGCGCAGGCCGGCCAGCCCGCTGCCGTTGCCGATCGCGATCAGGGGCCGCAGCGCATTTTCACCCAGCCGGAAGCGTGCATGCGCGCGCACCCGCAGCCGGATCGTGTCTGTCGCAAGCGCGTCCGTGCACAACCAGCCCGACGCCGCGCCCGGCGTGCCGTCGGCACGCTGCTGCAATCGCACCAGCAACGTAAGTTGGCCTTCTGCGGGCACCGAGGCAATCGAATATTCACGCGGATGCGCCGGGTCGGCCGGCGCGCTGACTTGCGCCAGGTCGCCGGCTTCCCATGCCGGCAGCGCGCCATCCTGCGGTATCAACGCGAGGCGGTATAGCGGCGCGCCGGCGCTGCCGGGATTGAGCAGGGTGCGTCCGGCGATGCGCCACGCGCCGTAGGCGGGTGCTTCCCAGTCCGGTGCGTCGCTCGTGCCGGCCAGATGGCTCAGGTGGTGCTGCCAGGCGGCCAGCGCGTCCGGTGCGCCGCGATCGACGTCGATGCGCTCGAACAGGCTCGTTGCGCCGCGCTCGCGCAGCCAGGCATCGAGCGCGCGGCCGAAGCCGCAATAGTTGGTGTACGTGATGTCGCCCAGGGCCAGCATGCCGTAGTGCAGCTGCGACAGGTCCGGCGTCGTGCCCATCGTCTGCGTGGCAAAGCGCGCGGCGGGATCGGGTGCGTCGCCTTCGCCGTAGGTGCTGCAGACGAACAGGATGCGGCTGGCGCTGGACAACGTAGCCAGATCGAGTGTCGAGATGCAGGCCGCGCGCGCGTCCAGGCCCCCGAGCGCCAGCGTGGCAGCCGTCCGTTCGGCCAGAAATTCTGCGCTGCCGGTCTGGCTCGCGTAGACCACGAGCCAGTCGGCAGCCACGCTGCTGGGGCGCGCCTTGGCCAGATGCATGCGCCACAGACCCAGGCACATCGCAAGATAGGCGCCGGACAGCGCCAATGCGCTCCCCCAGCGCAGCGGTTCGATCGTCAACATCATTGCATCATCATTGGAGCATCATTGCATCATCAAGCGCCAGGCGCCCGTCGTGGTTTCTTTCAAGCCGGCTCCGGCGCGCACGAGAAAGCGCGCCGCAATCCCGCGTTGTTCCGCAAACGCCAGCCCGTCGTCGGGCCCCAGCACCGTCAGCGCAGTGGACAGCGCATCAGCTGCCATGCAGGTCGGCGCCAGCACGGTAACCGAGGCCAGGTCGTGATCCACCGGATAGCCGCTGCGCGGGTCGAGCGTGTGCGCCATGCGCCGCATGCCATATTGAAAGCTGCGACGGTAGTCGCCCGAAGTGGCGATCGCCAGCCCGTGCAGGGCAACGATCGTCTGCCCGATACCCTCGCAATCCGGCACGCCCTCGACCTCGACCCACCACGGCTGGCCATCCGGCTTGACCCCGGCGCCGCGCAATTCGCCGCCCGCTTCGACGACGAAATGGCGCACGCTGCGCTCCTCGAGGCAGGCGGCCATGCGATCGACCGCATATCCTTTAGCGACCGACGAGAAATCCAGGATCGCGCCGCCCGGTTGCAGCAGGCGCCGCCCGGCCTGGTCGAGCACGGGGTGGCGCTCGCCCCGGCGTGCGATAACGTCAGCAACCAGCTCAGCCTGCGGCGCCTGGAACCCCGGCTGGTCGTAGCGCCCGCGGGCGCCGAAACCCCACAGATCGACAAGGGCGCCGGCGGCCGGATCGTAAGCGCCGCCGCTGTCTGCCGCCACCTGCAGCGCATACTCAGCGACCGCGAAAAACTGCGGTGGCAGCGCATGCCAGCTACCTGCCGGCGCGCGGTTGTAGCGCGACAGCAGGGAGTCGGCATTCCAATGGCTCATTTGCGCAACGATCTCGTCCAGCTCGCCTTGCAGCGCCTGGGTGAGCACGGCGCCATTGGCGCCCGGCGGCAGCATCAGCCGCGCCGACCAGGTCGTGCCCATCGACGTGCCGGATGTGGTGAACAGCGTGCTGCCGCCGGGCGGCATGGCCGCGTCGACGTTCAGGGGAACAAGAATGGTGCGCATCGAGCCCGTGCGCCCTTACTGCGGCAGAACGTCGAGCGTGGCCGTATAGCTGTAGCGCTTCGCGCCCGGCGTTGGCGGCCCTTTTGGCGACTCCAGCGGGAACTTGGCCGAGAGCCAGTACATATTCGCTTCCGGCACCGTGAACTTGACCTCGCCCTTGGCGTCGGTGGTAAAGCGTAGCTCGCCCAGCGTGCCGCGGTATTTGACGGCGCCCGGCACCATGCTGAACGGGAAGTTCGGCAGCGGCTTGCCGTCGAGCTGGAAGCGGAAGGTGATCGGCTCGCCCGCGCGCAGGTCGGACGGATTGGTGACCGGGACCATTTCGAGGCCGACGCCGCTCGGCTTGAGCGCCGTGTCGTTCATGTCGTTGGCCGAGACGAAGGTTTCCAGACGAGTGTGCGTGGTGCTGGTGGTCACGTCGGTGGCGCCGGCCGGCACTTGCGCGCCCGGTGTGCCTTCGACGCCGCGGAAGCGCTTGACCTCGCCACCCAGCTTGTAGCTGCCCATCACGTTGTTGCTGACGATGGCCAGGCGGTAGGTGCCGTCCTTTGGCAGGCGGATGTCGATCGTGCTGCGGAATTTGCCGAGCACGGCGCCTTCGGCCTTGGTCGTCACGCCATCGGGGCCCGTGATCGTCAGATTATCCAGGCGCAGCGGCACGTGGTGAAATTCGAACAGGCCTTCCGAGATCGCGCCGTCCAGCGTGACCCACGGTTCCTTCGCTTCGACCATGGCCGTGCTGGGCAGCAGCCAGCCACGGTGCGCCTGCGCGCTCATCGACATGCCGGCCAGTGCCAGGCCGAGCAGGGCGCCCTTGAGGATTCGGTTGTGCATGGGATTCTCTCCTGGTTGTTGTTATTGGAGCTCGAGGGCGACGGCGCCCAGTTCTTCCTTGCCGGCCGCATTCGCTGCGACCTTGCCCTTGCCGGCCCACGTGAACGGCACTTTCACCAGTTCACGCCCGCCCGCTTCGCGCGATGCTTCGACGACCAGCTTGTAGTCGCCGGCCGGCAGTTTGTCGAGGCCGTGCTTGGCGCCGTCGAATTTCATCGTCTGGCTGCCGGCAGGACGGGTCGCGCCGCTGACGCCATCGAGCGGGAATTTCGCATCACGCCCGGCCTTGCGCCACCACGTGCGCAGGTCCTTGACCCATTTGTCGCCGGCGGCGTCCTTTTTGAGGTCGTACAGCACGGCGAGATTGGCCGCGACGCTCTGGTCGGCGCGTTCGAGCCAGATCGCTACATACGGCTTGTGGTATTCGGCCACGTTCAGTTGCGGCAGGTCGAATTTGACGGACAGGTCGGCGGCCATGGCCCAGCCGGAAACGAGCGGCAGGGTCAGGACGAGCGAGTGGGACAGTTTCATTCTTGGTCTTCTCTCAGGTTGGAAATCGGTGGAACGCTCAGTGGGCAAACTTCAGTGGACAAACAACAACGCCAGCACGGCCGGCAGCACGATGCCGAAGCCGATCACCGGCCAGGTCGACGGCCGGTTGGCCGCGTGGTATTTCATGATCAAAAAGCCCGTAATGCAGAACACGATGCACGCGACCGAAAAAATATCGATGAACCAGCTCCAGACGGCGCCCGTATTGCGGCCCTTGTGCATGTCGTTGAGCCACGAAATCCAGCCGCGGTCGGTGCGCTCGAATTCGGCGCTGCCGTCCACCGCGATGCGCAGCCAGGCATCGCCACCTGGGCGGGGCAGGGCGATGTACGCGTCTTCCTCGGTCCATTCGGCGCGCTCGCCGCGCACATCGACGGGGAACGCGCTGTTGGTCCAGTCGGCGATGCTGCTTGGCAGCGGCACCTTGGCATCAGCGTGTTCTTCGGCCCATTGCCTGAATTCGGGAAGCAGTGGCGCTGGCAGTGTGGCTTTCAGGCGCGTGACCTCGGGCGTGGCCTTGATCAGCCCCGCGTTGTTCAGCGTCAGCCCGGTAAAGCTGAACAGCAGCATCGCCATCAGGCAGATTGCCGAGCTGATCCAGTGCCATTGGTGCAGCTGCTTGAGAAACATGGCGCGCCCCGCGCCCGGGAGGCGCTGGGGCATGCCGCCAGTAGCGGGAGCGGGGGCGGGCGTACTGGTTGCTTTGGCCGATGCCGGTAACACCGGCTGGACAACATCAGGGGATGGGGCGGAGGTGGGCATGTGTTAAATGATAACGATTATCATTTACAAGGTCAATGCGGTATTGACGACAACCGCACATTTGCCGCTCAAGAGCGAGTGTTCCAAAACACATTTGGAAATAAATTATTCTGGGAATGTAATCTGCCCTGCATGGGATCATGCGTTACAATCATGAGCGCAAACAGGCAGGATTTTGCACATGTATCGGTACTGAAACAGTCCTTCCCCCACAACTTGATGTCTTGAAGTGCAATCCGCTAAACGGTCAGGCCGTGTCGCGGAAGGTTAAATAACCCGCCCAACCCTCGCGAAGCGCGAAAAGAAAGGTGAGCAAGAATGATGCAACAACAAAACGCCAACTCATACCTGTTCGGCGGCAATGCCCCGTACGTGGAAGAGTTGTACGAGGCCTATCTGGACAATCCGACGTCGGTGCCAGAAAACTGGCGCGCCTACTTCGACCAGATGCAGCACGTGCCGGCCGTCGATGGCTCGAACCGTCCTGACGTCGTCCATTCATCGGTCATTGCGTCGTTCGCCGAACGCGCCAAGCAGGGCCCGATCCGTACCGTGGTCGCCTCGGCTGACTCCGAACTGGGCCGCAAGCGCGTCGCCGTGACCCAGATCACCGCCGCCTACCGTTACCTCGGTTCGCGCTGGGCCAACCTGGATCCGCTGCAGCGCCAGGAACGTCCACTGCTGCCAGAACTCGATCCTGCGTTCTACGGCTTCACCGAGTCCGACATGGACACGGTCTTCAACATCACCAATACGTATTTCGGTCAAGACACCGCGCCACTGCGCGATATCCTGAATATGCTGCGTGACACGTACACCCGCTCGATCGGTGCCGAGTTCATGTACATCAGCGACCCGACCGAAAAGCGCTGGCTGCAAGAGCGTCTCGAGTCGATCCGTTCGACCCCGACCTTCTCGGCCGAAAAGAAAAAACACATCCTCGAGCGCCTGACCGCGGCCGAAGGCCTCGAGCGCTACCTGCACACCAAGTACGTCGGCGCCAAGCGCTTCTCGCTCGAAGGTGGCGAATCGTTCATCGCGTCGATGGACGAAGTCATCCAGCGCGCCGGTGAAAAGGGTGTCCAGGAAATCGTTATCGGCATGGCCCACCGTGGCCGCCTGAACGTCCTGGTCAACACCCTGGGCAAGAGCCCGGCCGACCTGTTCGAAGAATTCGAAGGCAAGCACGCCGACGACCTGCCAGCCGGTGACGTCAAGTACCACCAGGGCTTCTCGAGCGACATCACCACGCCGGGCGGCCCGGTCCACCTGTCGCTGGCCTTCAACCCGTCCCACCTCGAGATCGTCAACCCGGTCGTCGAAGGTTCGGTCAAGGCGCGTATGGAACGCCGTGGCGACCGCAAGGGCAAAGAAGTCTTGCCGATCCTCGTGCACGGCGATGCTGCATTCGCCGGCCAGGGCGTGGTCATGGAAACCCTGAACCTGGCGCAGACCCGCGGCTACGGTACGGGCGGTACGGTCCACATCGTCATCAACAACCAGATCGGTTTCACCACGTCGGATCCGCGCGATGCGCGCTCGACGCTGTACTGCTCGGACGTCGTCAAGATGATCGAAGCGCCGGTGCTGCACGTGAACGCCGACGATCCTGAAGCCGTCGTGCTGGCCAGCCAGATCGCACTCGACTACCGCGCCGAATTCGGCAAGGACGTCGTGGTCGATATCATCTGCTACCGCAAGCTGGGCCACAACGAACAGGATACGCCAGCGCTGACCCAGCCGCTGATGTACAAGAAGATCGCCAAGCACCCGGGCACCCGCAAGCTGTATGCCGAAAAGCTGGCAGCGCAAGGCACCATCGAAGCCGACGGCGGCGACAAGCTCGTCGCTGCGTTCCGCGATGCGATGGACGCCGGCAAGCACACGGTCGATCCGGTGCTGACCAACTTCAAGAACAAGTACGCCGTCGACTGGGCGCCGTTCCTCAATAAAAAGTGGACCGACGCGGCCGATACCGCCGTGCCGCTGACCGAACTGAAGCGCCTGGCGCAACGCATCACCACCACGCCAGAAAACTTCAAGCCACACTCGCTGGTCGACAAGGTGCTGGCCGACCGCGCCAATATGGGCCGTGGCGAAGTCAACCTCGACTGGGGCATGGGCGAACACCTGGCCTACGCGTCGCTGTTGTCGTCGGGTTACGCCATCCGCCTGTCGGGCCAGGATGCCGGTCGCGGCACGTTCGTGCACCGTCACGCCGTGCTGCACGACCAGAACCGTGAGCGTTGGGACCAGGGCATCTACCTGCCACTGGCCAATGTGTCCGAGACCCAGGCCAACTTCACCGTGATCGACTCGGTGCTGTCCGAAGAAGCCGTGCTCGCCTTCGAGTATGGTTTCTCGACCGCCGAACCGAACACGCTGACGATCTGGGAAGCCCAGTTCGGCGACTTCGTCAACGGCGCGCAAGTCGTGATCGACCAGTTCATCGCCTCGGGCGAAGTGAAGTGGGGCCGCGCGTCGGGCCTGGTCATGATGCTGCCACACGGCTACGAAGGCCAGGGTCCGGAGCACTCGTCGGCACGTATCGAGCGTTTCCTGCAACTGTGCGCTGACAACAATATGCAAGTGGTCCAGCCAACGACCGCAGCCCAGATCTTCCACCTGCTGCGTCGCCAGATGGTGCGCCAGTTCCGCAAGCCTTTGGTCATCTTCACACCAAAGTCGCTGCTGCGTAACAAGGATGCCGGTTCGCCGCTGACCGATCTGGCCAAGGGCGGTTTCCAGACCGTGATCGGCGAATGCGACGAGAAGATCGACGCATCGAAGGTCAAGCGCGTGCTGGTCTGCTCGGGCAAGGTCTACTTCGACCTGGTCAATGCACGCAAGGCGCGCAACGTGACGGACACCGCGATCATCCGCATGGAACAGATGTACCCGTTCCCGCACAAGTCGTTCGGCGCTGAACTGAAAAAGTTCCCGAACGCCGGCGAAGTGGTGTGGGTGCAGGACGAGCCGCAAAACCAGGGTCCCTGGTTCCAGATCCAGCACAACATCTTCGAAGGCATGGAAGATGGCCAGCGCCTGGCGTACGCCGGCCGCCCGGCATCGGCGTCGCCTGCGGTCGGTTATGCCGACAAGCACATCGCGCAGCAAAAGGAACTGCTGGAGACTGCGTTCTCGAAGCTCAAGGGCTTCATCCTGACGAAGTGATCGCAAGGCGCCGCACGCAGACGTGCGGCTCCTGACGAAGTAAGCATAAGTAAGACCACGACCCCCGTGCCCGGCGCGGGGGTACTTGCAAAGAATAATTACTGGAGTTTTAAATGGCACAAATCGAAGTCAAGGTCCCTGTATTGTCGGAATCGGTTGCTGAAGCAACCCTGCTGTCGTGGCACAAGAAAGTCGGCGAGTGCGTCGATCGCGACGAAAACATGATCGACATCGAGACCGACAAGGTGGTCCTGGAACTGCCGGCGCCAAGCGCCGGCGTGATCGTGCAACTGCTCAAGGCTGACGGCGATACCGTCGTCGCCGGTGAAGTCATCGCCGTCATCGATACCGAAGCGTCGGCGCAAACCAGCCCGCTGGCAGTCAAGGCCCTCCCGTCGGCCGCGCCAAATGCGTCGATCGGCGCGTCTGCAGCGCCCGCAGCACCAGCAGCAGCGCCAGCATCGAGCGGCTCGAAAGCAGGCGTTGCCATGCCGGCCGCCGCCAAGATCCTGGCCGACAACAACCTGAGCGCCGACGGCGTCGACGGTTCGGGCCGTGACGGTCGCGTCACCAAGGGCGACGCCCTGGCCGCTGTCGCCGGCAAGCCAGCCGCTGCACCTGTACCAGCTGCCGCACCTGCCAAAGCGCCACTGCAGCAAGTCGCTGCCGCCGCGCCTGCCAGCCAGGGTGACCGTCCGGAAGAGCGCGTGCCGATGAGCCGCCTGCGCGCCCGTATTGCCGAGCGCCTGCTGCAATCGCAGTCGACCAACGCCATCCTGACCACGTTCAACGAAGTGAACATGGCGCCAGTCATGGACCTGCGTAACAAGTACAAGGACAAGTTCGAGAAAGAACACGGCGTCAAGCTGGGCTTCATGTCGTTCTTCGTCAAGGCTGCCGTTGCCGCACTGAAGAAGTACCCAGTGCTGAACGCGTCGGTCGACGGCAACGACATCGTCTACCACGGCTACTTCGACATCGGTATCGCTGTCGGTTCGCCACGTGGCCTGGTGGTGCCGATCCTGCGCAACGCCGACCAGATGTCGATCGCCGATATCGAAAAGAAAATCGGTGAATTCGGCCAGAAAGCCAAGGAAGGCAAGCTGACCCTGGACGATCTGAACGGCGGTACGTTCTCGATCTCGAACGGCGGCGTGTTCGGCTCGATGATGTCGACCCCGATCATCAACCCGCCACAGTCGGCCATCCTGGGCGTGCACGCGACCAAGGACCGCGCGGTCGTCGAAAACGGTCAGATCGTGATCCGTCCGATGAACTACCTGGCCATGTCGTACGACCACCGCATCATCGACGGCCGCGAAGCCGTCCTGGGCCTGGTCGCGATGAAGGATGCGCTGGAAGATCCGGCCCGCCTGCTGCTGGACCTGTAAGTCTCAACCTGACCGGCGCCCCGTGGCGCCGGTCATAGTTTGCCGGAGAACGACATGCTGTCAGACGAAATCAAGCGGCTGCACGAGCTGCACCAGGCCGGCGCGCTGACCGACGCCGAATTCGAGCAGGCCAAGGCGCGCATTCTCTCTGGCGCGTCCACCGTCAGCCTGACGAAGGAGAGCGCGTTCAAGAGCGGCTCATCGTTCGACACGCACCGCGACGATCTGCTCAGCGGCCTGCGCCGCACGCGGCTCGATCGCTGGCTCGGCGGCGTGTGTGGCGGCCTGGCGCGCACCTATGGCCTCGAGTCGTGGGTCTGGCGCCTGATCTTCGTGCTGTTCGTCCTGACGTTCGGCTTCGGCATCCTGATCTACCTGCTGCTGTGGGTATTTGTTCCGGAAGAATAAAAAAGGAATCATGTAATGAGCGATAAACAATTTGACGTCGTCGTCATCGGCGGCGGTCCTGGCGGTTACATTGCTGCCATCCGCGCAGCCCAGCTGGGCTTCAAGGTTGCCTGTATCGACGAATGGAGCAACGCCGCCGGCAAGCCTGCCCCGGGCGGCACCTGCACCAACGTCGGCTGCATCCCGTCGAAAGCACTGCTGCAGTCGTCGGAGCACTTCGAGCACGCCGGTCACGCGTTTGCCGACCACGGCATCAACGTTTCGGGCCTCGAACTCGACCTGGGCAAGATGCTGGGTCGCAAGGACACGATCGTCAAGCAGAACAACGACGGCATCCTGTTCCTGTTCAAGAAGAACAAGGTCACTTTCTTCCATGGCCGCGGCGCGTTCGCCGGCACTGCCGAAGGCGGTTACACCATCAATGTCAGCGGCCCGACCACCGACACGCTGACCGCCAAGAACGTGGTCATCGCGACCGGTTCGAACGCACGCCAGCTGCCGGGCGCCGAATTCGACGAGAAACTGATCCTGTCGAACGTGGGTGCACTGGCCATCGATGCAGTCCCGGGCAAGCTGGGCGTGATCGGCGCCGGCGTTATCGGCCTGGAAATGGGCAGCGTCTGGCGCCGTGTCGGCGCTGACGTCACCGTGCTCGAAGGTCTGCCTACTTTTCTCGGCGCCGTCGATGAGCAGATCGCCAAAGAAGCGCACAAGCTGTTCGTCAAGCAGGGCCTCAAAATCAACCTCGGTTGCAAGATCGGCGCGATCACCAAGGGCGAGAATAACGTCACTGTTGCCTACGCCGACAGCACCGGCGCCGAACAGAGCACCACGTTCGACCGCCTGATCATTTCGATCGGCCGCGTGCCGAACACGATCGGCCTGAACGCCGAAGCCGTTGGCGTGCAGCTCGACGAGCGCGGCTTTGTCGTCGTCGACGACGAGTGCCGTACCAATCTGCCAGGCGTGTGGGCAGTGGGCGACGTCGTGCGCGGCCCGATGCTGGCGCACAAGGCCGAAGAAGAAGGCGTTGCCGTGGCCGAGCGTATCGCCGGCCAGCATGGTCACGTCAACTTCAACACGATCCCTTGGGTCATCTACACCTCGCCAGAGATCGCTTGGGTCGGCAAGACCGAGCAGCAGCTCAAAGCCGAAGGCATCGCCTACAAGGCCGGTACCTTCCCGTTCATGGCCAACGGCCGTGCGCGCGCACTGGGCGACACGTCGGGCATGGTCAAGTTCCTGGCCGATGCCACGACCGACGAAATCCTGGGCGTGCATATCGTGGGCCCAATGGCGTCCGAGCTGATTTCGGAAGCCGTCGTCGCGATGGAGTTCAAGGCCTCGGCCGAAGACATCGCCCGCATCTGCCACGCGCACCCGTCGCTGTCGGAAGCCACCAAAGAAGCCGCTCTGGCGGTGGACAAGCGTTCGCTGAACTTCTAAGCAGCAGAAACTTCGCCGGCATGCTTGCCGGCGCGTGAACTCCATGGGGTGGACGGCGTCGCCGTCCACCCCATGTTTTTATCGGTATCCCATGAACGTTCAAGAATATTATGTGCACGAGCTTAACGCGCGTGGTTTCACGTCCGACCCCGCGCAGCAAATGGCGGTGGACCGCCTGCAGCAGGCGTACGACGACTGGGTCGCCTACAAGGCCCAGCGGTCGTCCGCTTTCAAGCGTCTGATCAACCGCCCCACGGTGCCCAAGGGCGTCTATATGTGGGGCGGGGTGGGGCGCGGCAAATCGTTCCTGATGGACTCGTTCTATTCGGTCGTGCCGGTGGTGCGCAAGACGCGCCTGCACTTCCACGAATTCATGCGCGCCGTCCACGGGCAGCTCGATGAACTGAAAGGCGTGGCCGATCCGCTCGACGAAGTGGCCAAGCGCATCGCCAAGAAATACCGGCTGATCTGCTTCGACGAATTCCACGTCTCGGACATCGCCGATGCGATGATCCTGTACAACCTGCTCAAGGCGCTGTTCGACAACGGCGTGAGCTTCGTGATGACGTCGAACTACGAGCCGTCGACGCTGTACCCGGACGGCCTGCACCGCGACCGCATGCTGCCGACGATCGCGCTGCTGCAGGACAAGCTGGACGTGCTGAATGTCGATGCCGGCAACGATTACCGCAAGCGCGCGCTCGAGCAGGTCGAGGCCTATTACACGCCACTCAATGCCGCGTCCGACCGCGCCCTGCGCGATGCCTATGCCAAGGTGGCCGACATCGCCGACGAAGCGCCGATCGTGCATATCGAGAACCGCGAAATCCGCGCGCTGCGGCGTGCCGGGGGCGTGATCTGGTTCGACTTCGCCACACTGTGCGGTGGCCCGCGCTCGCAGAACGATTACCTGGAACTGGCCAGCCAGTTCCACACGGTGGTGTTGTCCGGTATCCCGGCAATGTCGGCGGGCCAGTCGTCCGAAGCGCGCCGCTTCACCTGGCTGATCGACGTGTTCTACGACCACAAGGTCAAGCTGATCATGTCGGCGGCCGTCGAGCCCGAAGAACTCTACACGCAGGGCCAGCTGGCCAATGAATTCCACCGGACCGTATCGCGTATCATCGAGATGCAGTCGCGCGAATACATGCTCTCCGAGCGGCGCGGCGCGGCCGACAAGATCGCCTGATACGGCCAGGCACGACAACAAGGATTCACATGACACGCATTACCACGCTGCGCGCAGGCGCGTTGCTGGCCCTGGCAAGCCTGCTGGCGGCCTGCTCGACGACACAGCCGGCGGCGCCGGAGGTGCCACCTCCCGCATCGACATCGACCGCGCAGGCCCAGGAGCGGCTGGCAGCGGTGGCCGCCGAGCGCCGCGCCATCGAAACCCGCTACGCCGAACGCGAAGTAGTCTGCTACGACAAATTCTTCGTCACCCGTTGCCTGGACGAGGCAAGCGAGCAGCAGCGCGTGGCCCTGCTCGAGCAGCGCGCCATCGAGATCGAAGCCTCGCGCTACCTGCGCCAGGCCAAGGTCGATGAGCGCGACCGCGCGCTGGCCGTGGCCGAAGCCGCGTTCCAGAAAGAAGAAGCCGAACTGGCGGCCAATCCACCGGCCGTCAAGGCACCACCGAGCGCTGCCTTGCCAGCGCCGCGCACGACGCCGGCCGAGTCGCGTGCAGAGCGCACCAAACGCCTGCAGGAGAACGCGGCCCGTGCGCAGAATGCCCAGGCGAGGGCAGCCCAGAATGTGGCGGCGGCCGAAGCACGGCGTGTGGAATCGATCGAGCGTCAGAAGCAGGTGGCGCGCCGTGTCGCCGAGCGCGAGGCAAAAGCCGCCAAGCGCGTGGCTGACGACGCAGCGAAAAAGGCAGGCCAGCCGCCGGCAGCGGGCAACTAGGCGCCGGCCGGTTTGACCAGTTTGACGATGGCCATGGTGCAATTGCCGCCCTTGCCCTGAGAACGCTCACCGGCTTTGCTGATGAGCTTTTCGGCGGCCTGGCGCGGCGTGGACTTGGCGGTCACGGCGGCCAGTTCGGCGTCGGTGAAGAAGTGCCACAGGCCATCGGAGCCGAGCAAAAAGCTGTCGCCGGCAACCAGGCCCGTGTGGCTGCCGGTCGTAACGAACGGCTCCTTGCGGCTGTTTCCCAGTACATTGAGCAGCAGCTTGGAGCGGCGGTGGTTGCGCGCCGCATCGGCTGGCAGGCGGTCGCTCGAGATCAGGTGCTCGACATAGGCGACGTCGCTCGTGCGCATCGCGCACTTGTCGTGCTCGAAGCGATACAGGCGCGAGTCGCCCACGTGGGCCCAGACTGCTTCGCCATGGGGACTGATGACCAGGCCGACGAAGCTGGCGTGAAGCTCCGTTTTGCCGGCGATGGCGTTCATCTTGATCACCGTGTGGGTTTCGCTGATGATCTCGTGCAGCAGTTGGGCCAGGCGCTCGAGGTCCGGGTGGTCGCCCGGCTTGAATTCGTCGAATACCTGGCGCGCCGTGTGCAGCACCTGTTCGGCCCCGGCCGGGTTGGCGATGCCGTCGGAGAGCACCGCGAGCACATAGCCGGGCGCGCGCGCACCCGTAAACAGGGCGGCGCGATCGTTTTGCTGGGGGCGGTTACCGATGTGTTGCGCAGTACCCGCTTCGATCCTGTAGGAAGTCATAAATGCTTGTTTTCTTAGGCCTAACGCCAATCTTTGTTGGCGGCAATGACCGCGTGGATTAAACTATGCACCGAGAACCAACCAACAAGCAAGAAGATTTGCTTACGGCAATACTGGAAGGCCCGCTGCGCCAGCGCCGACCGGCTCCCATTCCCGCAATCCCATCTGTAAACACTGTTTGGAACAGACCATCATGATCGATGTCCAGGACATCCAGCGCCGTATTATTGAACTCGATGTGGAACACCGCGACCTCGATGCCGTCATCTCCATGTTGACGGCGGACGGGCACGCGGACGGGTTACAACTGCGCCGCCTCAAAAAGCGTAAACTGCAGCTCAAAGATCATATTACGCTGCTGAAGATGCAGCTGGTCCCCGATATCCCGGCCTGAGCCATTGCTGCACGCCACGTTTCTTCAAGATAAGTTACGACACATACATTGACCGACCATCTCCCTGTTCCCGGCCCTGCCGCAGAGCCGGCCGGGACGGCTGGGTCGGCCACTGGCGCCGTGGAAGCACATTCCGCTGCGTCGACCGACTCCGCTATCCCCGCCGGCAAGTACGACGCTGACCTCGACCGCCTGTTCGGTGCGGGCGGCCCGCTCGCGCCCGCCGTCGGCACCTTCAAGCCACGCCAGGCCCAGACCGAGATGGCCAAGGCCGTCGCCCACGCCATCGACAACCAGCAAGTGCTCATGGCCGAGGCCGGTACGGGCACCGGCAAGACCTTCGCCTACCTGGTCCCGGCGCTGCTGTGGGGCGGCAAGACGATCGTCTCGACCGGCACCAAGAACCTGCAGGACCAGTTGTTCATGCGCGACATCCCGACCATCCGCGCCGCGCTGCGCGCGCCGGTCTCGGTGGCGCTGCTCAAGGGCCGCTCGAACTATGTCTGCCATTTCCATCTGGAGCGCACGCTGCAGAATGGCCGCCTGACGTCGCGCGACGACGTCGGCCACCTGCGCGAAATCTCGCGCTTCATCAAAATGACGAACTCGGGCGACAAGGCCGAGCTGGCCAAGGTGCCGGAAACCGCCACGGTCTGGAACCTCGTCACGTCCACGCGCGATACCTGCATGGGCGCCGAGTGCCAGTACTATCAGGACTGTTTCGTCATGAAGGCGCGGCGCGAAGCGCAGCAGGCCGACATCGTGGTCGTCAACCACCACCTGTTCTTTGCCGACGTGGCGCTGAAGGACACCGGCGTGGCCGAGCTGCTGCCGTCGGCCAACACCATCATCTTCGACGAGGCGCACCAGCTGCCCGACACGGCGACGCTGTTCTTTGGCCAGTCGGTGTCGACCTCGCAAGTGCTCGAACTGTGCCGCGACGTGCTGGCCGAAGGCCTGGCGCATGCGCGCGGTGGCCCGGACTGGGCCAAGGTCGTGACCGTCGTCGAGAAAGCGGCGCGCGACCTGCGCCTGGCGTTCGGTGAAGGCAATCTGCGCCTGTCGCTGCCGCAGATCATGCCGACGTCGCAGTTCTTCCCGGCGCTCGACAAGCTCAAAGCCGAGCTGGCAGGGATGATCACCGTGCTCGAAGAAAACGCCGCGCGCGCCGAAACGATCGAAGCCTGCCGTGTGCGGGCGCATGACCTGGCCGCCGCCATCGACGGCTGGAAACCGGACGCCAAGGCGCCCGCTGCCGAGCAGGCCGTGCTGTGGGCCGAAGCGTTTGCGTCGTCGCTGCAGTTGCACAAGACGCCGCTGTCGATCGCGCCGATCTTTTCCAACCAGCGCGAAGGCACGCCGCGCAGCTGGATCTTTACGTCGGCAACGCTGGCCGTCAAAAACGACTTCAAGCATTTCTCTGACCAGCTGGGCCTGACGGGCGAGCCGGCCAAAACGTGGCCAAGCCCGTTCGACTACGTGAACCAGGGCTTGCTGTACGTGCCGACCGGCTTGCCGGAACCGCAGGCGGCTGTCTACACCGACGCCGTCGTCGACGCGGCGCTGCCGGTGATCAAGGCCGCTGGTGGACGCACGTTCTTCCTGTGCACGACGATTCGCGCCGTCAACAAGGTGGCGGAACGCCTGCGGGTCGAGTTTGTCGAGCGCGGCTGGGATTTCCCGCTGTTCGTGCAGGGCGAGCGGGGCCGCACCGAATTGCTCGATTCGTTCCGCACGGCCGGCAATGCCGTGCTGGTGGGTAGCCAGAGCTTCTGGGAAGGCGTCGACGTGCGCGGCGATGCGCTGTCGCTCGTGATCATCGACAAGCTGCCATTTGCGCCGCCGGACGATCCGGTGCTGGCTGCGCGCATCGAGGTGATGGAAAAGCAGGGGCTCAACGGCTTCATGCATCATCAGTTGCCCGAGGCGATCATCACGCTCAAGCAGGGGGCAGGGCGCCTGATCCGCGACGTCGACGACCGGGGCGTGTTGATGATCTGCGATCCGCGCCTCATCACCAAGCCGTACGGACGCCGCATCTGGCAAAGCCTGCCATCGTTCAAGCGCACGCGGGTGCAGGAAGACGTGCTGCGCTTCTTCGAACCGGCGGCGGCAGAGGCGGATGACAGCGATACCGGCGCGGGTGCTTGAGCGCCAGTTTAAGAGCGTGGTGTTTCGGCCGTTGCTGCTCTTGCCACGCTGCTTGTCAATTCGCTAAGACATCCCTCTTGGTGGCGTGTCAAAGCGGCATTCAGCGTTCCGGATCATGAAATCCGGCTGCATTTTTCCGCGACCAAGTGTCGATACAAGCGTTGCTTCAGGTAAAATCGCCTTCATGCGGATACTGATTAGCAACGACGATGGCTATCTCGCGCCCGGCATCCAGGCGCTGGCGGATGCGCTCGCGCCAATCGCCGAGATCGTCGTCGTCGCGCCCGACAGCAACCGCTCGGGCGCATCCAACTCTCTCACACTCGACCGCCCCCTGTCGGTCCACAAGGCGGCAAACGGCTTTTACTTCACCAATGGCACGCCGACCGATTGCGTGCACATTGCGCTGACCGGGATGTCCGATGCGCTGCCCGACCTCGTGGTTTCCGGCATCAACAATGGCCAGAACATGGGCGACGACACGCTGTATTCCGGCACCGTGGCTGCGGCCACCGAAGCGTATCTGTTCGGCGTGCCGGCCATCGCGTTCTCGCAGGTCAATAGCGGCTGGGCCCACGTGGACGATGCGGCCCGCGTGGCGCGCGACATCGTGGAGCGTTTCGCCGCGGGCGGGTTTGCCGCCTTGCCGTCGCCGTTCCTGCTCAACGTGAACATCCCGAACCTGCCGTACGAGCAGATCGGCCCGCTGACGCCGGCCCGCCTCGGCCGCCGTCACCAGGCCGAACCTGTCATCCGCGCCCAGGATCCGCGCGGGCGCGAGATCTTCTGGATCGGCGCCCCGGGCGCCTGCCTCGATGCGGGCGAGGGCACCGATTTCCACGCCACGGCGCAGGGGCGCGTGTCGATCACGCCGCTGCAAATTGACCTCACCCACAAGACCCAGCTCGATCTGCTGGCTGGAGCCTTGCCATGAAAGACGCGCGGCCGAACTTCCCGTTGCCCCTGTCGTCGACGACCAGCGGCGTGCGCAAACCCGGCGCGCCGGCACCGGTGTTCACCCCGCAGACCGCGACCCGCAACGCCGCCAGTGGCAGCAAGGCGCCGCCGGAGGCAGGGCCGGCCGCACGCGCGCCCGGCTATGTGCCGGCTGCTACCGGCGCACCGACCGCCCAGCGTTCGGACCTGGCGGCCACCGAGGCGGTGCGCCGCGCGATGGTCGCGCGCATTGCGCGCCATGGCGTCAATGACCCGCAGGTGCTGCGCGCCATGGAAATCGTGCCGCGCCATCTGTTCCTCGAGCCCGCGATGTCGGGCCAGGCGTATGTCGATGCGTCGCTGCCAATCGGTCATCAGCAGACGATATCGCAGCCGTATATCGTGGCGCGCATGATCGACATGATGTGCGCCGGCCGCAAGCTCGAGCGCGTGCTCGAGATCGGCACGGGCTGCGGCTACCAGGCCGCGGTGCTGTCGTTCGTCGCGAAGGACGTATACTCGATCGAGCGCATCAAGGCCCTGCACGAGCTTGCCAAAACCAATCTGCGCCCGATGCGCATATCGAACCTGCGTTTGCAGTATGGCGATGGTATGTTAGGCTTGCCGCAGGTGGCGCCGTTCGACGGTATCATTCTCGCGGCCGCCGGCCTCGATGTGCCGCGCGCGCTGCTCGAGCAGCTGGCCATCGGTGCGCATCTGGTCGCGCCCGTTGGCGCCGAGGTGCAGCACCTGCACCGCATAACCCGCACCGGCAAGGCCGAGTGGACCAGCGAAACGCTGGAAGCATGCCACTTCGTGCCCCTGCGCCCGGGCACCATCTAATTTCAATCTGGGCCGCCAGGCCCGCAGTACGCCGACAAGACTAAAGAATGCCAATGACACAAGCACCGCGTTTCGCCCTCCTGACGATCATCATCGGCCTCGTTGCCGGCTGTTCCACCACGACCCGCCAGGCGCCCGTCGTCGAGCGCGGCACCGCACCAGTCCAGACCCGCCCGGCACCGGTGCGCGTCGACGATACCCCCAAGCACGACGAACGCGGCATGTATACCGTGCGCAAGGGCGATACGCTGCTGCGCATCGCCTTCGACTTCGGCCAGAACTACCGCGACCTGGTCGACTGGAACAGGCTGGCCAATCCGGACGACATCAAGGTCGGCCAGGTACTGCGCGTGAGCCCGCCGGGCGGCGAGCGCACGGCCAACGTCCAGACCCAGCCGATCCCGATGCCGCCGGCTGCTACCGCGCCGCGCAAGGCCGAGCCGCGCGTCGACAAGAAACCAGTTACCGAAAGCACGGCCGATACGCGGCCAAGCGTCCCGGCCGTCACGCCGGTCGTACCGGCAGCGCCAGCGGCCCCGGTTGCCGGCGCCAGCGACGAAGCGCGCCTGAGCTGGATGTGGCCATCGGAAGGGCGCGTCATCGCCACCTTCGACGACGGCCGCAACAAGGGCCTGGACATCGCCGGCAAGGCCGGCCAGCCCGTGGTGGCCGCCGGTTCCGGCAAGGTCATGTACGCTGGCAGCGGGATTCGCGGTTATGGTAACCTCGTGATCGTCAAGCATAGCAACAGCCTGTTGTCGGCCTACGCGCACAATCGCAAGATTGTCGTGAAGGAAGGTGACAACGTGGCCAAGGGCCAGCTGATCGCCGAAATGGGCGATTCCGACGCCGACCTGGTCAAGCTTCACTTCGAGATTCGCCAGCAGGGCAAGCCGGTCGACCCGACGAGGTTCCTGCCCGTTCGATAGGATGGTATGACACAGCCGCCGCACTCGCTCGATTCGCAGGACACCGACGAGTTTCCGGATGACCCGGAAAGCGGGGCGGTGGCTGCTGCGGGCGACGGCGAGCCGCTGGCGGTTGCCACCGTTGTCGATACGGTCGACGAGCTGCGCAAGGTCTTGCAGGCCGAGCTCGCGACCGACACCACCCAGCACTACCTGAACCAGATCGGCACCCGCGCGCTGCTCACGCACGCCGAGGAAGTCCATTTTTCCACGCTGGCCAAGGCCGGCGATTTTGGCGCGCGCCAGACAATGATCGAGCACAATCTGCGCTTGGTCGTCTCGATCGCCAAGCATTACATCAACCGCGGCGTGGTGCTGCTCGACCTGATCGAGGAAGGCAATATCGGCCTGATGCGCGCGATCGACAAGTTCGAGCCCGAGCGCGGCTTTCGCTTTTCGACCTACGCGACCTGGTGGATCCGCCAGAGCATCGAGCGCGCGATCATGAACCAGGCGCGCACGGTGCGTTTGCCGGTGCACATGGTGCGCGAACTCAATGGCGTGCTGCGCGCCAAATACCATCTCGAAGCGCAAACCCGTGACGGCAAGGAAGCCTCGAGCGAGGATATCGCCAGCCTGGTCGGCCGCCCGGTCGAAGAGGTGCAGGACATCCTGATGCTGTCCGAACATCCCACCTCGCTCGATGCGCCGCTCGACAACGATCCGCAATCGAGCCTGATGGACGTGCTGCCCGACGACGGCGAGAGCAGCCCCGATGCCCATGCCGAGCAGCAGGAAGCCGCGCTGCTGGTGCGCGACTGGCTGGCGCGCCTGCCGGACAAGCAGCGCCTGGTCGTCACGCGCCGCTTCGGCCTGGACAACGACGAGCCGGCCACGCTCGAGACGCTGGCCGACGAGCTAGGCGTCACGCGCGAGCGGGTGCGCCAGATCCAGCAGGAAGCGCTGGTGAAACTCAAGCGGGCGATGGCCGCCCGTGGCGTCGTGCGTGACGCTTTGCTGTAGGGTGGACGGGGCACCGTCCACGCGGTGATGGTTGGCAGCCAGATCATCCGGCACGTAAGCGGCGCCGATAACGCTCACCGCGTGGGCGGCAAAGCCGCCCACCCTACGCCGTCCACGCGGTGATGGTTGGCAGCCAGATCATCCGGTTACGATAGCGCCTCATCCGTTTCCTTGCTATCATGCGCGCGCCTGTGCGGCCGCGCCGCCAGCGCATTCTCCCCTCGACGCTCACTCCTTTCTGATCGCCCATGCACGACATTTTCATCGACATCAAATCCCTTGACATGGACGGGCGCGGCGTTGGCCACCTCGAGAACGCCGACGGCTCGCCCGGTAAAGTGGTCTTCGTCGAAGGCGCACTGCCGGGCGAGCGCGTCAGCTACGAGACGCTCAAGAAAAAGAAGAACTGGGAAGCGGGCCGCATGGTCACGCTGCAGCGCGCGTCGTCGATGCGGGTCGAGCCCAAATGCATCCACTTCGGTTACTGCGGCGGCTGCTCGATGCAGCACCTGGAGCCGGGCGCGCAGGTCGCGATGAAGCAGCGCGTGCTCGAAGATAACCTCAAGCACATCGCCAAGGTAAAGGCCGAGACCATCCTGCGGCCAATGTACGGCCCGACCTGGGATTACCGCTACCGCGCGCGTCTGTCGGTGCGTAACGTGCCGAAGAAAAACACGGTGATGGTGGGCTTTCACGAGAAAGCCTCGGCGCTGGTGGCCGACATCGTCACCTGCGAAATCCTGCCCGACCACGTCGCGCGCCTGATCGTGCCGCTGCGCGAACTGATCGCGGCACTGTCGGTGATCGACCATGTGCCCCAGATCGAGCTGGCGATCGGCGAAGGATCGACCGTGCTGGTACTGCGCATCATGGCGCCACTGAGCCGCAAGGACGAAACGCTGCTCAAGGCATTTGCCGACACATGGAAGATTCACTGGTGGCTGCAGCCGAAGGGGCCTGACTCGGCGCATCCGTACTATCCGCTGGGCACCGACCTGTATTACACGCTGCCCGAGTTCGGCATCCGCATGCCGTTCAAGCCTACCGACTTTACCCAGGTCAACCACCAGATCAACCGCGTGCTGGTCTCGAAGGCGCTGCGCCTGCTGGACGTGCAGCCGACCGACCGCGTGGCCGACCTGTTCTGCGGCCTGGGCAACTTCACGCTGCCGCTGGCAACCCAGGCGCGCGAAGTCGTCGGCATCGAGGGCAGCACGGCGCTGACCGAACGCGCGCTGGACAATGCCCGCGCCAATGGCCTGGCCGCCAAAACGGCATTCTCGACCCGCAACCTGTTCGACGTGACGAAAGAAGACCTGGTGACGCTGGGCCGGTTCGACCGCATGCTGATCGATCCGCCGCGCGATGGCGCCATGGCGCTGGCGCAAGCACTGGCCGAGCTGCGCACCACCCACGAGCACCTGATGCCGCAGCGGATCGTGTACGTCTCGTGCAGCCCGTCGACACTGGCACGCGACGCCGGCATCCTCGTGCACGAAGCCGGCTACGTGATGACGAAGGCAGGCGTCGTCAACATGTTCCCGCACACCTCCCACGTGGAATCGATCGGTGTGTTCGAGCTGGGTGAGAAGCCAGCTCCAGCAGAGGAGTGGACTTGAAAAGCCGGGGTCAGGTCTGACATTCGGACACGACCTCGACAGTCGGGCAGCGGAAATTGGCTGGGATCGGGTCATGCTAACGATGGGCTAGACACCGTTGGAAGTGGTTAAAGCTGAGGTCGTGTCCGAATGTCAGACCTGACCCCCGCTGTGGGTACGGAAGTGAATGAACGAAAAAAAACCGGCCAGTGGCCGGTTTTTTTATCGGGGCAGGGGACGATCAGTCGTCGCCGCCCACGATGCCCAGCAGGCGCAGCAGGCTGGAGAAGATGTTGAAGACGTTCAGGTAGATCGACAGCGTGGCGGTGACGTAGTTGGTTTCGCCGCCGTTGACGATGCGCTGGACGTCATACAGGATGAAGGCCGAGAAGATACCGATCGCCAGGATCGAGATCACGATCGACAGCACCGACATCTGCAGGAAGATGTTGGCGACGACGGCCAGCAGCAACACGACGACGCCGGCCATCAGCCAGCTGCCCATGCCCGAGAAATCGCGCTTGGTCGTGGTGGCGATGCTGGCCATCACGGCGAACACGATCGCGGTGCCGCCGAAGGCGGTCATGATCAGGCTGCCGCCGTTCGAATAGTTCAGCGTGTGCGTCAGCAGCGGGGCCAGCATCAGGCCCATGAAGAACGTAAAGCCCAGCAGCAGGGCAACGCCCAGGCCGGAGTCCTTGTTCTTTTCAATCGCCCACATGAAGCCGAATGCGACGGCCATGAAGATCACGAAGCCGAGGATACCGCTGAACAGCGCGACACCCATGGACACGCCAAGGAAGGCGCCTGCCACGGTCGGGATCATCGATAGCGCCAGCAACCAGTAAGTATTGCGTAGCACTTTGTTACGCGAGGCCTGGCCACCTTTGGTCAGGTCGATGGTACTTTGGGTACTAGGATACATAGTGCCTCCGGAGGAATGAATAACTGCAGGTACTGTACAGCAACTACCTATCATCCTATAACACGTGGCTTAAACGAGCATGAAGGTTGACGGAGAAACTGGACGTAGATTTGCCGCCACTGTACCACCTTGCCGACCGCCACCGCAATATGAGCTTTTCGGGTCGGATATGGTAAAATTGAAGGTTAATTGAGTCCCAAAGTTTGTTTACATCGCTCAGTTCTAAACCTTTCATTTTATTGGAGTTTTCTCATGGCAATCGAACGCACCCTGTCCATCATCAAGCCTGACGCAGTCGCAAAAAACGTGATCGGCAAAATCTACAGCCGTTTCGAAGAAGCTGGCCTGAAGATCGTCGCTGCACGCATGGTGCAACTGTCGCGCGCTGAAGCCGAAGGCTTCTACGCTGTGCACGCTGCACGTCCATTCTTCAAGGACCTGGTCGACTTCATGATCTCGGGCCCAGTCATGGTCACCGCCCTCGAAGGCGAAGGCGCGATCCTGAAAAACCGCGACCTGATGGGTGCAACCGATCCAAAGAAAGCTGACGCCGGCACCATCCGCGCTGACTTCGCCGATTCGATCGATGCCAACGCTGTTCACGGTTCGGACGCTGCCGAAACCGCTGCTGTGGAAATCGCTTACTACTTCCCGGCACTGAACGTCTACTCGCGTTAATTAGTAAGGGGGAGCGCAGTCCGGGCGCGCCCCGGAGCATTCTCCCCGGACTAATGCAATGAGTAACCCGCTCGCCTGCGGCCAAGGGCTGACGCGAGCGGGTGCTGAAACTGAGGAATTTTTGCCATGACGACGCTCACCAACCTGCTGGACCTCGATCCCGCGCAACTCGTCGCTTATTGCGCCGACTTGGGTGAGAAGCCGTTCCGCGCCAAGCAATTGCAACGCTGGATCCACCAGTTTGGCGCCGCGGACTTCGACAGCATGACCGACCTGGCCAAGTCGCTGCGTGAAAAGCTGCGTACGCGCGCCGAAGTGCGCGCGCCAGCCATCGTCAGCGACAACACGTCCACCGACGGCACGCGCAAGTGGCTGGTCGATGTCGGCAATGGCAATGCGGTCGAAACCGTGTTCATCCCGGAAGAAAACCGCGGCACGCTGTGCATCTCCACGCAAGCCGGCTGCGCCGTCAACTGCCGCTTCTGCTCGACGGGCAAGCAGGGCTTCAACCGCAACCTGACAGTGGCCGAAATCATCGGCCAGCTGTGGATGGCCGAGTTCGAGCTGCGCCGCACCAAAGGCATCGAGCCAGGCCCGAAAGGCGAACGCCAGATCACCAATGTGGTGATGATGGGCATGGGCGAGCCGCTGCTGAACTACGAACCCACTGTTACCGCGCTCAAACTGATGCTCGACGATAACGCCTACGGCCTGTCGCGCCGCCGCGTGACCTTGTCGACCTCGGGCGTGGTGCCCAACATCGACAAGCTGTCGCAGGATGTGCCGGTGGCCATGGCAGTGTCGCTGCACGCGTCGAACGATGCGCTGCGCGATATCCTGGTGCCGCTGAACAAGAAATACCCGCTGCGCGAACTGATGGCTGCCTGCAAGCGCTATCTCGAGTTTGCGCCGCGCGACTTCATCACCTTCGAATACTGCATGCTCGACGGCTTCAACGACAGCGACGAGCACGCACGCGAACTGATCGCGCTGGTCAACGACCCCGTGGTCGGCGTGAACTGCAAGTTCAACCTGATTCCGTTCAATCCGTTCCCCGAGTCGGGCCTGTTCCGCTCCAAGAATCCCCGCATCAAGGCGTTTGCCCAGGTGCTGATGGATGCTGGCATCGTCACCACCGTGCGCAAGACGCGCGGCGACGATATCGACGCCGCCTGCGGCCAGCTGGCCGGTGAGGTCAAGGACCGCACCCGGGTGGCCGAGCGCATGGAGAAAATGGCCGAGTACCAGAAAAAGTTCGGCGCCGACTTCGGGCGCATCGTGGAGATCCCGACCTGATGAAGCTTGCCGCCGCCGCGCTTGCACTCGCCTCGACCCTGACCCTGCTGGCCGGATGCGCCAGCAACGCGGGCAGCGGGTCGGGTACTACCGGCGAGCTCAAGACGGCGTCGGATCAGACGGCGGGCGAGAAGCGTGCGTCGATCCGCATTCAGCTGGCGGTCGGTTATTATCAGCAGGGCAAGTACGAGATCGCGCTCGACGAAATCAAGAAGGCGCTGGCGGCCGATGCGGCCTATGCCGATGCGTACGGCTTGCGCGCGCTGGTCTATACGTCGATGGGCCAGTATCCGCTGGCTGAAGAGAATTACCAGCAGGCGCTGCGCCTGCGCCCGAACGATCCGGAGTTTTCAAACAACTTCGGTTCGTTTTTGTGCCAGTCGGTCAACCGCCCGGCCGAGGCAATGCGTTATTTCGATGCGGCACTGAAGAACCCCACTTACCAGACGCCGCTCAGCGCGCTGGTGAATGCGGGCGTGTGCAGCATCAAGAACCGGAACAACGATGCGGCCGAGCGCTATCTGCTCGAAGCCTTGCGTCTGAACCCCGGTCTGCCGACGGTCAATACCGGATTGGCGCGGGTGTACTACGAGCGGCGCGACCTTGAGCGCGCCGGTTTTTTCATCAACCGTCTGCTCGAGACAGCCAAGCTCGAGACGCTGTCGGCCGATGCGCTGTGGCTTGCCATGCGCATCGGCCGCAAGGCGGGTGACCGGACCCATGAAGCGTCGCTGGCAGCCCAGCTGCGGCGCCGCTTCCCCGGTTCGCCCGAGTACGCAGCGTACGAGCGCGGGGCGTTTGGTGAGTAAAGAAGAACAAGGACAAGGACAAGGACAATGAACGAGCAAGCAGACCAGCCAGCCGCACCGGGCAACGCGTCCGGCATCCCTGGCAAGACCCTGCAATCCCAGCGCGAAACCATGGGCTGGAGCGTCGAGCAGGTTGCCGACCAGCTCAAGCTGGCGCCGCGCCAGGTGCTGGCGCTGGAAGCGGGCGATTACGCGTCGCTGCCCAGCCCAGCCGTCACGCGCGGTTTCGTGCGCGCTTACGCGAAGCTGCTGCGCATCGACGCGGCGCCACTGGTGTCGATGATCGAACTGAACATGCCGCCGGAAGCCCGCGCGGGCGCCCAGTCGGCGATGGCTGCTGCGCGCCGTGAACAAAAACCGGCTGCGTTCTCGGAAACCCGCTTCCCGATCAATGGCAAGCGCCGCAGCCTGCCGCTGGGCTGGATCGCCGCCGTGGTCGTCGTGGCCGGCGCCGCCGTTGCGGCCTGGCAGTTCAACCTGATTCCAAGTCTGAACCGCGATGTCGAATCGGGCGATACGATGGTGCTCGAGAATCCGGCTGCCGGTGTCGTGGCACCGGGTACTGCTGCGCCGGTCCAGCAAGGCCTGATCAATCCGTCGGTGCCGCTCATCTCGGTGCCGTCGCCATCGAGCCAGGGCACGGCCCCGGCGGGTGCACCGACGACGGCGCCAACGACGCCGACCGCACCGGCTGCGGCGCCTGCCGCGGCGCCGGTCACTGCGCCGGCAACCGCCACGCCGGCGCCAGTTGCTGCTGCACCGGCCGCCGCAGCACCGGCTGCCGCAGGCGCGAACACGCTGGTGCTGAACGTGCGCGCCGATTCGTGGATCGAAGTGCGCCCGAGCGGCGGCGGTCGTCCGCTGATCTCGCGCCTCGTCAAGGCCGGCAGCACCGAGTCGGTCGAAGTCGCCGGTCCTGTCAACCTGACCGTCGGCGTGCCGGGCGCCGTGACCGCGACACTGCGCGGCGCCGATGTCCCGCTGCCACAGCAGCCGGGCAAGACCATTGCACGCGTGGCCCTGAAATAAGCTGATCACTCGCTGGAACCAACATGAATTCCTTGAACGAAACCCCTGTCCCCGAATTCGCATCGGCCGCCGCCATTCCGTCGGGTCCGATGGCCCGCCGCGCCAGCCGCAAGGTCCTGGTCGCGCACGGCGCGCGCCAGGTGTGGGTCGGTGGCGATGCGCCGGTCGTCGTGCAGTCGATGACCAATACCGATACCGCCGACGCGATCGGCACAGCGATCCAGATCAAGGAGCTGGCGCGTGCCGGTTCCGAGATTGTGCGCATCACCGTGAACACGCCGGAAGCCGCGGCTGCCGTGCCGGCGATCCGCGCCCAGCTCGACCGCATGGAAGTCGATGTGCCGCTGGTTGGCGACTTCCACTACAACGGCCACCTGCTGCTGCGCGACTATCCCGAGTGCGCGCAGGCGCTGTCGAAATACCGCATCAATCCGGGCAATGTGGGGCAGGGCGCCAAGCGCGACACCCAGTTCGCCCAGATGATCGAGATCGCCGCCAAGTACGACAAGCCGGTGCGCATCGGCGTGAACTGGGGCAGCCTGGACCAGTCGCTGCTGGCGCGCATCATGGACGAGAACGCCTTGCGCACCAATCCATGGTCGGCCCAGGCCGTCATGTATGAAGCCTTGATCACGTCGGCCATCGAAAACGCGATCCGCGCTGAAGAAGTGGGCCTGGCGCGCGACAAGATCATCCTGTCGTGCAAGGTCTCGGGCGTACAGGACCTGATCGCCGTGTACCGCGAACTGGCCCGCCGCTGCGATTATCCGCTGCACCTGGGCCTGACCGAAGCGGGCATGGGCAGCAAGGGCATCGTCGCCTCGACCGCCGCGCTGTCGGTGCTGCTGCAAGAAGGCATCGGCGACACGATCCGCATTTCGCTGACACCTGAGCCGGGCGGCGATCGCACCCGTGAAGTCATCGTCGGCCAGGAAATCCTGCAGACGATGGGTCTGCGCAAGTTCACGCCGATGGTCATCGCGTGCCCGGGTTGCGGCCGCACGACGTCGACCGTGTTCCAGGAGCTGGCTGACAATATCCAGACCTTCCTGCGCGACCAGATGCCGGAATGGAAAAAAACCTATCCGGGCGTGGAAGGCATGAACGTGGCCGTGATGGGTTGTATCGTCAACGGTCCCGGCGAATCGAAGCACGCGAATATCGGCATCAGCTTGCCGGGCACGGGCGAATCGACGGCGGCGCCGGTGTTTGTCGATGGCCAGAAGTTTGCCACGCTGCGCGGCGAACGAATTGTCGAAGAATTCCAGACGATTGTGCTGGACTATGTGAAGAAAAACTACGGCCGCGAGTCGGTGATGTAGGGTGGACGGCGTAGCCGTCCACCCTACGCGATGAATTGGTTCCAGCAGTATCGGCACCGTTTGAACGCGCAAACAATTGGTTCAGGCAGTACAAGCACCGTTTGAACACGAAAAAGAGTTAACAGAAAATGTCCAAACCAGAAAAAATCGTCGCCATCAAAGGCATGAACGATATCCTGCCCAGCGATGCACCGCTGTGGGAATTGTTCGAGAACACCACCGAAACGATCCTGAAAAGCTACGGCTACCAGAAGATTGTCACGCCGATCGTCGAGCAGACGAGCCTGTTCTCGCGCGCCATCGGCGCCGTGACCGACATCGTCGAAAAAGAAATGTATTCGTTCGAAGATTCGATGAACGGCGACCAGCTGACGCTGCGCCCGGAAGGCACCGCCAGCGTTGTGCGCGCCGTGCTCGAACACAATCTGGTCTACGACGGCCCGCGCCGCCTGTGGTACAAGGGCCCGATGTTCCGCCACGAGCGTCCGCAGCGCGGCCGCTATCGCCAGTTCTTCCAGTTCGGCGCTGAGGCCATCGGTTTTTCGGGCCCGGACATCGATGCCGAGCTGATCATGATGTGCCGTCGCCTGTGGGATGACCTGGGCATCGAGAACGTACGCCTCGAACTGAATTCGATCGGCAATGCCGAAGAGCGCCAGCGTCACCGCGCCGACCTGATCGCCTACCTCGAGCAGCACGAAAGCATCCTGGACGCCGAGGCCAAGCGCCGCCTGCACAGCAATCCGCTGCGTATCCTCGACACCAAGAACCCGGCCATGCAGGAAATGGTCAACGCGGCCCCGCGCCTGCTTGATTATCTGGGCGAAGAATCGCTGGCGCACTTCAACGGCGTCAAGTTCCTGCTGGACCAGAACGCAGTGCAGTACACCGTGAACCCACGCCTCGTGCGCGGCCTGGACTATTACAACCGCACCGTGTTCGAGTGGGTCACCGATGCACTCGGCTCGCAAGGCACGATCTGCGCTGGCGGGCGCTACGATCCGCTGGTGGAAACCTTTGGCGGCAAGGCCACGCCGGCCGTCGGTTTCGCGATGGGCATGGAGCGTATCATCGAGCTGATGAAGGCGATGGGCGAGCCGGCCGAGCCGAACCAATGCGACGTCTATATGGTCCATCAGGGCGAGAAGGCGCAGCTGCAAGCCTTCATCCTGGCCGAGCGCATTCGGGATGCCGGACTGGATGTTGTGTTACATTGCGCAACGCCAGCGGGTGCCGGCAGCTTCAAGAGCCAGATGAAGAAGGCCGACGGGTCCGGCGCGGCGTTTGCCGTGATCATTGGCGACGACGAAGTTGCCAACGAAACCGCGGCCGTGAAGACGATGCGCGGCGAGATCGGCGAGCAGCAGCAGAGCACCGTGCCATTCCTGGAAGTGGTCGATTACCTGGTCGACCAGATCACTGGCGCGCACGTGCATGACGAACACTGCGGTCACGATCACGATCACATCCATAAGCATTAACACCCGTCGTATTACGCATTCCATCCACTCACTACAAGAACACGCACATGGCATACGATCACCAAGAGCAGGAACAACTTGATTCCTTCAAGGCGTTCTGGTCGAAATACGGCAACATCATCGTCTGGGTCCTGATCCTGGCGCTCGGTTCATTCGCCGGCTGGAATTTCTGGAAGACCCACCAGGCCAACAAGTCGATCGAAGCTTCCGCGCTGTACGACGAACTGCAGACGTCGCTGCTGGCCAATGACAATGCCAAGGTGCAGCGTATCGCCGGCGACATCCGCGCCAAGTACGAAAGCTCGCCGTACACGCAGATGGCAGCCCTGGCCGCAGCCAAGACGGCGTTCGAAGCGAACGACCTGAAAACCGCGAAGGCCCAGCTGCAATGGGCGGCCGACAACGGCAACGATGAATACAAGTCGATCGCCAAGCTGCGCCTGGCTGGTGTGCTGCTCGATGAAAAAGCCTTCGACGAGGCCCTGAAAGTGTTGAATGGCACGTTCCTGCCGCAGTTCACTGCTGAAGTGAACGACCGCAAGGGCGATGTGCTGGTCGGCCAGAACAAGCTGAACGAAGCGCGTGCTGCCTACGTCGCGGCACTGGCCGCGATGGATGCCGCCAGCCCGGCACGTCAACTGGTGCAGGTCAAGCTCGAAGCCATCGGCGGCACGGCGCCGGCAGACAAGACCGGCCAAGCGCCAGCCGCAGACCAGAAAGCGGCTGCGTAAATTTTTCGCATGAGATGGCCCGCGTCCGCCTTCGAGCGGCCGCGGGCTTTGCGTCCTTTATAGTCCAGGAACAAGGTAGAACATAATGCGTATTAGCAGCAAGCTTGTTGGCGTCGGCGTACTGGCCCTGATGACGGGTTGCTCAACCCTCAATTCGCTCAATCCATTTGCATCCGACAAGAAGGGCGATCAACCCGCCAAGCTCGTCGAACTCAAGGGCAGCATGGCCGTGCGCACCGCATGGAAACTCGACATCGGCAAGGCCAAGGGCTACCAGTTCTCGCCTGCGCTGACCGGCAACACGCTCGTCGTGGCCGCGGCCGATGGCGCCATTGCGCGCGTCGACGCCGCCACTGGCAAGCAGCTGTGGCGCGTCAAGGCCGACAGCGACCTGTCGGCGGGCGTGGGCACGGATGGCAACCTGATCGTCGTCGGTGGCGAGAAGGGCATCCTGATGGGCTACAACATGGACGGCAAGCTGCTCTGGAAAACGCAGCTGTCGAGCGAAATCCTGTCGGCGCCGGTCGTGTCGCAAGGCATCGTCGTCGCCCGTTCGATCGACAACCGCATCGTCGGTGTCGATGCGACCGATGGCAGCAAGAAATGGACCGTGCAGAAGGTCGCGCCGCCGCTGACGCTGCGTAACGCGCCGGGCATGATCGTTGCCGGCACCGACGTGATCGTCGCGCAGCCGAGCGGCAAGCTGTCCGCACTGATCATCGCTACCGGCGCACCGCGCTGGGACGTCGAGGTCGGCATCTCGCGCGGCGCGACCGAACTGGAGCGCGTCACCGATATCGGCGGCGCCCCGGTGCTGTTCGAGAACGAGGTGTGCGCCGCTTCCTACCAAGGGCGCGTAGGCTGCTTTGACGTGGTGACCGGTTCGGCGCGCTGGACGCGCGACCTGTCCTCCAGCGTCGGCGTGGCCGTCGACCAATTGTTCGTGTTCGCACCGGACGACAAGGGAGCACTCAATGCATTCACCCGCGACACGGGCGCCAGCAGCTGGAAGAACGACAAACTGTCATTCCGCCGCCTGTCGACCCCGCTGTCGTATGGCCGCGCCGTCGCGGTCGGCGACTACGAAGGCTACGTGCACTTCCTGTCGCGCGAAGATGGCTCTTTCCTGGCGCGCGCCGCAACCGACGGGAGCCCGATCGTGGGCACGCCGCTGGTGGCCGGCGCAAACCTGATTTTTCAAACACAAAACGGAACTGTGACCGCCATCGCGGTCGAATAAGAAAACATGAAGCCGGTAATCGCACTCGTAGGTCGACCCAACGTCGGGAAATCGACCTTATTTAACCGCATGACCCGTTCGCGCGACGCGTTGGTGGCCGACATGCCAGGCCTGACGCGCGACCGCCACTACGGCGAAGGCCGCATTGGCGAACGACCATTCCTGGTCATTGACACGGGCGGTTTCGAGCCGGTCGCCAAAGAAGGCATCATGCACGAAATGGCGCTGCAAACGCGCCAGGCCGTCGCCGAAGCCGACGTGGTCGTGTTCATCGTCGACGGCCGTCAGGGCCTGACCCCGCACGACAAGACCATCACCGATTTCCTGCGCAAGAGCGGCCGCAAGGTCATGCTCGTCGTGAACAAGTCCGAAGGCATGAAGTACACGGCCGTTACAGCCGACTTCTATGAGCTCGGCATGGGCGATCCGTACGTCATTTCGGCTGCCCACGGCGACGGCGTGACCGACCTCGTGGTCGAGGCGCTCGACGCTGCGTTCGCCGCGCGGCCGGACGAGCCGGCCGAACTCGAGCACGTCGACCATGGCATCAAGATCGCCATCGTCGGCCGCCCGAACGTGGGCAAGTCGACCCTGATCAATACGCTGGTCGGCGAGCAGCGCGTGATCGCGTTCGACATGCCGGGCACCACGCGCGACTCGATCGAAGTACCGTTCGAACGCGACGGCAAGAAGTTCACGCTGATCGACACCGCGGGTATCCGCCGTCGCGGCAAGATCTTCGAGGCCATCGAGAAGTTCTCGGTCGTCAAGACGATGCAGTCGATCGCCGACGCCAACGTCGTCGTGCTGCTGCTCGACGCCCAGCAAGACATCTCGGAACAAGACGCGCACATCGCCGGCTTCATCCTGGAGTCTGGCAGGGCGCTGGTCGTCGCCGTCAACAAATGGGATGGCCTCAAGACAGACGAGCGCGACGAAGTCAAAATCGATCTCGACCGCAAGCTCGATTTCCTCAGCTTTGCCAACACGCACTTCGTCTCGGCACTGCGCGGCACCGGCATCACGCAACTGATGAAATCGGTCGAGGCGGCCTATGCTGCGGCCACTGCCAACCTGTCGACGCCGCGCCTGACGCGCGCGCTGCAAGAGGCGGTAGAGAAGCAGGAGCCGAAACGCAAGGGCTCGGGCCGTCCCAAGATGCGCTACGCCCACCAGGGTGGCCAGAACCCGCCGATCATCGTCATCCACGGCAATGCGCTGGACGGGATCAGCGAGCCCTACAAGCGCTATCTTGAGAAGCATTTCCGCGAGACGTTCAGCCTGGTCGGCACACCGCTGCGGATCGAGCTGCGCAGTGGCAAGAACCCGTTCGCGAAGCCGTAGCAGTACGACAAAAAGTGGCGAAACAGGTTACAGTAGTTCAGGGCCGCATTCGCTTTGGCAGAATATGGCCTCACCCATGTGGCATGACTACTTGAAAATCGGCAAATCGCCTCAAACTTTTAACTACAACAACATCACGGAGCTGTTATGAGCAACAAAGGGCAACTGTTACAAGACCCATTCCTCAACGCCTTGCGCAAGGAACACGTCCCTGTCTCGATCTACCTGGTCAACGGTATCAAGCTGCAGGGTCATATCGAATCCTTCGACCAATACGTCGTTTTGCTTCGCAACACCGTGACCCAGATGGTCTATAAACACGCCATCTCCACCGTCGTGCCGGCCCGCGCCGTCAACCTCAATCTTGACTCCAGCGAAGCCGAGTAACGCCGATGGCTGACGCCCCCGGCACGCCGCTCATGCGCGCAGCCCTGGTCGGCATCGACTTCGGGACTGGCGACTTCAACGCCAGTCTCGAAGAGTTGTCCCTGCTTGCGAAGTCCGCTGGCGCCGAACCGATCACCACGATCACGGCCAAGCGCTCGAGCCCCGATCCCGCACTCTTCATCGGCAGCGGCAAGGCCGATGAAATCGCCCTCGACGCCAAGGCACTCGGCGTCGACATCGTCATCTTCAATCACGCACTCTCGCCTGCCCAGCAGCGTAATCTCGAGCGTCGTCTCGAGCTGCGTGTCGTCGACCGTACCAGCCTGATCCTCGATATCTTTGCGCAGCGCGCCAAGAGCCACGAGGGCAAGCTGCAGGTCGAGCTGGCCCAGTTGCAGCACCTGGCCACGCGCCTGATCCGCGGCTGGACTCACCTTGAACGGCAAAAGGGCGGTATTGGCCTGCGCGGTCCGGGTGAAACCCAGCTCGAAACCGACCGCCGGCTGATCGGCGAACGCGTCAAGGCGCTGCGCGCACGGCTGGCCAAGCTGCGCAAGCAGCACGAAACCCAGCGCCGCCAGCGCGGCCGCAACAACACGTTCTCCGTCTCTCTGGTCGGCTACACCAATGCCGGCAAGTCGACGCTGTTCAACTCGCTGACCAAGGCCGGCGTGTATGTGGCGAACCAGCTGTTCGCCACGCTGGACACGACCAGCCGCCGCATGTACCTGGGCGACGACGTCGGCAGTGTCGTGATTTCCGACACCGTCGGCTTCGTGCGCGACCTGCCGCACCAGCTGGTGGCGGCGTTCCGCGCCACGCTCGAAGAAACGATCCATGCCGACCTGTTGCTGCACGTGGTCGACAGCGCGTCACCCACGCGCATGGAGCAGGTGGAGCAGGTCAACGAGGTATTGCGCGAGATCGGCGCCGATCATGTTCCCCAAATCCTGGTCTGGAACAAGATCGATGCTGCGGGCCTGGAGCCCGGGGTCGAGCGTGATGAGTATGATAAGATCAACCGGGTGTTCATCAGTGCCCATAGCGGCGCCGGCCTGGATCTGCTGCGTTCGGCGATCGCCGAAACCGCCAAGTCCGGACCTGGTCAAAGCTATCGAGCCACCCCGGAAAACGAAGAACAGGACGACGCTTTCGAGCTCGCCGAGGTCGATGCGTCGGTGGACGCGCTGCCTGACGCGCTACCCGAAGGTCCTGCCGACCATCTGCCAACTTCCACCCTTGTCGGGCCACGCTAAGCCTATGTTTGTTTCCATACTAAAAAGATTCGGCGTCAAACTGTCGCTGAACGACCCACGCTGGGGCCGCAACCCAGAAGATGACCGCAAGGCCCAGGACGGTCGCCGTCCGGGCGACGGTCCGCCCGACCTCGACCAGATGTGGCGCGATTTCAATGCGCGCCTCAACAAGATGTTCGGCAACCGTGGCAACAACGATGGCGGCGGCGACAGCGGCGGCCCGAACCGCGAAATGCGCGGCGCCGGCATTGGTGCAGGCGTCATAGCCATCATCGTTGGCTTCATCTGGCTGGCCTCGGGCGCATTCATCGTGCAAGAGGGCAAGACGGCCGTCGTCACGACGTTCGGCCAGTTGAGTCACACGACGACGCCTGGTTTCAACTGGCGTTGGCCGTACCCGATCCAGGCCCACGAAATCGTCGATGTCTCGACGATCCGTACAGCCGAGATTGGCTACCGTGGCACGGCGAGCAACAAGCAGCCGCAGGAATCGCTGATGCTCACCGATGACGAAAACATCGTCGACATCCAGTTCGCGGTCCAGTACACGCTGAAGGATCCGGTAGCATGGGTATTCAACAACCGTGACCAGGACGACACCGTGCGCCAGGCGGCCGAGACGGCCATCCGTGAAGTGGTCGGCCGCAGCAAGATGGACTTCGTCCTGTACGAAGGCCGCGAGAAAGTTGCTGCCGACGTGCAGGCGCTGATCCAGACGATCACCGACCGCTACAATCTGGGCGCGCTGATCAGCAACGTGACCATGCAGGGCGTGCAACCGCCGGAGCAGGTGCAGAGCGCGTTCGACGACGCCGTGCGCGCCAGCCAGGATCGTGCCCGCGCCCGCAACGAAGGTGAAGCGTATGCCAACCAGGTGATCCCGACCGCGCGCGGCCAGGCGTTCCGCCTGCAGCAGGATGCCGAAGCGTATCGCTCGATGGTCGTCGAGAACGCGACTGGTAATGCGTCGCGCTTCGACCAGGTGGTCGCTGCCTACGCCAAGGCGCCGGGCGTGACCCGCGACCGCATGTATGTCGACACGATGCAGCAGATCTTCTCCAGCACCACCAAAGTGATGATCGACTCGCGTGCCAATAACAATATGCTGTACCTGCCGCTCGACAAGCTGATGCAGCAGGTTGCAGCCAACGATGCCCAGGTCGGCAGCAAGTCGGGGCCGGTGCAAGTGCCAGCCACTGCCCAGCCGGCCGAAGTGACCCAGGCCCTGGAAGCCGTGCGCCAGCGTGACGAGCGCAGCCGCGATTCCTCACGTGATCGGGAGACCCGTTAATGAACCGCCTCGTTACCATCTTCGTGGCCGGCTTCATCGCACTGATGCTGCTGTCGTCCACTATCTTTGTCGTCGATCAGCGCCGCTACGCAATCGTGTTTGCGCTCGGCCAGGTCAAGGACGTGATCGACAAGCCGGGTCTGCACTTCAAGCTGCCGCCACCGTTTCAGAACGTGGTCTACATGGACAAGCGCATCCTGACGCTCGACACGCCCGACGTGAACCGCTTCATCACGTCCGAGAAGAGCAATGTGCTGGTCGATTCGTTCATCAAGTGGCGCATCAGCGATCCGCGCCTGTACTACGTCAGTTTCGCGGGCGATGAAACGCGCGCGCAGAACCGGCTCTCGCAGGTCATCAAGGCAGCGCTCAGTGACGAGATCACCAAGCGCACCGTGCGGGAAGTGATTTCGGGCCAGCGCGCAGCCGTGATGGCAGCGGTGCAGGCCAAGCTCGTCGCTGAAGCCGCGGAAGTCGGCATCGGCATCGTCGACGTACGCCTCAAGCGCGTCGAGTACACCGAGCAGAACATCAACTCGGTCTACGAACGCATGCGCGCCGAGCGTGTCCGCGTCGCCAACGAATCGCGTTCGACCGGTGCTGCCGAATCCGAGCAGATCCGCGCCGATGCCGATCGCCAGCGCACCGTGATCATCGCCGAAGCGTTCCGCGACGCCGAAAAAGTCAAAGGTGACGGTGATGCCAAGGCATCGGCCATCTACGCCGAAGCCTTTGGCAAGAACCCGGAATTCGCGCGCTACTACCGTTCGCTCGAAGCGTACCGTGCGAGCTTCAAGGACCGCAGCGATGTCATCGTTGTTGATCCAAGCTCGGAGTTCTTCAAGTACTTCAAGGCGCCTGCAGGCGGCGGCAAATAACGCCGTTCCCGCCTCGCTGCGGGGGTAGTTGAACACTCTGGGGGAGCAGGGCCACTGGCCTTGCTCCCCCAGTTTCGTTTGCGGCAGGCATTGCCCGTACTGTCCGGCATCGTGGCAGATTATCAGCCTTGACCCCCGCCGGTCCCGCTTTCGCTGCCTCAATCTGGTGGTTTTCGGTTAAAATCACCGATTCGGCGTTCGCGTCGTGCGCTGGCACGCCTGTCGTACGACGCTTGCCATTGACTATCCCAAACCCATAACGTCGTTGCCCATGCCGAATTGGCTATTGCCTGAAAATATCGCCGATGTCTTGCCGTCCGAAGCGCGCAAGATCGAAGAGTTGCGCCGACTAATGCTCGACAACTTCCGGCTCTACGGTTACGAACTGGTGATGCCGCCACTGCTCGAGTATCTCGATTCGCTGCTGGCCGGCGCCGGTGCCGATACCGACCTGAAAACCTTCAAGGTCATCGATCCGCTGTCCGGCCGCCTGCTCGGCTTGCGCGCCGACATGACCACGCAGGTCGCGCGCATCGATGCGCACCTGCTCAACCGCGACTCGATCACCCGCCTGTGCTACGCCGGCAGCGTGCTGCATACCCGCCCGTCGGGCCTGCATGCCACGCGCGAGCCGATGCAGATCGGCGCCGAGATCTACGGCCACGCGGGCCTGGAAGCCGATGCCGAGATCCAGGAACTGGCGCTGGGTTCGCTGGCTCTGGCCGGCTTCACGAATGTGCGCCTTGATCTGGCCCACGTCGGCGTGCTGCGTGCACTGCTCGACGACGACCCGGCCGCCAAGCGCGACGAGAACCAGCTCTACAGCCTGCTGCGCGCCAAGGATGCGCCGGGCCTGGACGCCATCTCGCAGAATTACTACCCGCAGACCCGCAAGGCGCTGCTGGCCTTGCCGCGCCTGTACGGCAATATCGACGTGCTGGCCGAAGCCCGCGAAGCCCTGCCGGCGCTGCCGGGTGTGCAGCGCGCACTGGCCGAACTGGCGGCGCTGGCCGCCGGCGCACTGGACCGCGCCGAGATCGCGATCGACCTGGCCGACCTGCGCGGCTACCAGTACGAAAGCGGCGCCATGTTCGCGCTGTACGTGACGGGCTTGCCGAATGCGGTTGCGCGCGGCGGTCGTTACGACCATGTGGGCGAAGCATTCGGCCGTGCGCGGCCCGCAACGGGCTTTTCGCTCGACCTGCGCGAGCTGGCCCGGCTGCTGCCGATGGCCGAGCGCAAGCATTCCATTCGCGCGCCGTGGGGCAATGCCCCCGAGCTGAAGGAAAAAATCGCTGACCTGCGCAAGGCAGGCGAAGTCGTGATCCAGAGCATGCCGGGTCATGACAATGTTCAGGACGAGTTCGAGTGCGACCGCGTACTCGTCCTCGAAAGTGGAAATTGGATTCTCAAAAACTTAGGTTAAGTGATGTCAAATACTAACGTGGCAAAGAACGTCGTTGTCATCGGCACCCAGTGGGGCGATGAAGGCAAGGGCAAGATCGTCGACTGGCTCACCGACCACGCCGCTGGCGTGGTGCGTTTCCAGGGCGGCCATAACGCTGGTCACACCCTGGTGATCAAGGGCCAGAAAACCGCGCTGCAGCTGATCCCTTCGGGCATCATGCGCGAAGGCGTCGCCTGCTACATCGGCAACGGTGTCGTGGTCTCGGTGCCGGACGTCATGCGCGAAATCGACAAGCTGGCCGCGGCCGGCGTCGAAGTCGTCTCGCGCCTGATGATCTCGGAAGCCTGCCCGATCATCCTGCCGTACCACGTCGCCATCGACAAGGCACGCGAACTCAAGCGTGGCGAGAACAAGATCGGTACCACGGGCAAGGGCATCGGCCCGGCCTACGAAGACAAGGTCGCCCGCCGCGCCATCCGCATCGCCGACCTGCTCAACGCAGAGCGCTTTGCCGAGAAGCTCAAAGAGAACCTTGACTACCACAACCACGTGCTGGTGAACTACCTGGGCGCTGAAGCGATCGACTTCCAGACCACGTTCGACGACGCGATGGCTCTCGTGCCACGCCTGCGTCCAATGGTCGGCGACGTGTCGTCCGCCCTGTACGCCGCGCACAAAGCCGGCGGCAAGCTGCTGTTCGAAGGCGCGCAGGGCTCGCTGCTGGACGTCGACCACGGCACCTATCCGTTCGTCACATCGTCGAACTGCGTGGCCGGCAATGCCGCGGCGGGCGCCGGCGTCGGTCCGAACATGCTGCACTACATCCTGGGCATCACCAAGGCCTACACCACCCGCGTCGGTTCGGGCCCGTTCCCGGCCGAACTGCCAACCGACGCTGGCGTCGGCGAGCACCTGTCGCGCGTGGGCCACGAGTTCGGCACCGTCACGGGTCGCGCCCGTCGCTGCGGCTGGTTCGACGCTGCGCTGCTGCGCCGCTCGGTCCAGATCAATGGCGTGTCGGGCATGTGCCTGACCAAGCTCGACGTGCTGGACGGCATCGAGTCGCTCAGGCTGTGCACCGGCTACAAGATCGACGGCCGCGCGGTCGACATCTTCCCGGTCGGCGCTGAAGACGCAGCGCGCTGCGAGCCCGTGTACGAAGAGATGCCAGGCTGGACCGAAAGCACCGTCGGCGCCAAGTCGATGGAAGAGCTGCCGGCCAACGCCCGTGCCTACATCCAGCGCATCGAAGAACTGGTCGGCGTGCCGATCGACATGGTCTCGACCGGTCCTGACCGCGAAGAAACGATCGTGCTGCGTCACCCGTTCGCGGCCTAACGACAAAATCTGGAGTCAAAAAAGATGAATTCCCCTGTATCGACGGAAAAAGACCTGTGGGTCTCGTGGGACGAATACCACCGCCTGATCGAGCGCCTGGCGCTGCAAGTGTATGAATCGGGCTGGAAGTTCGACCAGGTGCTGTGCCTGGCGCGCGGCGGTGTGCGTCCGGGCGACGTGTTCTCGCGCATTTTCGATGTGCCGCTGGCGATCCTGTCGACCAGCTCGTACCGCGAAGAAGCGGGCACCAAGCAAGGCGACCTGGACATCTCGAAGTACATGACGATGACCAAGGGCCCGCTGGCCGGCCGCGTACTGCTGGTCGACGATCTGGCCGACTCGGGCGTCACGTTGCGTAAAGTCAGCCAGCATCTGACCGAAAACTACCCGCAGGTCACCGAAGTGAAATCGGCGGTCATCTGGGTCAAGGGTACGTCGTCGATTCGTCCAGATTATTTCCTGGACGACCTGCCGCACAACCCATGGATTCACCAGCCGTTCGAAGAATACGACGGCCTGCGTCCGCACCAGCTGTCGGCCTGGTTGAAGAAGTTCGAGAAGTAATCGCTTGAGAAATCATCTGGTCGTTCATCGACCGGTCGAAGCGGGGACAGGCAGCAGCCTGTCCCCGCTTTTTTATGCTGCAGGCAGCTGCCGAGAAGCTGTCTATGCAACCATGCCCTCTGGTAAGATTGCGTCTGTTCCAAAGTCGGTAACCCCAACAATAACAAGCCATGACCCAAAGCTTTTTCTCCACGTTCATTCTGCTCATCCTCGTGACCGACCCGTTCGGTAACGTCCCGCTGTTCGCGGCCGCCCTGAGAGACACGCCAATCGAGCGCCGCAACCGCATCGTGATCCGCGAGTGCGCGATTGCGTTCGTGCTGCTGCTGGTGTTCATGTTCTTCGGCAAGCACTTCCTGGAAGCGTTGCACCTGAGCCCGATCGCACTGCGCATCGGCGGCGCCGTGATCCTGTTGATGATTGCGATCCGCATGATCTTCCCGCACCCCGATGGCGTGCTGGGCAAAAGCGAAGGCGGTGAGCCGTTCATCGTCCCGCTGGCGATTCCTGCGCTGGCCGGCCCATCGGCGCTGGCTACCGTGCTGCTGCTGTCAGCCACCAGCTTTACCGAAACGATGGTGCATGTGGCCGCGCTGGCGGCGGTCGGCATCGTCTGGCTGGCCGTGTTCCTCAGCGCTGAAAAGCTGCAGCAAAAGCTGGGTCCACAGGTCATGACGGCGTTCGAGCGCCTGATGGGCCTGATCCTGACGGCAATGGCGGTCGAGATGCTGCTGGGCGGTATCCGCGAGTTTGTGCAGACGCTGTAACGCTCGCGTCACGCTCGTTTTACGCTGGCGTGCGTGAGCGGCGCTGCAAATCTGGCACACTTCGCTTGCGCGGTGTGCGCGGATCAACACGAAGCATCATGGGTATGAATCAGGTAGTGGGAGCGCCGACAGACGTGCGGCAAGAACCGTCATTATTCCTCGGCGACGGCACGGTGCGCGCGCTGATGCGCGAACACGACTGGACTGCCTCGCCACTTGGGCATCCACGCGACTGGCCGCAGGCCTTGCGCACGACGGTTGCGCTGATGCTCGACTCCAAGTTCCCGATGTTCGTCGCTTGGGGCGACGAGCTCGGCTTCCTGTACAACGATGCCTACAGCGTGATTCTGGGCGCCAAGCACCCGGCGTCGCTCGGCCAGCGCTTTCGCGACGTGTGGTCGGACATCTGGGAGGACATCGCGCCACTCGTCGAACGTACGATGGGCGGCGAGTCCATTTACCTCGATCGCTTTCCATTGACCGTGCGCCGCCATGGGTACGATGAAGCAACTTGGTTCCGCTTTTCGTATTCGCCCGTACGACGTGAAGATGGCCTGGTCGCCGGCCTGTTCTGCGCCTGTGTCGAGACCACCAACGAGGTGCTGGCGCAGCGTTACCGCGACGAAGAACACAGTCGCCTCATCAACCTGTTCGAGGAAGCGCCCGGCATCATCGCCGTGTTACGCGGCCCCGACCATGTATTCGAACTGACCAACCGGTCCTACCTGACACTGGTCGGCCATCGCGATCTGATCGGCAAGCCGGTGCGCGATGCGTTGCCCGAGGTGCAGGGGCAGGGCTACTTCGAGTTGCTCGATCAGGTCTATGCCAGCGGCCAGTCGTTTGTCGGTCATGCCGTGCCGCTGCGCGTGCAGCGCGAGCCGGGCGGCCCGCTCGAAGAATGTTTTCTCGATTTTGTCTATCAGCCGATCCGCGACCAGTACGGGAAGGTGACGGGTATTTTCCTGGAAGGCAGCGACGTCACGGTGCGCAAGCGCATCGAGGACGAGCTGCGCGAAGCCAACCGCCAGAAGGATGACTTCCTGGCGATGCTCGCGCACGAACTGCGCAATCCGCTCGCGCCCATCACCACTGCCGCGCAACTGCTGCAGCGCGGCCAGATGGACGCGCCCGGCATTGCGCGCGCCAGTGCGATCATCGCGCGCCAGGCCCAGCACATGACGGCGCTCGTGAACGATTTGCTGGACGTCTCGCGCGTCACGCGCGGACAGGTCACGATGGCGCAGGAGAACGTTGCCGTTGACTCGCTGGTGCAGGAAGCGGTGGAGCAGGTCCGTCCGCTGATCGACAGTTGCCAGCATGCGCTGTTCCTCGACATCGAACCGGGCCTGTACGTGCTGGGCGACCGCACGCGGCTGATTCAGGTCCTGTCCAATATTCTGAACAACGCCGCCAAGTACACGCCAGCCGGAGGGCGCATCGTGCTGAGCGTGCGTACCGATGGTGGCGACGTGCGCATTGCCGTGCGCGACAACGGCCAGGGCATCGAGCTGCCGGTGCTGCCCTACATTTTCGACCTGTTCATCCAGGCCGAGCGCACGCCAGACCGCTCGCAAGGCGGGCTGGGCCTCGGGCTGGCGCTGGTCAAGAGCCTGGTCCTGCTGCATGGCGGCCGCGTCGATGCGCTCAGCGACGGACTGGGCGAGGGCAGTGAATTCGTCGTCTACCTGCCGCTGCTGGCGCCGGTCGTGCCGGTGCCAGCCGAAGCGCCAGCCGCGCCCGCGACTGAGGCGTCAGGCTTGCGCGTGCTGGTGGTCGACGATAACGTTGACGCCGCCGAGATGCTGGCCACGCTGCTGGAGATGAATGGTTACGCCGTCAGTGTCGAGTTCGATGGCGCCAGTGCGCTAGCCACGGCACTGCGCGAGCGGCCGGCTGTGGCGCTGCTCGATATCGGCTTGCCGGACATGGATGGGATGGAACTGGCGCGCCGTCTGCGCGCACAACCGCAGACGGCCGATGCGGTACTGGTGGCGCTGACCGGGTATGGCCAGGCGGAAGACCAGGAGCAGGCCCGGCAGGCCGGCTTCAACCATCATATGGTCAAGCCGGCCGATATCGACCGGTTAATGACGTTGCTGGCCAGCATAGAGCGCTAAGCCGGCAACGTCTGGCTCGCCTTACTTGCCCAGCATCGAAACGACGTTGTCGGCCCCTGGCGCGCCGAACGCCTGCTGTTTGAGCACATGCAACTGGTCGCGCACCTGCGCGGCTTTCTCGAACTCCAGGTTCTTGGCGTGATCGACCATGAGTTTTTCGAGGCGCTTGATTTCCTTGCTGATCTGCTTCTCGCTCATCGACTCGATCTTCGCCGTTTCCTTGGCGTCCTGCAGCACCTCGCGCTCCGCATTCGGGTTGTACACGCCGTCGATCATTTCCTTGATCTTCTTGTGCACGCCTTTCGGGATGATGTTGTTCTCGAGGTTGAACGCAATCTGCTTGGCACGGCGGCGTTCGGTCTCGTCGATGGCGCGCCGCATCGAATCGGTAACGCGGTCCGCATATAGGATCGCCACGCCGTTCAGGTTACGCGCCGCGCGGCCGATCGTCTGGATCAGCGAACGCTCGGAGCGCAGGAAACCTTCCTTGTCGGCGTCAAGCACGGCTACCAGTGACACTTCCGGCAAGTCGAGGCCCTCGCGCAGCAGGTTGATGCCGACCAGCACGTCGAACGTGCCCAGGCGCAGGTCGCGCAGGATTTCGACGCGTTCGACCGTGTCGATGTCGCTGTGCAGGTAGCGCACCTTGATGCCGTGGTCGCCCAGATATTCGGTGAGCTGCTCGGACATGCGCTTGGTCAGCGTCGTCACCAGCACGCGCTCGTCCTTGGCAATGCGGTCGTTGATCTCGCCCATCAGATCGTCCACCTGCGACAGGGCAGGGCGCACGATGATCATCGGGTCGACCAGACCGGTCGGGCGCACCACTTGCTCGACGACGTTGTCGGCGCGGCCCTGTTCGTACTCGGCCGGTGTGGCCGAGACGAAAATCGTCTGGCGCATCTTGCCTTCGAACTCGACGAATTTCAGCGGCCGGTTATCCAGCGCCGATGGCAGGCGAAAGCCATACTCGACCAGGTTTTCCTTGCGCGAACGGTCGCCGTTGTACATCGCGTTGAGCTGGCCGATCATGACGTGCGACTCGTCCATGAACATCAGCGCGTCTTTCGGCAGGTAGTCGATCAGCGTCGGCGGCGGCTCGCCCGGCATCGCGCCGGACAGGTGGCGCGAATAGTTCTCGATGCCCTTGGTGAAACCGATCTCGGCCATCATTTCGAGGTCAAAGCGGGTGCGCTGCTCGAGGCGCTGCTCTTCGATCAGCTTGTTCTGCTGGCGGAATTCTTCGAGGCGGTCGCGCAGCTCGGCCTTGATCGACTCGACCGCGCGCAGCACGGTCGAGCGTGGCGTGACGTAGTGCGAACCCGGATACACGGTAAAGCGCGGGATCTTCTGGCGCACGCGGCCCGTCAGTGGATCGAACAACTGCAGCGATTCGATCTCGTCGTCAAACATCTCGACGCGGATCGCCAGCTCGGCGTGCTCGGCCGGGAAGATGTCGATCGTGTCGCCGCGCACGCGGAACGAGCCACGTGAGAAGTCCATCTCGTTGCGCGTGTACTGCATCTGGATCAGGCGCGCGATGATGTCGCGCTGGGCCACTTTGTCCTTGTGGCGCAGCGTCAGAATCATCTTGTGGTATTCGTTCGGATTACCGATACCGTAGATCGCCGAGACGGTGGCCACGATGACGACGTCGCGCCGTTCCATCAGCGACTTGGTGCACGACAGGCGCATCTGCTCGATGTGCTCGTTGATCGACGAGTCCTTTTCGATGAACAGGTCGCGCTGCGGCACATAGGCTTCTGGCTGGTAGTAATCGTAGTACGAGACGAAATACTCGACCGCGTTTTGCGGGAAGAATTCGCGGAACTCCGAATACAACTGCGCCGCCAGCGTTTTATTCGGCGCAAAAATGATCGCGGGCCGGCCGGCCTGCGCGATCACATTGGCCATCGTGTAGGTCTTGCCGGAGCCCGTGACGCCCAGCAGCGTCTGGTACATCAGGCCGTCGTCGATGCCTTCCATCAGGCCCTTGATCGCGGTGGGCTGGTCGCCCGCCGGCTCGAACGGCTGGTGCAGTTTGAACGGCGAATCCGGGAACGTGATGACGGTCGGTTCGGGAGAAGTTGCGATGGATAATTCAGCCATGCTTACAGACCTTTGTTAGAATGAGAATCCGCTCGCGGCCCTGCAGGTTCAAGGGCCGCTGTCTATACAATTGCAAACCCCGCCGCTGCTAATCCAGCCAACAAAACCGAGTTTATCAGATGACTTCCACTGCCTCCGCCAGCCTGTTCAGTGCCATTGAAATGGCCCCACGCGACCCGATCCTGGGCATTACCGAAGCCTTCAACGCCGACACGAACACCGCGAAAATCAACCTCGGCGTGGGTGTCTATTATGACGACAAGGGCAAAGTGCCGCTGCTCGAGTGCGTGCAGAAAGCGGAAGCGAAACTGATGGAGCAGCCAACGCCGCGAACCTACCTGCCGATCGAAGGTCTGGCAGCGTACGACAAAGCGGTGCAAGAGCTGGTATTTGGTGCCGACAGCCCGGTAATTCAAGAGAAACGCGCGCTGACCGTGCAAGCCATCGGCGGCACCGGCGCACTCAAGATCGGCGCCGACTTCCTCAAGCGCTTCCTGCCATCATCCGACGTGTACATCAGCGATCCGAGCTGGGAAAACCACCGCGCGCTGTTCGAAAGCGCCGGTTTCACCGTCCACAACTACGCGTATTACGACGCAGCCACCCGCGGCGTGAACTTCGACGGCATGCTGGCCGCCCTGAAGGCGATGCCGGCAGGTTCCATCGTCGTGCTGCATGCGTGCTGCCACAACCCGACCGGCGCCGACCTGACGCAAGACCAGTGGGACCAGGTGATTGCTGCCGTTCAGGCCGGCAATCTGGTGCCTTTCCTCGACATGGCGTATCAGGGCTTTGCCAATGGTATCGATGAAGACGGCGCCGTCGTGCGTCGCTTCGCTGCGACCGGCATGGCGATGCTGGTGTCGAACTCGTTCTCCAAATCGTTCTCGCTGTACGGCGAGCGCGTGGGCGCGCTGTCGATCGTGGCCACCACAAGCGAAGAAGCCACGCGCGTGCTGTCGCAACTCAAGCGCGTCGTGCGCACCAACTATTCGAACCCGCCAACCCATGGCGGCAAGGTCGTCGCTACCGTGCTGGCAACGCCTGAACTGCGCAAGCTGTGGGAAGAAGAGCTGGCCGGCATGCGCGTGCGCATCCGCGAAATGCGCGGCGCGATGGTCGAAAAGCTCAAGGCCAAGGCCCCGGGCCACGACTTCGAATTCGTGCGCGAGCAGGTCGGCATGTTCTCGTACTCGGGCTTGACCAAGGAGCAAGTGGGCAAGCTGCGCGACGAATCGATCTACGCCGTGGATACGGGCCGCATCTGCGTCGCGGCGCTCAATTCGACGAACATCGATCGCGTCGTTGACGCCATCGCCAAAGTTCTCTAAAATCTTGGCTCTCTTGATCGCTGTAGGCGCGCAAGAGAGCAGCAGTAGATGGAAAATGAAACGCCTGTTCCGATTTGACAGAAACGTTTCATGAACCATATAATGCCAGCTTCAATTCCCTGATAGCTCAGTTGGTAGAGCGACGGACTGTTAATCCGCAGGTCCCTGGTTCGAGTCCAGGTCGGGGAGCCAGAATACAAGAAGGCCGCATCGAAGGATGCGGCCTTTTTCGTTATGCGGCCTTATGTCGTCTTTTTGGAGAGTTCGCGTGAAGCAACCACTTAAAAGTCACGCCACCTTGATCGAAGGGCAGATGTTCCGCTTCGCGCGAGCCGGGCAGGGCAGTCCCTCGATCGTGCTGATCGGCGGCGCCGGCGGCCCGCTCGATGGCTGGTTCAAGCTGTATCCCGAGATCGAGGCGCTGGGCACCGTGTTCAGCTACGACCGGCCGGGCACGGGCGGCAGTCCGAAGCCGACCGAGGCGCAGTATGGCGAGACCGTGGTCGCGCAGCTGCGTCTGTTGCTGCAGTTCGCCAAGGTGCCGCCGCCGTTCGTGCTGGTGGCGCATTCCTTCGGCGGCCTGCACGCCAACCTGTTCGCGCGCGAGTTCGCCGATGAGGTGGCGGGCGTGCTGTTCATTGAGGCGACGGCGCCACAGGACATCGACAATCTGAAGCAACACCAGTCGGCGCTGCAGCGGGGCTTCGTCAAGCTGCTCGACCGCGTGTCGCCGCGCGATGCGTTCGACGAGCTGCGCAACGAGCGTGAGACCGTCAGGGATATTCTCGAGGCGCCGGCATTCCCGCCCGTGCCGGTGACGGTGCTGTCGGGCACGAAGCGCCTGCCGAGCTGGCTGGTGCCGGCGGCGCTGGTGCGTGAGCGCGAACGTTCGCAGCTGGCGCTGGCAGCCTTGTCGCCATTGGGTGAGCGGGTCGTGGCCGAGCGCAGCGCGCATTTTCCGCAGTTGTCCGAGCCGGAACTGGTGATCGATACCTTGAAGCGCTTGCTGGCGCGGATCGGTCGCTAGATTTTCTTTTAGAAAAATTTGCGAAATCGACACCAGCAGGTATAATGCGGCCTCAATTCCCTGATAGCTCAGTTGGTAGAGCGACGGACTGTTAATCCGCAGGTCCCTGGTTCGAGTCCAGGTCGGGGAGCCAGAATACGAAGGGCCGCATGCAAATGCGGCCCTTTTTGTATTGGGGCCTGGATCGGCTTACTTGCCCGACACCGGCTTGACCTTCGCCGCTGCCTCAAGCGCACGTTCACGCGCCGTCGCGATATCATCGGCCGTCGCCAGTGCCACGCCCATGCGCCGCCGTGCAAACGACTCCGGCTTGCCAAACAGGCGCACATCGGCGCCCGGTACCTGCAGCGCTTCGGCCACGCCCTCGAACGCAATCCCGGCTTCATCGAGCTGACCGTAGATCACGGCCGATGCACCCGGCGCGCGCAGGGCCACGTTCACCGGCAAGCCGAGAATCGCCTTCGCATGCAGTTCGAACTCGCTTTGCACCTGGCTGGCCATCGTCACCATGCCCGTGTCGTGCGGGCGTGGGCTCACTTCCGAGAACCACACCATATCGCCCTTGACGAACAGTTCGACGCCGAACACGCCCAGTCCGCCCAGATTGCCTGTCACCTTGGCAGCGATTTCGCGCGAGCGCTCCAGTGCCAGCGGCTGCATCGGATGCGGCTGCCACGATTCGACGTAGTCGCCCTGGACTTGCTTGTGCCCGATCGGATCGCAGAAGCTCGTTTCAATCTGGCCATCCGCGCCCAGCGAGCGCACCGTCAGCAACGTGATTTCGTAATCGAAGTCGATGAAGCCTTCGGCAATCACGCGCCCGGCATCGACGCGCCCGCCGCTGGCGGCGTATGCCCAGGCCGCGGCCACGTCGCCCGCACCATCGAGCTTGGACTGGCCCTTGCCCGACGACGACATCACCGGCTTGACCACGCACGGAAAGCCCACGGCAGCGCACGCAGCCTGCAGCTCGGCCAGGCTACTGGCAAACTGGTACGGCGACGTGGCCAGCCCCAGTTCTTCGGCGGCCAGGCGGCGGATGCCTTCGCGGTTCATCGTCAATTGCGCCGCGCGTGCGGTCGGGATGCAGGTGATGACGCCCGCCGCTTCCAGTTCGGCCAGCTTGTCGGTGGCGATCGCTTCGATTTCCGGCACCACGAGGTGAGGGTGCTCTTGCGCGATCAGCGCTTCGAGCGCGGCGCCGTCGGTCATGTCGATCACGTGCGCGCGGTGCGCGACCTGGTGACCCGGCGCGTTTGAATAGCGGTCGACCGCGATCACTTCGACGCCCAGGCGTTGCAGCGAGATGATCACTTCCTTGCCCAGTTCGCCCGAGCCGAGCAGCATGACGCGGGTTGCGGAAGGAGAGAGTGGGGTGCCGAGGGTGCGTGAAATGGTCATGGTCGTTCGGGGAACAAGGAGGTGGTGGGAAGCTGCGACTATAGCAAAAGCGCCCTTTGGCAGCGGCCGGCCAGCCGATTCACACACTGCTCTGGTCAAACCGCAAATGCCCAGCTATAATATTGCCTCAATTCCCTGATAGCTCAGTTGGTAGAGCGACGGACTGTTAATCCGCAGGTCCCTGGTTCGAGTCCAGGTCGGGGAGCCAGAACAAGAGAAGGGCCGCATGCGAATGCGGCCCTTTTTGCATTTCCGGCGCCAGTCAGTCAGCGTCCCTTCTTTTTATTTGCGGTGTAGGTCCGCGTATAAAACCCCGCCGGCTTCTTCGCCACCCACAGGATGAACGCCGCGATATCCGCGTGCCCGCGCAGCGCTTCCCACGTGTGATAGGTCTGCAGCAGTTCGCGCTCGGTGAACGCCGAGTGGATCTTGCGATGGCAGATCTTGTGGATCGGGTACTGGTCGCGCCCCTTGAACGTCTTCGGGATCAGGTGATGGCGGTCGACGTGCTCCGTTCCCAGCGGTCGCCCGCATAGCGGGCAGGGGTCATCGGGCGTGGTCGTGGCTTGGTGAAGTGGCATGCGCGCCATATGCAGGGCGATTTTTTACCGCACAAGTCTTGACCCGAGTTTGCTGGAATGATACCAAGCGGGACGAACCCTTGTTAAATGGTATTAGTGTAGAATTAACCCTGAATTATCGCGCAGCACGTTACCCCTCCAGCCCTGAAAGCGACGCAGTTTGCAATGATCGAAGACAACTCCACCGTTTGTTCCGTGCTGTTGATCGACGATGAGTCGTTTGCCCAGGACATCATCGCCCATGGCCTCAAAAGCTGTGTCGGTCACCAGCTCCGGTACGAATCCAGCCCGGCGCGTGCCGTCGAGGTCGCGCGCGATGTCGATGCGACGGTGGTGATCGTTGATTTACGCATGCCTGGTGGTATGGATGGTTTCGACGTGATCGCCATGCTGCGCGCGCATCCGGACACGCACGACGTGCCGGTCATCCTGCTCTCTTCCGAAGACGACCCCGACACCAAGGCCAAGGCCTTCGCCATCGGCGCCAATGACTATATGGTCAAGTGGCCCGATCCGCGCGAACTCGTGGCGCGCGTGCGTTACCACAGCGGCGCCTGCATCGCGCGGCGCGAGCGCGACGAAGCCTTTGCGTCGCTGCGCCTGAGTCAGGAGCAGCTGGCGGCGAGCCAGCTGGCGCTGCACCAGGCGCAAAAGATGGAAGCGATCGGCCAGCTCACTGGCGGCGTGGCCCACGATTTCAACAACGTCCTGCAAATCATCGGTGGCAATCTGCAATTGCTGAAAATGGTCGGCAACCTGAACGACGCTGCGCGTACGCGCGTCGAGATGGCGCTGTCGGGCGTCGAGCGCGGCGCCAAGCTGGCCGCCCACCTGCTGGCCTTCGCGCGGCGCCAGCCGCTGCAGTCGATCGTCATCGATCCGACCCACCTCGTGCGTGAGCTCGACGACATGGCCCGCCGCGTCCTTGGCGCCGGCACCCGTGTCGAGACCGAGGTCGCGCCGGCACTGGGCAGCACCATGGTCGATCCCAACCAGCTCAACAATGTGCTGCTGAACCTGGTCATTAATGCGCGCGACGCAATGCCCGATGGCGGCACGCTGACCATCCGCGCCGTCAATGCGGCGGCCGATGACGATTTGCCGCCCGACGTTCCGCACAACGATTACGTGATGCTCGAGATCGCCGATACGGGCAAGGGCATGCCGCCCGACGTGCTGCGCCGGGCGTTCGAGCCGTTCTTTACCACCAAGCCGACGGGCCAGGGCACGGGCCTGGGGCTGTCGATGGCGTATGGTTTCGTCAAGCAGTCTGGCGGCGAAATCGTGCTGCGCAGCAAGCCGGGCAAGGGCAGCAGCGTGCGTATCTATCTGCCACGCAGCACCGCGACGCCGGCTGAGCAAGCAGAGGCAGCCGTGCACCCGTCACTGACAGGCGGCCTGGAAACCATTCTTGTGGTTGAAGACGAAGAGGACGTGCGCTCATCGACCTGCGGCATCCTATCGGCGCTCGGCTACGAAGTGCTGGAAGCGAGCGATGCGGCCAGCGCTGCGGCGCTGGTGGAAGAAGGCCGGCATATCGACCTGGTGTTTACCGACGTGATCATGCCGGGGCCGCTGTCGAGCCTGCAACTGGGCGAGATCGTGCGCCGTCACCTGCCGGAGTGCGAAGTGCTGTACACGTCAGGCTACGCCGAAGGCGTGCTGACCCACGAAGGCAAGCTGGACGCGTCGGTCCATCTGCTGCAGAAACCCTACCATCCGGACGCGCTCAGTGCGCGCATCCGTCATTTGCTGCGTCGTTCGCGGCGCGCCTCAGGCAAGCCGCAAACGGCCAGTCACTTCGGCTTGATGTAACGGTGCGAGCCTGGCGGCGGCTCGTTGAGCACCGCCCAGAAGATTCCCAGGTCGGCAATCGCGCGCACGAATTCATTAAAATCGACCGGCTTGACCACATACGCATTCACACCCAGCTCGTAGCTGCGGATCACGTCCTGTTCTTCCTTGGACGACGTCAGCATCACCACCGGCACTGACCGCAGGTCAGCGGTGTTGCGGATTTCCTTGAGCACTTCGAGTCCGTCTACCTTCGGCAATTTCAGGTCGAGCAGGATCACGGCCGGATTGCCGAGCTGGCGGCCGTCGAATTCGCCGCGCCGGTGCAGATAGTCGAGCGCCTCGGCGCCGTCGCGCGCGACCACGACTTCGTTGGCCAACTGGCTCTTCGACAGGGCGATGAGGGTGAGCTCCAGGTCGTGTGGATTGTCTTCTACCAGGAGGATGGGCTTAAGCATGGGTGCCTTGTTCTGTGATGGCTTGTTTGGGGAGGGTAAAGGAGAAGGTCGCGCCTTCGCCCTGGATCGAGTCGGCCCAGACGCGGCCGTTGTGGCGTTCGATGATGCGCCGCACATTGGCCAGGCCGATGCCCGTGCCCTGGAAATCTTCCATCCGGTGCAGGCGCTGGAATACACCGAACAGCTTGTGCACGTAATCGCGGTTGAAGCCGGCGCCGTTGTCGGCCACGTGGAACGCGATATCGTCGCCGGCATCCTCGGCCCAGATCCGGATCACGGCCGGGTTGCGTCCGTTGGTGAATTTGACGGCGTTGGACAGCAGGTTGAACATTGCCAGGTGCAGGAAACTCGGATCGCCCTGCACGACCGGCAGGCGGTCAATGTGCCAGTCGACGCGGCGCTGGCCGATCTCGATGCCCAGCTTGTCGATGCAGCCCGATACTAGGTCGGTCATGTCGATGCTGGTAGGGCGCAGCGCGGCCCGGCCCATCTGCGAGAACGACAGCAGATCGTCGACCAGCTTGCCGGCCAGGCGCGCCGACTCCTTGATGTTCTTCAAAAAGCGCTGGCGCAGGGCCACGTCTTCGCTGCCGGCCGATTCGAGCAGCAGGTCGGAGAAGCCGGCGATATGGCGCAGCGGCGCGCGCAGGTCGTGCGAGACCGAATACGAAAACGCTTCGAGTTCCTTGTTGGCGCGGCCCAGTTCTTCGGCCAGTTCGGCCATCTGCTCGGCGCGCTCGAGCGCGATGCCCAATAGCGCCGTGCGGAACTCGGTGGTCATCTCGATTTCGGCGGCGTGCCACGGCAGGCTGTGGCCGTGGATGGTTTCGCGCCAGGTGGCAAAGCTTTGGCGCGGCGTCAGTTGCCCTGGCGTGCCGGCACTGGCTTCCTTCTCGTGCGGATTGCCGGCCCATTCGACGGTCTGCACCAGCTCGGGCCGGAACCACAGCAGGTAATGCTGGTGGATGCGCGAGATCGGCAGCGCCAGTAAACCGCTGGCATTCTGGATAAAAGCCCTGGCCGGCGGGTATACGGCGGCCAGTTCGTCGGTATGAAAGACTTCGGTGTGGCCATGCACGGCGAGCCACGTCGACAGGTCGCGGATGGCTGTTTCGTCGGGCGTGTCGCCGTAGGTCAGGATGCGGTCGTCGACCACGACGGCCACGCCGCCGGCACGCGCAAAGCGCAGCAGTTCGCTGAACACACCGCTGAGGTTGTCGACAAAGTCGGTGCCCTTGGTGAGGCGGCCGAGCACCTCGACCATGATGCGGCGCACGTCGAGGCGGAACTGCAGTTCGGCGCTGTCTTCGCGGCTTTCGATGCACAGTGCCAGGATCTGGCCTAGCTGCTCGCAGGCCGTGCGCTTTTCGACCGATACCGGGCACGGCGTGGCGTTGTGGCATGCGATCAGGCCCCACAGCTTGCCCCGCACGATCAGCGAGACCGACATCGACGCCAGTGTGCCCATATTGCGCATGTATTGCAGGTGCACGGGCGAGACGCTGCGCAGCGCGGCAAATGACAGGTCGTTGCGCGCGCCGCTGGCCGGATTCTCGGCCGGGATCAGCGCCTCGGCCTCGTAATTGGCGTCCTGGATCACGCGGATCGGCGAGAGCGTGTACAGCTCGCGCGCCTGCGACGGAATATCGCTGGCCGGGAATGCCTGGCCCAGGTATGACTTGTAGTCGGGCGCTTTGGCTTCGGCCACCACGCGGCCGTGGCCGCTCGGGTCGAACCGGTACACCATCACGCGGCCGTAGCCCGTGACCGAGCGCACGTGGCGCGCGGCCAGATCGGTCAGTGCGGTGATCGACGCGTGCTCGCCGACTTTGGCGAGAAAGTCAGTGATGAGCGGGTATAGATGGCGAAAGTCGGCCGGCTCGGCGCGCTCGACGGTTTCGAATTCAGCGATCACCAGGCCATCCCAGACGTGACCGAGCACATCGAAATGGCGGCCATTGTCGAGCGTGACGGTACCGAGATACATCGGGCGCTGGCCGAGCGTGTCGCTGGCCAGTTCGCGCGCCATGCGCTCGCCACAGGCCTGGCCAATAACGGCGGCCACTGGCAGGCCGAGCGCTGCTTCCGGTGCCAGGCCCGCCAGCGGGAGCAGGTTGGCGCTGGCCTGCAACACGTCGAGTGCAGGCGAGAGCGTCAGCATGAAGCCGTGTGGCTGGATACTTCCAGGCGTGCGAATCGGTTCGCTGGCGCAGCTGGAAATGTCGAGTTGGTCGGGGGATGCCTGGGTCATGGGCCTTTGGGGTAACGCACAGGTGAGCAGGGCCATATTGTAACGTGAAAGTGTGTTTTCAAATCACGGTGTAACGATTTGTCCCCGCTTCGACGTGTCCTTGAAATGAGAATTGTTCTCATTTAAGATGGGTCCTGGTCCAGGAACAGGAGGCGCAGATGACCGCATACCGGGAAGCCGATGGCTTGGGTGGCGAACACGTGACGTTGCTACGGGCGCATGCAGACGCACAGGCGCGCTGCAGTGCGCTGCTGCAGGCGCAGGCCGCGCGCATCGCCGCCATGGAAGCGCAGTTGATCCGCGCGCGCGCCGCGGCGATGCGCGTGACGACGGCGCTGGCGTGGGAACGCGAAGACCGCGCCGCCCTTGATGCGGCGCTGCCGGGCCTCGGCCGCCGCGTTGCGCTGGGCCGCCAGGTGGCTGCGTTGCAGACGCGCGTGCATGACTTGACGCGTACGCTGCAGCGCCGTGAGCTGGCCGGGCAGACAGGCAGCGCGGGTCACTCGGCGCACTCGCCGGCAGGATTGGCCGCGGACCTGGAAGCGAGCCTGCAGGCCGCCGACCTGGTGATTTGCCAGACCGGTTGCATGAGCCACGGCGACTACTGGCGCGTGCAGGACCATTGCAAGCGCACCGGCAAGCTGTGCATGCTGGTGGACCAGCCCGACGGGTTGCAGATTGTGCGGATCCACCGGCCTGACGAGGTGTTTTTACCCTGAGATACAGAGGCAGGAGGGGTCGGGACGCGGGTTTGGTTATGTCGTTCATGCGTGTAAGCCAGGCTAGCGCCGTGGTGTGCGGCGGTGGGGTGAACGCGTGGGCGGCATAGCCGCCCACGCTACAGGATTGCCGGTCTGCGCAGAGGCGTTCTCCCGGCGCTACAGCGCGAAGATGATGTCGCTGATCCGGTCGTACAGCGGATCAGCCGATGGCCCTTGATTGGGCCAGTTCAGGATATCGAAGTGGTCGTATCCCGGGTAGTTGCCCAGAAAGTTCCATGTTCCGGGCAGCGCCGTGCCGTTGTAGTCGCGTACCGGGTGCCCGCCGGGCGCGCGCATGCTGACCGTGTTGACGACGCCGTCGCTCGCGAACCAGTCGCTGTCGATGCGCACCCGGTTTGGCACATTGATGGTGTAGCTGCCCATGCCGCGCTGGGCGGCCGAGGGCACGATCCACTCGCCGGCGAACGATTTGAAGTAGGGCATCATGTCGGCGCGCGCGTACTGGAACGCCGTCGTCTGGATTGGTGCGATCGCGCGGTCGGTGCCGTTGCAGCACCAGCTGCCGCTGGCGGTGGCAAGGGTAGCAACTGAAAAATAGTAGACGCTGGGCGAAGTGAGCGCCCACCGGTTGAATTCGCGAGCGCCGTCCGGCGCGAGCTCCCAGCTGGCAGCCCGGTTGCGCAGGATGTCGCGCAGCACGATGGGCACATTGGGCAGGATATTCAGGACCGCGTCACTGAGCGTGGTGCCATTGTGCGGCGCCGAGATCGTCGTCGCGCTGCGGATCCAGCCCGTCTTGCCGCCCCTGAACAGCGCGCCGTCGCCTTCGTCCGTCGTTGCGCCGTGCTCGAGCAGCTGGATCAGGGCGCGGATGGTCGTGCCGCCCTGGCTGTGGCCGATCATGTGGATCGGATGGTTACGGCCCCATTGCGGGTACAGTGCGAGCGGATAGGCGTGCGGGTTGTTGCGTGCATCGGCGGCCCAGCATTTGCCGGGCGGCTTTTGCACCTGACCGGGCACGCCCTGGGCGGCGACGTGCGCCTTGCCGTAGTCGACGCAGCCGCCCTTGATCTGCGCATACAGCTCGGCTGCGCGGTCCCAGTTCGACGCGATCGGGCTGACGGCGGCGGCAACCACCGTGTGCGGGCCGCGGTAGACCTGCATGTGCGCGGCGATGTCGCCATAGCCGCCCCAGTAGTTGAAGCCGCTCTTCTGGAACTCGTCGGGGCCGAAGCCCAGAAAGCCGTGTACCAGCACGACAGGATCGTTGTTCGCGGCTGTGGCGGCGGGGACAGCCAGCAGCCCGATGGCGAAAACGAGAAACGCGGCAGCGCAGGCGTGGACGAGACGAACCATTGGTATGCTCCTGACAATGCAACAGCCGCATTGTCTGATGCATCACGAAGCGGCGGTTTGCGCTGGATCGACCGGGCGCACCGTAAAGCGAACTCATGCAGGAAGAACTGCGCAAGCCGCTTGACAAGCCCGCGCGATCAGCGCGCGGTCGTACTACCCACCGATGTCGTCGGATCGGATTCGGCCGTCGGGGCCGGCGCCGGCATGATTGCCGCCGTGGCCGCTGCCTTCTCGGCCCCGTCGATGCGCTCGTCATGCCAGACCACATAGTCGTCGACCGAGTACAGTCGGCACGGCTCCTTGCTCTTGGCCGAGCACGTGGCCAGTGCGCGTCCGTCCGGATCTTCGCCTTCCTCGGCCCAGGTCCAGCCGCCGCTGGCCGACACGGCAAACGCACGCGGCGTCATCTTGGTCAGGTAATCGCGGTAGGCGCGGCGGCCGGTCTCGGACAGGAACGGTACGGCGGCGATATCGTCGACCTGCGCGTAATCGGTGCGCGCCGGGCTGGGCGGGGCAGGGACGTCGATCACGACGGCGGTCGGCATCCCGATCTCGCGCAGGAACTGTTCAGTATCTTGCAGCCAGACTTTTTCGCCGTCGCGGCTGGCCAGCATGCCGTGTGCGTCGCGCTTGAAGGCGGGGAATTCGACCAGGCGGCCACGGCCGCCGGCCGCGGCATAGGCGGCGTGCATGCGGCTGGCCAGCTCCGGGCCGAACAGTGAATCGTTCTGGCCGTACATCCACAGGCTCGGGACTTTTGCCTTGGCGCCGTAGTCGGCAAAGGCCGCCACCAGTTGCGAGCGCCACGCGCAGCGGTTGCTGTCGTCGCGCAAGCCGCCCGCAAAATTGATCAGGCCGCGCACGCCCGGCAGCGCCTCGGTGCCCAGCGCGATGGCCGCCAGCCCGCCATACGACTGGCCGGCCACGATCATGCGACCGCCGTCGATCCATGATTGCTGGCGCGCATAGGCGAGGGTGGCGCGGATGTCTTCGGCCTGGGTGTAGCCATTGGCCGTCATGTCGCAGCCGCGATCGCGGTAGCGCCCGCCTGACTTGGAAAAGCCCTGGCGCATCGGCACCATCACCGCATAGCCACGCTTCACGAACACGGACGCCATATGATAGAAGCGGTCGCGCGACTGCAGGCTCGGGCGGCCCGGATCCTTGCCGTGGTTGATGACGATCAGGGGGAAGGGCCCGGCGCCATCGGGCTGGAAAACGGTGGTTTCGAGCAGGACATCGTCTGGCCCGGCCGGCACCTGGATGACGCGCTCGTTCATCCGGTAGTCGAGCGTGCTGGTGAGGGGCTTGGGTGCCGGCAGTTCTTGCGAGAAGCCGACTGCGGGCAGCATCGCCAGCGTGGCAAGCGAAGCGGAGATCAGGGTGCGAATGGCGTGGATGTTCGACATGGCTGACTCTGGAAATGCTGCCACACGAAACTATTTCCGCACGGCACAACTTGAGTCTAGAGCCAATAAATCCGTAGAGCAATATCTGGTTGGTCAACTTTTGCATTAAATGGTTTGGGTGTGGCGAAAGCGCCATCCGACGTGAAGTCGAGCAAAGGCGTAAGATAGCGAGCCTGACAATTACGGTGAAACAGCAGGATGAGCAAGTACGCGCCACGCGAATGGGCACCCGACGAAAAGCCGATGCTGCCCGGCTCTCCGTCCACGCCAGCGCACACGACAAAGCTGCGATTGGCCTATCTGGCGGTCGGCATCCTCGTCACGATCACGGGCGGCCTGGGCAACGCACTGGTCGCCGTCAACCTGATCAATCTGCAGGGCGTGCTGGGCGCGTATCAGACCGAAACGGCCTGGCTGCCGGCCGCCTACGTGATGGCCAACGCGTCGATGAACCTGCTGCTGGTGAAATTCCGGCAACAGTTCGGCCTGCGCCTCTTTACCGAATGCTTCCTGGTGCTGTACGCGCTGGTCACGCTGGCCCACCTGTTCGTCAACGATCTCGGCTCGGCCATTGCCGTGCGCGCCGCCCACGGCATGCTGGCCGCCGCCGTCAGTCCGCTTGGTCTGTATTACACGTTGCAGGGCTTCAAGAAAGAATGGCGCCTGAAAGGCATCGCGATCTCGCTCGGCACGGCCCAGCTGGCGCTGCCGCTGGCCTATATTTTCTCGGGCGACCTGCTGCGCATTGCCGAGTGGCGCGGCCTGTACATGTTCGAGCTGGGCCTGGCGCTGGTGTCGCTGGGCGCCGTGCTACTGCTCAAGTTGCCACCGGGCGACCGGATCAAGGCGTTTCGCCCCACCGATTTCGTCACGTTCGCGCTGTTTGCGCCGGGCATGGCGCTGCTGTGCATGGTGCTCACGTTCGGGCGCATCTTCTGGTGGACCGAACAGGCGTGGATCGGCGTGGCGCTGGCGGTGTCGATCTTCCTGCTCGCGGCCGCGATGTGCGTCGAGCACAACCGGGCGAACCCGCTGCTCAACCTGCGCTGGCTGACCAACCGCAGCATCCTGCGCGTTGCGCTCTCGCTGCTGCTGGTACGCATCGTGCTGTCCGAGCAGAGCGTGGGCGCCGTGGGTTTTCTGCGCGCCGTGGGGTTGGACAATAACCAGATGCAGTCGCTGTTCCTGTGCGTGCTGGCGGCCACCGTTGCCGGCATCGTGGTGTCGGCGCTGACCGTCAACGTGAAGCACCTGATGGCGCCGCAGGTGATTGCGTTGCTGCTGATGGCGCTGGGCGCCTGGATGGACGCGCATGCCAACAACCAGACCCGCGCCGAGCAGATGTACCTGAGCCAGAGCCTGCTCGCGTTCGGCGGCACGCTGTTCATCGGGCCGTCGCTGATCTCGATGATCGTCACCGTGATCGGCAATCCTGGCGCCCTGATCAGTTTCTCGGTGCTGTTCGGCCTGACCCAGAACCTGGGCGGCCTGATCGGCTCGGCGCTGGTCGGCACATTCCAGATCATGCGCGAGAAATTCCACTCGTCGACGATTGTCGAGGGCCTGAGTTTGCTCGATCCGCTGGTGGCCGGGCGCATCCAGTCCGGTGCGGCGGCGGCCGGGCAGTTGCTGGCCGACCCCGCCGCGCGCACGCGCCAGAGTCTGGCGTCGCTGGCCGCCAGCGCCACGCGCGAAGCCAACATCCTGGCCTACAACGACGTGTTCCTGATGATCTCCCTGATTGCTGCCGTGAGCGCGACCTGGATCTTCCTGCACGCCGTCTGGATGCATTACAACCCACCGGCTACCGCGGCGGCAGCGGCGCCGGCACCGGCACCCGCCGCACCTGTCAATAACATTCCTGCACCCATTACCGTCACCGATTGATATGTCAGAACCCGTTCCTACCCCCGCGCGCCCGAAGCGCAAGATCATCCTCAGTGCGCTGGCCTTTGCCGCCATCGCGCTCGTCGGCATCCTGATCGTGCTGTACGCCTGGAACCTGCCGCCGTTTCGCAGCACGCTGCAGGCGACCGAGAACGCGCTGGTGCGCGGGCAGGTGACGATCATCAGTCCGCAACTGAGCGGCTACGTGACCGAGGTCCGCGTGCAGGATTTCCAGACCGTCAAGAAGGGCGAGCTGCTGCTGCGCATCGATGACCGGATCCCGATCCAGCGCCTGGCGCAGGCCCGCGCCGAACTGGCCAACCGCAAGGCGGCGCTGGCCAATTTCGCGCAGACGAACGCCAGCGCCCGCGCCACCATCGCCCAGAACCAGGCGCTGCTGGCATCGAACGAAGCGCAGGCCCGGCGCAGCAGCGCCGACCTGCGCCGCGTGGAAGAGCTAGCGGCCGATGGTTCGCTGTCGGCGCGGGAACTGGACGCCGCGCGCGCCACGCGCGCCCAGTCTGCGGCCAGCCGCGACCAGGCGCGCGCCTCCGTCGAAATCGCCCGCCAGAACCTGGCGTCGGTCGGCGTCAACCGCGCTGCCCTCGAAGCGGCAGTCGCCAGCGCCGAAGCGGCTGTCAAGCTGGCCGAGATCGACCTGGCCAATACCAACATCACTGCGCCGCGCGACGGCCAGCTGGGGCAAGTGACCGTGCGTCAAGGCGCTTTTGTGAATGCCGGCGCGCAGCTGACCGCGCTGGTGCCGAACCAGATGTGGATCATCGCCAACCTGAAGGAAACGCAGATGGCGGGGGTGGCCGTTGGCCAGCCGGTCAGTTTTAGTGTTGACGCGCTGGGCGGCGCCAAGCTGCGCGGGCACGTCGAGCGCATCGCGCCGGCGACCGGTTCGGAGTTTTCGGTGATCGCGCCGGACAACGCCACCGGCAACTACGTCAAGATTGCCCAGCGCATTCCGGTGCGCATCAGCATCGCCCCGAACCAGCCGCTGGCCAACCGCCTGCGGCCCGGGATGTCGGTGGTGACGACGATCGATACGGCTGCTGCCACCACGGCGAACGCGGGGCAGCGGTGAAGCGGCGGTTAGTGGTTCTGACGGTGCCACTCCTGTTGGCCGCCTGCGCGATGGCGCCGCAGCCGGCGCCGCCGTCCTCGGTGACGGTGCCGGTGGCGTGGCGCACGACCTTGCCCGGCGCGAATGCCAGCGTCGAGCGTGACTGGTGGCGCGCGTTCGGCGATCCGGCGCTGGACGCGCTGGTGCGACAGGCCCAGGCGAACAATGGCGACCTCAAAATCGCCCGCGCGCGGCTGCAGGAATACCAGGCGCGCATTCGCGTGGCCGACAGCGCGCGCCTGCCTGCGCTGAACCTGTCGCTGGCGCCGACGCGGGCGCGCGCCATCGGCCCGCAAGGCACGCCGATTGAATCGACGTCGCTCGTGGGCGCGGTGCAGGCCAGCTACGAGCTGGACCTGTTCGGCCGCGTGGCCAACACGGTCGAGGCGGCGCGGTTCGAGGCGCTGTCGCAGGAGGCGGCGCTGGAAGCAGCGGCGCTGGCGGTGGCGGCCAATACGGCGTCGGGTTACCTAAACCTGCTGGGCCTGGACGCGCAGCTGGCACTAGCCAAGGCCACGCTGGCCTCGCGCGAGCGCTCGTACAACCTGGCGCGGCACCAGTTCGAGGTGGGCTACAGCTCGCGCCTGGAAATGTCGCAGGCCGAAGCCGAATTGCACGCGACGGCCGGCACCGTGCCGCAGCTGGAGCGGCAGGTGGCGCAGCAGGAGCAGGCACTGAATCTGCTGCTGGGCGCGAGTCCGGGCGCGATTGCGCGCGGTACCGATCTGCTGTCGCTGCGTGAGCCGACCCCGGGCGCCGGCTTGCCATCCGAACTGCTGCGGCGCCGGCCCGACATCGCCCAGGCCGAGCAGGCCATCGCGGCGGCCGACGCCAGCCTGGCCGTGGCGCGCGATGCGCTGCTACCGTCGATCCGGCTGACGGCGTCGCTCGGGGCAGGGGCGGGCGGTATCTCGCAATTGCTGCGCTCGCCAACGGAATTGTGGAGCATCGGCGGTAGTGTCCTCGCGCCACTGTTCGACGCGGGCCGCCTGCGTGCGCAGGCCGAGATCGCCGGCACGGTGCGCGATCGCGCCATCTATGGCTATGAATCCGTGGTGCGCACGGCGTTTGCCGAGACCGAGAATGCCCTGGCGTCGATCGACGGCTTGCAGCGGCAACTGGTGGAAGCCGAGGCACGGCGCGCGGCGGCCGGCGAAGTGCTGCGCGTGGCCCACAACCGCTACACGAATGGTTATGCGTCGTACCTGGAAGAGCTCGACGCGCAGCGTACCGCGTTCAGTGCCGACCTCGCGGCGCTGCAACTGCGCACGAGTTTGCTGGCGGCGCATGTCGATCTGTACCGGGCGCTGGGTGGCGGCTGGACGCCGGCGCCGTGAACGGTGCGGCTGGCTTGAAGCGCGCTGTCTGCACGACCTGCCTGCGGGCGCAGTCGGCCTGCATTTGTCGCTGGATCACACCGGTGCAGGCGCAGGCGCACTTGCTGATCCTGCAGCATCCGCTGGAAGTGGGCAATGCCAAGAACAGCGCGCGCTTGCTGCACCTGTGTGTGAATGGCAGTGTAATGAAGGCCGGCGAAGCGTTCGATGCCGGGGTGCTCGACAGCCTGCTGCATGCGGACGGGCGCACGCCCGTGCTGCTGTATCCGGCCACACCAGATGATGCCGGCCTGCCCGCACCGCCGCCGATGCCGGCGCTGCCCGCCGACGCGCTGCGGCTGGTGCTGCTCGACGCCACCTGGCGCAAGAGCCGCAAGATGCTGTATCTGAACCCGGCGCTGCAACGGCTGCCGCGCCTGGGCCTGACGGACGTGGCGCCTTCGAACTACCGCATCCGCAAGGCGCACGCGCCGCATCAGTTATCAAGTCTCGAAGCGGCGGCGCAAGCGCTTGGACAACTTGAAAACGCGCCCGGGTGCTTTGGCCCGCTACTTGACGCCTTCGACGGGTTTGTCGCACAACAGGCGGCCTACGTGCGTGCTTGAGCTGCCGGATCACTCGCTGCAACGCAAGCGAATCCGATGAACAGGGTGTGAACCGTTGTGTGGGTTGCTGAACTGAAAAACCCGTGACGGTGAACCGCATTTTGACCTGTTTCCTGTATGATCAAATCATGCAAGAACAATCCTCAACCTCCCCCACGGTGTACTACGACGGCGGCTGCCCGGTATGCACCCGCGAGATCGCCCTCTATCAGCGTCAGGACGGAGCCGACCAGGTGTGCTGGGTCGACGTCGCCCACTGCGCGCCCGAAGCGCTTGGCCCGGGACTGAACCGCGAGGCCGCCATGGCGCGCCTGCACATGCGCCGTCCCGATGGCACCCTGGCCAGCGGTGCGGAGGCATTCACCCTGCTGTGGCGGTCCCTGCCACGCTGGGCGTGGCTTGGACGGCTGCTGGGGTCCAGGGTCGCGCTGGCGTTGCTGGAGCCGGCCTATCGCCTGTTCCTCGTCATGCGGCCGCTGTGGCGCGGCCGCGGCAGCAAGCGATGAGTGGCACGTGCCTACGGGTGGCGGTGGTGGGGGCCGGCATTGCCGGGGCCACCTGTGCGCGCGCGCTGGCCGATGAAGGGCATGCGGTGCAGGTGTTCGACAAGTCGCGCGGGGTTGGCGGGCGCATGTCCACCAGGCGTGTGACGTCGATTGCTGGCGTCAACGCCATGCTGGGTCTGGATCACGGGACGCCGTGCTTTGCTGCCACGGGCGCCGACTTCCTGGGTTTCGTGGAAGAGAGTCAGCGCGCCGGGCTGCTGGCGCGCTGGACGCCGCGGCTAGCGCATGGCGCAGCCCTGCCTGGCGGCGCGTTCTGGGTTGCCACGCCCGACATGCCGGCCCTGTGCCGCGCGTTGTTGAAGGACCTGCCGTTGCATACCCTGTGCACGGTCGATGGCGTGCGTCGCAGCGGCGCAACGTGGTCTCTGGAGAGTGCCGGTGTGACCGTGGCCGATGGCTTCGACGCCGTGGCGCTGGCGATCCCGCCGCAACAGGCGGCCGCGCTGCTGGGCGTGCATCGCCCGGATTGGGCCGCGCGCGCGCAGGCCGTGCCGATGTTGCCCGTCTGGGTCTTGATGGGCACAACCGACGCGCCCGCAACGGGCTGTGACTGGGACCTGGCGCTGCCCGCATCCGGCCCGTTGGCGCTGGTGGTGCGCAACGATGCCAAGCCGGCCCGCGCAGTGCTGGCGGGGCAGGCCCAGTGGGTGGTGCACGCAACGCCCGACTGGACCGGCGCGCATCTGGATACGCCGCCTGACCAGGTGCAGGCGATACTGCAGGCGGCGCTTGCCGATTGCATCGGCGGCACTCTGGCCTGGCGTTTCGCGGCCGTGCATCGCTGGCTGTATGCAACGTTGGCAGCGGCGCCCCGTGACGAGGAGACCGCTGGCGCCTGGTGGGACGCGGGCATGGGACTTGGCGTGTGCGGCGATGCCCTTGCCGGCGGCGGTGTGGAAGGCGCCTGGCGCTCCGGCCGCGCATTGGCAGCGCTGGTGTCTGCTGCTGCGAGCGAGGCCCAAACATGAGCGCGCTTGCAAACGAAATCGCCCGCTTCGACCGACTCGGCGCTACCTGGTGGGATCCGAACGGCCCGATGCGGCCACTGCATGTCACGAACGCGTTGCGCCAGGCCTATCTGCTGGCGTGCATGGCCTCGCATTTCGGCCGCGCCGATACGTCGCTGGCGGGTCTGCGCATCCTCGACGTCGGCTGTGGCGGCGGGCTGCTGTCCGAACCGCTGGCGCTGCGCGGCGCGCACGTGGTCGGCAACGATGCCTCACCCGGCAACCTGGCGGCGGCGCAACGCCATGCCGCTGCGAGCGGCGCGGTAGTCGATTATCGCCTGGGCGAACTGGAGACTGTCCTGCAGCCCGATGAATGCTTCGACGTGGTACTGGCGCTCGAAGTGGCCGAGCATGTGGCCGACCCCGACGCCTTCATCGAAGAGGTGGCTCGGCGCGTGGCGCCCGGTGGTTTGCTGCTGGCGTCGACGATCGACCGCAGCTGGAAGAGCTACCTGTTGGCCATCGTGGCAGCGGAGTACGTGTTGCGCGTGCTGCCACGTGGCACGCACCAGTGGCGTCGCTTCGTCAAACCCGCCGAGATGCTGGCTGCAGCCACTGGGGCCGGGCTGCAGCGGATCGATCTACGCGGCATGCGTTACCTGCCGGTTTTGCATCGTGCCTCATGGTGCAACGATACGAGCGTGAACTATCTGGCGACCTTTGCCCGTCCGCACAACTAGCGGCTTGCGTGCGTCTTGAATTTGGTGGAGTAGCGGCGTAATATACTGTATGGACATACAGTATGGAGCAGCGGCCATGATCGACACCGATGAGCCCATCCGTCGCGAGCGGGTAGAAGAACACATCATGCTGGCGCCGCCGCGCGTTGCACGCAAGGGACGTGGTGCGGTGTCAAATATGCAAGGACGCTATGAGGTCAACGGTCGTGAACGTTTTGACGACGGCTGGTTTGATGCTGATTCTGAATCGACTGCCGGGTCGACCGGTGAACCGGCTGCGTTCAAGACGGTGGTCACCGACGAGTTCGCCAAGACTATCCTGTCGCGCAACACGTCGCCCGATATTCCGTTCAGCGTATCGCTCAATCCCTACCGGGGTTGCGAGCACGGCTGCATTTATTGCTTCGCGCGGCCCACGCACAGCTATCTCGGCCTGTCGCCGGGCCTCGATTTTGAGTCGCGGCTATTCGCCAAGGTCAATGCCCCGGAATTGCTGCGGCGCGAACTGGCTAAGACAGGCTACGTCCCCGAACACATTGCCATCGGCGTGAACACCGACGCCTACCAGCCCTGCGAGCGTGAGCGCCAGATCACGCGCCAGGTACTGGAGGTATTGTCCGAATGCCGCCACCCGCTTGGCCTGATCACCAAGTCGTCGCTGATCGAGCGCGACATCGACCTGCTGGCGCCAATGGCGGCCAACAATCTGGCGTGCGCGGCAGTGACGCTCACGACGCTCGATGCCCAGATATCACGAACGCTCGAGCCACGCGCGGCCGCGCCGATGCGCCGTCTGCGCACGATCCGTAAGCTAACCGACGCCGGCATTCCTGTCAGCGTGAGCGTGGCGCCGATCATCCCGTTCGTGACCGAGCCCGAGATCGAACGCATCCTCGAGGCGGCGCGCGACGCCGGCGCGGTCGGCGCGCACTACACGGTGCTGCGGCTGCCGCACGAAGTCAATCCGCTGTTCCAGGAATGGTTGCAAGCCCATTTTCCGGACCGCGCGCAGCGGGTGATGAACCGCATCCGCGAGATGCGGGGTGGCAAGGATTACGATGCCGACTTTGCACAGCGCATGCATGGTGACGGCGTGTGGGCCGACCTGATCCGGCAGCGCTTTGAAAAAGCGGTCGAACGCCTTGGCTTCAAGTCATTGCGCGGCCGCTTCGGGCGGCTCGACCGCTCGCAATTCCGGCGGCCACTGGTGGTGCCGGCGGGTACAGCGAAGGCACGCGCAAGCGTCGCGAGCCAGTTGGACCTGTTCTGAACGCGCGCGCGTACATCGACGCATTTCTCGAGCACATATGTTGCAATTGCCCGCGGTGGCTGCCGCCCGCACCGATGCTTGTCTGACGCTTGTTCCTGGCAGGCCGCCATGGTTGCCGACCCTGCGCGGGCTGGTACACCATTGACGTCCATCTACCGAGCAACCCGCCTCGATTGCCCATGCGATACTCGCATCAATCAAAAGGAGAGCGCGATGTTTTTTGATAGCTGGGAAAGTCTGTACCGTGTTGTCGTGGTCGGGGTTGCTGCTTATGCGGGCCTGATCTTTCTGCTTCGGCTGAGCGGCAACCGAACGCTTTCAAAAATGAATTCGTTCGATTTTGTCGTGACGGTGGCTTTCGGATCGACCTTGTCGACCATCCTGGTCAACCAGAATGTCAGCCTGGCGCTGGGCCTGGCGGCACTGGCCCTACTGGTCGTGCTGCAACTGGCGATCACGTGGTGCTCAGTGCGCTCATCGCTGGTCAACGCCATCGTCAAGACCAGGCCGACCGTGCTGCTAAAAGGTGGCCAGCTCTGCCAGGATGCCCTCAAGCGTGAGCGCGTAACCGACGACGAGGTCATGGCCGCAGTGCGCAAGCAAGGGCGTGGATCGTTGCACGACATCGATCTCGTCATCCTTGAAGCCGATGGCAGCCTGTCGGTCATTCCGACCAGCCAGGCCGGCGACCGCTCCGCCTGTGCAAAACTTGGTGGCGTCGCGGACTGATCCGCGTCGCGCTGCGCCTCAGGTGGCGCAGGGCACCACTTTCCGCACGAGCCGTTCCACGCTCAGGCCCTGGATCAACACCGACAGTACAACCACGATATAGGTCATCGTCACGATCACGTCGCGTTCCGGGCCGGCGGGCAGCGACAGGGCCAGTGCCACGGAGATCCCGCCCCGCAAGCCACCCCAGGTCAGCACCTGCCACGCGCCTTGCGGCAGGCCCGCGTGCTTGCCGAGCGCCGCGACCGGCAGACCGGCGCTGAGCAGGCGGGCGAGCAGGGTCACCCCGGCCGCGAGGAGGCCTGCGGCCAGCAACGGCCCCGAAAACGGCAACAGCAGGGCTTCGAAGCCGATCAGCACGAACAGCACGGCGTTGAGCATCGAATCGAGCAGCTCCCAGAAGCCATCGAGCTGTTCGCGCGTGTGCGCCGACATCGCCTTGCGCCGGCCGCGATTGCCGATCAGGATGCCGGCCGCGACCATTGCCAGCGGACCGGACACGCCGAGAACATGGGTCAGGCTGTAGCCGCCCAGGACCGCTGCTACTGTCAGCAGGACTTCTTCCTGGTAGCTGTCGATGCTTTTGAGCATGAGGTAAGTCACGCCGCCAAGGACGGCCCCGAACGCGATGCCACCGCCGGCTTCGCGCAGCAACAGCACCGAGGTTTCGACGCCGCCCGGCACATGATGCTCGACCGCAATCGCTGCCATGACTGAAAAGATGACGATCCCGACGCCGTCGTTGAACAAGGATTCGCCTGACACCACCGACTCGAGACTGGCCGGCGCCCCGACCTTGCGCAGCAGTCCGGTAACCGAAATCGGGTCGGTCGGCGCGATCAGCGCCCCGAATACCATGCAGAACGGCAGCGGCAGGGCGAGTCCGGTCAGCGGCAGCAGGTAGTACAGGCCGAATCCGACCGCCACCGCGGCGGCCAGCGTGCCGAACACCGCCAGCAAGCCGATCTGCCAGCGGTAGCGCGCCAGTTGCTGCAGGTCGACGTGCAGGGCGCCCGCGAACAACAGCAGGCTGAGCATGCCTTCCATGAGCACCTGCGAAAAGTCGACCGTACCGAGCAGCTCGGCCGCATACTGCCGCGGATGGGTCACGCCCGCGTAGTCGAGCAGGAGCGCCGCAGTGGAGAGCATCAGGGCCGCAGCCATCACCCCGATCGTCGACGGGAGCTTGAGGAAGCGGGCGTTGAACCAGGCGATCACGGCAGTGATAACCAGGAAGACCGGGATAAATTCAGGCATCGTTGGGCCTTTCGCTCGAACAGGTGGTGGTGCCGGATGCCACGAACGGTTGGGAAGGGGCAGTCTTCAGGCTGCGGCTCGCGCGCCTGCTGGCCAGATTGCCGTAGCGGGCATGGCAGAGGCGTACCTGCGCCAGATCGGGGGCAAAGTCGAGTGCGCGCTCGGCCCGTGCCAGCGCGAGGCCGGCGTGATGGCGTGCGGCGGTGCGCGTTGTTGCGTCGTCGCAGGTACCGATCTCGCCCAGCACGCGCTGCACATGCAGCGCCACTTCGACCAGATGGGCACCGTCGCGCGCGATGGCGGTAAAGCTCTCTTCGACCATGTCGCCGAGCACCAGGCACGGCACCGACACCCGGCTGCATTCCGGCTCGGCGTGTTCGGCCTGACGGCCCCAGAGCGCGAACAGGCGGTGCAGCGTGTCGAGGATGGCGATGGCCGTGCCCGGATCGTTGATCGCCGGCGACAGCGCGCGGCAGCCGATCTCGGCCAGCACCACGAGTCCGAAGCGGGGGTCGTCGTCGAATTGGCGCAGCGGGCCGATAATGAATGCCTTGTCGAGGTCGGCTTGAGCAGGGGACGTACTGTCGACGCCATCATTGAGGATATGGGCGAGCGGGCGCGAAGGGACGACCGACGCGCCCGGCAGTACCGCCAGGCTGATACGTAATTTGTGTCTGGTGGCGCAGCGCTGCAACAAATCCATATCGACCCGCTGCAGGAATCCGATGCGCTCGCTGTACATCGGCACACCGAGCGGCGCGTCGTGCAGCGCCACGCCACCAAGCCACGGGTCGTTCTGGCGGCGTTTCATGGCAGCCATGGTCGCCTGCTCGACCTTGGCAATGACGGCGCCGAGCCGCCCCAGTCGCGCGATGCTGTCGACCCAGCGCACGAACACCAGCACGACGGCAACGATGGTGAGCAGCGTCAGAACAAACAGCGTGAAGCGGCCCGCCTTGCCGAAATAGTCGTTGGTCGTGGCACTCAGCGCGACGATGGCGTAAATGAACGCCCCCACGAAGATCGACAGCGCGTTCTGCGACACGTCATCCGCCACGATCAGCGGGAAAGCGCGCGCGGTGGCGGATTGCCCGGTCGATGCATATGCCGACACCATCGACGCGACCGCGAAAGTGGCCACGCCCAGCATGCTCGCAGCGATGATCTCCAACATGTCGACCACCGAACCCTGCGCGATCTCCGGGACCTTCCAGTCGATCGGAATGGTGTCGGCCAGTTGCGCCAGCAGGACCCCGCCGACGGACAGGATGCAGGCGATCAGCGGTTTGACCCAGAGGCGCTCGCGCAGGCGGTTGAACAGGAACTGCAGTCGGTTTCGCATGATTCTGTCAGCTTTCGGTTAGCGTCTGGTCCAGGCGCCCGGCCTGCTGGCGGTGACAGCAGACGCCAAAGTCTGGATGCCGGACCGCAGCTTGTCGGTTCGCGATGCAACACACACGGGTGGCAGCCGACACGTGTGCCAGCGCCCTCAAGCCGCGGGCTTACCGGCTCGGCGCGCGACGGATCGCGATCTCGGGATTGGCCAGGTGGACCGTCTGGGTCGGGTAGGCAAAGCCGATTCCCGCATCCTCGAAGCGCTCGAACAGAAGCTCGTTGATTGCCTGCTGGATGTCCATATAGACGCCATAGTCCGGCGACAGCACGGTGTAGACGATCTCGAAGTCGAGCGACGACGCGCCATACGCCTTGAAGTGCGCGCGGTCGAAGCGCACGTTCGCTTGCGCTTCGACCGCTGCGCGCAGGATGCCCGGAATGGCGTGCAACTGCTCGCGGCTGATCTCATAGACAACGCCGATCGAAAACACGATACGGCGCGTCTCCATGCGCTTGAAATTGTGAATCCGGCTCTGGAGCAGGTCGCTGTTGGAAAATACGACCTGCTCGCCGCCGAGGCCGCGGATGCGGGTTGTCTTCAGGCCCACATACTCCACCGTCCCTGCAATATCGCCGACCGAGACGAAATCGCCCACCACGAATGGTTTGTCCAGCACGATCGACAGCGAAGAAAACAGGTCGCCCAGGATGTTCTGGAGCGCAAGCGCGACCGCGATGCCGCCAATGCCCAAGCTGGCCACCAGGGTCGTAATGTTGACCCCAAAGTTGTCCAGAATCATCAGCAGGATGACCAGCCACAGGAAGGTGCGTGCCAGGAAGCCGATGGCCGCGGTCGAGGTGGCGCTGGCCACATCTTCGGCGCTGCGCTTCGCGCGATAGCGGCGCAACCAGGCATGCAGGCCGGCATCGGCCCAACGCGCCACCTGCAGCAGCAGAACGGCCACGGTCAGGTGCGACAGCAAGGTTGCAAGCTTGGGCGGCAGCGTCAGCCAGTGCGCTCCGGCGAACAGGCCGATGAGTACGATGAACAGGGGGTGCGTTGCTGACAGCACCTTGATAGCGAGATCGTCAAGATAAGTCTCGGTGTGCGCGGCGTAGGCGCCAAGCCGCTTGACCAGCACCCGCTTGATGATGAAAAGTACCAAGGAGACAGTCAGGGCGACGCCGATGGCGACCGTCCAGACCGTCAATTCGTTATCCAGGATGATGTAGTTCATTGGTGGGTGCCGTAGCGCGTGGTCGTTGATTCTTAATATTGTAGAGACGATAACGTATTCGTACAAATACACCTGCTGTGTCCCGTACCGGACGGGCGCCGCCGAGGGAGCAGGGATCGTTCGTGGCAGGTTGGCAGCTGCTACTTGTCGCGCCGAAACGTACGGCGCCCGCTGGCCAGATTGCGTAGGCTTGAGCCTGGATACCGGATGGCGATCTGCTCCGCAGGCGCGGGGCGGCCACGTTGAACGGTGATATCGGTTGAACCCGGAAACCTGGAGAACCCATGACAAACGACAATGTTCAAGATTGCATCGATGCCTGTAATGCCTGCGCGGCAGCGTGCGATGCATGCTCCGCCGCCTGCCTCGGCGAGGAGGATGTCAAGATGATGTCGCGCTGTATCTCGCTCGATATGGACTGTGCAGCCATTTGCCGGCTTGCTGCCGCGTACATGGCACGCGGTAGTGAATTCACTGCGGCAATCTGCTCCCTCTGCGCGCAGATCTGCTCGGCCTGCGGCGACGAGTGCGCGCAGCATGAAATGGATCATTGCCAGCGCTGTGCGCAAGCATGCCGGCGCTGCGCCGAGGCCTGCCGCGCGATGGCCGATCCGGCCTGACGCCTGCTGAGAAAGGTACTGAAGCGTTCGTTTTATCTTAAGATGCAACATTGACCGGCTGACCAATCCGAATGGCGGTATTGGCGCTGGCCTCCAGCACGAGGCATGGCTGTGCAGCGCTAGCGCACGGCTTGAAGCCGACGCGTTGCATTTCAAGAGATTCCATGAGCCCTTCGGTCAGTGCAGGACAGGACGCGATTCCCGGCGCTATCAGCGCTGACGGCGTTGCCGTCTCGATGGAGCAGGCGCTGCATACCGCCGGCGTCGGCAAGTTTCAATACCGCATTTTTCTGATCTTCGGCCTGGTGTGGCTGGCCGACGCGATGCAGGTGCTGTCGATCGGCTTTTCTGCGCCGTCGATCGCAAAAACCTTCGGGCTGTCGATGCCGCAGGCCTTGCAGACGGGGACCGTGTTCTTTGTCGGCATGCTGATCGGCGCGTTTGTCTTCGGCCGCCTGGCGGATCGCATCGGCCGCCGGCCCGTGCTGCTGATGGCGGTGGTGATCGATGCCTGCTTCGGCGTGGCCTCGGCATTTGCGCCCGATTTTACCTGGCTGCTGGCGCTGCGCCTGATGACGGGCATCGGCGTGGGCGCGACGCTGCCGGTCGACTACACGATGATGGCCGAATTTTTGCCCAGCGACCGGCGCGGCCGCTGGCTGGTGCTGCTCGAATCGTTCTGGGCGCTTGGCACGATCGCCCTGGCCGTGCTGGCCCTGTGGGCGGTCGGTTGGGGCGACGATGCTTGGCGCGTGATTTTCCTGGTCACCGGCATCCCGGCGCTGGTCGGCATCGTGCTGCGCTGGTATATCCCGGAGTCGCCCATGTACCTGCACCGCAGTGGCCAGCCGGACGAGGCGCGCGCGGTGCTGGAACGCGTGGCCAGGACGAATGGCCGCACGCTGACGATGCCGCCGTTGCTGCCCGAGCCGCAAGTCAGGACGACCTTGCTGTCGCTGTTCTCGGGCGGACTGCGCCGGCGCAGCATCGCGCTGTTCGTCGCCTGGGGCCTGATTTCGATTGCCTATTACGGCGTGTTCGTCTACCTGCCGATCCGCCTGAGCGCGGAAGGCTTCGGCTTCATGCGCGGCCAGGAATTTCTGATCGTGCTGGCACTGGTCCAGCTGCCCGGCTTCGCGCTGGCCGCGTATGGCGTCGAACGCTGGGGCCGCAAGCCGACGCTCGTCGGTTTTCTCTTGCTGAGCAGTGTCGGTTGCCTCGGCTACAGCCTGGGCAGCTCGACCGTGCTGGTCGTCGGTTCGACGCTGTTGATGAGCTTTGCGCTGCTCGGCACGTGGGGCGCGCTGTATGCGTTCACGCCCGAGGTCTACCCGACCCGCCTGCGCGCCAGTGGCATGGGTACGGCCGGGGCAGTTGCCCGTTTCGGCGGCCTGTTCGCGCCGGCGATCGTCGCGCCGGTGATGGCGACGCATTTCACGCTGGCGCTGATCATGCTCTCTGGCTTCCTGCTCATGGGCGCCATTGCCATCCTGTGCGTGGATACCGAGTCGCGCCAGCGCGCGCTCGACTGAACCGTTGAGTTGTCACGGCGGCTCGGCTAGGATGTCGCATCGATCGTTACAGGATGCAGGCATGGGTGAGCAGGGGGCAGATAGTCGGCTGGTGGTGTTTGTCGGCGCCGAGTCGACGGGGAAATCGACATTGGCCAGCATGCTGGCGCGCGGGCAGGGCGCGCAGTTCGTGCCCGAAATCGGCCGTTTTGTCTGGGAAGAAAAGCAGGGCCAGCTGGTGGCCGCCGACTACGTCGAGATCGCCGAACGGCACCGCGCTGCCGAAGACGCCGCTATCGCGAACGCCGCTGGCGACTACGTCTTCGTCGACACCAATGCACTGACCACGCTGCTGCTCGGCTTGCGCTTCGGCCAGGTGACCGAGCCGGTGCCACCGGCCCTGCTGCGCTACGCGCTGGAATGCCGCACGCGCTACCTGCACCACTTCGTGTGCGCCGACGACATCCCGTACGAAGAAGAGCCAGGCGTGCGCGAAAACGCCGCGTGGCGCACGCAGATCCAGCAACTGGTACTGGACGATCTGGACCGGCGCGACATCGGCTACACGATCCTGACGGGTTCGCTCGAACAGCGTGCTGCGCGGGTACTGGCCACGCTTGCAGCCATCGCGCAGCACGACGACTCAAACGCTGACTCCATCAAGCGTACTGCTGCGTAACCCCCAGCGCCGCCAAATGCCGCTCGATCTCGAACACGTGCGGATCGGGTTTGCCCAGCGCGCGCAGTGACTGCGCCAGGCCCAGCAGGTAGTCGCTGTTCGGGCCGCTCGGGCCGCGCGCCGTCGCGATCTGGCGCGCAATCGCGTGCTCATCGGCCGGGCCCAGGTACGCCGCGTTGTCGTGCGTGGCGATATACACGATGCCTTCGTCGCTGCTGCCGTCGTCAAATTGCATTTGCGTCGCCAGGCGCAGGTAGCCGTTCTTTTCGCGATGGTCGAGGTGCGCGAATTCTTCGGGCGTGACGAGAAACGCCATGCCGTGGCAGACCGCATCGGGATCCGGTACCAGCGTCACCACACGCCCCGGCGCCGTCTCGGTGCCGCGGTGATCGTGCGAGCCTTGCCAGAAGCGGCGTGTCCAGCCGCGGATGGACGCCGCGCGCTGCTGAAGAAACGGGAAATCGGGTTTGAAGATCAGGGAGCCGTAGCCAAACAGCCAGACGCTGGCATGGCCATCGAACTTGTTCATCTGGCGGTTGATTGCGATGGTATCGTGGGACATTGCGGGTCCGATAAAAAAGACACGACCCATTGTAGCGTGCCTTTTTGTGAGAATCAGCCTTCCGCTTGCGCCCGTTTTACATATCCAAAGAGGAATTCCACATAACTCTCGGCGGCCGGCGACAGCGACCGGCCGGGCCGCGTGTAGACGAAAAAGCGCCGCTGCAGCGTCGGCGCATCGAGCGGGCGCATCGTCAATCCGTACAGCGTGGCCAGCGGCGCCGCATAGGGCAGGCACACCGTCACGCCCAGACCCGCACTCACCATGGCCAGCGCCGTCGTCATGAAGGTCACTTCGTGCGCCGGCGTGAGCGCAATGCCCGTGCGCGAGGGCGGTACTGCGTCGAGCAGCAATTCGGTGAACTGGCCCTGCAGCGAAATGAACGGGTAGGCCGCCGCATCCTGCCACGTCACCCGCTCGAGTGCGGCCAGCGGATGCTGGTGCGGAAACACCAGCGCGAACGGCATGGAGAACAGTTCGCTCGCCAGCAGCGGCGGCGCAGGCGTGCGTTCCGGGCCGATGCCCACATCGGCCTCGCCCGACAGCACGCGCGTGATGACGCCCTCGACTTCGGTATCGGCCAGGCGCACGACGATCTCGGGGTGCTGCGCGCGGTAGGCGGCGATGCTTGGCGGCAGCAGCGTGCACGCCATCAGCTGTGGCGCCGCGATGCGCACGACACCTTTCTTCAGGCGCGTGTGGTCGGCCACGTTAGCCAGCGCACCGTCCAGGTCGTCGATGATCTGGCTAAATAAGGGCAGCAATTCGCGACCGATGTCGGTCAGGCCGATGCGGCGCGTGCTGCGGTCGACGACCCGGGCGTCCAGCGTCTGCTCGAGCTCCTTGATCAGGCCCGACAGTGCCGATTGCGTCACGTGCAGCGTCTGCGCGGCCAGCGTGAAATTGCCGGTGCGGGCCAGCGCAACAAAGGCGCGCATTTGTCGTAACGTTGGATTCATCAGATAAGGTGATATATCACACTGAAAATATCGTTTGTATGATAGTGCGTTTTACCTTGTAATGGCGGCTACTCAGCAATAACAAAAGGACAGTCCATGAAACTCGCCACCCTCAAAGCCGGCGGCCGCGACGGCACCCTGGTCGTCGTCAGCCGCGATCTGGTCACCTGCCAGCAAGTCCCGACCATCGCGCGCACGCTGCAGGCCGCGCTCGACAACTGGGATGCGTGCAAGCCGCAGCTCGACGACGTCTACAAGCAGCTCAACGACGGCAACGCCGAGGCGGCCGAATCGTTCATCGAGGCGGCCTGCCACTCGCCGCTGCCACGCGCTTACCAGTGGGCCGACGGCTCGGCTTACATCAACCACGTCGAGCTGGTGCGCAAGGCGCGCGGCGCCGAGGTGCCGGCGTCGTTCTATACCGATCCGCTGATGTACCAGGGCGGCGGCGATTCGTTCGTCGGCCCGCTTGATCCGATCGCGGCGCTGTCCGAAGACTGGGGCATCGATCTCGAAGCCGAGGTGGCCGTGGTCACGGGCGACGTGCCGATGGGCGCCGACGCAGCCGAGGCTGCCAGCGCCATCCGCCTGGTCATGCTGGTCAACGACGTATCGCTGCGCAACCTGATCCCGAACGAACTGGCCAAGGGCTTCGGCTTCTACCAGTCCAAGCCGGCCAGTGCGTTTTCGCCGGTCGCGGTCACGCCAGACGAGCTGGGCGACGCCTGGCAGGGCAACAAGCTGCATCTCCCGATCCTGGTCACGCTCAATGGCGCCGCGTTCGGCAAGCCGAATGCCGGCGAAGACATGACCTTCAGCTTCGCCCAGCTGATCGCGCATGCGGCAACCACGCGCGAACTGTGCGCGGGCAGTATCATCGGCTCGGGCACCGTGTCGAACAAGCAGGGCGGGCTGTATGGCTCGAGCGTCGAGCATGGCGGCGTGGGCTATTGCTGCCTGGCCGAAGTGCGCATGTACGAAACCATCGAAGGCGGCGCGCCCAAAACGCCGTACCTGTCATTCGGCGACACGGTGCGCATCGAAATGCTGGACGCGGGCGGGGCCAGCATCTTTGGCGCCATCGATCAGGAAGTCGTCCGTTACCACGAGAGGCAACCATGAAACTGTATACCTACTTTCGCAGCTCGGCCGCCTACCGGGTGCGCATTGCCCTGAACCTGAAAGGGCTGGCCTACGACGCGGTGCCGGTGCACCTGCTCAAGGATGGCGGGCAGCACCTGCAGGACGACTATCGCCAGATCAACCCGAGCGGCCTGGTGCCGGCGTTCCAGGATGACCGCATCACGCTGTCGCAGTCGCTGGCCATCATCGAGTATCTCGAAGAAGTGTATCCGGACGTGCCGCTGCTGCCGAAGGATGCGCCGGGCCGGGCGCGCGTGCGCGAGCTGGCCCAGATCATCGGCTGCGACATCCACCCGATCACCAATCTGCGGGTACTCAATTACCTGGCGCGCGAGATCGGTGTGCCGGACCAGGCAAAGAGCGAGTGGTACCGTCACTGGGTGATCGAGGGGCTGCAATCGCTCGAAGCCCATCTGGCGCGCGATCCGGGCGCGGGGCCGTTCTGCCACGGCGACCATCCGACCATCGCCGATTGCTACCTGGCGCCGCAGGTATTCAATGCGCAGCGTTTCAATATCGATGTGTCGGCCTACCCGAATATCGACCGCATCAATGCGCTGTGCATCGCGTTGCCGGCGTTCCAGGCGGCGCACCCGTCGCGCCAGCCCGATTCCGAATAGCGCGCGGGTGGATGCGAAGGGCGGCGGCGCGCTACAATCGCCGCCTCTTTCCATTGCCATTTCGCCATGACCGACTCCGCCGCGCCTGCCTCCAGTCCCATCGCCATCCCTGCACCGATCCTGCAGGCCCTCGACCTGGCCGATGCCTCGTGGCGCCCGATTCTCGAAGCGGGGCTGCAGGCGGTGGCCCGCGCCAATCCGGGCTACTTGCCGGCGCTGGCGCAGGACGATTACGTCCCCACGGAACACCGCATGTTCGCTGCCTTTGCCCAGCCGCTGGACAAGGTGCGCTACGTGCTGGTGGGGGAGGGGCCGTACCCGCGCGCCGCGAGCGCCACCGGCGTGAGCTTCATGGATGGCGCCGTGGGCGACCTGTGGAGCGACGCAGGACTGTCCAAGCCGGTGAACCGGGCGACGTCACTGCGCAACTTCATGAAGATGCTGCTGGTGGCAAGCGGCCAGTTGCAGCCCGATGCGACCAGCGGGGAGGCGCTGGCGCCGATCGCCCAGGCCGCGCGCGCTGACGGCTCCATCCAGACGCTGGCGCAGTTGCAGGACAATCTCGTGCACGAAGGCTTTTTGCTGCTCAATGCCGCGCTGGTGTTTCGCAAGCACGTCAAGCCGGTCATCGATGCGCGCGCCTGGTTGCCGTTCCTGCAGACGGTGCTGGCGGCGCTGGCCGCCCAGCCGCAGGTGCCGACGCTGGTCCTGTGGGGCAAGATTGCCGAGCAATTGCAGAAGTTGCCGGAGACGGCTGCCTTCCCGCAGGCAGTGGCCGAACATCCCTACAACCTGAGCTTCATCGGGCATCCGGGCATGCAGGCGCTGTTCGGGCCGATGGGGTTGCTCAGAGCCCGCTAATCACGTGGACGGCTGCAGGCAGGGTAGGGTGGACGGGTTTCCCGTCCACGCGTTCAATAAACCCGTACGTCATACATCACGTTGGGTTGAACGCGTTGATGGCATAGCCATCCACCCTACGGATGACGTGACTTTTCAGGACGAACATGACCCGCCGTTTTTGGGGTGGTCCAAGACAAGATCATTGCGATTTGCTATACTTGACTAAATCGTTCAACTAATCAGGTCTTTCCCCGATCTCAGAGGGAACCGTGCTACAGGCTGCGGCGCCGACTTGGTACTTGGATAAGAGAAATATTTTATCATTCACCGGGGTTGAAATGCGTCTGACCACCAAAGGCCGTTTTGCTGTCACTGCGATGATCGACCTTGCCATGCGTCAAGGCAATGGTCCGGTCACGCTGTCGGGCATCAGCCAGCGCCAGGCCATTTCGCTGTCGTACCTCGAGCAGCTGTTTGGCAAGCTGCGCCGCCACGAAATCGTCGAATCGATCCGTGGTCCGGGCGGCGGCTACAGCCTGGCGCGCGCGGCGGGCAAGGTGACGGTGGCGGACATCATCATCGCCGTCGACGAGCCGCTCGATGCAACCCAGTGCGGCGGTAAAGAGAACTGCCATGGCGCCCACACCGACGGCGCCCGCTGCATGACCCACGAACTGTGGACCACGCTGAACGAAAAAATGGTCGACTACCTCGATTCGGTATCGTTGCAAGACCTCGTCGACCAGCAGCGCCAGAAAGAACAGAACGTCGTGCACGTGCACCGCGGCGCCCCCGCCGCAGTCGGACATAACTAAAGCTACCGGAGTAAATCAGATGAACGCGCCAATGGACAAGACCACCGAGCAGAGCTTCGCGCCAGCTCCACATTTCCCGATCTACATGGATTACTCGGCCACGACGCCGGTCGATCCACGCGTCGCCGACAAGATGATCCCGTTCCTGCGCGAGCAGTTCGGCAATCCTGCGTCGCGCAGCCACGCCTACGGCTGGAACGCCGAAGCGGCCGTCGAAGAAGCGCGCGGCCACGTCGCCGCGATGATCGGCGCCGATCCGCGTGAAATCGTCTGGACCTCCGGCGCGACCGAAAGCAACAACCTGGCAATCAAGGGCGCAGCCCAGTTCTACAAGACCAAGGGCAAGCACATCATCACGGTGAAAACCGAGCACAAGGCCGTGCTGGACACCGTGCGCGAACTCGAACGCGTCGGCTTCGAAGCGACCTACCTCGAGCCGCAAGCCAATGGCCTGATCACGATCGAACAGCTGTCAGCGGCAATTCGTCCTGACACCATCCTGGTGTCGGTCATGTTCGTGAACAACGAAATCGGCGTCGTGCAGCCGATCGCCGAAATCGGCGAACTGCTGCGCTCGAAGGGCATCATCTTCCACTGCGACGCGGCCCAGGCTGTCGGCAAGGTCGAGATCAACCTCGAAGTCCTGAAGGTCGACCTGATGACCTTCACCGCGCACAAGGCCTACGGCCCGAAAGGCATCGGCGCGCTGTACGTGCGTCGCAAGCCGCGCGTGCGCCTCGAAGCGCAGATGCACGGTGGCGGTCACGAGCGCGGCATGCGTTCGGGCACGCTGCCAACGCACCAGATCGTCGGCATGGGCGAAGCCTTCCGCCTGGCCAAGGTCGAGATGGACAGCGAGCTGACCCGCGTGCGCGCCCTGCGCGATCGCCTGGCTCGCGGCCTCATGGAGATCGAAGAAGTCTATATCAACGGCGACATGGATCACCGCGTGCCGCATAACCTGAACGTCTCGTTCAACTATGTCGAAGGCGAGTCCCTGATCATGGCGATCAAGGACCTGGCCGTGTCGTCCGGTTCGGCCTGCACCTCGGCCAGCCTGGAACCATCGTACGTGCTGCGCGCCCTGGGCCGCAGCGACGAGCTGGCGCACAGCTCGATCCGCTTCTCGATTGGCCGCTTCACGACCGAAGAAGAAATTGATTTTGCCGTCAACCTGCTCAAGAGCAAAGTTGGCAAGCTGCGTGAACTGTCGCCGCTGTGGGACATGTTCAAGGACGGGATCGACATCAGCTCGATCCAGTGGGCTGCACACTGATCTGCTCATACCGAGCGCGCATTTTCTAAACATACTGGAGCATCACCATGGCATATTCGGACAAAGTACTGGACCACTACGAAAACCCACGCAACGTCGGCGCGTTCGACAAGGGCGACGATGACATCGGCACCGGCATGGTCGGCGCGCCGGCCTGCGGCGACGTCATGAAGCTGCAGATCAAGGTCAACGACCAGGGCCTGATCGAAGACGCAAAGTTCAAGACGTATGGCTGCGGTTCGGCCATCGCATCGAGCTCGCTGATCACTGAATGGGTCAAGGGCAAGAGCCTGGACGAAGCACTGGCCATCAAGAACACGCAGATCGCCGAAGAGCTGGCACTGCCGCCAGTCAAGATCCACTGCTCGATCCTGGCAGAAGACGCGATCAAGGCCGCTGTGGCCGACTACAAGGCAAAGCACGCCGACAAAGCAGTCGCAGCGGCGTAATTCCTGGTAATAGAACTGAGCTGGAGAAGCACAACATGGCAATCACCCTGACCGAAAAAGCTGCAAAGCACGTCAACCGTTACCTCGAACGCCGGGGCAAGGGCATTGGCTTGCGTTTCGGTGTGCGCACCACCGGCTGCTCCGGCCTGGCCTACAAGCTCGAGTACGTCGATGAAAGCGCAAACGAAGACAGCGTCTTCGAATCGCATGGCGTGCAGGTATTCGTTGATCCGAAAAGCCTGCCGTACATCGACGGCACCGAGCTTGATTTCGCCCGCGAAGGCCTCAACGAGGGCTTCCGCTTCAATAATCCGAACGTCAAGGACAATTGCGGCTGCGGCGAGAGCTTCCGCATCTGATCGCGCATGCAGAATCATTTCGAACTGTTTCAACTGCCGGCCCGCTTCGAGGTCGAACAGAGTGCCCTGGATGCCGCCTACCGCGAGATCCAGGGCCGCGTCCATCCTGACCGGTTTGTCGGCAGCAGCGACGGCGAAAAACGCGTCGCGATGCAATGGGCGACGCGCGCCAACGACGCCTACCAGACCCTGCGCAATCCGCAAAAGCGCGCGCAGTATCTGTGCGAACTGAACGGCGTCGACCTGCAGACCGAATCGAATACCGCGATGCCCACCGCGTTCCTGATGCAGCAGATGGAATGGCGCGAAGAACTCGGCGATGCGCGCGCTGGCAAGGATGCTAGCGCGCTCGACGCACTCGATGCGCAGGTGCGCGCCGAACGCAAGCAGATGCTGGTCACCGTTGGCCAGCAGCTCGATGCGGGCGACTACGCTGCTGCTGCCCAGGGCGTGCGCTCGCTGATGTTCCTCGACAAGTTCGGCGACGAAGTGCAGTACGCCTTCGAAGCGATCGAGGCATAACCTTCCTGCTTTTCATCGTGGACGGCGGTGTCGTCCACGCCCCGCTATGCCGGTCGGACGCGTAAAATAGCGTCCGCACCGTCCCGGCATGCAAAAATAACACTGGTATCACGACTATGGCACTCCTCCAAATCGCCGAACCCGGCATGTCCACCGCCCCGCACCAGCACCGCTTGGCCGTCGGCATCGATCTGGGCACCACCAATTCGCTCGTTGCCACCGTTCGCAGCGGCAGCCCCGAAGTGCTCAGCGACGAGGAGGGCCGCTCGCTGCTGCCGTCGATCGTGCGCTACCTGGATAACGGCCATGCGCACATCGGCCACAAGGCGCGCGCGCACCAGACCACCGACCCGAAGAACACGATCGTCTCGGTCAAGCGCTTCATGGGCCGTGGCCTCAAAGACATCACGCACGCAGAAAACCTGCCGTATGACTTCGTCGATGGCGAGGGCATGGTCCAGTTGAACACCGTCGCCGGCGTGAAAAGCCCCGTTGAAATCTCGGCCCAGATCCTGGCCACGCTGCGCCAGCGCGCTGAAGATTCGCTGGGCGACGACCTGGTTGGCGCCGTGATCACGGTGCCGGCGTACTTCGACGATGCACAGCGCCAGGCCACCAAGGATGCAGCCCAGCTGGCGGGCCTGAATGTCCTGCGTCTGCTGTCCGAGCCGACCGCGGCTGCCATTGCGTATGGCCTCGACCAGGGCAAGGAAGGCGTCTACGCCGTGTATGACCTGGGCGGCGGCACGTTCGATATCTCGATCCTCAAGCTCTCGAAAGGCGTGTTCGAAGTGCTGTCGACTGGCGGCGATTCGGCGCTGGGCGGCGACGACTTCGACCATCGCCTGTTCTGCTGGATCATGGAGAAGGCGCGCCTGGCGCCGCTGTCGGACCAGGACACCGCAACGTTGATGGTCAAGGCCCGTCAGGCCAAGGAACTGCTGTCGACGAACGAAGAAACGACGATCGAGGCAATCCTGAAGTCGGGCGAGCTGGTGCAGGTGACGATCATGGCCACCGAATTTGTCGAGATCACGAAGCATCTGGTCGGCAAGACGATGAACGCGATCCGCAAGGCGATGCGCGACGCCGACACGAGCGTCGAGGACGTCGACGGCGTGGTGATGGTCGGCGGCGCGACGCGCATGCCGCACGTGCGCCGGGCAGTGTCGGAATTCTTCCAGACCATCCCGCACGCCAACATCGACCCGGACCGCGTGGTGGCGCTGGGCGCGGCGATCCAGGCCAATCTGCTGGCCGGCAACCGCGCCGATGGCGAAGACTGGCTGCTACTGGACGTGACCCCGCTGTCGCTGGGCATCGAGACGATGGGCGGCCTGGTTGAGAAGATCATTCCGCGCAACTCGACGATTCCGGTCGCGCGCGCGCAGGAATTCACGACCTTCAAGGATGGCCAGACGGCACTGGCGGTGCACGTGGTGCAGGGCGAGCGCGAGCTGGTGTCGGACTGCCGTTCGCTGGCGCGCTTCGAGCTGCGCGGCATCCCGCCGATGGCGGCCGGCGCGGCGCGCATCCGCGTGACCTACCAGGTCGACGCCGATGGCTTGCTGGCGGTGGCCGCGCGCGAAATGCGTTCGGGCGTGGAAGCATCGATCACGGTCAAGCCGTCGTATGGTCTGGCGGACGACCAGGTGGCGCGCATGCTGCAGGATTCGTACACGTCGGCTTCGAGCGACATGCAGATGCGCGCGCTGCGCGAAGAGCAGGTCGAGGCCGAGCGCATCCTGCTGGCGACGCAGTCGGCGCTCGACAGCGATACCGATCTGCTGTCGCCCGACGAGCAGGCCACCATTGCCGCGCAATTGCAACTGGTGCGCGATGCGGTGGCGATGTCGAACGACACGACGCTCGAACCGGGCCTGCGCCAGAACGTGGTGCACGATGCAGTCCAGGCGCTGGCGCATGGCACCGAAGAATTCGCGGCGCGCCGCATGGACAAGAGCGTGCGCAAGGCATTGTCGGGCAAGTCGCTGGACGAAATTTAAGACGCAACTTCGACGTAGGGTGGACGGCTCGGCCGTCCACGCGTGGATAGTGATCGGTGCCGCTGTCGTGCCCGATGATCTGGCTGCCAACCATCGCCGCGTGGACGGCGCAGCCGCCTCGCCGGCCGCGTCCACCCTACGCCTTACCGCATCATACAAAACAATCAACTGAGGTAACCCAAGTGCCACAAATCGTCATCCTCCCCCACCCAGTGCTGTGCCCAGAAGGCGCCGTGCTTGACGCGCCAAGCGGCAAATCGGTCTGCGACGTCCTGCTCGAGAACGACATCGACATCGAACACGCCTGCGACCGCGTCTGCGCCTGCACCACCTGCCACGTAATCGTGCGCGAAGGTTTCAACTCGCTGAACGAACAGCAAGAGCAAGAAGAAGACATGCTCGACAAGGCCTGGGGCCTGGAGCCCAATTCGCGCCTGTCGTGCCAGGCGATCGTCGCTGACGAAGACCTGGTGGTCGAGATCCCGAAGTACACGATCAACCACGCTGCCGAAAAGAACCACTGATCTTCATGAAGCGTGTCGAGAACGTCAAGAAAGCCCCGGCTGCGCCGGAGCTGCCACCCGAGGTTCGCCCGGGCCAGTCGATCGAGCTGCTCAAAGAGCTGCACATCCTGACCCGCGACGGCAAGTTGAACCAGGACAGCCGCCGCAAGCTCAAGCAGGTCTACCACCTGTACAACTTCATCGAGCCGCTGCTGCGCGATGTGCAGGGGGCGAAGGGCAGCGTGTCGCTGGTCGACCATGGCGCCGGCAAGTCGTACCTCGGCTTCATCCTGTACGACCTGTTCGTGAAAGCCCAAACCGAGGGTTCGCACATCTACGGCATCGAGACGCGCGAAGAACTGGTCACCAAATCGACCGAGCTGGCCGCGCGCCTGGGTTTCAAGGGCATGTCGTTCCTGCCGCTGTCGGTGGCCGAATCGACCACGTCGAGCGCGCTCCCGGAATCGATCGACATCGTCACCGCGCTGCACGCCTGCAATACCGCCACCGATGACGCCATCGACTTCGCGCTCAAGAAGAACGCGAAGCACATGGTGCTGGTGCCGTGCTGCCAGGCCGAAGTCGCCACCGTCCTGCGCAAGAACAAGGGCAAGGACGTGAAACGCAGCGCGCTGACCGAAATCTGGCGCCACCCGATCCACACGCGCGAATTCGGCAGCCAGATCACCAATGTGCTGCGCTGCCTGCAGCTCGAAGCGCATGGCTACCAGGTCACCGTGACGGAGCTGGTGGGCTGGGAGCACTCGATGAAGAACGAGCTGATCATCGCCACCTACAAGAACCTGCCGCGCCGCCGCCCGACCGAACGCCTGCACGAGGTGCTGGGCGAACTGGGCCTGGCTGAGATGACCGAACGTTTCTACGCCCCACAAGCCGCCACCACGGAGTGACAACAAGCATGAGCGACAACACGCAAGGCTGGATCGACCTGCGCAGCGATACGGTGACGCAGCCAGGCGCCGCGATGCGCGCCACGATGGTGGCTGCCCACGTCGGCGACGATGTGTATGGCGACGACCCCACCGTCAACCGCCTGCAGGATTACGCGGCGGAGCTGTTCGGTTACGAGGCCGGCATGTTCGCCCCGAGCGGCACGCAGACCAATCTGATCGCCCTGATGACCCACTGCGGTCGCGGCGACGAATACCTGGTCGGCCAGGAAGCGCACACCTACAAGTACGAAGGCGGCGGCGCTGCGGTGCTGGGCAGCATCCAGCCTCAGCCGATCATCAATCAGCCGGATGGCTCGATCCTGCTGGCCGACATCGAGGCCTACATCAAGCCCGACGACATGCACTTCGCGCGTACCCGCCTGCTGGCGCTGGAAAACACGATTGGCGGCCGGGTGCTGAGCCAGGAGTACGTGGCTGCAGCCACGACGCTCGCGCACGAGAAGGGCCTGGCCACGCACCTGGACGGCGCGCGCATCTGCAATGCCGCCGTCAAGCAGGGCATCAGCCTGGCGGACGCCGTCAAGGGCTTCGACACCGTCTCGGTGTGCCTGTCCAAAGGCCTGGGCGCACCGGTCGGCTCAGTGCTGCTGGGGCCGAAAGCCTTCATCGAGCAGGGCAAGCGCTGGCGCAAGATGCTGGGCGGCGGCATGCGCCAGGCCGGCGTGATCGCCGCTGCCGCGTACTACGCGCTCGAACACAATGTCGCGCTGCTGGCGCAGGACCATGACAACGCGGCCGAACTGGCGCGCGGCCTGGCCCTGATCCCGGCGCTCACCGTCAGCACCCCGCAAACGAATATCTTCTGGATCGACGTGCCGGCTGCCGCCTGCGCACCGCTGCGCGCGGCGCTCGAACGGGCGCAGATCCGCGCCACGGTCGGCCCCAGAATGCGTCTCGTGACGCACCTCGATGTCTCCGCGCGCGATGTCCAGCGCACGGTCGACGTCTTCACCGCATTTTTTACTGATTGGCGTGCATGACAACTGAAGAAGCAATCCGCCTGGCCAAGCGCGTGGCCGACGTGGCAGGGTGCTCGCGCGCCGATGCCGAGCGTTATATCGCCGGCGGCTGGGTCAGCGTCGATGGCGCCGTGGCCGAAGATCCCGCCACCCGCGTCACGCCGGAGCAAAAGGTCGAGCTGCTGCCGGGCGCGACGCCGGTCGAACCGGATCCTGTGACGATCCTGATGCACAAGCCGGCCGGTATCGAAATTGAAGCGGCGCTCGCCAGCATCACCGCCGAGAACCAGGTGCTGGAACACGGGCGCGGCAAGCCGTTCCTGCGCCGGCACCTGTTCAAGACCACGGCTGCCACGCCGCTGGAAACCATGGCCTCGGGCCTGATCGTGTTCAGCCAGGATTTCCGTGTGATCCGCAAGCTGGTCGACGATGCATCGCGCAACGAGTCCGAATACGTCGTCGAGGTCGACGGCCAGATCGCCGACAATGGCATGGCCAAGCTTGGCCGCATGTTCAAGGCCAGCTGGCAAAGCGAGCAGCGCCTGCGCATCGCCGGCAAGAACATCCAGCGCGGCCAGATCGAGCGCCTGTGCGGCGACGTGGGCCTGCGCGTGACGGCATTGCGCCGCCTGCGCATCGGCCGCATCTCGATGGGCCCGATGCCGGCCGGCGGCTGGCGCTTCCTGCGCGAGACCGACCAGTTCTGATTCAATGACGGGGAACGTGTTGATGGCATGTCATGCTGGTGTCATCGACGCGTCCTATGCTGGCGGTTTTTCATCCCTGGAAAACCGCCCATCATGCTGCAACGCTCCCGTGCTACCACCCGCTACCTTCCGATGATTGCCACGATTGCGCTGGCGTGCACGCTCGCTGCCTGCGGCGGCGACAATGACGACGAACCGACGCCCACCACGCTGACGCTGGAAAAAATCGGCAGCTACAACGGCGGCGCCGTCGGCGCGGCCGAGATCACCGCCTACGATGCGGCCAGCAAGCGCCTGTTCGTCGTCAACGGCGCGAATGGCACCGTCGATGTGCTGGACCTGAGCGCGCCCAACGCGCCCAAGCTGCTGGGAACGATCAGCGTGGCGGGCCTCGGCAAGGCCGTCAATAGTGTCGCCGTGTTCGATGGCCTGGTGGCACTCGCGATCGAAGCGGCGGTCAAGACCGATCCGGGCACCGTGGCGTTCTACAATGCCGCCGACCTCAAACTGATCAACAGCGTGAAAGTCGGCGCGCTTCCTGACATGCTGGTGTTCACGCCGGACGGCACCAAGGTGCTGGTGGCGAACGAAGGCGAGCCAAGCGGCTATGGCGTGGCCGGGACCAGCGATCCGGAAGGCGCGGTCAGCATCGTCACCGTCAATCGCGGCGGCACGCCAAACGTCGCCACCGCGGATTTCCGCAGCTTCAATGGCCAGGAAACGGCGCTGCGCGCGCAGTGCATCCGCATCTTCGGCCCCAAGGCCACGGCGGCGCAGGACTTCGAGCCGGAATACATCACCGTCAGCGAAGACGGCAAGACGGCCTGGGTCACGCTGCAGGAGAACAATGCCATTGCCATCGTCGATGTGGCCAGCGCGAAGGTCACATCGATCAAGCCGCTCGGCTTCAAGGACCACAATGTCGCCGGTTTCGGTCTGGATGCGTCGGATGAAGATGGCGGCACCAATACGAACAGCGGCACGCCCGCCACGAAGATCGGCCCGCAGCCCGTGAAAGGCATGTACCTGCCGGACGCGATTGCCGGCTACACGGTCGACGGCAAGCATTACCTGCTGACCGCGAACGAGGGCGACGCGCGCGCCGACTGGCCGGGCTTTAATGAAGAGACGCGTATCCGCGCCCATTGCACGGCAGGGCTGGATCCGAGCGTGTTCCCGAACGCCGGCAACGCGACGTTCGACTCGAACCTGGGCCGGCTGCGCGTGACGACAACGCCCAACGGCGGCGGCATGACCGGCAAGAACGCCGCCGGCCAGTGCACCGAGCTGTACACGTTTGGCGGCCGGTCGTTCTCGATCTGGGACACGGACATCAAGCGCGTCTACGATTCGGGCGACGAATTCGAGCGCCGCACCAGCGCGTTGCCGAATGCGCGCTTCAACGCCAGCAACGACAACAACAATCTGGAAGACCGCAGCGCCTCGAAAGGTCCGGAGCCGGAAGGCGTCGTGGTCGGCAAGTTCGGCGACAAGCAGTATGCGTTTGTCGGCCTGGAGCGCATCGGTGGCGTGATGGTCTACGACATCACGAAACCGGCAGCGGCGTCATTCGTGACCTACCTGAACACGCGCGATGGCGACAAGGGCGACCTGGGACCGGAAGGCTTGACGTTCATCCCGGCGCACAAGTCGCCCAACGGCAAGCCGTTGCTGATCGTCGGTAACGAGGTCAGCGGAACGACTGCCGTCATGCAGGTCAATCTGACGTATTAATTGTCAGAGCGCTTGCCCAGCCAGGAGAGGCCGACGGCGGCCGCGATCAGCACGGCGCCCACGGCAAGCGTGCTGTCATTCGATGGCACGCGAGGCTGAACGTCGCGCCGCGCTCTGGCAGGGGCAGGGGCAGGGCGCTTCACCATGCCGCTGTGCACGCCACTGGCGCCCTGCTGCGGCTCGTACAGCGCGCCCACCGTGTCTTCGGTGGGGTCAGCACGTTTGGCCCAGGTTTCCATGAAGCGGTTCATGCCCGATGCCAGCAGGTCGGGCGCCAGTTGCGTGAGCTTCTTGGTCACGTCAGGCGCGCCCAGCAGCGTGACGGCGCGCGGCTTGCGCACCAAAGCGACGACGGCGTTGGCCACTTTTTCGGGGGCCAGCACGCCTGGCGGATACGACAGCCTGGCGCCCGTATAGTTGGCGGCGTGTTTGAAGCCCGGCGTATCGACGAAGGACGGGTAGATGTCGCACACGTGGATGTCGCGCTTCTTGCCCAGTTCGGCGCGCAGCGCCTCGCTGAAGCCGCGCAGGCCAAATTTGCTGGCGCCGTAGGCCGCCGCGTACGGCGTGGCGACGAAGCCGCCCGACGAAATCATGTTCACCCAGATGCCGTAATCCTGTTCCAGGAAAATCGGGATCACGGCGTGCGCATCGTTCATGTGCGTGATCAGGTTGGTCTCGATGACCTGGCGGTGATGCGCGATCGGGACGTCGGCGAATTTGCCGACGACGCCACTGCCCACATTGCTGAACCAGAGGTCGATCTGGCCGAGAAGCTCGCGTGCATCCTGCGCGAACGCGGAGACCGCGTCGGCGTCGGTAGCATCGACGACGAGCACGTCGGCATGGCCACCGGCCTGGCGGCAGCGCCGGGCGACGTCGTCGAGGCCTTCCTTGCCACGGGCGCCGAGCACGAGGTGGGCGCCCTGGCGGGCGAAGGCGATGGCAGTGGCGGCGCCGATGCCGCTGGAGCCGCCCATGATGACGACGCGAAGATGTGATTGGTGCATGGCGTACCCTTATTCAATGATTGACGAGTTCGTAGACCGTTCAATTATTGGGGCATTTCCGCGACGACGTATTTCGAATTCCGCGTGACAAGTTAACGCTGTTGCAAGCGCAGCGCATCCGTGGCATCGACTGCGCCGGTGACGGTGTCGGCAATGGCAAGACGGACCGTGAACGTGCTGCCGCGGCCGATACCATCGCTGGCAGCGATGACGTCGCCGCCATGCAGGTCGATGATGCTCCTGACCAGCGCCAGCCCGATGCCCAGGCCCCCCTGGGCCCGGTCCGGCGAGCGCTCGGCCTGGGTGAACAGGTCGAACATGCGCGGTAGCAGCGATGCATCGATGCCGACGCCGTTGTCGCGCACGGTAATCGCCACCGTGTCCGGTTCGCGCGTCACAGTTACCTCGATGCGTCCGCCATGGGATGTGTACTTGGCTGCGTTGTTGAGCAGGTTGGCCAGCACCTGTACCAGGCGATGCGCGTCGCCGGCAATGTGGGCGCCGGCGGTATCGCCCGTCACGCTCAGCGTATGGCCGCGCGCCGTGATCAATGGCTGCGACTGCTCGACGGCATTGGCCACGAGCTGCATCGGGTCGAGCAGCGCGCGGTCCAGCTTGATCAGGCCGCGGGTCACGCGCGACACGTCGAGCAGGTCGTCGACCAGCGATGTCATGTGGCGCACCTGGCGGCTGATCACTTCGCTGGAGCGCCGGACCCGTTCTTCGCTGGCGGTGCCGAACTTGAGCATCTCCGCCGCTGCAGCGATCGGCGCCAGCGGGTTGCGCAGTTCGTGCGCCAGCATGGCCAGGAACTCGTCCTTGCGGCGGTCCTGATCCTGCAGCGAACCGTACAGGCGTGCATTCTCGAAACCGGTGGCCGCGATCGACGCCAGTTGCACGAGGATGGCTTCGTCCTCGTCCGTGAAGTCGCCCTCGAACCGGTCCGACGCCTGGATCAGGCCGATGTTCTTGCCCATGCGGTCGATCAGCGGCACGGCCAGCCAGCCGCGCAGCACCGGATGCGCGCCGGCATGCTCGCCAAAACCGCGCCAGGCGGGATGCGCCTCGAGCTGTGCTTGTGTAAGGCGCATGACGCGGTTGTCGCGACACACCTGCGCGTAGATCCCGGAGCCGTCCGTCCTGGCATCGTAGCCACGGTAAGCGGCGTACTTGTCCGACAGCGAGACGGCGTTGATCGCCTGCGTCCAGCCGCCCGCTTCGGTGAGCGAGACGACCGCCTGGTGGGTCTGCAGGATGTCGCGCACGGCCGTCACCAGCGCCTGCGCGATGTCTTCCGCCGCCAGCACCGTGTGCAGCGTGCGGCTGGCCTGCGCGACCTTGGCCAGCAGGGCGTTGTTGCGTTTTTCGCGGTCGAGCCGCTGGGCCAGTTCGAGCTCGGCCGCGATCATGTCGTGGATGTCGGTGTTGGCGCCGATCCACTCGCGAATCGAGCCGTCCTCGGCCAGGATCGGGATGCCCTTGACCGCGGTCCAGCGGTAGCTGCGGTCGGCGCAGCGCAGCCGGTACTTCGTCTCGAACACCGAGCGGGCGGCAACGCAGGCCAGCCACAGAGACTGGGCAGGTGCGCGGTCATCGGGGTGCAAGGCATCGACCCAGCCGAATTCCTTCCACTCGTCGTAGGTCTGGCCGGTATAGGCGCGCCAGGACGGCGAGTCTTCCAGCACCCGGCCATCCGGGGTATTCGACCAGACGATTTGCGACGTGGCCATCACGAGCGAGCGGAAGCGCTGCTCGCGCAGGCGCAGCGCGCTGTCGGCCGCCATGCGCTCGGTGATGTCCTCGTGCATGAGCATCACTTCGAGGGTGTTGCCGGCCTTGTCCTTGATCGGCCGCGCCTTTGCGGTGACCCAGCGCTTCGGACCGTGGCCATCGAGCGCGCTGACGTCATACAGCGCCGCCGGCAATTCAATCGGCTCCCCCTGCAGCGCCTGCGCCAGCAACGCGGCGATGCCGTTGTCGGCCAGTTGCGGGTCGTGCAGCACGTTGTAGTCGCCGAGCACGTACGCCATCAGCGGCGTGCCTTCGTGGATCTGCCACAGGTTTTCCCATGCCTTGTTGACACGCGTGGTGTGCCCCGATGGTGCGAGGATCTGGATGCTGATTGGCGCCTGTTCGAATAACGCCTGGAAACGGGTGTCGGGCATGCTTGCTGATTCTGATTCTAAAAACGTGAGGTGCGCGGTGGAAGACAAAGCAAACTCGCGCTGATTGGTATTTCGCGACCCGCATGATGTCACAGCCTGGCCACCTCGTTGCGACGATCATTGCGTTGGTGCGTGGATGCCACGCCGGTCATGCTGGATGCATGATGCCGGACGGCGCTGGTAAGCCGGCTTCACTGCTTGCCGTCGCGCCGTACCGGTTTGGGCAGGCCGATCTGGCGCGTGCCGGCCAGGCGGTCATGCAGGAACTGCCGGTCGCGGTCGAGCCAGGCCGTCGCTGCCCAGGCGGCAACGCCGAGTGCGAGCGCGATAGCGATGTCGGCCTTCGCATGCAGACCGAAGGCCGCGCAGACGACCAGCGCGGGCGCGAACCAGCCCCAGGCTGCCAGGTAGCGCAAGATGGCGACGCGCCAGGGCAGGCGGGCATGGCCCGGCGAGACGAGCCTGATGCGCCAGGTCTTCATCGCCAGCGTGTGCCCGCTATCGCGCCAGCACCAGGTGAAGTACAGGCCCGTGATCACGAACAGGTACACCTTCAGGCCGTGCTGGAAGAGGGGATCCTGGCGGTTGCCGGTAATAAGCAGATACAGCAGGACGGCCAGCATCTCGACCGCGAACAGCAGGAAGAATTCATACACCATCACCGCCAGGCGCCGCTTGATCGTGGGCGTGCCAGCAAGCGCCAGCGCAGCCTCGGGCAGCACGACCGGCGGCTCAGTTGCTGGCATTGGCTGATTGGTTGGCGGCCTGGGACGCGCCGGGCTGGGCGCCTGACGTGGCGACAGCGCCGCCATTTGCGGGCGCTGCCGGGACAGGCGCGAGCGACGGCGCGGTGGTGGGGGTGGACGTGGGCGCAACGGGCGCCGGTACGACGGCAATCGCCGACGGCGGCGGCGTATCGGGCGTGCCGATCAGCACGCACTCGGCGCCACGGCGCGTCGTGTTCGCCGCACACGGCATCGGCACGACCAGTTGCGGCGCATCCGGCAGCGCGATCGGCGCGCTCTTTTGCAGCGTGGACGGCTTGCTGGCCAGCTTGCGCTTTTGCTCGGCCGACAGCTGCTTGTAGTTTTCCCAGTTGGCGGCCTTGTCGCCCTGCGCCAGCTTGTTGGTCTTGCTGAAGTTCTCGCGCGCCAGGTCACGCTGCTGGGGCGTGAGTTTCATCCACTGGCGCATGCGTTCCTGCACGCGTTGCTGCTCGGCCGGGGCCATCGAGGCAAAGCGCGCCGAGACCTCGATCCAGCGGCGCTTGCGCGCGCCTTCCATGCGGTCCCATTCGGGGGCGAGCGGCGCGAGCGCCACCTGTTGCGCACTGCTCAGGTCGCGCCATAGCGGCTTGTCGGGGGCCTTGCGGATCGGGCGCATGCTCGCGCTCGTCTCGGTCGCTACGGGCAGGATGGATGGCGTCTCGAAGCGATCGACGATCACCCAGGCCAGCGCAGCAGCGACCACGACGCCGATGACTGTCTTCAGCACGGGGAAGCGCGATGTCGAGACGTTCTTCTTGGTCATTGCTGGCGCTGCTGCGACTCCAGATAGGCGTTGAAACCCGGGTCGAGGTAGGCAGTCAGCGGCAATTCGTCGGCCAGCACGGCGGCGTCGATGTCCGCCAGTGCAGCCAGTTGCTGCTGTTGTTCGTGCTGGTAGAAGCTACCCATGCCAATCACCAGCGCCAGGAGCGGCACCGCGATGGCCAGGCGCGACACGGTCGGCCCGGCAAGGAATGCGCCCAGCCCGCGCCAGCCGGCGCCGGCGCCAGCAGAAAAGCCGAAGCGGGCGGCGTCAGGTTTCTTGCGCGCCATGGCGGCAGCGCGTGCGGCGGCCAGCCGGTTAACGGTCGAAGCCGGCAGGTGGTCGAGCTGTTCATCCAGCGCGTGGCGTATCTTGTACGCCAGATTGATGTCGTCGGTGTTCATAGTGTGATTCCCTTGGCCTGGAGTGCTGCCGCGAGGGCGTGGGTGGCGCGCGAGCAATGCGTTTTGACGCTGCCCTCGGAACATCCCATTGCTGCCGCCGTTTCGGCGACGTCCATATCTTGCCAGTAACGCATGAGGAAGGCTTCCCGTTGACGCGCGGGGAGTTTTTGTACTTCGTCATCGATCAAGCGCAAGGTCTGGGTACGCTCAACCTGGTCCGCGCTCGACTCTGCGGCCGCCGAACCCTGCTCGGCCTCGAGTGAGGCGAGTATATCAAAGTCATCATCGTCGTTTCCGTCGCCCCGCCCGAAGCCGGAGAACAGGCTGACCCAGGTATTGCGCACTTTTTCGCGGCGAAAGTAATCGAGGATCGTCGTCTGGAGGATGCGCTGGAACAGCATCGGCAGCTCGGCTGCCGGCTTGTCGCCGTATTTTTCGGCGAGCTTGATCATCGCGTCCTGCACGATGTCCAGCGCCGATTCGTCCTTGCGAACCGCATAGACTGCCTGCTTGAACGCGCGCCGTTCGACATTCTGCAGAAAGTCGTTAAGTTCTTTGTCTGTGGCCATGCAGGTTCAGGGGGAGGCGCGCAAGTGGGTCGTGCTTTAGGGAAAACTGTCGCATCCTAGCAAAAAACCATCCGGCCTGCATCGGAATCGCTCAGCCACCAGTTCCGCCATGCCCGCTGCATCGGGACCAACGTGACACTGATTGGCAGACGGACAGGCTCAGGTCGGCCCTCGGTGCATGCCCGTTGCAGAGCCCAGTGTCGCAATGCGGTACGTGGCTTCCTGTCCGCCATCGTCTGTCGTGATGAACTCAGTGCCGTTGGCGCCCATGTTGAACATGCGGCCGGCCCCGGCCGGAATCAGCGACTGCACGCGGCGCACGGCGTGGCCGGCCAGCCCGTGCGCGCCCTGCGCCACCAGCACCGTGCCATCGACGCCATCCCCGTCTGGCGCATCCCCGCGCAGGTCGATCAGCGGGATGGCCGCGCCATGCCAGGCCATGGTGGGGCCCAGCGGTACGTCCAGCGGCACGATCTGTTCGATTGCAGCGAGCGGCAGCGCCTGGAGGCCGGCGGCGTCGAACACGACATAGGCTTCGGCATTGCTGGTACTGGCGCTGGCGGACGCCGTGGACGTGACGCTGTCGCCGCGCGCCAGGGCTGCCTCGGGATGCCGCGCCAGCAGGCGCGCGACGTCGACCAGCAGCACGGTGGCGCCGCTGGCGTCGATGACATTTTCGCCAACGCCATCCGTGCTGGGTACGCCGGGACCGAATTCCTCGAGCCGCAGCACGGCCTGCACCGGTACGCCCAGCGCCAGATCGGCGTGCTGCAGCACGGCGAGCAGGGGCGCAGCAGCGACGCGCGTGGCGACGCCAGGCGTCTGGAACAGCGCCGCGCTGGCAATCAGCGCCAGCTGGCTGTCGTGCCAGTGGCACCAGGCGCTGCTGCCGATATGCGTCAGCGCCGGCAAGGCAAGCACTTCGGCCAGCGCGGCTGGTGGCACGCCAATCAGACCGTGGACGGTGTCGAGCAGCGCGTAGCAGGTGCGTTGCAGCGTGTCGGCCACGGGCGGGGCAGCGGCCGTGGCGGCCGTCGGCGCTGTGCTCCAGCACTGTGCCAGATCGGCCAGCCGGGTCACTTCCAGCAGGCTCAGAAGCACGCCGTCCCCGGCCGGCACAGAGCTGTGGAACACATCGTCCGGATCGTCGCCGTGATGCAGGCGCTGCAGCGCCGCTGCCTCGACCTCGACCAGCTCCTCGAGCGCATCGACGCGCAGGCCGACGGTGCGCTCGCCATCGCGCAGCAACAGCAGTTGCGGGACGGCGCCCGCCGGCGCTGCGCCGACGTCGAGCCAGCGCGCCAGGTCGACTACCGGCACGGCCATGCCCTCGTGCTCGACCATGCCGAGCAGGGCGTGGGTGCGCAGGGGGAGGCGACCAAGCGTCTTCGGCAACGGCAGCGCCTGGAGCACGGCCTCGATCCGTATGCCGATCCCGACCTCGCCGATCCGGATGCGCGCCAGCGTCAGCTGCGCGCTGCAGGTGGCCGGCATGGCCTAGCGCTCTCGCGCCACTGCCTCGAGCTCGGCCAGCAGGCGTGAAGCGTCGCGGGTGGAGTCGGCCTGATGGTGGGTGGCGCTGCCAATGCCGGCGATTGAACTGCTGGTGGCGGCGACCGACTCGAGAATGCGCTCGAATGCATCTTCCACATCGCCCGCCAGGCGGGTGCCTTCGTCGACACGGCTGACCGTCTCATTGATCAGCTTGGATATCTCGCGCGCCGCCAGTGCCGATTTCTCGGCCAGCTTGCGCACTTCGTTGGCCACCACCGAAAAGCCGCGCCCATGTTCGCCCGCGCGCGCCGCCTCGATCGCAGCATTGAAGGCCAATAAATGGGTCTGGCCGGCGATGCTGGTGATGGTGTCGATGATTTCGCGCACGTCGCCGGACGAGGTCTGAATGGCTTGCATGGCGCCCTTGGAGCGTTCCAGCAAGCGGCTGCCGCTGGCCGCACCGTCCTGGGTGCGCGCCGCCATTGCGGCAGACTCACGCGCGCCATCGGCGATCGCGGTGATCGAGCGGTCCAGGCCGTTCAGGGCCGTGCCGATGGCGTCGATCTTGGCGCTCACCAGTTCTTCGCGCCGCACCTGGGCCGTCACGTCCATCGCGAACTTGACGACCTTGTACGGTTTGCCGGTGGCATCGAGAATCGGATTGTAGGTGGCCTGGATCCAGATGTCGGCGTCGTGCTTGCCACGGCGCTGGAAGCGCCCGGCCTGGAACCGGCCCTGGCCCAGGTCGGCCCAGAAGTGGCGGTATTCGGCGCTTTTGGCCAGCTCCGGGTCGCAGAACAGTGTGTGGTGGCAGCCGACGATCTCGTCTTCGGTATAGCCCATGGTGCGCAAGAAATTCTCGTTGGCGGACAAGACATTGCCGCGCATATCGAATTCGATGACTGCCTGCGAGCGTCCGATCGCGTCAAGCTTGCCGCGCGATTCGGCGGCCAGCAGCTTCTGCTCGGTGATGTCGGTGGCGAACTTGACCACCTTGACCGGCTTGCCGTCGGCGTCGAAGATCGGGCTGTAGGTGGCCTGGATCCAGACCGGTGCGCCGTCACTGCGGATGCGCTTGAATTCGCCGGTATGGAACTCGCCCTTGGCCAGGCTGTGCCAGAACATCTGGTATTCGGGCGAGCGCTGATAGGCGGGTTCGCAGAACATCGCATGCTGGCGTCCAATGACCTGATCCTTCTCGTAACCGAGGGTAAGCAGGAAATTACGGTTGGCGTGCAGGATGCGGCCTTCGAGATCGAACTCGATCACTGCTTGTGCGCGGTCGATGGCCGTCATGGCGGCCATGGCCATTTCCTGGAGATTGTCGTTGGGGGCTTGCATAGCTGAATCCGGAACAGAGGGGAGCAAAAAAACCGTATTTCGAAGAAATAATCTTAAGCGCTTTTTTCTTCGAAAGTTGATTTCCATGTGGCAATAATCTGGATTTTACTTCGTTGCGCCGGATTTACAACACACGCACTGTACGTGCACCAAAAACGAGCGGGTCAGAGCCTGCTCGCTACGCCGCAGTGCGGTGCGTTGCCCCGGGCGCCTACCCGGCAGCCGCACCATGCCAGCTATGTACGCCAATCAAGGTCGCATCTTGTCGAAAGACAAAGCTTGACCAGAATGGTGCGGCGCGGTATGGTGTTCCTCACGCTTTGCACCCTCAAAGCATCAACGTCATGCGGGAGTCGCCCACAACGCCCCGTCCGCCATGGCACGCTTTCATTTGTAGGCAGTTTGCTCCGACCCGTGCCACAAGCGCGAGAGATGCGTCCAACCGCTACAAACACTCAAGCCTAACGAGTTGCGCCCAGCGTCAATGCGTACGGTCCCTACGGCGACCCGAACCATCGACGTGCACGCAGAAAGAAGTGGAGCCTGAGGGTTGTAAGCGCAGCACGCATATCGCCAGGAACGAGCATCCGATCAATCAACCCTATGGGTTTTGAAAGGAATGGTTATGAGTTTCGATCCAACAGTCCCCATCACGGGCGCTGAAATCGTTGTCCGTTGTCTGGCAGAAGAGGGCGTCAAGCACGTTTTCGGTTATCCGGGCGGCGCGGTTCTGTATATCTACGACGCGATCTTCCAGCAAGATAAATTCCAGCACGTTCTCGTTCGCCACGAGCAAGCTGCGGTGCATGCCGCCGATGCGTATTCGCGCAGCTCGAATACCGTGGGCGTCGCTCTCGTCACATCTGGTCCGGGCGTCACCAATGCCGTCACCGGCTTGTCGACCGCCTATATGGATTCGATCCCGATGGTTGTGATCTCGGGCCAGGTGCCAAGTCACGCGATCGGCCAGGATGCGTTCCAGGAATGCGACACCGTGGGCATCACCCGCCCGGTGGTCAAGCACAACTTCCTGGTCAAGGACGTGCGCGATCTGGCCTCGACCATCAAGAAAGCCTTCTTCATCGCCCGCACCGGCCGGCCCGGCCCCGTGCTGGTCGATATCCCGAAGGACATCACGGTCAACAAATGCCTGTTTGAGTACCCGCGCGAAGTCGACATGCGCTCGTACCGTCCGGTCGACAAGGGCCATGCCGGCCAGATCCGCAAAGCGGTCGCGCTGCTGCAGAACGCCGAGCGGCCGATGATCTATGCGGGCGGCGGCGTGATTCTGGCCAATGCCTCGAATGAGCTCAACCGCATGGTCGAGACCACGGGCTTTCCGATCACGAATACGCTGATGGGCCTGGGCGCGTCGCGTTCGTCCGATCCGCACTTCGTCGGCATGCCGGGCATGCACGGCACCTATGAAGCGAACATGGCGATGCAGCACTGCGACGTGTTGATCGCCATCGGCGCCCGCTTCGACGACCGCGTGATTGGCAACCCGAAGCACTTTGCCTCGCATCCGCGCAAGATCATCCATATCGACATCGATCCTTCGTCGATCTCCAAGCGTGTGAAAGTGGATATCCCGATCGTCGGCAACGTCAAGGACGTGCTGACCGAACTGCTCACGCAGCTCGAGGCCGGCACTGGCCATGCGAACGCGCCGGCGCTGCAAAGCTGGTGGAAGCAGATTGCCGAATGGCGTGGCCGCGATTGCCTGGCGTATGCGAGTTCCGGCACGCTGATCAAGCCGCAGGCCGTGATCCAGCAGCTGCACAAGGTCACCGATGGCGACGCGTTCATCACGTCCGACGTCGGCCAGCACCAGATGTGGGCCGCGCAGTACTACCCGTTCGACAAGCCGCGCCGCTGGATCAATTCCGGTGGCCTGGGCACGATGGGCGTGGGCCTGCCGTTCGCGATGGGCGTGCAGATGGCCAACCCGGACGCCACCGTGGCCTGCGTTACTGGTGAAGGCTCGATCCAGATGTGCATCCAGGAGCTTGCCACTTGCAAGCAATATCACCTGACGCCGAAGATCATCCTGCTCAATAACCGCTTCCTGGGCATGGTCCGCCAGTGGCAGCAGATCGATTACGGCTCGCGCTATTCCGAGTCGTACATGGATTCGCTGCCGGACTTCGAAAAGCTGGCCGAGGCCTATGGCCACGTCGGCATGCGCATCGAAAAACCGGGCGATGTCGACGGCGCGCTGCGCGATGCATTCGCCATGAAAGACCGCCTGGTATTCATGAACTTCATCACCGACCAGAGTGAAAACGTGTGGCCGATGGTCAAGGCGGGCCGCGGCCTGAACGAAATGCTGCTTGGCTCGGAGGACCTGTAAATGCGTCATATTATTTCTGTCCTGCTGGAGAACGAAGCCGGTGCGCTCTCGCGCGTGGTCGGCCTGTTCTCGGCGCGCGGCTACAACATCGAAACGCTGACCGTGGCGCCGACCGAAGACGCAACGCTGTCGCGCATGACGATCGTGACGTCCGGCTCGGACGACATCATCGAGCAGATCACGAAGCACCTGAACCGCCTGATCGAGGTGGTCAAGGTGGTCGACCTGACCGAGGGCCAGCACATTGAGCGCGAGCTCATGCTGATCAAGGTGCGGGCGGTCGGCAAGGAGCGCGAAGAAATGAAGCGCACCGCCGATATTTTCCGTGGCCGCGTCATCGACGTCACCGAAAAGACCTACACGATCGAGCTGACCGGCGCCAAATCGAAACTCGACGCTTTCATCGACGCCATCGACCGCGCCTCGATCCTCGAGACGGTGCGCACCGGCGGCTCGGGCATCGGCCGCGGCGAACGCATTCTGAAAGTTTGAGCGACGCTCAACATCACACAATTCAAATTAAATAACAGGACAAAAAAAATGAACGTTTTCTACGACAAGGACTGCGACCTCTCCCTCATCAAGGGCAAGAACGTTGCCATCATCGGTTACGGCTCGCAAGGCCATGCGCACGCCCAGAACCTGAGCGAATCGGGCGTCAATGTCACCGTCGGCCTGCGCCGCGGCGGCGCCTCGTGGGGCAAGGTCGAGCAAGCCGGCCTGAAAGTGGCGGAAGTCGATGAGGCAGTGAAGAACGCCGACGTCATCATGATCCTGCTGCCGGACGAAAACATCGCCGAAGTCTATAAGCAGAACATCGAGCCGAACGCCAAGCAAGGCGCGGTTCTGGCCTTCGCCCACGGCTTCAACGTCCACTACGGCCAGGTCGTCCCACGTGCCGACCTCGACGTGATCATGGTCGCGCCGAAAGCGCCGGGCCACACGGTGCGCGGCACCTACACGCAAGGTGGCGGCGTGCCGCACCTGATCGCCGTGTACCAGGACAAATCGGGCGCTGCCCGTGACATCGCCATGTCGTACGCGATGGCCAACGGCGGCGGCCGCGCCGGCATCATCGAAACCAACTTCCGCGAAGAAACCGAGACCGACCTGTTCGGCGAGCAGGCCGTGCTGTGCGGCGGCGCGGTCGAACTGATCAAGGCGGGCTTCGAGACGCTGACCGAAGCCGGTTACGCGCCGGAGATGGCGTACTTCGAGTGCCTGCACGAACTCAAGCTGATCGTCGACCTGATCTATGAAGGCGGCATCGCCAACATGAACTACTCGATCTCCAACAACGCGGAATACGGCGAATACGTGACCGGCCCGCGCGTCGTGACCGAAGACACCAAGAACGCGATGCGCCAGTGCCTGAAGGACATCCAGACCGGCGAATACGCCAAGAGCTTCATCCTGGAAAACAAGGCTGGCGCACCGACCCTGATCTCGCGCCGTCGCCTGACTGCCGAGCATCCGATCGAAGAAGTCGGCGCGAAGCTGCGCGCGATGATGCCGTGGATTGCGAAGAACAAGCTGGTGGATCAGTCGAAGAACTAAGTTTGTGGCCAGACCATCGCGTGCGGTGGTGTGGTGTTAGTGATCTACGCGTGGTCGGCGAGCCGCCTCGCCGGCCGCGTCCACCCTACACTTGATGCGTGGCATGGAGAACCCGGCCGCACGCACCTCGTAGGGTGGACGGCCTTGCCGTCCACGCGTTCATCTGACGATTGCCAACACGTTTCAAAAGCTACTCATTTGCAACTGTCCATTACAAATTACCGATGTTTTCCCTGTGCAAGGTATCGTATAACCAAGTCGGACATACGTCGCAACTCACAGGAGAACAACAATGGCATTCACCAAATCCCTCGTCGCCGCCGCCCTCGTGCTGGCCTTCAGCGCTGCCCAGGCGCAGACCGCCCCGTCGACTGCGACCACCGGCACCATGGTCATCGTCCCCGCCTTTGGCGAAGTCAAGCACGCCAATGACGAAGCGACGATCACGTTCGCCGTCGAAGAGCACGACAAGGACAAGAACGCCGCCGCGGACCGCGTCAACCGCAAGATGAAAGAGGGCACCGAGATCGTGCGCCGCGCCGATCCGAAAGCCGAACTGAAAACCCAGGGCTACTACACGTACCCGGTGTACCCGGAAGTGCAGCCACAGCCTGTCGGCCGCGTGGTCGCGCCGGTCAAGCCGGTGCCGATTGCCTGGCGCGTCGGCCAGTACCTGGAAGTCAAGACCACGAACCTGGCCGCGCTGCCGAAAACGGCCGCTGCCGCGCAGAAGGTCCTGCAGATCAATAACATCAACTTCGGCCTGACCCCGGCGACCGAGAAGCGCCTCGACGACCAGCGCATCGCCGCCACGTACCAGAACCTGAACGAGCGCATTGTCTCGATCGCCAAGGCGATGGGCCGTCAGCCGGGCGACGCCGTGCTCGATACGGTTGACTTTGAAGGTTCGGGCAACTACGCCGGCGATGCAGCCGCGCCTGCGCCGATGATGATGCGTTCGAGCGCCAAGCGCGAGATGGATGATGGCATGGCCGAACCGAGCTTCGAGCCAGGCGAAACCACGCTGCAGATGCGCCTGGTGGGCAAGGTCAAGTTCAAGTAATCGCGCCATCCGGCACGGTCGTGTTCAAGTAGGCGCAGTCAGCGTTGTCTGTTGATGACGCCGATTGCGATGCAAAACAATTGTTCTGCTGAACTGACCCGCCCGCCATCCAGTGCCCAGCGCCACCCCAGGTAGTTGGGCAGGTAGCGCGATGCCACCCCGCGAAAGCCCAGTAGCCAGGCCTTGAAGCGCCCGTGGTACGCGTTCACGTTCTGTACGTGGATGGCGCGGCTACCCGAATGCCTGACGCGCACGCCGGCGCGCAGATTGACCGTCTCGTGCGCAATCCTGTGCTTGCGTGCAAAGGCCCGGTACGCGGCGTGGCTGTCGCTGACCAGGAGTGCCTGCGGGTCAAGTCTGGGCAGCAAATCGCGTTCGAGTTGCGCGGCAGTCAGTGCGCCACGGCCAGTGACTGCATCGATGGTGCGGCCATTCCGGTCGCGTGCTACCAGGATGCAATCGAGATGGCGGGAAATGCCCCGCATGGGCGCGCGCCCGCCCCGTCGGCGTGGCGGGCGGTCGAGCGTGCGTGATCCTTTTTGCGATTCGAGCAGGAATGTCTCATCGGCCTCCACGATACCGTTGAGCGATGCAGGCCTGTCGAGCTTGACCCAATCGAGAAAGCGGTGGCGCCACCGGAATGCCGTGTTGCGGTGCACGCCGACCCGTTCTGCGCCCTTGCGTACGGATAGTGAATCGAGCAGCACCTGCGAATAGGCGAGCCATTTGGCCTTGTGCCTGAGCCGTGCCAGCGGCGTGCCGCTCAGGTCGTTGAACGTGCGGCCACAGGCGCAGCAGCGAAAGCGCTGCAGGTCGTTGGCGAATCCGTGTCGATTGCAGCGTTCGTTGCCACAACTGGGACAGCAGCGCGCTGGCGCTCGGGCCTGCGCGATCAGTGCGACCACCTGGTCGAGGCCGGCTGCGGGATGCAGGGCGTCAAGCACTTGCCGGCGCTGTGGTGGATTCAGCGCTGACAACCTGGCAAACCAGTTCTTGAAACGTGGCGCTTTCATGGGCGACTCCTGACGCTGGGGACAGGCGTTGGACGACGAAACTGCTCATCAGTTCATGGCTCGGCTCTATGTAATGTTGACTGCGCCTTCAAGTAAGCGCCATGCAATTGCCAGCCGGGTTAGCGTAGTGTTTCGCTATCACGGGTCCCGCCTCTATAATGGCTGGGAACAGTCGCTCGGCGGCTCACTTGAATACGATTGCTTATGCCAACTTTTCCACGAAGAAGAAAGCCAGGGACCCCGCCCAACGGTCCACGATTCTCCCGCCTGAAAAAGCGTTTCGCGCCCCGTACGCAAGGGCGCGCGGCCGGTGAGCGCAGCCGCGGCATCTATCTGCTGCCCAATGCCTTCACCACGGCCGCACTGTTCTGTGGTTTCTACGCCATCGTCATGGCAATGAACCAGCGTTTCGACCAGGCGTGCTGGGCCGTGTTCATCGCGATGATCCTCGACGGCCTGGACGGGCGCATCGCCCGCCTGACCAATACCCAATCCGAATTCGGTGCCCAGTACGACAGCCTGGCCGACATGGTCTCGTTCGGCGCCGCACCGGCGCTCGTGATGTACGAATGGTCGCTCAACGGCCTTGGCAAGGTCGGCTGGGTCGCCGCCTTCATCTACTGCGCCTGCGCCGCCTTGCGCCTGGCACGCTTCAATACCAATATCGAAGTGGTCGACAAGCGCTTCTTCCAGGGCTTGCCCAGCCCGGCTGCAGCGGCGCTCGTGATCGGTTTCATCATGATGATGATCGATCCCGATATCAGTGTCATCCCGCGCAAGGTCGAGTGGGTGTCGTGGGGCATCACGGTTTTTGCCGGCCTGACGATGGTATCGAACGTGCCGTTCTACAGCTTCAAGGACATCAACTTCCGCAAGTCGGTGCCGTTTATCGCGGTGTTCCTGATCGCGCTGGTGCTGGCGCTGCTGGCGATCGACCCGCCCAAGGTGCTGTGGCCGATCTTCGTGATCTACGGCCTGTCGGGCTACGCCGTGTATGTGTGGCAGCGCGCGAAGGGCAAGCGGGTCAGCATCATCCCGCTCGACGACGCCGACGACGACCTTCACCGCTGATCACAGGCCCCAGCAACCATGAGAGCTCCTTACTTCGCGGCCAGCGCCGCCACCGTTCTGCTCCTGTCGGGGCTGCTCGCGGCCTGCTCGCCGCTGTCGCTGGTCAATGCGGTCTCGCCGAGCGGCGCCACGCGCACGGTGGCTTCGGCCGCCTACGGCACCAATCCGCGTCACGTGCTCGACATCTACCGGCCTGAAAACTGGACCGGCCCGGCGCCCGTGATCGTGTTCTATTACGGTGGCAACTGGGTCGACGGCGAGCGCGCCGACTATGCCTTCGTCGGTCGCGCGCTCGCGGCGCGTGGTTTCGTGGTCGTCATTCCCGACTACCGCCTGTACCCGCAGGTGCGCTATCCGGACTTCCTGAACGACAGCGCCGAAGCGCTGGCCTGGACGTCGCGCCGGATCAAGGCCTATGGCGGCGATCCGAAGCGCATCTATGCGATGGGCCACAGCGCCGGCGCCTACAACGCCGCGATGCTGGCCCTCGATCCGCGCTGGCTGCGGGCGCAGGGCACGGCACCGAGCATCCTGCGTGGCTGGATCGGCATGGCCGGCCCGTACAACTTCCTGCCCATCGAAAATGAAACGACGCGCCCGGTGTTCCTGTACCCGAATACGCCGCGCGATTCGCAGCCGATCAACCACGTGACGGTCAATGCGCCGCCTGCGCTATTGATTGCGGCGCGCAACGATTCGACGGTGAACCCGGAGCGCAACACCGGCGCGCTGGCCGACCGGCTGCGCGCAACGGGTGTGCCGGTGCGCGAGGTCAGCTTTACTGGCGTGAACCACGTCACGCTGCTCGCCACGCTATCGAGCTCGCTGCGCCGTCTGGCGCCGTCGCTCGACGCGATCGAAGACTTCGTGCACAGCGACGGCGGGCGCAAACTGCCCCCGGCGCGCTAGGCAAATTCACACAGCAGCCTCTACCAGGGGCTGCGGTCCCTTGGTTCGTACATCGGGTCCGGCCCGTTCATCATCTGGCGCACGACGCCTCCCTCGTCAAAGTGAACGTGCATCATCGAGTTCCAGACGCCAGCCTCCTTGTAGCGGTATGACCAGACCTCGTAGTTCTGCATCGCCACGCGCGAGCGTTCGGCAGGGCGCCCGATCGTGCGCAATACCTGCTCCTTGGTGGCCTGATCGACCTTGAGCGTGGCGAATTTTTCACCGGTAAGCACCTGCTCGTAAGCCGTCAAGCGGCCATCGGGCCCGATGCGCGCCATCCATGTGTACTGGCCCATCGGCCCCGTCGCATACTCGAGAGAACGCGCCGCGCCATCGCCGTCAACGTAAATGGACGTCGGCTTGCCGAGCTTGGCCTGGACCGCATCGGCTGTTTCGCCCGGCAGCGGGGCAGGGCGGGTGGCGCACGCCGCCAGCAACAGGGTGGCGGCCAGCGTTGTTATTTTCATCATCGGGTGCATTATTTTGTCCTTTACTTGGCGGCAGGGCGGGCAAATGCTGGTGGGCACCCGCGTTTTGCACTATACTTGCCGGTCTGTCCGAATCCGGGCAGGCATTTTAATCAATCACGGTGCGCTGGGTTGCGACTCTTGCACCGCATGTGAAAGGTAACATCATGACCGTAGAAACTCTGAACAAAGCCGCGATTATCGCGGACAACGCACGCGGCGAAAAAGACACCGGTTCGCCAGAAGTGCAAGTTGCACTGCTGACCGCACGCATCAACGACCTGAACGGCCACTTCAAGGCCCACCAGAAAGATCACCACTCGCGTCGTGGTCTGATCATGATGGTCAACCGTCGTAAGAGCCTGCTGTCGTACCTGAAGAACAAGGATCTGAACCGTTACCGCGACCTGATCGCCAAACTGGGCCTGCGTAAGTAATTCGTTTGCGCCAGACGGTTTAAGTCTGAAGATGCCTGCGCCAGTTCTCTGTCGCGGGCATTTTTCGTTTTTGAGCGGTTTGTTTGTTGTTGCAAGGCTGTTCTGCTCGTGAACGGCCCGTGGTGAGAGGTGAACGACAGCACCTGAAAATCTGTCGGCAAAATGAAAGGGATACCCCATGTTTAACAAAGTTACGAAAACCTTCCAGTACGGTCAACACACTGTCACCCTGGAGACGGGCGAAATTGCGCGCCAGGCAAGCGGCGCCGTCGTGGTGTCGGTCGAAGATACCGTCGTGCTGGCAACCGTGGTCGCACGCAAGGATGCCAAGCCGGGCCAGGATTTCTTCCCGCTGACCGTCGACTACCTCGAGAAAACGTATGCTGCGGGTAAAATCCCGGGCGGTTTCTTCAAGCGCGAAGGCCGTCCTTCCGAAAAAGAAACGCTCACCTCGCGCCTGATCGACCGTCCAATCCGTCCGCTGTTCCCGGAAGGCTACCTGAACGAAGTCCAGGTCATCATCCACGTGCTGTCGGTCAACCCTGAAATCGATCCGGACATCCCTGCGATGATCGGCGCTTCGGCCGCCCTGTGCATCGCCGGCATCCCGTTCAGCGGCCCGATCGGCGCCGCGCGCGTCGGCTACGCGAATGGCCAGTACATCCTGAACCCGACCACCACCGAGCTGAAGACATCGCAGATGGACCTGGTTGTGGCCGGTACCGAAACCGCCGTCCTGATGGTCGAATCCGAAGCCAAGCAACTGTCCGAAGAAATCATGCTGGGCGCCGTCGTGTTCGGCCATGACCAGATGAAAGTCGTGATCGATGCGATCCACGACCTGGTCGCCGAAGGCGGCAAGCCGGAAGTCGAATGGGCGCCGGCGCCAAAGAACGAAGAACTGATCGCCCGTATCGGCGAACTGGCCGGCGCGAAAGTGCGCGATGCGTACCAGACCCGCGAAAAGTCGGCGCGTCAGCAAAAGCTGAAGTCGTTGTCGTCCGAAGTCATGGCTGACCTGAGCGCCGCTGGCGTGACGGCAGATGCTGGCGACGTCGGCAACATCCTGTTCGACATGGAAGCCAAGGTCGTGCGTTCGCAGATCCTGGAAGGCGAGCCACGCATCGACGGCCGCGATACCCGCACCGTGCGTCCGATCTCGATCCGTTCGAGCGTGCTGCCACGCACCCACGGTTCGGCCCTGTTCACCCGCGGTGAAACGCAGGCGCTGGTCGTTGCCACGCTGGGCACCGCCCGCGACAGCCAGAAGATCGATGCGCTGATGGGCGAGTACACCGATTCGTTCATGATGCACTACAACATGCCTCCGTTCGCCACCGGCGAAACCGGCCGCGTCGGTACGCCGAAGCGCCGCGAAGTCGGTCACGGCCGTCTGGCCAAGCGCGCGCTGATCGCTGCGCTGCCGGATCCGGAAGACTTCAGCTACTCGGTGCGCCTGGTCTCGGAAATCACCGAGTCGAACGGTTCGTCGTCGATGGCCTCGGTCTGCGGCGGTTGCCTGGCACTGATGGACGCCGGCGTGCCGATGAAATCGCACGTGGCCGGTATCGCCATGGGCCTGATCAAGGAAGGCGGCAAGTTCGCCGTGCTGTCGGACATCCTGGGCGATGAAGATCACCTGGGCGACATGGACTTCAAGGTGGCCGGTACCGCAGCAGGCATCACCGCGCTGCAGATGGACATCAAGATCCAGGGCATCACCAAGGAAATCATGCAAGTGGCACTGGCGCAAGCCAAAGAAGGCCGTCACCACATCCTGGGCGAAATGCAGAAGGCCATGCCTACCGTGAAGACCGAGCTGTCGGACTTCGCGCCACGCCTGATCACCATCCGCATCAACCCGGAGAAGATCCGTGACGTCATCGGCAAGGGCGGCGCTGTCATCCGCGCGCTGACCGAAGAGACCGGCACCCAGATCGACATCAGCGACGAAGGCGTGGTTACGATCGCGTCGGTCGACGCTGCTGCCGGCCAGGAAGCCAAGCGCCGCATCGAAGAGCTGACCGCATCGGTCGAAGTGGGCAAGACCTACGACGGCACCGTGCTGAAACTGCTGGACTTCGGCGCGATCGTCCAAGTCATGCCAGGCAAGGATGGCCTGCTGCACATCTCGCAGATCGCCAACGAGCGTGTCAACGCTGTTGCCGACTACCTGAAAGAAGGCCAGCAAGTGCGCGTCAAGGTCCTCGAGACCGACGAGCGTGGTCGTCTGAAGCTGTCGATGAAGGCAGCTGATCCGGTCGAAGGCGCAGCGGTATAAGCACGCTGCAGGCAACGGGAGCGGTTCGCCGCTTCCGTGTGAAAACCGCCAGTGCGTGAGCTTGGCGGTTTTTTTTACCCAAAATTTAGTTAGACATTCTAACGGTTGATACTCAACTAACCCGAAAATTTCTGCAGAAGGTGATCGATTTCTATTCACATTATCTATAAATCATTCTTCACTGAACGGCTCCGAATCTATCGGAGAACTTTGTGCATTATGTAAAGAACGTGAGAGCTTTAGCCATTCAGGCTGTGGTAATTGCGCAGACGCAGAGAAGTGAGACATGGTTGCGACTCCTCGAAGAATCCAAGAAATGAAGTTTGGTATCGTCGATTCAATAGCTTGAGAGAATTTATCAAATTCCTTTTCAACATAATCATCTGCAGCTTTTGATCGAACTCTTGCCGGAAGCGAGTCGAACATATCACGTAGCGACGATTTATTGAGATGCTGTCCGATGACCGTAGGGAGGTCATCTTTTTTTAAGAAGCTACGCTGTTTCGGTTCAGTGCAGACCTTTTTCAAATAAGGATCCTGCAATTCTGGAATTGACGCGAAGTAGATTATTGCCTTAGCTATAACATCCTGGTCGGGTATTGGAAAATCCTCTTCATTTAAAAATTGCAACATTAACCTGCAAGACTTTGGTGAAAAGCCGCTTCTGTTAGCTGCGACGCCTAGTTCAGTTAGTCGTACTGGACTATTGCGGATGGCAAAAGGTCCTCCTGCTTCGTTTTCTACTAAAGTTTGATTTAGTGCATCGGTCACAGCTTCGTGCATCAAAGTGTAATCACCAGATGCATTTGCGTAAGTCGAGAGGACTAAATCTTTAACAATATCATTGCTGTTAGGATTTTCTGCTATGCAGGCAAGCAGTTGCGATGCACATGCAGCCCTTATTGATTCAGGTATTAAATCCTGTAAGTCATTTTTATTATTATGCAGTGCCGAAGTTACTGGGGCGGCACCAAACATGACTTCGTTTACTTTTTCGCTAATTAATCCTGGTGCACCAATAGCGTGCCTATTCCCAAGGGTGTTATGGAAAATTATAGTATCGCCTTCTGTATAATATCCGGCCCGCCCACTCCGACCTGCTATATTCCGGAAAGTTAACGACTTAAGGGGGACACCTTCAGGGTGTAAACCCTGAAGCCAATGTGAGACCAGAGTCCAGCGGAATGGTAGATCGGCGCCTTCTGCGAGAGTTGTAGTAGATGCGACAAATTTTATATCGCCGCTCTTTACGTAGGACTCGATCTCACGCCTTACGTCGTGTGGCAACGACGCATTGTGATACGCAATCCCTCGTTCGATTGAATAAATTAGTTTATCCATCCAAGGATACACTAAGCGCAATCTATCTATCAATATATGTAATGGAGATAATTTATCTATAGGCGGATAATGATCAGCTAGAATTGACGCTAACTGACGTGTGTCAGCTCTACGCGGGCATACTATCAATCCTATTCCACCTAAGCGCTTGGATAGATCAATTGCAATCTGAGCTACATTGCTTCCAGAACTATGCTCAGCTTCCTTCGTTGGAAAATAAGCAGAAGAGCTGACAGTTTTTAGATCAATTTTGATACTATGTGCAAATGGATCATCCGATTTTTTTTCATTTGGACGAAGCGCATCTGTTCCATTTAACCAACTTATTTCTCCATTTGACTTACAAATCGCCACGCGCCGTGCAGTTGGACGCCAACTTAAGAAATGGAACGCTGAATTTGGCACCTGTAACCATCCAGTCATAGTTCCTGCGCCGGGTAGGACCGCAGAAAGACCCATAAGTCTCAAAAGTGGTTGTCTTCTTTGAATCAGCAATAGACGTGAAATTATTCCTTCTAGCCGTGCGCCACGCGCACCATTTTCGATATAGTGAATCTCATCGAAAACAACTAGGCGGAGCAAGCTGCTGGCTTGTTGCATTCTAAGCCATGCATCAAATCGTTCTGGTGTCGCTACTACAATTGTCGGTTTTTCTAGAGAAATCTTATTTGCGTAATGACCGCCGAACATTGAAATAATCTCTACACTATCGCCGCATTTACTCTTCAATGATTGAAGCGCTTGGTTTCCGATTGCAACGTATGGGGCAATAAAAAATGAAATTCCACCGTTTTTAACCGAAGCCGCCATGCAAGCCTCCGCGATGAAAGTTTTACCAGTACTTGTAGGCAAGTTTAATAATAGATTTTCATTTCCGATTGCAATTTTCTTTGTTGAAAGCAGACTTCTCTGTGGCGGTAGTAGAGTTAATATTCCTTTTTTTATAGAGCCATCTATAAACCATGCTGGTATTTCTGGAGAATTTATATAAAGATGGGCTGTGGATAACCTATATGCTTGGCGACATGCTACTTCAATACTCAAAAGTAGTGAAGTTTCTTCTCGATTGCTAAAGTTAGTTTGAGTTGCTAAAATTTCTATCGCCAGCTTTAAAAATTCGCTGTTAGCGCTTTTTAGAGAATGTAGAAAGTATTTTCCGAAATTATAATCTGAAACGATTTCTGAGTTTTCGTTATATATTTTCGTTGCAGCTATTGAATCGCATACTGTTGCCGCCATAAGCCTCAGCGACGTACCGATTATAAATTTCTCTGGAATCTCGCGTAGTGCAGCTTTGGAGCTCGGGAAATTTCCTTGCATAGCGAACGCCAATGCTGCGTGAAGCCGCATGAAAAATAACTCAACAGGGTCATGTAACTCCTGCGCGCTATTCGCCATTCCTAAGAGAATTCGACCAGCCGCGATTAGCGGCTTCGAAAATTCTTCGTCATCTAATTTTTGTAGCTCCGCATCACTTTCAAGAGATTGATAAACTCCAATGCATTTTATTGCTACGGTGAAATCGTTGGTGACTTTCGTCGGGACTAACGGACGTAGCCCGCGATCGCGTGCAGAAACAGCGCTAGCATTTTTTAAAAAATCAATATCGTTAGGCAATAAATTCATGGCTTAAAATCATTATTCTTGCAGATGCTGAGTAACCCTGAGTTCAAGTTGGTAAATCCCACACTCCTTGGTTCTACGCTCTCATTAAGCCAGCCCTGACTAAGAAGTGCTAATCTAATCTTTTTCATTCTGGCTAGTGGATCAGCGCCATTTAATTCGTGGACGAGAGTTGGCAATAGTCGAATTTTATTACATTTACTGGCGTCAGTATGGCCTAATAGTTCGATCCTTTCAATTTCGGATCTTGGCCTCTTTCGCTCCATCTTCATTCGACCTTTTAGTGAGGATATTCGTATCGAGAGATTTAGTGATCCTGTTGAATCTAAAAGTTTTGAATAATCGGAAATTAGTGCGTCTGCATAAGTTAGACTGCTGCTTCCTGTTGTCTTAACTTCTTGAATATATAATCGATCTTTTTCTGTGTCGCCTAATGGGTCTAAGTAAATGAAACTAATATCCAAGCCAGGGTCTGGTGAATCTGCTAAGGGGCGAACAGCACCTGCAAGAAATGGGTGGTAATCGGTGCCTGTTAGTCCATCATATTCAGAAAGATGGAATGCAATAAATTCTCCCATATTGCCTTTGATGCTGTTCTTAAGACTCGTTGTGTTGCTTGGAAGCCAAGCTACGCCCAGCTCTCTTAAGTGGTTCAGAATCCACTGATATGCCATCGCACAATCAGGGTCGCCTGAAAAACACTTTATCAAATCATCGGACTGTACCTGGAGAGACATTTTTGTATCTTTGTGAAATTGAATAATTATAGCTAGGTTATAAATTTTAAAACTATCAAATTGTTTCATTTTTCTTCTCAAGATTTCTTTTTTTATTCGTCTGCAGGGGCTTGCGCAAACACTGAGATACGTTATGAAGAATAGAAATTTTAATTAGTGTCCCTATTTGGATAGGCCGTCTCTTGTTGAGGATTGCTACCCTGCCTTTTCCATTGTTTTGTTATATGCTACTAGTTGTGTCTCGAGGGCCTCAATCTGCGGCGGCTGCTTGGCACTGATGGACGCCGGCGTGCCGATTAAATCGTAGGTGGCTAGCATCGCCACGGGCCTGATCAATGAGGCGGAAAGTTCGCCGTGCTGTCGGACATCCTGGGCGATGAAGATCACCTGCGCGACATGGACTTCAAGGTGGCCGGTGACGCGGCAGGTATCACCGCTGCAGATGAAAACCAAGATCCATGGCATCACTAACGAAATCATGCAGATGGCACTGGGGCAAGCCAAAGATGGCCATCACCACATCCGGGGCGAAATGCAGAAGGCCATGCCAATCGTGAGGACCGAACTGTCAGACTTCGCGCCACGCCTGATCACCATCCGCGTCAATCCAGGAAAGATTTGTGAAGTCATCGGCAAGGGCGGCGCCGTGATAAGCGCACAAACCTACACGCCTGAAGACCAGGAAGTTGCACGCGGCATGGCCCAATTGAGCCAGCGTGATCTGGCCGAAGACTATGCGGACTAGAAACCACTTTTCGACGATCTGAACGAAAAACACGACTTCGACTTGTTTGTCGCAAGCTTCTTGCTTGCACAAGACAACCATGCGCGCCAAGAATTCAGCCTCTGTACATGGTCAGAGGATGTGGATGCGCTCCTGCCCAGATCAGACAGGATTGCCTTGGTACGCTTCAAAGAGCAGGGAGAGGCGCAGCGTGCAGCCACGTATGACTGGGATACGGTGAGCGCGGTGGCCGGGCACCTGATGACACCGTGACCCGACACCTACCCGGTCCGCTACCGTGCGAGGCAGTTTCCTGACCTGACCCTGCTGGAAGCCCACTGATGGCACGCCCGTCGATCGGCTCGCCGCCTTTGATCGTGCTTCCTGTAAGAATTCCCTCAAGATAGTGTTGCTATGTCTGTTTCCGCACGGATCATTCGGTGACACGACCGTATGCTGCGTACGTGAACTGGGTAAATACAGTTCGCAGGTTTGCAGACATCGGCGATCACCGCTGCCGATGCAAGCACGAATCAACGTACCACCGGACGCGTTTTCGTGGTCGGACGCGCCGGGAACAGGCATTGCAGAATCATGACGGACCATACACAGACGCTTGACGAGGGAACGCCGCGCGACATTCCTGGCAACACGAAGAAAAAGCGCAGAGGCCCGCCCTTGTCGGTGGCGGCATGGAAGCAGTTCGTCAGCGTCGCCAAGCCGTACTGGCTGGGTGACGAGCGCAAGCGGGCATGGCTGCTGCTGGCGTTGCTGATCGTGCTGATGCTGGTGGAAACCAAGCTCGCCGTGATGCTCAATGACCAGGCCGGTGAGCTGACCTCGGCGCTGGCTGGCAAGGACCGCAACCGCTTCTGGGGCGCGGTCCAGGCCTGCCTGATCGTGCTCGCGTTCGCCGTGCCGATCTACGCGTTCTACTACTACATGCGCGATCTGTTCGCGAACAAATGGCGCCGCTGGCTGACCCGGCGCTTCCTTGATGGTTACGTGGGCGGTCGCAAATACTACGAGCTGGGTTCGAACCAGGAAATCGACAATCCCGACCAGCGTATCTGCGAGGATGTGAACACGTTCACCGGGCGCTCCGTGCACTTCATGCTGATCTTCCTCGGGTCGCTGATGCAACTGGTGGCGTTCAGCGCCGTGCTGTGGTCGATCTCGCATGTGCTCGTTGGCGTCCTGGTGACTTACGCTGTGCTGGGCACCATGATCGCGCTGCTCGTCTTCGGCAATCCGCTCATTCACCTGAATTTCTGGCAGTTGCGGCGCGAAGCCGATTTTCGTTTCAGCCTGATCCGGCTGCGCGAGAATGCCGAGTCGATCGCCTTCTATGGCGGCGAAGCGCAGGAGCGCGCGCACATCGACAGCAAGTTCAACAAGGTCATCCATAATTTCTCGCGCCTGATCAAGAAGCAGCGCGCATTGAACCTGTTCCAGCGCACCTTCAGCCAGCTCACGCTGGTGCTGCCGTTCGTGATCCTGGCCGATGCCGTCCTGTCGGGCGAGCTCGAAGTGGGACGCGCGGTGCAGGCAGCTGGCGCCTTCACGGCGGTGCTGACGGCAGTGGGCGTCATCGTCGACAACTTCGAAAGCCTGAGTCGCTTCGTCGCCGGCATTGGCCGCCTGCAGACCTTGTCCATGCACGTAATGCCCGAGCCGCCGGCCGGCAACCCGTGCGACATGCAGGCGCGCATCACGCGCACGCCTGGCGACCGCCTCGCGCTCGAGTCGCTGACCCTGTGCCCGCCGCAGTCCGACCGCGTGCTGATCAAGGATCTGACGCTGTCGCTGAAGCCGGGCGACGCACTGCTGATCAACGGCGACAGCGGCTGTGGCAAGAGTTCGCTGCTACGCGCCATTGCCGGGCTGTGGCACAAGGGCAGTGGGGTGATTCATCATCCGCCGCGCGAGGATTTCTTCTTCCTGCCTCAACAGCCGTATCTGCAGCCAGGCACGTTGCGCAGCCAGCTCATCTATCCAAGCACCCGCACGTCGCTGAGCGACGAGCAGTTGACTGCCATACTCGAGCAAGTGCACCTGCCGTATCTGGCCGAGCGCGTCGGAGGCCTGGACGCTACGCTCGACTGGGAAAAGCTGCTGTCGATCGGCGAGCAGCAGCGCCTGGCATTTGGCCGCGTGCTGGTGCACGAGCCGGCCATCGTGATCCTGGACGAAGCCACCAGCGCGCTCGACAGTGCCAACGAATCGTCGCTGTACAAGCGCCTGCGCGACAAGGGCACGACGCTGGTGAGCGTAGCGCACCGCGCCGGCGTGCTGCGCCACCATACGCACGTCTTGTGGCTGACGGGCGACGGCGGCTGGGAAGTGCATGCGGCGGCCGATTACCAGTTCGATGTGCCGGTGCCTGCGCGCAGCGGTGCGCAGGAAGCCCAGGCGGCACCCCAGCCTCGCGCCAGCCTGCTGGTGGATTAATCCGGCAAAGCGTTCTTCACGTTGTCAGGTCCGCGTTCAATGCGATGTCCTGTTGCGCTTCGAGCCTGGCCAACCGGTCCGTCAGCGCGGCGTGAATTGACCGGTAGGCGGTCGACCCCAGCGCGATGCGGCGCGGCGCCGGCGACTGGTCGGCCGAGTCGATCATGGATCGCACCATCTGCACCGGATCGCCGCTCAACCGGAAACTGCCGTCGGCCAGCGCGCGCCGCACCGCGCCCGATGGCGTTGTGTCGTAGTCCGCCATGGCCGGCGCGGTATCCATTCCAGCGGCAAAATTGGTGGGCGTCGGTCCTGGCTCGGCCAGTGTGAATTCGATGCCGAATGGCGCGACCTCTTGCGCGACCGCTTCGACGAAACCTTCGATGCCCCACTTGGTCGCGTGATACACGCTGAAGTTCGGGTAGGCGATCTGCCCGCCCTCGGATGACACCTGGATCACGCGGCCACCGCCCTGCCTGCGCAGCCAGGGCAGGGCGCTGCGGATGAGCTGGATCGCGCCGAGCAGGTTGGTGTCGAGCTGGCGCCGTACCTGTGCGCCGGTGAGTTCTTCGGCCGCGCCGAACAGGCCGTAGGCAGCGTTGCTGACGATGACGTCGATCCGTCCCAGCTCGGTGAAGGCGCGGGCCAGCACGGCATCGATCGCCGCATCGTCAGTGACATCCAATTGGGCCACCCAGAGTTGCCCCGGATAGCGCGCCTGCAGGTCGGCGAGCGCTGAAGGCGTACGCAGCGTGGCCGCGACGCGGTCGCCGCGCGCCAGCAGTTGTTCGGTCATGATGCGGCCAAAGCCGCTGGACGTGCCGGTGATGAACCAGGTGCGTTGCATGCTGTTCTCCTGTCAGGATAAATGGAGCCACCACGATAGCGAACTAATCTGCTGCTATCATCGGATGAATCTCGCATGCATTCATGAAGGATTGCCAGTAATGCCTCAGCCCGACCTCGATGATCTGCGCGCCTTTGTCGCCATTGCCAACCGCCGCAGCTTTCGCAAGGCAGCCGATGAACTGGGCGTATCGCCGTCGACGCTGAGCCACATGATGCGCGTGATGGAAGAAAAACTCGGCGTGCGCCTGCTTCACCGCACCACGCGCAGTGTCGCGCCGACCGAGGCGGGCGAGGGGTTCCTGCGCCGCATCGAGCCGATCCTGCGCGAACTGGGCGCGGCCTGCGAGGCCGTCAACGGTGTCGGTCAGCAGCCGGGCGGCCTGCTGCGCATCAACACGGCCGAGCCGACCGCGCACTGGCTGCTGCAGCATGCGGTGCCCGTGTTCCTGGCGCGCTACCCGGCCGTTGCACTCGACCTGTTCGTCGACAACGGCCTGGTGGACATCGTCGCCGGCGGCTTCGATGCCGGCGTGCGCCTGGCCGAGGCGGTGCCGCAGGACATGCACATGGCGCGCTTCGGTGCGCCGGTGCGTTTCATGCCGATGGCCTCGCCCGCCTACCTGAAGGAGCATGGTATCCCGGTCGTCCCGGACGACCTGCTCCGCCACCGCTGCATCCGCATGCGCATGCAAAGCGGGAAGATCTACCGCTGGGAGTTCACGCGCCACGGCCAGGCGATGGCGCTCGACGTGCCGGGCATTCTCATCCTGAACCAGGTCGGCCTGATGGTCGACGCCGCGCTGGCCGGGCAGGGCATCGCCTACGTGCCGGACACCAGCGCGCGCGACCATCTGGCCGCCGGTCGCCTGGTGCCCCTGCTGCAAGACTGGTGTGCACCGTCGAGCGAGCTGGCCTTGTACTATCCCGGCCACCGCCATGTGCCTGCTGCATTGCGTGCCTTCATCGATGTGCTGCAGGAAGTCTTCCAGCCGGAAGCGGGCCAAAAACGGGACGGCAGACGCCGGGCCGTCGATAGTGCTTGACCCTCCAGCGGCTACAGGGTATTTAATACACCAATGCGCCGTCTTTTCCTTATCCTGCTGCTGTTCGCCATGCCTTTCCAGGCCGCCTGGGCGGCGGGTGCTGCCTATTGCACGCACAATGAAAAGACCATGCACCCGGGTCACCACACCCACAAGCATTCATCCTCGACCGCGAGCTCGTCATCGACTTCAAGCCAGGACGACGCCAGCCCGGCCGACCCCTGCAACGACTGCGACGCCTGCCACCATCTGTCGGCCAGCGCAGTCCTGTCGTCACAACCCAATCTGCCCCTGCCCAAGGGGGCGCCGCACCTGCGCGGCGAAACACGGCGCTACGTCTCGCACGTGCCCGACCTGATTCCGCCACCCGACCGCCTGCTGCGCATCTAGCGCGGCGAATCTCCATCGCCGGCCCGCCAAGCGCGGCCGCCCGATTGCCTTCGCCGGACATTCACCCGTTCGGAGCACCATCATGAAACACCGTTTGACACCGCCGCTGGCGGCGTTCGCCATGGCGTGCGCGCTGGCCTGCATTGGCCTGCCACCGGCAGCCCAGGCTGCGCCAATGGCCGCTGCCGTGGCCACCCCCACGCAGCCCCTGACGCTCGACGCCGCCATCGCGCTGGCCCTGCGTTTGAATCCGACGCTGCGCGCGGCCGGCCAAGAGGTCGCGGCGCAACAGGGCGCACTGGCCCAGGCCGGGGCGCGCCCCAATCCCGAACTCGAGCTGCTGCGCGAGGGCACGCGGGGCGACAACCGCACGACCACGGCGCTGTTGACCATTCCGGTGGAGCTGGGCGGCAAGCGCGCCGCGCGCATCGATGCGGCGCGCCAGGAAGGCCAGCTGGCGACGCTGGCGCTGAACGCCGAGCAGGCGCGCGTGCGCGCCGACGTCATTGCCGCGTTCCATGACGTCGCGGCCGCGCTGGCCCGCGAACGCATGGCGCAGGAACTGGTACATCTCGCGGGCCGCGCGCTGGATGCGGCCGGCAAGCGGGTCGATGCCGGCACCCTGTCGCCCGTCGAGCAGACCCTCGCCCGCGTGGCGCAGGGGGGAGCGCGCATCGAGGCGCTGCAGGCGGCGCGCGCGCTGGAGGCCGCGCGGATCCAGCTCGCCGCGCTGTGGGCGGGCGACGCGCGCGGGCTCGTGGTCGTCGAACCGGACGCGGTCACGCTGCCCACGTTGCCGCCGCTCGACCGGTTGCTGGCGCAACTGGATGCCGCACCCGGCATGCGCCAGGCTGGCGCGCACCTGAAGCATCGTCAGGCGCTGGCCCGGCTCGAACAGGCGCGCCGCACGCCGGACGTGAGCGTGATCGTCGGCGCCCAGCGCGAAGGGCCGGATGCCCGCAACCGTACCGTGCTGGGCCTGTCGGTGCCGCTGCCGCTGTTCAATCGCAACGACGGCGCCGTCCTCGATGCGCTGCGCCGCGTCGACAAGGCGCAGGACGAACAGGAGGCGCAAGCCACCCGCCTGCGCGCCGAACTGGGCCAGGCCCATGCGCGACTTGGCACGGCGCTGGCCGAATGCGCGCTGATCGCGACCGATATCCTGCCGGGGGCACAGGACGCGCAGCGCGCCGCCAGCCGCGGCTTCGAGCTTGGCAAGTTCGGCCTGATCGACGTGCTCGATGCCCAGCGCGTGCTGGCGCAATCTACCTACCAATACCTCAATGCCGTCGCCGAGAGCCATCGCGCGCAGGCCGATATCGCACGTCTGCTGGGACAGGCAGCCGTGCAGGAGAACCCATGAACAAGCAGCAAACCCGCATCATCGTCATCATGCTGGCCGTCGCGCTGGCGCTGGCCGCCTTTGTCATGCTGCGCGACCGCGCGCAGCCGGCAGGCGACGAGCATGACGAGCACACCGAACACGCCGGGGAAAAAGAAGAAGCGCACGCCGACGACGGCGTCATTCACTTCACACCGAACCAGATCACGGTGGCCGGCATCACGCTCGCCACGGCCGGCCCGAAGCACCTGGACACCTTCATCCGCATGCCGGGCCAGATCGCGCTGAACGAAGACCGCACCGCCCACGTCACGCCGCGCGCGGCCGGTTCGGTGCGCGATGTCAGCGCCGACCTGGGCCAGCAGGTGCGCAAGGACCAGGTACTGGCCAGCATCGCCAGCGCCGACATCGCCGGCCAGCGCGGCGCGCTGACGGCGGCGCAGAAGCGCGTCGACTACGCGCGCAGGATTGTTGCGACCGAGCGCACGCTGTGGGAAGAAAAGATCACGGCGCGCCAGGATCTGCTGAAAGCCGAGCAGGAACTGGTCGAGGCCGAAGTCGCGCGCGACACCGTCCGCCAGCAGTTGCAGGCGCTGGGCGCCGCCGGTGGCGGTGGCTCGAACCTGCTCGCCATCCGCGCCCCGTTCGACGGCATCATCGTCGAAAAGCACATCACGCTGGGCGAAGTGGTGGGCGCGGATACGCGCGTGTTCACGCTGACCGACCTGTCGACCGTGTGGGCCGACGTGGTGGTGCCGGCGCGCGACCTGGACATCGTCCGCGTCGGCACGAGCGCCGTGATCCGCTCGATCGCATCAAGCACGACGGCGCCCGGCAAGGTCAGTTTTGTCAGCTCGCTGGTGGGTGAGGCGTCGCGCTCGGCCAAGGCGCGCGTGGTGCTGGCCAATCCGGGCGCCGCCTGGCGGCCTGGCCTGGCCGTGAACGTCGACATCGTCACCGGTTCGAGCGACGTGCCGGTGGCCGTCGCGCGCGAAGCAATCCAGACGCTCGATGCGCGCCAGGTGGTCTACAAGCGCGTCAAGGAAGGCTTCGTCGCGCAACCCGTCAGCACGGGGCGCTCGGATGGCCGCTTCACCGAGATCACCGCGGGCCTGAGCGCGGGTGACGCTTACGCCGCCGGCGGCAGCTTCACGGTCAAGGCCGAACAGGGCAAGGGCGAGGCCAGCCATGAGCACTGACCTGCAAGCCGCTACCTGGTTCGACCGTCTCATTGCGCTCAGTATCGCGCGCCGCTGGCTGGTGCTGCTGGCCGTGCTGGCGATGGCCGCCATCGGCATCTATAACTATGGCCGCCTGCCGATCGACGCCGTGCCCGACGTGACCAACGTCCAGGTGCAGATCAACACGGCCGCGCCAGGCTACTCGCCGCTCGAGGTCGAGCAGCGCATCACCTACCCGGTCGAGGCGGTGCTGGCCGGGCTGCCGCATCTGGAAACCTACCGCTCGCTGTCGCGCTACGGCCTGTCGCAGGTGACGGTGGTGTTTGACGAGGGCACCGACATCCACTTCGCGCGCCAGCTCGTGAGCCAGCGCCTGCAGGATGCGCGCGAAAACCTGCCGGCCGGCGTGGTGCCGGCGCTGGGCCCGATCGCCACGGGCCTGAGTGAAATCTACCAGTGGACGGTCGAGAGCGAGCCGGGGGCGAAGAAGCCCGATGGCACGCCGTACACGCCGACCGACCTGCGCGAGATCCAGGACTGGATCATCAAGCCGCAACTGCGCACGGTGCCGGGCGTCACGGACATCAACTCCATCGGCGGCTTCGACAAGGAATACCTGGTGGCCCCGAACACGGCCACACTGTCGTCGTACGGACTGGAACTGATCGACATCGTGCACGCGCTCGAGCGCAATAACAGCAATGTCGGCGCCGGCTACATCGAGCGCGAGGGCGAGCAGTACCTGGTGCGCGCGCCGGGCCAGGCCGCGTCGATCGACGACATCGGCAATATCGTCGTCACCAGCGTCAACGGGATTCCCGTGCGCGTGCGCGACGTCGCCGAAGTGGGCATCGGGCGCGAGCTGCGCACCGGCGCGGCGACGGAGAACGGCGTCGAGGTGGTGCTGGGCACCGTCGTCATGCTGATCGGCGAGAACAGCCGCAAGGTCGCGCAGGCGGTCGATGCGCGCATGCTCGAGATCAACCGCAGCCTGCCCAAGGGCGTCAAGGCGGTCACGGTCTACGACCGCACGGTGCTGGTCGAAAAGGCGATTGCCACTGTACGCAAGAACCTCGTCGAGGGCGCGATTCTCGTCATTGCGGTGCTGTTTTTCTTTCTGGGTAACCTGCGCGCGGCGCTGCTGACCGCGCTGGTCATTCCGCTGGCGATGCTGTTTACGTTCTCCGGCATGGTGGCCGGCGGTGTCAGCGCCAACCTGCTCAGCCTGGGCGCGCTGGACTTTGGCATCATCGTCGACGGCGCCGTCGTCATTGTCGAGAACTGCGTGCGCCGGCTGGCCGGCGCCCAGCACCGGCTCGGGCGCCTCCTGAGCCGCGAAGAGCGCTTTGCCGAAGTCTTCGCCGCCGCGCGCGAAGCCAGGCGGCCCCTGATCTACGGGCAGTTGATCATCATGATCGTGTACCTGCCGATCTTTGCGCTCACCGGCATCGAGGGCAAGATGTTCCATCCGATGGCGTTCACGGTGGTGTTCGCGCTGCTGGGCGCGATGATCCTGTCGGTGACGTTCGTGCCGGCCGCCGTGGCGCTGTTCATCGGCCGCAAGGTCGCCGAAAAGGACAGCCGCGTCATGCTCGCCGCGCGCCGCTGGTACGCGCCGGCGCTCGACTACGCGCTGGCCAACCGCGCCGTGGTGCTGGTGTTTGCCGGCCTGGTGATCGCGCTGGCGGTGCTGATGGCCACGCGCCTGGGCACCGAATTTGCGCCCAATCTGGACGAAGGCGACATGGCCGTGCTGACGGTGCGTGTGCCGGGCACGAGCCTGACCCAGTCGGTGAAGATGCAGCAGCAGATCGAGACGACGCTGATGCGCGAGGTGCCCGAGATCGCGCGCGTGTTCGCCCGCATCGGCACAGCCGAAATCGCGTCCGACCCGATGCCGCCGAGCGTGGCCGACAGCTTCATCATCTTCAAGCCCGAATCCGCGTGGCCCAAGCCGAGGCGTTCGCGCGCCGCCGTACAAGGCGCGATCCGCACGGCGCTCGAACGCCTGCCCGGCAACAGCTACGAATTCAGCCAGCCTATCCAGTTGCGCGTGAATGAGCTGATCTCGGGCGTGCGCAGCGACGTCGCCGTCAAGCTGTTCGGCGACGACCTGGCCGTGCTGGAAGCAACCGCCGGCCAGATCGCGGCCAGCCTGCGCGCGGTGCCCGGTGCGAGCGAGGTCCAGGTCGAGGCGACGTCGGGCCTGCCGATTCTGCAGATCCGGGTCGACCGCGAACGCGCCGCGCGCATGGGCCTGAACATCGGCGACGTGCAGGAAATGATCGCGACCGCCACCGCCGGGCGCGTGGCCGGCACCCTGTTCGAGGGCGACCGCCGCTTCGACATCGTCGTGCGCCTGCCGGAAGACCTGCGCGCCGACATCGACGCCCTGCGCCGGCTGCCGGTGGCCTTGCCTGGCACGAAGGAGGGAGGGCACAGCTTCATCACGCTGGGCGAAATCGCCACCTTCGACGTCGCGCCGGGCCCGAACCAGCTCAGTCGCGAAGAAGGCAAGCGCCGTGTGGTCATTACCGCCAACGTGCGCGGGCGCGACATCGGCTCGTTCGTCGCGGCAGCGCAGGCGCGCATTGCGCAGGATGTGCGCATTGCGCCCGGCTACTGGACGGCCTGGGGCGGCCAGTTCGAGCACCTGACGGCCGCCGCCGAGCGCCTGCGCCTGATCGTGCCGGCCTCGCTGCTGCTGGTGTTCGTGCTGCTGTACCTGGTCTTCAACAACCTGCGCGACGGCCTGCTGGTGTTTACCGGGATTCCGTTCGCGCTGGCCGGCGGCGTGGCCGCGCTGTGGGCGCGCGGCATTCCGCTGTCGATGTCGGCGGCGGTGGGCTTCATCGCGCTCTCCGGTGTGGCGGTGCTCAATGGCCTGGTGCTGATCGCGTTCATCCGCAGCCTGCGCGAAGAGGGGATGGTGCTACCCGAGGCGGTGCGCGATGGCGCGCTGGCGCGACTGCGGCCGGTGCTGATGACGGCGCTGGTAGCGTCGCTCGGCTTCGTGCCAATGGCGCTGGCGACAGGCACCGGCGCCGAGGTCCAGCGCCCGCTGGCCACGGTGGTCATCGGCGGGGTCCTGTCGTCGACCGTGCTGACCCTGTTATTGCTGCCCGTGCTGTACGAATGGGCACATCGCGCAAGAGTGCGCGGGATGCGCAAAAATATCCTCTAGCCAACAGAACAACGCGGATTGTCTACATCGAAAATGGTATAGTTGGATTTTTACCAGCACTCTGCCACACCAGCCCGAAATCAGCGGGGCATTGTGCGGCGCCACCTACTATTTGAGGACACGACAGATGAGCATGAACGATTATGCGGACCGGATCAGCCAGGCGATTCTTGCAGAAGAATCAGGGATTGGCGCAGAATGGCTCGCCCAGCTGGAGTCGATCACGGTGCGCAGCAGCGGCGCGGCGCGCGAGCAGTTGCGCGCCCATTGCCAGCAGCTGCTCAAGGCGTTCGCTGTCGCGACCCGCAGCGGTGAACTCGAGAACATCGAGCACCGCTCGTGGGACGAAGTGCGCGACCTGCTCAGCGAAATCTCGGCCACCCGCGCCAAGGCCGGCTCCACCCCGGCCGAAACGGCAACGCTCGTGTTCTCGCTCAAGCAGCCGCTGTTCGCGCGCCTGCGCGACGTGTTCGAGACCGATGCCGATGGCCTGGCGATCGCCTCCTGGACCGTCAACACGCTGATCGACAAGCTGGGCCTGTACACGATCGAAGTCTTCCAGAAGACGAAAGACCAGATCATCGTGCGCCAGCAGCAAGAGCTGCTCGAGCTGTCCACGCCCGTGGTCAAGCTGTGGAACGGCATCCTGGCGCTGCCGCTGATCGGCACCCTCGATTCGGCCCGCACCCAGGTGGTGATGGAAAACATCCTGCAAAAGATCGTCGACACGGGCGCCATCATCGCGATCATCGACATCACCGGCGTGCCGACCGTCGACACGCTCGTCGCCCAGCACCTGATGAAGACCATCGCGGCCGCGCGCCTGATGGGCGCCGACTGCATCATCAGCGGCATCCGGCCACAGATCGCGCAAACCATCGTGCACCTGGGCGTGAACCTGGAAGACGTGATCACCAAGGCCACGCTGGCCGACGCCTTCCTGGTCGCGCTCGAGCGCACCGGCGCGTCGATCATGATCAAGAACGCAGCCTGAGGCGATTGCTATGGAACGTATCCCGATCCTGCGCATGGGCGACCTGTTGCTGGTGACGATCCAGGTCGACATGCATGACCGCCTGGCGATGCAACTGCAGGACGACCTGACCCAGCGCATCGTCAGCGACAGCGCCAAGGGCGTCCTGATTGACATCTCGGCGCTCGACCTGGTCGACTCCTTCATCGGCCGCATGATCAGCAACACCGCCGCCATGGCGCGCGTGCTCGACGCACGCACCGTGGTGGTGGGCATGCAACCGGCGGTGGCGATCACGCTCGTCGAACTCGGATTGACTCTGCATGGCGTTCAGACGGCGCTCAATGTCGAGAAGGGCATGGCCCTGCTCGGAAAGAGCTATCGGTAATGGTCGACGCGCAAACCCAGACGGTGCTGTTCGAGACACCGCTGCTGGAGCATCGCCGCGCGCAGCGTACCGGCCGCGTGACCTTGCGCCTGCGCTCGGATGAAGACGTGGTGGGCGTGCGCAAGCAGGTGCGCGAACGCGCAGTGGCGATCGGTCTCTCGCTGGTCGACCAGACCAAGCTGGTGACGGCGGCCAGTGAACTCGCACGCAATACCATCAAATACGGCGGCGGCGGCGAGGTGCATCTCGATGCCTTCGACGACGGCGCGCGCCTTGGCATCGGGCTGTTGTTCGTCGACGCCGGCCAGGGCATCCCGAATATCGAGAGCGCACTGCGTGACGGTTTCACCACTGGCGGCGGCCTGGGCCTCGGCCTGGGCGGCTCCAAGCGGCTGGTCGACGAGTTCGACATCGACAGCCGTCCGAAGGAGGGCACCGCGGTGCTGATTATCAAATGGAAACGCTGATCAGTTCTCAGTCGTCGCACTTCGTCTTCACCCTTACCCATGCCAGCGATGTCGCGGCCGTGCGCCGCGCCGGCCAGAAGGTGGCCGACTCGCTGGGCTTCAATGAAGTCAAGGCCGGCCAGCTGGCCCTGATCATCACCGAAGCGGCCACCAACATCCTCAAGCACGCCGGCGAAGGCGCGATGCACGTCGGTCCGGCGCAGTCGCCGGCCGGTATCGGCGTCGATGTGCTGGCGCTCGACAAGGGTCCCGGCATCGCCGACATCGACAACTGCCTCCTCGATGGCGTCTCGAGCGCCGGCACCGCGGGCACGGGCCTGGGCGCGCTGCTGCGCCTGTCCGACGAATTCGACGTCTACACGCGGCGCGGCGAGGGTACTGCATTCTTCATGCGCCTGTGGCGCGACGAGCCGGCCCCGCACCCTAGCGGCGTGGAGGTGGGCGCACTGTGGGCGCCGATCGCCGGCGAAGACGAATGCGGCGACGGCTGGGCCGTCTCGTGCGGCGACGATGGCGCCACCATCCTGGCATGCGATGGCCTGGGCCACGGCCCGAATGCGGCGGCAGCCACGAATGCGGCGATCGATGCGCTGGCCCAGCGCGGCCCGGTCGGCGCAGGCGAGATGGTGCACGCGGCGCACGAAGCATTGCGCGGTACGCGCGGCGCGGCCCTCGCGGCGGCGCGTATCGATTTCTACAAGGACGAACTGAGTTTCGCCGGTGTGGGCAATATCGCTGGCGTCGTGATCGACGACGACCGGCGCGCGCTGGTGTCGCACAACGGCATCGTCGGCGCCAATATGCGCAAGGTGCAGGAGTTCCCGGTGCCGTTCCCGCCCGGCGCGCTGTGCATCCTGTGCTCGGACGGCATCCAGACCCAGTGGGATCTGCACAAGTATCCGGGCCTGCACGGGCGCGCGCCGGCGCTGATCGCCGCGGTTCTGATGCGCGACTTCATTCGTGGCCGCGACGACGCGATGGTCGTTGTCGTGCGCCGGGTAGCAGGCCTCGCATGACATCCCTGCGCATCCTCAGCGTCGGCCTGGACAGCGAGCAGGATGTGGTGCTGGTACGCCAGCGTGCGCGCCAGATCTCGGCCATGCTGGGATTGTCGCAGCAGGACCAGGTGCGGGTCGGCACGGCGGTGTCCGAGGTGGCGCGCGGCGCCAGCTACCAGGGCCCCGGCGGGCGCGCCGTGTTCCAGCTGTGCGAACGCGACGGGCGCCAGCATCTCGAAGTCCTGGTCAGCGCCGGGCGGCCGCGCAATGGCCGCTCGAGCGACCCGACGTTCGGCGAAACAGGTCCCGAGTCGCTGCGCGAACTGGCGATCGTCACCGCGCATCGCCTGATGGACGCGTGCGAAGTCGACCCCGGCGAAACCGGCGCGGCCAACGTCACGGTGCGCAAGGCGCTGCCGGCGCACGAGCACATCACGCCGGCGCGGCTGGCTGAAATCGGCGCGCGCCTGGCCGACAGCCCGGACGCCAGTCCCCTGCACGAGCTGCAGATGCAGAACCAGGAGCTGCTGTCGACACTGGCCGAGCTGCGCGAACGCCAGGAAGACCTGATGTCGCTCACGCGCGAGCTGGAGGACACCAACCGCGGCATCGTGGCGCTGTATGCCGAGATCGAGGACAAGGCCGAGCGCCTGCGCCGCGCCGACGAGATGAAGTCGCGCTTCTTGTCCAACACGAGCCACGAACTGCGCACGCCGCTGTCGTCGATCCGCGCGCTGGCCCAGTTGCTGCTCAACCGGATGGATGGCGACCTGACCGAAGAGCAGGAGCGCCAGGTGAGCTTCATCGCCACCGCGGCCAACGATTTGTCCGAGCTGGTGAATGACTTGCTCGACCTGGCCAAGATCGAAGCGGGGCGCGTACAGGTACAGGTCGAACCGGTCGTGGTCGAGAACCTGTTCCGCGCGCTCAAGGGCATGCTGCGCCCGCTGGTGGACGAGGCGCGCGTCGAACTGGTGTTCGAGCCGTCCGGCGTGACCGAGCCACTGTATTCGGACGAAGGCAAGATCTCGCAGATCCTGCGCAACTTCATTTCGAACGCGCTGAAATTCACCGAGCAGGGCTCGGTGCTGGTGTTTGCCGCGCATGATCCCGAGGCAGACACCATTGCATTTGCCGTGGCCGATACCGGCATCGGCATCAGCCACGAGAACCTGCAACTCATTTTTGAAGAATTCAGCCAGATCGAGCATCCGCTGCAGCGGCGCAGCAAGGGCACCGGTCTCGGTCTGCCCCTGTGCCGCAAGCTGGCCGAACTGCTTGGCGGGCGGGTCGACGTGGCCAGCACCGTCGGTGTCGGTTCCACCTTCACCTTGACCCTGCCGCGCAGCCTGGCGCCGACGCCACCGGCATTTGATACCACAGGATCATGAACTCCCATCCGACCCAGATTCTCAACGTTGACGACAACGACGGCGCGCGCTACGCGAAGACCCGCATCCTGCAAAGCGCCGGCTTCGAGGTGCTGGAAGCGGCCAACGGCACCGACGCCCTGGAAATCGTGCGCAATACGTTGCCGGCGCTGGTGCTGCTCGACGTGAAGCTGCCCGACATCAACGGCATCGAAGTGTGCCGCCGCATCAAGGCCGAATCGGACAGCAGCACGGTGCTGGTGCTGCAGACGTCGGCCGCCCTGACGGGCCGCGCCGACAAGATCCGCGGCCTGGAAGGCGGCGCCGACAACTACCTGGCCGCGCCGATCGAGGCCGATGAACTGATCGCCAACGTCAACGCGCTGCTGCGCATGCGCCAGATCCAGGTCGACCTGCGTGACAGCGAAGAACGCTTCCGCCAGCTGACTGACAATATCGACGACGTGTTCTGGATGTTCTCGGTGCCGGCGCGCGAGGTCGTGTATGTCAGCCCGGCGTATGCCACCGTGTGGGGCCGCAGCGCCGAGGCACTAGGCCAGCAGCCCGACGACTGGCTCGCCGCCGTGCACCAGGACGACCGCGCGCGCATGGCGGCGCGCTGGGAGCGCGTGGCATTCGAAGCCCACTACGACGACGAGTTCCGCATCGCCGGCGCCGACGGCCAGGTGCGCTGGGTGCGTGACCGCGTGTTCCCGGTGCGCGACGCGCGCGGCCAGGTGGTGCGGGTAGCGCGCGTGACCAGCGACATCACGGGCCGGCGCGAGATGGAGGCGCTGCTGCGCGCCGCCGACAGCAACAAGAACCAGTTCCTGGCGACGCTGGCGCACGAGCTGCGCAATCCCCTGAGCCCGATCCGCAACGCGGCCGCGCTGCTGGGCGCCATCGGCGAAGGGGCCGCCGAGCGCCAGGCGCATGCACGCGACGTGATCACGCGCCAGGTCGATCACCTGGCGCACCTGGTGGACGACCTGCTCGACGTGGCCCGCATCTCCGAAGGAAAAATCGTGCTGCGCAACGAAGAAGTCGAGATCAGGGGCGTGATCGCCCAGGCCATCGAGACGGCGGCGCCTTTGATCAACGCGCGCAGGCACCGCCTGAGCGTCGAGCAGCCGGACCACCAGATCTGGGTCTCGGGCGACCCGGTGCGCCTGGCCCAGTCGGTCGGCAACCTGCTGCACAACGCGGCCAAGTTCACGCCGACCGGTGGCGAAATCCACCTGGCCGTGCGCGTTACCGACAGTGCGCGCGTGTGCATTTCGGTGCGTGACAACGGCATCGGCATCGCCAGGGACAACCTGCCGCGCATCTTCGGCATGTTCACCCAGGTCGAGGTCCCACCCGACCGCGCGCCGGAAGGCCTGGGCATCGGCCTGTCGCTGGTGTCGCACCTGCTCGAACTGCACGGCGGCCACCTGTCGGCGACCAGCGAAGGCATCGGCCTTGGCAGCACGTTTACCGTCGACCTGCCGCTGCTGCATGTCGGCGCCGGCGCGGATGATGCTTCAGCGCCGTCGTCCGCACCGGAGTCGCAGAGCAGCGGCATGCGCGTGCTGCTGGTGGACGACAACGTCGATGCGATGGAGATGATGGGCTTCCTGCTGGCCGAGATGGGCTACGAAGCGCACACCACGGCCGACGCCAACGAGATCGAAGAACTGGCCGCGCGCCACGAGCCGCACGTGATCGTGCTCGATATCGGCTTGCCCGGTGTGGATGGTTATCAGGTGGCGCGCCGCATTAAGAGCAATCCGCAACTAGCGCATATCCGCCTCGTGGCGCATACCGGTTACGGCTCGCCGGAAGACCGCCGCCGCGCGCACGAGGCCGGGTTCGATGCGCACCTGGTCAAGCCGGCCGAGTTGTCCGATCTGGAAGCGGCGCTGCGGGGCTAACCCGGTTCAGGCTCAGGCCAGCAGCGCCACGGCCTTCACCTGCGCCCACAACGAGCATCCCGGCGCGATCGCCAGTTCGCGCCGCGAACGCTCGGTGATCCGCGCCAGCAGCGCCGTGTCACCGACCAGCAGGCGCACCAGCACCTGGCCGGGCGTCCCGCTCGGACCCACCGCGTCGACCCGCGCCGGCAGGATGTTCGTGATGCTGCTGCCGCGTGGCCGTTCCAGCGCCAGGCTCACATCGCGTGCGTGAATGCGGCAGCGCACACGGGTGCCGACGCCGGCGTTACGCTGGCCCACCAGCAGCACGCCGCCGGCGAACGCCAGGTGCGACAGGCCATCGGCGTCGTGGGTCTGCAGCGTGGTCTCGATCATCACGCCGGCGTCGTCCTGAAAATTTGCCGCCAGGTCCAGCCGCGCGAGCGTCGCGGCCAACGGGCCGCTGGCCAGCACGCGGCCTTCTTCCAGCACCACCAGATGATCGGCCAGGCGCGCCACTTCGTCGGCCGCGTGGCTGACATACACGACCGGCAGCGCCAGTTCGTCGTGCAGGCGTTCGAGGTAGGGCAGGATCTCGAGTTTGCGCCGCATGTCGAGCGCGGCGAGCGGCTCGTCCATCAACAGCAGGCGGGGCGAGGCAAGCAGCGTGCGCGCGATGGCCGCGCGCTGGCGCTCGCCGCCGGACAGCGTGGCAGGACTGGCATCGAGCAGTCGTTCGATGCCGAGCAGTTCGGCCACCGCCATCAGGTCGAAGCGGCGCTCGGCGGGCTTGAGGCGCTTGCGTCCGAACTCAAGATTGGCGCGCACGGAAAGATGCGGGAACAGGCTCGCTTCCTGGAACACGTAGCCGATGCCGCGTTCGTGGGTCGGCACGAAGACCTTGCGCGCATCGTCCTGCCACACCTCATCGCCCAGCGCGACACGGGCGCCGGCCACGCGTTCCAGGCCCGCCAGCACGCGCAGCAGCGTGGTCTTGCCGGAGCCGGAGTGGCCGAACAGCGCGGTCACGCCGCGCCCGGGCAGGGCCAGGTCGACATCGAGCTTGAACGCGCCGCGGTCGATCCGGCATGCGAGCGAGATGGGCTTCATCGCTGCGTCCCCCGCATCGACTGCGGGTACAGCGTGTACAAGGTGAGCAGCACAACAAAGCTGAACACCAGCATGCCGCCGGCGAGCCAGTGGGCCTGCGCATATTCCATCGCTTCGACGTGGTCGTAGATCTGGGTGGAGACGACGCGCGTCTTGTCGGGGATGTTCCCGCCGATCATGAGTACGACGCCGAATTCGCCGATCGTGTGCGCAAAGCCGAGGATCGCACCGGTGACGAAGCCGGGGCGCGCCAGCGGCACGACCACCGACCAGAAGGTGTCCCACGGCCCGGCGCGCAGCGTGGCGGCCACTTCAAGCGGGCGTTCACCGATGGCCTCGAACGCATTCTGCAGGGGTTGCACGACGAACGGCAGCGAATAGAACACCGACGCGATCACGAGGCCTGTGAAGGTGAAGGCAAGCGTGCCCAGGCCCAGTGCGCCGGTGAGTTGCCCGAGCGGGCCGTTCGGCCCCATCGCCAGCAGCAGGTAGAAGCCGATCACGGTCGGGGGCAGCACGAGGGGCAGGGCGACGAGCGCGCCGACGACACGCTTGGCGCGCGAGCGGGTGCGCGCGAGCCACCATGCCAGCGGCGTGCCAAACAGCAGCAACAGCAGCGTGACGAGGGTCGCGAGCTTGAGCGTCAGCCAGATCGCGGCGAAGTCGGACGCGTCCAGCATGTGCCTAGACTTCGTAGCCGTAGGCGCGGATCAGCGCCCTGGCCTTGTCGCTGCGCAGATAGTCCAGCAGCGCCTGCGCGGCCGGGTTCCTGGCACCCTTGGTCAGCAGCGCGGCATCCTGGCGGATCGGCGCGTGCATCGTCGCGGGGACGATCCAGCCCGAGCCGGCCGTGAATTTGCCATCGCGCCAGACCTGCGCCTGCGCCACGAAGCCCAGTTCGGCGTTACCCGTGCTGGCAAACTGAAAGGCTTGCGCGATGTTTTCGCCCTGGACCAGGCGTGGTTGCAAATGCGCGGTCAAGCCCAGCTTGTCGATGACGGCGACTGCCGCCGCGCCGTACGGGGCCGTCTTCGGATTGGCGATGGCCAGGTGTTTGAAGTTGCCGGTCTTGAGCACGGCGCCAGCCGCATCGACGTAGTTGGTCCTGGCCGACCACAGCACGAGGCGGCCGACCGCGTAGGTGAAGCGGCTTTTGGCGACAGCATGGCCTTCGGCTGCCAGCCGCGCCGGCGTTTCGTCATCGGCCGACAGCAGCACCTCGAACGGCGCGCCGTTGCGGATCTGCGCATAGAATTTACCGGTGGCGCCACTCGCCAGGATGGCCTTGTGGCCCGTGTCTTTCTGGAATTGCGCGGCCAGCTTTTCCATCGGCCCGGCGAAATTGGCGGCCACCGCCACCTGGACTTCGCCAGCATGGGCCGTTCCCAGGCAGGTCACCACGGCAAGCACACTGGCAAAGAATTTCATGTCGTCCCCGAGTCGTAAAAAGCGTTATAGTCGAAAGTATATAACGGATTCTGGAGCGCACATGGATGACAGGCACATCGCTCTTGAGGGCACCGTCTGGATGACGGTCGGTGGCGAGCAGCTCGGCGGCACGAACCGGGTCGGCTTGCTGGCAGCCCTCGCGCAATGCGGTTCGATCACCGCGGCCGCGAAACAAGTTGGCCTGAGCTACAAGGCGGCGTGGGAAGCGATCGACACGATGAACAACCTGGCCGGCGAACCGCTCGTGCAGCGCTCGACCGGCGGCAAGGGCGGCGGCGGCACGCGGCTGACGGCGCGCGGCGCGCAACTGGTCGAGAACTTCACCATGGTCGAGCAACTGCACCATGATTTTCTGGAACGACTCAATCGGCAGGCAGAGGGCGTGGCCGACGATGTCGCACTGTTTTCGAGGTTCAGGATGCGAACGAGTGCACGTAATCAGTTCTTTGGCACCGTGACGCGCGTGGTGCCGGGTGCGGTCAATGACGAGATCGAACTTGCCATCGCCGGCGGGCAGAAGATCGTCGCCATCGTCACGCGCGAAAGCACTGACAACCTGGCGCTGGCGCCGGGCCGGCAAGTGTTTGCACTGATCAAGTCATCCTCGGTGATCGTGATGACGGCCGGCGAGGGCGTGCTGCTGTCGGCGCGTAACCAGCTGGCCGGTACCGTCGCGCGCCTGACGCGCGGCGCCGTCAATGCCGAGGTCGTGATTGCACTGGGCGGTGGCGGCACGGTCGCGGCGACCGTGACGGACGAGAGTGTCGATACGCTGGGGCTGGCGCAAGGGCTGGCTGCAACCGCCTTGTTCAAGGCGTCGAGCGTGATTCTCGGGGTGCCCGAATAAACGGTGGTAATGTATCTTTTTTCCCACCACTGAAAGGCGATCATGTTCAAGCGTATGGCGGCAGAGGCACTCGGCATCAGCGATATCGGCATCATTGTCGGCCCGGCCGACTACGGCAATGTCGATGCGGATGACTACCTGTTCACCGAAGACGGCGAACAGATCTTCTTTCTCATCAAGAGCAAGAAAGACGAATACTGCTTTACCAATCTTGGCCTGATCCATGTGGATGGCGACTCTGCCATTTCGTCGAAGCGCGCGATCAAGCGCTACGATTATGCGTCGCACCAGATCAGTGGCGTGACCATCGAAACCGCTGGCACGCTCGATATGGATATCGAGCTCAAATTCAATCTGGACGACACGAAGTTCTCCATCGACGTCAAGAAAGCGTTCATCGAACAGCTCAAGGACATTTATAAAGCCTTGATCTCGATCGGCAAGCGCCAGCAGCGCGATGCGGTTTGCCGCAACAATGCGCTGCGTACGCTGGACGCTACTGCATCGGTGCACAAGCTCAATATCGCGCCGGGCGCCGGTGGTCTCGTCAGCCAGTTCGATGAATTGCTGACGGCGTTGAATACTGCGATGCTCGATACCTATACCAAGCGCGATTTCAGCGACGTGTACACCAAGTACATTCACAACTGATCAGGGGGTGGTGGCGGGCCTGGAAGGCTCGCTACTGAACCATGGCGTATTCCACGGCGACGACAGTTCCGCAGGCTCAGGGCTGGGGCAGTTCGGGCCGTTTTGAGGCGTCTGCGACTTTTCCATACTGTCAGCCTGATATACCAAACTTAGCTTTCACGGAGTATGAATTTGAATATTGAAAAGAAATGGTGGTTTATTGGCATGGTCTCTTTTGCCACCGCGCTTACGTCAATTCCCTTGCTAATTGGCGCTGGCACGTGGCCTGTCACCGGCTTGGCTCAGGGGCTGGTTTTCCTCATGTGTTTTTACGCCCTCAACCGCCTTTTTTCCGCTATAGGTCGGTTTATTGTGATGTTCGCGTTTCCATCAAAAAATTGGCAATAGCTTAGCGATCATCAGCTTCGCATCTTCTGCAACTAGCGAAATTACCCCGTGATGATGGCAATTCAGAGACGCGCATGGCAGAGCCGCTGGTATCGAGCGTCACGCCGGCTATTGCCGGCCTCACGACCCGGTCCCGATCGAACCGATATCAGAATCAGGCGGCCGATGAACGCCGCCGCAAACCCGGGCCATCAGGCGCAGCGATGCCAGCAAGCTGTTGATGGAAGGATTCTCAGTCAGCTCCGGGACGCTCATCGTAGGTGAGGACGGCAGCATTTTCCTCGTCGATGATCAGTAGCCGCGGAGGCTGCGGCATACCCAGGTGCTCCGCCAGCGCCTGCTCGGCTTTGCCCAGATCCTGGCAGACGGGAGCAAGCCGGTCCTGGACGCGTTTTGCCAAGGTATCGAAGCGGGGCTGGCGCCGTCCCCTGGTCATGAATTTGTCGATAAATCGCATGGATCAACCTAGACGGTGAAATGGCAGCACCACGAACGCCAATGCCTGGGTGAGCAGCGATAGCAGGATCAGCCGCAAAGCCCATGTACGGCGGCGTGCGCTAATGGCATTGCCTTGAAGGTATTGCTCATACGCCACGGAATAGCTGGCAGCAAGCAGCGAGCGTACATGTTCTTCTTCCTGTTCGACACTGCGGCCGGTCGTATCGTCGACCAGGTCGATCAAGCGGGGCGGCTCGTGGTAGACAAAGAGCCATTCGGCCATCAGCACCTGCCAGGCCGACGCAAACAGGGCAAGCGCAGCGACGCCGCCAAGAAAGAAGATGAGAAGCGTGGGAACGTCACGCCACTGCTCCGGATTCACTTCGACCGACAGGCTGCTGAAGGCGAACACGGCGAAAGAAATGGAAGCAACCGGGGTGCTGAGACTACCGCGTATTTGTTCGCGACGGGAGCGCTCGCTCAGGAACAAAGCCTGAAGATGGTCGAGATGAAGTTGTGTAATTCGACGCATTGAAGCTCAGGTCCTTTCAGATATGTCCGTGTGCATGACAGAAGCGGGCGAACACGCGCCGGTTGACATCCGGGCCGTTGGTCTGGCTGGGCAACACCGACCGGCCTGTGCAATCCATATGGACTCTCGACCGCGGCCAGTCCAAGGTCATATGGTCCTTGTTTATCCCCGGTTGCCCGTCGATCAGCATGCCAACAATTCTAATGGCTGCCTGCTCATCGGGGCCTCACGATTCCGGGTGGAACATTCAAATGCTGGCTGGGATCGTACCGATGTCGGACGTCGTGCTGCAGGGTGTGACGCACTCGCCTGTCGCTCCATCGACCAATCATGCCGTCAGCAACGGCGGCGTGCCACCGCCCTGGAGACGGCAGGAGCACGGGAGAGGCCGGCTGCGGCAACAGCTGGGCGCCATGCCGTGCTACACGACTTTTACACGCCCCGTATCGCGCCACGGTCACGCCTTTGTTTTGGAGATGCGACCGCCATTTTCCGCCCGGCAAGCGAGCGCTGCTGTTCCGAATCGCGTGCGAGGATCCATTCCCTCTACGCGAAAGGAATCCTCATGAAGCACGATCAGCCGCCGCGCCGCGATTTTCTGCGCTATGTCGGTACCATGGCCGCCCTGTCCACGCCGGCGCTGCAGGCCGCGGCCAGCGAACAGAACCGGGTCAGCTTTCCGCCCATCTTCGACAAGTCCGAAAAGCCCGAGAAGACCGAGCCGCCGGCCGATTCGTGGGATGAGCGCATAGGCGTTGCCGTGGTGGGCCTGGGCCGTATCGCCATCGACGAGATGCTGCCGGCCTTCCAGCGAAGCAAGCATGCCAAGGTCGTGGCGCTGGTCACGGGGGACCGCGACAAAGGGCTGAAGGTCGCCCGCCAGTACAACATTCCCGAGAGCGCAGTGCTCGACTACAAGGATTACGACAAGCTGGCCCAGATGCCGGACGTGAAAAGCGTCTACATCGCGCTGCCCAACCATCTGCATCTGGAGTACACGGTGCGCGCGGCGCGTGCCGGCAAACACGTGCTGTGCGAAAAGCCGATGGCCAACAGCGCCGCCGAGTGCCGCCAGATGATCGAGGCTTGCCGCAAGGCCGGGCGCCAGTTGATGATCGCCTACCGCAGCCAGTACGAAGCGCTCGATCGCACGCTGATTAAAATGGTTCGCGAGAAGAAGCTGGGCGCGCTGAAGGAATTCAACTCGGTCAACTCACAAAATATGGGCGACCCGCAGCACTGGCGCCTCAAGAAGGCGATGGCGGGTGGCGGCGCGCTGCCGGACATCGGCATCTATTGCATCAATGCCGCACGCTTTCTCAGCGGCGAAGAACCGACCGAGGTATTCGGCAGCATCTGGTCGACACCAGGCGATGCGCGTTTTCGCGAAGTCGAGGAATCGTGCCAGTTCGTCCTGCGCTTTCCCAGCGGGTTTTCGGCCACCTGCAGCACCAACTATTCGGCGCACAAGTCGCAGATGTTCCGCCTGAACGGCTTTGAGGCGTGGGCCGACATGGATCCTGCCTACGCCTATCACGGCAACAAGCTGCGGATCACGCGCGTGGTCGACGGCAAGGACCAGACCACCGAGATCCCGGCCGGCAAGACCAACCAGTTCACGCTGATGATCGACCACTTTGCCAGCTGCATCCAGCAAAACAAGGACGTGCACACGCCGGGCGAGGAGGGGTTGCAGGACCAGCGCATCATGGATGCGATCTACGAATCGGCGCGTAGCGGTCGGGTGGTCAAGCTCAAGCCGCCGACGGGCAAGACGCGCGGACCGGAGCCGGAGAGCGCCGATTAACACGCTGTTTTGAAAGAGATGCTGAGATGAACAAACACCATCGCAACCTGCTGCTCGCAGGCGCCCTTGGCGTGGCTGGCGGCCTGGTTGCCACCAGATTGATGACGCGCTCACGCGGCGCTGTAGACGTCCGCGAGGGCGAGCTGCCGACTGCCGGCGTGCTCGACACGCTGGCCCTGGCCGTGGACGTGCTGGCCCCGACGTTTGCCAAGGGCGTGATCATCCGCCGCCCGGCCGTGGTGGCGCTGGCCGAACGGCTGGAGCTCGACCGGCGCGCGATCGGGCGCATGCAAAAGCTGCGCAACAAATATGGCAGCGGCCCGCTGATGCTGCCACTGCCGATCCGCAAGCAGGCGGTCATCCTGACGCCCGAACACGCGCGGCGCGTGCTGGACGAGTCGCCCGAGCCGTTTTCCGCCGCTAGCAGCGAAAAGCGCGCGGCGTTGTCGCATTTTGAACCGCACGGTTCGCTGATCTCGCAATGTCCCGAGCGTACTGCACGGCGCCGCTTCAACGAGGACGTGCTCGAGCATGAGCGCGCGGTGCACCACATGGTCGATAAATTCCTGCCGGTGGTCGACGACGAAGCAGGGCGCCTGCTGGCCAAGGCCCGTACCCAGGGCGAGCTCGACTGGGACAACTTCAACGCCGGCTGGACGCGCATGGTGCGGCGCGTCGTGTTCGGCGACGCTGCTGCCGGCGACCAGACCATCAGCGACATGATCATCGAGCTGCGCAAGGCCGCCGACTGGGCCTTCATGCATCCGAAGAAGACCGGCCTGCGGTCGCGCTTCCTGGCGCGCATCCAGGATTATCTCGACCGGGCCGAGCCGGGCAGCCTGGCGGCGGTTGCAGCCAGCGTGCCCCAGAGCGCCGACACGATGGCCAACCACCAGGTGCCGCAGTGGTTGTTCGCGTTCGACGCCGCCGGCATGGCCACCTTCCGCGCGCTGGCGCTGCTGGCAGCGCATCCCGATGGGGCAGCACGCGCCCGCGCCGAGCTGCGCAGCCATCCCGGCATCGACCGCCAGTACCTGCCATTTTTGCGCTCGACTGTGCTGGAGTCGCTGCGCCTTTGGCCGACGACGCCGGCGATCCTGCGCCAGAGCACGCGCGAGACGCAGTGGGAAGGGGGCACGATGCCGGAGGGCACGGGCATCCTGCTGTTCACGCCGTTCTTCCACCGCGACGACGGGCGCATGGCGTGCGCCGACCGCTTTGCGCCCGAGTTGTGGCTGAAGGATGACAAGGTACGCGATGTGCAGGACCGCGACTGGCCGCTGGTGCCGTTCAGCAGCGGGCCGGTGATGTGCCCGGCGCGCAATCTGGTGCTGATGCTGACCAGCGTGATGCTCGGCGCGCTGATTGGCGAGGATGACGGTATCCACGGGCTGACGCCGTCGCAGCAGGGGCGGCTAAATCCGGCCCGGTTACCTGGGACGCTGGACAACTACAGCTTGCGCTTTGTGCTCCGGGCAGATCGCGACGTTGGTACCACCAGATCGTTTGATTGAGCCAGTCAGCAGCCGCTTCCTCCTTGTCGATGCAGCCCCCCGATTCTGTACGGCGGCCTGCAAGCGTGCGGCTGGTGTGTCCATGCTATGTTGGGTTCCCATTTCCTTCCGGAGTACAAGCACCATGATGTTCAATCTTAAATTTCTTGAGAATAACGTCGCGATCGACCAGGACACCTGGACCGCATTGGCGACGACAGGCAGTGATGCATCGCTGGACAACGTGCGGGCGGCCATTCTCGGCGTGCTGGAAAGCGGCGGGACCTTCACGGTAGAAGACAGCAACGACCAGGTCGTACGGCGCGTCGAAACGTCAGCCGAGTTCGAGGGCTATATGCAGGAAATCGCGATGCAGCGCGACCAGTTCCAGCAGGAGCAGGCATAGGGTTCCATGCCGCCCGGTTCTTGATTTACCCTCGATTTGCCGGGTAATCGTGCGCGGCAGCATGCAGGTAGAATGAATCGGAACTGCCTCTTCCCAACTCTTGAAGCGAGTCACGATGTCATTTTCACGCACCTTCCGCCACACCATTCTTGCCGCCAGCCTGCTGGCCGGCCTGTCCCAGGCAGGCGCGCACGCCGCGTCGCTTCCGGCGCCATTCGACACCCAGCTGGCCGCCGACTTTCCCAAGCTCGAAGCCTTCTATCGTGACTTGCACGCCAATCCCGAACTCGGCTTCGCGGAACACAAGACCGCGGCCAAGCTGGCCGAACGGGCCAAGGCGCTCGGCTTCGAGGTGACCACCGGCGTCGGCGGCACCGGCGTCGTGGCGATCCTCAAGAATGGTCCGGGGCCGACCGTGATGCTGCGCACCGAGATGGATGCGCTGCCGGTGCTGGAAAAGACCGGCCTGCCGTTTGCCAGCAAGGTAACGACGAAAAATGCCGCCGGCGATACCGTGCCGGTGGCACATGCCTGCGGCCACGACCTGCACATGGCTGCCTGGTATGGCACGGCAAAACTCATGGCGGAGAACCGCAAGGCCTGGAGCGGCACCCTGATGCTGATCGGCCAGCCGTCCGAAGAAGCGTTGACAGGCGCCGCCGCCATGCTCAAGGACGGCCTCTTCACGCGCTTCCCGAAACCGGATTACGCGCTGTCGATGCACGACGACGCGTCGATGGCATCGGGCACGGTCATGTGGCACGCCGGGCCGTTCCGCGCGTCGGCCGACACCGTCACCATCACGATGTTCGGGCAGGGCGGCCATGGCGCCGTGCCGCACGAGACGCGCGACCCGGTGGTGATGGCGGCGCGGCTGGTGATGGCGCTGCAGACCCTGATCTCGCGCGAAAACAATCCGCTCGACCCGGTCGTGATCACGGTCGGCAGCATCCAGGGCGGCACCCAGGCCAATATCGTCCCGGATCAGGTCAAGCTGGCGCTGACGGTGCGTACCTTCCGGCCCGAAGTGCGCCAGCGCGTGCTGGCCAGCATCGCCCGCGAAGCCAAGGGTGAGGCACTCGCCGCCGGCGCGCCGAAGGAGCCGCTGGTGGAAGTCAAGACCGGCACTGATTCGGTGGTCAACGATCCGCAGCTGGTGGCGCGCGCCGTCAAGGCGGTCGAGCAGGCCGTCGGCCCTGATTTTGTGAAAGAAATGCCGGCCAAGATGACGTCCGAGGACTTCGCCATGTACGGCCAGCAGCCTGGCGTCAAGGCGCTGCTGCTGCACGTGGGCGCGGTCGATGCCGGCCGCCTCGAAGCAGCGAAGAAGGCAGGAAAACCCTTGCCGGGAACCCATTCGCCGCAATGGGCGCCGGATCTGAAGCCGACGCTCACCAATACCATCAAGGCCGAGACGGCGATCCTGCTCGACCTGATGGCGCCACAGCGCTAAGCGCATCATCATAAGGCCCGTCATGCATTTTCTTGTCATCGCTGCTGCGTCCTCGCTCGCTCTTGCCGCCGTACCCCTTGCCCAGGCCCAGCCTGCAGGCAAGGTTGTGCAAGTCAAAATCGGTACGGTGTCGCCACTGTCCGGCCCCAGCGCGCATGCGGGCAAGGACATCGAAAACGGTGCCCGCATGGCGATCGATGAACTCAACGCGAAGGGCATCGTGCTTGGTGGCAGCAAGGTCCAATGGGTCTTGCAGCCCGAGGACGACGGCGCCGATCCTCGCACCGGCACAACGGTCGCGCAGAAGCTGGTCGATGCGAAGGTGGCGGCTGTCGTGGGGCACCTCAATTCGGGCACGACTGTACCGGCCTCGAAGATCTACGCCAACGCCGGCATCCCGCAGATTTCGCCGGCGGCCACGACGCCCGTCTACACCAATCAGGGTTTCAAGACGGCGTTTCGCGTCGTCGCCAACGACAACCTGATCGGCCGCACGCTGGCCACGTACACGCTCGGCACCCTGAAGGCAAAGAAGATTGCCGTGATCGACGACCGCACCGCCTTCGGCCAGGGGCTGGCGGACGAATTCGTCAAGGGCGTCAAGAAAGCGGGGGCGGGCACAAGCGTGGTCAGCCGCCAGTTCACCAGCGACAAGGCAACCGATTTCAGCGCCATCCTGACCCAGATCCGCGCGCGCGATCCGGACGTGATTTTTTATGGCGGCATGGATGCGGTGGCCGGGCCGATGCTCAAGCAGATGAAGGCGCTCGGGCTGCGCGCCAAGCTCATTTCGGGCGACGGCGTCTGCTCGGAAAAAATGCCGCTGCTGGCCGGCGACGCGCTGGTCGACGACAAGGTGTACTGCGTCGTAGCGGGCGGCGTTGGCGCTGCGCAGGAAGCTGGCCTGAATGCATTCACACAGCGTTACCAGCAGCGCTACAAGATCCCGCTGCAGACGTATGCGCCCTATGCCTACGATGCGGTGATGGTGTTCGCGAAAGCGATGCAGACGGCAAACTCGAGCGATCCAGCCAGATTCCTGCCGGTGTTGGCCGCCGTCAGGCACGAGGGTGTTACTGGCAGCATCGCCTTCGATCAGAAGGGCGATTTGCGTGACGCCGCGATGACGATCTATACCTTCCGCAAAGGCAAGAAGGTCAGGCTGGCGGTGCTGCGCTGACGTGCAGGACCCGACGTGAATGGCATTGCCTTGACTGATTCTGAATGCTAGCGAGATGAACGTTATCTGACGGTTTTCTTTACACCGAGCAAGTCCTTTTTATGACCTAAAGTTACAAGGCACTGATTACAAGAGATAATTATTTTTGGCATGGATATTGCTCCTAGATAGAAAACCATACTAGGGGGTCAAAATGTTCAAGACAATCAAAAAAGTCGGTACAGCACTCACACTGCGGGGCCTGGTCGCATCGTCGCTGTTTTTCGCAGCCCCGGTTGCAATGGCCGACGTCATCTTGCATTACTCGCTGAGCGGCGTCGCGATGGAAGGCGGGGGTATGATGACGGGATCGTTTGACTGGAATGCCTCTACATCACGGCCGCTCAACTACAACATTACAGCTCCAACCAATAGCTATGGGCCTGCCACGAATTTTAATACCGACAATTCGTTCTATCTTGGCCCCGCATTTTTGGGCATCGGAAACGCGCCCGCGGATTCAGGCTTCGTCATTAATCTGAACAGTTTTCAGGGGTACGTGAATTTAATTTTTGATCGCTCTCTCGCCAACGGCGGAACCGTCGAAATTACAACGTCAGCCGAACGTTTCGAATCCTTTTTCTCGCATAATGATTTTACTGGCGACAGGGTAGTCGCAGGTGTCGTTACGGCCGCAGGCGGCGTGCCCGTGCCCGAGCCAGCAACACTCGCGTTATTTGCACTCGGCCTGCTGCCTTTGGCTGCTCGCCGGCGCCGGGCGGCCCCGATGGCGCTGTAACGCGCATTTCTCCGATGGCGTGGCCAGCTGCGCGCCATGATTCATTGCGTTTCTTAATGATAAGAGCAGGGGTCAGTTCCCTCTGACCCTGTTCTTCGAACATGCGTATTGCGTTGACAGCCCAAGTCATTGGCGACAGACTGGCGCACCTCATACGTATCTCTTTCCCCATGCTTCTGCGTCACGTCCTGCTGCTGATCCCGCTCACCTGCGTTTCTTTTCCATCCACTGCCAGTATTGCGACGCGAGCGCAGGCATCACCCAATGCGCTTCAGGCGTTGCGGCTGGCAGCCGAGGCGGGTGACAGCGAGGCCATGGTTGAGCTCGGATGGCGCTTGTTTGACGGACAAGGAGTCGCCAATGACGACACCGCTGCCGTCCTCTGGTTCCGCACTGCTGCCGAAAAAGGCAGTGCGGCCGGGATGTACGGGCTGGCGTGGTGTCAGAGCCTGGGCCGTGGGATGCCTGCCGACGAGGCAGCAGCGCTGGCACTGATGCACGAGGCGGCCGGCCTGGGCGATACCGATGCCCAGAATGAGTTGGGCAATACGCTATTTAAAAAAGGCAAAGATGCAGAAGCAAATGCGTGGTTTGCCAAGGCGGCTGCGCAGGGGCATACCTCTGCAATGTGGAATATGGGCCGCAGTTTGCTGCATGGCTGGGGCACCGATAGTGATCCGGTAGCTGGTCTCGCCTGGCTGCGCAAGTCGGCAGAATCCGGAAACAAGGTCGGCATGTACTACCTCGCGTATGCCCTCGCCGAGGGGACAGACGTTCCCAAGGATCATGTCGCCGCCCGGCACTGGTATCGCAGGAGCATGGAACTGGGCGATCCCGATGCCCGTTACGAGCTGGCCGAGATGCTTCTTGTCGGCCAGGGCGGCACCGCCGATCCTGCAGAAGCTTTGCGCCTGTACCGCGCTGGTGCGGCCGAGGACCACAGGAATTCCGTGTATGGCCTGGCGCTTGTCTATGTCGACGGCACAGGCGTCAAACAAGATACCGCCGAAGCCGAGCGCTGGCTTGCCAGAAGCATCGCGCTCGGGGATGCGCGCGGCATGGTAAGGCTGGGTCGCATGATGCTGGAAGGGGACGGGCGCACGATAGACAGGCAGGCCGCTGCGCAGCTTTTCCTGCGTGCGGCAGAGGCCGGTAGCGTTTCCGGCGCGTTCTGGATCGGATATTGCCTGGAACTGGGCAGTGGCCTGCCCAAGGACGAAGCGGCCGCGGCCGAGTGGTATCGCCGCGCCAGCGAGGGCGGGTCCGCATCCGCACGCAACTTTCTGCTCGCCATGCGTTTCGCAGGCAGGGGAGTGCCACGCGACCGCGCCGCTGCCGAAGCGGTCATCGAGACCGAGATCGCGGCAGGCAATGCGGCCGGCATGCTCGACCTGGCCAGCAAGATGCTGTCCCGTGAACAGGAGGCCGATGCTGCCTTCGTGGTCACGCGCGTCTACGCAGCACCTGCGCCTGCGGGCTCTCGCGAAAACCTTGCCTTTGCAGAAGCACTTGGGGTACTCGGGCGTGCCTACCACCGGCTTCAACGCGTTGCGCTGGCCACCTCCCACCTGCGTGCCCACCAGGCACTGCTCGAAACGCTGCCTGACACCACACCAGGGGAGCTCGCCACCGTCCAGAACTTGCTGGCGAGGATTGCGTTAGAAGAGGGCAGGTTCGACGAAGCGGAGGCTGGTTACCGACGCGCCCTGAGCGTTCGACTGGCAGCAAACGGCGAGCTGGACAACGACGTCGCAAACACCTACGGCGCACTGGCGAACTTGTACGTCTCACGCGATCAATTACCCCAGGCACTCGCCTACAGACGCAAGGCGGTCGCCATCATGGAGGCGCTGTCTGGCGCGGCATCGAGCGACGCCGCGGCGATGCGTGCCAATCTTGCACAGACCCTCTATGAAGCAGGGGAATATGCGCAAGCGCGCGCTTTGTTCGAAGAAGGCCTTGCGCAGCTTGAAGCACAGTTGGGCAACAACAATCCACGCATCCTTGTTCCCCTCGCCAACCTGGCTTACAACGAGCGAGCGGAGCACCGCTTCGATCGGGCAGAGCAACATTTCCGGCGCGTGCTGGAGCTGCGAAACGCAGAATTCGGCGACAGGCCGAACCACACCGTCGCCACTGCAATGAACGGCCTGGGCGGCGCGCTGACTGACGCGGGCAAGCTGAAGGAAGGGGAAGCGATGCTGCTGGCCGGTCTGGCCCTGCGCGAACAGCTGCTGGGGATGGCGCATTATGATCTCACTTACAGCCTGCACGAGCTTGGCCGCCTGTACATCGCACAGGGCCGCTACCAGGATGCGGACACGGCCCTCATGCGGGCGATGACGATCATAGCGGCGAACGTCGGCCAGGACCATTCCGGAGTAGCAACCATCCTCTACGAGCAGGGCCGCAGCCAGTTGGCGCAGGGACGCGAGGATAGTGCAGAAAAGACGTGGCAGCGCGCCCTGGCGATTCAAGTGCGCACCCGGCCGGGCCATCCCCATACTGCGCGCACGGGGGATGCGTTGGCGAACCTGTACCGTGCGGCCAGCGATGCCGCTGCGGCGCAAAAGGTAGAAGCTGACGTGGCTGCGGCAGCCCGGAAAGCGGTTGCTGCCGGGGCTGCCGCAATACCTGCTGGCTGACGGAAAACAGTGACTGTGGGCCGAAAGTACTCGCTTGAGTCAGTGCAGGAATCGTGCGCGGCGTATCGAATTTTCCTGTTCGTCCACCGTCATCTCCGGTGGTAGGATGCTGCTTTCGTTCAGAAGTCCAGAGGAAGCAATGACCATATTCGCCATGTCCGTTTTCGATGCAACCGTGATTTACGACGGCAAGGAACTCTTCAAGGGGCAGGGCGCCGCCACTGGCTGGGCCGAGAAGCTTGCGAAGGAGATCGAGAGCCGCGTCACCGTCGAAAAGATCGGCACCGGTTGGGCGCTGGTCGGCCGGGTCGACGGCGTGGATTGCCGTTGGGGCATCATGGGGCAGCGCCTCAAGCGGCTGGACTGATCACGATGCGTAGTTCAAACGGCGGCCTTGTCTACTCCACGGAAACGGGCCGCATGTGCCCGGCGTGCCGCCAGCCTGTGGCGCAGTGCACGTGCAAGGCAGGCGCCAGTGCCGCGCCAGTCGGCGACGGCAATGTGCGCGTGTCGTTGCAAAGTAAAGGGCGGGGCGGCAAGAGCGTCACGCTTGTCAAGGGCGTGGCGCTCGACGCGATGGCCCTGGCTGTGCTCGGCAAGCAATTGCGCACTGCCTGCGGCGCCGGCGGGACCGTCAAGGACGGCGTGATCGAAGTGCAGGGTGATCACTGCGACACCGTTCTGCAGGCACTGGCCAAACTCGGGCACCGGGCAAAGCGGGCCGGCGGCTGATGCCGGCCCAGGTACATCAGTAGTCGCGTGCGGCGCGCGTTGCCAGCGCCACCACGGCAATGCCTGCCGTAACGATCAGTGCATCTTCGATCAGGCCGCTGCGCGTCTGGCCCATTTTGGCGATCGCCTGCTTGCGGGCGGCCAGCGTGGCATACGCGAGTGGTACGGCGGTCGCGACTGCAACAGCAGCGCCTGCCTTTTCACGACCCTGTGGCGCCAGCGCCGCACCGGCGATGCCAGCGCTGGCAATGCGTGCCAGCAGACCCAGGAACACGGTGCGGTCCGGCGCCGACTTCATCTTGTCGCCGTACAGTTCACCGGCGCCCATGGCGAGTGCGCCGTACTTGAACAGCGGGCGATCCAGCAGCATGAGGTTACCCGACGTGTTGCGGCCGGCAAGGCGTGCGGCGGCAAGGGTGGCCATCGGGGTCATCGAGCGGGCGCTGGCGACGGCGCCGATCAGGGCGGAGGAGAGCAGGCTGGTAGATTTCATGTTTAGTCCTAAGCAAATGATGTTGTGCAATACGCTGTTGAACCGAATACAGGATTGATTCAGTTGCCTTATTTTTAACACAAAATTGAAATCCGGCCTGTTCTGTAAGGACGCTAGATGACGCGGCGCGGGGCCGCCGTGGCCAGGTCGCCGCTATTGGGCGTGCCAGTGCGCTCGATCAGCATGATCTGCGCTTCGTGGGGCGCACGGGGCCGGTGCCGCACGCCTTGCGGCACGACATACAACTGGCCCGGCCCCAGCGTTACGGTCGTGCCGTCGTCGAGATCGATCTCCAGACCGCCGGCGAGCACCAGGAAAAAATCGTCCGAATCGTCGTGCACATGCCAGTGGTAGTCGCCACGCAATTTGGCGACCATGACGTCGTGACCGTTGAACAGGCTGACCGTGCGCGGTTGCCAGGCTTCGGTGAACGTGGCCAGTTTACCGGCCAGGTCGATTGCAGCGCTCATGTGTTCTCCTGAAGTGAAAAAGTGAAAACGCCATGGTGCGCCTGGGGGCGGGCAGGGGTCTTGTACAATTGTTGCATGCATACTGCACCCGCCCGGCTAGTGAACGACACCACCTTTACGGCACTGGCCAGCGGCATCACGCTGATGCAGGCAAGCTTCACCGATCACGCGTTCGAGCGCCACAGCCACGATGGTTTCGCGATCGGCGTGACCACCGCCGGGGTGCAGCGGTTTCGCTGCAAGGGCGCGCAGTACGACAACCAGGTGGGCGACCTCGTCCTGTTCAATCCGGATGAAGACCATGATGGCAGCGCCGGCACGGCCGACGGGTTCCGCTATGCGATCTGGTATGTGCCGGACGCGTTCGTGGCAAGCTGCATCGCGCCCGAGGGCGAGCGCGCCGACGGCCGGTATTTCACCCGGCCATGCGTGACCGACCACCGGATGGCTGCGGCATTTGCGGAGCTGTCCATCAACCTGCTGGCGACGCCAGCCGAGTCGCTGCGGGCAGAAACGCTGCTGCGTGCGTTCCTTGGCACAATGCTGGCGCGCCATGGGGAGCGTCCCGGCGCGCCGGTTGCGCGGGCCGGGACATTCGCCACCGATCCGCGCATGGCGCAGGTCAGGGACTATATCCGCATGTACTTCCAGCGCGATATCACGGTGGCGGACCTGGCCGCTGTGGCCGGCATATCGCGCACGCATCTCACACGCGCGTTCAGCGCGGCGTATCACACGCCGCCGCACGTCTACCTCAATTCGGTGCGCGTCGCCCATGCCTGCACGCTGATCCGGGGCGGCATGCCGCTCGCGGCAGTGGCGCCCGAATGCGGCTTTGCCGACCAGAGTCACCTGACCCGGCGCTTCAAGGGCTGTGTCGGCGTGACTCCGTCAGGCTGGCGCGACAGGCTGCGGCGCTAGCGCGTCCGCTGCGCTACTCGCTGCGTTATCCGCTGCCTCGGCCGCTGCAGGCCGGATCGTCAGCGTCTGCGCAAAGTGCGCGATCAGCGCCGTTACCTTGGGCGCGTGCTGACGGCTGCGCTGCCACACCAGGTACAGCGGCAGGCCGGACGTGGACAGTTCGGGCAGGATTTTCACGAGCCTGCCGTCGCGCAACTGCTGCTCGACGAGCCAGGTCGCCAGCTGCGCGATGCCCAGTCCCATTTCCACTGCGGTCACCTGTGCCTCGGCCTGCCCCAGCACGATGCGGCTCTTTACGTGCTGGCGCGCCAGCGGCAGGTCGCCATCCTTGATCAGCCACGGACTCGTGCTGCCGTCGGCGCGACCGTACAGAATGGCGTCGTGGCCCGGTAACGCGTCCAGCGTCGCCGGCGCACCGTGCCGCGCCACATAGGCGGGCGAAGCGCAGAAGACGAGTTCTTCATCGCCCAGATGCTGGTAGCACAGCGCCGCCGGCCAGGTGTCCGAGCCGCCGATGCGCACCACCACGTCCAGGCCATCTTCGACCGGATCGACGAAGCGGTCGGTGAATGACGCATGCGGCTGCACCTGTGGATACTGCTCGGCAAACGCCAGCAGCGACCGCACGGCGTGCATGCGGCCGAAGGTGGCCGGCATGTCCACGCGCAGCCGGCCCGATGGGGCGATATGGTCGTGCGCCAGCAGGCGCTCGGCTGCTTCGAGTTCGTCCAGCACGCGCACGCAGACCTTGTAGAAGACGTTGCCGGCGTCCGTCATCTCGAGCTTGCGCGTGGTGCGGTCGAACAGCGGCCGTTTCAATCGCCCTTCGAGCCGGGCGATGGCCTTGCCGACCGCAGAGTTGGTCAGGTTGAGCCGGTCAGCGGCCGCCGTAAAACTGCCGGCGTCGGCAACAGCGACGAAGGTTTCAAGGCCTTTCAGGCGTTCTGCGGGTGTCATTGGCTTACTTCTGGAAATTTATTCCACATGATGCAGGAATTCTTATCCAACACGAGAATTTTTATCTTTTATATCATGTCAGACAACTATCCACAGGAGTTTTTTGCAATGCCCAATTCATCTACTACCACCGTCGACGCGATGGCCGACAAGCCCCAGGCTACCGGTGGCGCGTTGTCCATCACGATTCTTGCCATCGCCGCGTTCGTGATCGTCACCACCGAGTTCCTGATCGTGGGCCTGCTGCCGGCACTGGCACGCGACCTGTCCATCACGGTGGCCACGGCCGGCCAGCTGGTCACGCTGTTTGCCGTGGTCGTCATGGTATGCGGCCCGTTCCTGACGGCGTGGCTGGCCAATGTCGACCGCAAGAAGCTGTTCGTGGCCGTGCTGGTGCTGTTTGCAGCGACCAATGCGCTGGCGGCCGTCGCGCAAAATATCTGGGTGCTGGCGCTCGCGCGCCTGCTGCCGGCGCTGGCGCTGCCCGTGTTCTGGGGCACCGCAAGCGACACCGCAGCCCAGATCGCCGGGCCGGAAAAAGCCGGCCGCGCCGTCTCGACCGTATATCTCGGCATTTCGGCTGCGATGCTGTTTGGTATCCCGCTCGGGACGCTTGCGGCGGACGCGATCGGCTGGCGCGGCGCGTTTGGCCTGCTGGCCGCGCTGTCGCTGCTGGTGGCCGTGCTGATGTTCTTCAGCATGCCGACGGTGCGTGCGTCGCAACCGGTTGCCATGCGCGAACAGGCAAAGATTCTGAAAAGCCCGTTCTTCATGGCCAACGTCGCGCTGTCGATCCTGGTGTTTACCGCCATGTTCACGGGTTACACCTACCTGGCCGAGATGCTGGAAAAATCGGCCGGTGTGGCGCCGGCGCAGGTGGGCTGGTGGCTGATGGGCTTTGGCGCAGTGGGCCTGATCGGTAACTGGCTGGGTGGTCTCTGGGTCGACCAGAAACCGCTGGCCACCACCGCCATCTTCAGCCTCGTGCTGGCAGCCGGCATGGCCGCGTCGATGCTGTTCGCCGGACTGAGCATCGGGTTCGCCATCGCGCTGGGCGTGTGGGGCATTGCCAATACCGCGCTGTACCCGATCTGCCAGATCCGCGTGATGAAGGCGGCAACCGGCGCCCAGGCGCTGGCTGGCACCATCAATGTGTCGGCGGCCAACGGCGGCATCGCGCTGGGCGCCGTGATCGGTGGCGTTGCGGTGGCCAACTGGGGCGCGGGCAATGTCGGTTATGTGGCTGCGGGCATCGCCGTGCTGGCTGCGCTGGCGACTGGGCTGGTCGGGCGTATGACCCCGGCAGTCAAGGCATAACGCTCATGGCACTCGCACCCATTGGCCCGTTGCCGGCCGAACTGGCAAACCACGCCGGCTATCAGCGTATCTTCAAGCCGGGCAAGCTGACCTTCGGCTTCATCATGCCACTCGAAGGCTATCCGGATTCGCCGTTTCCGACGCTGGCCAATCACCAGACGATGGCGCGCATGGCCGACGAGGCGGGTTTTTCGACCCTGTGGCTGCGCGACGTGCCGTTCTACGATCCGAACTTCGGCGACACCGGCCAGGTGCTCGATCCGATGGTGTACATGGGCTTTCTGGCAGCGCACACGAGCCGCATCGCGCTGGGCACCGCCGGCATCGTGGCGACGCTGCGCGAGCCATTGATCGTGGCCAAGCAGGCGGTGTCGGTCGACCAGTTGCTGGGCGGGCGCCTGGTGCTGGGCCTGTCGACCGGCGACCGGCCGGTGGAATATCCGGCGTTTGGCCTGGATTTCGATAACCGCGGCGAGCGTTTTCGCGAAGCGTTCGGCCTGATCAAGACTGTGACCGAACAGGACTTTCCGCATGCGCGCACGGCGCACTACGGCAACCTTGATGGCGGCATCGACCTGGTGCCCAAGCCGGCGGCGCCGCGCCTGCCGATGATCGTCGTCGGTCGCGCGCGTCAGGAGATGGCGTGGATTGCCCGGCACAGCGACGGCTGGATCTGGCACCTGAGCGACTTTACCCGCCTGCCGCAACTGATCGAGGCATGGCGCGCCAGCCACGAGCCCGGACAGTGGGTGCGTCCGTACGGCTACGGCACGATGTTCGACCTGGCCGAGGACCCGCATGAACCCATGCGCTTCGTGCGCAATGGCATCCGTAGCGGCCGCCATGGGCTGGTCGAGCTGTTCTACCATCAGCAGGAACAAGGCGTGAGCCACGTGGCGCTGAACCTGAAGCCGCTGCGCCGGCCCGCGCAGGATGCGCTGGCCGAACTGGCGGAGCACGTGCTGCCACTGTTTAACGCCGACTGATTTTTTACTATTGTCTTTTAACGCACGATCAAGAAAAGGAATGTCATGACCATTGATTTCGACCGTAGCGATAACCTGCAACGCCCACCGATGGGCCAGACCCGCGATCCGATTACGCATCCACTGATCGTCACGGCGACCTTCGTCAGCCGTGTCGACAGCACGCCGCGGGGTGAGCGTCCGCAAGATGCCGGCTCGGCCAAAAGCAAGCACGGCAATGAGGTGCATCTGCCGAACTGGCGTCCCGGAGCGCTGGCGCTGGAAGGCAATGAAAACCTGGCGTTCGAGCACTGGGACGAATACTGGCGCAAGGTCCATGGCCCAAAATTTGCGTGGGATGAGCCGGGCAGTTCGTCCGAACGCGTGCTGCGCTACGATCAGGTGCACCGTATCGCATTGGGCCCGTCGTCGTTCTTCCCGCCACCGTACCGCGCGATGATTGGCGAGAACGGCAAGCTGCCGGCCGAGCCAGAAAAGTGCGTGCCGCCGTACGGGCGCCCGCGCTGGGATGGCCTGGCCTACATCACGTATGCCGAGCAGGACGATATCGAGCGCGTGCTGGGCCAGGAGAAATTTGCCGAGCGGATCATCGCCGATGAGCAGGTGGCGTTTCGCATGGTCACGCGTGAAATCACGCGCGAATACATCCTGATCCCGAGCGCGCGCCACCGCGATCCGGTCAGCCTGGTCAAGATCCACATGCGCAACCCCGACCTGTCGCGCGAAGAGTTCCAGCGCCGCCTGCTGGACGAGCACGCGCCGCTGGTCATGGGCCACTCGGCGACGACCGAGTTCGTGAAGCGCTACGCGGTGCTGCTCAATATCGGTTCGACCCAGAAGGACCCCGAAGGCGGCAAGATCGATGCCGTCTCGATCCTGTCGTTCGCGTCACTGAACGATGTCGAGGATTACCTGGTCAGCAACGACCACGAGGCGATCGCGCAATCCGAAGCGGCGCTGACCGGCGAAGGCTCGGAGTGGTGGACGGCGATTAACTACAGCGTCATGAATCGCCTGATGCCGGAAGTGGCCACCGAGCGCTGACCGGCTACGGTAGAATCACGCCAACGCCGGTCGCGCTGACCGGCGGTAACGTGATACGGGGATTTGCCATGGCCAAGAAGGAAGAAGAACTCGATGAAGAAACGCTGGCGTTCGTCAACTGGTGTATCGAGGTCGAGGGGTTTTTAGTCGCGGGCGGCGCGACCGTACGGCAGGCGCAAGACCATATCGAGGAAGAAATCGAATGGTTCACCGACCAGTTCTACGATTCGCTCACGCCTGAAGAGGCGGCCAAGGAAGCACTGGCGTAACGACAGTAGTGTCAATGAAAACAGGCCTGCACCGCGTGACCGCGTTGCAGGCCTGTTTGCTTGTGCCCGTTGCTCGTTGTCCGTCGCTCGTTGCTTGTTGCTGATTATGCGCGGGCGCCGGTGCGGCGGCGACGCAGTGCTGCGGCGCTCGCCAAGCCGGCGCCGAACAGCAGGGCGCTGGCCGGTTCCGGCACATCGACTGGTCCACCCGGTTCCGCGAGCACGACGCCTTCACCCGACAACGCAGTCAGGCCAGCAATGTCATTGTTTTCCCGGTCAAGGAAAATCACATCGGCGAACGACAGCGCGGACGTTCCCGCACCGATTGCTTCGAAGGTGATGCTGGCAAGCAGGCCGCTGCCAGTGGCGCCCGGGATGGGACCGATCAGGCTGCCGTACACGAAGTCGATGAACCCCGGTTCCATGCCGAGAACACCGCTGACCGTATTGCCCGCCGTGCCCAGGAACGCGCCTTCGGTCACGTTCAGCGCGCGCAGATAGCGCGCATCGTAGTTGATCGAGAACTGGTACGAGTACAGGTCGGCGATATCGTCGATCGCGATGTTGTACGTCACGGTCGAGCCGACTTGCGCGGCTGGGCCGGTAGAGAACGACAGGATGGGCGCGGCCCAGGCCTGGGTGCTGGCGCCCAGCAGGACGGCGGCGATGAAGTGCTTCCATTTGCTCATGGTGTGATCCTAAAGTTGAGTAGGCAATAAGTGTTCTGGCGGGCCGGATACGCTGATCCGGCCCGCCGCTTGGATCAGTTGCAGACCGTGCCGGCTGGCACGCGCGGCGTGACGATGTTCAGGTCGCGGATATTGACGATGCCGTCGCTGTTGACGTCGGCGCGCGGATCGAACCCGGCCTGGCCGGTGCGCTTGTTCAGCGCTGCACGCACCACCGCCACGTCGGCGCAATCGACCACGCCGTCACCGGTCACGTCACCCACGACCGGCGCGTTCGCGAGCGTGAAGTTGGCGTCCGAGACGTCGAAGAACACATTGCCCACGGCCTCGATCTTGATGCGGCCCTGCGTCGTTGGCAGTGCCGGGAACGTGACGCTGGCGCTGCCCGTGTTCGGCACGCTCGCCGCCAGCAGGTGTGGCCAGGTCGCGCCGCCGTCGGTCGACAGCGTGATCTTCACGTTGGCGGCGCTCACTGGCGCTGCATTCGTGTTGGCCACGCTCCAGGTCACGGTCTGCGGGCCGGCGTTGATGGTGGCCGCCGTGTTGGGCGACGTGACCAGGAACGGACCGGCCGCAGGCGCCAGCACCAGCGTCGTGGTGGCGCTGTTGACGCCGCCACGGCCGTCACGCGCCGTCAGCTTGAAGTTCAGCGACGCCGGCGCGGCGTTGGCCCCGAAGCCCACGTAGGCGGCCGTTGGCAGGAACTCCGAGAAGCAATCGATCTGCGCAGCCGTCAGCGGTGTGCTGGCCGTCGGGCAGGCGCCGGTGACGGCATTGGTGTTGTTGGCCAGGATTTGCGCCATGTCCGGGAACACGCGGGTCGGATCGGTAGTCACCTGGTTCTGGCCTGGCGATCCGTACTCGAGCGTCCCGGCGCTGGTCACGATGGCACGCGTGCCGAATTGGCGGAACAACGGGCCGTTGAGCTTGACGTTATCGATCAGCGAGGTACCGGCGCTGCCGCCCCGGTCGTTCTGCTCCCACATATATGTCACGGTATCGTCGTCGCCATCGACGGCGCTGCCGGTCAGGGCAAATGGTGTGCGTACCGGGATCGTGAAGGTCGGGGTCACGGTGACGCTCGGCGCCGAATTGGTCGTGCCCGCCACGCTGCCGCCGCGGTTGGTCAGGCCGCCGCGTGCGACTTCACCGATGAAGCCGGCGCCACCGCCGGTGACATTGCTCACCATCAGTGAAGGTACGTTGGTGCCGGCGAGCGTGCCGTTGAACGTCACGGTGAAAGCCGTGTCGGACAGTCCGGTGACTGACACGGTGGCGCCGCTTGGCCAGCCGGCGATGCCTTCGATGGCCGCCTTGACACCAGCAGTAGTGTAGTTGGCGCCGCGTACGATCGGGGCCGACAGGTTGCCGTTATAGCTCAGCTGGAACTGCTGGCCGGCGGCGGTAAAGCCGGTCAGGGCGCCTACCTGCACTTCGTTGATGGCGATATCGGCGCCCGATGTGTAGGCCACGATCTCGTCGAAGCTGCGCTGCGACCAGTATGGATCGCTGTGCGGCTGCAGGTTGTCGACGCCGCAGATGCCGGCGTACGCCATGATCGACGAGCCACTGCCCGGTTCGACCGAGGTGGTGGCGCTGCGGTTGCCGCCACTGCAGCTGCCTACCGTGCCATTGAAGGTATGGTTGCCCGAGAACTGGTGACCCAGTTCGTGTGCGACGTAGTCGACGGCGAAGAAGTCGCCAGTCGGGGTCGGGATGCCCGTGCAACCCTGGGCCTTGGCACTGCCGCCCACGACACCCAGGCTGGCGACGCCGCCGCCGTTCAGGCCAAAGGCGATGTGGCCGACGTCGAAGTTGCTGGCACCCGCCAGCAGGCCGGTGACGATCCGGTTACGGGTCAGGGTGCCGCTCGTGCAGCCCGATGCCTGGGCCGGCGTGTAGCAGGCCGCGCCGCCGCAGGGACCGTTGGTGCCGGTCATCTGCTCGGGAGTATTCAGGTTGAGCGCATCGGTGGCGTCGATCAGCACCAGGCTGATCGAGGTTTCGTCCTCATAGACCTGGGTCACACGGTTGATCAGCGTGACCTTGGCGGCAGTGACGTTGGCAGGGCCGAAGTAGGTGGCGTAGCTCGGGTCGGTCACCAGCGCCAGGCGGTAGGTGCGCAGCGCGCTGCCGACGACGGCATTGGCCGCCATGCTGGCATCGACCACGCGGTAGGGCGCGCTGGTGCTGTTGCTGCCGTCAGTGGCGGTAATGTCGAACGCGCCCTGGCGCGCTGCGGCGGCCGGCAGCGTCACGCTGATCGCGCCGTTCTTGTCGGCGGTAGCTGTGGCATTGTGCAGCGCCACGCCATCGCCATCGGCCGCAATGTTCAGGCTGACGCTGGCACCCGGGGCAAAGCCCGCACCGGTCACCACGACGCTGTCGCCTTCCTGGTAGAACGAGCGCGACAGGCTCAGCTGCGGCTCGATGGCGCCTTCGATCAGCGGACCACGCGGGTTGATCAGGTCGGCGCGCGTGTAGCTGGCGTAGATGCTGGTGTCATTGCGGTAGTACGGATCGACATACCAGCCACCGTCCGGCGAACGGACCGATGCGTGCAGGCCAAGCTGCGTGATGTCCATGCGCAGCGTGGCGCGCGGATCGTCGACGCCCTTGCCGCGGTAGGTCTTGATGTCGGGGTGCCTGGCAGCCAGGCCGGGCTCCATGACGGGCGACTCTTCGAGCGTGAAGCGCTGGTAGCCGCCGTCCGGATGCGGCAGCGAGATGGTCAGGCTGCTCGTCGAAAGGTCGCCCGCACGCGCCATCGGCGCTTCCCGGGCAACGCCCCGGATGCCGGCCAGGTCGAGGCTGGCGGCGCGCACCCGGCGCAGTTGCAGGGCGGGGGTTTTGGCGCTGGAAGTGCGTGCAGTCGTCGATGCAGCTGGCACGGTCACGTCTTGCCAGAATGCGGCCGCGCGCTGGTTCTGCACCTGGACCGGGCCGACCTGCGCCGCCAGCACGGATGGGGTGCCGACGACCAGGGCCAGCGCGACGCAGAGCGCGAGCGAACCTTTCTTCAGTGGTGCAGCGTGCAGCTGGCGTGGCTTGCCGTGATACGGCGAGCTCAAAGGCTTCGTTCTCATGCGTAATCCTTTCGCGACTGGTAGAAGTGTGACGTTGTGGTAAGCGTTGATGGGTCTTCCGGAGCTTCCTTGTGTTGCCAGCGATGCGTTGCACACCGAACTTCACGATGCAAAGAATGCAATGCGAGCACATTGATATTATTGCTGCCTTGATATTGAACGCAAGTAAATACTTTCTTGTTGTAATCTTGTCGAAATAATTGAATTGGTGAATGATGACGCTGGCGCAGGGCGTTTTATCATGCTAAATATGCACGCTTATTCCCGCTGCATACTTGTTGATAGATAAAGGTTGAAACAAAAAAATGCCCCGCAAACTACACGGGGCATGCATCGGTTCTGTGGTGGCGATATTACTTGTCGTTCACCGTAAATTCGCCGTATGGCGCCAGCTGCGCATCGAGCCTGGATGGATCGCCGACAATCACGATCGACTGGTTCTCGGGCGCAAAATACTTCTGCGCCACCGCACGCACCTGCTGCGGCGTGACCTTGCGGATCAGCGGCACATAGTCGCCCAGGAACTCGGGCGGCAAACCGACCAGCCAGTTCGCGGCCAGCGTGTTGGCCACCGAACGCTGCAACTGGTTATTCAGCAGGTAGCCGCCGGCGACATAGCGCTTGTTCATGTCCATCTCGGCCGTCGTGACCAGTTCGCTGCCCAGGCGCTTGTACTCCTTGAAGTATTCGGCCAGCGCCGCGCCCGTCACTTCATTGCGCACGTCCGCGCCGCCGACCATCATGCCGCCCGCGCGGCTCATGCGCGCCCCGGCCGAGGCGCCATACGTATAGCCTTTTTCTTCGCGCAGATTGGTATTGATCCGGCTCGAGAAGCCGCCGCCGATGATGGTGCTGGTCAGGCGCAGCGGGATCTGGTCGGCGGCGCTGGCCGCGATGCCAGGGCTGCCCACGCGCAGCGTCGACTGCACGCTGCCGTCGCGCTTGAGCAGGATGCGCGACGGCTTCACGTTCGTGGCGACGGCGGGCGTGTCCGGCAATGCCGCGCCGCTGGCCTTCCAGTCGCCAAACGCGGCCTGCGCCAGCTTCATTGCTTTTGCTTCGGTGATGCGGCCGGTGATGACCAGCAGCGCGCGGTCCGGACGGAAGCGCTTCGCGTGTTCGGTACGCAGCAGCGCGGCGTTCACGGCATTGATCGACTCGGCCGTTGGATCGGTGCGGCTGTACGGATGGTCGAGGTAGACGGCTTTCTTGATCGCGCGCTCGGCGCGGAAACCCGGCTGGGTTTCCGCCACGCGCAGCGCCTGCAGCGCATTGGCTTTCGCCAGCGCCACTTCGTTCTCGGGGAACGACGGCTGGCGCGCGATCTCGGCCATCAGGTCCAGCATGCCGCCCGCCTGCGAGGCGACGGCGTTGGCCGACAGGATGATGCCGTCGGAAGCCGGACTGGCGGCCACTTCGCCGCCCATGCCTTGCGCCGCTTCGGCAATCGCGCGCGAATCGCGTTTGGCCGTGCCTTCGTTGAGCATCCCCGCGAGCATCGCCGCAAAGCCGGCCTGGGCCGGGGCGTCGGCAGCGAAGCCGGCGCCGCGCAGCGCCAGCACGAAGTCCACGCGGGGCAAGCCCTGGCGTGGCACGACCCAGACGGTCAGGCCGTTGGCCAGCGTCTGCTTGCCGATCTTCGGCGCGGGAATCGATTTTTCCTGGCCGTAGGCAGGCATGCCATTTGGCGCCCTGGTTTGTGCATGCAGCGGCGGCGCGAACGCCAGCGAGACGGCAAGCGCGAGCATCAATTTGTTCATGAGGCGCTCCTTATTTGATGGCGCCGGCAGGCGCACTGTTGGCAGGGGTGGCAGCGGTCCGCGCGGCCTCGATCATGGCGGCCGGCTTGCGGTCGATGACGGTGCGGTTGGCCGGCACGAGATAGGTCTTGACGACGCGCTGGATGTCGCTCGAGGTCACGCCATCGATCCAGCCCGGAATCTTGTTGACGACATTGGCGTCGCCCCACAGCACCTGCAGCTTGGCCATCGTGTCGGCGCGGTTGACGAAGCTTTCCAGCTTGTTGTTCCAGTCGGCCAGCATGCGCGTCTTGACGCGCTTGAGCGTGGCGTCATCGACGCCGTCTTTTGCCACCTTGGTGATCTCTTCATCCATGGCCTTGAGAATCGCGTCCGCGCTGCTGTCGGGTTTGTACAGCGCATGCACGGTCATCAGGGTAGGACCGTTGTATTCCCACGGGCTGGTCAGACCAAACAGGATGTCGACGTTCAGTGCGATCTCGCGGCCCTTGACCAGGCCCTGGTAGAACAGCGACGCATCGCCGCCGCCCAGCAGTTCGGCCAGCACGGCGATTGGCGCCTGGTCGCGGCTGCCGCGCTCGGGCACCTTCCAGGCCGCCGCGATCGCCGGCACCTGGGCCAGTGCGTCGCTTTGCTGCAGGCGTTTTTCGGCCGTGTTCAGGGGCTCGCTGAAATCGGTTCCTTTCGGTACCGGCCGCGCAGGAATGGCGCCGAAGTATTTCTGGGCCAGCGCGAAGCCCTGCTGTGGCGTGATGTCGCCGGCGATGGCCAGCACTGCGTTGTTCGGGCCGTAATAGTCGCTGTGGAACGCGCGCACGTCGTCCAGGCTGGCGTTTTCCAGGTCTTCGAAGCTGCCGTAGCCGTCGTGGTTGTTTTCCCATTTCTGGAATGCGTGCTGGCTGATGTCGATCCACATGAAGCCGCCATACGGCTGGTTCTTCACATTGACGCGGATTTCTTCTTTCACGACATCCTGCTGGTTCTTCAGCGTGGTTGCGTTGAAGTCGAGCGTCTTCATGCGGTCCGCTTCCAGCCACAGGATCGGCTCGAGCGCCGAGCTTGGCACGGTCTCGATGTAGTTGGTGAAGTCGGGCCGGGTCGAACCATTGTTCCAGCCGCCGCCGCCCGTGATCGTTGTATCGAAGACACCCTTTGGCGCATTCGGCGTGCCCTGGAACATCAGGTGTTCGAACAGGTGCGCAAAGCCCGTGCGGTTCTTCGGCTCGAGGCGCATGCCGACGTGGTAGACGACCGAGACGCCGACGGTCGGCGAGGTGCGGTCTTCCGACACGATCACGGTCAGGCCGTTGTCGAGTTTTTTCATATTGACCGGCAAGGTCCACCCGTCGGCCGGTGCGGCAAATGCCGACATCGACAGGGTGAACCCGGCCAGCAGGGCGGGATAGTGGCGCATGCGCATGGGGACCTCGAAATGGATCGCAATGAAATGGGTATCACCGGGGCGGGGTGCGCCACCGGCGAAACATCTTAGCGCAATGGCATGCTTTAAAAGAATGTTTTTGTTGTGCCAGCGCAGGGTGATGCGGGGTCATGCGTGCTGCATCGGCCCCCGCCGTTCTGACCGAAACCGCCACCGCTGCGCAGTTCGGATGCCGTTTTTTGCAGTTCATCGCACACCGGGCGGGAGCGCTTGCGTTTCGGGCTATAGTTTCATCCTGACAAGTTCCGGCATTGGTTCGGGTCGCAACATACCGGAGAACCTCGATGAATCACCTTTTCAAGCTGGGCGCCGTGGCGGCCTTGTTGGGCGCCACCGCGGGCCTCGTGCGCGCCGCGCCGGACACGGCCAGTGAGACGCGGCCCATCGATGCGCAAGTCGTGCGCGTGACGCTCGAAGGGGTCGGAGATCTGGTCATCCGCCAGGGCGCAACGGCCACACTGGTGCTGACGGGCGACGCGCGCCTGCTGTCGCGCACGACCACCACGCAGCGCGGCGACACGCTCAATATCGAGACCGAAGGCCGCCGCGGGGGCTTCAACTTCGGCCGTTCGTCGGGCATCCAGGCCGAACTCGTGCTGCCAAACCTGCGCGCCGTATCGTCCGAAAGTATCGGCGCCACCACGGTCAGCGGCTTTGCCGGCCAGTCACTGGACATCAATCTCGATGGCGCCGGGTCAATGTCGGTATCATCATCGAATTATCGTTTCATCACCGCCAACCTGGGCGGTGTAGGCAACCTCAAGATCCACGGGATCGACAGCGAGGGCATCGACCTGAACCTGGGCGGCGCCGGCTTCGTGACACTGACCGGCCGCAGCAAACGCCTGAAGGCCGAGCTGGGCGGCCTGGGCGGGCTCGATGCGCAGGGCTGCAGCGTCGACTCGGTCGCGCTCGATCTGTCGGGACTTGGCAATGCCACCGTGAATGTGCGCCAGAGTATCAATGTATCGCTGTCTGGCATGGGATCGGTGACGGTACTGGGCAAGCCGGTCAACCGCAAGGTCGCGCTCGACGGGCTGGGCAAGGTCAACTGGAAATGACGGACGCGCGACCACCACGCTGGCCGGGAGCACCCCGGCGGTATCGGCAACGATCTGGATTCTGTGTGCGGACCATGAAGACACCATTCTTTGCAGTTCTCCTGGCGCTATGCCTGCAGTTCGGCCTGCACGGCAGCGCCCATGCCGGTTTTCCCGAAGGCGCCAGTGCCTACAACGCCCGCAACTATGCGCTTGCGTTGAAGGAAGTCACGCCGCTGGCCAAGGCCGGCCACGCCGAAGCGCAGCATCTGCTGGGACTCATGTACTACATGGGCCGGGGCGTGCCGCGCGACTACAAGCAGGCATTTGCCTGGCACCAGAAGGCAGCGCTGCAGGGCAAGGCCGATGCGCAGTACGTGGTCGGGGCCATGTATTACACAGGCAACTCAGTGCCGCAAGACCAGAAGCACGCCGTGACCTGGTTCCGCAAGGCAGCCGAGCAGGGCCATGCCGAGGCGCAGAATGCCCTCGGGCTGATGTACCGCTACCACGTGGCTGGCGTGCCGCAGGATGTCGTACTGGCCTACATGCTCTACAACCTGGCTGCGGCCGGCGGCAACCGCAACGCCGTCGACCAGCGCGCCGCCATCGCCAAACGCATGACGCAGGAGCAGATCGAAGAAGCGCAGGCGCTGTCGCGTACCTGGAAACCAGGCACGCCACTCCCGGCGACATCGAAGACAGGGGGCGACGCTTGATGCATCCGGCGGCGCCGGCTCGCTTGGCCGACGCAAACTAGAAGGCAATCAACTGGACTCGCAATGAACGGATATTTTCGTCATTCCCTGGTTTTTCTGATGTCACTACCATGTAGCCTTCCGATGTTTGCTGCCGCCGAAAGCACAACCCTGGAAACAAATGGCATACAAGCGCCGCGCACCAACGCTGTTGTTCTGCAAGCCGGCGCGCCTTTGCGGCCTGAAGGAGATAAATCGCCGACTGCGGCCGGATCAACGGGCAGTGGGCTTGTCACTGCACCGTCTGCCGAAAACGAGCCTGAATTTTCTGCGCAGGACTTGCAAGCGGACTTTCGCTTCATGCGAGACGAAATCGACAGGATCCACCCAGATCCGGGCCTGTTCACAAGCCGGGAAACGCTCCGAAAGGCCTACGAATAAGTCGATGCGCAGTTGCAGAAACCAATGACCCGCGACCAGGCATGGCGGGTGCTTGCCAAGCTCAATCCGCTGTTCGCCGATGCTCACATGTCAGTTTCCCCGCGCAAATGGACAGCCCTTACCAAGGCACACCTCGAAGCGGGTGGTGTACTGTTCCCGTATGAGGTCCAGGTCGGCATCGATGGCGACATCATCATCCGGGCCGGGCTCGACGGCAGCAAGAGTCCGCTGACCGGCGTGCGCATCGAGCAAATCAACGGCGTGCCTGCGGCCCGGGTCGCGCAAGAACTCCTCTCGCTGATGGGCGGCGAAACGCCGGAACTGCGGGCCAATATTCTGTCGCGCCGCATGTGGTTTTATTACTGGCGAGTGTTTGGGGCGCCGCGGCAATTTGACCTGGTCGTTGCCAACCCTGATGGACCAAAACACATCCGCATGGCAGGCACCAGCAAGATTCCCCCTTCGCTGGACATGGAAGGGCCTTCCGGCTTCAAAAAAACCTTTCAGTTCGAACTGCTCCCCGGGAACGCAGCGCTGCTGACGATCAACCAGTTTCAATGGCCCGACCAGCAGGCCTTCAATGCATTCACCAAGGATGCGTTCACCAGAATCCGCGATGCGAAGGTAACGACCCTGATGATCGATGTCCGCGAGAATACGGGCGGCAACGACGACATGTGGAAAGCCGGTCTCGTACCTTATATCGCCGACAAGCCCTTCCGGAATGGCTCGAGCTACGTCAAAAAAGTCATCGAAGGGCGAGCGAGGGGAACCGAAAAGGTTGGCGACATCGTGCATGGGTTCGGCGACACCTGGGTTGAACCGGACTTGAGCAATCCGCTGCATTTTTCCGGAAAAACATACGTGCTGGTGGGCCGCATTACTTACTCGTCTGCGGTACTGTTCTCGAATGTGGTGCAAGACTTCGGTTTTGCACAGCTGGCAGGTGCCGGCGGCTATGCGCGCGCCCGTCAAACCGGCGGCGTGCGCAACATCACATTCCCGAATACCGGGCTGGAATTGACGATTCCGTTTTTCGCGCTCGACCGTCCCTCAGGAATTCGGGAGCCCGCGTTGGTACATCCCGACATCGTATTGCCTGACAGTCCATTCGACCGCATGGTGACCGTAAAAGCCTTGCTCGCACAGGTGCGCAATGCGAGCGCTTTCGCGTCTGGGCCTCATTCCACAATGCCTTAGTACATGATGTTGCTGTCAGGGTAATCAAGAAACGTTGTCAGACGCTCCCGTCCATGCTAAGTCCGGGGGCGTAATTGCCCTGTTATGCGGGCTGGCGAACTGAGTCACAGGGCAGGGCGGTCCATGATGAGGAAAATCAATTCATGGAGCACGCAATGGCCAAGGTCACACTCACGATGACGACCCACGTGCCGGTCTCGACCGGCGAAGCCTGGGCCTGGTCGACGTCGCTTGAAGGCGTGCGCACCGAAATGCGTCCGCTGCTCAAGGTCGTTTTTCCCAAGGCAATGACGCATATCGGCCCCGACACCGCACTCAACACGGTCCTGGGCCGCTGCCAGTTTTTGCTGTTCGGTCTGTTTCCAATCGACATGTCCAAGCTGCGCTTTACCGAGATGGAGCCGGGCCACCGCTTCGTCGAGGAATCCGACCTGCTGTCGATGCGCTCATGGCGCCATGAACGTGTGATCACGCCGTCGGCCGATGGCCGGGGCGCTCAGGTCACCGACTACCTGGCGTTCACGCCACGCCTGGCCACGCCCGTCGTGCGCTACCTCGTCAAGCTGTTTTTCGCGCACCGTCACAAGAAGCTGGCGCTGGCACTGGGCGAGCGGGCAGCGACCGGCCAACGCCGCGGCGAAGCCGGCAGAGCACGCTGAGAGAGGCTGAGATGCGTCCCCGCATGGTAGGCTTCGGCTTTGACTCATTCGCGCGCCCGATGCATTCGCGGCGTTGCAGCAATTTGGAGCTTGTATGTTGATTGCCACTCACGGCGGCAAATTTCACGCAGATGATGCGTGGGCCGTCGCCGTCCTGAAGGTGCTGTTCCCCGATGCCGACGTGATCCGCACCCGCGAGCAGGCCCGGATCGATGCCGCCGACTTCGCGATCGACGTTGGCGGGGTCTGGGACCCGGCCACCGGCCGGTTCGACCACCACCAGAAGGAATTCAATGCCACCCGGCCGTCCGGGGTGCCGTATGCCAGCGCCGGCCTCGTCTGGCGTGACCACGGCGCGCGCTGCGTTGCTGCGCTGGCCCTGCGGCACACGGGCGAAACCTTGTCCGAGGACACGGCCCAGCAGATCGCGTACGCCATCGACGTCGATATCGTCCAGTACCTCGATTTGTCGGACGTCGGCGTGGCCAAGAACGCGCCGGGCAGCTATGGCTTGTCGGCCGTGGTCTCGGGCTTCAATCCGGGCTGGCTCGACGAGCAGCGCCTGGGCTATGGCGAAGCAGTGGACGTGTATCGCATGGGTCAGTTCATGCGCGCCGTGGAGTTCCTCACCGATATCATGGGCAATGCCGTGCGCTACCGTGTGGGCGCCATGCTGGCCGTCACGCAGGTGCGCCAGGCCGAGGTGCTCGAAGGCGGCAAGCTGCTGTTCCTGAAGAACGCCGCGCTGCCGTGGAGCAGCATCGTGCGCAAGGAAATGCCGAAGATCCTGTTTGTCATCAGCCATAGCCTGACCGAAAACCGCTACATCCTGCACACGGTGTCGGTCGACACCGAAAGCTTCGATGCGCGCGCCGACCTGCCTGAAACCTGGGCTGGCCTGCGCGAAGCGGACCTGGCTGCCGTGACCGGCGTGCCGGACGCCGTGTTCTGCCACACGGGGCGCTTCATCGCTGCCGCGCGCAGCTACGATGGCATCCGGATCATGGCGCGCCAGGCGCTCGATGCGGTCGAGCAGGGCGTGACGGTCACGACCTATTCGTAGACGCTTCACTCGCGGCGCGCACGATCGCCCGGCCGTCGGCAAGCCGCCGCCGACTCCCGTACAATTGCGGTTTTGCTAATGCGGGAGCTTTCCATGCGCGCCATCGAGATCACCAAACCGGGCCAGCCCGACGTCTTGCAACTGTGTGAACGGCCATTGCCGGTCCTGAAAACCGGCGAAGTCCTGATCAAGGTCCATGCTGCCGGTATCAACCGCCCCGACGTGTTCCAGCGCCTGGGCAAATACCCTGTGCCGCCGGGCGCCTCCGACCTGCCGGGCCTCGAAGTGGCCGGCGAGATCGTCGACGGCGACCTGGGTGACAGCGGTTTTGCCAAGGGCGACCTCGTCTGCGCTCTGGTGCAGGGTGGCGGTTACGCCGAATACTGCGCCGCGCCACTCGAGCAATGCCTGCCGGTTCCAGAAGGGCTGACCCCGCTGGAAGCGGCGACCTTGCCGGAAACCTATTTCACGGTCTGGAGCAATGTGTTCGACCGTGCCCGCCTGAGCGAAGGCGAGAGCCTGCTGGTGCAGGGCGGCAGCTCGGGCATCGGCGTGACCGCCACCCAGGTCGCCAGCGCGCTGGGCCACCGCGTGTTCATCACGGCCGGCAGCGACGACAAATGCCGCGCCGTCGAAGCGCTGGGCGCCGAGCGGGGCATCAATTACCGCGATGAAGATTTTGTCGCCGTGGTCAAGGAACTCACGGACGGTCGTGGTGTCGATGTGATTCTGGATATGGTCGCTGGCGACTACGTGGCGCGCGAGATCGAGTGCCTGGCCGACGATGGCCGCCTGGTCGTCATCGCGCTGCTGGGCGGCGCGCAAGCCAACCTGGACATGAACCACGTGCTGCGCCGCCGCCTGACGATCACCGGTTCGACGCTGCGGCCACGTCCGGTCGCCTTCAAGGCCGCCATTGCACGCCAGTTGCGCGAGCAGGTCTGGCCGCTGTTCGCGCAGAAAAAGATCAAGCCGGTGATTCACCACGTGTTCCCGCTCCAAGAAGCCGCGGCGGCCCACACGATGATGGAATCGAGCACCCACGTGGGCAAGATCGTCCTGCAAGTACTGGCCGACTGACCATAAAAACAACAGGCGCGCCGGCGGGGCCCATAAGCTCCGCGCGGCGCATCCACGGGCGGTTTCAAGCAGATTGGCACTCTCAGCCATTGTTTGACCGCCACAATATCGACCGCTAGAATAGCGGGTTATTTGACATGGGGTAGTATGCGTCCCACACTCGTAGTAGGTAACTGGAAAATGAACGGCAGCCGGGCAGTCAATGCCGAGCTGCTGCAAGGCATTCTCGCGGGTCTGAGCCCGGACATGCAGGCGTCGTGCGCGGTGTGCGTCCCCGCGCCGTACCTGTTCCAGTGCGAGCAATTGTTGGCTGGCAGCAGTGTGGCCTGGGGCGCGCAGGATGTCGCGACCGAGCCGTGCGGCGCCTTCACCGGCGAAGTGTGCGTGTCGATGCTGCACGATTTCGGTTGCCGTTACGTGATCGTCGGCCACTCCGAGCGCCGCGGCTACCACGGCGAGTCGAACGAGCTGGTCGCGCGCAAGGCGAAAGCGGCGCTGGACGCCGGCCTGACCCCGATCGTGTGCATCGGCGAAACACTCGAGCAGCGCGAAGCGGGCGAAACCAACGACGTTGTCGGTGGCCAGCTGCACGCGGTGCTGGAACTGGTGGGCTTTGAAGATGTCGCACGTCTGGTGCTGGCGTACGAGCCGGTGTGGGCAATCGGTACCGGCAAGACGGCCACGCCCGAGATGGCGCAGCAGGTCCACGCCGACATGCGCGCGTTAGTGCGCAAGTGCAACGTTGATGCCGCAGAAACCGTACAAATCCTTTACGGCGGCAGCATGAAGCCGGAGAATGCACGCGAGCTGCTGGCGCAACCGGATATCGATGGCGGCCTGATCGGCGGGGCGGCACTGAAAGCGGCCGATTTCCTCGCCATTCTGCGTGCTGCTTAAAGACTTAATCTCGCACATTTAGTTTTGCGAAGATTTTGGAATTACAAAAAATTTGAAACGCTGTTAAACCTTGGAATGGAATTGCAATGATCTGGTCTAATCTTATTATCGTCGTGCAGGTTATCTCGGCCTTGTCCATTATTGGCCTGGTCCTGATGCAGCACGGCAAGGGCGCTGATATGGGTGCGGCCTTCGGTTCCGGCGCGTCGGGCAGCCTGTTCGGCGCATCCGGGTCGTCGAACTTCCTGTCCAAGGCAACGGCAGTGGCTGCCGCCGTGTTCTTCGGCACCACGCTGACGCTGGCCTACATCGGCAATGACCGCAGCGGCGGCGACAACGCCGGCGTGATGGGCCGTGCCCAGGCGCCAGCAGCCGGCATCCCGGTCACGGCGCCGGTGCAGACGGCGCCAGCCGATGTGCCAACGCTGCCAGCGGGCAGTGCCGTTCCGGCAGCGCCCGCCCCGGCTGTTCCGGCAACCCCGGCGCCAGCCCCGGCAACCCCGGCGCCAGCCACGAACTAAGCCACGCAGTCCCGGCGCCATGCGCGCCATTGCTGTTCCAGAACAATGCGCCTTTTTATCGGGCGCATTGTCGTTTTTAGGCGTAGAATACTGCGGCGCGTGGCAGGGTTGAACAACCGGTCTGTGCAGTCTTGCAATATTGACGATCGTGTCGCTACGAACTTTGTCATGCTCATGTCAGTAAATGAGCGTCCAATAGATTGTTCGGCGATATGATTCAAATAATTGGCAAATATCTTTGTGATTGCGCAATTTGAGCATTGAAAGATAGTGCTAAAGCAGGGTAAAATACTGTTCTCCAGCCGACGTGGTGAAATTGGTAGACACGCTATCTTGAGGGGGTAGTGGCGCAAGCTGTGCGAGTTCGAGTCTCGCCGTCGGCACCAAAATTTAGAAAGAAAGCCAGCAAGGGCGCACGAGTTTTTACCTCATGCCTGAGCTGGCTTTTTTACGAGGATCTGTCGTACGATCCTGGCGGCAGGCTCGAAGCCAGGTTCGCACGATTCGGTGCTGCATCTCTGCAGCGTTCCATTAACCGATCGTTCAGAAGGCTTCATCGTGAACCTCGAAAGTTATCTCCCCGTTCTTCTCTTTATCCTGGTTGGCATCGGTGTCGGTGTCGCCCCTCAGGTGCTTGGTCGCCTGCTCGGGCCGCACAAACCCGACGATGCCAAACTGTCTCCGTATGAATGCGGCTTCGAAGCCTTCGAAGACGCGCGCATGAAGTTCGACGTCCGGTACTACCTGGTCGCGATCCTGTTTATTTTGTTTGATCTTGAAACGGCATTCTTCTTCCCATGGGGCGTCTCGATGCGCGAACTGGGGTTCACCGGTTTCATCACGATGATGGTGTTCATCGCCGAATTCGTCGTGGGCTTCTGGTACATCTGGAAGAAAGGTGCCCTTGATTGGGAATAAGCCATGGCTATTGAAGGCGTACTAAACGAAGGTTTCATCACCACCACAGCCGACAAGCTGGTCAACTGGGCACGTACCGGGTCGATGTTCCCGATGACGTTCGGTCTGGCCTGCTGCGCGGTCGAGATGATGCACGTGGGCGCGGCCCGCTACGACATGGACCGCTTCGGTATCGTGTTCCGTCCGTCGCCACGCCAGTCCGACGTCATGATCGTTGCCGGCACGCTGTGCAACAAGATGGCGCCGGCGCTGCGCAAGGTCTATGACCAGATGGCCGAGCCGCGCTGGGTCATCTCGATGGGCTCCTGCGCCAACGGTGGCGGCTACTACCATTATTCGTATTCGGTCGTCCGTGGCTGCGATCGCATCGTCCCGGTCGATGTCTACGTGCCTGGCTGTCCACCGACCGCCGAAGCTCTGCTGTACGGCATCATGCAGCTCCAGAACAAGATCAAGCGCACCAATACCATCGCGCGCTAAAAACGGACGGCGTACTCCATGACGACAAAACTCGAAACCCTTCAACTCGCCCTGCAGACTGCATTGGGCGAGGGCGCCGCGATCTCGGCGGCGCTGGGTGAAGTCACGGTGGTGGTCAAAGCCGCCGACTACATCCGCTCGATGACGGCCCTGCGCGATACCCCTGCGCTGGCCTTCGAGCAGATGATCGACCTGTGCGGCGTCGACTATTCTGAATATGGCGAAGGCACCTACGAAGGACCGCGCTTTGCGGTCGTCGTGCACCTGCTGTCGCTGACCCACAACTGGCGCGTGCGCGTGCGGGTGTTCTGCCCGGACGACGACATGCCGCTGGTCGAATCGATTACGCCGATCTGGCGCGCCGCCAACTGGTTCGAGCGCGAAGCGTTCGACCTGTTCGGCATCCTGTTCGATGGCCACGGCGACCTGCGCCGCATCCTGACCGACTACGGTTTCATCGGCCACCCGTTCCGCAAGGACTTCCCGGTCTCGGGCTATGTCGAAATGCGCTACGACCCCGAGCAGAAACGCGTGATCTATCAACCCGTCACGATCGAACCGCGCGAGAACATTCCCCGCGTGATTCGCGAAGAGACTTACGGGACGAAATAATGGCTGAGCTTAAGAACTACACCCTGAACTTTGGTCCGCAGCACCCGGCAGCGCACGGCGTGCTGCGCCTCGTGCTCGAGCTCGACGGCGAGGTGATCCAGCGTGCCGACCCGCACATCGGCCTGCTGCACCGCGGCACCGAGAAGCTGGCCGAAACCCGCACCTACCTGCAATCGGTGCCGTACATGGACCGTCTCGACTACGTGTCGATGATGTGCAATGAACACGGCTACGTGCTGGCGATCGAAAAGCTGCTCGGCATCCAGGCGCCGATCCGCGCCCAGTACATCCGCACGATGTTCGACGAAGTCACCCGCATCCTGAACCACCTGATGTGGCTGGGCGCGCACGCACTGGACATCGGCGCCATGGGCCCGTTCCTGTACTGCTTCCGCGACCGCGAAGACCTGTTCGACGTCTACGAAGCCGTATCGGGCGCGCGCATGCACGCGGCCTACTACCGCCCGGGCGGCGTGTACCGCGACCTGCCGGACACGATGCCACAGCACAAGGCTTCGCCGATCCGCAGCGCCAAGGCGATCGACGCACTGAACGAACACCGTCAGGGCTCCGTGCTCGACTTCCTCGACGCGTTCACGAAGCGCTTCGATGGTTACGTCGACGAATACGAAACCCTGCTGACCGACAACCGTATCTGGAAGCAGCGTACGGTCGGCATCGGTGTCGTGACACCCGAAGACGCGAAAGCGATGGGCTTCACCGGCGCCATGCTGCGCGGTTCGGGCATCGCCTGGGACCTGCGCAAGACGCAGCCGTATGCAGCGTACGACAAGGTCGAGTTCGACATCCCGGTGGGCACCAACGGCGACTCGTACGACCGCTACCTGGTGCGCGTCGAAGAGATGCGCCAGTCGAACCGCATCATCAAGCAATGCATCACGTGGCTGCGCGCGAATCCGGGCCCGGTCATGATCGACAATAACAAGATTGCGCCGCCGAACCGGATGGACATGAAGTCCAATATGGAATCGCTGATTCACCACTTCAAGCTGTTCACCGAAGGCTTCCACGTCCCCGAGGGCGAGGCGTACGCTGCGGTCGAGCATCCGAAGGGCGAGTTCGGCATCTATATCGTCTCCGACGGCGCCAACAAGCCATACCGCCTGAAAATCCGCACGCCGGACTATGTCCACCTGCAGAGCCTCGACGAAATGGCACGCGGACACATGATCGCTGATGCCGTCGCCATCATCGGTACGCAAGACATCGTGTTCGGCAGTATTGATCGCTAGTCCGAAAGGCAGAGAAGAATATGTTATCCCCGCAGTGCTATCAAAAAATCGATCGGGAGCTGGCCAAGTACCCAGCCGATCAACGCCAGTCGGCCGTGATGGCCTCGCTCGCCCACGCCCAGGTCGAACTGGGCTGGCTGTCGCCAGAGACGATGCAGGAAATCGCCGACTACATCGAGATGCCGGCCATTGCCGTGCAAGAGGTGGCGACTTTCTACAATATGTTCAACGTCAAGCCGGTCGGCCAGCACAAGATCACCGTGTGCACCAACCTGCCTTGCGCATTGTCGGGCGGCGAACGCGCGGCCCAGCGCATCAAGGACGCCCTGAACATCGACTTCCGTGACACCACGGCGGACGGCAAGTTCACGCTGATGGAAGGCGAGTGCATGGGCGCCTGCGGCGACGCACCCGTCATGCTGGTGAACAACCACCGCATGTGTTCGTTCATGAGCGACGCCAAGATCGACGCCCTGCTTGAGGAACTGAACAAATGACCAGCCTGCACGATCGTCACATCAAGCCGCTGATCCTGAAGGATCTGAACGGCGCCAACTGGCACCTGTCCGACTACGTCAACCGTGGCGGCTACTCGGCGCTGCGCCGCATCATCGAAGAAAAGATCACGCCCGAGCAGATCATCGCCGACATGAAGGCGTCGGGTCTGCGCGGCCGTGGCGGCGCCGGTTTCCCGACCGGCCTGAAGTGGAGCTTCATGCCGCGCCAGTTCCCGGGCCAGAAATACCTCGTCTGCAATACCGACGAAGGCGAGCCGGGCACGTTCAAGGACCGCGACATCATTCGCTACAACCCGCATGCGCTGATCGAAGGCATGGCCATCGGCGCCTACGCGATGGGCATCACCGTGGGTTACAACTATATCCACGGCGAGATCTTCGAAGACTACCTGCGCTTTGAAGAAGCGCTGGAAGAGGCGCGCGCCGCGGGCTTTTTGGGTGACAACATCCTGGGCAGCACGTTCTCGTTCCAGCTGCACGCGCACCACGGTTACGGCGCCTACATCTGCGGCGAAGAAACCGCGCTGCTCGAGTCGCTCGAAGGCAAGAAGGGCCAGCCGCGCTTCAAGCCGCCGTTCCCGGCCTCGTTCGGCCTGTACGGCAAGCCCACGACGATCAACAACACCGAGACCTTCGCTGCGGTCCCGTTCATCCTGAACATCGGCGCCGAGAACTACATGGCGCTGGGCAAGCCGAACAACGGCGGCACCAAGATCTTCTCGATCTCGGGCGACGTCGAGCGGCCAGGCAACTACGAAGTTCCGCTGGGTACGCCATTTGCGACCCTGATGGAACTGGCCGGTGGCATGCGCGGCGGCAAGAAGATCAAGGCCGTGATTCCAGGCGGTTCGTCGGCGCCAGTGGTGCCGGGCGAGCAGATGATGCAAACCGATCTCGACTACGATTCGATCGCCAAGGCCGGCTCGATGCTGGGTTCGGGCGCCGTGATCGTGATGGACGAGACGCGCTGCATGGTCAAGTCGCTGCTGCGCCTGTCGTACTTCTATTACGAAGAATCGTGCGGCCAGTGCACGCCATGCCGCGAAGGCACGGGCTGGATGTACCGCATGGTTCACCGCATCGAGCATGGCCAGGGCCGACCGGACGACATGGATCTGCTGAACAACATCGCTGACAACATCAAGGGCCGCACGATTTGCGCGCTCGGCGATGCGGCCGCGATGCCAGTGCAGGCCATGATCAAGCACTTCCGCGAAGAATTTGAATATCACATTGAGCACAAGCACTGCCTCGTGCCCTCATACCTTTAAACCAGGTCAGGTAACGATCCCATGGTTGAAATTGAATTAGACGGCAAGAAAGTTGAAGTCCCACCGGGTTCGATGGTGATGGACGCCGCAAACAAGCTCGGAACGTACATTCCGCACTTCTGCTATCACAAGAAATTGTCGATCGCTGCGAACTGCCGCATGTGCCTCGTCGAAGTGGAAAAGGCGCCGAAGCCTTTGCCAGCGTGCGCGACTCCGGTCTCGCCGGGCATGATCGTGCGCAGCCACAGCGACAAGGCCGTGCAGGCCCAGAAGTCGGTGATGGAATTTTTGCTCATTAACCACCCGCTCGACTGCCCGATCTGCGATCAGGGCGGCGAATGCCAGTTGCAGGATCTGGCAGTGGGCTACGGCAAGAGCGGTTCGCGCTACGAAGAAGAAAAGCGCGTGGTGGCCCCGAAAGAAGCGGGCCCGCTGATCTCGATGGAAGAGATGTCGCGTTGCATCCAGTGCACCCGTTGCGTGCGTTTCGGCCAGGAAGTGGCCGGCGTCATGGAATTCGGCATGCTGGGCCGCGGCGAGCATTCCGAAATCACGACGTTCGTCGGCAAGACGGTCGACTCGGAAGTCTCGGGCAACATGATCGACCTGTGCCCGGTCGGCGCGCTCACCAGCAAGCCATTCCGTTATTCGGCACGTCCATGGGAACTGCAGCGCCGCAAGTCGGTCTCGCCGCACGATTCGCTGGGCGCGAACCTGATCGTCCAGGTCAAGGGTGGCCGTGTCATGCGCGTACTGCCGCTTGAGAACGAAGCGGTCAACGAATGCTGGCTGTCGGATAAAGAGCGTTTCTCGTATGAAGCGCTGAACAACACCGACCGCCTGACGAAGCCAATGATCAAGCAGGGCGGCATGTGGCAGGAAGCCGAGTGGCAGACCGCCCTCGAATACGTCGCCCACGGCCTGCGCAATATCCGTCACGAACATGGCGCCGATGCGATCGCTGCCGTCGCGACTGCGCACTCGACCGTCGAAGAACTGCACCTGCTGAACAAGGCCATGCGTGGCATGGGTTCGGACAACGTCGAGTTCCGCCTGCGCCAGAGCGACTTTTCGCTCGACGGGCAGGTCACGCCATGGCTCGGCATGCCGATCGCTCAGCTGAGCACGCTCAAACGCGCACTGGTCATCGGCTCGTTCCTGCGCAAGGATCATCCTTTGGCCGCGACCCGCCTGCGCGCCGCCACCAAGTCGGGCCTGCGCCTGTCGCTGGTGGCTGGTGCCGACGACGAACTGCTGATGAAGGTCGCGCACAAGCTGATCGCCGCGCCGAGCGACTGGCTCGTCGCGCTGTCGGAAATCGTCGTTGCCATCGCTGCCGACAAGGGCATCGCCGCACCGGCCGGTTTCGAGCAGATCGAAGCGTCGGACATCGCCAAAGCGATTGCCGCATCGCTGGTCGTCGTTGGCGACGTCGAACTGCCAGGCGCGATCCTGCTGGGCAACGCTGCTGCGCAACATCCGCAAGCCTCGAAAATCCACGCCGCCGCGCAGTGGATCGCCGAGCAGACCGGTTGTTCGTTCGGTTATCTGGTCGAGTCGGCCAACACGATCGGCGGCCACCTGGTGGGCGCCACGTCGGGCAAGAACGAAGCACCGTTCGCCACGCCGAAAAAAGCCTATGTGCTGCTGAACGCCGAGCCGCAACTCGACGCCGCCAATCCGCAGCAAGCGACCGCCGCACTGGCTGGCGCCGAGATGGTCGTCGTCATGTCGGCCTTCAAGCATGGCCTGGACTACGCCGACGTGCTGCTGCCGATCGCGCCGTTCTCGGAAACCTCGGGCACGTTCGTCAATTGCGAAGGCCGCGCACAGAGCTTCAACGGCACCGTGCGTCCATTGGGCGACACCCGTCCAGCCTGGAAAGTGCTGCGCGTGCTGGGTAACCTGCTGGGCCTGCAAGGCTTCGACTACGACACGTCGGAATCGATCCGCGACGAGCTGTTCGGCAAGGGTGTCACCGATCTGTCGGGCAAGCTGAACAACAAAGCCACGCTGGCACCGACCGTCGGCGCGTATGCGCCAGCCGGCCAGCTCGAGCGCGTGACCGACGTGCCGGTGTACTTCACCGATGCGCTGGCACGCCGCGCCGAACCGCTGCAGCGCACCGCCGACGCGAACGCGCCGCTGGTCACGCTGTCGAAAGCGGTGGCTGAATCGATCGGCGTCAAGGCCGGCGACAGCGTCACCGTCACGCAGGGCGCCGGTTCGGCCGTGCTGGTGGCCGATGTCGACGCCACGCTGCCATCGAACGCAGTGCGTGTCGCCGCCGGCCATCCGGCCGTGGCAGGCCTGGGCGCCATGTTCGGTTCCATCCAAGTTGCAAAAGCAGGGGAGAGCAAGTAATGGCCGCGCCCGGTTACATTGATTCATTCAACGCCGGCGGTGCAGACCTGCTCGGCCCGGTCTGGCCGATTGCCTGGACCCTGATCAAGATCATCGCGGTGCTGGCACCGTTGATGATCGCGATTGCCTACGCCACGCTGTGGGAACGCAAGTTCATCGGCTGGATCCAGATCCGCGTCGGTCCGAACCGCGTCGGTCCTGGCGGCCTGCTGCAGCCGATGGCCGACGGCCTGAAGCTTCTGATCAAAGAGATCGTGATCCCGGCCAAGGCCAGCAAGAGCCTGTTCGTGATCGGTCCGGTCATGACGATCATGCCGGCGCTGGCCGCCTGGTCGGTCATTCCGTTCGGTCCGCAGTTTGCGCTGGCCAACGTGAACGCCGGCGTGCTGCTGCTGATGGCCATCACCTCGGTCGAGGTCTACGGCATCATCATCGCCGGCTGGGCGTCGAACTCGAAGTACTCGTTCATGGGCGCCATGCGCGCATCGGCCCAGATGATCTCGTACGAAATCCCGATGGGCTTCGTGCTGGTGGTCGTGCTGATGGTGACGGGTAGCCTGAACCTGTCGGACATCGTCTTCGCGCAACAGACTGGCATGTTCGCCGGCATGGGTGTGAACTTCCTGTCGTGGAACTGGCTGCCGCTGTTCCCGCTGTTCATCATCTACCTGATTTCGGGCCTGGCCGAGTGCGGCCGTCACCCGTTCGACGTGATCGAAGGTGAATCCGAGATCGTTGCCGGTCACATGGTCGAATATTCGGGCATGTCGTACGCGATGTTCATGCTGGCCGAGTACGGCAACATGATCCTGATCGCCTGCCTGGCATCGCTGTTCTTCCTCGGTGGCTGGTCGGCACCATTCAGCTTCCTCGAAGTGGGCGGTACCCTGGGCGGCTTCATCGGCTTCTTCTGGCTGTTCCTGAAAACGTTCTGCCTGGTCACGTTCTTCATCTGGGTGCGCGGTACGTTCCCACGTTACCGTTACGACCAGATCATGCGTCTGGGCTGGAAAGTGTTCATTCCGATCACGCTGATCTGGCTGGTGTTCATCGCCGCCTGGATGCAGACGTCGTGGAATATTTGGAAGTAAGGGGACGCACATGTCACGTATGAAAGAAATCCTCGGCAGCCTGATGCTGACCGAGTTGATCAAGGGCCTGGCCCTGACCGGCCGCTACGCTCTGTCGCGCTCGATCACGGTTCAGTACCCGGAAGAAAAGACCCCGATGTCGAACCGCTTCCGCGGTCTGCATGCGCTGCGTCGCTACCCCAACGGGGAAGAGCGCTGCATCGCCTGCAAACTGTGTGAAGCAGTCTGCCCGGCCATGGCGATCACGATCGAGTCGACCCAGCGCGAAGACGGCACCCGCCGCACCTCGCGCTACGACATCGACCTGACCAAGTGCATCTTCTGCGGCTTCTGCGAAGAATCGTGCCCGGTTGATTCGATCGTTGAAACACACGTGCTGGAATACCACGGCGAAAAACGCGGCGACCTCTATTACACCAAAGAGATGCTGCTGGCCGTGGGTGACCGCTACGAAACCGAGATTGCCGCTGCCCGCGAGGCGGACGCCAAGTTCCGCTAAGTGTTAATTACAAGAGGCTCCTGGGTTAGTCATGACATTTACTGATATTTTGTTCTACGTGTTCGCGGCCGTGATGGTGCTGGCAGGCCTGCGCGTCATCACCGCCAAGAACCCGGTTCACGCCGCGCTGTTCCTGGTGCTGGCCTTCTTCAACGCCGCCGGTATCTGGCTGCTGCTGAAGGCCGAATTCCTCGCCATCGTTCTGGTGCTGGTCTATGTCGGCGCCGTCATGGTGCTGTTCCTGTTCGTCGTCATGATGCTTGATATTAATATCGACCGCATGCGCGAAGGTTTCTGGGGCTTCCTGCCGCTGGCAGCCGGCGTCGGCGCCCTGATCGTGCTCGAAATGGGCGCGGTGCTGTGGCACGGCTACAGCAACTTCCAGCAAACGCCGGAAGCGGCTGCCATGAACATCGGCGGTACCAAGGAACTGGGCCTGCAGATCTACACCCGCTACATCTACGGCTTTGAAATTGCCGCCGTGGTGCTGCTGGTGGCGATCATCGCCGCCGTAGCCCTGACGCTGCGCCGCCGCAAGGACAGCAAGGCCATCGATCCGGCCGACGCCGTGCGTGTGAAACGCAACGACCGCCTGAAGATCATCAAGGTCGCGACCGTGAACCAGCCGGCCATCGACGCCGCGAACGTGGCCAAGGCCGCTGCAGCCGCTGCTGCTGCCGAACCGAAGGAAAGCAAATGACCGTCTCCCTCGCACACTATCTGATCCTGGGCGCGATCCTGTTCGCGATCTCGGTGGTCGGTATCTTCCTGAACCGGAAGAACATCATCATCTTGCTGATGGCCATCGAATTGATGCTGCTGGCGGTGAACCTGAACTTCATCGCGTTTTCCCACTACCTGGGCGACGCGGCGGGGCAGATCTTCGTGTTCTTCATTTTGACCGTCGCGGCCGCCGAAAGCGCAATCGGCCTGGCGATCCTGGTGGTCCTGTTCCGCAATCTGGACACGATCAACGTGGAAGACCTCGACAGCCTCAAGGGCTGATCGGTCTCGCTCGATAACTTATAACGAATAAGGTTCAACATGGCGGGGCAAATTTCAACCTCACTCTTACTGGCAGTGCCACTGGCACCGCTCGCAGGCTCGGCAATTGCCGGTCTGCTGGGTACCAAGTTCCTGGGCAATGTCGTCGGCCGCAAGGTGTCGCATACCGCGACCATCCTCGGCGTGGCGATCGCGCTGGTCATCTCGGTCATGACCCTGATGGCCGCGCTCGACGGCTTCACGCTCAACCAGGACCTGTACACCTGGATGACCGTCGGCACGCTCAAGCTGGCCGTCGGCTTCCAGATCGACACCCTGACCGCGATGATGATGTGCGTCGTCACGTCGGTGTCGCTGATGGTCCACATCTACACGATCGGCTACATGGCCGAGGATGACGGCTACAACCGCTTCTTCTCGTACATCTCGCTGTTCACGTTCGCCATGCTGATGCTGGTCATGTCCAACAACTTCCTGCAGCTGTTCTTCGGCTGGGAAGCAGTGGGCCTGGTCTCGTACCTCTTGATCGGCTTCTGGTACACGCGCCCAACGGCGATCTTCGCCAACATGAAAGCGTTCCTGGTCAACCGCGTCGGCGACTTCGGCTTCATCCTCGGTATCGGCCTGATCCTGGCCGCTGCCGGCACGATGAACTACGCTGAAGTCTTCGCCCAGGCCGACCAGCTGGCCCTGATGACCGTGCCGGGCACCGACTGGCCACTGCTGACCGCCGCCTGTATCTGCCTGTTCATCGGCGCGATGGGCAAGTCGGCGCAGTTCCCGCTGCACGTCTGGCTGCCTGACTCGATGGAAGGCCCGACCCCGATCTCGGCACTGATCCACGCCGCGACGATGGTTACCGCCGGCATCTTCATGGTGTCGCGCATGTCGCCGCTGTTCGAGCTGTCCGATGGCGCGCTGTCGTTCATCATCGTCATCGGTTCGATCACCGCGCTGTTCATGGGTTTCCTGGGCATCATCCAGAACGACATCAAGCGCGTGGTTGCTTACTCGACGCTGTCGCAGCTGGGCTACATGACCGTCGCACTGGGCGTGTCGGCCTACTCGGTCGCCGCATTCCACCTGATGACGCACGCGTTCTTCAAGGCATTGCTGTTCCTTGGCGCCGGCTCGGTCATCATGGGCATGCACCACGACCAGGACATGCGCAATATGGGCGGTCTGCGCAAGTACATGCCGATCACCTGGATCACTTCGCTGATCGGTTCGCTGGCCCTGATCGGTACCCCATTCTTCTCGGGCTTCTACTCGAAGGATTCGATCATCGAGGCAGTGCACGCAAGTAACCTGCCAGGTACCGGCTTTGCGAACTTTGCGGTGCTGGCCGGCGTGTTCGTAACGGCGTTCTACTCGTTCCGCATGTACTTCCTCGTGTTCCACGGCGAAGAGCGTTTCGGCAAAGCGCATGCGCATGACCATCATGACGATCACGCGCATCACAAGGCAGCTGCCAACGATCATTCGGATCCGCATGCACTGCACGATTCCGGTTCGCACCACGAGGAAGACGCGCACGACGACCACGGCCACCACGGCCTGGCCCCGGGCCAGAAGCCACACGAGTCCCCATGGGTCGTGACGGTGCCGCTGGTCCTGCTGGCCATCCCATCGATGCTGATCGGTTTCTTCACGATCCAGCCGATGCTGCATGGCACGTTCTTCGATGGCGTCATCACCGTGAACCCGAACCACCCGGCCATGGCCGAACTGGGCGAGATGTTCCACGGCGCTGCCGCGATGGCCCTGCACGGCCTGCAGACCGCACCGTTCTGGCTGGCACTGGCTGGCGTCGTTGCTGCCTACTACTGCTACATGATCAACCCACGCGTGCCGGCCTGGTTCTATGCCAAGTTCAAGCCGCTGCACACCCTGCTGGACAACAAGTACTACATGGATGCGTTCAACCAGAAAGTCTTCGCCGGCGGCTCGCTGCTGCTGGGCGGTGGCCTGTGGAAAGTGGGCGACCGGGGCCTGATCGACGGCCTGGTCGTCAACGGCAGCGCCAAGGCAGTCGGCTGGTTCTCGACCATCACCCGTAAAGCACAGACCGGTTACATCTACCACTATGCGTTCGTGATGATCGTTGGCGTGCTGGCGGCCATGCTGTACTTCTTCCCGTTCTGGCGCGGTTAATCACAGGCAGAGATAACGAAAAATGATGCAGTCTACAATTTCAACATTTCCACCGTACCTGAGCCTGGCCATCTGGCTCCCGATCCTGTTCGGCGTGCTGGTCCTGGCCGTCGGCCGCGACAAGAACGCCGGCATGGTACGCATGCTCTCGCTCGTGGGCGCCATCGTCAGCCTGTTGCCGACGATTCCCCTGATCACGAACTTCGACAACGCCGCGCACGGCATGCAGTTCTTTGAAGAAGCGGCCTGGATCGAGCGCTTCAACATCTTCTACCGCCTGGGTGTCGATGGCCTGTCGCTGTGGTTCGTGCCGCTGACCGCCTTCATCACGATCATCGTCGTGCTGGCGGCCTGGGAAGTGATCCAGGAGCGTGTCGCCCAGTACATGGGTTCGTTCCTGATCCTGTCGGGTCTGATGATCGGCGTGTTCTGCGCGCTGGACGGCCTGCTGTTCTACTTCTTCTTCGAAGCGACGCTGATCCCGATGTTCATCATCATCGGCGTGTTCGGTGGCCCGAATCGCGTGTACGCGGCGTTCAAGTTCTTCCTGTACACGTTCTTCGGCTCGCTGCTGACGCTGGTCGCGATCATCTATCTGTACAACGCCTCGGGCTCGTTCAACATCCTCGAGTGGCACCTGCTGCCATTGACGATGAAAGAGCAGATCCTGATCTTCTGCGCGTTCTTCATGGCGTTTGCCGTCAAGGTCCCGATGTGGCCAGTGCACACGTGGCTGCCGGATGCCCACGTCGAAGCGCCAACCGGCGGTTCGGTCGTGCTGGCTGCGATCATGCTGAAACTGGGTGCGTATGGTTTCCTGCGCTTCTCGCTGCCGATCACCCCGGACGCGAGCCAGTACCTGGCGCCGGTCGTCATCGTGCTGTCGCTGATCGCCGTGATCTACATCGGTCTGGTGGCACTGGTCCAGAAGGACATGAAGAAACTGGTGGCGTACTCGTCGATTGCCCACATGGGCTTCGTCACGCTGGGCTTCTTCATGTTCAACGACCTGGGCGTGCAGGGCGGCCTGATGCAGGCAATCTCGCACGGCTTCGTGTCGGGCGCGATGTTCCTGTGTATCGGCGTGCTGTACGACCGTGTCCACTCGCGTGAAATCGCTGCCTACGGCGGTGTCGTCAACACGATGCCGAAGTTTGCTGCCTTCGCCGTGCTGTTCTCGATGGCCAATGCCGGCCTGCCGGCGACGTCGGGCTTCATCGGCGAATTCATGGTCATCCTGGGCGCGGTCGAGTTCAACTTCTGGACGGGTCTGGCTTCGGGCACCGCGCTGATCCTGGGCGCCGCCTATTCGCTGTGGATGGTCAAGCGCGTCATCTTTGGCCCGGTCGCCAACAAGCATGTCGCCGAGCTGGTCGACCTGAACGGCCGCGAGTTCGCCATCCTGTCGGTGCTGGCCATCGCCACCCTGGCCATGGGCCTGTACCCGGCGCCGATCGCCGAGACCCTGCAGGTGTCGGTCACCGATCTCCTGCAACATGTCGCAGTCAGCAAAGTGCCTCAATAAAACGCCATGAACGAGATGAACACAACCCTGTTATCGGCGGTCGACACCAATCTGGTGCCGGTCTACGCCGAGATCTTCCTCCTGATCGCCACCTCGGCGATCCTGCTGATCGACATGTACCTGAAGGCCGGCAAGCGCAACCTGACGTATGCGCTGTCGCTGCTGGCAATCGCCGGTTGCGCCGTGTTCTCCTTCGTCGATTTCAATGCCGGCACGACCGTCTTCACCTTCAACGGGATGTACGTGTCCGATCCGATGTCGAACCTGCTCAAGCTGTTCACCTATGCAGCGACGGCAATGACCCTGGTCTATTCGCGTCAGTACATTGGCGAGCGCGACATGATGTCGGGCAACCTGGGCGGCGAGTTCTACGTGCTCGCGCTGTTTGCGATGCTGGGCCAGATGATCATGATCTCCGGTAACAGCATGCTGTCGATCTACCTCGGCCTGGAACTGATGTCGCTGTCGACCTACGCCCTGGTGGCGCTGCGCCGCGATCACGCGATCTCGACCGAAGCGGCGATGAAGTATTTCGTCCTCGGCGCACTGGCCTCGGGCTTCCTGCTGTACGGCATGTCGATGATCTATGGTGCCACCGGCTCGCTGGACATCACCACGATCGGCCAGGTCACCAGCACCGGCGAGGCCGATCCGATGATCCTGGTCTTCGGCCTGGTATTCCTGGTGGCTGGCCTGGCGTTCAAGCTCGGCGTCGTGCCATTTCACATGTGGGTACCGGACGTGGTGCAGGGCGCCCCGACGGCTGTCACGATCCTGCTGGGCGGCGCGCCGAAGCTGGCGACGTTCGCCATCATCATCCGCCTGCTGGTCGAAGCGCTGCCATCGATGGCCTTTGACTGGCAGCAGATGCTGATGGTCGTGGCCGTGCTGTCGCTGGCTTTCGGTAACATCACCGCGATCGCGCAGACCAATCTCAAGCGCATGCTGGCCTACTCGACCATTGCCCAGATGGGCTTTGTCGTGCTGGCCCTGGTGGTGGGCAATATCGGTGGCGATACGACCGATGCTGCCGCTGCCTACAGCGCTGGTATGTACTACACGATCATCTATGTGCTCACGACGGTCGGTACCTTCGGCCTGATCATGATGCTGGCGCGCGCCGGCCATGAAGCCGAGCTGATCAGCGACTTCAAGGGTCTCGGCAAGCGCAGCCCATGGTTCGCGATTGTCATGACCATCCTGATGTTCTCGCTGGCCGGCGTGCCGCCAATGGTGGGCTTCATCGCCAAGTACGCGGTGCTGCAGGCCGTGGCCAATGCCGGCATGGTGTGGCTGGCTGTCGTCGCCGTGATGTTCTCGCTGATCGGTGCGTTCTACTACCTGCGCATCGTCAAGACCATCTGGTTCGACGAAGCCGCCGACACCTCGGCCATTTCGACCCCGCTGGACATGCGTATCATCATGTCGCTCAACGGCGTGGCGATCGTCGTGATGGGCGTGATTCCAGGCAGCCTGCTGGCCGTCTGCTACAGCGCCATGCAAGCCACGCTGGCCAAGTAAGGCGTGGATCTGAACCTGGCCGCCTGGCTGGTGGTGCTGCTCGCACTGGCCGCCGCCAACCTGCCGTTCATCAACGAGCGCCTGTTCGGGCTCGTGACGCTCCCCAGCCGCAAGCCGGCCGGGGAGCGCCGCACCAAGCCGTTCCCGGTGCGGCTGCTCGAACTGATCGTGCTGTACTTCGTGGTGGGCTTCATTGCCCGCCTGCTTGAATCGCGCATCGGCTCGGTGGCGGTACAGACCTGGGAATTTCACGCCGTGACCGGGTGCCTGTTCCTGGTGCTGGCGTTTCCCGGCTTCGTGATGCGGTATCTGCACAAGCCACGCAGGTAGAGATCGAGCCGTTCGCTTATGATGCTTCGTATCGCAGCCTCAACGATAAGGAGCACATAGTGTCGGAACTGAAAGAAACCCGCCTCGACGGCGGCGTCGTCTACGATGGTCATTTCCTGAAGGTCGAACGCGACCGCATCCGCCTGCCGGATGGCAAGGAAAGCCACCGCGAATTCATCCGCCACCCCGGCGCCGTCGTCATCCTCCCGCTGTTGCCCGATGGGCGCATCCTGCTGGAACGCCAGTTCCGCTACCCGAACGGCAAGGTCTTCATCGAATTCCCGGCCGGTAAAATCGATCCGGGCGAAGACCACCTCGACTGCGCCAAGCGCGAACTGGTCGAGGAGACCGGCTACACGGCTGCCAAGTGGCGCTTCGTCTGCACCATCCACAATGCCATTGCCTACTCGGACGAGCACCTCGAGATCTTCCTGGCCGAAGACCTGACGCAGGGCGAGCAACAGCTCGACGCCGGCGAATTCCTCGAACTGTTCAGTGTCACGCTGCCGGAACTGCTCGATCTCGTGCGCCGTGGCGAGATCACCGACGTCAAGACGATCATCGGCACGTTCTGGCTCGAGAAGATCCTGGCCGGCGACTGGACGCCCGCCTGAGCACGATGCAGCCCTGGTTGTTTGCAGCAGCAGTGTCCATGTTGGCCTCGTCGGCGTCGGCGTCGGCGTCGGCGCAGACGCGCACGCCGCTGCAGGCGCGCTGCGAAGACACGATCGGCGAGAGCATCTCGGTGCTGTCGACGCGCGAGCAGGGCTATCGCATTGACAATACGCGTTCGTTCTACGACCTCACGCGCCTGATGCCCAGCGTGCGCCGCGGGTCGTGGGTGCTGGGCCTGACGCACACCGAAGCGCGCGTGCGCATCAGCGTCGGCGGGCGCATGCTGGCCGACCCGGCGACAGGGTATGAGTGCGTGGCGCCGCGCATTGACGTCAGTCTCGATTACGCGCCCATCGTCGTGTATGTGAGCCGCGAATTTCCGCCCACATCGTGCGCCTACCGCGAAGTGCTGGCCCACGAAATGCGCCACCTGACGACGTACCAGAGCTTCATGCCGAAGGCCGAGGCCACCGTACGCGCCCGGCTGGCGGCGCGCTTTGCCGGCAAGCCGCTGTACGCACCCATCGGCCAGGCGCAGGCGCTGCTGCAGCGTGAGATCGACCGCAGCTGGATGCCCTATATCAAGGGCGAGATGGCCAAAGTTGAAGTGCTGCAGGCCGCGATCGACACGCCGCAGGAGTACGCCCGCCTGGGCAAGGTTTGTGCAGGTGAGGTACAGTCGTTGCTGAGACCTGCACGTCGTCATGGATGAAAAAACGCAGTTAAAAAATGTAGTTGATAGGCAGTTGAGAACATGAACGAACAATCCGACCTGACCCGCCGCCACGTGGCCCTGATTCCGGCCGCCGGTGTCGGCGCCCGCATGGCTGCCGGCAGTCCCAAGCAATACCTGCCGATCGGCGCCAAGCCCATGCTGCGCCACACGGTCGATGCCTTTCTGTCCAGCCCGCTGATCGCGCACACGTATGTCGTCGTCAGCACCGACGACCCCTTCATCGACGCCGTGCTGCCCGACGCAAACGAGCGCACGAGCCGCGTCACGGTCTTGCGCTGCGGCGGTGCGACCCGCATGGAATCGATCCGCAACGGCTTGCACGCCGTGCGCGCCGCGCTGGCCGATACCGACCACGTGCTGGTGCACGACGCCGCGCGCCCCGGCCTGAACGCGGCGCTGATCGAACGCCTGATCGCCGAGACGGGTGACCATCCGGCCGGCGGGCTGCTGGCCCTGCCGGTGGTCGACACCGTCAAGCGCAGGGGCGACGACGGCATCGCCACCGTCTCCCGCGCCAACCTGTGGCTGGCCCAGACGCCGCAGATGTTTTCCTACGCGCTGCTGTGCCGCGCGCTCGACGCGGCAACCGACCCGGCCGCGATCACCGACGACGCCAGCGCGGTGGAAGCCCTCGGCCTGGCTCCCAGGCTGGTCGAAGGGCACCCGCGCAACCTCAAAGTCACGCTGCCATCGGACATCCGCATTGCCGAGATGTACCTGGCCGCCGACGCCACCATCTGACCAAGACAAGAAACGACCATCATGGCACTCGCATCCTACAATCCCACTCCACCGTTTCGCATCGGTACTGGCTATGACAACCACGCGCTCGTCGAAGGGCGCAAGCTCATCGTCGGCGGCGTGACGATTCCGCACCGCCTGGGCCTGCAAGGCCATTCGGATGCCGACGTGCTGCTGCACGCGATCATCGATTCGCTGCTGGGCGCGGCCGCGCTGGGCGACATCGGCAAGCACTTCCCGGACACCGACCCGATGTTCGCCGGCGCCGATTCGCGCACGCTGCTGCGCGAAGTAGGGCACCGCGTGCTGCAATCGGGCTACACGATCGGCAATATCGACGCGACCATCATTGCGCAGCAACCGAAGATGGCGCCGCACATCCCGCTGATGGTTTCGCGCATCGCTGAAGACCTGGGCGTGTCGCCGCAGCAGGTCAACATCAAGGCCAAGACCAACGAGAAGCTCGGTTACCTCGGGCGCGAAGAAGGCATGGCCGCGCAATCGACCGCGTTGCTGATCCGCACGCCAGCCGACTAATCGGCCTACTAATCGGTCGACTCACCGGCTGACTGATCGTTGCCCATGGCAGGGGCGGTGGCTCTATAATTGCCAAATGACAAACGCCCCCGCCACCCTGTCGCCGCGCGCGGCCTGGACCCTGATCCTGGTTGCCAGCGCCGTCATGATGATCACGACGGGGACGCGCCTGACGAGCGGCCTGTTTCTGTCACCACTGAACACGGCCACCGGCCTGGGCGTGGCCACGATCAGCTTCGTGATGGCGGTGGCGCAGCTGATGTGGGGCGTGGCGCAGCCGGTGTTTGGCGCCGTGGCCGACAAATATGGCCCGGGCCGCGTGATTGCGCTGGGCGGCGTGATGCTGGCGGCCGGCACGGCCGCCACGCCGTTCGTCGGATCCGAATGGGCGCTGCTGATGACGATGGGCTTCCTGTCGGCGGCCGGGGCAGGGGCGGGCAGCTTCTCGATCCTGATCGGCGCCACCGCCCAGCGCCTGCCGCCCGAGCGCCGCGCGTTCGCGTCCGGCTTCATCAATGCCGGCGGATCGTTCGGCCAGTTCGCGCTCGCCCCGCTGATGGGCGCGATCATCGCCGGCGCCGGCTGGATCGTGGCGATGCTGACGCTGGCGGCCACCGCCTTGCTCACCATTCCGCTGGCCTGGCCGCTACGGCGCAAGCGCGCCGCCGTCGCCACGGTCCTTGCCACTGCACCAGCGACGCCAACCGCTCCGGTGGCACCAGCGGTACCACCGGTCGCCCTTGGCCAGCAACTGCGCCAGGCATTGCGCGACCGCAGCTACCTGTGCCTGCATGCGGGCTTCTTCACCTGCGGCTTTCACATCGCCTTCCTCGTCACCCACTTGCCGGGCGAAGTCGCGATGTGCGGCTTGCCGACGACCGTGTCGGCCACCGCGCTTGCGCTGATTGGCCTGTTCAACATCGCGGGCAGCCTGTCGGCCGGCATGCTGGCCTCGCGTTATCGGATGAAGTCACTGCTGTTCTGGATCTACGCAAGCCGTGTCGTCATCGTCGGGCTGTATCTGCTGGCGCCCAAGACGGCCTGGACCTTTTATGTCTTCGCCGGCGCGCTGGGCTTTACCTGGCTGGCCACGGTGCCGCCCACGGCGGGGCTGGTCGGCAAACTGTTCGGCGTGCGCTACCTGGCCACGCTGTTCGGCATGACCTTGCTGTCGCACCAGATCGGCGGATTCTTCGGCGCCTGGCTGGGCGGGCTGGCCGTCGTGCACACGGGCGACTACAGCTGGATGTGGTACGCCGACATGGCCCTGGCGGCGGCCGCCGCGCTGATCAACCTGCCGATCCGCGAAGCGCACGTGGTCCGTGCGCCCGTACTGGCGAAGGCGTAACGATGGCGCGCGATGCATGGGCATACCGGGAGGTGGCGGTGGAGTCAAGGCTGGACTGGCGCGGCCGGCCATGCATTTCGCCTGTCTCGGGGCAGGCGTTTTCGACGGGCATGCGGGTGCACTGCTCGCGCCGCCTGCTGGATCTGGCGCAGTACCCGCTCGGCACGGCGTTCCTGCTGTCGGTGCGGATCAGCGACCGCCAGGGCGGCGCGCCGTTCCTGTATGCGTGGCATGGCGATCCGGTGGTGGTCTTGACCAAGGCACGGCGCAAGCGCTTCCTGCAGATGTACCGGCGCCTGCGCCTGTAACGGCCCAGCGTCGCGGTGAAAATGGGTATCATGAGAGATCGATAACACATCATGCATAATCAAAGGATCCCCATGACCACCAAGAAAATCGCCGTCCTCGTCGGCAGCCTGCGCAAGGAATCGTTCACCCGCCGCGTTGCCAACAGCCTCATCGCCGTGGCCCCGGACGGTTTTGAACTCACGATCGTCGAACTGCGCGACCTGCCGCTGTACAACGAGGATGACGAGACCGACACGCCGCCGCCGGCGTTCACGGTGTTCCGCGAGGCGATCCAGAGCGCGGACGGCATCCTGTTCTGCACGCCCGAATACAACCGCTCCGTGCCAGGTTCGCTCAAGAACGCGATCGACGTCGGCTCGCGCCCGTATGGCAAGGCGGCGTTCGCCGACAAGCCGTGCGCCGTGGTCAGCGTCTCGCCCGGCGCCCTGGGCGGCTTCGGCGCCAACCACCATCTGCGCCAGATGCTGCCGTTCCTGAACATGCCGACGATGCCGGCGCCAGAAGCTTACATCGGCGGCGTCGCCGGCAAGTACGAGGGCGACCGGCTGGTCGACGACAGCGCGCGCGCATTCTTTGAAAAATTCATGGCCGCATTTGGCGCCTGGGTCACGCAGCACGCGCGATGAGCCGGGCGACTGACAGCCAGATCGTTCCGACCGCGCCGCGCGACCTGAACAGCTTGCTGGGCCGCCCGGCCGGCGGTTGGCGCGCGCGCATGTTCGACGTTATCTTCGGTATCGACACGCCGGCGGGCCGCCGCTTCGACATCGCGCTGGTGGTCATCATCCTGCTCAGCATCCTCACCGTGGTGCTCGACAGCGTGCCGGGCATCGGGCGGCGCTATGCAGTGCAGATGTCGGTGCTCGAATGGACGTTCACGCTCTTCTTCACGCTCGAGTACATCGCGCGCCTGGTCTGCGTCCAGCGTCCGATGCGCTATGTGCGCAGCTTTTATGGTGTGATCGACCTGGTCTCGGTGCTGCCGACCTGGATTTCGCTGCTGGTCCCGGGCAGCCAGGTATTCCTTGATGTGCGCATCCTGCGCCTGCTGCGTATCTTCCGCATCTTCAAGCTCACGCTCTACGTCGAGGAATACACGCGCCTGGGCGAGGCGCTGGTGGCCAGCAAGCGCAAGATCATGGTGTTCCTGTCGGTCGTGCTGATGCTGATCCTGATCCTGGGCACCGTGATGTACGTGATCGAAGGACCAGAGAGTGGCTTTACCAGCATCCCGATGGCGATGTACTGGGCCACGGTGACGATCACCACGGTCGGCTATGGCGACATCACGCCGCACACGCACCTGGGCAAGGCAATCGCGTCGTTCATGATGCTGCTCGGCTGGGGCATCCTGGCGGTGCCGACCGGGATCGTCAGCGCCGAGATGACGTCGCAAAAAATGTCGCGCCATGCGCCGCGCGGCGAACCGCGTACCTGCAGCAGCTGCGGCAGTTCGGACCACGATCCGCGCGCGCAGTTCTGCAAGGATTGCGGCGCCGGGTTGACGGCAGATGCCTCCCGCGCAAGCAACCCATCCTGAACCATTCAAGAAAAAACATCTCATGTCGATCCATTTTTACGAACCCCGTCAAGGCCACGGGCTGCCCCACGATCCCTTCAATGCCATCGTCGGGCCGCGCCCGATCGGCTGGATCTCGTCGCTGAGCGGGTCCGGCGTACGCAACCTGGCCCCCTACAGCTTCTTCAACGCGTTCAACTACGTGCCGCCAATCGTCGGATTTGCCAGCATCGGCGCCAAGGACACGCTGCGCAATGTGCAGGAAACGGGCGAATTCGTGTGGAATCTCGCGACCCGCCCGCTGGCCGGGGCAATGAACGCGTCGTGCGCTGCCGTTGGCCCCGAAGTCGATGAGTTCGCGCTGGCCGGGCTCACGCCCGTGCCGTCGCGTCTGGTGGCGGCGCCGCGCGTGGCCGAAAGCCCGGTCGCGTTCGAATGCAAGGTCACGCAGATCATCCAGCTGCAGCAGGCCAGCGGCGAAACGGTGCCGACCTGGCTCGTACTGGGTGAAGTGGTGGGCGTGCACATCGCTGCAGCGTCGCTGAAGGACGGCATCTACGACACGGCTGCTGCCGGTCATATCCTGCGTGGCGGCGGACCGGCCGATTACTTTTCGGTCGGGCCGGAACAGCTGTTCCAGATGCACCGGCCACGCTAGACGATGATCCGGTGCGCACCACCGTGGCGTGCGGCGCACCGGATTGGTGGCTTACGGCATCGCCGCGTGGTGGGCAAAACGTGGTGCAGCGCGGCCCGGCAATGGTGCACACGGGCGCGTCAGCGTGACCGATGGCGGGGCAGCGGCGTCGCGTTCGAGCCAGTAATTGAATTGGCCGAAGCTCGGCAGACCACCCGCATCCTGGCCCTGGAAGAAGTCGCCCAGCATCTGGCGGTACGCTGCGCGGCGCGAAAAATCGTCGTGGCTGGCGGCGTAGCGCGCTGCAGCGGCGCGGAAGATTGCGCGCATCCGTTCGTCCGCATTGGTGCCGGTGGCCTCGCCCTTGCGCGGCCGGCCGCGCTTGATGCCGGCGGTGACGGCGCGCGTGCGGCCCGGGGCGCCCGAGTTGCCGTAGTCCGGCAGCAGCGCGTCCGGCGTCTGGCCCCGTTCCCAGTAGCGGCGCAGGTAGCGCAGGATGCTGGACTTCGAGATGCCATGCGTAGCAGCGTAACCGGCCATCAGGATGGCGCGTTCACGCGGCTGGTACAGCGCCTGGCGGTCGGCGTGCAGGGCGCGCACCGCCGACCAGGCTTTGGTTTGCAGGGCGAGGTAGCCTTGCGGTACCGGCTCTTGCGGCGGCGCGGCCGCGAACGGATCGACCAGCAGCCGGCGCACCCCACCGGCGCGCAGTGCTTCCTCGAGTTCGGCGAGAAGCACGGGCTCGGGCAGGGCCGCCTGGCTGCCCAGACGGTACGTCCAGGCCAGCGCCTGTGAACGGTCGATCCACAGCACGCGGATCATATGGCCATGCATGCCCGTGTATTCGAGCACATCGTTTTGGGTAAACATCGACTTCTCCCGCAGTTCAGTGTGCTTTTATCCATGCAAGGATCGGGCCAGCCCCGTTGGCCGACTGGCCCGCCTTGATGCGACCACTTTTGGTGCACGCCGGATGCGCGGGATGCTGCTTACTGCGGCACGGCGGTTCCCGCCACGGACCCGCTCGGCCGAACGGCGCGCGCTTGCCGCGCCAGGCCGAACAACGGCCGCATGGGCGGCACGCGCCGCACCACCTCGTACAACGCGAAGCTGCCGCAGGCGGTCAGGATCATCAACAGCACCGCTTCGAGGCCAGGCGCCAGCTGCAGCGGTTTGAAGGCGTGCGCCATCGTGATGATCAGCGTCTGGTGCACGATGTAGACGGGGAACACGGCGTCGGTCAGATAGCGCCGGGCCGGGCCGTCGCGGTTCAGGTGGCAACGGGCGAAACCGCAGGCCGCGATGATGGCGCTCCAGGCGCACAGCGCGTACACGAACCGCATGCCAGTGCGCCAGCGTTCGATCTCGTGAGGCGTCATGGTCTCGTGCGGGCCCAGCAGCCACAGCACGATCCCGGCCCAGGCCGCCAGGGCCAGGCACAGCGCAGGCCAGCGCTGCGCCGTCATCGTGGCCCAGATCCGGGGCGTGCGGGCCAGCAGCGCACCGAGCACGAAGATGGGCAGGTAGGTGGCATGGTTGTACCAGTCGTTCGTCAGCGAATGGTCTTGCGGAAAACGATCCAGCAACAGGATGCGTACCAGGCCCAGGAACACGACCGGCAGCAGTATCAGGCGCCACCCGTCCAGCAGGGCACCGACCCGACGCGCAAGCGCAGCAATGCGCGCTTCTCCGAGCAGCGCCGCGCCGGCGGCGAGCACCACCGTGTAACACCACAGGTACAGCACGAACCACAGGTGGTTCCAGGTGGGCAGCGACAGGCAATCCTCGCGGCAGAAGCCATCGTAGCCGACGATATACAGCCGCATGAATGCCAGGTAATCGCCCGTGTAGCCCAGTTTTTCGACGACTTCGAGATAGGGCTGCGGCGGCACGATCACGAGCATCCCGAACAGCAGCGGCACCAAGAGGCGCAGGCTGCGCCGGCGCAGGAACATCTGCGGGCCCAGGCGCCCCAGCATGAAATGCGAGGCCACCCCGGCCACGAAGAACAGCAGCGTCAGGCGCCAGGGCGACGACAGCAGCATGAAGGGCTCGGCCGCTTCGCTGGCGTACGGACTCTTCACGTGCCAGTCCCAACTCACGTAGTACATGCCCACGTGATATGCGATCAGCACGAAAAACGCCAGGATGCGCACCCAGTCGAGAAAATACAGGCGCTCGCTGGTGGCAGGAACAGATGGCTGCATGGGGTATCCTCGGAATGTGAAGGCCCCAGCATCGCGCAGCCGTGCATGACGGCACCAGCGCGATGGGGCGAACCGGACTTCAGGCGGGGCGAAGCGGATCGAGCAGGGCGGCCCGGTATTGCCGGCTGCACGGAACGACGGCGCCGCTATGCAGCACGAGTGTGCAATCGCCTTTGCTGTGCGGGACGATGCGCTTGACAGCGGTCAGGCGCACTGCCGCGCACCGGTGGCAGCGCACGAACGCGGGGCCGAGTTGCCCGAGCAGCGTCCCAAGGGACTGGCGCAGCAACGGCGCGCCGTCGCGCGTGTGCAGCGCGACGTAGTTGTCGGCCGTTTCGAGCCATTCGATATCGGACACTTGCACGATGCGGGTGGCGCCGCGCTCGGTCACCAGCAACTGGCGCGGTGGCGTACAGGTGCTGGCCGACGCGGTCGGCCGGCTCTGCAGCCGAATCTGCAGCCGATCGAGTGTGCGCCGCAGCCGCGCGCCATCGAACGGTTTGAGCAGATAGTCGACCGCCTCGGCATCGAACGCGCGCAGCGCGTAGTCGTCATACGCGGTCACGAACACCACCAGTGGCGCCGGCGCCACCAGCGAGGCGGCCACGTCGATGCCCGACAGTTCCGGCATCTCGATATCGAGCAGCAGCGCGTCGGGCGCGTCGCGCGCGACCAGCGCCAGCGCTTCCACGCCGTCCGCCGCTTCCGTCACCGACGTGACGCCCGGTTCGTGCGCGAGCATGCGGCGCAGGCGCTCGCGCGCCGGCCGTTCATCGTCGACGATCAGGAGGCGCATGGCACCCTCAGTTCGGCGCGTACGCCGGCCGGTTGCAGGGCGCTGAGCGCCAGGCCTGCGCGCTCACCATGCAGCGCAGCCAGGCGGGTGCGCAGGTTGATCACCGTGATGCCGGGCGTGCCGGGCGTGCCGGACGGCGCCAGCACGCCGCCATCGTCCTCAATCGACAAGTGCAGCGCGCCGTCGACGATCCGGGCCTCGACCCGGATCGCGGTCGATGCGCGCCGGTGCGCCACCGTGTGCTTGAACACGTTCTCGAGCAGCGGCTGCAGGCTGATGGCCGGCAGCTGCACCGCCAGGGCCGCCGGCTCGATGACCCAGGTCAGCGTCACGCGCCCGTCGAAGCGTTCCTGCATCACGGCGGCGTAGCCCTGGGCCAGGCGCAACTCGTCATCCAGGCTTGCCTGCGGCTTGTCGCCCAGCGCCAGTGTCGCGCGCAGCACGTCGGCCAGCCGCACGAGGGTCGCATCGGCGCGTGCCACATCGGTATGCATCAGCGAGGAAATCGTGTTGAGCGCATTGAACAGGAAGTGGGGCTGCATCTGGCGCGTCAGGCGTTCGAGCTGGGCTTCGCGCAGCAGGGCGCCGGCCTGCTCGGCGCGCACGCGTTCCTTCATCATCTCGCGGTACGACAGCAGGCCGAAGCCGATTGTCGTAAACAGCCCGAAGAACAACGAAATCTTGAGCGCCTCGTAGACGAATACCTCGGCCCAGGCCTCGTGCTCGTAGCGAGTGCCGGCCAGGGCATAGACGGCGTGGCGCAGCGCGAACACGATCGGCGTGAAGCCGAACCAGTACAGCGGCAGCCAGCGCGCCTGCTGGCCGAACCAGCGCCAGGGGGTGGCGACCAGCACGTCATGCTGCGCGCTGAAGCGGCGCTGGATCACGAACAGACAGGTCGCCACCAGCGCCGATGAGGTCTCCCACAAGACCGGCTGCCACGGCGCGCTGCCCCCGTCGCGCCGGTCGTCTTCGACGGCGACGAGCACCAGCAGCGTCCAGAACAGGAGCCAGGCGATGCTGGCGACGAGCATGGTGCGGCGTGATGGCATGGAGCAGACCGGAAGGGGAACGGCCGATCTTCCAGCATTCCCGGGCGCATGTCAAAGCGCCATGCATGGTGGGTACCGCCGCTGCGAAATTGCATCATCAAGAAAGCAATTGCCTACTGTCAATTGGAGTTCATGCGACAATCAAGCCATGAGCGATCCGGGCCGACCTTCTTCCATGTCCTCCGACAATCGAGGCATGCGCGCGCTGGTGCGCAACCACGATTGGGCAGCAACCCTACTTGGCGACGCGGCCGGCTGGCCGCCCGAACTGCGGGTGGCCGTCGACCTGATGCTCGACGCACGGCATCCGGCGCTGGTTGGCTGGCGTACGCGTGCGCAGGACGCCATGCCGGTACTGTTCAACGATGCCTACGCCAGCCTGCTGGGCGAGCAAGCGTCGCAGGCGCTGGGCCAGCCGTTGGGCGACATTCTGCCCGCTGCCTGGCCGCATCTCGCGCCGCTGGTGGGCAGCGCGCTTGCCGGCGCGCCAGCCTGGCTCGACGACGTGCTGCTCGGGCCTGGCACGCGCCACTTCAACACGGCTTTCTCGCCGCTGCGCGATGCCGCCGGCACGGTGCATGGCTTCTTCCATACGGCCTTCGAAATCGACGCCGGCGAGCACGGCCGCGTCGAGGCAGCATTGCAGCGCCAGGCGCATGAATCGGCCGAGGCCAGCCGTCACCGCAGCGAATTCCTGGCAGTGCTGGCGCATGAGCTGCGCAACCCGATGGCCCCGATCCGCACCGGCCTGGAAATCATGCGCCTGCGCGCCGACAGCCCCGAGACGATCGAGCGCGTGCGCGAAATGCTCGAGCGGCAGACGCGCCAGATGACGCACCTGATCGACGACCTGCTCGATGTCGCCCGCGTCACCAGCGGCAAGATCGATATCCGCAAGCAGCTGGTCGACCTCAATCGCGTGGTGGCAAGCGCGGTCGAGACGAGCACGCCGATGATCCAGGGCGCGCGCCACGTGCTTGACGTGGATATGTGGGGCGAGCCGCTGCTGCTGGACATCGATCCGACCCGCGTCGCGCAGGTGATCAACAATCTGCTGACCAATGCGGCCAAGTACACGCCGCCCGGCGGCAGCATCCGTCTCACGGTGCACAAGGACCGGAGCGATGGCGGGCAGGCCGTGGTGTCGGTGACCGACAGCGGCGTGGGCATCCCGCCCGAACACCAGGACACGATCTTCGAGATGTTCAACCAGGTCGGCCGCAATATGGGCCTGGCGCAGGGCGGGCTGGGCATCGGCCTGTCGCTGGTGCGCCAGCTGGTGGCGCTGCATGGCGGCAGTGTCAGCGCCGAGAGTCCCGGCGCCGGCCTAGGCAGCACGTTCACCGTGCGCCTGCCGCTGGGCGCGCGCATGGCGGTAGCGGGCGACGACACGGCGCGCCAGGACCGCCGCACGGCGCAGCGCCGCGCCTATCGTATCCTGGTGGTCGACGACAACACCGACGCCGCCGAAAGCCTGTCGTTGCTGCTGCAACTGAACTCGCACGAGATCCGCACCGCGACCAATGGCCGTGATGCGCTGGCCCTGGCCGGGGAATTCGTGCCGGACGTTGCGTTCCTCGATATTGGCATGCCCGGCATGACGGGCTTCGAGCTGGCCACGCGCCTGCGCGCGATGCCGGCGCTGGCGCGGATGACCATCGTCGCCGTGACCGGCTGGGGTTCGGAAGAAGACCAGGCGCGCTCGCGCGAGGCCGGGTTCGACCAGCACTTCACCAAGCCGATCGCGGCCGAAACGGTGAGTCGCCTGCTGGCGGCGCTGGACTAGGTTTTCACCTTAATCGGCATTGCCGACGCGCTCGGCGTCGATCTCGCGCTTCATCGCGCCCACGCTGCCCATGTACTCGGCCACCGGCACGGCGGGACTGGCGCGCAGCTCGGGCGGCAGCAGCACCGGCATGTACAGCTCGTCGGCGGTGCGGCCGTTGCGCTGCATGTTCCCGGCCAGGATCAGGAGCGAAACCAGCACCGCGATCCCGGCGCAGGACAGGCGCAGGCGGCGCCGGAACTGTGGCGTCACGGTGGCCAGGTGGAAGTAGATCATCATCGACACCGTTACCACGACCGCATGCGAGCCATAGCCGGTCAGCCATTCGAGCGACCACGCATAGGCCACCACGCTGGCCAGCAGGCGCACCCCGACCAGCGCCGCCAGCCCAAAGCCGACAATGAACAGATGCCGTCCGAGGCGCGCGCGGCGCCCGAACAGGCGGTTGGAAAACGCCCACATGCCGCTCCAGGCCAGGCCGGCGCCCACGGCCACCGCCGGGTACACCCCATAGCGTTCGGGGTCGCCCCCGGCGTCGAGCAGCCATGCCACGAACAGCGCGGTCAGCAGGCACAGGACGATGCCGGCGCCGCCCGGCAGCATGCCTTCCCAGCCGTGCATCGTGCGGTCGACCAGTTCGGGCGGCACCGGGTGCGCGGCGGACCGGATGCGCAGCGACGTATGCCCCATGCGCACGACGGTGTCGCCGCCCAGCGTCAGTTCCTTGACGCGCCGGCCCTTGTGGTTGATGCCGTTCTTCGTATCGAGGTCGCGCAGCAGCAGGGCGCCATCCGCGCCAGGCTCGACCAGCGCATGGTGCGCCGCTGCGTACTCGTCGTCGACGATGAAGTCGTTGTCGTAGGCGCGGCCGAGGCGGATCGGGAGCGTGGTCACGCGATGCCGGTGCAGCACCTCGCCATTGCGCGCCAGCGTCTCGATGGTCCAGGGGCCGCTCATTTGCGCACCGGGCGCCCGAAGGCGCCAAGATAGGCGCGCGTGACGCGCATGCCGTTTTCGTACGAGACGCCCGAGACATCCAGCCGGCTTTGCAGGCTGGCCTGCGAGGCGTCGGTGCTGGCCGTGAGCAGCGTGAAGTTGTACAGCCCTTCGAACTTGCGGTAGGCGCGCACGCAGGTCACGGCGCGCAGCGGCAGCGTGCGCGTGTGCACGAAGCGCTCGGTGCAGAACGGCTTGGTCAGGCGCGGATCGCCCGTGCTGCCCAGGTTATCGACCTGGAAGATGTCGGTGGCCAGCGCGGCAAAGCGCATCGGGTCCATCGTCCCCGAGCGGATGTAGCGGTGCGTCATCGAGACATTACCGGTCTGCTGCACGTCCGAGACGAACACCGCCGACTGCATCACGCAGCTCATGGCGTCGACCGCGTAGGCGGCGCCGCGCGCATTGGAGCGCCCCCAGCAGCGCACCTGGCCGGACTCGCGCACCGGCACCAGGTACGGCCCCATGCCCTTGAGCGTCAGCGGCTCTTCGAGCAGCCGGTCGACCATGCCGGCCTGGTGCGCCAGCAGCTGCTTGCCAATCAGCGGATTGAAGTCGTTCGGCGGCGCGGCCTGCTCGGCCACCTTGCGCAGCAGTTCCTGCGCGTACATCACGGGCACCAGGAAGCTGACCGATTCGCCGTCGCGCCGGCGCGAGACGTTGATGCCGGCTACGGTGCCGCTGGCGGTCACGCTCGGGCCGCCGCTCATGCCCGAGTTGATCGGGCCGCTGAAGATCAGGCGGTCGTAGAAGCTGCGCGTGAGCACGCCGTTGTAGGCGCCTTCGGAAATCGCGAACCCCAGGTCGAGCGGATTGCCCAGCGAGTACAGGGGCTGGCCCTGGCGCAGTTTCACTTTTTGCTCGGGCACCTTGAAAAAGCCGCTGCCGTTGCGGTTGATGCGCACCACGGCCAGGTCGTGCAGCACGTCGACCGCCAGCAGTTCGACCGGGCCGGTATTGCCGTCGGTGTCGATGTATTCGGCCGTGTAGATGGCCGGGTCGAGCGCCATCTGCGAGACCACGTGGTAATTGGTCAGCGCAAGATTGCTGGTGCCGACCAAAAAGCCGGAGCCCACCGTGGACTGCGTGCGGCCATTCTTGAGCAGCATGCGGATCTGCAGCAGATCGCTGCGCGCCGATTCGTACAGGTCCTGCGCGGCCGACGAAGGCTGGGGCAGGGCGTCCTGCGTATCGGCCTCGCCCGCAATCAGCTCGGTCGGTGTGGCGGCCGGCGGCGTATCGACGGCGATCTGCGGCACGGGCGCGGCGACGGGTGTACCCGCCGGTGCAGCCAGCCCGGCGCGCGCAACGGCGCCAGCGCCCGTCTGGGCGCTCGCTGGCCGCGTGACGAGGTCGAGCCCCGCGCCAAGCGCCAGGCAGGTTGTCAGGAGTGCGGCCAGGCGTGCCACGACGGTCCGATTCATGCGGTTACCAGGAAGCAGATGGAAAGCGCTATCTTGCCATCGGGGCGGCCAGCGCTGCGCGCGTTAGCGCGCCGACGCTCAGGCAACCGGCGCAGGCGTGGCCGGGGCGACCGGTTCGCCCTGCTCGAGGGACGTCAGGGGCGCCATCATGTGGCCCAGCTTGGCCTGCTTGGTATTGAGGTAGCTGTTGTTGTGGGCATTGCGATTCACCAGCAGCGGCACGCGCTCGGTGACCGTGATTCCCAGGCGGGTGAGGGCGTCGATCTTGCGCGGGTTGTTGGTCATCAGGCGCACGGCCCCAATGCCGAACTGCGCCAGCATCGGGCGGCACAGTTCGTAGTTGCGGGCGTCGGCGTGAAAACCCAGTTGCAGGTTGGCTTCCACCGTGTCGGCGCCGGCTTCCTGCAGGCGGTAGGCACGGATCTTGTTGAGAAGGCCAATGCCGCGGCCTTCCTGGCGCAGGTACAGCACGATGCCGCGGCCTTCTTCGGCAATGCGGCGCAGCGCGCCTTCGAGCTGGGCGCCGCAATCGCAGCGCTGTGAAAACATCACGTCGCCGGTGAGGCATTCGGAATGCACGCGCGCCAGCACCGGCTCGCCGTTGCCCAGGTCACCCAGCGCCATCGCGAGATGTTCCTTGCCGGTGGCAGCCTCGACCCAGGCATGCAGCGTGAACTCGGCCCACGGCGTCGGCAGCGCGCACGAGGTGGCGTAGTCGAGCAGGGCGGGCGGGACGTTGGCGGGGATGGCGGCGGCTTGCATGACGGTGTTTCCAATCGATGACGATAGACTAGTAAGGCGCAAGTTTATCGGAAATCGGGCATGGCCGTGCGGAATCACCCCGGCCGCCACTGCAACACCACGACCTGCGGGTATAGTCTGGCAAGGCGGCCTCGCAACACATTTAAGCAGATTGGGTAATCACACAGGGTTTTCCTGTAACTATCGGTCGATTACCAAGTGTAGTATTGCCTCGGGCCATCATTTTCGTGCACGCTGGGATCATCGATACAGTCATGTCTTCCATGCAGAATTCCCAATCATTCTGGCACCGCCTGACCCCGCGCGGCCTTGGCGCACGGCTTGCGCTCGCGTTTACGCTGATGAGCGGCATTCTCACACTGCTGCTGGTCGAAGTGGTCGAACGCTCCGCGACGGCGCAGGTCAAGACCAGTATCGGAGGGGGCCTGGGCGAGATGGCGATGCAGACCGCCGACAAGCTCGATCGCGGCATGTATGAACGGTTTCGCGAAGTGCGCCTGATGGCGCGCCGCAACGACCTGATTTCACCCGCAACGAGCCAGGCCGAACGGCGCCGCATCCTGGCCGACATGCAGTCTACCTACGGTTATTACGAATGGATCGGCCTGGCCGCCATGGACGGCACGGTGCTGGTCGAGGCGCGCGGGCTACTTGAAGGCAAGAACGTCGCCAAGCGGCCCTGGTTCAGCAATGCCCTGGCAGGTAAACATGTCGGCGACGTGCACGAGGCGGTGCTGCTGGCCAAGCTGTTGCCGGTGCAGCAAGGCGAGCCGCGCCGCTTCGTGGACGTCGCCTTTCCCTACCTGGATGCCAACGGGCAGCCGGCCGGCGTGATGGGCACGCACCTGTCGTGGGAATGGGCACGGGAGGTCGAGCGCTCGATCATTGCACCGGTCCAGACCCGCAACAAGGTGCAGGCGCTGATCGTCAGCGCAGAGGGCGTGGTGCTGCTCGGTCCCGAAGACCTGCTCGATACGACCGTCAAAATGGGCAGCTTGAATGCGGCGCGCGAAGGGCGCACCGGGTATGCAGTCGAGCACTGGCCGGATGGGCGCGATTACCTGGTCGGCTACGCATCGACCAGGGCCGTGGGCGACTACCCTGGCCTGGGCTGGCACGTGCTGGTACGCCAGGATCTCGAGGACGCCTACGCGCCGGTACGGCAATTACGCTCGCGCGCCCTGTGGAGCGGGGGCGTGCTGGCGCTGCTGTTCTCGCTGGGCGGCTGGCTGCTGGCGCGCCGCATCACGCGTCCGCTCGCGGCGCTGGCCCATTCGGCCGACGGCCTGCGCCGCGGCGACACGCATGAGCTGGTGCCGGCCGGCAGCAGCTATACCGAAGTGCACCAGCTATCCGGTGCGCTCAATGCGCTGGTGACGGCGCTGGTGCAGCGCCGTGCCGACCTGCAGATCCTGAACGACACGCTGGAACAGCGGGTCGACCGCCGCACCCGCGAACTGGAACGCGCGCTGGTCGCAGTGCGCGCCAGCGAGGGGCGCATCATCGCCATCGTCGAGGCGGCGCAGGATGCATTCATTGCGGTTGACCTGCGCGGCATGATCGTGGACTGGAACCCGGCCGCCGAGCGCATGTTCGGCTGGGCCCGGCACGAGGCCGTGGGCTGGCCGCTGGCAGAAATGATCCTGCCCGAGCGCTACCGCGACAGCATCGGCAAGGCCTTGCAGTCGTTCCGCCACAACGGCCAGTTCATGCTCGCGCGCCGCATGGAGCGCACCGTGATCAATCGCCAGGGCTTCGAGTTCACGGTCGAGAGCACGGTCACGCTGGCCGGCGAGGGCGAGGACGCGTTCTTTTCGATCTTCCTGCATGATATTTCCGAGCGCAAGAAGGTCGAGCGCATGAAGAACGAATTCGTCTCGACCGTCTCGCACGAGCTGCGCACGCCGCTGACGTCGATCCACGCATCGTTGTCGATGCTCGACGGCGGGATGGCCGGCAACCTGCCGCCCGATGCCGCCAGGCTGGTCGCGATTGCCAGCCAGAGCTGCGATCGCCTGATGCGGATGGTGAATGACCTGCTCGACATCCAGAAGATCGAAGCGGGCCATATGGAATACCAGCGCACCGCCCAGTTGCTGGCGCCGCTGATGCATCACGTGGCCGATGCGATGGAAGGCCAGGCGCGCCAGGCGGGCGTGACGCTGCGCCTCGACATGCCGCCGGGGGCCGAATGGGTCCAGGCCGAGATCGACCACGACCGCATGGTGCAGGTGCTGACCAACCTGGTGTCGAACGCGATCAAGTTCACACCGGGCGGCAAGGACGTCATTCTGGGCCTGGCGCAGCGCCCGGGCTGGGCGCGCCTGAGCGTGACCGACGAAGGGCCCGGCATTCCGCCGGCCTTCCAGAGCCGCGTGTTCGAACGCTTCGCGCAAGCCGACGCCGCCGACTCGCGCCAGCGCAGCGGCTCGGGCCTGGGTCTCTCCATCAGCAAGGCGATCGTCGAAGAACACGGCGGGTCAATCGCGTTCGAAACCCGCGCCGGCGCGGGAACGCGGTTCACGGTGGAGTTGCCCCTGGCGTGACAGTGCTTCCTTAGCGCAAGGCGTGCAAGGCCATGCCGCCAAAGCTTTCCCAGGCCCCGAACGTGCGTTCGAGCTGCGGCAGCAGCCGCATCAGCGCGTCCTTGTCGGAATGGAAGCTGGCGTCGGCCGCGTCGATTTCCTGGCTGGCGGCCAGCGCATAGGCCTGCGCCTGGTCGTGCGCCGCCGGCACCTGCTGCAGCAGCAGGATCTTCTGGCCACCCAGTGTGAACACGAGCAGGTCGCCGCGCGCGCCGGGTGGACGGCGTTCATAACGGCGCTGGACACCGGCGCCGATCGGCCCCGCATCGAGCGCCACGCGCACGGTCTTGCCATGCTCGACGCCCCAGTCGAGGAACGGCACGGCCAGGCGGTAGATCTGCCCTGGGTCGGTGCGCGGGCTCTTGACCGTCAGGATATCAGCGTGCTTTGCCAGCCCGGCCAGCAGCGCGCTTTTGTCGGCCCACCAGTGGGGCACGACGAAGTCGAGCGTCAGCGGGCCGGCTGCCTGGCGCAGTTTTGCCGCCAGTTCGAGGTAACGCCGGTCGCGCTGCGCCTGCGGCAGCACGTGGGCCGGGACCAGATACGGTTCGATGTGGTACTGGACACCCTTCAGGCGCGCGCCCTCGGCGGCAGACGCGTTGTAGGCGGCGTAGGCACGGATGCGGGCAATGGCCGCGTCCTGCGACGCAGGCAGCACCATGTCGGGCGCGCCTTCCATCGCGCTGACTGCGATGCCGCGGCTGCCGGCCTGACGCACGAAGGCGCCCAGCTGCGCCGCGTCGTCGACACTGCCGTCCCGCAGCGGGACCGTGATGAAGACCGCGCCCATCTTTTGCCCGGTCGCCCAGTCCAGGAACGCTGCGCCGCGTTCGCGCCATTCGTTCGGGCTCCAGGTCCAGGTCGCGCGCGAAGCCGCAGCCGCATCGGCGTCACCGGCAGGCTGGAGCGTCAGGGCAGCGACCGTGAGTTTTGCGGCGCCTTGCGGACAGGCCAGCGACAGCGCGCGCCAATTGGCACGGTCGAGTTTTTCGGGCAGGTCGAAGCGCGCTGTCTGCACGGGTTGGCTGGCGTCCAGGCTGCCCAGATCGAATGCCTGGTCCGGCTTGCCCGGCGCGCCGCTCGACAGCTGCAGCGCAAAGCGGCCTTCGCCGGAAAACGCGGCCTGCAGCACGGCGCGTGCGCGCGGCATGAACCACGGGCCCAGCAGCGTGACACTGGCGGGCTTGGCGCCGGCGCGGCAGGTCAGGTACAGCCGGCCGTCCTTGACGTCGGCGCCGATGCGCGCCGTATCGCCATGGGTGCGGGTCTGCATCGCGCCCAGCAGGCTGGCGCCGAACGGCATCGGGGTCTGGGGCCGCGGCGCCGGCTGGTCACTGACCAGCGTGTGTTCGCTGACGCTGAACGACTTGCCCTTGTCGGCCTCGATCCCGCGCAGCAGGATGGTCTTGCCAGGGCTGGCGTCCGGCGGCAGGAAGTGCAGCGCCTGCACACCCATGACGGCCGTCGGCAGTGGCAGCACGCGGCAATGCGCCTGCTGCTTGCCGGGTTCTTCGGTGACGATGGCGTGCAGGATGGTGCCGTCGGGCGCGGTGGTCTGCGCGGTGACGGCGCCAGGGGAGACGACCAATGGCCCCGGGCACAGCTGCAGGCTGGCAGCAAACGCCGGTGTGATCGACAGCGATAAAACAAACAGGAGTGGGAACGAACGGGACATGACTTGATTTTAAGTCAAGAGCCCGAATCGGCGCGTACGGTTCGGACCCGTCAGGCGCCCTGGACCTGGATCAGGCGGCGCACGCGCGCCAGCAGGGCATTGGGTTCGAACGGCTTGCTGACGAAATCGTTGGCGCCGGCGTCGAGCGCGCGCACCGTATCGCGCTCGGTATTTTTTGCCGTGAGCATCAGGATCGGCACCGCGTTCCAGTCGGGCCGTGCACGCACCAGCGCGACCAGCTCGAAGCCGTCCAGGTAGGGCAGCATCACGTCGAGCAGGATCAGGGCCGGGGCTTCGGCGGCGGCGGCGATGTGCGCGCTCGCGGCGCGGCCGTCGGCCAGGTGGGTGACGCGGTAGCCCTGGCGTTCGAGCATGAAGCGCAGTACCTGGGCGATGTGGTCATCGTCTTCGACAACCAGAACCAGTGGCGGTGATGCTTGTTCGTTCGGCATGATGGACTCGTCAGTGAATGTCCGATTATACCGATGTGCCTGCCCGGTATGTCGCAAAAATTGCCTTAAAGTATCAATTAACCGCGACGGCTGGCAGGGTGGCGCAGCGGATCGAGCAAACCGCGCAAATCGTTGTGATCGAGTTCGTACATCAGGGCCAGCAACTGGCCCAGTTCGCCCCGCGGAAAACCCTCGCGCGCGAGCCAGCCGAGATAATGGCCGGGGATATCGGCAATCTTTCGGCCTTTGTATTTACCGTAAGGCATTTCCCGAACCAACAGGAGGGCTAAATGGTCAGCATTCATTGTGCGGCACTTTAGCAAACAACGGCGACGTTGTAGCATTTCGATGACAAGGGAGGCCATCATGAACAATCAATTTGATCTCGACCGGTTTGTACAGGCACAGGATCCGGTATATGCCGCGGTGTTGACGGAACTGCGCGCCGGCCACAAGCGCACGCACTGGATGTGGTTCGTGTTTCCGCAGATCGCCGGCCTGGGCACGAGCGCCATGGCGCAGCGCTATGCAATTGCGTCCGCCGACGAAGCGGCCGCGTATCTTGCGCACCCCGTGCTGGGAAAGCGCCTGCGCGAGTGCGCCGGCATCGTCGCCGCGCTCGATGCCGAATCGGCCGGCGCCATCTTCAGCCATCCGGATGAGCTGAAATTTCACTCGTCGATGACGCTGTTCGCCGACGTGGCGCCGGATGAAGCCGTGTTCCAGGCCTGCATCGACAAATACTTCGACGGCCAGGCCGACCCGGCGACGCTGGCCCGGCTTTAAAGGGGTAGCTGCCGGGGCGCTCAGGCCTCGGCCAGCTGCGCCAGCAGTTCGTCCGGGCGCCCGCGCATGGCCACGTGCAGGATGACCGCCGTATTCAGGCGCAGCGCCGGGTGGCTCGCGCGGTGGCGCGCAAACCAGAACACCTCGTCGAGGTCTTCGTCGGCGTGCTGCGACACCGTCACGATCTGCTCGGGCGGAATGTCGTCGTAGTCGAATGCTTCGAGCGCGGCGTCGTCGACGGCGTCGTGCCAGCTTTCGCATTCCTTGCCCCAGGCCAGCATGCTGCGGCAGCCCGACGCGACCAGCCAGCGCGCCACCTCCCAGCGCCACATTTCGTCGCTGTCGTCATCGATGACGACGATGGCCATGAATGGCGCCAGGGCGGTCAGGTCGGGCAGGGCGTCGTTGGGCCGTAGTTGCAGGTAGTGGGCTTTGGCTTGCATGGTGTCGTTGTCGGGTCGGTGATTCAAAGACGTCATTATCGCAGGCTCCAGGCCGCGACATGCGGCAGCCTGCAGCTGATGAGGACGAACAATAAAGTGGGACAGAAAATAATAAAGCTCGACACCAAATGATCATGTTTGACACAAGAGGCCGAGACAGACATGCTCCCGGGAACTTGTGCTTTCGGCCAGGAGCAGCCGTTTGGATCTGCTGGGGTATGGCACAAGATCGACCCGGACCGTTAGTGAGAGCACCGATATCGGGATTGACCTATTTATTCAATTGGCTCATAAAACATGCGACTTCAAGGAAGAATCATCGAGTGGAATGATGAGCGCGGATTTGGTTTCGTCGTCCAAAACGGGGCAAGCGCGCGGACGTTCCTGCACGTATCTGTATTTCGCAAAAAGGTAGATCGACCTCTTTTGGGGAGCTTGATAACCTATGAAATTCGACACGATGAGAAAGGTCGTCCCCGGGCCGCAACTGCTGAGCTCGTCGGCACTAAAACATCGAGGAAAAGTTCTGCAGGAGGATTTTTATCTGCAATAGTTGGCTTGGCGCTTCTGCTTGTGCTTGGATATGTGGGCCATGTTCGCCTCTCTAACCCGGATAGCACGATCTCTGCGAGCGCATACAAGATCGTTTCTGCCAGGGATGCGCTTACGTCACAACCAGAGTTCCAGTGCACGCCGGAGAAGAACTCGTGTTCAAAGATGGCATCTTGTGCCGAAGCGCTATTTCACCAAGAGCAATGCAATGTTCCTGATATGGACGGTGATCGCGATGGCATTCCGTGTGAGCAGCAGTGGTGCAATTGAGCTTCAAACGGCAACGTTCATATCGACCACTTATCTGCCCGTAAGCCAGTTCTGGGGCGACATCGGCGAGCTACTCGCCATGCCAGTAGTTGTCGAAGCCGTGCGCGCGCCAGTGTAGGTTGGAGAAGTGCGCTGTGAAGCGCCCGCCTTTGGGTGACTGCGCCGAGAAACCAACCAGCACCGGCTGATCGGTCGGCAGCGCGAAGGTGCGCAGCATGCGCCACGCGGCGCCATCGGTGGACAGGTAAAACACGTACACGCCGCCTTTGCGCGCGATCTTCAAATGCACCACGTTGCCTTCTATTTGTTGGTGAAGAGCGTCGTCCCCCGTGCCCTTGGTAATGGTCGTCGTGACGGCATTGCTGTCGTTCGGCATACGCTCGAATAGAACCTTGCCCCACGCGGCTTTTCCGGCATACACCAGCAGCGCAGCTCCATCGAAAGCGCTGTGGAAGCCGGCCTGAATCCTGGCAGAGAAAATAAAATCGTCACGCGGCGCGAACAGCACGCGCGGGGTATCGTCGACGATCTTGCTGCCGTCGACATTGGCATAGATGTCGGTGCCCTTGGCCGCACTAAGAGTCAACTCACTACCGGTGATCGACGCCGAGCCGCCCGGCGCCTGTATTGCCAATGTATAGGGAATCGCTGGGATCGACGCCATGACCTGTGCTAGTGGGAAAGGGCCTGCGTTGGCCTGGGCAAACACGGTCATCGGCGTGAGGGCCGCCCATATCGAACAGAAAAAGAGAGGTGGCAGTTTCACAAGCGGGCCCTTGGAAGTGATTTGGAATCGATTCCAAAGTAAGCCTATCCCCGGGTGGTGTCAATACTCTTGTGATTTCCTGAATAGATTTTACATTTTACATTGTGCATCTTGCTGCAACTGCGGGCATTGTGCCCTACTGATCTTGCTGAGTTACACTGGCCGCGACGAACTTCCGCTGTCGGCGATTAGCAGATGTCGTGACGGTCCGGCGCGTCGGGTGCGTTGCCTCTACAGTAAGTAGGCCACTATTGAAAACCAGAAATATTTCCAGATATTGAAGAAGTGGCACGACCTTTCTGTTCAGACAACATAAACCGATCGAGGTTTTAAGGGAAGAAATGAAAATATTGTGTTCTATTGGTACCGCCGCTATTGTCGCAGCCATCGCTTGTTCGCCTGCTTTCGCGCAATCGGCTGGGGTTTCTAACCAGCGTGACATGCAAATGAACGCCGCGAGCCGTCAGCAGTTGATAGACGCCGTGATTAAGGAAGTCAACAACAGCTACGTCTTTCCCGACATGGCGAAAAAGGTCGAAACATCGTTACGCCATCAGCAAAAGCGCGGATTCTATGACGCTATTGCTAGCGCACAGCAACTGTCCGAAGTGCTGTCCGATGAATTGCAGGCTGCCACTAAAGACCGGCACCTGCGCGTGATGTACAGCGAGGCGGTGATAGCCGGCAGGAAGTCTTATGACGAGCGATCGCCCGAGGAAGCCGCCAGCTACCTCGCGATGATGAGGTCGAACAATTTTGGCATAGATAAAATCGAACGGTTACCCTTCAATATCGGGTATTTGGAACTTACCCGCTTCGCGCGCGCAAAGGAGATGGCCGAGACGCTGGCCGCCGCAATGACGCTTGTCGCCCATACGGACGCGCTTGTTATCGACCTGCGCAATAACCGGGGAGGCGATGCAGCCGCAGGACTCCTGTTGGCCAGCTATATGTTTGACAAGCGCACCCAGCTAAACGACTTCTACTACCGCGAGGGCAACCGCACCGAACAGCGGTGGACTGCCGATGTCGTCCCCGGCCTGCGCTATGGCGGGACGAAGCCGGTCTATATCCTGACTAGCAAGGACACTTTCTCAGCAGCAGAGGACTTCACCTACGCACTCAAGAACCTCAAGCGTGCGACTGTCGTCGGTGAGACCACCGGAGGCGGCGCTAATCACGGTGATAACAAGCGGCTGCTGCCAAACTTTTCACTCTTTGTGCCACTAGGCCGCACAATCAGCCCGGTAACGAAAACAAATTGGGAAGGCGTTGGCGTGACGCCCGATATCAGCGTCTGTGCAAGCGATGCTTTGAGAACTGCGCAGCTAGCTATCTTGGCCAATATTGCGGCGTCGGAGAACAATCCTGACGAGCTAGGTCGCCTGAATGAGCGCATTGGGCAGCTTAGCGAACGCACTACTGGACGCATCACGTGTGGCTGATCTGAATATGCACGTTGGTAGTTACCTGCTATCTGGATCTGACGTCCGCTTCGGGTCGGATGCGGCCTGTCGCACCGGCCTCTACTTTTCGTTTGGCAACCTGATATGCTTCACCCTACGGCCGGGTTCGGCCACAAGCCGCCAGTGCACCTGTTCAGGGAATACAATGGTCCGGCGAGGCGATTCGCCTGACGCCGACATCGTTAATCATGCCGCGAGCCTGACCAATCCATGTACCTGATCAACTCGAAGACCGGAAAACCTGTAGAGGTCACCGATGAGGACCTTAAAGGGTATGGGAGTGGCGAAAAGCCGAAGCGATCAAGCTTCGGAGCGAGACCGAAGAGCAAGGATGACCAGACCGACCGGCCCAGCAAGCTTCCGCAACGTACTTTTGAGACGGAGGAGGCGCCGGCGCAGGATGGTGTGCCCAAAATCACACGCAGCTCCGACTACAAGAAGAAGGTTCCCAAGACCAGTTTCGGGACGAAAAAGCCTGCTCCTGGAGAATATGCAAGGACGTCCGACAAAAAGCCAAAGTACAAGGCGCGCGACCCGGCTCAACCACAGCAAAAACCGAAGCAACCGGCGCACCAGTATGCCGGATGGCTCCTATCCAAACGGGAGTATTCGGCAGCCGTACTGCGGCGCAAGCTAGTCCTGCGAGGCTACAGCGAACAGGAGGCAGATGACGCACTGATCCTCCTGCAGGGGTTGAATTACCAGTCAGATGAACGGTATGCGGAGATGAAAACCCGGCAGATCGAACCACGGGTCGGGGACGCGCGAGTCGCCCTGACTCTCCGACAGAAGGGTATCGACGAGCAACTTACGAAGGCAACCATCGAGCAAATGGAGCCGGAAGATGAGCGCGTTGTCGTTGTGGTCGAGAAGTTTCGCAAGGACATTGCACAGACGGGGATGACACAAGAACTGCGGCAGAAGGTTTATCGCTTCCTGGCTTATCGGGGCTTCAGCGGCCATTCGATAAATATCGCCATGGAGCATCTGAAATCGGGGCCTGAATATGACTAGACGTTGCACTAGTAATGCGATGTGAAGCGATCAAGGCGCAGAAATTATTTCAAGATTTCCATGCGCGATGGTGGGTGACACGGCGTTAGAATCCCGAGGCGGTTTTTCTTGAGCCAATAATTTCCCGCTTGATAGGCTGCCTCGGGGCGACGGGAGCTAACGGGTGGCTGGGAAATGATGTGCTTGGAACGCCGCACACAAAATTTTCAAATGAGCAATTCTGTCCGGTAGACTGCGGATGATGGAACTTCCGCTATCGGCCAGAACCGGATCTTCGGTGATTGGCATTGTACGGCCAGGGGCGGACCTCTGACCCAACCTGAATTTGTGTGTGCAAAAACAGTTATCGTCACGCGAAAGCCTAGAAAAAAATGACAAACCGGCATCGCGAAGTGGATTTGGTTAGCAAGCCGATGCGGCCTCAACCTTATACGCCTGGTCATCGGAACTACCTTCTTCCGTTAGATCAGCCAGCCCATGAACTACGTCCTCTCATGAAAAGTTGGACACGACGCTTAGTTGTTTTAGCAGCGTTATCGTTGGTCATATATGGATTTCACGGACTGCTTGTGGATGACATCTACATACCTGGCAAAAGGTCTCCTGGTCATCACTATCGCGGGGCACCGGCTTTTGTGGCCTTACCGATGATTATCAGCTTTGCCAGCGTGTTAATTACTGTTGCGTTTGCTCGCTATGATCCGAGGCAAAACACTTTGGTCGCGGGACGATTTGCGAAGTTCCTTTTGACTGTGTCAGTCATTTCAATATTGGGTGGAATCGCGATGTTTCTTAGCCACTGAACGTTCAGTGCTGAAAATCCGCAATGGGTCGGATTCGGCCCTTCGTGACAGTCTGTGATTTCCAGCCCGGGCGGCCTGCTATGCTGAACTGGACTATCTATGTTGGCCGAGATCGCCTTTTCATGCAATCACGTTGGACCTTGCGTAGAATTTAATCTTCTCATATTGCGGCACCTGAACAATGCAACTTCGATGTCCAAACTGCCAAGCGAAACTCAGCTTCTTTAAAGAATCTGACCGTCAAAACCGTGTCAGAAACGGCGCCTGCCCAAACTGCGGGCAGAAAATCGCTATCGGGGTGAGCAGAAAAACGCTTGCTTTCATCGCCCCACTCATAGTTTTTCTAACCTGGCTTACTTGGAACTGGTTCCCGCCTGCAATCTTGGGGCTCGGTGCAGGTGTTCTCATTTGGCTGACGGTTGTCAAGCTGGACAAAGCAACGTAAATCAATCCTCTCATGCGCCGCTTCTGGTCGGAACCAGACGGTCACCACAGGCAGGGTGCGCTAGCCGGCGCCGTCCAGCAGCGTGTACAGCTGCGCGATATCGATCGGCTTGACCAGGTGATGGTCGAACCCGGCCTGCAGGATCTGCTGGCGGTCGCTGTCCTGGCCATAGCCGGTGATGGCGATCAGCAGCGCGTGGGCGGTGCCGGGGCGGGCGCGCAGGCGGCGCGCCAGTTCCAGGCCGTCGATGCCGGGCAGGCCGATATCGAGCAGGCACACCTGCGGCGGGTTGGCCAGCGTGGCGGCCAGCGCCTCGAGGGGATCGTGCTCGACCTGCACCTGGTGGCCGCTCGCTTCCAGCAGCATCGCCAGCATGACGGCCGCGTCGACATTGTCGTCGACCACCAGCACGCGCAGTAGCGCCGCGTCCGCGCCCGGCTGCGCATCGGGCACTGGCGCAGCCGCCTCCGGTGCATGCAGCAGTGGCAGGCAGACCGAGAACCGGCTGCCCTGGCCCGCGCCCGCGCTGGCGCAGGCGACCTCGCCGCCATGCAGCTCGATCAGGCTTTTCACGAGCGCCAGCCCCAGCCCCAGCCCGCCCGATGAGCGGTCCGAACTGCGTTCGGCCTGCGTGAACAGGTCAAAAGCGCGCGCTGCCAGCTCGGGCGCCATGCCGATCCCGTTGTCGAGGACATCGATGTGCAGCCGGTCGCCACGCGCGAAGGCAGCCACGGCCAGGCGGCCACCCTCGGGCGTGTACTTGGCGGCATTGCCCAGCAGGTTGGCCACCACCTGCACCAGGCGCTTGCGGTCGCCCAGCACCTGCGTACCGGGCGGGGGCAGGTTCAGCGCCAGCGCGTGGCCGCGCGAATCGATCAGCGGCGTGACCTGTTCCACCGCTTCGTGCAGCACGGCGCCGACGTCCAGCACGGTCTGGTCGAGCTCCACCAGCCCGCGCGTGACGCGCGAGACGTCGAGCAGGTCGTCGATCAGTGCTGTCATGTGTTTTACCTGGCGTCCGATGATCTGGCTGGTGCGCTTGAGCATGCCATCGTCGAGCTTCGTGCGCTGCAGCAGTTCGGCCGCCGCGCCGATCGGCGCCAGCGGGTTGCGCAGTTCGTGCGACAGCATCGCGAGAAATTCGTCCTTGCGGCGGTCGGCTTCGCGCAGCTTGTCTTCCCAGGCCTTGCGCTCGCTGATGTCGCTGGCCGCGCCAATCCATTCATAGAGTTCGCCGGCCGCGTCGAACATCGGCACGGCGCGCGACAGCGTCCAGCCGCAACTGCCGTCGCTGCGCCACACACGGTGTTCCAGTTCGAGGACGGCGCTGTCCTGCATCGCCCGTGCGATCCCGGCCCGGACCAGCGCGTGGTCGCCAGGCGGAATGTAGTCGTCGAGCCAGTTGCCGGTGGGGGAGTCCGTGTCCTTCATGAAGCCGCGTCCTTCGAGGCGGCGCATCTCGGACCAGTCGGCGCTCATGCGGTAGATGACGTCGGCCGTGGCATTGGTCAGCGCCCGGAAGCGTTTTTCGCTTTCGCGCACGGCCGCTTCGGAATTGACCTGGTCGGTGACGTCGATATTGCTGTGTGAAATGCAGACCAGTTCACCATCGGCGCCGAAGATCGGCGTGCTGGTGGCGGTCCAGAAGCGTTCTTCGAACACCGTTTCGCCATTGGGCAGCACGACCGGAATCGGATAACGCAGGGCGGGCAGGGTGTCAGGATGCCTGCTGGCGCGGACCCGGGCCAGCGAGTCGCGCAGAAGCGCCTCGCCGAAGTCGGCCGGGTCGGCCGGATTGTTGGGAAATGCCGTGAACAGGCTGAGGCCCACGAGTTCGGTGCGCGTGCGCGCCGAGGCCTTCAGGAACGCGTCGTTCACGGCCAGGATCGTCGCTTCGGGCGTGGGAGACAACAGGTAATGCCCGAAGGGCGATCGGTTGAACACCGACTCGAACAGGTTGGTGGGCAGCATCGATGTTCGAAAATGGTTGCAAAAGGTTAAATAATTATAGGCCACATTTGACGGATGCTGCACCAATTCCAAATGTCAATTGTGGCCGTTGATCATTCTGCGACGCGCACCACCAGCTTGCCGAAATTCTTGCCGTCTAACAGGCCAATGAATGCCTCGGGCGCCTTGTCCAGCCCTTCGACGATGTCTTCACGATAGCGCAGCGATCCGTCCTTGATCCAGCCCGCGGCTTCTTTCAGGAAGGTCGGCTCGAGCCGCTCGACAAATTCGTTCTGCAGGAAGCCGCGCACTGTCAGGCTTTTGAACAGCGTGAGGCTCAGGTCGATCGAGGCGCCCGCGCCCGCATCGTTGTAATGCGACACCAGGCCGCACACGGGAATGCGCGCGAAGTTGTTCAGCAGTGGCTTGACTGCTTCGAGCACCTGGCCGCCGACGTTCTCGAAATACACGTCGATGCCGTCCGGGCAGGCCTTGGCCAACTGCTCGGCGAAGTCCGGTGCGCGGTGGTCGACGACGGCGTCGAATTTCAGCTCGTCCTTGATGAACGCGCATTTCTCGGGCCCGCCAGCGATGCCCACGGCGCGCGCGCCCTTGATACGGGCGATCTGGCCGACGACCGAGCCGACGGCGCCGCTGGCAGCGGCCACGACGACGGTTTCACCGGCCTTCGGCTGGCCGATTTCGAGCAGACCGGCATACGCCGTGAAGCCTGGCATGCCGAGCACGCCGACGGCGGTGGACACAGGCGCGCTGTCCGGATCGACGCGGCGCAGGTTGCTGCCATCCGAGATGGCAAACGATTGCCAGCCGGAGTAGGCCACGACGACGTCGCCTTCCTTCCAGTCCGGGTGGTTCGACTGCTTGACGCGGGAGACGGTGCCGCCGACCATCACGTCGCCCAGTTCCAGCGCGGCGGCGTAGGTGGCGGTGCCGTTCATGCGCGTGCGCATGTACGGGTCGAGCGACAGGAACAGCGTTTCAAGCAGCAGTTCGCCGTCGCCCGGCGTGGGGATCGGCGCGTCCTCGATGCGGAAGTTCTCTGCGGTTGGCTTGCCTTTCGGGTGCGAGACGAGGACGATGCGGCGGTTGGTGGTTGCGGTCATGTGTTGAGCTCCTTCGAGTAGATCGGATGGCATAGCATAAAGAACCTTGGCCGATGCTGCCCACGCGCCACACCCAATCGTCGAAACTGGCCGCAAGGCAATGTCATACGGCGCGAAACGGAAGGGCGTGCGTATAATCGCCATACGTTTGCCCTATCACTACAGAAAAAACAACTCATGGCCTCTTCTTCCGACAACATCAGCATGGCGGTGTTCTGCGACTTTGAAAACGTCGCACTGGGCGTTCGCGACGCCAATTACGAAAAATTCGACATCAAGCCAGTGCTGGAACGCCTGCTGCTCAAGGGCAGCATCGTGGTCAAGAAGTCGTACTGCGACTGGGACCGCTACAAGGGCTTCAAGGCGGCGATGCATGAAGCGAACTTCGAGCTGATCGAGATCCCGCACGTGCGCCAGTCGGGCAAGAATTCGGCCGACATCCGCCTCGTCGTCGATGCACTCGATCTGTGCTACACGAAGTCGCACGTTAACACCTTCGTCATCATCAGCGGCGACTCCGACTTCTCGCCGCTGGTGTCGAAGCTGCGTGAAAATAACAAGCAGGTGATCGGCGTGGGCGTCAAGCAGTCGACCTCCGACCTGCTGGTGGCAAACTGCGACGAATTCATCTTTTACGATGACCTGGTGCGCGAACAGCGCCGCACCGCCGCCAAGCGCGACGAGCGCAAGGCCGCGCCGCAAACGCGCCGCTCGAACGCCAGCAACAACACCAACACGAATGTCGGCGACGACAAGCGCAAGGAAGAACTCGAAGCGCGCAAGGTGCAGGCGCTCGACATGGTGGTCGAGACGTTCGACGCGCTCACGTCCGAGCGCGGCGACACCGGAAAAATCTGGGCTTCGCTGCTGAAAGACACGCTCAAGCGCCGCCGTCCCGATTTCTCGGAAACCTATTATGGCTTCCGCACGTTCGGCAACCTGCTCGAAGAAGCGCAGACGCGCGGCCTGTTCGAATTTGGCCGCGACGAAAAATCCGGCACCTATGTGTTCCGCAGCGCGCATGCGGGCAATGCAGCAGCGGGACAGGAAGCCCAGCAGGACGGCACGCAGGCGCCGGACGCCGTGGTGCAGGACATGCTCGATGCAGCCGCGCCGGTCGAGGGCAATGACGAGCCGGCCAAGAACGATGGCCGTCGTGGCCGTGGCCGCGGTGGCCGCAAGGGCGGTAACCGCAACGACGCATCGAACGTACAAGCACTGGCGGAGCCGGTTGCTGTCGAGCCGGAACCACAGGAAGAACTGTTCGAGGAACCGGCAGCGCAACCTGAAGCGCAACCGGAAGCGCAACCGGCCAGGACTGACGGCCGTCGCGGCCGTGGCCAGGGCGGGCGCAAGGGCGGCAACCGCAACGATGCGTCGAACGTGCCAGCGCTGCTGGAGCCGGTCGCTTTCGAGCCGGAAGCACAGGACGAGACCTTCGACGAACCGGCATCGCAACCGACGCTGGTCGTGAGCGACGCCGAGCCGGTGGAAGCTGAAGCAGCGCCGGCGCCGATCGAGAAGGAACGTCGCCGCGCGCCACGCAAGCCGTCGGCCAAGAAGCTGGCGGAGCAGGCTGCAGCCGAAGCTGCTGCGGCGGCTAAAGCCGAAGCACAGGAAGCTGCCGCCGCGGCGCAGGAAGAAGTCGCGCCTGAGCCAGACGTGGAAGCAGAAGCTGAAGACGCCACGCCGGCACGCAGCAAGGGCGCCCGTCCGGCGCGCAAGGCCGCACCGCGCAGCCGTCGCCCGGCCAAGCCGAAGGCCGGTTCCGACAACGGCTAATCACAGACTGCCGCGCGCCGCGCGTCCCTGCGCGATGCCATAATCACGACGCCTGTCCGGTTTTCGGGCAGGCGTTGTCGTTTGATGGAGCCTCGCATGCGCGCACGTGCCGTCCTGTTCCTGCTGTCCTGCCTGGGCGCACCGGCGCTGGCCGCTGCGCCGGCGGGCGTCGCCGCCGGTCATCCGCTCCTCGGCATCTGGCGACTGACGGTGCCGGGCACCGAATGCGCCGAGACCTACCGCTTTCGCGCCGACGGCACCACGTTCGTCACCAGCGCCGCCGAAGTCTCCGAAAGCGTGTACACCGTTTCCGCCCAGCCCGACAAGCAGGGCTTCTATCGCCTGCAAGACCGTATCGTCAAAGACAACGGCAAGCCCGATTGTTCGGGCAATGTCATGAAGCCGGGCGCGCAGGTCATCAACTTCATCCAGTTTCACCCGTCACGCACAATTTTCCTGATGTGCGCCGACCAGACCATGCAAACCTGTATCGGGCCATTCCGGCGGGTGCGCAGCGAAGAGGTTTGAGCGCCAGTTGCCCGGCAGTGTATATTGCTGGGCAAAACGATCATCCCCGGCTTTTCATGTCCCCGTTACTCCTGTTTTGCATCCTCATCGGCTACTTCGCCTTGCTGCTGGCCGTGGCCTGGGCCACCTCGCGCGGCGCCAACAACGACAGCTTCTTCATCGGTAATAAAAGCAGCAACTGGGTGCTGGTCGCCTTCGGCATGGTCGGCACCACGCTCTCGGGCGTGACCTTCGTCAGCGTGCCGGGTGCCGTCGGCGCCGATGGCTTTGGCTACGCGCAGATCCTGATCGGCTACGTGATCGGCTACCTTGCCGTCACCTGGCTGCTGCTGCCGCTGTACTACCGCCTGCAGCTGACGTCCATCTACCACTACCTCGACGTGCGCCTTGGCCGGCGCGCCTACCAGAGCGGGGCCGGGTTCTTCATCATCTCGCGCCTGCTGGGCGCCACCGCGCGCCTGTACCTGGTGGTGAACATCCTGCAGGCGGTCATCCTCGACAGCCTGGGCGTGCCGTTCTGGCTCAGCACCCTCGTCGTGCTGGGGATGATCCTGCTCTACACCTACCAGGGCGGCGTCAAGACGATCGTCTGGACCGACACGCTGCAAACGACCGGCATGCTGTTCGGCCTGTTCGCGTGCGCCTGGTTCCTGCTGGGCGAACTCAACCTGTCGGTGCCGGACAGCCTGGAGCAGATGCGCTCAAGCGGCCTGGCCAGCGTGTTTACCACGGACCTGAACAGCCCGAACTTCTGGCTCAAGCAGATCGTCGCCGGCGCGCTGATCACCATCACCATGACGGGGATGGACCAGGAGATGATGCAGAAGACCATTTCGGTCAAGACGCTGGCCGACTCGCAAAAGAACCTGCTGGCGCTGACGGGGGTGCTGGTTGTCGTGCTGCTGTCGTTCCTGTTCCTGGGCGGCCTGCTGTACCTGTACGCGCCGACCGTGGGCGTGACGGCCACCGGCGACAAGATCTTCCCGGCCGTCGTGATGGGCCACTTGCCACCGGCGCTGCAGATCATCTTTCTGATCGCGCTGATCTCGGCGCTGTTCCCGAGCGCCGACGGCGCGATCACGGCGCTGACGTCGTCGACCTGCATCGACCTGCTGGGCATCAAGCGCAGGACGGATCTGACCCAGGCGCAGGCCGAGGGCCTGCGCCGCCGCGTGCACCTGGGCTATGCATTCCTGTTCCTGCTGCTCGTGATGGGCTTCAAGGCGGCCGACAATCCCAGCATGATCGGCGTGATCCTCAAGCTCGCGGCGTATACCTACGGCCCGCTGCTTGGCCTGTTCGCGTTCGGCATGTTCACGGCGCGCGTGCCGCGCAATCGTCTTGTACCGCTGGTCACGATCGGCGCGCCGGTCCTGTGCGCGATCCTTGAGTACAATCAGGCGTATCTGCTCGGCTCGTACCGGCTCGGGCTGGAACTCCTGATGATCAACGGCATGCTGGTGTTTGCGGGGCTGTACGCGATTTCGCTGCGCCACCAGGGCCGTCATTCCATGCAGTCTGCTTAATTATGCATCAACCTTCCATGCATCAACCTTTTATGGAGTATCGATGGCCTTCAAGCCCCTGAGCGCCCTGCGGCGCGGGTTCGTCATGCTGTGGACCGCGCTCGACGTGACCCGCCGCACCTTCGTCAACCTGCTGTTCCTGCTGATCGTGATCATCGTCGTCTCGCTGTTCTTCAGCGGCGGCGTCAAGCCGCTCTCGAACAAGACGGCGCTGGTGCTCGAGATCCGGGGCGACCTGGTCGAGCAGTATGAAACCACGCTGCGCGACGCGGTGCTCGACAATGTCGGCGGCGATTCCAAGCGCACCGTGCGCCTGCGCGACGTGATCGTCGTGCTCGACGCGGCGGCGCGCGATCCGAACATCTCGAGTGTCGTGCTGCTGCTCGACGAGATGCAGGGCGGCGGCATGGCCATGTTGCGCGAAATCGGCGCGGCGGTCGACCGTGTCAAGAAGAGCGGCAAGACGGTCGTCGCCTGGAGCGGCAGCTACGACCAGAAGCGCTACCTGGTGGCCTCGCACGCCAGCGAAGTCTATGTCCATCCGATGGGCATGGTCATGATCGAAGGCTTCGGCGGGCGCCGCAACTACTACCGCGACGCGCTCGACAAGGTTGGCGTCACGGTCAACCTGATCAAGGTTGGCACCTACAAGAGCGCCGCCGAGCCGTACATTGCCAATGGCCCGTCCGACGCCGCGCGCGAAGCCGACGCCTATCTGTACAACGCGCTGTGGTCCGGCTACACGGGCCTGGTCGAGAAAAACCGCAAGCTGCCCGATGGCGCGATTGCCGGCATGATCGAATCGCTCCCGGAGCGCATGGACAATGCCGGCGGCAGCGCTGCGAAGGTGGCGCTGCAGGCCAAACTGGTCGATGGCCTGAAAACCCGCGACGAACTGCGCGACCTGATGATCAAGCGCGGCGCGCCGGACGACGACAACAAGTCGTTCCGCCAGATCGGCTTTTATGACTACCTGTCGCGCCATCCGCAGAAGCAGTTCGGCGATGCGGTCGGCGTCGTGGTTGCCGCCGGTTCCATCACCGATGGCGACGGCGGCCCCGGCGTGATCGGCGGACGCAGCATGGCCAACCTGATTCGTCAGGCGCGCGAGGACGACAATATCAAGGCGCTCGTGCTGCGCGTCGATTCGCCGGGCGGCAGTGCCTACGGTTCGGAACTGATCCGGCGCGAGCTGGAACTGACGCGGGCTGCCGGCAAGCCGGTGGTCGTGTCGATGGGCAGCGTGGCGGCGTCCGGCGGCTACTGGATCTCGATGGCGTCCGATGAAGTGATCGCCGACCCGGCCACCATCACCGGTTCGATCGGCGTGTTCGCGCTGCTGCCGACGGCCGACAAGGTCGCCGCCAAGCTGGGCATCCACACCGATGGCGTGACCACCACCTGGCTGGCCGACGCCTACAACCCGCTGCGTCCGCTCGATCCGCGTTTCGAGCAGCTGGTTCAGTCGAGCATCAACAACGTCTACAGCGACTTCACCACCAAGGCGGCGGCAGCGCGCAAGACCACGCCGGCCAAGATCGATGAAGTGGGGCAGGGCCGTGTCTGGACCGGTGTCCAGGCCAAGGAACGCGGCCTGGTCGATCGCCTGGGTGGCTACAACGATGCACTGGCATCGGCTGCCGGCCGCGCCAAGCTGGGCAAGGATTACCGCGTCGTGTATGTCGAGCGCCCGGTCACGCGTGTCGAGCGTTTCCTGCAGATGGCGGGCGCCTCGGCGGTCCAGGCGATGACCATTCAGGTCAAGCTGGGCCTGATCGAGAACGCGATTCCGGCAGGCCCGGTGAACCAGGTCGCAGCCGACATGGCCTTCCTGTCGGAGCTGACGACCGAGCGCAAGCCGTTTGCGGCCGTCACGCACTGCTTCTGCGGCAACTGGTAAAGCACGGCAGCGCGTGCATGGTCCACATGTAGCGACTTTGTAACTGATTAATACAAGGCCGGGACGGGCGCAACACCTTGGTGTCGCGCCCGTTTGCTGTTTACTGCCGTCATTCAGGGGCTAACCGTGTAAATCGGCGTTAACCAGGATGGCGGGGCGGCGTTTCAAGGCCGGTTCGCTCCCTATTCTATGTACGTTACGAAACATTCCATGCGAAATTCGCATGCTACAGTCGTCGTGAGTAGTAATGCGTAGCGCGCATTGACAAAAAAAATCGACAAGGACAAGCATGGACCAGCATTCTCCGATCCCTCCCGCCACCAGCCGCCCGCCGCGCAAGAAGCGCACCCGTGTCATTGGCGGCACTATCGCCGTGCTGTCGATGGTCGCCCTGGGTTACCTGGCGTGGACGCTGATCAACCCGGCACCTGCCAGCGGCCCGGGCGGTCCGGGCATGTCGGCAGGCGGGCCTGGCGGCGGTGGCGGCGGTGGTCGTGGCCCCGGCGGTGGACGGGGCGGCCCGGCGACGACGGTCGGTGTGGCCACCGCGACGGTGGCCGACATCCCGGTCACGCTCGAAGCGCTGGGCACCGTGGTGCCGGCCGCGATTGTGACGGTGCGTCCGCAAGTCTCGGGCGTGGTCCAGAAAATTCACTTTACCGAAGGCGAGCTGGTCAAGCCGGGCCAGGTGCTGGCGACGATTGACCCGCGTCCGTTCCAGATGGCGTTGCTGCAGGCGCGCGGCCAGCGCCAGCGCGACGAAGCGCAGCTCGACAGCGCGCGCGTCACGCTCAAGCGCTTCCAGACCTTGCTCGAACAGGATTCGATCGCGCGCCAGGAAGTCGATACCCAGGCCGCGCTGGTCAAGCAGCTCGAAGGGACGGCGACGATCGACCGCGCCGCCGAAGGCACGGCCCAGCTCAATCTCGATTACGCCACGGTGCGTGCACCGATCGGCGGGCGCGTTGGCCTGCGTACGGTTGACGTGGGCAACCTGGTGGGCAGCGGCGACACCGCCGGCATCGCCGTGATCACGCAACTGGCGCCGATCGACGTCGAATTCGCGGTGCCGCAGGATGGCTTGCCGGTGCTGCAGCAGCGCATCACGCAGGGCGCGAAGCTGCCGGCCACCGCGCTGGACCGCACCCGTACCGACGCTCTGGCCACGGGCAGCTTCATCGCGCTGGACAATCAGGTCGACACGTCGACCGGCACCGTGCGTGCCAAGGCCCGCTTTACCAATACCGATGGCAAGCTGTTCCCGAGCCAGTTCGTCAACCTGCGCCTGACCGTCAACACGATCCAGAACGCCGTGCAGGTGCCCGTCACGGCGCTGCGCCATGGCACCGATGGCGACTTCGTCTATGTCCTCGACGCCGCCAAGCGCACCGTGTCGCTGCGCACTGTCAAGCGCGGGCAGGCCACCGTGGACAAGGTGCAGATCGCCAGCGGCCTGAAAGCCGGCGAGCAGGTCATCACGGAAGGCGCCGACCGCCTGCGCGATGGCGCCAGCGTCGTGCTGCCGGGCGACAAGCCGGGCGGCGCACGTGGCGCGGGGCAGGGCGGGCGCGAAGGCGCCGGCCGGCCAGCGCGGGGAGCACCGCAATGATGGTGCCGTATCCGGCGCACGGGAGCAACGCGTGAGTCCCTCGACCCCCTTCATCCAGCGGCCGGTCGCAACGGCCCTCCTGATGCTGGCGATCGTGCTGTCCGGCCTGGTGGGCTATCGCTTCCTGCCGCTGGCCGCGCTGCCGCAGGTCGACTTCCCGACCATCCAGGTGCAGACGCTGTATCCGGGCGCCAGCCCCGAAGTCATGGCGCGCACCGTCACCGCGCCGCTCGAACGCCAGTTTGGCCAGATGTCCGGCCTGACCCGCATGAGTTCCACCAGCGCCGCCGGCGTGTCGATGGTCACGCTGCAGTTCGCACTGGGCGAGACGCTCGACGTGGCCGAGCAGGAAGTCCAGGCCGCGATCAATGCCGGCGGTTCGCTGCTGCCGACCGACCTGCCGGCGCCGCCGGTCTACGCCAAGGTCAATCCGGCCGACGCGCCGGTGCTGACGCTCGCGATCACGTCCGACACGCTGCCGCTGACCGAAGTCCAGAACCTCGTCAACACGCGCCTGGCCCTGAAGATCAGCCAGGTGTCCGGCGTGGGCCAGGTGTCGCTGTCGGGCGGCCAGCGGCCGGCCGTGCGCATCCAGGCCGATACCGACGCCCTCGCATCGTATGGCCTGGGTCTCGACACGCTGCGCACCGCGATCACCGCTGCCAATGCCAACAGCGCCAAGGGCAGCTTCGACGGCCCGACGCGCTCGTACGCGATCAATGCCAACGACCAGCTGGTCACGGTGCCCGACTACCAGAACCTGATCGTCGCCTACCGCAACGGCGCGCCGGTCAAGCTGCTCGAGGTGGCCAAGGTCGTCGACAGCGCCGAGAACGTGCGCCTGGGCGCCTGGGCCAATCTGAAGCCGGCGATCATCCTGAACGTGCAGCGCCAGCCGGGCGCAAACGTGATCGCCACCGTTGACGCGATCAAGGCGCGCCTGCCCGAACTGCAGGCCGGTTTGCCGAGCGCGCTGCGCATGGACGTGCTGAGCGACCGCACGACGGGCATCCGCGCTTCGGTCAAGCACGTGCAGATCGAGCTGGTGCTGGCCGTGATCATGGTGGTGCTGGTGATCTTCGCGTTCCTGCACGACCTGCGCGCGACCGTGATTGCCAGCCTGGCCGTGCCGATCTCGCTGATCGGCAGCTTCGGCGTGATGTACCTGCTCGGCTACAGCCTGAACAACCTGTCGCTGATGGCGCTGACGATCGCCACCGGCTTTGTCGTCGACGATGCGATCGTCATGATCGAGAACATCGCGCGCTACATCGAAAAGGGCGAGGCCCCGATGGCCGCCGCGATCAAGGGCGCCACGCAGATCGGCTTCACGATCATTTCGCTGACCGTCTCGCTGATCGCCGTGCTGATCCCGCTGCTGTTCATGGGCGACGTAGTGGGGCGCCTGTTCCGCGAATTTGCCGTCACGCTGGCCATCACGATCCTGATCTCGGGCGTGGTCTCGCTCACGCTCGTGCCGATGATGGCCGGGCGCTGGCTGCGCAGCCACGAAAACGACAAGCCGAGCCGCTTTGCCGTCAAGTTCCAGGCCTTCTTCGACCGCGTGATCGCGCGCTACGACGTGATGCTGGGCTGGGTGCTGAAGCGCCAGGGCTTGACGCTGCTGGTGGCCCTGGCCACCGTGGTATTGACCGCCGTGATGTGGACGATCATCCCGAAAGGCCTGTTCCCGACCCAGGACACCGGCCAGCTGCAGGCGCGCGTGCAGGCACGCCAGTCGATTTCGTACCTTGATATGGCCAAGCTGCAGCAGGAAGCGGCGCGCCGCATCATGCAGGACGAGGCGGTCGAATCGGTCGCGTCGTACGTGGGCGTTGACGCCGCCAACAACACGATGCTCCATACCGGCACCATGCTGATCAACCTGAAGGCCGAGCGCGGCGACCAGGCCGAAACCATGTTGCGGCTGCGCGAGCGTGTCGCCAATGTGGCGGGCCTGCAGCTGTTCCTGCAGCCGACCCAGGACTTGACGATCGACGCCGAAAGCGGCCCGACCCAGTACCGCTTCTCGGTCGAAGGCGCCGATACGGAGCTGGTCAACGCATGGGCGCGCAAGCTCACCACAAAGATCGGCACCTTGCCCGAACTGCGCACGGCGGTGACCGATGCCGGCGCGACCGGCGCTGCCGCCTTCATCGACATCGACCGCGACACGGCGTCGCGCCTGTCGATCACGGCCGCGTCCATTGACGATGCGCTCTACAGCGCCTTCGGCCAGCGCATCGTCTCGACGATCTTCACCGAGACCAACCAGTACCGCGTGATTCTGGAGGCGCAGCGGGACGAAGCGATGTCGATTGCCGCGCTGGGCCGGCTGCAACTGCGCACCGGCTCGGGCCAGTCGACGCCCCTGTCGGCGGTGGCCACGATCACTGAACGCCAGGCGCCCCTGCAGGTGATCCACGTGGCGCAGTACCCGGCTGCCACGGTCGGTTTCGATACCGCGGCCGGCGCGTCGCTGGGCGATGCGGTGGCGGCGATCCGCGCCGCCGCGGTGGACATCGGGATGCCAGCCTCGGTCAGCATGACCTTCCTGGGCGCGTCCGGTGCCTACGAGTCGTCGCTGTCGAACCAGCTGTGGCTGATCATGGCGGCCGTCGTCTGCGTCTACATCGTGCTGGGCGTGCTGTATGAAAGTTATATCCACCCGCTGACCATCCTGTCGACGCTGCCGTCGGCCGGCGTGGGCGCGCTGCTGGCGCTGTGGGTCAGTGGCCAGGGGCTGGGCGTGATCGGCATCATCGGCATGATCCTGCTGATCGGCATCGTCAAGAAGAACGCGATCATGATGATCGACTTCGCGATCGAGGCCGAGCGCGAAGAAGGCAAGTCGCCGCTGGATGCGATCCGCCAGGCGGCCTTGCTGCGCTTCCGCCCGATCCTGATGACGACGCTGGCGGCGCTGTTCGCGGCGGTGCCGCTGATGCTGGGTACGGGCGAGGGCGCCGAACTGCGCCGCCCACTGGGCCTGGCGATGTTCGGTGGCCTGGTCCTGAGCCAGCTCCTGACGCTGTTTACCACGCCGGTGATCTACCTGGCGTTCGACCGCACCGCGCGCCGCCTGACGGGCAAAGCCCCGCACAAGACTGAGGGAGCGGGCGCATGAACCTGTCGCGCCCCTTCGTCGAACGGCCGATCGCCACGGTCCTGCTGACCATCGGCATCGCGCTGGCCGGCATCGCTGCGTTCTTCGTGCTGCCGGTGGCGCCGTTGCCGCAGGTCGATTATCCGACCATTTCGGTGTCGGCCTCGCTGCCGGGCGCGAGTCCCGACACGATGGCATCGAGCGTGGCCACGCCGCTCGAGCGGCGCCTGGGCGCGATTGCCGGCGTCAACGAAATGACGTCCAGCAGCGGCACCGGCTCGACCCGGATCAACCTGCAGTTCGAACTGAATCGCCAGATCGATTCCGCCGCGCGCGAAGTGCAGGCGGCGATCAGCGCCTCACGCGCCGACCTGCCGGCCACGCTGCGCAGCAATCCGACCTACCGTAAAGCCAACCCGTCGGACGCGCCGGTGCTGATCCTGGCGCTGACGTCCAAAACCAAGGCGCCGGCCGAAATCTTTGAATCGGTCTCGAATCTCGTGCAGCAGCGCCTGGCGCAGGTCAAGGGCGTGGGCGAAGTCGAAATCGGCGGCGGCTCGCTGCCGGCGGTGCGCGTCGAGCTGGTGCCGTATTCGCTGAACCGCTATGGCGTATCGGCCGAGGACGTGCGCGCCGCGATCCAGGCGACGAACCCGAACCGCCCCAAGGGCGAGATCGACAGCAACGGCAACCGCCTGCAGATCTATTCGCAGCCGGCCGGGGGCGACGGCCGCAGCGCCGCCGATTACAAGGACCTCGTGGTCGCCTGGCGCAATGGCGCCGCCGTGCGCCTGTCCGACGTGGCGACCGTGTTCGATGGCCCCGAGAACATCTACACGCTGGGCCTGTTCAACGGCCAGCCGGCCGTCATCGTGCTGGTCACGCGCCAGCCCGACGCCAACGTCATCGAAACCGTCGACGGCATCCGCGACCTGCTGCCGTCGCTGCAGGCGCAGCTCCCGGGTGATATCCAGCTGGCGATCGCATCGGACCGCACGAATTCGATCCGCGCCTCGCTGCACGAAATCGAATTCACGCTCGTGCTGTCGATCGTGCTGGTGGTGGCCGTGGTCAGCGTGTTCCTGCGCAGCCTGCGCGCGACCGTGATTCCTGCGGTTGCCACGGTCGTCTCGCTGCTGGGCACCTTTGGCGTCATGTATGCGCTGGGCTTTTCGCTCAACAACCTGTCGCTGATGGCGCTGACGGTGGCGGCCGGCTTTGTCGTCGACGATGCCATCGTGGTGCTGGAAAATACGGCGCGCCATATCGAGAACGGCATGGACCGCATGGCGGCGGCGCTGCTCGGCGCGCGCGAAGTGGGCTTTACGGTGCTGTCGATTTCGCTGTCGCTGGTGGCGGTGTTCATCCCGCTGCTGTTCATGGGCGGGCAGGTGGGTCGTCTGTTCCGCGAATTTGCCGTCACGCTGTCGGCCGCGGTGCTGATCTCGCTCGTGATTTCGCTGACGACGACGCCGATGATGTGCGCCTGGCTGCTGCGTCCCGAAGACAAGGACAAGAAGCCGGGGCGTCTCGCACGCTGGTCCGAAGGCGGCTTTGCGCGCGTGCTGCGCGTCTACGAGCATGCGCTCGACTGGGCGCTGGCCAGCAAGGTGCTGGTCATGATCATCCTGCTGTTTACGGTCGGCCTGAACATCTACCTGTTCACCAATGCGCCGAAAGGCTTCTTCCCGCAGCAGGATTCCGGGCAGATGAATGGCGGCATCCGCGCCGACCAGAGCATCTCGTCGCAGGCGATGCAGAAGAAGATTTACCAGCTGGTCGAGATCATCCGCAAGGATCCGGCCGTTGAAACGGTCGTCGCGTTCACGGGCGGCGGGCGCGCCGGCGGCGGCTTCATGTTCGTCAACCTGAAACCGGTGCGCGAGCGCGATGTCGCGGCGCAGGCCGTGATTGCGCGCCTGCGTCCGCAACTGGCCAAGGTCACCGGCATCACGATCTTCCTGAACCCGGTGCAGGACTTGCGCATGGGCGGGCGTTCGAGCAACTCGACCTACCAGTACACGCTCAAGAGCGACAACGCGGAAGACCTCAAGCTGTGGGCCGCCAAGCTGGCCGAGGCGATGAAAGCGCAACCGGCGCTGGTCGACGTCGACACCGACCAGGCCGAAAACGGCGTGGAAACCTACGTCACGATCGACAAGGAAAGCGCGGCGCGCATGGGCATCACCACGCGCGACGTCACCAATGCGCTGTACAACGCGTTCGGCCAGCGCCAGGTGGCGAACATCTACGATGAGCTGAACCAGTACCACGTCGTGATGGGCGTGGCGCAGAAGTATGCGCAGTCGCCCGAAGCGCTGAAGGACGTGCACGTGCCGGCGCGGGCCGCCGGCGGGAGCCAGAACGTGGTCTCGTCCAGCACCGGCACGGCCGCCGCCGCCGGCGCTGCGGGTGCGGCGACATCGGCGACCGCGAGCCTGACGGCGGCGCGCGATCCGTCCGGTGGCCAGGCGCTGGCCGACAATGCCGCGACGATGGTGCCGCTGTCAGCGATTGCCAGCTTTGCCGAGAGCGCCACAGCAACCTCGGTCAGCCACCAGGATGGCGAACTGGCCACCACGGTGTCGTACAACCTGAACGAAGGCTTCACGCTGACCGACGGCGAAGCCGCCGTGCGCCAGGCCGAAGCCGACATCGGCATGCCGATCAATGTGCGCGGCAGCTTCCAGGGCACGGCCGCGGCGGCGCAGGCATCGAGCCAGGAGCAGCCGCTGCTGATCCTCGCGGCCATCGTCGTCATCTACATCGTGCTTGGCATTCTGTACGAAAGCCTGATCCACCCGATCACCGTGCTCTCGACGCTGCCGTCGGCGGGCGTGGGCGCGGTGCTCGCGCTGTTGATGTTCAAGATGGAATTCTCGATCATCGCGCTGATCGGCGTGTTCCTGTTGATTGGCATCGTGAAGAAGAATGCGATCCTGATCATCGACTTCGCGCTGGAGGCCGAGCGCGCGCGGGGCCTCACCGCAATGGAAGCGGTGCGCGAGGCCTGCATGCTGCGCTTCCGCCCGATCCTGATGACGACGCTGGCCGCCGCGCTGGGCGCGTTGCCGCTGGCGATCGGCTTCGGCGAAGGCTCCGAATTGCGCCGCCCGCTGGGCATCGCCATCATCGGCGGCCTGGTCGCGAGCCAGCTTCTGACACTGCTTACCACGCCGGTCGTGTATGTCCTGCTCGACAAGCTGCGCACCCGCAAACCCGATGAACACGCGTTGAGCCGCCACCCGCACGACGTCGATCCGACGCCGGGTAGCGGCCCATCGCTCGCCAAACCATGATGCCCATGCAAATCTTTACCTCCCTGCGCCTGACCCTCCTTGCCATGGCCCTCGGCCTTGGCGGCTGCGCCGTCGGGCCGGCCTATGAACGGCCTGCGGCGCTGCCTGCCGGCCCGGTGCCGGCATCGTACAAGGGCGTCAACGCGCCCTTGCCGGGCTGGGCGCCTGCCACGCCCGCCGACGCCCTTGAGCGCGGCCCCTGGTGGCAGCTGTTCAACGACCCGGAACTCGATCGCCTGAGCCGCCAGGTGGAAGTGGCCAACCAGAACATCGCCGTCGCCGTGGCCAATTACGCGCAGGCGCGCTCGATCGTCGCGCAGCAGCGCGCATCGCTGTTCCCGGTGGTGTCGCTTGGCGCCGGGGGCGACCGCGCCGGTGGTGGCGGCGACAGCACAAATAATCGCGGCGCCGCCAGCGCCTACCGCCTGCAGATCGGCGCGAGCTGGGAGCCGGACGTGTTCGGCCGCCTGCGCACGGCGGTCGATGCGGCCGAGGCCAGCGCCCAGGCCAGCGCCGCCGACCTGGCCAGCGTGCGCCTCGCGGCGCTTGGCGAGCTGGCGATCAACTATTTTTCGCTGCGCCAGACGGATGCCCAGATCGGCATGCTCGCGGCCACGATCGAAGGCTACGAGCGCGTGCTGCAGATCACGTCGAACCGTTTTGCGGCCGGCGTCTCGGCGCGTTCGGACGTGCTGCAGGCGCAGACGCAGCTGGCCACGGCGCGCAGTGATGCGCTGGGCCTGCAGCGCTCGCGCGCCGAACTCGAACATGCGATTGCGGTGCTGGTTGGCCAGAGTCCATCGAGCTTTGCGCTGGCGAGCACGCCATGGCAGGTCGTGGTGCCGGCCGTACCTGTCGGCGTGCCGTCCACGCTGCTGCAGCGCCGGCCCGACATCGCCGCCGCCGAACGCGATGTGGCGGTGGCCAATGCCGACATCGGCATCGCCCGCTCGGCCTACTTCCCGACCTTTGGGCTGTCTGCTTCGTATGGCAACAACACGAGTCGCGTGGGCGATTTGTTCTCGCTGTCGAATGCGGCCTGGTCGTTCGGCTTGTCGGCGGCGCAGACGCTGTTCAATGCCGGCGCCACGCGCGCCAGCGTCGAAGGCGCCGAGGCGCGTCACCAGGCCACCGTGGCCAACTACCGCCAGGTGGTCCTGACGGCATTTGCCGATGTCGAGAACGGCCTGGCCGCTACCCGCGTGCTCGAGCAGCAGCAGCAGTTGCGGGTCGAGGCGGCCGAAGCGGCGGGCCTGGTCGAGCAGCAGATCCTGAACCGCTACCAGGCGGGGCAGGTGAGCTATACCGAGGTGGTGCAGGCGCAGGTCACGGCGCTCAATGCGCGCCGCCAGCTGGTGCAGGTGCAGGCCGACCGCCAGACGGCGGCGGTGTCGCTGATCCAGGCGCTGGGTGGTGGCTGGACCGATGGCGCGTCGATGGCTGTCAATTGAGCCGCGCCAGGGCTTACAATGACGCATCCGAGGCCCGACAGACATCATGAAAAAATGGATTGACCGTATGCTGGGCGCCGACAAGGCGCCGGCACCCGATGCCAGCGAACCGCCGGCTGGCGAAGCGGCGCACGACCTTGCCGTGCAGGTCGACGCTGCCTATTACCGCTGGCTGACTGCTTCGGCCGGCTACGAGGCCACGCCGGAAGTCGAAGAGCACCTGCTGGACCTGGTGCGCACGCTGGCGCTCGACCCGGGCGCGGCCAGCGGCCTGGTGCCGCGCATTCCCGAACTGATCCCCGAACTGCTGCGCGACCTGGCCGACGACGCCGTGTCGCAGGGCGCGCTCGCGCGCTCGGTCGAGCGCGACACGGTGCTGGTGGCCGAGGTCATCCGCGAAGCCAACAGCGCGTATTACCGCCCGCTGCAGCCCATCAAGTCGCTCGATGCCGCGCTGTTGATGCTCGGTCAGAACGGTCTGCGCATGCTGCTGGCGCGGATCGCGTTCCGCCCGCTCTTGCGCATGGCCGACACCGGCTTCGCACGCCACGCCGCGCCGCTGGTATGGCATCAGGCCGAGAAGTGTGCGCTGGCGTCGAGCCTGATGGCGCCGGGCATGGCTGCCGGCGTGTTCGAGGCCTACCTGGCCGGCCTGATGCAGAATCTGGGCTTGCTGGTGGCCTTCCGCCTCGCCGAGCGCGCAGCCGAAGCGGGCAAGATTCCCGGCTCGAGCGAATTTGGCGCCCGGCTGTTCGCCGTGAGCCGGGGGCTGTCGGCGGCGATCGCGGCGCACTGGGAGTTCCCGCCGGATGTCGTGCACGCCATCGCCACTTCCAGCACGCCAGCCGCATCGGTGCTGGCCCGGGCGCTGGAGCGGGGCGACCAGATCGCCAAGCTGCGCCTGTTGATCGATGCGCACGTCGTCGCAGAGGACGACAGCCTCGTCACCGCTGGCCTGGACAGCTTCGAACGGCGCTGCCTGGGCAAGCTGGCCGACAGCCGCGCTTAGTCAAGTCGCAGGGCAAATCCGGTTGCGCCCATCCTGCTTGGCCGTGTAGAGCATCGCATCGGCCTGCACGAACAGTTCGTTTTCGCTGCGCTGCGCCGGAAACGTGGCCAGCCCGCCGCTGAACGAAAAGCGCCGCTGGTCGCCTGGCGCCACCTGGAAGGCGATGGCGCCAAAGGCAGTGCGCAGCGCGTCGAGCCGCGACCAGGCCTGCGCCAGCGTGCAATCCCAGAACACCACCACGAATTCCTCGCCGCCAAAGCGGCTGAGCAGATCGCGCTCGCCCATCTGCGGCGCCAGGCACAGGCATAACCGCTTGATGACGATGTCGCCGAAATGGTGGCCCCAGGTGTCATTGATGGTCTTGAACTTGTCGATGTCGATGACGCCGAAGGCCAATGGCTTGTCTTCCAGCGTGGCCTGGCGGATCAGGTCTTGTGTTTTACGCCGCAACCCGACCTTGTTGAGCAGGCCCGTGGCGCGGTCCTTGCCGATCAAGTCCTTGTTGACGCGGATCTTGGCGGCGCGGTTGGCCAGTTGCGCTTCGAGCATGCCCGAGCCGGTGTCGGGCAGGACCGCGTCGAAGCCATCGCCCAGCGCGCGCCGGGCCAGGGCATCGTCCGGGCGGCGCTGCAGCAGCACGATTTCGCGCACCGGATCGGCCTCGATATTCTTTTGCATCACGCGCGCCAGGGCGTCTACCCGCAGGTAATCGCTGTCGGGGATCAGCACCAGGTCGGGCTGCAGTTCCTTGACGCGCAGGTGCAATGTGGACGGGTCGGCGTGGTAGCTGACATCGATGCGCTGGTCGCGCAGCGCCGCGTCATCGAGGCTGCCGGGCAGGCCCAGCGTGATCAAGGTGACGGCGTCGCCCCGCTTGCTCTGCACGAACAGGTTGAACAGCTTGTCGACCAGCACATCGTTGGCGATCGGCTTTTCGGCATACGCCAGGCAATGGCTGTCGACCAGCCGCTGCTGCAGCAGGAAGCGGCTGCCCTGGCGGCTCGATTGCAGGTACACGTAGCTGTGACCGGGCGGCAGGCGGGCCAGCAGTTCACCCAGCATCAGCGTCTTGCGCGCGTCGTGCAGGTCGGCCTGCATATTGTGCAGGGTATCGAGGTCGATCACGAACAGGCTGCTGCCGCGATCGGCGTCGACGGCCGCGATAAATTGCGCCAGTTCGCTGAAGAAGCGGATATCGAAATCGTATTTGTGCGCGTGCAGCAGCAACTCTGCCCGGTTGTCCTTGATGAAGAAACTCTGGCAGAGATACAGAACAGTATGTCGGTACAGCGACGCCTCGCTTGTCATGTTTGCATGCCTTCCCTGGATGCCTGTCTTGCAAAACGACAATATTACATCCTGCCAGACCAATATGACGGGGTGTTGACGCCACCGGTGCGGCGGTCGCATCACCATAAATCGCCACGGCCGGGATACAACGGCGATATACTCCCGCATTGCTTTTTTCATCCAGGGTGTTGTCTTGTTCAAATCGATTTTCCTGCCTGTCGCCCTCCTGGGCGCCGCGACCGCCGCCTTTGCCGACGAAGGCCAGTGGCAACCGCACCAGCTGCCGCAGCTCTCGTCCGAACTGAAACGCATCGGCATCACGATGCCGGCCGCGAAGCTGGCCGACCTGAGCAAGCATCCGATGAGCGCCATGGTGTCGCTCGGTGGCTGCTCGGCTTCGTTCGTCTCGCCCGATGGCCTGGTGGTCACGAACCACCACTGCGCCTACGGTGCGATCCAGCGCAATTCGACCCCGGAGCAGAACTACATCGTCAATGGCTTCCTGGCCAAGACCCGCGCCGAAGAACTGCCGGGCGGCCCGAACACGCTGATCTACGTGACCGAAAAGGTCGAGAACGTCACCAGGCGCGTGCTGGATGGTTTGAGCCCCACGCTGTCGGGCAGCGAGCGCCATGCGCTGGTGGCCGCGCGCGTGAAGGCCTTGATCGCCGAATGCGAGACCGACAAATCGACGCGCTGCTCGGTGCCGGCGTTTCACCGCGGCCTGGAGTATTACCGCATCAAGCAGCTGATGATCCGTGACGTGCGTCTGGTGCACGCGCCGTCCGACCGCATCGGCAACTTCGGCGGCGACATCGACAACTACGAGTGGCCGCGCCAGACGGGCGATTACTCGTTCCTGCGCGCCTACGTCGGCAAGGACGGCCGTCCGGCCGACCCGTCGCCGGACAACGTGCCATACCGCTCGAAGGACTTCCTGGTGGTGTCGGCCGAAGGCCTGAAGAATGGCGATCCGATCCTGCTGGCCGGCTACCCGGGCCGCACCAGCCGCTACAAGCTGCCAAGCGAGATCCGCTTCGCACGCGACGTCGATTTCCCGGCCAAGGCAGCCACGATCACGGCCGACCTGGCCATCATCGCTGCTGCAACCAAGGACAATCCGGCCTGGGACGTGCGTTATGCGAGCGTGGCCAAGAGCCTGAACAACGTGCTGAAAAAGACGCAGGGCCTGATGGACGGCTTCGCGCGCAAGGACATCGCCGCCATCAAGGACGTGCAGGACGCCGAGTTCCGCACCTGGCAGCAAAGCCACGCCGGCGCCAACAAGAACCTGCTGACCGAACTGGATGCCGTGATCGCCCGCGACATGGCCCTGCAACGCCAGGAAGCTGCCTGGAATGAGGCGACCCACAGCGACCTGCTCAAGAGCGCGCGCACGCTGTACCGCCTGGCCCTCGAACGCCAGAAGCCGGATGCGCAGCGCGAAGGCGGCTACCAGGAACGCGACCTGTCGTTCATCAAGGCGCGCCTGACGCGGCTCGAGCAATCGTTCGTGCCGAGCGTGGACGAAGCGCGCTACAAGGCCGCGTTGGCCCGCTATGCACGCATCGACGGCGCCGTGCGCCCGCAGGGCCTCGATGCACTGCTGCCGACCGAAGCGGCGCTGCCGGCAATGTACCGCAGCAGCGAGCTGGCCGATACCGCCAAACGCCTGGCCTGGATCGGCAAGGACCCGCAGGCGTTCCGCGCGTCGAACGACCCGTTCATCGCTCTGGCCGTGCGCCTGCACGACGCCGGCATGGCGCTGGAAAACGGGCGTAACGAGATCGACGGCAACCTCGAACGCGTGATCCCGCAATACATGGCGGCCGTGATCGCGTTCAAGACATCGCAGGGCAAGCCGGTCTACCCGGACGCCAACTCGACGCTGCGCGTGACCTACGGCACGGTGTCGCCGTACTCACCGCGCGATGGCCTGCTGAAAGGGCCGTTCACGACCGTCGAAGGCATTCTTGAAAAAGAAACCGACAAGGATCCGTTCATCGTTCCGGCCGCGCTCAAGCAAGCCATCCAGGGCAAGCGCTACGGCGTGTTCAAGGACAAGGCACTGGGCACCGTGCCGGTCAACTTCCTGTCGAGCGCCGACACCACGGGCGGCAATTCGGGTTCGGCCGTCATGAACGGGCGGGGCGAGCTGGTGGGCCTGAACTTCGATTCGACCTATGAATCGATCACCAAGGACTGGTACTTCGACACCGCCATCACGCGCGCGATCCACGTGGATATCCGCTACATGCTGTGGGTGATGAAGGAGGTCGACCATGCCGACAACCTGCTCAAGGAAATGACGATCAAGTATCCGAAGAAGTAAGCCGGCGACGTCCGCATGAACGAACCCCTTGTCCTCGCCGGCCTGGTGACGTCGCCACTCGAACTGATCTCGTTCCTGCTGGCCGTCACCACCGTCGTGCTCAACATCCGCCAGAAACACTGGGCCTGGCTGTTCTCGATCGCGTCCTCGGCCACCTACGCGGTGGTGTTCTTCGATGCGCGGCTGTATGGCGACATGGGGCTGCAGTTCGTGTTCATCATCGCGTCGGTCTGGGGCTGGAGCATGTGGCTGCGCGGCGCCGGCAATGGGCCGCTGGTCGTCAAACGCCTCAATCCCGGCACCCGCGCCTGGGTGCTGGTTGCCTGGTTCGCCGGCTTCGTGGTGCTCTCGACCTTTCTTGATCATTTCACCGACACCGACGTGCCGCACGCCGATGGCTTCCTCACCGCCGGCAGCCTGATGGGGCAACTGCTCCTGGCGCGCAAGAAGCTCGAGAACTGGCATATCTGGATCGCGGTCGACATCCTGTATGTCGGCCTGTATGTCTACAAGGGCCTGATGCTCACGGCCGTGCTGTATGGCGTGTTCGTGCTGCTGGCCATTGCCGGGCTGCGCGCCTGGGCGGCGCATGTGGAGCAGCGGGCATGAAGATGCCGGTTGCCGGTGTTGACGGAGTAGCCCGGATTGCGATCCTGGGCGCGGAATCGTCGGGCAAGTCCACCTTGTCCGAAGCGCTGGCGCGCCGCTACAGCACAGTCTGGGTGCCCGAATACTTGCGCGAATTCGTCGACGTCCATGCGCGCGTGCCGCGTGAGGAAGACCAGTTCGGCATCGCGCGCACGCAACTGGCGCGCGAGGACGCGGCCGCCCGCGTCGCCCAGCGCTACCTGTTCTGCGATACGACCGCGCTGATGACGGCAGTCTACAGCCGCGTGTACTGGGACCGTGTGGATGCGCAACTGGCGCAGCTCGCCGCGGATCACGCCTACGCCATCACGCTGGTGACGGCGCCCGATGGTCCGTGGGAGCCCGATGGCTTGCAGCGTGAATCGGAGGAGGTGCGCCAGATGGTGCACCGGCTGCTGCTCGAGACGCTCGACACGCGCGGCATCCCGTACACCTTGCTGGCAGGGGACCTGCCGCAACGTTTGCGGCAGGTGGAGCAGCTGCTCGGGCCACCGTAAGCGAGATCGTCGGCAGGCTTGCCACGACGTTTGATCACCATCATGTGCTTGTCTCGCGCTGCGCCGATAGGACAGAGACTGGCAGGGTGACGGTAAATAGTTTCATGGCGGCGTCATTTTGTTTCTTTGTGGCATTACAATATGCCACTTTCTGAACATGGGGCGGGACGCGATGAAAAATTGGATTGGTCGCTTGCTGGGCGGCGCCGAGAAGGAAACCGCCGCGCCAGCACCGGTCAGCGCAACGCTGACGTTCGACGACGGTCAAGCCATGGCGACCGAGGTCCAGGCCACGTATTACCGCTGGTTGACGGGCACCAGCCGCTGCACGGCGTCCCCCGAACAAGAGGCGCAGATCTTGCGCGAAGTGCGCTCGCTGGCCGCTGATCCCGTCTGCGCATCCGGCCTGGTGCCACGCATCCCTGAACTCATTGCGCAGCTTCTAACTTCGCTGTCGGACGAGAACATCTCGACCGGCGCGCTGTCGGCCCAGGTGGGACGCGACCTGGTGCTGGTCGCTGAAGTCATCCGCGAAGCGAACAGCGCCTATTACCGCCCGGTGACGCCGATTGAAACGCTGGAAGGTGCCGTCACCATGCTGGGCCTGAACGGCCTGCGCATGCTGCTCGCACGCATCGCGTTCCGCCCGCTGCTGCGTGTGACGGTGCAGGGCGTGGCGCGCCAGGTCGCGCCGATCGTCTGGAAGCATGCCGAACGCTGCGCATTCGCCGCCAGTGTGATGGCGCCGGGGCTGTCGGCCGGCGTGTTCGAAGCCTACCTGTCGGGCTTGATGCAGAACCTCGGCTTGCAGGTGGCGTTTCAGGTGGCCGACCGCATCTGCGAGGGCAAGGTGCCAGGGTCCGGCGAATTCGGTATCGCGTTCTTTGCCGCCAGCCGCGAGCTGTCATCGGTGATTGCCAGCCACTGGGATTTTCCGCCGGATGTGGTCAAGGCGATCGCGCATGCGCACGAGCCGGAGGGGTCACATCCGGCGCAGGCGCTGGCACTTGGGGACCGGATTGCGACGCTGCGCTTGCTGCTGGACGCTGGTGTGATCGGTGATGATGATCCGCTGGTGATGCAGGGGTTGAATGGGTTTGAGCGGCGGTGTCTGGGCAAGTTGCTGGAGTTGTCGGAATAAGTCCTGGTCCAGTTCAGGCGTGCAGCAGGAGGGCGCTGCGTTCCTGTCAAGTTTCTGTTCTGCCTCATCAGAAATTCACCCGTTATCTTGGGAACGATACGTCCCGTGATCAGGAAAATATGTGGTGCCGGATCGACACGCCCTCGTGATTTCTCTTCCTAACCAAGAGTTCGCTCAATAGTCGGCACGGCGGTATTCCCAGTGCATGGACAGTCAAATACCTCAAAGTTACGATCTCTTCCTTCTAGCCGACAAGAAGTTGACAGATCCTGCGCTCCTCATCGCAGCGACTTGACATGGCGGTGACGACCTCAATTCAGAGATGGAGGTTACCCAAGCATGGACGGTCCGCACCCATCCCAGTCTCTTCGCCAGGCACTGATTGCCCAGCACAACCGACTTCTCAAACTCACCACGATTCTCGGTGATGACATGATGCTGCCGCAGCGTGTGATGGGACATGACAGATTGGGTCGCAGCTATGAGTACGTGGTCGACACGGTCTCAGTGCGCAGCGATATCGAGCTAAAAAAGCTCATCGCGCAGCCAGTCACGCTGTGGATCCAGCAGGCGGACCGGTCGTATCTGCCAATCAGTGGTTATGTCCATACCGTCAAACGATTGGGAAGCGACGGCGAACTCACTTTTTGCCAACTGACGTTCGCGCCCTGGCTGCACTTTCTGAGATTCCGCCGCGATGCCCGGTTATGGCAAGAGAAGCCCGCCGACGACATCCTGGCCAGTGTCTTTGCCGCTCACCCGCAGGCCCGGGGGCATTTTCGTTTCGAGATCAGAACACCGGTATTGCGCCGTTCATATTGCACCCAGTATGAAACGGACTGGCACTTTGTACACCGCTTGATGGAAGAAGAAGGCTGGTACGGTCATCACGAACATAAAAGTGATGGCTCCGGCCATATCCTCGTGATCACCGATTCGCCCTATCAGTTGGATCCATTGGCGCAGAAGCGCGTTTTTTTTCATGGTGCCGCGACAGACGATGAAGCACACAAGATCGTGCATTGGAGCGCGAGTCGCTGTTTGACGTCGGCCCGGCTTACGACTCAATCGGACAATTACAAGTCCCCCAATTCTTCGATGCGCACCGAAAGTTGGGTGTTTCCGGAGCATGGCGACCTCCCAAGCCAGCTGGAAATTTACGAATACACGGGTGCTTATTCATTTTCAAAACATGATCAAGGCGTGTGGCGAGCGCGGGTTCGTATTGAGCAGTGGGAGTCGAGCATGAAACGCTTCTACGGCGTTTCGTCCACGCGTTCGATGCAGGTGGGTCGCTGGTTCATACTGGAAGACCATCCAGTTCACCGGTACGATACGGACGAAGATCGGGAGTTCATGATCATTGCGGTTGATTGGTGCATTGAGAATAACTTGCCGTTATCGAACCGGGTGCGCGAGTTTCCCGGTAGTCTCGCAGCGCAGGTCGAGGCATTCAAGGAGTCCATTGGGCGCGATGTCCAGAATGGACCAGCCAATAGCCCAAGCGCTACGCGTAGGGCGCAAACAGGCCATTGCTTCAATCGTTTCGAAGTCCAGCGCCGTAAAATTCCCTTTCGAAGCCCGTTCGAGCATCCGAAGCCGACGCTCCACCCGCAGACCGCAGTCGTGGTCGGGCCGGAAGGTGAGGAAATTTTTACCGACCAGCTCAACCGCGTGAAAGTCCGGATGCGCTGGGATCGGATCAATCCCAGCAATGAAAGAGCCTCATGCTGGGTACGTGTCAGCTACCCAAACGCGGGTCAGCATTGGGGTGCACTGAATGTGCCGCGCATTGGACAGGAGGTCATCGTCACCTTCCTGAACGGTGACGCAGACCGCCCCGTTATCACTGGTCGCCTATACAACGACCTCCAGGCACCGCAGTGGCATTCAAATGGCAGGCTGTCGGGTTTCAAGTCCAAGGAATTCGAGGGTAGCGGTTTCAATCAGCTTGTAATGGATGACACGAACTCTCAAAACCGGGTGCATTTGTATAGCACCAATACCCATGCACAGCTCAATCTCGGTTACCTAGTAAGTCAAAGCGGCAACGAACGCCGACGCTTTTTTGGGGCCGGTTTTGCTCTGAGTACCGATGATTACGGCGCAATCGTCACGCACAAAGGTCTGTATATCAGCACGTATGGTCGCCCCGGTGCGCAAGGTACCCAACTCGATGCGATCGAAGCGACAACCAGACTGAAGGCAGGCGCCTCGCTGACCAAAGCATTGTCTGACACTGCAAGCAAGGCAGGGGCCGACGCGTTGGTCGGGCAGGGCGCACTCAACCATTTTATTGAGGCAACGCAGGAGCGTTATCCGGTTCACGGGCAAGGCGACGCGAACCGGTTCAAGGAAGCGATATTGCTGGCCGCCTCCTCGGATGGACTTGGTCTCACGAGTGCAAAAGGCACGCACGTGCATGCTGGGGAAGAGGTGACGGTGTCGTCAGGCTTGGACACCAATATCGCCGTGGGCAGGAGCTTGCTTGCCAGTGTCGCAGAGAAGGTCAGTCTGTTCGCTGCAAACGCAGGCATCAAACTGTTTGCGGCGAAGGGCAAAGTCCAAGTCCAGGCCCAGAGCGACGATCTTGACATCATTGCGGAGAAAGTCCTGCGTCTGCTGTCAACCACGTCTCGCGTCGAGATTCATGCGAAAGATGAAGTGATGCTGTCTGCCGGTGGCTCGTCCATCAGAATCAATGCAAGTGGCGTCACTGAATCGACTTCCGGCACATCGACTGCACATGCATCGCTACACACCATGCTTGGGCCGGCAACGTCGAACTATGTGATGCCGCACGTGGAGAAGGCTGAAGTTGGAAAGACCGACTTGGAATTTCGGCATTTGACCGATTGGGGCGTACCCCTCGCTGGCGCCGCCTACAAGGCGACCTTGAGCGATGGAAGCACCCGCGAGGGCACACTCGATGCGATGGGCATTGCTCGTATCAGCGGCATGCCTGCAGGGGCGGCGGCGAAGATCGAGTACGACTATCGGCCGTTGGATGCCAGCTCGACTGTTTCTGTTGAACTCGATGACGATATAGATGAGTTGCTGAACTGGACAGCCGCAAATGCTAGCAAGAAGGGGGGCGCATGAATAAGCCAATCCCGAAGCCAGACGACGATTCGATTCTCCACGATGCTTGGGGCCGCGTTGTCGGCTGCATGACATGGCTGCAAGCGGTCCTCTACGGCGAGTTTGCCGATCATCGGCCACTGTCGGCCGTCATCGCAGACATGCTTCTCAGCTTTGCACCGGGGATAGTGATCGTCACCAGTGCACGTGATGCAGTGGCCATCGTCTTGCGACTGGCATGCCATCCTGAAAAACGCGAAGAGTTGATGGAGTGGGTACTGCTTTGCTCCTGCCTGATCGTGATTGCATTGCCGATAGCGATGGCAGCAGGCGGCGCACTAGCAGCAGGTGCTGGCGCCGCCGTCGGAGGAATCGTGGGCTCCGAGCTTGCTGCTGCCCTGCGTGCAGTCATGCTTTTGATGATCAGGAAGTCGTCGACGTTGGTTGAGCTTGTGCTGTTTTTGCAAAAGTTCATCAAAGGCGATGTGTTGAAACTTCTGCGTGCTGTGAAGTTTGTAACGTATGAAAAGGTTCTCCTTCAGGCACTGAATAAGATCATTGGCAAGCTTCGCGGCATTGTAGGCTCGCTTCGAGCGCATCTGGAAGGCCTTCGGTATTTTGATTCCGTCAAAGTCACGATTGCCAGATTAACGGAGTGGGAAGGCAGGTTCTACAGTCTCCAGCAGGATGCGCTACGGCAGATTCCGAGGGCGCTGGGCGAGCTCGATGCACGGTTGGCGAAGGTACTAACAGAAACCTCCCCAAAGGAAGCGCATACCATTGCATCCGGCGTTCAGGTGGAGAAGCAAGCTTTAACGGAGCCTCAACGTTATCGAGTTCATGATACGCCAGGCAAGATATTAGCGAAAGTCGACAATACAACCCCTGAGGCTGCCACTGCACTGCATCCGAATTCTGAACCCAAATCGTTGCTCAAGGGTAAGCCTAGCGCTGATTCTACTGCGCATGCCAGAAAAAATCCTGATCCAATCAAACCTCCTGAAGAAGGAGCGAATACCAAAAAGCAGGTTGCCGCTGATGCCGCCGCTGCAGCCGATCGTAAAAAAATTACCGAACTATCTGATGAGGCGCGCTCGGCAGAAAAAAGTGGTAATAAGGTACTGGCCGATGCAAAGATAAAACAAGCACGGGATATATTGGAGCCTTACTTGCCAAAGAATCCAGACGACAGTTGGGCTGAGGTGATCAAGCGGCTGGACGTGTCATCGCCAAAAGACCTTGCAGTTTTTTGGTCAGGTGATAACGCTGCAGCGAAAAGATTTGCGGAAAGCATCGGCGGAGTAACGTTGGAAACTACCGCAGGCGGACGAATAATAGATAATTGGCCCGCACTGGACAAGTACTCTTGGAGTGTTGACAATGGCGCACCTCCATATGCCCGTGACCTTTGGGCGGGAGTGTCAAGTGAATATGCGAAAGGTGCGATGGGTAGGATAAATGTGGTACAAACCACATATAAATTAACTGATAGTCGCACCTTATGGCACAATGTCGAAAAAAATATTTTGAAGACCAAGATGTTGTCAGGCGATATAAGCTCTATAAAAATACACGAAATAACCGATCAAGGAAAAATAAATATTTTGGACAGCGGTGTTATTAAATCTTTGTTGAATCTTAAGGGAACTGCTCCATTATGAATGCGAATCCAACTTCAGGATTGGAAAGGCTGTACAGGTTTTTTCAAAAAAAAGACTCTGAACGGTTGCATGGACTAGACGAAAGTTATTTTCTTGGTCTTGCCCCAATCGAAAAAATTCAGGCTTGGAATTTTATTTCAAACTCTTCTAGATTGTCAGACGAAAGAATAGGCGGATTATTTCTATTGGATCCAGATCGTGCCATTGAATTTTTTAAAAAGATTTGTTTAAGTCCTATCGAGGAATCTGATTTTCCGGCGGAGCGTAGGGCATTTGAACGGGCTCGCCTTGCGTTGTTGTATTATATAAATTTGGTTGAGCCAAGTGCCGAGTATATGAATAAAATGTGCAATTTCTCTTCAAGCAAATTCGAAGAAATCAGGATAATGTTTGCGACATCGGTGCCAGAAAAGGTGACTACCCCAGAGATCATCAGTGCGTTGAAAAGTATGATTTTTACTGAAACTGATGAGATGGCAGTAAGTTCTGCGGTTATGAAGTTTATGGCGATCTATGGAATGGAATTTGATGCTGACAACGAAGATTACAAGATAATTTATAATTCATTACTGGGTGGCGACGGAAGCGGAAAATTGGCTGCTATGAAACGGCTAGAGAAAATTAGTAATCCCAATTTTATTTAGCTATCGCTTGGATTTTCTGTCTGGATTTGGTTACATGACGCCGCTTTTCCCTGCTGCAGATTGAGGTGGTTTATGAGCCCGTATTCACTAAAAGAAGTGATGGTTGACCAAGATGTCTTTCAATATCCTTCGTTGCGATGCAAGCATTTTAACTGGTAATGGTGTCACGGGTCTTATACCAAGCTATTAGAGAAATATACGCCCGGCGTTGTATTAACTACGGTTATTTTAGAAACCGTAGTTAGGTATTCAATCAAATCAAAAATCAATCTGCGCCGACACCCTGAATGTCCTTGGCGCCCCTGGCAGCAAATACCCACCGAGCGACTGCGTCACATCGCGCCAGTAAAACTTGTCGAACGCATTGTCCATCCGTGCCCGGATGATCGCGTTCAACCCACCCGCGCGCAGCAGGTACGATGCGCCAAACCCGGCCACGTGGTACCCCGGCACCTTGACCCGGTTGGCCGGATCGAACACCTTGTTGCCCGAATACTGCCACTGCGCGTCCAGCTTGAGCCCAGCCACTTGCGGCACTTCGTACTCAATCCACGCAGACGTGCGCAGTTCCGGCACATTGGTTACGCGCTTGCCTTCAGTGCTGGCGTCGCCTGTGTCCTTCTGGTCCGTATCGAGCGCCATCAGCGACAGGTTGTAGTTCAGGCCGGGCAGGGCGCGGCCCTGGGCCGACAGCTCGACGCCGCGGTGCGTCTGCTCGCCCGCGCGCACGAAGACGTTGGCGGCATTCGTGTACTCAAGGCCCTGGGTGATTTCAAACACGGCGCCCGACAATGCCAGCTGCTCGTTCACATTGCGCTTGACGCCAAACTCGAACTGCTTCGAGCGGCTCGGCGAGAGCACCGTGTTCTGGTTGACCGTCTCCATCGGGGCGATGCCGCCGTATTGCAGGCCATGGCTGATCGAGCCGTAGACGCGCCAGTCCGGCGCCGGCGCATACACGAGCGCCACGTTCGGCAGTGCGAACGAGTCTTTCGATTTAACGCGTGCCTGGTCGATTTCTTCCAGCGCATCGAGCTTGAGCTGGACGTAGCGCACACCGGCGTGCAGCGTCCAGTCCGGTGACAGGGTCAGGATGTCCTGCACGAACAGCGAACGCTCTTCCGTCGCGCGGCGTTCCATCACCGGACCGGTCACGCGGCTGCTGTCCACCGGCGGCACGATCTGGTTCTGCCAGATATTGCTCGAGCCGACGTAGTCGTAGACGTATTCGCCGAAGCTGTCGTGGCGTTCGGCGTAAGCGCTGCCGATCGTCAACGCGTGGCGCACCGCGCCCGTGTCGAAGCGGCCCTGTAGCATCGCTTGCGCGCCCCATGGTGTCTTGCGCTCGCCGGTGCTCTGGAAGTCATACACGTCATAGTCGCCATTGGAGCAGTAGCCCGGATAGTAGCCGTCGCCCTCGTTGCTGCAGCCGTACGGGAACGCGGTGAAGTCGTCGCGCTTGAACCAGTGCTTGTTGGCGTTGACGGTCGCGGTCCAGGTGTCGCTGATGCGGTACTCGAAGCGCAGGCCAAGGTTGCTGCTGTCGGTGTCGACGGGGCGCGTCCATGGCTGGTCGTTGAGCAGCGTTTTCGCCGAGATCCCGGTGGGCAGGACTTCGTTGCGCAGCAGCTGGTAGCCGGGGGCGGTGACCTGCGCCTTGTGCTGGTGGTCGACGTCGATCTGGAACAGCGCATCGGGCGACATCTGCCAGTCGAAGGCGGCCGAGATGAACTGGCGCTCGCCGTCGGCGCCGCGCACATACGATTTCAGGTCTTCGGCAGCGGCATTGATGCGGTAGCCGAAACGGCGGTCGGCGAAGCGTCCGCCCAGGTCGACCGCGCCGTACACGGTGCCGCGTTCGCGCACTTCGACGGTGGCCGAGCGCAGCGGCGCATTGGTCGGGCGCTTGGTGACGAAGTTGAGCATGCCGCCGGGCGCCGCGACGCCGGCCTGAAGGCCCGCCAGGCCGCGCAGGACTTCGATGCGCTCCTTGTTCTCGAGCGGGATCTGCGTGTCGCCCGAGATCGCGATCATGTCCTTGCGGTAGCTGGTCGCGTTGTCCAGCGTGAAGCCGCGCACCGAGAATTGTTCGGCGTAGCCGATGGCATTGTAGGCGTCGCCGATCGAGGCATCGTAGCGGCTCGCATCGCTGACGCTGCGGATCGACAGGTCCTGCATCTGGCCCTGGCCGATCGAGGTAATCGACGCCGGCGCGTCGAGCAGCTGCGTTTCGGCGAAGCCGCCGACGCTGGCGCGGTCGAGCGCGATCCATTTGCTGCTGGTGACGACGACCGAGGGGATGGCGTCCTGCGCAAATGCAGCAGGCGTGACAACGAAGGCCTGCACGATGGCGCAGGCAAGGACTGGGTGCTTCAGAGTGAAGGTCATGGTGTGCTCGTGTTTGCGCGCCACGAAGGCGCGCCGCTTTGAAATCAAGCCGGAGCCAACGTGGGGGAAGGGCAAACGAACGGGAGGGCTGCTTTGCGCTTTCCTTCGCTGGCATTATCCAGATCAGGTACGAAGGGTATGTCTCACCCGGAACAACGTTCCAGGACCCCTAGCGAAGGCGCGAGTGTAGCACGGCGCTTGACCGCCGTGGTGAATCTGGCAAGCGTCGTGGCCGTGTCAGGCTTGTGCGATGGTGCGGGCGTTGGTGACGGCGGCGGGCGACGGGACCGACGCCATGCAGCGCAGCAGCGCGCTGTGGGCGGCTTCGGCAATCGCGCGCCATTGTTCGCGGCGCTGGGCGGCGCGCTTGCGGTGCTTCGATGGCATGTCGGCCAGTGGCTTGAGGTAGAACGGCAGCGTGATCTGGTAGTGGCGCGCATCGTATTCGGCGCCGCCGAGAATGCGCCAGAAGCCATCGTAGCCGCTCTCGAAGGTCGCGTGCTGGTCTGCTTGGTAGGCTGGATGCGCGGTGGCGCGCAGCGCGAGCACGCGGTCGATGCCCAGCGCCTGCGCCGCGCCCTGCAGGGCGGCAAACGCAAAGAAGCTGGGCGAGTTGTTCGGGAAGGCGCGTTCGAACGCATCGAAGGCCGGGCCGGCATTGCGCCACAGGCCGGCGTTGTGGGTCACCAGCGGCACGCTCGCCACCGGAAGCGCGAGCTGCGCACCGTCGGTCCAGGTCCAGGACAGGCGGTGCAACACTGCGTCATTGGCGAGCAGCGTCAAGGTCAACCCATTCTGCAAATCGTCGCGCTGCGCCGTGCGCAGTTGCAGCGCGAAGTGCCCATGCTCGCCATCGTGCTGCCACAGTATCAGGCCGGCGCTGCCATGCACCGCATCCCGGTACGTCCGGTTGAAGGTCGTCTCCTCGAAGCGGGCGTGGGAATCGAGGGACTGGTGCGCGCGCCAGTGGCGCAGGGCGTGCCAGCGTTGGGTCAATCGCGCGATGATCATGGGCGCTCCATTGGACAGAAAGTGATGGTCGAACTTTATTAAATTAGTTCCTCAGTGCAATTATGTTCCCGATTGCCAACGTGTGCTTGGAGAAAGTGTAATGATTCGTCAGGAACCAACAGGATTGGGGGCAGTCGCCCTGCTAACGAGGTTCATCCCCCTGGACGGCGTTGCTCAATAGCCACAATCGGTCCATGTCTGTGGCGCGCCACGCTTGTCGCGTCACGTTGACCGCCGCGAATACCCGCTTGCCATCGGGAGCAGGTCATAATGGCGGCACTTATTTATCAGCACGAAAGAACATCCATGACGCACAACCAGCCGCCAGAAGGCGCCCTCGCGCAGGGCCCTGTGACCGGGAAAGAATCTGTCGAAGATGGCGTGTCAGCAGCAAGCACCGCTGCGGACATGGCGCAGTCCCGCAGCATGCACCGCACGGCGTCCAGTCGCGTCGTCGGCCAGGCATCGCGCGCTGCGCCAGCCAGGACGGCCAAGGGCAAGGACAAGGACAGCACGGGCAGTCCGCAAAGGCCGAACGCCAGCCAGGTCTCGGCATGGAAGAAAGAAAACAAGGCCTCGATTGCAGAAACGGCCAAGCATTTCAACCTGCCGCCAACGATCGCCAAACGGTGGTGCGCCGTCGCCTGAAGACAGGCAAAGTCCGCATGGCCGGCGTACCGTGCTTCCCGGCCTTCCTGTTCGGTCTACCATGACTTTTCTCCATCAACAGGAAAAACAATCATGGTGCATCCCTACGAACTGTTTTACTGGCCGTCAATCCAGGGCCGCGGCGAATTCGTACGACTGGCGCTGGAAGAAGCGGGCGCCGATTACGTCGACGTGGCGCGCCGCGATGGCGGTGTCGATCTGCTGATGTCCGCGCTCGAAGTCGGCGACCATCCTTCCTTTGCCCCGCCATTCCTGAAAGCCGGTGAGCAGACCATCGGCCAGGTGGCCAACATCCTGCTGTACCTGGGCGAACAGCATGGCCTGGCGCCACGCACCGAACCTGGCCGGCTCTGGGTCCACCAGCTGCAATTGACGATCGCCGACCTGGTCACCGAGGCGCACGACACGCATCACCCGATCGCCTCGATGCTGTACTACGAAGACCAGAAACCCGAGGCCAAGCGCCGCGCGGCCGATTTTGTCGAGACGCGCATCCCCAAGTTCATGGCCTATTTTGCGCGGCTGCTGGCCAATCCCGAGCCGCGCGACTACCTGCTGGGCGAGCGCGTGAGTTACGCCGACCTGTCGCTGTTCCAGGTCATCGAAGGCTTGCGCTATGCATTCCCCAACGCGATGAAGAAGGTCGAGCAGGAGCATCCCGAGCTCACCGGCCTGCGCGACCGGGTGGCGGCGCGGCCGAAGATCGCGGCCTACCTGGCATCGCCGCGCCGCATTCCGTTCAACCAGGACGGCATCTTCCGCCGCTATCCCGAGCTGGACGCGTAAGCAGGTCAGTGCAGCGCGACCGTTGCGGTGGTCATGCCTCTCGCAGGCACGCCGTCGCGCCGGTCAAGCCACCCGGCCAGCGTCGTGAGCAGCAGGGCGCCCACGACCACCAGCGCGCCGATCCACGGCGTGGCCATCAGGCCGAGGTGCGCGACAATCAGGCCACCGCCCCAAGCGCCCAGCGCGATGCCGACATTGAAGGCAGCGATGTTCAAGCCGGACGCCACATCGACCGCCTGCGGCGCATCGCGTTCGGCGCGCCGCACCACATACACCTGCAGGCCCGGCACGTTACCGAAGGCGACTGCGCCCCAGGCCAGCACGGTGATCAGCACCAGCGGTTTGCTCGGTGCCGTAAAGGCCAGCACGAGCAGCACCAGCGCCAGCAGCGCAAACACGATCTGCAGCGCGCGCACCGGTCCTAGGCGATCGGCCAGCTTGCCGCCCCAGATATTCCCGGCCGCGACCGACACGCCATACACCAGCATCACGAGGCTGACGGTCGACGCGGCGAAGCCGGACACTTGCTGCAGGATCGGGGCCAGGTACGTGAAGGCGATGAAGCTGCCGCCGTAGCCAAGCGTCGTGATCGCATACACCAGCAGCAGGCGCGGCTTCTTCAGCACCGCCAGTTGCATCAACAGCGGCGCCGGCTTGCTGCCGGCGATATCGGACGGCACCAGGATGGCGCTGCCGATGACGGCAATCACGCCCAGCAGCGACACCGCGAGGAACGTCGCCTGCCAGCCGAAGTGCTGGCCGATGAAGGTCCCGAGCGGCACGCCAGTAACCAGCGCCACGGTCAGGCCGGTGAACATCAGCGCAATCGCGCTGGCGGCTTTTTCCTTCGGCACCAGGCTCGTGGCGATGGTGGAGCCGATCGAAAAGAACACGCCATGCGCCAGGCCCGTGAGCACGCGCGCGGCCATCAGCGCCGTGTAGTCCGGCGCCATCCAGGCCACCAGGTTCCCGATCGTAAACAGCACCATCAGGCCGAGCAGCAGCTGCTTGCGCGGCACGCGGCCCGTCATGGCCGTGAGCAGGGGCGCGCCGATGGCCACGCCCAGTGCGTACAGGCTGACCAGGAGGCCCGCCGAGGGTACCGACACCTGCAGGCTGGCGGCGATGGTGGGGATCAGGCCGACGATGACAAATTCGGTCGTCCCGATGGCAAAAGCGCTCAATGCGAGCGCCCAGAGTGCGAGTGGCATGGTGTTCTTTCTTAGAGATGGCAGGCGTGCAGTGTGCCGCCTTTGCCAGCCCGGAAAAACAGGTCCCGCTACAATGGACTTTTGATTCGGAGTCATCAATGATCGACGTGGATGCGCTGATTGTGTTTTCGGCAGTCATGGATGCAGGCTCGTTTTCACGGGCTGCCGAGCGTCTGGGACAGACGCCGTCGGGCGTCTCGCGCACTATCTCGCGCCTCGAGGGCAGCCTGGGCATGACGCTGATCCAGCGCACGACGCGGCGCCTGCAACTGACCGAGGAGGGCGCCTGGCTGCTGGGCCGGGCGCGGACCATCCTGGCCGACCTGGCCAACACCGAGGCCGAAGCGGCGGCGCGCCGTTCGCAGCCGGCGGGCCTGGTGCGCGTGAATGCCGCCACGCCGGCGCTGGGCCACCTGCTCGCGCCGCTGGTCGCCGAGTTTCTGGATGTGTATCCCCTGATCGCGCTGGAACTGGTCAGCGGCGAAACCTATGTCGACCTGATCGAAGAGCGGGCCGACCTGGCGATCCGTATCGGCGCGCTGCCCGATTCGACGCTCAATGCGCGGCGGCTGGGCGCGGCGCGGCTGCGGGTGCTGGCCTCACCTGCCTATCTCGAACGCCATGGCGCGCCGCTTGACACGGCGGCGTTGGCGGAGCATCGCACGTTGGGCTTCACGGCGCCGGCGTTATTGAATACCTGGCCGCTGCGCCATAGTGGCGGCGAAGGCTGGACGATCACGCCGCAGGTGGTGGCGTCGAGCGGCGAGACGCTGCGGCAGCTGGCGCTGCATGGCGCGGGGATTGCATCGCTGTCGGACTTTTTGACGCGCGCGGATGTCGCGGCGGGGCGGCTGGTGCCGGTGCTGGAGGAACACACCCTGCCTTGGACACAGCCCGTGTGGGCCGTGTTCTACAAGCAGGGTGCACTCGCGCCGCGGGTGGCGGCGCTGGTGGACTTCCTCGCCCACAGGCTGGGCGAGGTGCTGGATCGCTAACTCAGAACGCGTAGGTGGCGCGGCCGTAGATATAGCGGCCCGACCGACCGAACGGCGCATACGTCGAGAATGGCGTGTTGCCGGTGGTGTTGAGCGACGGCGGCAGTGTCTCGGGATACTGGTCGAACACGTTGTCCGCGCCCAGCGCCAGGGTCAGCTTCGGCGTGACCGCCAGGCGGCCTTCCAGGTCGACCGTGGTCCTGGCGCCCATCTCGAAGTCGAACGCCGCCGTGGTGCCCGGCGAGAGCACTTCGCCGTAGCGCGTGGCGCGCAGCGTCGCACCCCACTGGCCCAGCTTCCAGTTCACGTTGGCGCTGACCTTGTTCTTCGGCTGGCCTTTTTCCAGCGACAGCACGTTCAGGCGATCAAACAGCACCGGCGCCGGGCTCAGGTTCGAGAGCTGCTCAGTCGTCGGCGTCTTGGTCACTTTGGTGTCGGTGAAGTTGGCCGCCAGCGTGAAGTCCAGCTTGCCCGCGTCGCCGGCGTTGTACGGCATGCTCAGCACGATGTCGACGCCCTTGGTGGTGGTGTCCACGCCGTTGATGAAGAAGCGCCCGCCGCCCACGCCGATGAAGCCCTGGCTGGCGATGTAGTTGCGCACGTTCGTCTGCGTCAGGTTCTCGGACAGGATGATGCGGTCGTCGATGTCGATGCGGTAGGCGTCCACCGTCAGGCTGACAGCGCCCAGACGCATCACGGCGCCGAGCGACGCGTTGATCGATTTCTCGGCGTCGAGCGGCTTGGCGCCCAGCGCGACAGCGACCGGATCGTCCGGGCGGAAGGTGGTGATCTCGAACGGTACGCCGTTGATGAAGTTGGTCGAGGTCGCGGTAAAGTTCTGCTGCTGCGGCGAAGGCGCGCGGAAGCCGTTCTGGATCGCGCCGCGCACGGCGAAGTTCGGGTTGAAGTCGTAGCGCAGCGCGAGCTTGCCGGCCAGGCTGTTGCCGAAGTCCGAATAGCGCTCGCCGCGCACGGCCACCGATGCTAGCAGCTCAGGTGTGACGTTCGCTTCGAGGTCGATGAAGGCGCCAATGGCGTTGCGGTGCGCGTCGACTTCGTTCGATGGCCGGAAGCCCGGGAACACCTGGGCGCCCGGCGCCGTTGGCGTACCGTTCGGCAGCAGCGCGCCGCCGAAGCTGTATGACTGCTCTTCGCCCGCAAACAGCTCATAGCCTTCGCGGCGCGCTTCGATACCCACGGCCACGTTCAGCGGCGACGAGAAGGACGCCATCTCGACGCTGCGCACACCGGTCAGGTTCAGCACGGCCTGATCATACGAATAGCCGCCTGCGTAGAACGCCGTCTTGCTGGTCGGGCCAAGGGAGCGATTCAGCGTGTTCTCGATGGTGTACTCCATCTTGTTCTTGCCGTAGCCGAGCGAGGCGTCCATGTCCCATGCGCCGGCAACCCAGGTCACGCCGCCGGTGGCCGAAAAGTCTTTCACGGTCGGCGAGATCAACGGCAGGAAGCCGTCCGGGTAGATCGACTGGATGTTGCGCGCGTCCTGCGGGATGCGGGCATAACCGGCCGACGTGGCATCGCGGTCCTGGTAGCTTGCCCAGCCGTACACCTTGACGCCGCCGCCCATGTCGTTGCCGGCGTTGGCAAACAGCGTGGACTGCTTCATGTCGGGTTCACCGGTCCATGCATTAAAACGGTTGATCGTGTTCTCGCGCGGATCGAAGGCGCCGTTGACCAGTGCGTACTGCTGGCGCATGTCGTAGCCGGCACGCTCGGTGCGGTTCTGGTCGCGGAATTCGCCGGCGATCGTCAGGTAGCCAGTCTCGCCCAGCGCCAGGCCTTTCCAGATGCTGACCGTGGCGGTCTGGCCGTCGGTGCGCTTGCGCGAGGCCGGCGCGGTCCAGGTGCCGCCGGCCGGTGGCGCTGCGTTGTACAGATCGTATTCGGTCTTGTTCGCGCCATAGTTGACGGTCGCTTCGCCGCCCGTGCGGTCGGTGCGCAGGCGCATGTTGACGACGCCCGAGATCGCGTCCGAGCCATACTGGGCCGCAGCGCCGTCACGCAGCACCTCGACCGTTTTGACGATCGCGGTGGGGATCGTGTTCAGGTCGACCGCCGCCGAGCCGCGGCCAATCGAGCCGTTCACGTTCACCAGCGACGACGCATGGCGGCGCTTGGAGTTCACCAGCACCAGGGTCTGGTCAGGGGACATGCCGCGCAGGGTGGCAGGGCGGATGGTGTCGGTGCCGTCGGTCAGCGCTGGCCGCGGGAAATTCAGCGAAGGCAGGGCCATCGACAGCGCCTGCGTCAGTTCGGTGCTGCCCGAGTTCTTCAGGGTCTCGGCCGAGATCACGTCGACCGGTGCAGTGGTATCGAGCACGGTGCGGTTGGCTACGCGGGTGCCGGTGACGACGACTGTCGCGGACGCTGCGGTGGTTTCGGCTTGCGGCGCCTCCTGGGCATGGGCAAAGCCTGCGCACAGCGCGGCAATGGCAAGGGCAACTGCTGTCTTTTCCGTCTTGGCTCTCTGCATGGTGCAATCCTTTGATATTCAAACGCGGGTGTTCCACTGGGAAGGGCGAGGCCGGGACCTCGATTCCATACTGCTCAGCGCTTGCCATGGTGTCAATTCGTGCTAATCGCGAATGACGTAATTACAACAATGGCGGGATGTCAGGTTCATGTAAGTGCGTTACGCAACGCGCGGGCGAGCGCGTGCCGATGCCTGCTTCATAAGGTGATGCAGCGTGGTTGCCAGCGCGCTGGATTCACGGCACGATGGCAGCACGATCCAGCCTCTCCAAGCAATGAGCCAGCCAACATCAGCGCGCCGGGCCGAGCCCACATTTCCACCGGACCCCCAGCTTCATTCACTCCTCGGATGGGGATTTCTGCTCGTCGGCATGGCGATCAGCGTGTTCATGTGCATGACCCTGCTCGACAAGTACGCGGCCTGGGACTGGCCAAAGGCGCGGGCGCAGATCACCAGCAGCACGCTCTACAAATCCACAGGCCGCTCGACCCAATGGTGCATACAGCTGCGCTATCGCTACACTGTGGGTGGCCGGGAATTCACCGGCCGGCGCCAGGCCACGTCGTGGCTGAGCGGCGTGCAGTGCGACCGCGCGCACGCCGTCATGCAGGCGCGTTTCGCCCACCAGCAGCCGGGTGATCCGATCACGGTCCGCTATCAGCCCGGTAAGCCCGGGCGCGCCGTCGTCTACGCGGATGGGATGAGTCCCGCGGAGTGGTTTTTTGTGGCGCTGGCGATCATGCTGGTTGCGGGCGGCATCGGGACGCTGCGCGTTGCGGCCCGGCTGCGACGCGAGGCGCTCGTGCACGCGGCAGAGCGCACGGCAAGGATGCAGCGTGCCGCTGCGCTGCAGGGGCACCGGCTTGTATAGTGGTGGCGCTACGAAACCCATCAAGCTGCATATCAGCACGGCAGTAACGAGACGAATAACGAGACCAATCACGAGATACCATGACAGACCTGTTCCCCCATTTTCGCGCCCTGCAAGTCGAGGTCGATCCGACCGTTACCATCAACGCCAACGTCGGTGGATCCGGCCCGCCGCTCCTGCTGCTGCATGGGCACCCGCAAACGCACGCCATCTGGCACCGCGTTGCACCGCACCTGGCCGAGCACTTCACGGTCGTGGCCTGCGACCTGCGTGGCTACGGCGAGTCGTCCAAACCGCAGGGCGCGCCGGACCACGCCAACTACAGCAAGCGCGCGATGGCGGCCGACATGGTGGCGGTGATGCAGTCACTGGGATTTGCCACGTTTCGCGTGCTGGCGCACGATCGCGGCGCGCGCGTGGCGCACCGGCTGGCGCTGGACCATCCACAGGCCGTCGAGCGGATGGCGCTGCTGGACATCGCCCCCACGCTCGCGATGTACGAGCAAACGTCGGACACGTTTGCGCGCGCCTACTGGCACTGGTTCTTCCTGATCCAGCCGGCGCCGCTGCCCGAGCGCCTGATCGAGGCCGACCCGGCTGCGTACGTGCGGGACGTGATGGGCAAACGCAGTGCAGGCCTGGCGCCGTTCGACCCGCGCGCGCTGGCCGAGTACCAGCGCTGCCTGGCGTTGCCGGGCGCGGCGCACGGCATCTGCGAAGATTACCGCGCTGCGGCGACGATCGACCTCGAGCACGACCGGTCTGACCGCGATGCTGGAAACCGTCTGGCGCTGCCTCTGATGGTGCTGTGGGGGGAGCAGGGCGTGGTCGGGCGCTGTTTTGATCCGCTTGCGGAGTGGCAGCGGGTGGCGGCTGACGTGCAGGGTGGGGCGCTGCCGTGCGGGCACTATATTGCCGAGGAAGCGCCGGATATGCTGCTTGAACGGGTGCTACCGTTCCTCGCGCAACGCTGAACCGGAGGATAAACAGCATCGAGATAGGCAGTCGATATCTGCGCAGTAGTGACTCTCACCGAATGCGAGGCGGAGCGGCTTGTCGGCGAGCACGAAAAACTTGCGCGATCGCCCTGGCATTTCGCGATCACGAATGGTATTCGCGAAAACACGCTTGCTGTCTGCTTGAATAAAAAACTACAGCTAGCATGCGATTCTGTGCGAGCGCCTTGTTGGCCAGTAGATCCGTCGGTGGAAACCTGACCGGCCAGGCCGCCGTCGACCCCTTGCTCCGCGAGCACCAGGTCGACGTGGCTCAGTTCACCGCCAACGATGACGGTAGCGCTGACGACATAGAGGCCTGCTAAAGTGCACCTACTTGTTCTCCCGAGACCGCATAGTCCGGGTCCGGGTTAGGTGGGAGATAACTTTGACCATGTCGGCGTTGTTCTAACAGGGCACGCTAGGAATCCCCTTTCCACTGATTAGATCGACACCGACCCAGCACCGATAGCCCATGCCTGTCTCAGAAGCCTTGAGCGCTGTGAAGGTACACTGAACTGCCCCTTTCGCCCGCTCACGGTCGCCGTTCGACGTGCTGCACATATCTTGCGCACGTGCGTCGGGACCAATCGAGTCAAAAATTTCCTTGGCCGCCTGCCCCCTGAACAGGATGCTCAATTTGCGATCTTTAGCCGTAGGGGCCTCACTGTACGCGACAGTTTCGCCGGAAAATATTCGATAATTTGCCCCGGGTATCGGAGTCCACCCGCCTAGCGTATCGGACGCCAGCGCAGACAGCGTGGCCAATCCGCACACGGCGATTGCTGAGATAGCGCGTCGCATATCATCCCCTTAGTCCGACATGAAAGTGGTCGTGATGGCCCCGCATGGGGCGAACGAACGGTATCGACATGTCGTTGTACCAGACCACTTGGACTGGTGTGAACGCACGAAACAACTCGATAATTTTGGTAGTTGCTGCTCGGTCATACTGTGGAGAGAAGCAGCTTACCGGACATTCGACGCCGTCTTTGCGAATAGGCCGTAAGTCAACTTGTAGCCCATCCAAATGAGTAGCATGCTCGCCATCGTCGCGCATGTCGGCTCGGCTGATATTGCCAACACCAACGCGGCGCGGATCTATCTTCTGCCATTCGTGCGCTACACGCAGGATGGCGGTCATCATGATCGGGTGGGCGTATTGGTACCCGCCACGATCAGGTCTTTTATCCATCGTACCGTAGGTGTAATAACCAGCATCACGAGCCGCTCGCGGCAGCATGAAGAACCCGCGCGAATCTAGGCCGCAGCGGATCAGGTTTCGGGTCAGTCATGATCACTCCGGGTAAGCGCACGATTTGTTGCAGGACAGACCCCATCCATCAGCAGTTTGGCCGACGACGCCGCCGATTCTCTGCTGCGAGTTTTTCCATTTCACTTTGCTAAATTGCAGGGAGACGTGGTCAATCAGAAGCATCCCCTCGGTCGCCTAGATATGCAAATAGACGTCGATCGCCATGTTGAGCTTTCAAGAAATGGGGAGATAGCCAATTTTGAACTCATCCCTTGCAGCGAAATTTGGCGTGCCGCAAGGTAGTCCGCGTTGTTGCTCGGACTCCAGTCCGCCGAGATGCGACGCTTGAAGGTCGGTGTACTTCGCCAGAACGTCTGTATAAGGTACAACTTGATTGCTGAGCTACGCGACCAACTCTCGGTGCGGCGACTGTGCAAAGTCCTCGAAGCGCATTTGAAGGGCTTCCATGTCTGGCGGCTAAACCCTGAACGCAAGCGTGATCTCCGCACATTGATCACGAGTTCGAGCTGCACCAGCGGCTCGACAGCCATTGACGCCAGCGCTGGGCCCGGCAAACCGGTTACAGACCCAGCAGCCTGCGCAGCCGCAGTGCATCCATGCCGTCGTGGTAATACGCACCATAACGTCCGAACACAACGTAGCCTCGCTTGCGAAACAGCGCGAGCGAGGCGGCGTTGTCTGTCCGGACTTCGAGGCGCACTTCCACGCAGCCATGGGCCGCAGCCCAGTACTCGGCCTCAGTCAGCAGGCGCGCAGCCACGCCGCAGCCCAGGTGGGCCGGATGCGTCGCCACGGAATAGACGCGCGCGCCCCGCCAACCGGTGCGTAGCATCAGCATGATGTAGCCCCGCACGACGGCCCCGTCCACGTCGACGAAGGTCACGCTGTTGGCCTGTGTGAGCAGGTAGCGAAAGCGGCGCCGGTCGAGCCGGTCGCCGGGAAAGCTGGCGTTTTCAATGGCCACCAAGGCCGCGATGTCGCCCGTTGTTGCCAGCCTGATGGCGCTGTCCGTGTAGTCGTTCGTTGAAATGTCTGCTGCGCGTCGCGCAGTCGGACCATGAGGTGTTGCGTGCCGCACGATCACTCCCTCTGCGTTGCAGTGTTACGGATAAATGAATTGCAAAGAGTGGCGCGCCGCGCGTAAAAACAGCGTCAGCACCTTCAGCGCCAGAGCGCATGACCCGCGCCCACTTGTGCTTCCATCGAATGCGCCATCGTCGGCAGCGTGGCGTAGACCTCGTCGTACAGTGCCTGCATTTCGGCGGCGGCGTCCGGGTCACAGGCCGCCGCATCCGATACGCAGCGCCCCAGGCCGTAGTTGACGTCAGCCGGCGCGTGCAGGATGGTCGATGCCAGCGTGGCGTTCTGCACCCGACTCACGTGCGCGAGCACGGCGGCGCGCTCGTTGGCGTCCGGCCCGTCCGGGCCACTGACGGCGACGAACAGCACCCGCAGGCCAGGATTCAAAACGCGCGCACCGTTCAACCGCGCCAGCAGGCGGTATTGCAGGTCGAGGTCGAGCGCGCTGCCGCGCACTGGCACCACCACCAGGCGGCTGGCTGCCAGCACGCAGCGGCAACCGTCGGTGTCGCGCGCACCGGCGTCGATCAGGATATCGTTGAACAGCGGGCGCAGCGCGGCCAAACGCGTTTCGACGGCGCGACTGCCCACGTGGCGCGTGTCGATCCAGGGCCGCACGCCGGCGCTGCTGCGGTCATTGCACCAGTCCCTGTCCGCACCTGCGGCGGTGGTCATCAGGCATACGCGTCTGCCGCTGCGTGCGCGCAGAACCGCCAGGTTGCGCGCCACGACGGTGCGTTCCGGGGTGCCGTGCTGGTTGACGATGGCGATGATCATTGAAACCCTTCCGAAGTTGATGCGATGTTCGCCAGCGTAGCGGGGCACCCGTAAAAACAGGACAAAAGGGGCGGGCGCCTCCGTCAATGCCGTGTAAACGCGCCCTGTCGCGGCCTGCGGGGCAGGGCTAAGCTGCGCGCTTTTCCAATGCGAAGCGAGCCACGTCATGACCCCAATCGACCCTGTCAGCCTGGTGACTCCACGCCTTTACCTGCGCGTGCCGACGGACGCCGACACACATGGCTTGCTGGCGCTGTATGGCGACCGCGAGGTGATGCGCCACTGGAGTCACCCGGTGTGGACGTGTCCTGGGCAGGCGCGCGCAGCGATCGCCGAAGCGCGGACTGACCTTGCACGGGGAAGCGGGCTGCATCTGGTCATCGTCAGCCGCAGCGATGGCGGCCTGGCGGGCAGTTGCGCGCTGTTCGACATCCATCCGCAGCATCGTCGCGCCACGCTCGGCTATCTGCTGGCGCGGCCGTACTGGGGGCAGGGCCTGGCCGGCGAAGCCGTGCGCGCGCTGCTCGCGCACGGCTTCGATGCGCTCGACCTGGTCCGCATCGAAGCTGAAGTCATCCCCGGCAACGACGCATCGACGGCGCTCCTGGCTCGTCTTGGATTTCGCTGCGAAGGGCTGCTGCGCGCGCGCTGGCGTGTTGATGAAAAAGCGATCGACGTTCAGTTGTGGGCCTTGCTGCGCCCCGACCGGCCTGCATGAAACCTGCGCGAGGTGATGAGCGCCTCATTTACGCGGGCTTGTCGCGCTGCGCCGTTTTTTTTACGCGGTTTTTACGGGCCAATCGCTACAGTCTGGACAGCGCCGGCCATCGAGCCAGGCGCCCGTTTCGATCCACCCCCGATCAACTCCGATACCGTCAATGACCACGCTTCGCATGATTTCCCCCGCCATCACGGCGACCCAGGCAGCGCCTGCCGAACCCGAACCTGATGGGCCCACCTTCCTGATCATCGTCGACCGTGCCGGCGACTGGCGCGCCGCGCGCCCCGGTTGCACCGTCATCGAAGCCGATGACTTCCTGGCCAACCCTGTGCTGGACGCAGACATCCTGGTCATCAACCTGTGCCGCAGCTACAAGTATCTATCCGTCGGTTACTACTGCTCCCTGATGGCGCAGGCGCGTGGCCAACGGGTGCTGCCGTCGGTGAAGACGATCAACGACCTGTCGCGCAAGGCGATCTATTCACTCGACACGGGCGAACTCGATCGCGCCCTGAATGATGTCTTGGGCGCCGATGGCAGCGCCCCGATGCCGGTCGAGTTTTCGATGGACATCCGGTTCGGCCGCACCGACTACACACCGTTGGCAGCGGTGGCGCGCAGCATTTTCGAGATCTTTCCAACGCCGCTGATGCGGGTCGAATTTGCGCGTGGCGATGAGCGCGGCGATGAGCGTGGCGAAGCGTGGCATATCGCGGCGATCCGCACCCAGGGGCTCAAGTCGCTGGGCGAGCAGGGCCGCGCGGCCTGCGAGGCGGCCCTCGGTGCATTCGCGGGCTTGCCGCAGCCGGCGCCCGGCGCGCGGCGCTACCGCTACCGCATCGCGGTGCTGCACGATCCCGATGAAGAGCTGGCGCCGAGTAACACCGGGGCGCTGGCGCGGCTTGGCGCAGTGGGGCGCGAATTGAGCCTGACGGTCGAACTGATCGGGCGCCAGGACTTCGCGCGCCTGGCCGAATTCGATGCGCTGTTTATCCGCGAGACCACGGCCGTCAACCATCACACCTACCTGTTCGCCAAGAAGGCCGAGAGCGAAGGGCTGGTGGTGATCGACGACGCCGGTTCGATCTTGCGTTGCACCAACAAGGTATACCTGGCCGATCTGCTGCGCCTGCACGGCGTGCCGACACCGCGCACCTTCACGCTGCAGCACGCCGATGCCGACGCGCTGGCCGCGATCGAGGCGCAGATCGATTATCCGATGGTGGTGAAAATCCCGGATGGCGCGTTTTCGCGCGGCGTGATGAAGGTAAAGGATGCGGAGGAATTTACCCGCGTGGCCGAAGAACTGCTGCAGCAATCGGCGCTGATCCTGGTGCAGGAATACATGTTCACCGAATTCGACTGGCGCATTGGCGTGCTCAATCGCCAGGTGATCTTCGCCAGCAAGTACTGGATGTCCAAGGGCCACTGGCAGGTCGCCAAGCGCGACGCCAATGGCAAGGCCGAATTCGGCATGGCAAGCGCCGTGCCGCTGGACGAGGCGCCGGCCGACTTGCTGGCCCACGCGCTGCACGCGGCGAACCTGATCGGCGACGGTCTGTACGGCGTTGACATGAAGATGACGTCGCGCGGCCCGGTGGTGATCGAAGTGAACGACAACCCGAACATTGACGCCGGCGCCGAAGACAGCGTGCTCGGGGACGAGCTGTACCGGATCGTGCTGCGCGAATTCGTGCGCCGGCTGGACGTGCTGCACCGCCCGGCGCCGGGCGCGCCGTGCTGACAGTTTTGCCCAATTTTTGACAATATTTTTACGCGGCGCTGCGTAGAATCGCGGCCACGATCAATTTCGCATGACAAGACCGTATGACTATTCGCCCAGACATCGCCAGAGGGAGCAACCCTGGCCAGCGCGCATTGAAGGAGCCGATCCGTGAATGAAGTGGCGGCGCGCATCAACTGCACCGTGTACCGAAAGGGCGTCAAGCTGGAAGAGATCCGGATTGAAGACGTCAGCGTCGCGCTGGAGGACGAGGACACCTTCGTCTGGCTCGGCCTGTTCGAGCCGGACAAGGAATTGATGGACATGGTGCAGGACGAATTCGACCTGCACGACCTGGCGGTGGAAGACGCGCGCAAGGCACACCAGCGGCCCAAGATCGAGGAGTATGGCGAGAACCTGTTCGTCGTGCTGCACACGGTGTCGCTGGTCGAGCAGGCGCTCCACTTTGGCGAGACGCACGTGTTTGTCGGGCCGCGCTTCGTGATGACGATCCGGCATGGAACGTCCAACGGGTACCGCGCGGTCCGCGAACGCGCCGAGAGCGTGCCCGCCAAACTCGCGACGGGGCCCGGGTACGTGCTCTACACGATCATCGATTTCATCGTCGACCATTACCAGCCATGCATGGATATGCTGCAGGACCGGTTTCGCCAGGTGGAGAAGGCATTATTTCTGCCGAATCCATCGTCGGATAACCTGGAAGAGTTCTACAACCTCAAAAATGAGCTGCTGTCGGTGCATGGGGCGGCTGCACCGTTGATCGACATCTGCAACGAACTGCTGCGTTTTCACGGCGACATCATCCCGGCCGGAAACCGCATCTATTACCGCGACATCCTCGACCATGTTGCGCGCGTGACGCAGACGGCAGACCGGATTGGCGAGATGATCAATGCCGCGATGCAGGTGTCGCTGGCGCAGGTGACGATTCGCCAGAATGACGTCGTCAAGCGCCTCGCCGGCTGGGGTGCGATCCTGGCGGTGCCGACGATGGTGTTCAGCCTGTATGGCATGAACTTCCAGCACATGCCGGAGCTGGCCTGGCGCTGGAGTTATCCCGCGGTACTATTCGGGATCGTCGCCGGTTGCACGCTGCTGCACCGGCGCCTGAAGCGCGTCGGCTGGCTGTAGGCAGCGCCTGGAGAGCTAGCCCACGGCGCCAGTGAACGTGATGGTCGCGCACACGCCGCGCCCATGCTCGCCATCTTCCAGCGAGATCATCCCGCCGTTCCTTGCAGCGCCCCGTTCGGCAATCGCCAGCCCCAGCCCGGAACCCAGCTGCTCCTGCCCCGGCACCCGATAGAACCGCTCGAACACCTTGTCGCGCAAATCCGGTGCAATGCCCGGCCCGCCGTCGCAGATCGCCAGCCGGTAGCCGTGCGCAGCGCGGGTCAGGCGCACGGTGATGCGGCCGTCGTGCGACGAATACTTGATCGCATTGCTGATCAGGTTATCGACCGCCGACGCCATGCTTTCCAGGTGCAGCGGCAGCGCGCCACCGGCGTCCAGGGCGGCGTCGAATTCGATCTCGATATTGCGTTGCACCGCCAGGTGCGCCGCCGTCGCCACGCGCTCGCGCACGAAGTCGGCCACGCTCGTCAGTGGACATGCCTGCGCCACCTGCGGTTCGGCCCGGGCGCGTTCGAGCGCCAGCAACTGGTGCACCGTGTGCGTGGCGCGCGCGACGCCGCTGCGCAGGCCGGCCGCCGGCTCGGCGCAGCGCTCGGCCATTTCGGCGCCAGCGCGGCTCATCAAGACGTGGGCGTTGATCTGGATGGCCGCCAGCGGCGTCTTGAGCTCGTGCGCGGCGTCGGTCAGGAACTCGTGCTCGTGTTCGATGCGCTGAGAGAGACGATGCATCAGGCCGTTGATCGCCACCACCAGCGGCGAGAGTTCCTTGTACTTCGAGTCGGGCAGCGGCGTCAGGTCGGCATCCGTGCGCTGGGCGATGCTGGATGCGATCGAGCGCAGCGGCCGCAGGCCGATGCCGACGATCAGCCACGCCGGGATCAACAGCAGCGGCAGGCTGAAAAAGGTCGACGACAGTAAAAAGCTCACGCCCCAGATGGTCAGCATCCATTCGTCGTCGACTTCGTGGCGGCGCTCGACGACGATGCGGTTGCTGGCGTCGTGCGCCGTCCAGCGCACCCACGCGTAGGTGCCGCGCGCGGCCACCTCGGGCAGTACGTCCGGCAATTGCGGCATCGAGTTGTAGAGCAGGCGGCCATCGAGCCAGACCCGCACGCGCACGCGCGAGTGGTAATCGAGCTCCCTGAACATGCGCTCGCGGTTTACCTCGATCGCCGCGAGCGCCGGCAGCATGCGCGCGGGCCGCGCGCCTGTGTCGACCAGGTGCGACAGGATGTTTTCCGTGTGCGCCTTGTTTTCACTGAAGGTGCGCGTACGCTGCGTGACCTTGGCCTCATAAAACATCCACAGCACGCCGATGATTGCGACGCTGACGATCACGCCGGCAAAGCTGAACATCAGGCGCCGGAACAGCGAGGACTGTCTAAACGTCACGCTGCACCATGTAGCCGACGCCGCGCACGGTGCGGATCACGCCTTCGCCCACTTTCTTGCGCAGGTTGAAGATGTGCACGTCGAGCGTCTGGCTCTGGCCTTCGCCGGAGGGCAGGGCGCGCCGTTCGAGTTCGACGCGCGTGAGCACGCGGTTGGCCTGCTTCATCAAGGTGAGCAGCAGCGCGAATTCGGTTTTTGACAGCGTGACGCTCTGGCCGCCGCGCGTGACGAGCATGCGGTTTTCATCGAGTTCAATGTCGCCCGCCACCCACAGGTTCTCTTCCAGCGCGCCGTGGCTGCGGCGCACGATCGCGCGCAGGCGCACCAGCAGTTCGGGAATCTCGAAGGGCTTGATCAGGTAATCGTCGGCGCCCAGGTCGAACCCCTTGAGGCGGTCCTGCAGGCTGTCGCGCGCGCTGATGATCAAGACCGGCAGGCGTACGCCCTCATCGCGCAGCGCGCGCAGCACGTCGGTGCCGTCGCCATCGGGCAGACCCAGGTCGAGCACCACGGCGTCGAAGGATTCGCTGCGCATGCGCGCGGCCGCGCCCTGGGCCAGGCGCAGCCAGACTGCCGTGTGGCCTTCGTCCTGGAACACCGACAAGAGGGCCTGGCCGATCGCCAGATCGTCTTCGATCATCAGAATTTTCATGCCGGAAGTGTATCAGTGCGCTGCGCTTCGGGCGTCGCAGCGAATCTTCAGATTCGCTTCAGCCGTGCATTGACCGCGCAACCCCGATGCCGGACTATCCGGGGCGACCGCTTTCAGGTTGAAATTGCAACAGAAAACAAGACGAGACAGGAGACGAAGGATGCGTACCAGTTTATTGAAGATGAGCCTCGTGGCGCTGGGCATGGTGATCAGTACCGGCGCGTTCGCCGCCGAAGACCTGATGGCCACCGTCGAGTCACCCGGCAAGGTGCTCAAGGTGTCGTTGCAGGTCGCTCCGGACGGGCGCCTGTCGTACCAGGTCGAGCGCAATGGCCAGCCGGTCATCGCGCCGTCGCGTCTGGGCTTCGTGCTGGCCAGCGACAAGCCGCTCGATGCCGGCTTCGCGATGGAGCGTCATCTGGTTACCTCGCATGACAGCACCTGGGAGCAGCCGTGGGGCGAGCGTCGCACGGTGCGCAATCATTACAGCCAGATGCGCGTGGACGTCCACCAGAAGAAGGATGGCCGGCGCCTGGCGATCGTGTTTCGCGTGTTCGACGATGGCGTGGGCTTCCGCTACGAATTCCCGAAGCAGGCCAATAACCGCGCGGTGCACATCGCTGACGAGCTGACCGAATTCGTGGTGGCGCAGCCGGCCACCGCCTGGTGGCAGCAGGCCGGTGAAGTCTGGGCGCTCGAATACCCGATCCAGAAAACGCCGCTGCGCGAAGTGGGCATGGCCAACACGCCGATGACGGTGCGCATGGAAAACGGCACGCACATCGCCTTCCACGAAGCGGCGCTGGTCGACTACGCGTCGATGTGGCTGCGCCGGGTCGAAGGCCAGCGCCTGCGCGCGCACCTGACGCCGTCCGCCAATGGCGCGCCGGTCGTGCGCACCGGGAGCTTCACGACGCCGTGGCGCACGATGCAGATCGCGGGTGACGCGGCGGGCCTGTACATGTCCGACCTCGTGCTGAACCTGAACGAGCCCAATAAACTGGGCGACGTCTCGTGGGTCAAGCCATCGAAGTATGTCGGCGTCTGGTGGGACATGCACCTCGAAACCAAAACCTGGGCCGCGGGCGACCGGCTCGGCGCGACGACCGACTACACGAAGCGCTACATCGACTTCGCGGCAAAGAACGGTTTCCGGGGCGTGCTGGTCGAAGGCTGGAATCCGGGCTGGGACAGCGACTGGGCCGGCAACGGCGCGGACATGGACTTCACCCGCCCGAACCCGCGCTTCGACCTGCCGGCACTGGCGGCGTACGGCAAAGCGCGCGGTGTGCACATCATCGGCCACCACGAGACCGGCGGCAATATCGCGCACTACGAGAAGCAGCTCGATGCAGCGCTGCGCCTGTATGCAAAAAACGGCGTGGACAGCATCAAGACCGGCTACGTGACCGATGGCGGCGCTGCGCAGTTCATGGGCAAGAATGGCAAGGTCCATTTCGGCTATACGGATTCGCAAGAGGGCGTGCGTCACTACCAGAAGGTGGTCGAGGATGCGGCGCGCTACAAGATCGCGATCAACACGCACGAGCCGGTGAAGGACACGGGCCTGCGCCGCACGTATCCGAACTGGATCTCGCGTGAAGGCGCGCGCGGCGTGGAGTACAACGCCTGGGGCAATCCGGTCAACAGCGTCGAACACGAGGCGAACCTCGTGTTCACCCGCATGCTCAGCGGCCCGCTCGATTACACGCCGGGCATCCTGAGCCTGGAGGGCAAGGACAAGAAGCCGTTCAACTCGACCCAGGCCAAGCAGCTGGCCAACTTCGTGGTGATCTATTCGCCGGTGGTGATGGCGGCCGATCTGATCGAGCATTACGATCGCTATCCGGGCGCGTTCAAGTTCATCCGCGACGTGCCCACCGACTGGGACGATACGCGCGTGCTGCATGGCGCCGTGGGTGAATACGCGACCATCGCACGCAAGGACCGCAACTCGAGCGCCTGGTACGTGGGCTCGGTCACCGATGGCAATGCGCGCACGCTCGACCTACCATTGTCGTTCCTGGATGCCGGCAAATCGTACGTGGCCGAAATCTACCGCGATGGCGACAAGGCCGACTACCGCAGCGAGCGCCGCTTCGACCTGGTGATCGAGAAGCGCAATGTGAAGAGCACCGACACCATCAAGATGGTGCTGGCGCCGGGCGGCGGGCAGGCGATCCGGCTGGTGCCGGCCGACTGATCGCCGATAGGTGAAAAACCGGTAGTCAAAGAACCGGCGCCCGCGGGCGCCGGTTTTCGCATATCCTGTCGGACTGTTCTGTCCACCCGCGTCGTCCATGTCCACATCTTCCTCGCCGTCCAGCACCACCTCCGCAGTCAGCCCGGCCGTCCCGGGTGCGGTCATGCAGATCCTTCTCTCGGTTGCCTTCGTCCACCTGCTCAACGATTGCGTGCAGGCGGTGCTGCCGTCGATCTACCCGCTCCTGAAGCACGAATTCAACCTGACCTTCACCCAGGTCGGCCTGATCACGCTGACGTTCCAGTGCACCGCCTCGCTGCTGCAGCCGTGGATCGGCCTGTACACCGACAAGCGGCCGATCCCATTCCTGCTGCCAGCCGGGATGTGCGTGACGCTGTTCGGGGTGGGCCTACTGGCGTGGGCCAACAGCTATCCGATGCTGCTGGTTGCTGCCGGCATGATCGGTGTGGGCTCGTCGACCTTCCATCCGGAAGCCTCGCGCGTGGCACGCCTGGCGTCGGGCGGACGCTTCGGGTTTGCGCAGTCGGTGTTCCAGGTCGGCGGCAATGCCGGCTCGGCCCTGGGGCCATTGCTGGCCGCAGCGATCGTCGTCGGGCGCGGGCAGGCCGAGATTGCCTGGTTCATGCTGCTGGTGCTGGTCGCGGTGGCGGTGCTGGTGGGCGTGAGCCGCTGGTACAGCCACCACCTGATGAACATGGTCAAGAAGGCCGCGCTGCATGCCGGCCCGGCGCTGCCGCGCAAGAAGGTGATCCAGGCGCTGGCCGTGCTGGCGCTGCTGGTGTTTTCCAAGTACATCTATATGGCGAGCCTGCAGACCTACTACACCTTCTTCCTCATCGAAAAGTTCAAGCTGCCGGTGGGCACCGCGCAGATGTACCTGTTCCTGTTCCTGGCATCGGTGGCGCTGGGCACGTTCGCGGGCGGGCCGATCGGCGACAAGATCGGACGCAAGCGCGTGATCTGGTTCTCGATCCTGGGCGCGGCGCCGTTCACCATCGCGCTGCCATACGCCGACCTGTTCTGGACCGGCGTGCTGTCGGTGATCATCGGCCTGGTGATGTCGTCGGCGTTCTCGGCCATCGTCGTGTTCGCGCAGGAGCTGGTGCCCGGCAAGGTCGGCCTGATCTCGGGCATCTTCTTCGGCCTGATGTTTGGCATCAGCGGCGTGGGCGCGGCCGCAATGGGCACCATCGCCGACGTGCACGGCATCGCACAGGTGTACCAGATCGCCTCGTTCCTGCCACTGCTGGGTATCCTGGCCGTGCTGCTGCCGCGCATCGACGCCCGGCGCTAGCGGCCTGGCGCTATGATGGATGTTTCCAATCACTGAGGAAGCATCCATGCGCCAGGACATTGAACTTCTCGCCGCCTTCGACGACCACGGCCAGGGCGGAAATCCGGCCGGCGTCTGGATCGGCGCTGCCTTGCCGCCGGTTGCCGAGATGGCCGCGATGGCGCGCGACGTCGGATTTTCCGAAACCGCGTTTGCTGCGCCGGAAGGCGAGGGGTGGCGCGTGCGCTATTTTTCGCCTGCTTCCGAAGTGCCGTTCTGTGGCCATGCAACCATTGCTCTGGGCGCCGCCCTGGCGCGCCGACATGGCGCTGGCCGCTTTGCGCTGACCCTGAACGCCGCCACCATCAGCGTCGAGGGGCGGCAGGATGGCGCCCGGCTGCAGGCGGCCCTGCAGTCGCCGCCCACCCGCAGCCGGCCCGCGCCGGCCGATCTGGTCGACGCCGCGCTCGCGTTGTTCGGCTACGTGCACGCTGACCTCGACCCGCGCCTGCCACCCGCATGTATCCACGCCGGCGCCGACCACCTGTTTCTGGCACTGTCCAGCCGCGCTGCGCTGGTGGCAATGGCGTACGCGCTCGACGCGGGCCGGGCGCTGATGGCCGCCCATGGCCTCGTAACGATCATGCTCGCTTGGGCTGAACACGATAATCTGTTTCATACACGCAACGCTTTTGCCTCCGGTGGCGTGCTGGAAGATCCGGCGACGGGCGCCGCGACGGCGGCGCTGGCCGGCTATCTGCGCGATCTCGACTGGCCCCATGGCGGCCGGATCGAGGTCGTGCAGGGCGAAGACATGGGCATGCGCTCGCTCATTTTTGCCGAATTCGGCAATGAAACTGGCGGCTCGATACGGGTCTCGGGCAGTGCGCGGATGCTGCGATGATCGCCGCCGTTATGCAATGCACATGATCCTCGTGACGCAGCCATTTTTCCCGGTTTCCCGCTCATTCAAACTGAAGGTGAAAAGTACGCCTGCTCCGCAAATAGATTCTCCGTAAGCGGATTGATAATTTACTCCAGTAAATTTCTGTTTCAATCAATCAACCCAGGAGTCCCGCCATGGAGCAGTTCACCGCCGCCGTCATCAACCCAGCCACGCTGTCGCGACCACGTTCCGTGCGTCCCCCGGTCGCCGGCAGCGTGACCGAACGATTGCCGTTCACGATCCGCCGGGTACAGACCCAGGCCGACCTGCTCAAAGCCGTGCGGATCCGGCACGCTGCCTATGCGCGCCACGTGCCGGATTTCGCACGCACCCTGGCGCAGCCTGAAGCGGCTGACTTCGATGCCGACACGATCGTGCTGCTGGCCGAGTCCAAGCTCGACGGCACGGCGATCGGCAGTACCCGCATCCGCACCAACCTGCACCGGCCGCTGGGCGTGGAAGAATCGGTGGTGCTGCCTGACTGGCTGCAGGGCAAGCGGCTGGTCGAGGCAACCCGGCTTGCCGTCGACGAAGGGCGGGTGGGGCGCATGGTAAAAATTGCATTGGTCAAGGCGTGTTTCATGTATTGCGAAGACAACGCCATCGACTTCTCGGTGGCGACGGGCCGCCCGCCGGTCGACCGGCAATACGAGCAGATGCTGTTCGTCGATGTGTTCCCGGAAGATGGCCTGGTGCCGCTGCGCCACGTCGGCAACATCCCGCACCGCGTAATGGCCTTCGAGATCGCCACCTTCCAGCAGCGCTGGACCGAGGCGCGTCATCCGATGCTCGACTTCTTCTTCAACACGGTGCACCCGGATATCGACATCGGCCCCGTCGTCGTCCCATCCGCACCGCAATGGCCGGCACGGGAAGAACTGGCCGTTGCCTGAGACCGCATTGCACGGCGCGAGACCGGCGGTTGTTCAACTACGAAGGGCATGACGGCATTACACTAAAGCTGTATCCTTGCGCTTTAGTGGCCGTCGTTGCCTGCACGGTGGTCACGCGTATTACCAAGGCCGCTCATGCCCAAGCTTTCCCATCAGTTTCGTGCTTCGCTGCCAGCCGCGTTGCAAGCGGCGGTCGAACTGATTCTGAAGACCTTTTCTTACTACCTCATCCCGATCGGGATCGCGGTGGTGTCGCTGATTGCGCTCGTTTTCTGGCACGACGAATACCGTACCAGCGGCGACGTGCCGCTGACGATGCACGTGCTGGCCGATCCGGCCGGCACGCTCGATCCTGCCAGCGCACTCGGGCCGGCGCGCGAGCGCCCACTGACCAATACGCATGACACCCATCTGTCCGAAGCGCCGGTCTGGTTCGTCGTCGAGCCGATGCCGCGCCCGGGCGCACAGGTGCTCGAATTCCCGTCGCGCCATGCGCTCGATATCGCCTGCTGGAACGCCGCCTCGCTGGCCCCGCTGGGCACGGCCAGCCGCAGCGACAGCACCGGCCTGCTGCGCGCCGACAAGGCCGGCTTCGCACTGAGCGTTGCGCCGTTGCCGCGCCAGCTGCTGTGCCGCGGCACGTTCGCGGGCCCGGCGCGCCTGACGGTCGTGCAGTGGCCCATCGAACAGTACGCGCTGTCGGTCAAGCAGTACCACCGCAAGTCGGGGCTGCTCGACGGCGGCATGATCGTGCTGGCGCTGTTCATCCTGATCACGGCACTGATCAACCGGCAGCCGGTGTACGTCATGTTTGCCGGCTGGCTGATCCTGAACCTGCGCGTGGGGGCGCTGTCGGCCGGCTGGGACATCCAGTGGCTTGGCCAGGCGGTGCCGTCCGACTGGCTGCTGCGCAGCCGCGCCGTCACGTTCACGATGTACGGCATCGCGACGCTGACCCTGTACCAGGCGCTGCTGAAGGATCACCTGGCCGAGATGCGCTACGTGGTGCCGATGCGCGTCATGCAGTGGCTGTGCATGCCGATGCTGGCCGCTGCCATCCTGGTCCCGTATGGGATGTACCTGCCGCTGATGTGGGGCATCCTCGCGTGCTGCTTCTCGCTGATGACGATCGGCCTGTTCAAGATCATCGTCGAATCGCGCACGCGGGTCGCGGCCTGGTTCGCGGCGTCGTTCGCCGTCACCTTCATGGCGTCGCTGGCCGAGGTCGCGTCGGCCGCGTTCGGCATGCGCGAGCTGCTGGGCGTGATCAACAGCGTCACCGCGGCGCTCGCGTCGAGCCTGCTGGCGGCACTGGCCGTGGCTGAACAGATGCGCATGGAAACCGAGAAGCGCCAGGAAGCACAGGAAGAACTCGAGCATGCGTACAAGGCGATGCCGGTCGGCCTGTTCACGCTCGATATCTACGGCCACTTTTTGAGCGTGAATCCGGCGCTGCAGAAAATGCTCGGCATGACCGACTTCACGGCGGGCCGTACGGCGTGGCGCCAGTACTTCACTGAAGCAAGCTGGGCCGCGCTGCACGAGCAGGTCCATGCGAAAGTCGAAGCCGAGATGGAGCTGACCAGCCGCGACGGCGGCCAGCGCTTCCAGGTCAGCGCCACGCTGGCCAGGTCGCGCATCGAGGGCGTGCTGCAGGACACCACCGAAAAACACAAGGCCACCGAGCAGTTGCGCTTCATGGCCAACAACGACCCATTGACCAAGGTCTTCAACCGGCGCGGCATCGAGCGCGAGTTCAGCAATGCCAGTGCGAGCCTGGCCGCCGGCCGGCCAATGGCGCTGGCATATGTCGACCTCGACCGCTTCAAACTGATCAACGATCTGTTCGGGCACGGCGCCGGCGACGAAGTGCTCAAGCAGGTGTGCGAACGCATGGGGGCCATGTTGGCCGGTGGCCAGCAACTGGGCCGCGTGGGCGGTGACGAATTCGTGATCGTGATGCCCGAAACAGCGATTCCGCTGGCCTCGATCATCATTCGCGGCATCGTCGACCGGCTCGGCAGCACGCCCTACCGCGTGGGGGACAAGGCGTTCCACGTGCGCGCGTCCGTCGGCCTGATCGAGGTCGTGCCGGGCATGCCGATGAAGGATGCCGTCTCCACCGCCGACCGCGCCTGCCGCGAAGCCAAGACCGGTACGGGCGACGGCCTGGTCGTGTACGAGCGCGATGCCGATGCATTCCGCCAGCGCGCCGCCGAACTCGATCTGGTCGAGCGCCTGTCGGGGCCGGCCGCCACCGATGGCCTGCTGCTGGAAATGCAGCCGATCATGTCGCTGCGCACGCCGCTGGAATCGCTCAATTTCGAGGTATTGCTGCGCATGCGCGAGCCCGATGGCCGCGTCGTGCCGGCCGGCGCCGTGATTGCCGCCGCCGAAAAGAGCGGGCGCGCGAGCGTGATCGATCGCTGGGTGCTCACGAGCACGCTGGCCTGGATCGCCGAACACAACGATACGCTGGTCAACACGCGCTTCGTCTGCATGAACCTGTCGGGTGCATCTCTCAACGACGAGCGCTTCGTGCAGGACACGTTCGACATTCTCGGCCGCTACGTGCACGTGGCTAGCCGCCTGTGCCTCGAAATTACTGAAAGCGTGGCCCTGCACGACCTGGACAACACGCGCCGCTTCATCGACCAGGTGCGTGGCTTCGGCGTGAAGGTGGCGCTGGATGATTTCGGCGCCGGCTACACCTCGTTCTCGTACCTGAAAGAGCTGCCGGCGGACGTGCTCAAGATCGATGGCAACTTCATCGTCAATATCAATGCGCATCCGGCCAACGTGGCAATTGTCGAGGCCATTGTCAGCCTGGCCGTGAACCTGGGCATGAAGACGATCGCGGAGTGGGCCGAGGATGCCGCCACGGTCCAGACGCTGCAGGAAATCGGTGTCGATTATGTGCAGGGATTCGTCGTGGCGCGCTCGATGCCGCCCGAGCGCATCCTGGAAGGCCGCTCGAGCGCCAGCTTCATCCAGGATCCAGCATTGCTGGCGTTGCTGAGCGAGTGGGACAAACCACCCACGTCACATCTGGCCAGCGTCACGCGCTTGCATTAGCCGGCAACATCTTCTGCAGCTCGTTCAGCCAGTAAAAATGCCGTTCAGTTTGCGCTGAACGGCATCTCCCGATGGTGGGTGAATGGCTATGACGAAGCAGGGGCAATCAGGCTGCAGTCCTGACGGCGTTACGGCGGCGGCGGGCCGTATAGCCCATCAGCGCGAGGCCGGCGCCGATCAGCATGCCACTTGCCGGCTCCGGCACTTCACCGTCAGGCGGGCCGTCGATGGCATCCGTATTGAACGTGATGGTGCCAAAATTCCAGACACCGTCAGGCGAAATCGCCGCATCGTCGAAGTCTTCGTAAAATTCGATGCGCAGGATGCCATCGGCATCCACGCTGAAGGTCAGCTGTTCTGCAACCAGATCCAGCACGTTCGTGAATGTCTCCGTACCCGGCTGGTCAAAGCCGGGGCCCGGATTCAGGAGTACGCCTTCCGTAAAAGCGCCATTGCTGAACGCGAAGGCCATTTCTGACAACCAGCTGGGGGTAAATGCGGTGATATTGAAGTTGTAGCTGATGCTGGTGATTGTCGCATTGGCGCCAACATTGATTTCGTACACGTCGTTAGCTTCGTTGCCAAGCTCACCAATACTCCGTGCGCCCGTCACGTCAAACGTAAATGGTGTAGCAAAGGCAGAAGTGGAAGCGAGAAGTGACAGGCCGACCAGCAGCGTTTTGAATGAGCATAGTGACACGATAACCTCCGATAAATGTGTGCTTGTCAGTAACGCAAGTACCGTGCCAACTTTCTATTAGTTAATAGGTTATTGATTTAACGACGTATTTTGATCGCGATCAGGTCGGTCATTTATTTGATGTAAATTGTTTCGACAGTTTTCTGCGTTCAGGGTCAGTCCAGACCCGCCAGTGCCGGGGTAGAACGCACGTCGCTTAACACGAACTGGGCGCGCGCCGCCTTCAGTGTGGCAACATCGCTGGCCAGCGGTTTGGCGGCTGCACGCGGGGCCGGGGCATACATACGTTGCATCACGCGCGGCGGCGGCAATACGCTGGCGTCGGCGACCAGGGGGTAGGCGGGAACACGGGTCACGCCGTCATTGGCAGGTTCGCTCGCCATGCGCACGGTGGTCGCGCCGGCTTCACAAGGCCGGTCGGTCAATGTCACACGTCCTTCGTCATCCACGCACTTGACGATGCTGGTCTCGGAAAACGCAACCGGCGCCGCCATCGTGGTGGCGGCCAGCAGCAACAGTTGGCAGAAATGACGCTTCATGATCGACTCCTCGGCTTTGCTTTAATTTCAACAATTTTATTGTCTTATTTGCATCATTATGCTTCTGTGCGCCAATTCACACAGGCTTGTAGGCCTGCGCGCCGTCCGTTTGACAGCGTGCGACGGTATGACTGTCCTTATTCCGCCCGAGGGCGTATAAGGACTTGACCATCATCCAGCAGGAGAATCGTTTGAAAACAGCCGTATTCAGCGCACGTCGCTATGACAAGACCATGCTGGCGCAGGCCAACGATGGCGTCGGCCATGCGTTGCTGTTCATCGAAGAGCGGCTCACCGTGCAGACGGCGAGCCAGGCGGCAGGGTGTGTGGCAGTCTGCGTATTCGTCAATGACACGGTCGATGCTGCAGTACTGGAGATCCTGTCGCGGCAGGGCACGCGCCTCGTGGCCACGCGCTCGACCGGCTACAACCACATCGACGCCGCCACCGCGCGCCGGCTCGGCATCGAGGTCGTGCGCGTCACCGACTATTCTCCCAATTCGGTCGCCGAGTTCGCGGTCGGCCTGTTGCTGGCCGTGAACCGCAAGATTGCGCGCGCCAGCGTGCGCACGCGTGAAGGCAACTTCGACCTCGACGGCCTGATGGGCTTTGACTTGCATGGCAAGACGGTCGGCGTGATCGGCACCGGCAAGATCGGGTTGATCTTCGCCCGCATCATGGCCGGTTTCGGTTGCACGCTTGTGGGCCACGATCTGTATCCGACGCCGGCGTTCGAGGCGCTCGGCGGCCGTTACATGGGCGTGGACGAGCTGCTCGCCTGCAGCGATGTCGTCTCGCTCCATTGCCCGCTGCTGGATGCGACACACCACATCGTCGATGCGGCTGCACTGGGGCGCGTCAAGCGCGGCTGCGTGCTGATCAACACCAGCCGCGGTGGGCTGGTCGATACCGATGCCGTGGTCCAGGCGCTCAAGACCGGCCAGCTGGGCGGGCTGGCAATTGACGTCTACGAGCAGGAAGCGAGCCTGTTCTTCCAGGACCTGTCGTCGACGATCATCCTCGACGACGTGATCCAGCGCCTGGTGTCGTTTCCGAACGTGATCGTCACGGGCCACCAGGCGTTCTTCACGGTCGAAGCGATCGGCCAGATCATGCGCACGACCATCGACAGCATCAGCGCATTCGAGCGCGGCGAAGCGCTGATCAACCGAATTCCCGGCTGATGCGAGGTGCATGAATCGCCCTTGGTGCTGGACAGCTTACCCGGCGTGGGTTACCGTTCAGTGAGCAAGTCAAACATGGGAGAGAACACATGTACATCGAGACGGTCCGCTTCGAGCGGGTATTCGACGTCCAGTCGGGGACATTCAGTTTTGAGGCGGGCGGCAAATGCGAGTTCGCCGTCGTGTTCGATCACAAGCGCGTGCCAACTGCAGGATCGACCTTTGCCGTTGTGCTGAGCGAGCCGGGTAACTGGCAGAAGGTACTCGGCTGGCGCGATCTGTCCAGTCCGACCGTCGGATTCACATACAGCCCCTGGTTCATGGCCATCGATCTGGTGCTGGATCTGTATTTTCTCGGTATCGCAGTGTTTGCCGCGGCCTGGTTGTTTGGTGGCCCCTGGGCAGCGCTGGCGGCGTTCGCTGCGATGGTGCTGGGTGAGGCCGGCCTCGTCGTCTTCAGCGCCCTGCGCAACCGCCAGATCGGGCAGGCGCTGCTTGCTGTCTCGCCGGCGCAGGCTGGCGCGGTCGGGACCCTGGGTTTGACGACAGGGTAGGCGCTCGCTAGACTGTCTGGTCTTCCAGACATCCGACCACCATCCGCGCCCCTGAAAGGACCTCCGGCATGACCATGCTCCAGCTTCCCACGTATGACGACGTCGTCCAGGCCGCCGAACGCATTGCCGGCGCCGCGCACCGCACGCCGGTGCTGACTTCGCGCACTGTCAACGAGGAGTTCGGCGCCGAGGTGTTCTTCAAGTGCGAAAACATGCAGCGCATGGGCGCCTTCAAGTTCCGGGGCGGCTATAACGCCTTGGCAAAATTCAGCCCTGAGCAGCGGCGCGCCGGCGTCGTGGCGTTCTCGTCGGGCAATCACGCACAGGCGATCGCGCTGTCGGCGCGGCTGCTGGACATCCCGGCCACGATCATCATGCCCGAGGACGCGCCGGCTGCGAAGGTCGCCGCCACGCGCGGCTATGGCGCCACCGTCGTCACCTACGATCGTTATACCGAGGACCGCGAGCAGATCGGCCGCGCGCTGGCCGAGCGCGACGGCTTGACGCTGATCCCGCCATACGACCACGCGGACGTGATTGCAGGGCAGGGCACCGCGGCCAAGGAACTGTTCGACGAGGTCGGCCCGCTCGACGCGTTCTTCGTGTGCCTGGGCGGCGGCGGCCTGCTGTCGGGTTCGGCGCTGGCCACGCGCGTCTTGTCGCCGGGGTGCCTGCTGTATGGCGTCGAGCCCGAAGCGGGCAACGATGGCCAGCAGTCGTTCCGTACCGGGCAGATCGTTCACATCGACACGCCGCGCACGATCGCCGATGGCGCGCAGACGCAGCACCTGGGGCAATTAACGTTCCCGATCATCCAGCGCGACGTCGACGACATCCTGACCGTCAGCGATGACGAACTGGTGGCCTGCATGCGGTTCTTTGCCGAGCGCATGAAGATCGTTGTCGAGCCGACGGGTTGCCTGGGCTTTGCGGCGGCGCGCAAGATGAAGGACACCTTGCGCGGCAAGCGGATCGGGGTCCTGGTCAGCGGCGGGAATATCGATCTGGCCCGGTTCGCGAGCCTGATCGGGGCCTGACTCCGCTAAACGCTCAGGCCGCCAGCGGCAGCGCCACCTGCAGCAGGAACCCGCCACCGTCGCGGTTGCTCACTTCGAGCCCCGCATTGTGGCGCGTGAGCACCCGCTCGACGATGGCCAGGCCCAGCCCGGCGCCATTGGCCTGGCCGCGCGCGCTGTCCAGCCGCGTGAAGGGCTTCATCAGTTGCGCGATCTGGTCCGGCGGCACGCCGACGCCATGGTCGCCGATCTCGATCACCGCGCGCCGGCCGTGGCCCGTCGCTTTCACGCGCAGCACGATATCGATCTCGGTGTAGTCCTGCCCCGGCGTGACGCCGTAGCGGCGGGCGTTCTCGATGATGTTGTTGATCACGCGCCGCAGGTCGGTCGCGTTGCCCTGCACGTGCACGTCCGGCACCAGGTCGGTCCTGATGCGCAGGCTCGGGATGCGGCCCGCGTCGCGGCCGATGTCCGCCAGCAGCTCGGACAGATCCACCGGCACGAACGTGGCCGCTTCGGTCGGCTTGGCATAGTCGAGGAACTGGCCGATGATGGCGTCCATCTGCGCGATGTCCGACTGCATGCCGTCGCGCGCTTCCTGCGACAGGTTGGCCATCTCGACCTCGAGACCCATGCGCGCCAGCGGCGTGCGCAAGTCGTGCGAGATGCCGGCCAGGATCACGGCGCGGTCCTTCTCGACCTGGGCCAGGTCTTCGACCATCTGGTTGAAGCTGCGGTTGGCCTCAATAATCTCTTGCGACCCTTTTTCGGGCAACGGCGCCGGGCGCTCCCCCTTGGCGATGGCGCGCGCAGCCGACGTCAGGCGCGCCAGCGGCCGATTGACGAGGCTCGAGATCAGCGCTGCCCCCAGCACCGACAGCAGGCCGACGACCACCGCCCAGCCGAGCCACTGCACGCGCGTCAGGCCTGCCAGGCGTTCGCGCTCGAGCATCAGCCAGTACTTGTCGTCCTCGATATTAAAGCTGATGTAAAAGCCGGGCACGCCGTTCACGCCGCTGGAAAAGCGGGTGTCGGCGCCAAGCCGCTCGCGCACGATGGCGGCGATCTCGGGCATCAGGGGATTGTGCGGCGGCGGATCGATGATGTCCGTGTCTTCGAGCGTGAAGATGCGGATGCCTTCGTTCGAGGCCAGCTCGAGCAGCAGTTCAAGCCGCAGGTCGGGCGCAGAGTGCGTCAGCGCAGCCTTGGTGATGGTCACTACGGACACGACCGTTTCGGCCGTTTGCTGCACTTGCGGGCCGCGCTGGTAGACGTTGATCATGCCGATCCAGGCGCCCATCGAGACGGCGGTGAGCACCGACATCAGGAAGAACGTGCGCCAGAACAGGCCGCTCTTGAACCAGGCAAAGCGCACGGCGCGATGCGCCGCCGCGAGCGACGTAAATGCAGGAGGCTTCACTAGCGCGGCTGACCCTCAGGGATGAACACATAGCCCAGGCCCCAGACGGTCTGGATGTACAGCGGGCTCGAAGGATCGGGTTCGATCAGCTTGCGCAGACGCGAAATCTGGACGTCGAGCGAGCGGTCGAACACTTCGTATTCGCGGCCACGGGCCAGTTCCATCAGCTTTTCGCGCGACAGCGGCTGGCGTGCATGGCGCGCGAACACCTTGAGCACCGAGAATTCGCCGGTGGTCAACGGCACGGTCTCGCCGTTTTTCTTCAGCGTGCGCGTGCCCAGGTCGAGGATGAAGTCGCCGAACTCGAAAGTTTGCGGAGTTTCCGATGGCGCGCCCGGGATTTCGTCGGGGCCTTTGCGGCGCAGCACCGCGCCGATACGGGCCACCAGTTCGCGCGGGTTGAACGGCTTGGGCAGGTAGTCGTCGGCGCCCATCTCGAGGCCAACGATGCGGTCGACGTCTTCGCCTTTTGCAGTGAGCATGATGATCGGGGTCTGGTCGCCGGCGCCGCGCAGGCGGCGGCAGATCGACAGGCCGTCTTCGCCTGGCAGCATCAGGTCGAGCACGAGCAGGTCATAGCGTTCGCGCAGCCACAGCTTGTTCATGGCGGGTGCGCTTTCGGCAGTCACGACCTGGAAACCCTGTTCGGTGAGATAGCGGCGCAGCAGATCGCGCAGGCGCACGTCGTCATCCACGACCATGATCTTGGCGGAGTGGCCGCCCTGCGTGCCCGTACCCACGTTAATGTTCGAAGTCGATGAAGTCATGGAACTGTCCAGAATTGTCAGATGAATGTCGCTATGGTAACTTCTTATGGCTGCGCCGCAGGCACGACTCAGCTCAGCCATTACAATGTGTTACAAACTTTACCCAATTAGTCTTACCCCGCCTGCGCGATCAACCTACACTGGCGTCAAGTGATCAACACAGCTTATCCGTTTATCAGGCATCACGGAAGAGGAACACCATGAACCACGCGCTCATCGACAATCCAGTAGCACCCGGCACCGCTCGCGGCCGGTTCGCCCGGCTTGTGCGCCTTGGTGTGTTCGCCTGCGCGCTTTCAGCAACTGGCGCCGGCGCATTGGCCCAGGACCAGGACCGCAACCGCCGCAGCGACGACGTCCAGGCGCGCGAGCGTTACGATATGCAGGCCCTGCGCGACGCACGCGCATTCGAAGTGCGGGAGCAGGGCCGCCGCAATGCCGAGGTCCAGCAGGACACGGTGCGTGAAGAGCGGCCTCGCGGGCGCCTGTCGCCGGACGAGCGGCGCGACCTGCGTCGCCAGATCAAGGAAGGTGCGGATCTGTATCCAAATTCGCGCCGCCGCTGATACGCGGCCGCTTCAGCAAAGACAACGGCGCCTCTGGCGCCGTTGTCGTATCTGGCGTTGTATTGGTCTCAACGCATGGGGCGTTACCTGCGTTGACATCTCCTTGTTCAATCGTGTCCATTTTCTTTTTCGCAAATACTATTGCTATATGTTTATTTAATTTGCGCAACATGCTATGTTGGCGGGCGCCTTACTGTTGGTAAGGTTTTTCGCCAATAATATCCGTCACCTGGAGCGCAAACGTGTCCGATATCGCCTTGTCTTCTGCAGCACGCTTTGCCTCTGACGGACCCGCGCATTGCATCGTCCAGCGCGAAGACGGCGTGTATGCCGACCCGGAAGCGCTCGGCACGACACTCGCGGCTGCGCTCGACAACTTGCTGCGCGCCGGCCACTATCTGGCGGGGCTTGATTACCCGGTACTGATCAAGGCCCTGTATGACCATGGCCCGGCGTTGCCACGCGATGCTGCGGGCCGGGTGCAGGTCTGCATCGCCAATGACATCCTGCCGTTCACACCGGCACGCCAGGCGCTGTACCGCTCAGCCAAAATCACGGACGGCCAGGCCGAGTACTACTTCGAACCAGTGGTCGAACCCGATCCCGACGGCGGCGAGCGGCCAGCCGCGCTCGATGCCGACGAATTCGTGGCCGACCTGTGGATCAAGGGAATCCGCTTCGGCGCCGATGTCGCCGCCATTGCCGAGGCCATCGGCAAGGGCGCGGCCGGGCGCTGCGTGGTGGCGCGCCGCCTGGCGCCCATCGACGGCGACGCCGCGCGCGTCGAAGAAGTCACGAGCGAACTGCACCGCAGCAATGCGCCGCTCCAGCTGGCCAACGGCAAGCTCGATCTCATGAGCTTCCAGAACCGCTTCCCGCAAGTACGCATGGGTACGCGCCTGCTGCGCAAGGTGCCGCGCACGGCCGGGAGTCCCGGCTTCGAGCTGACCGGCATCCCGCTCCCGGCCGAAATCGGCAAGGACCTCGACCTGGCCGCGTACGCCGCCGAAGGCACCGGCATCGACATCGTGCCCGCCGGCGAGTTTTTGATCGCGCGCCGCGACGGCTTTTTAAATGTCGATCCCGACAGCAGCCGCATCGCCATCTCCGACAAGATCGTCAGCCGCGACGGCGTCAGCGCCAGGACCACGGGCAACCTGAACCTGAGCGGCGACTACGAAGAATTCGGCGAAGTCCAGGAGCAACGCACCATTGAAGGCGACAGCATCACCGTGCACGCGAACGTGTATGGCCACGTGCTCTCGCGCGGCGGGTCTATTCGCCTGGAGCGCAATCTGGTCGGCGGCAGCGCGCGCAATATGAACGGCGGCGTGCGCGTGCTGGGCGTGGCCTCCAGCGCGACGATCCAGGCGGCCCGGGGCGACGTGGTGCTGGGACGGGCCGAGAACTGCGTGATTTCCGGTGCCCGCATCCGGGTCGATACCGCGATCAACTGCGAAATCATGGGCGACGATGTCGAGGTCACGCACGCCGAAGGCAGCGCGATTGCTGGCCGGCGCGTCAGGATCGGCCGCGCCGCGCCCTGGAAGCAGGGCGAGATGCTGGTGTATCTGCTGCGGCCCGATTGCGCGCGCATCGACGATGCGATGGCCCAGGTGCGCGAGCGCATCGGACAGTTTGGCCAGCTCGCGGCGCGCCACCGCGCATCGATCGAGATGCTGACGGCCCAGCCGCACCTGAGCACCTACCTGAAGATCGCGCCGCGCATCCGCAACGGCGACCTGGTCCTCAAGCCCGAGCAGGTACCGCAATTCCAGCGCATGACCGATACCGCGGGGCCGGCGCTCAAGGAGCTTGGCCGTTTGTCGGACGAAGCAAAAAAGCTCGACGCCGAACGGCAGTCGGGGATGGCGGTGCTGGGCCGTCTGGAAGCGCAGCGCTACGACCGCGTCGGCGCGGCGCAGATTGCGCTCCAAGCCATTGCCGGCGAGGTGCAGGTGCGCGCGTTGCCGTACGAGCCGGATCTTGGCTGCATCTGGGACCAGGGGCCGCGCGACATCCGGCTGCGCCTGCGCGACGCCATCGGCACCGAATTGCTGCATGCAGCCCGCGAGGGCGCCTGGGCCTGGGATTCCGCATCCCCGACCTCCATGGGATGATCCTCCACGCCCGGGGAGCGGCCAGTCTGAATTGATGGTAGTCAACATCAGGCTGGGAGGCAGGCATACGATGGTGGTCGGACTGACGAAGGATCCACCATGCACACCACATCGCGCGCCCCACGGTCTGGCGCACCCCGGGATTACCTCAGCTTCATGCTCGACGGGCAGGAGTACGGACTCGATTGCGCGCGCGTGCAAGAACTCAAACTGCTCAAGTCCCTCGAACGCTTCGCGGAAGACGGCGACATCATCGGCGGCGTGGCGCTGTCGCATGGCGTGATCCTGCCGGTGATCGACATGCGCACTACTGCCAGCCAGGGCGTGCATCCCGATACCGACGTGATCATCCTGCGCCTGTCGAGCGGCCTGGTGGGAATGGTCGTAGAAGGGGTGACGGGCATCGTGCACGTGCGCCCGGAGGCCGTGCAAACCGTTTCGGGCGAAGCGGGCGCCAGTTACCTGATCGGCATTGCCCGCATCGACGGCCGGTGCGTCGTGTTGATCGACATCGATGGCCTGATGTCGTTGTCGCCGCGGCGGCCGCTCCGGGCCGCCTGACGGCGTCGTACTGTCAAATCAGCGTCTTGCGCTACCGGCTTACGCCAGCGCTTCCAGCTGTTCCTGCAATTCCAGCCACTCCATCTCGAACGTTTCCAGATCGCGCGCCACGAACGCCTGGTCGGCCACCAGCGTCTTGAGGCGATCCTTGTTCTGCGCATCGTAGATCGTCGGGTCGAGCAGGGCGGCATCGATCGTGGCCTTCTTGGCCTGCAGCTTGGCCATCTGCTCGTCCAGACGCTTGACCTTGTTCTCGATCGGCTTGCGCTGCGCGGCATTGCGCTGGCGTTCTTCGGCGCCCAGGCGCTTCTGTTCCTTGCGCTCGGCCGGCGTGGCGCTCGGCACCGGCGCGACGGGCGCGGCGGCCTTGGCCAGCGGCAGGATGTCGGTGCCTTTGCCCAGCTTGGTCTTGAACAGCCAGTCCTTGTAGTCGTCCAGGTCGCCGTCGAACGGTTGCAGGCGGCCGTCGGCCACGATGATGAATTCATCGGTCGTCGCGCGCAGCAGGTGGCGATCGTGGGACACGACGATCAGCGTGCCTTCGAACTGCGCCAGCGCCATCGTCAGCGCTTCGCGCGTTTCCAGGTCCAGGTGGTTGGTCGGTTCATCGAGCAGCAGCAGGTTCGGTCGCTGCCAGACGATCAGGGCCAGCGCCAGACGCGCCTTCTCGCCGCCCGAGAACGGCTTGATCGAGCTGGTCACCATATCGCCAGGGAAGTTGAAGCTGCCCAGGAAGTTGCGCAGTTCCTGCTCGCGCACGGTCGGCGCGATCTTGGCCAGGTGCCACAGCGGCGACTCGTCATGGCGCAGCATCTCCACCTGGTGCTGGGCGAAGTAGCCGATCGACAGGCCCTTGCCGATTGTCGCTTCGCCGGTCAGCGGCATCAGCTCGCCGGCGATGGTCTTGATCAGCGTCGACTTGCCGGCGCCGTTGACACCCAGCAGGCCAATGCGCTGGCCGATCGTCAGCGAAAAGTCGATGTGGTTGACGATGGTTTTCTTGCCGACCTTGTCGCCATGCTCGTCGAGCAGGAAGTAGCCGGCGTCGACCTTGTCGAGCACCAGCAGCGGATTCGGGGCCGACAGCGGCTCGCGGAAGTCGAACGAGAACTCGGCTGCGGCGCGCAGCGGCGCCAGCTCTTCCATCTTGGCCAGGGCCTTCATGCGGCTCTGGGCCTGGCGCGCCTTGGAAGCCTGCGCCTTGAAGCGGTTGACGAACGACTCGAGGTGCGCGCGCTGGCGCTGCTGCTTCTCGAGGGCGCCGGCGGCCAGGATCATCTGGGCGGCGCGCTGGCGCTCGAAGCCCGAGTAGTTGGCCGTGTAGCGCTTCAGCTTGCGCTCGTCGATGTGCACGATCACGTTGACGACTTCGTCGAGGAAGTCGCGATCGTGGGAAATGATGATCAGGGTGCCCGTGTAGCGCTTGAGCCAGTCTTCGAGCCAGATGATCGCATCCAGATCCAGGTGGTTGGTCGGTTCATCGAGCAGCAGCAGGTCGGACGGGCACATCAGCGCCTGCGCCAGGTTCAGGCGCATGCGCCAGCCGCCCGAGAAGCTCGCCACCGGCTGGTTCATCTGCGCCAGCGAAAAGCCCAGGCCCAGCAGCAGCTGTTCGCCGCGCGACTGCACCGTGTAGCCGTCAGCATCGGCCAGCATGCCGTGCAGCTCGCCCAGGCGCATGCCGTGGGCGTCGACGTCCGGGTGCGATTCCAGTTCTTCCAGCTCGGCCTGGAGCTTGCGCAGGCCGACGTCGCCGTCAATGGCGTAATCCAGCGCCGCGCGGTCCAGCGCTGGCGTTTCCTGCGCCACGTACGCCATACGCCATTTGGCCGGGAAGTCGATCTGGCCCTGGTCCGGGTGCAGCTCGTTACGGAGCATGCCGAACAGGCTCGATTTGCCGGCGCCGTTGGCGCCGATCAGGCCGATCTTGTCGCCCGGGTTGAGGGTCAGGTCGGCATCGACGAGCAGCGGCTTGGTGCCGCGCATCAGGCTGACGTTCTGGATACGGATCATGGTGTCGCTATCTTGTTGTGTGGCCGGCTGTGCCGGCCACGCGGTGATGGTTATGGGTTCCGGCTTTGTGCCGGATGATCTTGCTGGTATCGATCACCGCGTGGTCGGCGTAGCCGACCACCCTACGATCAATGAGCGGCAGGGGTGTTGTTAAACGTTTTGCAGCTGTTCGGCCGTCAGCAGGAACACGGCGTCGTCGCCGATGCTGGTGGTCAGCCAGGTCAGGCCCAGGTGGCCGAACGCGGCTTCGGCGTACTCGCGCTCGTTGCCGATTTCAACGACCAGGATGCCTTCCGGCGTCAGGTGCTCGGCGGCGCCGGCGATGATCTTGCGCACCAGGTCCATGCCGTCTTCGCCGCCGGCAAGCGCGATCTGCGGCTCGACCATGTATTCCTGCGGCAGCGTGCGCATCGATTCGGCATTCACGTACGGCGGGTTGGTGATGATCAGGTCGTATTTCTTGAACGGCACGTTCTCGTACAGGTCGGACTCGATCGGGTTCACGCGCCCTTCGAGTTTGTATTCGCGGATATTCGTTTCGGCCACGGCCAGCGCATCCTTCGAGATGTCGATCGCATCGACCACCGCATTGGCAAACGTATCGGCCATCATGATCGCCAGGCAACCGCTGCCGGTGCACAGCTCGAGCACGTTTTCCACGCCATCCGGGTCCACCAGCCATGGGCTGAACTGCTGCGGAATCAGCTCGGCGATGAACGAGCGCGGCACCAGCACGCGTTCGTCGACATAGAAGCGGTATTCGCCCAGCCATGCCTCTTTGGTGATGTAGGCCGCCGGCACGCGCTCGGTCACGCGGCGCTCGATCACGGCCAGCACCTGCAGCACTTCGTCGTCCAGCAGCCGGGCGTCGAGGAACGGCTCCAGGCGGTCGAGCGGCAGCTTCAGGGTGTGCAGGATCAGATAGGCAGCTTCGTCGAACGCTTCGACGCTGCCGTGGCCGAAGAACAGCTTGGCGCCGTTGAAACGGGTGATCGCATAGCGCAGCAGGTCGCGCGGCGTGGAGAATGAGGTGGTGGTCATGGCCTGGATGATGGGTTGTAGGGCTTCAAGCGGCCAGCAGGCGCTGGAGCGTACGGCGATAGATATTCTTCAGGGGATCGATGTAGCGCAGTTCGATGTGCTCGTCGATTTTGTGAATGCTGGCGTTCGGTGGCCCGAATTCTATCACCTGAGGGCAGATGCGGGCGATGAAGCGGCCATCCGAGGTCCCGCCGGAGGTCGATAATTCGGTGTGGACGCCCAGTTCGTCGCTGATTGCGGTGCAGACGGCGTCCGACAGCGTGCCTTTCTCGGTCAGGAAGGGCAGGCCCGACAAGGTCCAGTCGAGATCGTAGTCCAGACCATGGCGATCGAGGATCGCATGCACGCGCGCCTGCAGGCCCTCGGCCGTGCTGGCGGTCGAGAAGCGGAAGTTGAAGTCCAGACTCACGCTGCCCGGGATCACGTTGTTGGCGCCGGTGCCGGCGGCGATGTTCGACACTTGCCAGCTGGTGGGCGCGTAGTACTCGTTGCCTTCGTCCCAGACTTCCAGCGTCAGCTCGGCCAATGCCGGCGCGGCCTGGTGGATCGGGTTGCGCGCCAGTTGCGGATAGGCGATGTGGCCCTGGATGCCCTTGACGGTCAGGTGGCCCGACAGCGAACCGCGGCGGCCATTCTTGATCGTGTCGCCCAGCACGTGGTTCGAGGTCGGCTCGCCCACCAGGCAATAGTCGGGCGCGACGCCCCGTTCTTCGAGCAGGTCGCAGACGATGGCGGTGCCGTCGACCGCCGGGCCTTCTTCGTCGCTCGTGATCAACAAGGCGATCGAGCCGCGGTGCTCAGGATAGGCGGCAATGAACTCTTCGCAGGCGACGACCATGGCCGCGATCGACGTCTTCATGTCGGACGCGCCACGGCCGTACAGCTTGCCGTCGCGCTGCGTTGGCATGAACGGCTCGGATGTCCACTGGTGCAGCGGACCGGCCGGCACCACATCGGTGTGGCCGGCAAACACGAACAGCGGCGCATTCTCGCCCTTGCGGGCCCACAGATTGGTCACGCCGTTCGAGACGATCGTCTCGCACACGAAGCCCAGTGGCGCCAGCAGTTCGATCAGGCGCTGCTGGCAACCCTTGTCCTGGGGCGTGATCGAGTCGAGCGCGATCAGCTCTTCAGTGAGCAGCAGGGTGCGTGATGGCCTCATGCCGCCGCCCCGAATTTTTCTTCAAATGCAGCCGGCGAAAAACCGGCCGTCACAGGCCCGGCGCCCTGCACGACCGGACGCTTGATGACCGACGGGTTCTCGAGCATCAGCGCCATGGCGCTGTCAGCATCGACGATGGCCGCCTTGCGCTCGTCCGGCAGGTTGCGCCAGGTGGTGCCCTTGCGGTTGACCAGCGTACTCCAGTCGAGGTCTTGCAGCCAGGTCGTCACCAGTTCAGGCGTGAGCCCTTGCTTCTTGAAGTCGTGAAAGGTGAAGTCGATGCCGTGATCCTGCAGCCAGGTGCGGGCTTTTTTCACGGTGTCGCAATTGGGGATGCCGTAGAGGGTAGTCGTCATGAGGGGAAGTAAAAAAGCGGGCGGCAGCGCCGCCCGGGAACATCAGGTATTGAGCGTGAACTCGGTAAACGAGGCGCCGCCCTTGGGCTCGCTGGCCTTGTCGTCCAGCTGCTGCTGGACCTGGCTATCGGGCCCGTTGTTGAGCAGCCAGAGCAGGTTGGTGGCCGAGTCGGCGTTGGCCAGGCCTTCGTCCTGCGTCACGTGGCCTTCCTTGATCAGGTGGAACAGGGCGCCTTCGAACGATTGCGAGCCGGCCGACAGGCTCTTGTCCATCGCTTCCTTGATCTGGCTGATTTCGCCCTGTTCGATCAGGTCGGCAATGTAGCGGGTATTGAGCATGACTTCGACCGCCGCGCGGCGCGCACCGCCAGCAGCGGCCTTGACGAGGCGCTGCGACAGGATGGCCTTGATGCTCGACGCCAGGTCTTGCAGCAGCGCGTTACGGTTTTCGAGCGGGTAGAAGCTGATGATGCGGTTGAGCGCGTTGTAGCTGTTGTTGGCGTGCAGCGTGGCCAGCACCAGATGGCCGGATTGCGCATAGGCCAGCGCGGCCTGCATCGTTTCGCGGTCGCGGATTTCGCCGATCAGGATGCAGTCGGGCGCCTGGCGCATCGAGTTCTTCAGCGCGATGCCGAAGTCGTGCGTGTCGCTGCCGATCTCGCGCTGGTTGACGATCGATTTCTTGTTCTTGAACAGGTACTCGATCGGGTCTTCCAGCGTCAGGATATGCCCGGTGCGCATTTCGTTGCGATGATCGAGCATTGATGCGATGGTGGTCGACTTGCCGGAGCCCGTGGCACCCACGACCAGCATCAGGCCGCGTTTTTCCATGATCAGTTCGGCCAGCACGGGCGGCAGGCCCAGCTCGGCCAGCGGCGGGATGGTCGCCGGAATGAAGCGGAACACGGCCGAGATCGAGCCGCGCTGGCGAAACGCCGACAGGCGAAACCGCCCCACGTTCGCGACCGACACGCCCATGTTCAGTTCGTTGTCGCGCTGGAGTTCGTCGATCTGTTCAGGCGTGGCGATCTCGGACAGCAGCGACAGGATGTTCTCGGGTTCGAGGCGATGCTGGTTGATGGGAATGAGCGCACCGTTGATCTTGATGTGCACCGGGGAGTTCACGGCGAAGAACATGTCGGACGCGTTCTTCTCTTTCATCAGCTGAAACAGGCGGTCCATGGCCATCGCATCGTCTCCGTCAATCGGGGGAGTTACAAAAGCCGGTCGAACAGGTAATCATGTCACCCGTTCGACCGGCTGTTCCTGCTACCTGCGCAATCAGTCGCCGCGCAGCAGGTCGTTGATGGCCGTCTTCGAGCGCGTCTGTGCATCGACGCGCTTGACGATGACGGCGCAGTACAGGCTGTACTTGCCATCGGCGGACGGCAGGCTGCCCGACACGACGACCGAACCCGATGGCACGCGGCCATACGACACTTCGCCGGTGGCGCGGTCATAGATCTTGGTCGACTGGCCGATGTACACGCCCATCGAGATCACCGAGTTCTCTTCGACGATCACGCCTTCGACGATCTCGGAACGGGCGCCGATGAAGCAGTTGTCTTCGATGATGGTCGGGTTGGCCTGCATCGGTTCGAGCACGCCGCCGATGCCCACGCCGCCCGACAGGTGGACGTTCTTGCCGATCTGTGCGCACGAACCGACCGTGGCCCAGGTGTCGACCATCGTGCCTTCGTCGACGTAGGCGCCGATGTTGACGTACGACGGCATCAGGACGACGTTCTTGCCGATGAAGCTGCCGCGACGGGCCACGGCCGGCGGCACCACGCGGAAGCCGCCGCGTGCGAAGTCTTCAGGCGTGTAGTCGGCGAACTTGGTTGGGACCTTGTCGTAGAACTGGATGTCGCCCGAGACGACCGGCACGTTGTTCTCGAGGCGGAACGACAGCAGCACGGCCTTTTTGAGCCACTGGTTCACGACCCAGGTGCCGGTGTCCTTCTGCGCGACGCGCAGGCTGCCGTCGTCGAGGCCGGCGAGCACGTGGGCCACTGCGTCACGCAGTTCGGCGCTGGCGCTGTTCGGGCTGATGTCGGCGCGCTGTTCCCAGGCGGTGTCGATGATGTTCTGGAGTTGTTGGGTCATGGTGCTGTTCTTGGTTGGAATGATTTCAGGGGTGCAGAGGCGTCAGGCGAGGCCCTGGCAGAACTGGACGATGCGGTTGGCTGCTTCCAGGCCTTCGTCGACGCTGGCCACCAGGGCCATGCGGATGCGATCCTGGCCCGGGTTCTGCCCGTGCGCATCGCGCGCCAGGTAGCTGCCCGGAAGGACCGTGACATTATAGTCGGCGTACAGGCGCCGTGCGAAGTCGACATCCGACAGCCCGGTACGGCGCACGTCGGCCCACAGGTAGAAGCCGGCGTCGGGCAGTTCGACGTCCATCACCTGCTTGAGCAGCGGCGTGATCAGATGGAATTTCTCTTTGTACAGCGTGCGGTTGTCCTGCACGTGCTGCTCGTCGTTCCAGGCCGCGATCGACGCCGCCTGCACCGGCGGCGACATCGCGCCGCCGCAGTAGGTGCGGTACAGCAGGAAGCGCTTCATCGCGACCGGGTCGCCGGCCACGAAGCCCGAGCGCATGCCCGGCACGTTCGAGCGCTTCGACAGGCTCGAGAACACGATCAGGTTGCGGTAGGGCTGCTCGCCGCTGCTGCGGCCCAGCTGGTGCGCCGCTTCCAGCGCGCCCAGCGGGGGCGTGCTGCCCGTGTAGATCTCGGAATAGCATTCGTCGGCCGCAATCAGGAAGCCCCAGCGGTCCGACAGCGCGAACAAGTCGCGCCAGTCGTCCAGCGTCAGCGTGGCGCCCGTCGGGTTGCCGGGCGAGCAGACATACATCAGCTGCACGCGTGGCCACACGTCATCTGGCACGCTCGCGTAGTCGGGCGCGAAATTGCGGCCCGGTTCCGAGTTGACGAACCACGGCGCGGCGCCGGCCAGGTAGGCCGCACCTTCGTAGATCTGGTAGAACGGGTTCGGGCACACCACCAGCGGATCGGGCCTGGACGCGTCGATCACGCACTGCGCAATGGCAAACAGCGCCTCGCGCGAGCCGTTCACCGGCAGTACCATCGTGGCTGCATCGAGCGCAGGCAAGCCGTAGCGCCGTTCGAGCCAGCCCGCGATCGCGGTGCGCAAAGGTTCGCTGCCGATCGTGCTCGGATAACTGGCCAGGCCCGATACCGCGTGCATCAGCGCTTTTTCGATGAATGCGGGCGTCGGATGCTTCGGCTCGCCGATGCCAAGACTGATGGGTGTGTAGTCCGGGTTCGGTGTGACGCCGGCAAATAACTGACGCAGTTTTTCGAACGGGTAGGAATGGAGTTTGTCGAGATGGGGGTTCACGGCGATACCAGTGTGCGCTTTTCGCTAATTTTTCATTATAGCGCCAGGAATCCCCGCCACGGCGCATACACTTAAAGTGATTTGCGGTAACATCTGACGTCAATACCCACCTGTAATGTCCACGCTGAAAGCCGATTTTCCGTGCCGATCAATTACGCGCGCAGCCTGACTGGACACGCCCGCACGCCGGGCGCCAACCGCCACCTGGGCGTGGCGCTGGCCTTTGTTGCCGGCGCCATCAATGCAGGCGGCTTTCTGGCAGTGCGCGAGTACACGTCGCACATGACCGGCATCGTCTCGGGTGCGGCCGACCATCTGGTGCTCGGCCAGACCGACCTGGTGCTCTCGGCGCTGGGCGCCTTGTTCAGCTTCATGCTGGGCGCGGCCAGCACCGCGATTCTCGTCAATCTCGTGCGGCGTCAGGGCCTGCACAGCGGCTTCGCGCTGCCGCTGGTGCTCGAGGCGATCCTGCTGCTGATGTTCGGCATCCTGGGCGCACGGCTCAACGACATCGATGCGCTGTTCATTCCGCTGACCGTGATGCTGCTGTGTTTCATGATGGGTTTGCAGAACGCCGTCATCACCAAGGTCTCGCACGCCGAAATCCGCACCACCCACATGACCGGCATCGTCACCGACATCGGCATCGAGCTGGGCAAGCTGGCGTACTGGAACCGGGACGGCGGCCTGCACCAGCCGAAGGTCACGGCCAACCTGGGGCGCCTGGCCCTGATGGTGGCGCTCCTGGCCGCATTCTGCATCGGCGGCGTGGCCGGCGCGCTGGGCTTCAAGCACCTGGGCTACCTGTCGACGATTCCGCTGGCCGCGTTCCTGTGCGTGCTGGGCATCGTGCCGGTGGTTGACGACACGCTGCGCGTGCTCGGGCGTGGCCGGCGGGCGGGTCACGACGCCTGAACGCATTTTACCGGCCGGCCTGACCCGTCAGGCAGCCTGTGCGCGCCATGCCCCTGGATTGACGCCGCTCCACTCGCGAAACGCGTGCGTGAACGCGCTCTGGTCCTGGAATCCCAGCAAGAAGGCGACATCGGCCAGGCCCAGTTCGCGCCGCCGCAAATAATCCTGCGCCAGAGCGAAGCGTACGCCATCGAGCACCTGCTGGAAGCTCGACCCGGCCTCGGCCAGCTTGCGCTGCAGCGTGCGCGCCGACAATCCCAGTTCTGCCGCCACCGGCGCCAGGCGTGCCTGGCCATCGGGCGGCCGCTGCGTCAGCGCCGCCGTCACCCGCGCCACGATGCCGTCGGCGACCAGGGCGCGCTGCGCCAGCAGCCCCTCGGCATGCTGGTGCAGCACCGGGTAGAGGCTGGGGTCGGCGTTCGGCACCGGCATGTCCAGCAGCGCCACGTCGAAGGCGGCGCAGTGGCGTGGCGCGTCGAAGGTGGGCGCCATGCCCAGCACGCGCCGGTATTCGTCGTGGCCGTGGCCGGGATCGGCGTGCCGGAAGCGCATTGCCTGCGGTGTCAGCGGACGGCCCGCCATCCAACTGCCGAACACGGCAATGCCGGCATACACGCTTTCGGCCAGGTGACGCGTGGCGTCCGGATAGCGGCTGATCCATTCATATTGTGCCTGCGCGCCCTCGATCCCCAGCCGGCTGCGGCCCAGGTCGTGCGCAAGCGATTCATAGCGCTGCGTCAGCGCCATCGCGTGACCGAAATTGCTGCAGGCCAGCAGCAGCAGGCCGTATGCGCTGTAGGTTGCGGGCCGCACCTGTTCGCCGACATGCAAGCCGAAAAACGGATCGTTCGCCAGTCGCGCGCCAGCATCGAGCAGGGCGATGTAGCGTGCTGTGGACAGGGTGGCGGGGAGCGGCTCGAGTGCATCGGCGGCAACGCCAACGGCGTCAGCAAGCGCGTCGCGCGTGACACCGCGTGCGAGCGCAGCATGAAGCAGCGCCTGCAGGTAGGCGCCAGTCACGCGGGCGTTATTGGGCAGGGGTGGCGTGATGGAGCAAGGCGATGGCATGAATGCGCAATACAGTTGGCGAAGCCCTGACTAGTCTGGTAAAAAGGGCAACTTGTGTCCAGTATAACGGGAAGTGTATCGATGCGGCGTTGGAACGGCTGGAGTAATAAGGTAATGGCGGTGCGACTGCAAGACCGGCCCCTGGCGTTGGATGCCCGGTCATGCGCGCTGTCGCGCCGGTCCGATCCCGACTGCTGCGTGCGCGCCACCGGGATGGTGCGGCCATGACGATCTTCCCGCCACCACGCGACTGGGACGTGCTCGTGATCGGCGGCGGCATCACGGGTGCCGGCGTCCTGCTCGAAGCGGCGCGACGCGGCCTCAAGACGCTGCTGGTCGAACAGGCCGACTTTGGCTGCGGCACCTCGAGCCGCTCGTCGAAACTGATGCATGGCGGCCTGCGCTACCTGGTTGCCGGCAGCCTGCGCCGCACGCGCGACGCGGTGGCCGAACGCGAGGCGCTGCTGCGTGCAGCGCCCGGCCTGGTCGATGCGCAGCCGTTCGCGTTCGCCAACCATGGCGCCGACCTCACGCGCCGCCTGGGCTTGCTGTCGATGCTGCGCGTGGTCGACCTGCTCACGGGCCGGCGCGAACCGCAATGGCAGCGCCAGGACGCGCTGCGCAAACCGGCTCCGGATGCGCCCGATCCGCGCAGCGCCGGCAGTATCCGCTATACCGACGCCAAGACCGACGATGCGCGCCTCGTGCTGCGCGTGCTGAACGAGGCGCGCACCCATGGCGCGGTGGCCTGCAATTACGTGACCGTGCAATCGCTCGTGCGCGATGGCGGCAAGGTGCATGGCGCCTTGCTGCGCGACGAGCGCACCGGCGCCGAGACGGCCGTGCGCGCCCGCCTGGTGATCGACGCCACCGGCGCGCCGCCGGCGCCTGCCAACGTCGGCGGCAACGACAATGCGCCGCGCCTGCGCTGGCTGCGCGGCAGCCACCTGCTGCTGCCGGCCGACCGCCTGCCATTGACCGAAGCCGTCAGCCTGCTGCATCCGCTCGACGGTCGCCCCGTATTTGCCTTTCCGTGGGAGGGCGTGACGCTGGTGGGCACGGCCGACATCGACCAGGCCGACGACGTCAACGCCCAGCCGAGCATCACGCGCCGCGAATTCGATTACCTGATGGCGGCCGTGCAGGCGGAGTTTGCGCCGCTGGCGCTGGTCGATGCTGACGTGCTGGCCACGTTTGCCGGCGTGCGCCTCGTGTTCGACAGTGGCAGCGACGGGGTATCGATCAGCGACAAGCGCGAGCACCTGGTGTGGTCCGAACCCGGCCTGGTGTCGGTTGCGGGCGGTACGCTCACCACGTTCCGCCTGGCCGCGCGCGACGTGCTGCGTGAAGCGGCGCGCCAGTTGCCGGGCTGGCAGATGCGCACCGAGCGCGGCGCTGTGTTCGCGCGGGCCAGCGCGCCAGCGCGGCGCGACCTGCCGCCCAATGTGCTGCGACGGCTGACGGGCCGCCACGGCGCGCACGTCAAGGCACTGCTCTCGGCCGCCCACGCGGGCGAGCTCGAATGCATTCCGGGCACGCACACGCTGTGGGCCGAGCTGCGCTGGGCGGCGCGCGCCGAACAGGTGTACCGCCTCGACGACCTGCTGCTGCGCCGCACGCGCCTGGGCATCCAGCTGACCGATGGCGGCGCCGCCCTCATGGGCCGGGTGCGCGCGATCTGCCAGAAGGAGCTGGGGTGGGACGATGCGCAGTGGGAGGCGCAGGAAAAACGGTATATCGCGGCCTGGCGGTTGCAGCACGCGGTGCCGCCAGCTTGAGTCGTACTAACATTGGTTCGTAACCCTGGAACACGCAACCGTCAGAGGGCCGTTTCCTGAGCAACCAGGAAAATTGCACCCCCTCAGTCGTCGTCCTGAGGAATGTCGAGCCACATCTCGTAAAGGCCATCGTTTGGCAGCTCGCTGATTTTCCCGCCTCGAATTTTCGCTGAGCATTCAAAATGTTTGAACTCAGCCAGATCGCCCTCAATGACGGCGCGTCTGAAATCCTGGGCGAGGCGAGGCGACAGGTTGCCTACAATCTCTTCGTCCAACAAGACCCTCACGCTATTTGAGGATGCTGCAAGAAGCAATTGAACTTGGGTGTCAACGACTGTACCTTTGTGGGTTCGTGGACCACATACGCCTTCAAACACATTTTGATAACGCCGCGTGCCGAGCGTTTCAATACGAAACTGCCGAGGCCCACTGATGACAGGGATAATCGAGGGCGCGCCTGCCTGCACCGTCTTGTCCCTGTTCCGTTCGGGCGTGCCCGCAGAGTTCGCTTTGATGGCGCGGAAATAGACTTCCAGTGCAACCAGCGTGTCATCCAGCGCGCGATGGCTGGAGCCTGTTTCGAGTTCCAGATGCTTTGCGAGATTGATCAGTTTGTGGCTCGACAAGTCGGGCCACGCAGATCGTGCTCTGGCGAGCGCGCAATGTCCGACATTACGCACGGGCGTGCGACCGTGACGTTCGATTGCAGCATTGAGAAATCGCACATCAAAATTGATATTGAATGCCACGACATCGTGGACTCCGATGAAGTCGATGAACTCATCCAGCACCTCTTCCATCGGTCGGCCACCTTCGCGAAGCATGGTGTCGGTAATGCCCGTCAGATTTGTAATGAATCTGGGCAGGGGCCTGTCGATTGCAATCAGCTTCTGTATATGGGGATGTGAAGCGGCGCCTGGAACGTACTTGACCGCTGCTACCTCAATGATTCGGTCTTTTTTGGCACAGAAGCCAGTCGTTTCAAAATCGAAGAAGACGATTGGTTCGCCGGACTGAGGGTAGTGAGAATCGAGCATGGATAAATGAAGATGATTCGACGGTTGCGTTGGGAGGTCGCGGTTGGCGGCGTTGAAATGCTCGATATCAAGGCGCGCGGCCGCCGCGCACGGTGTCCAGCGTCGTCCCCGCCTGCAGCATGACGACCTGATTGCGCCCGCGCGACTTGGCCTCGTACATGGCCCGGTCGGCCGAGATGAACAGCGAGCGCAGATCGTCGAACAGCGTCGGCACGATGCAGGCCACGCCCAGGCTGGCGGTGACCACGCCGGCGCACTCGGCGCGCGGGTTCGGCATGGCCAGGCGCTCGATGTGGGCGCGGATCGTTTCACCCAGACTCGCGGCGTTTGCGGCGCTGGTATCGGCCAGCAGCACGACGAATTCCTCGCCACCATAGCGCGCGGCCAGATCGGTCGGGCGCATCGCATGCGATTGCAGCGCTTCGGCGATCGCCTGCAGGCAGGTGTCGCCGGCGGCGTGGCCCAGGCTGTCGTTGTAGCCCTTGAAATGGTCGACGTCGATCACGATCAGCGACAGCGGCTGGCCATTCCTGATCGCGCGCTGCCATTCCTTCTCGAGGAATGCGTCGAAGTGGCGGCGGTTGGCGATACGCGTGAGCGGGTCGACCAGGGCGGCATGCTGCAGCGCTGTCTCCGATTGCTTGTGGTGCGTGATGTCGTGCAGCAGGATCACGAACAGCGTTTCGTCGCCGGCCATTGGCGAGAGTCCCATGTCGATCGCACGCAATGCGCCGTCGGGCTGGCGCAGCAGCACTTCGCGCGTGCCCCGGCAGCGCGCAGCAGCATGCTCGTCCGACGGGTTGGCGAAGAAGGCGGCGTAGTCATGGGCTGCCGGCGGCTCGAGCAGGTCGCACAGCGGGCGCCCGGCGAGCAGGTTGCGTGGCTGCGCCAGAAAGCCTTCGCTGGCCGGGTTGGCAAAGGCGATGCACCCGCTTGCATCGACGAGCATCAGGCCTTCGTCCATCCCGTCAACGACCAGCTGGAGGCGCTCGGCCTGCTGTTTCTGGCTGTCGCTGCTGCTGCGCAGGCGCAGCTGGGCACGCACACGCGCGCAAACTTCGGCCATGCGCACGGGCTTGGCGATGTAATCGGCGGCGCCAGTGTCGAAGCCGGCGACGACGTCATCGGTTTCGCCGCATTCGGTGATGAAGATGACGGGAATATGGGTGGTGTCGGGCGCGCGCTTGAGGCGGCGGCAGATTTCCAGACCGTCGAGGTCGGGCAGGCGGACGTCGAGCAGGATCAGGTCGGGCTGGACGCGCTGCGCGATGTCGAGCGCGCGCTTGCCGGTGCTGGCGACGAAGGTCTGGTAACCCTGTTGTCGCATCATGTCTTGCAACAAGCCGACGCTGTCGGGGGCGTCGTCGACGATCAGAATGGCGGATTGGCGCGCCGGAGCTGCAAGCGCTAGAGCAGGGTGCATCATCAATTGCGGAAAGACCTCATCAGTGTGAGGAAATCATAACCGCAATCCAAGGTAATCAGACAACTGATCTTGCCAGAAACCCACCATGTGATACAGTTGTTGCAATAATGCAACTGAACCGTTGTTGGCCCGCGAATGACTCGCGGGCCAAACAGGGTGTTACAGCATGCCGGCGATGAGCTTGCCGAGGATGGCGATACCTTCGCGGATGCGTTCCGGCGGCACCGTCACGAACGACAGGCGCAGCGTGTTCGACGCCGGGTCGTTGGCGTAGAACGGCGCGCCCGGCACGAACGCCACCTTGGCGGCGAGCGACTGTTCGAGCAGTTTCATCGCGTCGATCTGCTGTGGCAGCGTGACCCAGATGAACATGCCGCCTTCCGGCTCGGTCCAGCTGACGCTCGTCGGGAAGTGTTCCTTCATCGCGTCGAGCATGCACTGGCACTGGTCGCTGTACAACTGGCGGATGGTCGGGATGTGCTCGTCGAGGAAACCATCCTTGACGACTTCGTGCACGACCATCTGCGTGAGCTGCGCGGTGTGCAGGTCGGCGGCCTGCTTGGCCAGCTCGAGGCGGCGCACCAGCGGCAGCGGGGCGCACACGTAACCGAGGCGGATGCCGGGCGTGAGCACCTTCGAGAACGAGCCCATGTAGATGACGCCGTCCGGGTTCATCGCGACCATCTTCGGCATCGGCTCGCCGCGGTACGACAGCGAACCGTACGGATCGTCCTCGATCAGCGGGATGGCCAGGCGCGCGCAGGTTTCCACCAGTTCGCGGCGGCGCTCGAGCGACAGGCTGCGGCCGGTCGGGTTCTGGAAGTTGGGCAGCGAGTACAGCATGCGCGCGCCCTTGGCGACGGCATCGATCGAGGATGGCACCAGGCCGTGCTCGTCGGTGTCGACCGATTTGAATTCGGGGCGGTACACCGAGAACGCCTGCAGCGCACCCAGGTAGCTCGGGGTTTCGACCAGCACGCGGCTACCTTCGTCGATCAGCACCTTGCCGAGCAGGTCGAGCGCCTGCTGCGAGCCGGACGTCATCAGGATCTGTTCCGGCAGGATGGTCGAGCCTTCCGTGGACAACGAATTGGCAATCCATTCGCGCAGTGGCGCGTAGCCGTCGGTCGGGCCGTATTGCAGCGCTACCTTGCCGGCTTCGCTCAGCACCTTGTCGTAGGCCGCTTTCATGCGCTCGACCGGGAAGGTCGCAGGCGACGGCAGGCCGCCGGCGAACGAAATGATGTCCGGACGCTGGGTGATCTTCAGGATTTCGCGGATGAAGGAGCTTTGCAGCTGCGCGGCGCGTTCCGAGAACTGCCACTGGATAGGATTGGGGTTTTCGATTTTCATACTTGTCTCGCAGGAAGGGGCACGGTCGTGCCGGGCCATTATAGAACACGCCGGGTAGGCGATCTCTTGTCGGCGGACGGCGCCGGGTCAGCGCCACCCGTGAATCACAGTAAAGGAAACACCGGCGAATGTGCGCCGGTTATTGCCACGCAAACGCTGTTTTTATGCCACTTCGACGATCATCTCGATCTCGACGCAGGTGCCACGTGGCAGCGATGCGACGCCGAAGGCCGAACGCGCGTGTTTGCCAGTGTCGCCGAACACTTCGCCGATCAGTTCCGAAGCGCCATTGGTGACCAGGTGCTGTTCGTTGTAATCCGGGGTCGATGCGACCAGGCTCATGAGTTTGACGATGCGCTTGACGCGTGTCAGGTCGCCGCCGACGGCTTCCTGCAGCGTGCCGATCAGGTCGATGGCGACCGAGCGCGCAGCGGCCTGGCCGTCTGCGGTGGTCTTGTCGCGGCCCAGGATGCCGGCGTTCGGCGAACCGTCGGCATTCTTGGCGATGTGGCCCGAGATGAACACGAGGTTGCCGGTCTGGACGTACATGACGTAGGCTGCGGCCGGGGTCGCTGGTGCTTCCAGCGTGATGTTCAGTTCTTTGAGTTTGTCGTAGACGGTCATGGAATTTCCAGGGTGCGTGAATGAATCCGGTATTGTACGTCGAGCCGGCGGCGCTGCCCAACCACCGGCTTCGGTAGCATCCATGTATGGGGTCATGGCCGCCGCGCGATATTGCTTATCAAAAATATCTCTTGAAATCCTCCGGTAGGGCCACATATGCGTCCGGGTCTGACCAACCCCTATTGTCTTTAACGAGGAACAAGATGGCACACGCCGAAAAAGAAACCCTTGGATTTCAGGCTGAAGTAAAACAGCTGCTGCAACTGATGATTCACTCCTTGTACTCCAACAAGGAAATCTTCCTGCGCGAATTGATCTCGAACGCGTCGGATGCGTCCGACAAGCTGCGCTTCGAGGCGATCAACAACGACGCCCTGTACGGCAACGACCACGAACTGAAAATCAAGGTGGCGTTCGACGCTGCCGCCAAGACGATCACGATCTCGGACAACGGTATTGGCATGAACCGTGACGAAGTGATTTCGCACCTGGGCACCATCGCCAAGTCGGGCACCAAGGAATTCTTCAGCAAGCTCTCCGGCGACCAGCAGCAGGACGCGGCGCTGATCGGCCAGTTCGGCGTGGGCTTCTATTCGGGCTTCATCGTCGCGTCGAAAATCACCGTCGAGACCCGCCGCGCGGGTGCCGATGCATCCGAAGGCGTGCGCTGGGAGTCGGCTGGCGAAGGCGACTACAGCATCGAACAGATCGAAAAGGCCGGTCGCGGCACCGACGTGATCCTGCACCTGCGCGACGGCGAAGAAGAACTGCTGTCGGCCTGGAAGCTCAAGTCGATCATCCGCAAATACTCCGACCACATCTCGCTGCCGATCGTGATGCAGAAAGAAGAGTGGGACGAAGAAAAGAAAGAAACCGTCCTGAAGGACGACGTCGAGACCGTGAACCAGGCCAGCGCGCTGTGGGCACGCTCGAAGAACGACATCACCGAAGAGCAGTACAACGAGTTCTACAAGCACGTCTCGCACGACTTCCAGGAACCGCTGACCTATACCCACAACCGGGTCGAGGGCCGCAGCGAATACACGCAACTGCTGTACGTGCCGGCGCACGCGCCGTTCGACCTGTGGGACCGCAACAAGCGCGGCGGCATCAAGCTGTACGTCAAGCGCGTCTTCATCATGGACGACGCCGAGCAGCTGATGCCGACCTACCTGCGCTTCATCAAGGGCGTGATCGACTCGAGCGACCTGCCGCTGAACGTCTCGCGTGAAATCCTGCAGGAGTCGCGCGACGTGCGCGTGATCCGCGAAGGCTCGACCAAGCGCGTGCTTGGCATGCTCGAAGAAATGGCGAACTCGGACGAGCAGGCCGGCAAGGACAAGTACGCGACCTTCTGGAAGGAATTCGGCCAGGTGCTCAAGGAAGGCGTGGGCGAAGATGCGACCAACAAGGACCGCATCGCCAAGCTGCTGCGCTTTGCCTCGACCGCCAATGACTCGGACGCCCAGACCGTCTCGTTCGCCGACTATATCGGCCGCATGAAGGAAGGCCAGGACAAGATCTATTACGTCACGGCTGACAACTACAACGCGGGCAAGAACAGCCCGCACCTGGAAATCTTCCGCAAAAAGGGCGTCGAAGTCATCCTGATGACCGACCGCGTCGACGAGTGGATGCTGTCGTTCTTCACCGAGTTCGAAGGCAAGGAACTGGTATCGGTCGCCAAGGGCGGCCTGGACCTGGGCGCGCTGGAGGACGAAGCCGAGAAGAAGGAACATGCCGAGACCGAAGCCGGCTACAAGGAACTGGTCGAGAGCATGAAGGGCGCGCTGGGCGAGAAGGCCAAGGAAGTACGCGTGACGTTCCGCCTGACCGATTCGCCAGCCTGCCTGGTGGCGGACGACAACGAGCTGTCGGGCAACCTGCTGCGCATGCTCAAAGCTGCAGGGCAGGACGCGCCGGAATCGAAGCCGATCCTCGAGATCAACCCGAACCACCCGCTGGTGCAGCGCCTGAAGTACGAAGACACCACGAGCCCGCGCTTTGCCGACTGGTCGCACATCCTGTTTGATCAGGCGATGCTGGCCGAAGGCGGCAGCCTGAGCGATCCGGCGTCGTTCGTGAAACGCCTGAACGAGATGCTGCTGTCTGGCGCGAAGTAAGCGTTTGATCCGTTAGTGTCAAAGCCGCCGTTCCCGTTATCGGGAGCGGCGGCTTTTTTTTGGGGTGAGCGCTGATTGCGCGCTGCTGCTCCACCTACAGGTGACGCACCTCGGCTGGCGCTGTATGCCAGTTGTCGTTGCGGCCATCGATGTAGCGCACCGGCGCTTCCATGAGCGCATCGACCGGCAGATCATCCAGGCTGGCCACCGTCACGGCAACGAACGGGCCCGCAGCGACGGTCGTGAAGACATGGACGCCGCAGACGCTGCAGAACGCGTGGCCGTCACGGTGCGCGCCGAAGCGGTAGTCGCGCAGCGTGTCCTGGCCCTGCAACAGGCGAAACGCCGTGGGCGCGATAACAAAGGCCCAGAACCGCAGCTTGGTGCAGATCGAGCAGTTGCACTTGACCGTGCCGGCAGCCAGGTCGATGTCGGCTTCATAGCGTACCGAACCGCAGTGGCAACTGCCGTGAAAGGTGGTCATTCAGGCAGTCACGCCATGACGACGCGTCCAGGTAGCACGGTCGATGCCGTACGCTGTGACGGACGTGCCATGCCACGTTTCCACGCCGCGATACGCCATGCCCAATTTTTCCATCACGCGCTGTGACGCGGCGTTTTCAGGGTCGCAGATCGCGCAGAGGAGTAGCACGCCCAGATCGTCGAAGGCAAAGCGTGCCATCCGCTCGGCTGCTTCGATCGCGTAACCCTGGCCCCAGCGATCGGGCCGCAGGCGCCAGCCGATTTCATGCGGGTTGGATGTGTTGTGCCCGAGATGCTGGATACAGCCGGCGCCGATCAACTCTCCCGAGTCGCGTTCGATCAGGCTCCACCACGCGTAGCCGAGTGTTTCCCAGCGCGCCTTGACCCGGGCGATCACGGCATGCGTGTCGTCGGGGGTTTCGGGCTGGCCCGAAATGAAGCGCATGACGAGCGGGTCACTGTTAAGTTGGCGCAGGCCGTCGTAATGCGCTTCCTGCATCGGCTCGAAGCGCAGCCGCGCGCTGTTCATGACCGTCATGGTTTATTTGCTGATGTCAGCGCAAAACGCATCCAGCAAACGCAAGCCTTCGGGCCAGTCGCCATGCCCCGAGTCGGTAGTGACATGGCCAGCGTCGCCGATCTCGACCAGTTTGCTGCCCCAGGCGTCGGCAAACGACTGGGTGCGCTCGAGGGTGGCATAGGGATCGTTCGTGCTCGCCACGATCATGCTGGGGAATGGCAGTGGCGTGCGTGGGGCCGGCGCCCAATTGCCGGCAGGGATCGGGAACGATGGCCGCTCGACGTCGCTGGGCGCCACCAGAAACGCGCCCGCCACTTTCAAGGGGGAACCCGACAACGCCCAATGCGCCACCAGCATGCAGCCGAGGCTGTGTGCGACCAGGAGCGGGGCGCCGCTGCAGCCGGCAATGGCTTCTTCCATCTCGGCCACCCACTCGTCGCGGTCGGGGTTGGTCCAGTCGCGGTGCTCCGCGCGGCGCCATGCCGGACGACGCTCGTGCCACAGCGATTGCCAGTGGCGGGGGCCGGAATTGAACAGACCGGGCAGGATCAGTACGTCACACGTCATCTTGTTTCTCCTTGATGGGAATGGTCGGCGCCGGCGCCAGCGCCAGCGTTGCGGGCTGGGCGCGGCGCATGGCGCCGCAGCGGGCGCAGCACGCGCTCGAACAGGCGCCTGAACACGTCCTTGCGCTGCTCGGTCAGCATGCCGAGCAGTGCGGTAGCGAGGGCGACGGCTGCCGACAGGGCCAGCACGTCAGTCACGCTGGCGGGATCATGCGGATACAGCTCGGGCCAGCCGATCAGCACCAGCGCATGCGACAGGTACAGCGTCAGCGTATACGCGGCGAACAGCCGGATGGGCCGCGCCACGCGCAGCAGGCCGGTAAAGCCGGCAAAGCGGGCGCACGCGAAATTGAGGACGACGATGAGGCCGAAGGCGTAGTCGGCCAGGAAGCGGTCGGCGTTGCCCAGTGCGACGTACTGGCCGAGCCAGCTGGCGCGTCCGGCCTCGCGCAGCAGTTCCTCGACGCCGTAAGCCTCATACGTCACCAGCAAGGCCATGCTCAGTGCCCAGCCGACGCGTGCAGTTGTGACGCCCAGGCTGTAGCGCGCCTGCCAGTGGTACAGCGCGACGCCGGCCAGCCAGACGGGCAGCAGGAGCCACAGCTTGTAACCCATGACGGCCAGCAGCAGGGCAATTGCCGGCAGGCGCCATGGGCGGCGCACGTAACAGGCGACGCCGAACAGCACGTAGAACCAGACCTCGTAATTGAGCGACCACCAGGGGCCGAGCCAGGGCGGGTACTCCGACAGTTTCCACAAGTCGCCCATGAACAGCAGGTGGAACGGGATATAGAACCAGGGCTTGGCCACCTGGTAGCTCGCGTCCATGCCCGGAACATGCGGGCCCTGGCTCAGGTAAGCGCACAGGAAGCCCAGCAGCAGCACGGGCAGGGCCACCGAATAGATCCGGGCCGCGCGTGCGACGGTGAAGTCGAGTGCATCGGGGCGGCGTGTCTGCGTGGTGTAGGCAATGACGAAGCCGGACAACACGAAGAAGGCCATGACCGATTCGCGGCCGAGCAGCGTCCAGTGCTGGGAGCCGGGAATATCGACCAGCCTGAACATGCGCATGTGCATCAGGACCACGGCCAACGCAGCCAGGAAGCGGACCAGGTCGAGGTACACCGAGAACGGCTGGTTGAGGGGAGTAGGGGTAGTGCGCATCGTGTTAATAATAAAGCAAAATGTGGATTGCACGATTTTTGGCCGGGGGGCGATACGACGAAAAAAAAGTTCAAAATTTTTTGCAGCGAACCCTAAAGTTCCCGCAGGACCGTCCGATAACAGTCCCAGATAGGCAGCGAACCGCGAACATTTTTCAAAAATATGTGCGAATCGCCCTAAAGTCGGCGGCGCGGCTGCCGTAAATGGAAGAGCAGGCAGGGTGGAGCAGTTTGGGTGGCTGCGAAAATGTTGAAAATTTTTTCAAACAAACCCTAAAGTTGTTCCGCACGCTGCCGTTAAAGAGATTAGAGGCTATTGCCGCGTGGCAAAATTGCGACAAACGCGTTTTGTTGCTGTGTATCATCAAGGTGCTTTCCTGCACCAAACAGCCCTGGTTTTTATCAGGGTTTCATAGGGAACCAGATGGGTTTGTAAGACAAACTCCTATGGGTCCGTCTCGTCGTTCACTGACTGAAAATACAGACTTTCTCCAATTTGTGAATAGTTTCCTCACGGTCAGAATCTATCTCATCGGCAACACAACGGCAGCCGACACAATGACTGGAGAGAGAAAATGACGATGAACGACATGATGGCTGAAATTCGCGACGCTAACCTGAGCTACCTGATGCTGGCCCAGCAAATGATCCGTGCCGACAAGGTCACCGCCATTTTCCGCCTGGGCGTCTCGGCCGACATCGCCGACCTGATCGAAGGCATGAGCAACGCGCAAATCCTGAAGCTTGCTGGCGGCAACATGATGCTGGCCCGCTTCCGCTTCGACGACAGCGCGATCCTGTCGATGCTGACGAGCCACACGAAGGAACGCAGCCTGGCCCAGTCGCACGCCGCCATCCTGATGGCCGGCCAGCCAGTCGAAGAGATCGTATAATCGCTGTCAGCGGTCTTGCTGTGAGGCCGACCGTGCCGGGAGCCGTATCGCCATGAGTAAAAAGAGCGTTGTCACCGAGGCGCAGGAAATCCAGCTCGCCATTGAACTGATCAACCTGGGCGCACGCCTGCAGCTGCTCGAGACCGAAGTCTCGCTGTCGCGCGAACGCCTGCTCAAGCTGTACAAGGAGCTCAAGGGTGTCTCTCCACCCAAGGGCATGCTGCCGTTCTCGACCGACTGGTTCCTGACCTGGCAACCGAATATCCATTCGTCGTTGTTCATCAATATCCACCAGTTCCTGGTGGAGCATGCCGGCGCCACCGGCATCCAGGCCGTGATGAAGGCCTACAAACTCTACCTCGAACAAATGCCGCCGGCGCCGAACGAAGAGCCGTTGCTCTCGCTCACGCGCGCCTGGACGCTGGTGCGCTTCTTCAATGGCGGCATGCTGCAACTGGCGCCATGCAGCAAGTGCCAGGGCAAGTTCATCGTCAACGCCCTCGACCTCAATAGCGACTACCTGTGCGGCCTGTGCCACATGCCCTCGCGCGCCGGCAAGACGCGCAAGGCCAAGGAAGCGCTCGACCAGGCGCGCGCCGACGAAGAGGCCGAGGGCAGGGCCGCCGGCCTCGACCCGGCCTGATCCAGCGCGCCGGCAGCCTGCCTTGCCCGCATCACCTTCGTCCCCGCCGTCCCGGCGCCTGCTGGGCGCGCCCGCAGTCCGGGCGCTGCTGCTGCAGCTTGCCGCCTTTCCCCTCACGCTCGCCGCCATCTACCTGCTCGCCACGGGCGGTCTGACCGTCTCGTACTGGCACGTGGCGCTGGTCCAGGGCCTGCTTGCGGCGGGCCTGACCTGGTGGCGCGGCCTGGCGATCTGGTGGCGCGCGATCCAGTTCGGTTTTCCTCTGGCCTTGCTGGCCACCAGCACGCTGGCAATACCGCCGCTGGCATTTCTCGTCATCTTCGTCTTCCTGTTGCTGCTGTACTGGTCGACCTACCGCACGCAGGTGCCGTATTACCCGTCCGGCCGCAAGGTGTGGGAGGCAGTCGATGCCGCGCTGCCGCAGGGCAGGGCGCTGCGCGTGATCGATATCGGCAGCGGCATCGGCGGGCTGGTGCTGGCGCTGCAGCGCCGCCGTTCAAACGCGCGCATCGAAGGCATCGAGCTCGCACCCTTGCCATGGCTGGCCAGCTTCGTGCGCACGAAGCTGGCGCGCAGCCCGGCCGTATTCATTCGTGGCGACTATGAGCAGCTCGACCTGGGCGACTACGACGCCGTATTCGCCTACCTGTCTCCGGCCGCGATGAGCGCGCTGTGGCGCAAGGCCGCGCGCGAGATGCGTCCCGGTTCGATGCTTTTCAGTTACGAATTCATCGTTGTCGGACAAACACCGACGCGTGTTGTGCATCCGTACACAGGTGGGCCCGCTTTGTATATATGGGACTTTTAAGAGACAAACGATGAGTTTCCGGGGTGGTTTTGCTTGCCGGACAGCACTTCTCCAGCTAAAGTAATTCCCTGAATAAACATTTTCTGAAATTACCGGTTCCGAGTCGACATGTCGCGACACGGCGCGGGTTTTCTGGAGCAAAATCCTTTGTTAGTTATTGTTGGTTACATCATCGTCTGTGCCTGCGTGTTTGGTGGCTTTGCCCTGGCGGGTGGTCACCTTGCGTCGCTGTGGCAGCCCATCGAACTGTTGATGATCGGCGGCGCCGCGTTCGGCGCTTTGTTCGTCGGTAACAGCGGCAAGGCAATCAAGGCGACGCTGAAAGCGTTCCCCAGCATTTTCAAGGGCTCGAAGTACACGAAGGACATGTACATGGAACTCATGGCGCTGCAATTCGACGTGCTGTCCAAGGTCCGCAAGGAAGGCCTGATGTCGATCGAGGGCGATATCGAAGCCCCGGACGCGTCGCCGCTGTTTTCGAAATACCCGGCCGTGGTGTCCGACCATCACATCATCGAATTCATGACCGATTACCTGCGCCTGATGGTGTCCGGCAATATGGATGCGATGCAGATCGAAAACCTGATGGACAACGAGATCGAGACGCACCATCACGAAGGCGCCATTCCGGCCCACGTGATCGCCAAGATCGGTGACGGCCTGCCGGCCTTCGGTATCGTGGCGGCGGTGATGGGCGTGGTCCACACGATGGAATCGGTCGGCTTGCCGCCGGCCGAGCTGGGCATCCTGATCGCCAAGGCGCTGGTCGGTACGTTCCTGGGCATCTTGCTGGCCTACGCGTTCGTCAGCCCGCTGGCGACCGTGCTGGAGCAGAAGCTCGAAGAGTCGACCAAGATGTTCCAGTGCGTGAAGGTGACGCTGCTGGCGAGCCTGAATGGCTATGCACCGGCGCTGGCCGTCGAATTCGGCCGCAAGGTGCTGTACTCGACCGAGCGCCCGACCTTCGCCGAGCTCGAAGAACACATCAAGAAGAAGAAGTAAGCCGCGATGACCGCATTCGATCTTTCGCCGGAGTACACCAGGGAGCATCAGCGTGGCTGACGACAACGCACGTCCCATTGTCATCAAGCGCATCAAGAAGGTGGCCGGCGGCCACCACGGCGGCGCCTGGAAAATCGCGTACGCCGACTTCGTGACCGCGATGATGGCGTTCTTCCTGCTCATGTGGTTGCTGGGCTCGACCGCCAAGGGCGACCTGGTGGGCATCTCGGAATACTTCAAGACCCCGTTGAAAGTGGCGATGCAGGGCGGCTCGGGCTCGGGCGATTCGTCGTCGGTGATCCAGGGCGGCGGCGAAGACCTGACGCGCACCGCCGGCCAGGTCAAGCGCGGCGACTCGGCGCCGGTCAGCAAGAGCTACGACCTGCAGGCGGCCAAGGCTGCGCTGGCGCGCGAAGAAGGCGAGCGCCTGAAAAACCTGAAGGCACGGATCGAGTCGGCCATCGAAGTCAATCCGATGCTCAAGAAGTACCAGAACCAGCTGCTGCTCGACATCACCAGCGAAGGCTTGCGCATCCAGATCGTCGATGAAAAGAACCGCCCGATGTTCGCGATGGCCAAGGCCGAGCTGCAACCGTACACGAAGGATATCCTGCACATCATCGGCATGGTGCTCAACGAGGTGCCGAACAAGCTGGGGATTTCGGGTCACACCGATTCGACGCCGTATCACAGCGACGCCGGCTACAGCAACTGGGAACTGTCGGCTGACCGCGCCAACGCATCGCGGCGCGAAATGGTGCTCGGCGGCCTGCAGGACGACAAGGTGCTGCGCGTGGTGGGGCTGGCCTCGGCCGCGCACCTGGATGCCACCGACCCGTTCAGCCCCATCAACCGGCGTATCAGCATCATCGTCATGAACAAGCGCACCGAAGACGCGGTGCGGCGCGATGCATCCACGCTGGACGTGCCGGCCGAGGACGCCGAGGCGGCAGCGACGGCGACGTTAAATGCGGTGAAACCGCGATGACCGACGCCGTGTGGGCAGGTTTGGAGAGAACACGATGACAAGAAAAAAGATACTCGGATCACACGTCAAGCGCCTGCTGTCAGGCGTGTCGGTGCATGGCCGGCGCCACCTGACCGAAGTGGAAGCCGATCTGCTCCAGACCGAATTGCTGCTCGAAGAAGCCATCGACAAGCTCACCGGCAGCTTCGTTGCGGTGCACGCCGTCGTCGGCGCGCGCCAGGAAGCGATCGACCGCATGCTCGCCGGCGGCGTGCTGTCGCTGGAAGATCGCGCGCTGCTCGGCTCGATGTCGGACGATGTGAGCGAGCACGTGAACACGGCGATCACGAGCATGCAGTTCCAGGACCTGACGGCGCAACTGATCGAGCGTACGCTGCGCCGCGTGGCGGGCTTGCGCGACTTTTTGGGCACGTTGAACGACCATGGCGAAGGGATCACGCCAGACCACGGCAGCGACGAAATCGTCGATCGCCTGGGCCAGGTCAGCGTCGCGCTGGCGATCCAGTCGCTCCAGTTGCGCAGCAAGCTGCGCAGGTCGGTCGAACAGAAACACCTGGAAAGCGGCGACGTCGAGCTGTTCTGACCGCGCCGCCGCCCGGTACTCACCTAACAACCAATTCAACCCGGGTCCGCCCGGTGTAAAACAGCAGGAGCACAAGATGGCAAAAACGATTCTCGCAGTCGACGATTCCAGTTCACTACGCCAGATGGTGGCTTTCAGTCTGAAGGCCGCCGGCTACCATGTGGTGGAAGCCGTGGACGGCCAGGACGGCCTCGACAAGGCGAAGCTGCAGGCCGTCGACCTGGTGCTGACCGACCAGAACATGCCGAAGATGGATGGCCTGGCGCTGATCAAGTCGCTGCGCTCGCTGCCCGGCTACGCGAAGACACCCATCCTGATGCTCACCACCGAGTCGTCGGACGAAATGAAATCCAAGGGCCGTGCTGCCGGCGCCAATGGCTGGCTGGTCAAGCCGTTCGATCCGCAGCGCCTGATCGAGGTGGTCAAAAAAGTGATCGGTTAAGCCATGAATTTTGGCTTAGGCAACCACGAGCGGACATCCCCATGAGCATCGACATCAGCCAGTTTTACCAGGTCTTTTTCGACGAAGCAGAAGAACTGCTCGCCGAAATGGAGCGCCTGCTGCTGGGCGTCGATCTGGCAGCGCCCGACGCCGAGGACCTGAACGCGATCTTCCGCACCGCGCACTCGGTCAAGGGCGGCGCATCGACCTTCGGCCTGACCGATATGTGCGACGTGACCCACGTGCTCGAGTCGCTGCTCGACCGTATCCGCAAGGGCGAGATGGCGCTGACCTCGAACCACGTGGACGCGTTCTTGGCAGCCAAGGACGCGCTCAAGATGCAGCTGGACGGCCACCGCCACGGCAAGCAGGTCGACCAGGAAGTCGTCGCCAACGTGCGCATGGCGCTGCATGACCTGGCCGAAGGCGTCGTGCCGGTCGCGCCGGTCGTCGCACCGTCCTACCTGTCGGCGCCGGCACGCGTTGAAGTGCCGACCGAAGGTGCGCACCGCTACAAGATCGAGCTGCCGCAAGTGGCGCAGCGCGACATCGATGCGCTGGTCGACGAGCTGGGCCTGATGGGCCGGATCTCGGTCGCGCCGCTCGATGGCGGGCGCACCGCCGTCATCATCACGACACTGGAAAGCCTGGACGACATCATCGCGATCTGCTCGTTCGTGCTCGATCCCGATGACCTGAAAATCTTCGAGGCGCCGGCGCTCACCCCAGAGCAGCGGCTGATCGAAGCGGCCGAGCGCAAGCGTATCGAAGACGACCAGGGCTACGGCTTCTTCGGCCCGGACGACGACGTGGCGCCTGCCGCGGGCGAACCGTCTGAACACGAACTGGGCTACGGCTTCTTCCAGCCGATCGAGCAGATCCGCGCAGCCGCCGGCATCGTCGAGAGCGCGCCGGAGCCGGTAGCGGCGCTTGCCACGCAGGCCCAGAACGTCGTGGAGCACCTGGCCGAACTGGCGCTGGAAAAGAAAGCCGCGCGCAAGGACGACAAGAACGAGTCGTCGTCCATCCGCGTGTCGGTCGAAAAAGTCGATCAGCTGATCAACCTGATCGGCGAACTCGTCATCACCAATGCGATGCTCGAGCAGCGCAGCGCCGTGCTCGATCCGATCCTGCACGAGCGCCTGCTCTCGTCGGTGAGCCAGCTCGACCGCAATACGCGCGAGCTGCAAGAGGCGGTGATGTCGATCCGCATGATGCCGATGGACTTCGTGTTTTCGCGCTTCCCGCGCATGGTGCGCGACCTGGCCGGCAAGCTCGGCAAGAAGGTCGACTTCATCACCAATGGCGCCGCGACCGAACTGGATAAAGGCCTGATCGAACGGATCGTCGATCCGCTGACGCACCTGGTGCGCAACTCGATCGACCATGGCGTCGAAATGCCGGCAGCGCGCATTGCTGCGGGCAAGAGCGAAGCAGGGCGCCTGTTCCTGTCGGCCGGGCACCAGGGCGGGCATATCGTCATCGAAGTGGCCGACGACGGCGCCGGCCTGAACCGCGAAAAAATCCTGGCCAAGGCGGCCCAGAACGGGCTGGCCGTGTCCGACACGATGACGGACGCCGAAGTCTGGCAACTGATCTTCGCACCGGGCTTCTCGACCGCCGATACGGTCACCGACGTGTCGGGCCGCGGCGTGGGCATGGATGTCGTCAAGCGCAATATCACCGCGATGGGCGGCACGGTCGACATCCGCTCGGCGGCCGGTTTCGGCACGACGATCTCGATTTCGCTGCCGCTGACGCTGGCGATCCTGGACGGCATGTCGATCCGCAGCGGCGAAGAAATCTACATCCTGCCGCTGTCGTTCGTCGTCGAATCGCTGCAGCCGACGCCGCAGGACGTGCGCGAGATCGCCGGCCGCGGGCGCGTGCTGAAAGTGCGCGGCGAATACCTGCCGATGATCCCGCTGTACCAGATGTTCGATATCGAACCGGTGCACCGCGACCCGTCCGACGGCATCGTCGTCATCCTCGAAACCGAGGGCAAGAAGGCGGCGCTGTTCGTGGACGAACTGGTCGGGCAGCAGCAGGTGGTGGTCAAGAACCTGGAAGCGAATTACCGTAAAGTGGCCGGGATTTCCGGTGCAACCATCATGGGCGACGGTGGTGTCGCCCTGATTCTCGACGTGGCAGCGCTGGTGCGCTCGTCGCGCCAGCTGGCCGACGATCCCGTCGTTCAATAAATTTTCATTTTCACTGCAAACAAAGGAATACCATGTCCAACCTGGCAAACACCCTCTCGACCGACGGCACCGCGCACGACGGCGCCGGCAGCGAATTCCTTGCCTTCACCCTGGGCTCGGAAGAATACGGCATCGACATCCTGAAGGTGCAGGAAATCCGTGGCTACGAAGCCGTGACCCGCATCGCCAACGCCCCCGAATTCATCAAGGGCGTGATCAATCTGCGCGGCATCATCATTCCCGTGGTCGACATGCGCATCAAATTCAAGCTGGGCACGCCGGTGTACGACCAGTTTACCGTCGTGATCATCCTGAACATCGGTGGCCGCATCATGGGCATGGTGGTCGACAGCGTTTCGGACGTCACCACGCTCACGCCAGACCAGATCAAGCCAGCCCCGGAAATGGGCAGCGCCTTCAATTCGGACTACATGATTGGCCTGGGCACCGTCGACGAGCGCATGCTGATCCTGGTTGACATCGACAAGCTGATGTCGTCGAGCGAAATGGGCCTGATCGACAAGCTGGCGGCGTAAGCCACCGGTCTGCGTCGGCACCAAGCACAATCATCCGGCCGGCTCCGCGAGCTCGCCATCGTATTCAAGAAAGTCACGCACAGTGCCGCAGCAGAAAACAGAAACCAATAAAGAGTTCGATTTCACCCGCCGTGATTTCGAACGGGTGCGCGCGCTGATTCACCAGCGCGCCGGCATCTCCCTGGCCGACAGCAAGCAGGAGATGGTCTACAGCCGCCTGGCCCGGCGCCTGCGCGCGACTGGCATCCAGTCGTTCACGCGCTATCTGGACGACCTCGAAGCAGGGCGCATGGACCGCGAGTGGGAGTCGTTTACCAATGCGCTGACCACCAACCTGACGTCGTTCTTCCGCGAGGCGCATCACTTCCCGCTGCTGCTCGAGCACCTGGTGGGGCTGCACAAGAAGGATCCGCGCCCGCTGCGCATCTGGTGCTCGGCCGCGTCCACCGGCGAAGAGCCGTATTCGATCGCGATGACGGCCTGTGAAGCGTTCAACACGCTCACGCCGAAAGTCGAGATCATCGCCACCGACATCGACACCAATGTGCTGGCCACGGCGTCCAACGGCGTGTACCAGATGGAGCGCATCGAGAAGGTCTCGCCGGAACGCCTGCGCCGCTTCTTCTTGCGCGGCAAGGGCGCCCACGAAGGCATGGTGCGCATCCGTCCCGAGCTGCGCTCGCTCGTCACGTTCAAGCCGCTCAACCTGCTGGCAGATGGCTGGCCGCTGGACGGGCAGTTCGACGCGATCTTTTGCCGCAACGTGATGATCTATTTCGACAAGCCGACCCAGCGCACCATCCTGAGCCGCTTCGTGCCGCTGATGAAGGGCCACGGCCTGCTGTTTGCCGGCCACTCCGAGAACTTTTTGTACGTGTCCGATTCCCTGCGCTTGCGCGGCAAGACCGTGTACGAACTCGACGCGCGCACGGCGTAAGAACGAAGGGCGACCATGAACAGCCAATTCGCAACCAATCTGTACCACGACCGCACGTTCGCGATCGACGCCGCCAAGATCCTGCCCGGCGAGTATTTTTATACCAAAGAAAACATGCTGATCGCGACCGTGCTCGGCTCGTGCGTGTCGGCCTGCATCCGCGACCGCGTCACGGGCCTGGGCGGCATGAACCATTTCATGCTGCCCGACGGCGCGGCCGAGCCCAACAATCCGGTATCGGCCTCGATGCGCTATGGCACGTTCGCCATGGAAATCCTGATCAACGATCTGCTCAAGGCCGGCGCGCGCCGTGAACACCTCGAAGCCAAGGTGTTTGGCGGCGGCGCCGTGCTGCGCGGTTTTACCGCGATGAACGTCGGCGAGCGCAATGCCGCGTTCGTCATGCAGTTTTTGAAGACCGAACGGATTCCGGTATTGGCCGAAGACCTGAATGACATCTACCCGCGCAAGGTGTTTTTCTTCCCGCGTACGGGCAAGGTCCTGGTCAAGAAGCTGATGCAGACCCACAACGACACACTGGCCAAGCGCGAACTCGATTACGCCAAGCGACTCAAGGTCGAACCCGTCGGCGGCGCGATCGACCTGTTCTGAGCAACCACGGAGACACCATGAAAATCAAGGTCCTGATCGTCGACGACTCGGCACTGATCCGCAGCGTGATGAGCGAGATCGTCAACTCGCAACCCGATATGGAAGTGGTCGCCACGGCGCCCGATCCCCTTGTCGCGCGCGAGCTGATCAAGAAACACAATCCGGACGTGCTGACGCTCGACGTCGAAATGCCCAAGATGGATGGCCTCGACTTTCTCGAAAAACTGATGCGCCTGCGCCCGATGCCGGTGCTGATGGTGTCGTCGCTGACCGAGCGCGGCTCGGAAATCACGATGCGCGCGCTGGAGCTTGGCGCGGTCGATTTCGTCACCAAGCCCAAGATATCGATCCAGAGCGGCATGCGCGAATATGCCGACATGATCGCCGACAAGATCCGCGGCGCCGCACGGGCACGCATCGCGCCGCGCAGCCGCACGCCCCAGGTGGCCAGCACGCAACTGTCGGCGCTGAGGAGTCCTCTCATTTCTTCCGAAAAACTGATCATCATCGGCGCCTCGACCGGCGGCACCGAAGCGATCCGCGAATTTTTGATGCAGATGCCGTCCGATTGCCCGGGCATCCTGATTGCCCAGCACATGCCGGAAGGCTTTACCACGTCGTTCGCCAAGCGCCTCGATTCGCTGTGCAAGATCAGCGTGGTCGAGTCGGCTGGTAACGAGCGGGTGCTGCCCGGTCACGCCTACATCGCGCCCGGTCACTCGCACCTGTTGCTGGTGCGCTCCGGCGCGAATTACATGACGCGCATTGAGCAGAGTCCGCCCGTGAATCGCCACCGGCCATCGGTCGATGTGTTGTTCCGTTCCGCTGCGCAGGCGGCCGGTAAAAACGCCGTTGGTGTTATCCTGACCGGGATGGGCAAGGACGGCGCGGCAGGCATGCTCGAGATGCGCGAAGCCGGCGCCCACAACTTCGCGCAGGACGAAGCGAGCTGTGTCGTATTTGGTATGCCGCGTGAAGCGATTGCCATCGGCGCAGCCCACGAAGTCGGTCCATTGCAGGCTTTACCGCGCCTCGTACTCGACCATCTGGCCGCCCAAGGCAGCCGGGCGTTGCGCGTTTGAACTGAATTCATCATCCTTCCATGCTTTGTGGGCTATTTTATCGCCGCAGAGCAACAAAAATGCTATTCTTGCGTCTGTAAAAGTAGCTTACCCAACAAACCAAATTAGTAGATTCAAACGGAGTAATTCATGGCTGATCCAAAGATGCGTTTTCTGGTTGTTGACGATTTCTCGACGATGCGACGCATCGTCCGGAATCTGTTGAAAGAACTGGGTTATGCCAACGTCGACGAAGCAGAAGATGGCGTCATGGCGCTGGCAAAACTGCGCAGTGAATCGTTCGACTTCGTCGTGTCGGACTGGAATATGCCGAATATGGACGGCCTGACGATGCTGCAGCACATTCGTGCCGACCCTGCACTGGCCAAGCTGCCGGTGCTGATGGTGACCGCCGAAGCGAAGAAGGAAAACATCATCGCTGCAGCACAGGCAGGCGCCAGCGGCTATGTCGTCAAGCCATTCACGGCTGCGACGCTGGACGAAAAGCTGAACAAGATTTTCGAGAAACTGGACAAAGCCGGAGCCTGAAATGGTTGAGCAGAACACCGCGCCTGTTGCCGGCGCGTCGTCGCACGATGAGGTGCTGAGCCGGGTCGGTCACATGACCCGCGCACTGCACGAGAATCTGCGCGGCCTGGGCCTCGACAAGCTGATCGAGAAGGCCGCAAGCGACATCCCCGATGCGCGCGACCGGCTTGACTACGTGGCGCATCTGTCCGAACAGGCGGCCAAGAAGGTGCTGGACGCTACCGACGCGGCCGGTCCGCTGCAGGATGCCATCGAAACGCGTTCGACCGACCTCAAGGCAGGTTGGCAGGCGCTGCTCGACGCACCTGCCACCGAGGCAACCGATGCGCAGTGGCGCGCGATGGCGCAGCGCACGATTGCCGGCCTGGACGAGTCGCGTGCGGGGGCGGTTGCCACCCGCAGCGAACTGATGAGCATCATGATGGCCCAGGATTTCCAGGATCTGACCGGCCAGGTGATCGGTCGCATCACCGGCATTGCGCAGAACCTCGAAAAGCAGCTGGTCCAGGTCCTGATCGATTTCGCACCAAGCGAGATCAAGCGCGAACTGGACAATGGCCTGATGAACGGTCCGCAAATCAAGCCGACCGGCACCGAAGTCGTGGCAAACCAGGGGCAGGTCGACGACCTCCTCGACAGTCTCGGGTTTTGAGCTTGCGCCGAGCAATGTGAAACGGCGCCTCCATGTATCGCACCAACTTCATTGTCCGTGAACCGCTGCTCGATCCCCGGCAGCGCGTTCTCGGTTACGAGCTGTCGTGGCAACAGCACGACGGCCTCATCCCGACCGGTCCCGACCTCGAAGGTCTGGTCGGCTTTGTCGCCGAGCACGTCAACCATGTCGACCAGGGTTGGCTGCTGCGCGACAAGATCCTGTTCCTGGACGCCGTGCCGGCCATGCTGTCGACCGACGCGCTGCATGCGCTGCCGCCGGAACGTACCGTCCTCGCTTTCGATATCCGCCAGTTGACCGACGTCGACGTGCGCTCGGCCGTGCAGGCCGTGCGCGCCGGTGGCGTGGGTGTGGCCATCCGCGGCTGCGACCTCACGCTGCTGGGGCGCAATCTGGCGCCGTACGCCTCCTACGTCGAAGTGCGCTTCACCGGGGGCGACGTGGCCGATCAGGCCCGTACTTATGCCAGCGCCAAGCATTCGTCGCTGCGCATGGTGGGGCGGCCAGTGGGCACGTGGGCCGATTTCGATGCCTGCGCCGCGCTTGGCCTGGATGCCTTTGTCGGCAAGCTGCACCTGACCCCACGGCCCGGCAATCCCGTCAAGGGCATGAACCCGAGCCAGCAAATCATCCTGCAACTGATGCAGATGGTGCAGGCCAATGACGACGTGGGGCGCCTCGAAAGCGTCCTCAAACGCGATCCGGCGCTGACCTACAAGCTGCTGCGCTACATCAATACGGCCGGCTTTGGGGCAGGGCGCGAAGTCCAGTCGCTGCGCCAGGCCATCTCGCTGCTCGGCTACGCGCCGCTATACCGCTGGCTGGTACTGCTGCTGGCCACGGCCAGTGCCAGCGGCTATTCGCCGGTGCTGATGGAAACGGCCGTCGTGCGCGGCCGCCTGGCCGAACTGCTGGGGCAAAAAGCCCTGGGCCGGGGCGCCGGTGAACACCTGTTCGTGGCCGGCATGTTCTCGCTGCTCGACCGTCTGCTGGGCCTGTCCATGCAGGAAGTGCTCGATGCGATCCAGTTGCCCGACGAAGTCGTCAAGGCACTGACGAAGCGCGAAGGCAGTTACGGGCCGTATCTGGCGCTGGCTGAAGCGTGCGAGCTCAATTCGAATCTGGTGGCGTCGCTGGCGGCGACGTTGGGGCTGAGTCCGGCCGACGTCAATGAAGCGCATCTGTCGGCGCTGGCGTGGGCGCAGAGCGTGGGACTGGACGGGTAGGGAGCACCCGCCCGGCCGCCTGTGCATACGTGGCGGCGTCCGTTTGGCGGCTCTGCTAGCATGCCGGATGAAAAATATTCTTCTGGTCGACGATCTGGGCATCGATGTCATGCTGACGCGATTGGCCCTGCAAGAGTTTGCATTCGACCATCAGCTGGTCGTGGCAAGCGATGGCGCAGAAGCGTTCGAGATGATCCGCGAGCAGCGCTTCGATCTGCTGCTCCTGGACATCAAGATGCCGCAGGTCGATGGGTTCGAGCTGCTGGCGCGCCTGCGCGCCGAGTCCCTGGCCGGGATGCCCGTTATCGTCGTGTCGGGGTCTGGCCTCGCTTCTGACCGTGAGCGCGCCGAGGCGCTGGGTGTCGACGACTATGTGCAGAAAGCCGTCGATTACACCGGCTTCAAGCGGGAGTTGAAAGCAGCGCTGGTGCGTCAGGGCTGCCCGGCCGGCTGAGGCCCCTGGGGCGGCCCAAGCGATCAGATTTCCAGATTGTCGATCAGGCGTGTGTTGCCCAGCCTGGCTGCGGCAAGCACGACCAGCGGCTCGCCATTCGTCAGATCGGCAGCGTCCGGCGCCTGCAAGTCGCCGCGCTTGCGCACCGAGATATAGTCGGGCTTCCAGCCACGCTCGCCCAGCGCCGCCATTGCGCGCGCTTCGACTTGCGCGATATCGCGATCGCCGCCACGCACGCTGTCGGCCACTGCATTCAGGTTCTGGTACAGGGTCGGCGCTTCGGCCCGCTCGGTCTCGGACAGATACCCATTGCGCGACGACAGCGCCAGGCCATCTTCGGCGCGGTAGGTTTCGGCGCCGATGATCTGGGTTGGCATGGCGAACTGGCGCGCCATATTCCGTACGATCATCAGCTGCTGATAATCCTTCTTGCCGAACACGGCCACGCGCGGCTGCACGCACGAGAACAGCTTGGTGACGACCGTGCAGACACCTTCAAAGAAGCCGGGGCGGAATTCGCCTTCCAGCGTGCTGCCCAGGCCATCAGGCGGGCGCACACGGTACTCTTGCGGCTCCGGGTAAAGATCCTTCTCGGTCGGCGCGAAGAGCACGTAGACGCCTTCTTTTTCCAGCTTGGCCACGTCTTCATGGAATGTGCGCGGGTATTTGTCGAAGTCTTCGTTGGGGCCGAATTGCAGGCGGTTGACGAAGATCGAAGCGACGACCGGGTCGCCATGGCGGCGCGCCAGACGCATCAGCGACAGGTGGCCTTCGTGCAGATTGCCCATCGTTGGCACGAATGCCGTGCGCAGTTGGCCGCTGAGCTGGTCGCGCAGTTCGTCGATGGAAGAGATGATTTTCATGATGGATCGGGTCAGGAGAGGCCGGCGTTATGCCGGCGAATAGGCCAGTCGCACGTAGATCGGTGCAAACGGTTCGGCCTGGGTAATTTCAATCAAGGTTTCTTTGGCAAGTTCGAGCATCGCGACAAAGTGCACGACGACAATCGGCACCGTGTGCTGGCCCGCGAACAGGTCGCCGAATTCGACGAAGCGCTGCGACTGCAGCGTGCGCAGGATGGCTGACATGTGCTCGCGCACCGACAGCTCCTGACGGCCGATCCGGTGATGCTGGGTCAGCTTGGCGCGGCGCAGTACATCGAGCCAGGCGCGCTGCAGATCCCAGGGATCGACGTCGGGCAGCGGCTGGACCAGGCCCTGTTCCACGAACAGCTCGGGCCGGACAAAGTCGCGGCCTTCCTGCGGCACATTGCCCAACGCGACGGCGGCGGTCTTGATTTGCTCATAGTCCAGCAGACGACGCACCAGCTCGGCGCGCGGATCGCCCGCATCCTCGATCAAGTCGTCCTGGCGCTTGGGCAGCAGCATGCGCGATTTGATCTCGATCAGCATCGCCGCCATCAACAGGTATTCCGCAGCGAGCTCGAGATTGCTTTTGCGGATCTGCTCGACATAGACGAGGTATTGCAGGGTGACCTGCGCCATCGGAATATCGAGAATGTTGAAGTTTTGCCGGCGGATCAGGTAAAGCAGCAGATCGAGCGGTCCTTCAAATGCGTCAAGAAAGATCTCGAGCGCATCGGGCGGGATGTACAAGTCATTCGGCAAGCGCGTGAGCGGTTCGCCGTACAGGCGTGCCAGGGTGGCGTCGGCCGGCGCAGGATGCGGTGTGTCGTTGGCGGGCTGGACGGGCTGAGGATGCACCTCGTGCCCGTCAGCCGCCCCGTCGGGCATCATGCGCGCGTCCGTCCTCAGACCTTGTTCTGGTACGGATAGGCTCGCTGGCGCAGGCGCGACTCTTCAGTGCGTGCCTGTTCGTCGAGCGAGACGGGGGACTTGTCCCACAGCAGCGCGCGACCGGCCACCTGGCCGGCATCCATCTCTGGATGCTGTTTCTTCAGTTCCGAGATGAACTTGGTATGCTCGGATTCGTAGTTCACGTGTTTTTTCGAGAAGATCATGATTGGCTTCGTGGATGCAATGGAACAGCGGCTTGACGATAATGGCAGCGGGGCAGATTCCTGCGCCCCGCGCCAGTCGCGTCAAGTATGACGAGGTTGCGCTTACTTGTGCAGCGCGTTCAGCTGGCGCGCGATGATGTCGTGGTTCAGCCACACAACCGGGGCGATCTTTTCCGACGCGCCATGGAACATCAGCGGGCCGGCGCCTTCCAGCACCAGGCTCGACAGGTGATCGGTGATCAGTGCTTTCTTGTCCTTGTGCAGGGCCGTAATCGCTTCCGAGGTGCCGATCATCACATCGGCCAGGGCCGGCGTGTTGTCCATCGGCCAGGCCTCGAAATTGCGAAACTCGGCGCTGGTGGCGTCGTTGTTGTAGCCCTCGATGGTGTCCAGCAGTTGCTGCAGCGACGTGCCTTCGCCCAGCAAGTCTTCGCAGATGCGCCATTGCTCGTCGGCCCAGGCGCCGCCGCCTTCGCGCTTGAGCGCGACCAGCAGCGGGAACAGCGACAGTTCCACGCCGACAAAGATGTCTGATGAGTTCGTGCGGATTTCAGGGCAGTTGAACACGGTGGCAGTGATGCCGTTCTTCCACGCCGCTTCAGCCACCGACTCCAGGCGCATCTTGGCATAGCCCTGCGTGTAGTTGGTGTAGGTCTGCCAGTGGTACTCGCCGCCGATCAGGATCTCGGTGCCGTGGTAGCCATAGGCCGTGTAGCGCACTTCGCCGCCGCTTTGGGTCACGCGGTCGCGGATCGTGGCCGACGCGTCGATCAGGTACTTGAGCGTGTTGGCCGAGACTTCGTCGAAGTTCATCAAAATCAATTTGCCCAGATCGCTCTCAAGCAGGGCGCGCGAGGACATGAAGCGCTCGCCGCGGCCTTTGTAGATGCGATTGGCAATGGCCAGGAAGGCTTTGATCTTCGGGATGCCGCCCGCCATCGTGTGGGCGAAGAACACGTTCGCACCCTGTGGCACCAGCTTGTCGATCTCCTGCATGACCTGTGAGGCCGAGGTCGTGAAGCGGCGCACGCCGGCTTCGCGGCAACGCTCGATGTGTTCCCAGTCCAGCGTTTCTTCTTGCCAGGTTTTCAGCGTGATCCCGGACAGCATTTCGGTCGGGTTCTTTTCGCCCTCCGGCGCATCCATGTCGAAACCGGCCATCAGCGGCACATTGATGATGCGGCCGCCCAGTTTTTCTTCGGCTTCAGCCAGTTCAGCGGCGTCCAGCGGGCGCAGTGCGCCGGTTTCGTCGCGGCGGCCGACGGTGATGCCGACGATCGTCATGCCGGCAGCGCGCGCTTCGTCGATCAGGCCATTCACGTAGCCGCGGCCGAACAGTTCACCGAACAGGACGAACACGTCGCCTTTGCGGAACACGTTGGCGGTCGGAATATGGCGCAGGGGAGTCAAATCGGTCATGGTTCTTGGCTACCTATCAAAAGAGTTTGTAGGGCGTCTTGTCATAGTTTAAACATGGCATTGTACACCCGGTACTGGCGCCGGAATTGGCGTCCGGAGCCGTCCGGCGGCAGGCTGGCGGCCACGTCACCGTGGCGCGCCAGGTCAGCCGCCGGCGTGAAGCATCAGCGGATGCGCATGCCTGGCGTCGCACCCGGCATCGGGTCGAGCAGGTACAGGCCCGGATTGGTTTTCTCGTCAGCGCTTGATGCGCACAGCACCATGCCTTCGGACACGCCGAACTTCATCTTGCGTGGGGCCAGGTTGGCTACCAGCACCGTCAGCTTGCCGATCAGGTCTTCCGGCTGGTACGCCGATTTGATGCCCGAGAAGACATTGCGGTGACGGCCTTCGCCGACGTCGAGCGTCAGGCGCAGCAGCTTGGTCGACCCTTCGACGTGTTCGCAGTTGACGATTTTCGCCACGCGCAGGTCGATCTTGGCGAAGTCGTCGATCGTGATGGTCGGGGCCAGGGCTTCGATGTCGCTTTCGTCGTCGCCGGCGTTGGTCGCCGGTGCTGCCGCCGGGGCAGCAGCAACCGGTGCGGCGATCGCGGGTGCACTAGCGGCTGGGACCGGCTTGTCGAACAGGTTCTCGACCATCTTGGCATCAACGCGCTGCATCAGGTGCGTGTAAGTGCCGATGGTGCGGCCGAGCATCGATTCGTAGACGGCGGCGCCATGGGTGTCGGCCCAGCTCAGTTCCGCGTCGCCGAGGAATTCGGCGACGCGCGCGGCCACTTGCGGCAGCACAGGCTGCAGCATGACGGTCAGTTGACGGAACAGGATCAGTGCCGTCGTGCAGACGTCATGCAGTTCGGCCGTTTTGGTGTCGTCCTTGGCCAGGATCCATGGCTTGTGTTCGTCGACGTACTGGTTGATCACGTCGGCGATCTCCATGATTTGGCGCAGCGCGCGGCCGTATTCGCGCGCCTCGAAGCTGGCGGCAACCGATGCCTGGCGCTCGGCGCCGTCGTGCATCAGTGCCTTGCAGATCCAGTCGCGGCCCAGCGGCGAGACGCTGTCGGCCAGCTTGCCGTCGAAGCGCTTGGCAATGAAGCCGGCGCAGCGGCTGGCGATATTCACGTACTTGCCGATCAGGTCGCTGTTGACGCGGGCCACGAAGTCGTCGCCGTTGAAGTCCAGGTCTTCCACCCTGGCGTTGAGCTTGAAGGCCAGGTAGTAGCGCAGCCATTCCGGGTTCATGCCCAGTTCCAGGTAGCGCAGCGGCGAAATGCCGGTGCCGCGCGACTTGGACATTTTTTCATTGTTCACCGTCAGGTGGCCGTGGACGGCGACCTTCAGGTTGTCGATGATCGGGTGGCCCGAGAAATTGAGCATCGCAGGCCAGAACAGCAGGTGGAACGAAACAATATCTTTGCCGATGAAGTGCAGCTGCTCGGCGGCCGGGTCGTTCAGGAACGCCTCGACATCCAGGCCCTGCTTGTCGAAGTAGTTTTTCAGGCTGGCGAGGTAGCCGACCGGCGCGTCCAGCCACACATAGAAGAACTTGCCCGGTGCATCGGGAATCGGGATGCCGAAGTAGGGCGCGTCGCGCGAGATGTCCCAGTCGGCCAGCTTTTCACCGGCCTCGCCCAGCCATTCCGACACCTTGTTGACCATTTCCGGCTGCAGGCGGCCCGGGGTGTTGAGCCACTCCTTGAGGAAGGCGAAGCAGCGCGGGTCGGACAGCTTGAAGAAGTACTGCTCCGATGGCTTGAGCACGGGCGTGGAGCCGGTGAAGACCGAAAACGGGTTGATCAGTTCGGTTGGCTGGTAGGCGGCGCCGCAGACTTCGCAGTTGTCGCCGTACTGGTCCTTGGCGTGGCACACCGGGCACTCGCCCTTGATATTGCGGTCGGCCAGGAACATGCCCTTGACCGGATCGTAGAAGCGGTCGACTGTCTTGGTGACGATCAGGCCTGCATCGCGCAGCTTGCGGTAGATGCCTTGCGAGAGTTCGACGTTTTCGGGCGAATCGGTGGAATACCAGTTATCGAAGGCGATATGGAAGCCATCGAGGTATTGCGCGCGGCCGGCGGCGATCTTGGCCACGAATTCCTGCGGCGTGATGTTTTCTTTTTCAGCCGCGATCATGATCGGCGTGCCGTGCGTATCGTCGGCGCAGACGAAATGCACTTCGCGTTTCTGGCCGCCCTGCGCATTGCCTTCGCGCTGCATTCGCTGGAAGCGGACCCAGATGTCGGCCTGGATGTACTCCATCATGTGGCCGATATGGAAGGCAGCATTGGCGTAGGGCAGTGCGGTGGTGACGAACAGCTTGCGGGTCATGGTTGAAACGCTTCGGTTATATGAAAAGAAGCATTTTAACAGCGGATGGCCCTGTGCGCGCAGGGGGTATTCCCCGTGGTTTACGACCAACAGGCTGGCTGCCCTGCCGTTTTGCGCTACACTTCGCCCCAATATCAATCGGAGAACACCCGGAGAGCACCATGAGCATCACTGAAAGCGATATCAAGACGGCATTGGCAAGCGTGATCGACCCCAATACCACCAAGGATTTCATCACCACCAAGTCGATCAAGAACATCAATATCGACAATGGCCAGGTCACGTTCGAGCTGGAACTGGGCTACCCGGCCGCCAGCCAGGTCGAGATGCTGCGCCAGATGGCGGCCAGCGCCGTGCTGGCCCTGCCGGGCGTCGAAGGCGTGGCCATTCGCGCCTACAGCAAGATCGTGTCGCACACGGTCCAGCGCGGCATGAAGGTCATGCCGAACGTGAAGAACATCATCGCCGTTGCCTCGGGCAAGGGCGGCGTCGGCAAATCGACGACGGCCGTGAACCTGGCTTTGGCGCTGCACGCCGAAGGCGCCAGCGTCGGCATTCTGGACGCGGACATCTATGGTCCGTCGCAGCCTATGATGCTGGGTGTGAGCGGTCGCCCGCTGACCAATGACGGCAAGAGCATGGAGCCGCTGGAAAACCACGGCATCCAGGTGTCGTCGGTCGGCTTCATGATCGACCCGGATGAGCCAATGGTGTGGCGCGGCCCGATGGCCAGCGGCGCGCTGCAGCAGCTGCTCGAGCAGACCAACTGGCGCGACCTCGATTACCTGATCGTCGACATGCCGCCAGGCACGGGCGACATTCAGCTGACGCTGTCGCAGAAAGTGCCGGTCACGGGCGCCGTGATCGTCACCACGCCGCAGGACATCGCCTTGCTCGACGCGCGCAAGGGCCTCAAGATGTTCGAAAAAGTCGGGATCCCGATCCTGGGCGTGGTCGAAAACATGAGCACCCACACCTGCACCAACTGCGGCCACACCGAAGCGATCTTCGGTCACGGCGGCGGCGAGAAGATGTGCGCCGATTTCGGCATCGAGTTCCTCGGCGCGCTGCCGCTGACGATGTCGATCCGCGAGCAGGCCGATGCCGGTCGTCCGACCGTCGTCGCCGATCCGGATGGCGCCGTTGCTGCGGTCTACAAGCAGATCGCACGCAAGGTCGCGATCAAGATCGCCGACAAGGCCAAGGACATGAGCAGCAAGTTCCCGAGCATCGTCGTCAGGAACGACTGACCTTACGCCTGACCGGGCCTGGTGCCCGGACCCGTTTCACAAAGCCCCTGTGCAACGCTGTTGTGCAGGGGCTTTGTTCATTTTGCAGGCCGAGGTCGTATGGGCGGCGTTGGCGTTCTGCGTGCCTGCTCAGGACGCTGCCTGTGGCGCCATCACCGCGCTCATGTGTGCGCCAGGTCGTTGCGCTTGCATCCACCGATGGGTCCATCGCGCCGTGGCGTGCAGTTGAACAGGCTGGGCGAGGGGCCGTGGGATGCATGCTGGCCGGCCGGGCGTCGGGGTAGAATACGCCTTTTACCTGATTGCTTTCCGCCATGACCGTCCGCACCCGTTTTGCTCCCAGCCCGACCGGCTACCTCCACGTTGGCGGCGCGCGCACCGCGCTGTATTCGTGGGCCTACGCCCGCCACTTCGGCGGCACCTTCATCCTGCGCATCGAAGACACCGACCTCGAACGCTCGACGCCCGAAGCCGTGCAGGCCATCCTCGACGGCATGAAGTGGCTGGGCCTGGAGCACGACGAAGGTCCGTTCTACCAGATGCAGCGCATGGACCGCTACCGCGAAGTGGTCGCCGGCATGCTCGACGCCGGCACTGCGTATCTGTGCTACTGCTCTCCCGACGAAGTCGAGGCCATGCGCGAGCGCATGCGCGCAGCAGGCGAGAAGCCGCGCTACGACGGCACCTGGCGCCCGGAAGCCGGCAAGACCCTGCCGCCCGTGCCGGAAGGCGTCAAGCCGGTGGTGCGTTTCAAGAATCCGCTCGATGGCGACGTGACCTGGACGGACGTGGTGAAGGGCACGATCACGATCGGCAACAAGGAACTCGACGACCTGGTCATCGCGCGCCCGGACGGCACGCCGACCTATAACTTTTGCGTCGCGGTCGACGACTGGGACATGAAGATCACGCACGTGCTGCGCGGCGACGATCACGTCAACAACACGCCACGCCAGATCAACATCCTGCGCGCGCTCGGCGCCGAGCTGCCGCTGTACGGCCACCTGCCGATGATTCTCGGCACCGATGGCGCGAAGCTGTCCAAGCGCCATGGCGCCGTGAGCGTCATGGATTATCCGGAGCAGGGCTATCTGCCCGAAGCGATGCTCAATTATCTGGCGCGCCTGGGCTGGAGCCACGGCGACGACGAAGTGTTCTCGATGGCGCAGTTCACCGAGTGGTTCAACCTGGAGCACCTGACCGCATCGGCGGCCCAGTTCAATCCGGAAAAGCTGAACTGGCTGAATAACCACTACATCAAGGCGGCCGACAACGAGCGTTTGGCCGGACTGGCGCTGCCGAAGCTCGAACGCGACGGTGCGCGCTTCGATGGCGCGCCGGCGCTGCCAACCGTGCTGGGCCTGATGAAGGAACGCGCGAACACGATCAACGAGCTGGCCGATGCCGCCATGCTGTTCTACCGCGATCCGCAACCGGATGCCGAGCAACTGGCGCTGCACCTGACCGAAGCAGTGCGCGCTGCGCTGGCGCTGTTTGCCGAGCGCTGCGCCACGGTGGCGTGGGACAAGGCGTCGCTGGCAGCCATGATCAAGGAAGTACTGGCCGCCCACAGCCTCAAGATGCCGCAACTGGCCATGCCGCTGCGCCTGCTGCTGACAGGGCAGTTGCAGACCCCGGCCATCGATGTGGTGCTCGAGTTGTTCGGCCGCGACGTCGTCCTGGCGCGCGTGCAGAAGGGGCTGTAACAGCCCGCACTGGACACCCCGCTTCAACGTCTCAAAACGTTGTTTGCGAAATGCAAGGGTGTCCTATATAATGCTCGCACTTCAGCGCTGCGGGGGTATAGCTCAGCTGGGAGAGCGCTTGCATGGCATGCAAGAGGTCAGCGGTTCGATCCCGCTTACCTCCACCAACTCTGAAGTGTGGCAGTGGTTTTGCCTCAGTTGTAATGTGAAGCTGTGTAGCCAGCAGCAAAGTAGTAATGCAGTATCGGTTGTTCATGGTCCCCATCGTCTAGAGGCCTAGGACATCACCCTTTCACGGTGAGTACCGGGGTTCGAATCCCCGTGGGGACGCCAGCTTGCTGGTTAGAATAACAAGACACAGTATGCAAGCAGCATGCGCTACTGGTCGAAGCAGGTGCAGTGTAGTAAAATGTTGTTTCCCGTGGGGGTATAGCTCAGCTGGGAGAGCGCTTGCATGGCATGCAAGAGGTCAGCGGTTCGATCCCGCTTACCTCCACCACGTAAAAGAAAACGGCATTCGGTAGTACCGCAGTAGCAGTAAAGCAAGCCTAGTGAATAAGAGTTTCAGCAAGTCCAGGGTCCCCATCGTCTAGAGGCCTAGGACATCACCCTTTCACGGTGAGTACCGGGGTTCGAATCCCCGTGGGGACGCCAAGAATTTGGCAGATGTGCCGCGCCAGCGGCGGCGCATGGAAGTCAGTAGCATCATGTAGTTGTAGTGCGCTCGCTAGAGCAAAAACAGTTTTAGGTCCCCATCGTCTAGAGGCCTAGGACATCACCCTTTCACGGTGAGTACCGGGGTTCGAATCCCCGTGGGGACGCCAGTTTAAAACCGGGGTAGACCAACGCGCTTGCGCGGAGAGGTGCTCCGGTTTTTCTATTGTGACGACACATTTGTGTGCGCAATGGTTTGGTTGTAAAGTAGGATCGCAGGATCGTCATTGTGATGGTTTGCGAAGGTTGCGACAGTGTTGTGATGTTTTGCGTTGCAGTCAGCAGCATCGGGCAACACGCAGTCGGTAATATGCAGCACCAGTTTTAGGTCCCCATCGTCTAGAGGCCTAGGACATCACCCTTTCACGGTGAGTACCGGGGTTCGAATCCCCGTGGGGACGCCAGACAGAAAGCCGGAGCCGGCCACGACAGTGGGGCTCCGGTTTTTTTTCGTCTGCGGCAGTCTCGCGTGGCGCTTCGTACTTCACCAACCTGGCACCCGCAGCGTGCCGAACGGATACGGCAACGTCGGCCCTTGATTCGGCATGCCCTGCTGTTGCATACCCTGAGGCTGCATGTCCTGCGGCTGCATATTGGCCCCGGCGCTGAGCCATCCACCGTCATGTCCCGACATCGCATGCATGCCAACCGGCGCGCCAAACCCTGCTGTCGTGCTTTGCCACGGCATCGTCTGCTGTGCCGTGGGTAAGCCCAGCGCCACCAGCGCATCGGGCAAGCCATAGCCGATGTGGTTGGGATCACTCAGCGTGACAGGGCGGGCGCTCATCCGTAGCACCTGGAACAGCCGTTCCACCCGCTCTGGCGAGCGGGCCTGCACCATCGACCCGAATTCGGGCCTGTGTGCCAGCACGAGTGCAGCCAGGCCCGTCACATGCGGCGCCGCCATCGACGTCCCGTCCCACGCGGCGAAATTATTTGGCGGCACCGATGACACGACGGCCACACCGGGCGCGCACACATCGACCTGCGGCCCGAAGCAGCTGAAGCGCGCCGTGAAGTAGCCATACATGTCGATGTCGGCGCCAATGGTTTCGGCATGGTAGCTGTCGGACGGGAATTCGCCGATCTTGCCGATGGCCGCGACGGCCAGCACATGCGACGACGATGCGGGATATTGCACGGCGGCGGCCGAATTGCCGGCGGCGGCAATGCAGGCGACCCCGGCTTGTTTGGCGCGCACGATCTGGCGTTCGAGCGCTTCGGAGGGCGCCGATCCACCCAGGCTCATGTTGACGACGTCGATGCCCTGCTCGATGCAGTATTCGAGCGCATCGATCAGCTGGCTGACCTGACCGCCGGGGAACAGCTTGCAGACGTGGATTTCGGCCTCGGGCGCGAAGCCGCGGATGCCCCATGCCGGATCGGTGGCGGCAATCACGCCAGTGCAGTGGGAGCCATGGCCGAGCGTGTCGACATTCCAGGTGCTGCGGTCGGTGCGCTTGTTGATGACGTCGAAGCCTTCGTGAATCTCGTTCAGGTTGCCATGCGTGGTAGCGGCCCCGGAATCGATGACGGCGACCTTGATGCCACGCCCGCGATAATGCTGGGGCACCTGGTCGAGGCGCATGGCCCGCGCGCCCCAGCCCATCGCGTTTTGCTGCGGCAGGCCGCGCAGCGCCGGCCATTCGGCCAGGGGGCGCAGCATGACGACGTTGGCCTCTTGCAGGCTCAGGTCGGGATCGCGCTGGTAGAAGCTCCAGTAATCGGCACGCGGTTTCACATACAGGCCGCTGATCATGTGCGCATCGTCGCCATACAGACGCAGGCGCGCCACGCCGTCGGTGCCGGTGACGGCAGTGCTGGGCAACACGCCGCCGAACAGCGAGACCTCGACCTCGGGCAGCGGCGCACCGTCAGTGCCCACGACCGCCAGCAAGAGTTCGCACTGCGGTCCCTGGTAGGGCGTGAGTGAGCTGACCAGGTCGGGGCGGCGCAGCATGGGGTCGAGCAGTGCGAGGTGCTGGTCACGTTCGACAAGCAACTGCCCCTGGCCGCGCTGCAGCAGTTCGCCGGCTTTTTGATCGGTCATGCGCGCGACGACCACGCCGTCGGCGCCGTCGTGCATCGATGATGGGCCGAAGCCGGCCGTGGTCAGCCCGGCGCGCGGCGTGATCGTGTCGACTACGTCGATATCGGGCATGGCAGTGAGCGCCTGCTGCACTGCAGACAGGCCCAGCGGCGTCATCCAGCTGCTGGTGCCAAATGCGCCGAGCACGGCGCGCGGCGCCACCAGGTATTTTTTCTTGCGCTCGGTGACCGGGCGCCCGCGCAGGGGGGCGGGGCTGCTGCCGTTATCGGCGCGGGCGTCTGCTGCACCGTCATGCAACTCATTGGGCGTCTGCTGCGCATCGGCAGCGCCGCCTTTTGCTTGTTTGGCCATAGTGGGTCCTTTGCCCGGCGTCGCTCAGTCGGACAGCGAGAGCGGTTGGTCGGGTTCGATCGTTAACTGGTCCAGAGTCTGCTGCCGCAGCCGCTCGGCAGTGGGCGCGTCGGTTTCGACGACCGCCGTGTGCGGCGGGCCGGACGACGGACCGATCAGGTCGACGACCTGCACGCCGGGCTCGGCGCTCAGGGTCGCCAGGAACCGGACGAGTTCGTTGTCGTCGCTCGCAGCGCGCACGATGTAGCGGCCGGGAGAAGCAGGGGGTAGGGAAGCCGGCATGGCGGGGACTCCTCGGCGCCAGATCACTGCTGGCAAACTGCTGGCAATGACCTGGCTGTGTGTCATGGCGTGGTATGGGTCATGGTTTAATGCACGGTCTGCTGGCCGAATTGTCCAGACTGCCCGTATTGCGCCTGCTGACCGGTGAACTGCGCCGCGAGCGGCCCGCCAAACTGACTGCCGAACTGCTGCCCGTAAGGGTCAACGGATGCCGGTATGTAACGGCCAAGCTGCGCCGCCACGCCGCCGATCGCGGCGCCCAGCCCCTGATTGCCCAGTTGCTCGCCGATGAAGCTGCCGACCGGGCGTGCATACTGGGTGATCGCATTGCTGAGCCAACCCTGCGGCGCCAGTTGACCGCCTTGCTGCACGATCTGCTGTTGCAGCATGACGGCCTGTTGCTGGACTTGCTGCAGCAGTTGCTGCAATTGCTGCTGCTGGGCCTGCAACTGCTGCAGCTGGACCATAGGATGTTGCTGCTGCTGCTGCTGCTGCTGCGCTTGCGGCTCGGCGCCAAGCGGCAATAGCCGGGCGTAGCCGGAATAGTCGCTGATCATATTGCCGAGGTGGCGTTTGCCCGTCAGGTTGCCGACCAGGGCGCCGGCAGGCTTGCCGATCGTGCTGATCAGATTGCCGAAGAAGCCCTGTGGGCTCAACTGCCCTTGCTGTTGCAACTGCTGCATCTGTTGTTGCTGTTGCAGTTGCTGCAGTTGCTGCAGTTGCTGCAACTGTTGGAGCTGCTGCATCTGCTGGAGTTGCTGCAGCTGTTCCGGATCGACCTGCTGCTGCGCCCCCATGGCAGCGGAGGGATCGACCGAGAATGGCGACAGGTGACCGAGGAAGTTGCCGGCCACTTCGCCAATGCGCCCGCCCGCGCCGCTGTTGCCAAACCAGCCGCCGATGCCGCGACCAACGACGCCACCAAGCGCGCCGCCAAACATGCTCCCCAGGCCTTGTGGTGCAAACTGTGGTTGGCCAAATGGTTGTTGAAATTCGTTCATGGTGCTAGCCTCCGGTTAATCGGTCGCGCTGAGGCCGGCTTTACATCAAGTGCCTGCCACAAACGACCGTGTTCATATGATTCGCGCCCCGGCATGACCGGTGGTGCGAGGGAAGGGCAGGATGGCGGCCTTTCGAGGCTGCTTTTCCTGCAGGTAGGCGTTCGACCGGTGTCTGGCGGTGAAGTTTTGGTCTTGTGGCGATGTGGGCAACGTTAAAATCACGCCTTGCGGTAGCGCAGACGCGCGTCAGAAAGGCCCAACTTTCTTCGCAATGCGCACTGGGGATTGAGAAAAATCACCACGTAAAGTCAGGTAGAATGACGACCCCCGCTTCTGCGCGTCACGGCGCCGCCCGCATCCATGTCCCTGTCTTCCTCCGCGCCGTCGCTGGCGATTTTCTGCAAAGTCATCGATAACTATGGCGACATCGGCATCTGCTGGCGCCTGGCGCGCCAGCTGTGCCACGAGCATGCGCTGGCGGTCACGCTGTGGGTCGACGACCTGGTCAGCTTCCGGCGCATCTGCCCCGAGGTGGCGCCGGCAGCTGCGCAGCAAGCGATTCAAGGCGTCACAGTGCGCCACTGGCAGGATCAGCATGGCCAGTTCAATGCGCGCGATATTCCCGATGTCGTCATCGAGTTCTTCGGTTGCGAGCTGCCGCCGGACTATCAGCGGGCGATGGCCGCCCGCACACCGCGTCCGGTATGGCTGAACTACGAGGGCTTGACGGCCGAGGACTGGGTCGAGGGCTGCCACCGCCTGCCGTCGATGCATCCGCGCCTGCCCCTGACCAAGCATTTCTATTTCCCGGGCTTTAATGCACGCACCGGCGGGCTGCTGCACGAAGCTGGGCTGGACGCGCGCCGTCGTGCGTTCCAGCAGGATGGCGCTGCGGTCACCGATTTCCTGGCCCGGTTCGGCGTGAGCGCGGCCGAGGCAGCGCGGCGCAAGGTGTCGCTGTTCTGCTACCTTGACGCGCCAGTGGCCGCATTGTTCGACACCTGGCGGGGCGGCGCCACCCCCACGCTGTGCCTGGTGCCGGAAGGCGTCGCACCCGGTCAGGTCGGCGCCTTTCTGGGCGCCGCGCCAGTGGCGGGCGCGAGCGCGACCCAGGGCTCGCTGACCGTGCGCGTGCTGCCATTCCTGCCCCAGGCCGATTACGACCTGTTACTGTGGGCCTGCGACGTCAATTTCGTGCGTGGCGAAGATTCATGGGTGCGAGCGCAATGGGCTGCTCGCCCGTTCGTCTGGCACATTTATCCGCAGGACGAGAATCTGCACCACAAGAAGTTGCGCGCGTTCCTGGCGCTCTATGCGGAGCAGGCGCCGGCCCTGGCGGCGTACATGCTCGGCTGGAACGGTGCGCAGCCGATGGACGATCACCGTGCCGCCTGGAATGCCCTCGAAGCCACGTTGCCCGACATCGCGGCGCAGGCTGACGCCTGGCGCCAGACGGTACTCGCGCAGGGCGATCTGGTCACGCAGCTACTCGATTTCGTGCGCGATCTGCGGTTTGCCCAGGAAAACAGCGTATAATGCCCGGTTAGTTTCTAACGGATTCCGACGATCAAACGCAGGTCCGGGGCCTTTGGCCCACCAGCCGGCGATGATTTAATGCAACTATCTTTTTACGTAAAATATCTATGAAACCCGCAAAAGAAATTCGTGTTGGCAACATCATCATGGTTGATGAAAAGCCGTTCATCGTGCTGCGTTCCGACGTCAACGGCTCGAGCCGCACGGGCTTCACCTACAAGTGGAAGATGAAGAATCTTCTGACCAATGCACCGCTGGAAAACGTGTTCCGTGGCGATGACAAGTTCGACGTCGTCGTGCTGGACAAGAAGCCAGTGACCTACTCGTACTTCGCCGATCCGCTGTATGTCTTCATGGACGCCGACTACGAACAGTTCGAAATCGAAGAAGAGAACCTGGGCGACGCGCTGCACTACCTCAAAGACGGTATGGAATGCGAAGCCGTGTTCTATGACGGCAAGGCCATCTCGGTCGAACTGCCAACCACGATCGCACGCCAGATCGTGTACTCGGAGCCAGCAGTCAAGGGCAACACGTCGGGCAACGTCCTGAAAGAAGCCAAGATCGAAAACGCCATCGAAGGCAAGCAGCACACCGTGATGGTGCCGTTGTTCGTCAGCGGCGACGACATGATTGAAATCGACACCCGTACCAACGAGTACAAGAAAGTCGTGCGTAACTAAGCACGGGTTTCTCCATAAAAAAAACGCTGCCTCGGCAGCGTTTTTTTATGGGCGGGGCAAACCAGTTCGTACCACATCGGATGATGCGGTGACGTAGGGTGGACGGCTTTGCCGTCCACGCGTTCAATCAAGCCCACCGAACCACGCGATCTAACACAGCGCCAGTTTGGTTTGAACGCGCGGGCGGCGTAGCCGCCTACCCTACAGCCAGCTGTACCAACCAACCCTACTTGCGGCGCAACTGCGCCAGATCCCGCACCGCGCCGCGATCGGCCGACGTGGTCAGCGCCGCATAGGCCTGCAGCGCCTGCGATACATAACGCTCGCGTCCCAGCGGCAGCCAGGCATCCGCGCCCAGCGCATCCATCGCCGCGCGGCGGTGCGCCAGTTCCTCGGTCGTCACGCGCAGGTTGATGGTGCGCTCGGGGATGTCGATGTCGACCATGTCGCCTTCCTGCACCAGCCCGATCGCGCCGCCTTCGGCCGCTTCTGGCGACGCGTGTCCGATCACCAGCCCCGACGAACCGCCCGAGAAACGGCCATCGGTAAACAATGCGCAGGCCTTGCCCAGGCCCTTGGACTTGATGTACGAGGTCGGGTACAGCATCTCCTGCATGCCCGGTCCGCCTTTCGGGCCTTCGTAACGAATGATGACGACGTCGCCGGCCACGACGTTGTCGCCCAGGATCGCTTCGACCGCCGCATCCTGGCTCTCGAACACGCGCGCCTTGCCCGAGAATTTGAGGATGCTTTCGTCCACGCCCGCCGTTTTGACGATGCAGCCTTTTTCGGCGATGTTGCCGTACAAGACCGCCAGGCCGCCATCCTTCGAATACGCGTGTTCGCGGTCGCGGATGCAGCCCATGGCGCGGTCGAGGTCGTTCTTCTCGTAGCGCTCGGCCTGCGAAAACGCCACCTGGGTTGGCACGCCGCCCGGCGCCGCGCGGAACCATTGGTGCACGGCTTCGTCGGTACTGACCGCGATGTCGTATTTTTCAATGGCCGCCGCCATCGTCGGGCTGTGGATCGTCGGCAGCGACGTGTCGAACAGGCCGGCGCGCGCCAGTTCGCCCAGGATCGAGAAGATGCCACCGGCGCGGTGCACGTCTTCGATATGGTATTTGTCGGTCATCGGCGCCACCTTGCACAGGCAGGGCACCAGGCGTGAGATGCGGTCGATGTCGGCCATCGTGAAGTCGACTTCCGCCTCGTGCGCCGCGGCCAGCAGGTGCAGCACGGTGTTGGTCGAGCCGCCCATCGACACGTCGAGCGCCATGGCATTTTCGAACGCGGTCTTGGTCGCGATTGAACGCGGCAGCACCGAGTAGTCATCTTCCTCGTAGTGGCGCTTGGCGGTTTCGACGATCAGGCGGCCAGCGCGCAGGAACAGTTCCTTGCGGTCGGCGTGGGTCGCGACGATCGTGCCGTTGCCCGGCAGCGCCAGGCCCAGCGCCTCGGTCAGGCAGTTCATCGAGTTGGCCGTGAACATGCCCGAGCACGACCCGCAGGTCGGACAGGCCGAGCGCTCGATCTCGGCCACGTCGGCGTCCGACACGGTCGCGTCGCCGGCCTTGATCATCGCGTCAATCAGGTCGAGCTTGATGACCTTGCGTTCGTTGTTCACGACCTTGATGACCTTGCCGGCTTCCATCGGGCCGCCCGAGACAAACACGGTCGGAATATTCAGGCGCATCGCGGCCATCAGCATGCCGGGCGTGATCTTGTCGCAGTTCGAGATGCAGACCATCGCGTCGGCGCAGTGCGCGTTGACCATGTATTCGACCGAGTCGGCGATCAGGTCGCGCGAGGGCAGCGAATACAGCATGCCGCCGTGGCCCATCGCGATGCCGTCGTCGACGGCGATGGTGTTGAATTCCTTGGCCACGCCGCCGGCCGCTTCGATCTCGCGCGCGACCAGCTGGCCCAGGTCTTTCAGGTGGACGTGGCCCGGCACGAATTGGGTGAACGAGTTGACCACCGCAATGATCGGCTTGTCGAAGTCGCCGTCTTTCATGCCGGTGGCGCGCCACAGGGCGCGGGCGCCTGCCATATTGCGGCCCTGGGTCGTGGTGTGTGAACGGTAAGTCGGCATGGCAATCTCCCAGAATATTGCGAAAACAATGATTGGATCAGGGTGACGGCTGGCGCTGGATTTGTCCAATATATGATCGGCTCGTCTGTGAGTCGTTTCGCCTATCACAGCCGGGCAGTCCGCCGGTCACGTTGCTGCTATGCTATTGCTTGGCCATTAGACGGAGTACACAGGCATGGAGCGCAGGGATTTTGTACGAATGGGCGTGGCCGGGACAGTATCCGGCACAGTTGCCGGCACCAGCGTGCTGGCACATGCCGCGCCATCGAAGACGGCGCCGGCCGCCATTCTTGAAGCTGGCGTCCACGCACAGCAGCAGGCCATGCGCGCCGGCAAGCTGACGGCGCACGAGCTGGCTTCGCGCTACCTGGCCCGGATCGCGGCCGTCGACCGCGCCGGCCCGCGGCTGCGCTCGGTCATTGAAACCAATCCGGATGCGCTCGAGATCGCCCGCGAGCGTGACCGCGAGCGCAAGGCCGGCAAGCTGCGCGGCCCGCTGCACGGCATCCCGGTCCTGCTGAAGGACAATATCGCCACCGCCGACAAGATGAGCACGACAGCCGGCTCGCTGGCGCTGGACGGCGTCAAGGCCCGGCGCGACGCCCACATCGTGGCCCGCCTGCGCAATGCAGGCGCCGTCATCCTCGGCAAGACCAATCTGTCCGAATGGGCGAACATGCGCTCGACCCGTTCGACCAGCGGCTGGAGCGGGCGCGGCGGCCTGACGCGCAATCCGTATGCGCTCGACCGCAACACGAGCGGCTCGAGTTCCGGCTCGGCCTCGGCAATGGCCGCCAGCCTGGCCACGCTGGCTGTCGGTACCGAAACGGATGGCTCCATCGTCTCGCCCGCGTCGACCTGCGGCATCGTCGGCATCAAGCCGACCCTGGGCCTGGTCAGCCGCAGCGGCATCATCCCCATCGCGCATTCGCAGGACACGGCCGGGCCGATGACGCGCAGCGTGGCCGACGCGGCGCTGCTGCTGGGGGCACTGGCCGGCGCCGACCCGCAGGATGGCGCCACGGCGCGTGCCCCCGCTATTCATTATGCGAATGCGCTGCGCAAGGATGGCTTGCGCGGCAAACGCATCGGCGTGGCGCGTGACTTTTTTGGCGGGCACGATGGCGTCAATGCGCTGATCGAGAAGGAACTGGGCGTGCTCAGGGCGCAGGGCGCGGTGCTGGTGGATGTCACGGTGCCCAATACCGATAAATACGGCGCGTCCGAACTGACCGTGCTGCTGCACGAATTCCGGCCCGATCTCGAAGCGTGGCTGGCGGCGTACGCGCCCCATGCGCCAGTCAAGACCATGGCCGACATCATTGCGTTCAACCTGCGCAACGCGGCGCGCGAGATGCCATTCTTCGGCCAGGAACACCTGATCGCGGCGCAGGCGGCCGGTGGCCTGCAGGCGCGCGACTATGTGAAGGCGCTGGCCAACAACCAGCGCTATTCGCGCGACAAGGGCATTGACCAGGTGCTGCGCGCCTACAAGCTCGACGCGCTGGTGGCGCCGACCGGCGGGCCGGCCTGGCTGACCGATACCGTCAACGGCGACCATTACGGCGCGAGTTTTTCATCGCCGGCAGCGGTGGCCGGCTATCCCCATATTACGGTGCCCGCAGGGTTCATCCACGGTTTGCCGGTCGGGCTGTCGTTCGTTGGCACGGCGTGGAGCGAGCCCGCGCTGATCGGGATGGCGTACGCCTACGAGCAGGCCAGCCGGCGCCGACGCGCGCCCACCTACCGGGCGCGCGTCAGCGTCTGAACGATCAGCGGCGCGCCGCCCCCTTGGCCTGGCTGAACACCGGCCCCCACAGCGGGTGGCCGTGTTCGCCAGGACTCAGGTCGAAGCCCGGATCGAGCCGGAAGGCGGCGTCGAACGTCTCGCGGCACAGCGCCTGGCGCCCACTCACGCAATAGCTGAACGCCGTGTACTTGGCGGCCGACAGGCGCTCGCGCGGGGTGCCGCTTTTCATGTCGGCGCTCGTCAAGCGCCGGATCGCACCGTTGTAGTCGCCTTCGTTGTACAGCGCGATGCCTTCGCGCAGCGCGACATCGCTGCGGTCGACCGTGCCGGCGGCGGGCCGGTTCGTGCGGTCCGCGCGCTGGGCGCGTTCGGCACGCGGGCGCGCATCGTCGGCGCGTGGATGGGCGCGAGCAGCTTCCTTGCCGCCCAGTGCCGGGCCGAATTCGGCGCAGCCCGTCGTCATCACGGCGATCAGCGCCGCTGCCGGCAGGTGTTTCATGAAACGGGTACTCAAGGCGTTTTCTCCTCGGTGAAATCAAGTTCGATCGTCCCGGTCTGGCCCTCGACCGATTGCACGGTCACGGTGTGCTCGGGAAAGCCTGGATTGACGATGCGGATCGTATGCTCGCCAGGCGGCAGCGTGATGTGCTTCAAAGGTGGCGTCGCGCCACGCTCGACGCCATCGACGACGATCGTGCCCCACGGCTGGATTAACAGTTTATAGGTGGTGCCGGCGATGGCCGCTTCGGGCGGCGTGCCTTGCGGCGCCAGGCGCACCGCGGTGGGTGGCACGGCAACGTCGGGTTTGGCTGGCGGCGGGGTGGCAGTGGTCGCGCGCGGTGCGGTCTCGTCGATGACGGGGGCGTCGAGCCGTGGCGGTTCTTCGGCCAGCGTGACCAGCGGCGCCGGGGCTGCCGCCGGCACGGGTGCCTCGGGCGTTGCCGGCAGCGTGGACATGTCTTTCATGCCGCTAAGGTCGCCCTCGCGCATCAGTGCGAACAAGGCAGCCAGCGCGGCCAGGATCAGGACGATGGCGCCGACGATCAGCGGCCAGCGTGTCTTCCGACGTTGTGCCGCGACCGGGACCGGCGTGGACGCCACCGGCGCCGATGCATTGGCGGCGGCGCGCATCGGGAGCGGGCCGGGGGCCGGGGCTGGCGCTGCCGGCGCAGGCTTTGGCGCCGCCACCGGTTCAGGCGCGTGGACAGGTTCGGGCGTCGGAGGAGGGGGTGGCGTCGGTGCTGCCGTCGGTGTTGGCAGCGACACCACTGGCGTCACGGGCTCGTCGTCGATCGGCGGCAGCGACATGGCCGGCTTCGGCGCGATGACGGCAATGCCCAGCAGGCCGCGCATCTGCTCGATGGTTTGTGGCCGTACGGCCGGATCGGGCGACAGGCAGCGGTCGAGCGCCGCAAGAAAGCCCTCGCTGTAGTCAGTCAGCCCCAGTGTGCGCAGTTGCGTGACCGGCGCCAGCTCCTGCGAAATCGCGTAATGCATCACGGCGGCAAGGTCGTACAGGTCGCGCGCTTCGTAGTCGGCCGGCACGGCGGTGTCCGGCAACTCGCTGTAGCCCGGCACCAGCATCGGGTCGCCGGCATCTAGGATGTGCAGGCTGTCGGGTGTGATGCGGCGATGCGGCACATTCATGCCGTACTGGACTTCGAGCGATTGCAGCACCTGACGGATGATGCGGCGGCACCATGGCTCGCTGACCATCTCGTGGTTGTACTCGACGATCTCGCGGACCGTGCGGCCGTCGAGTTGCTGCGGGGGCGTGCTGGGGTTCATGGCATCTTGCCGGTCGCCGCTTGCGCGGGCCGAACGAATGTTTATTTATTGCAAATAATGCCAGATTTGTGGGGAAGACGGTACCCCCATCTTAAGCGTGCGCGGCAGATGGGGTGGCAGATGCGCTGCCGCGCATCCGTTCAGGCGTCGAGAAAACGCATCTTGAACCAGCGGCCCTTGATGACGCCAAAGCCCGGTCCCGGCGCATCGCCTTCGCCCAGGCGCTTGACGGCGGCCTGCGCCACACTGCGCTCGAGCGCGACGTAGCTGTTGAATTCGCCGATATTGATCTTGCCGACCTGATCTTTCGTCAGACCGGCGTCGCCCGTCAGCGCGCCCAGCAGGTCGCCCGGACGCAGCTTGGCTTTCTTGCCGCCGGCGATCACCAGCGTGACCATCGGCGCCGGGGCGGCCGGTTCGGCGTCGTCGCCCAGCGCAGCCAGGCTTTCCCAGACGGCCGGCTGGTCCTGGTATTGCTCGATCAGGCCAACCCATTTCTTTTCGTTCGGCGCGCACAGGGTGTGCGCCATGCCGCTGCCGCCGGCACGGCCGGTGCGGCCGATGCGGTGCACGTGGACTTCGGGGTCTTTCGACACGTCGACGTTGATCACGGTGTCCAGGTCGGCGATATCCAGGCCGCGCGCGGCGACGTCGGTGGCCACCAGCACCGAGCAGCTGCGGTTGGCAAACAGCACCAGGATTTCATCGCGTTCGCTCTGTTCGAGTTCGCCGTACAGCGCGCGCGCCGAAAAGCCTTGCGCCTGCAGGGCGTCGGCCAGTTCGCGGCAGCGCGCCTTGGTGTTGCAGAACGCCAGCGCCGACACCGGACGGTGATGGCGCAGCAGGCGGCCGACCGCATCTTCGCGGCCTTCGAAACCGATCTCATAAAAACGCTGGTCGATCTGCTCGAAGCTGTGCTTGCCCTCGACCTTCACTTCCAGCGGATCGCGCAGGAAGCCTTGCGTGGCGAAGCGGATATCGTCCGGGTAGGTGGCCGAGAACAGCAGCGTCTGGCGATGTTTCGGCGTGGCCGACACGATGCCCGCGATCTCGTCGTAGAAGCCCATGTCGGTCATGCGGTCGGCTTCGTCCAGCACCAGCGTCTGCACATTGGCCAGGTCGAGCGTCGCGCGGCCCAGGTGGTCGCGAATGCGGCCCGGCGTGCCGACGACGATGTGCGCGCCATGCTCGAGCGAGGCAATTTGCGGACGCATCGACACGCCGCCGGTCAGCGTCAGGATCTTGACATTGCCCACGCCGCGCGCCAGCCGGCGCAGTTCGCCGGCGACCTGGTCGGCCAGTTCGCGCGTCGGGCACAGCACCAGGCCCTGAATGGCGAACCAGGCCGGATTGAGCTTGTGCAGGATGCCGATGCCAAATGCGGCGGTCTTGCCGCTGCCGGTCTTGGCCTGGGCGATCAGGTCGCTGCCAGCCAGGACGGACGGCAGCGTTTCCGCCTGCACCTGCGTCATGTGGTCGTAACCGAGGGTGGTCAGGTTGGCGAGAAATTGCGGCGTGAGGGCCAGCGAGGTAAACGAATCGGATTGCATGGAAGCCTCCAGCCGGCAGGGCCGACGCTATTGGGGATCGGGCGCCCAGACCGGCAGGCCGGTCAGGTCGAGCTTGTCGTCGCGGCGCCAGACAGGCAGGCCGGAGTTGTCGGTTTCGTCGATCAGGCAGAGTTGTTCTTGCTTGAGCGAGCTGCGGCGGGGACGAGGGCCGGTGCGTTTGGGTTCGGTGACCGTATCGAGCGGCGCTGCCGGCTCGAAACCAGGCAGGTCGAACGTTGCGTGGTCTTTCTTGTCTCTCATCCTCTGCCTTCGAGGTTGCATTTTGTTGCCATAGAAAACAAAAGCCCGGCTCTGTGAGTCGGGCTTTTGTATTGAATTGGTTGCGGGGACAGGATTTGAACCTGTGACCTTCGGGTTATGAGCCCGACGAGCTGCCAGACTGCTCCACCCCGCAGCGCAATTATAGCGCGCTGCGCAGCAATATGCAATGCGCGACGTGCAGAGGGGGTAAATCCCTCAAATGGCGCTGCTGCGCAGGCGCCACAGCGACGTGACTTCCTGCGAGCGCGCCGCGTGCAGCGGATCGTCGGTATCGGTCGCGCGCGGGTGCACGGGCCGCGTGTCGTGGCGCTCGATCACTTCCAGGCCGCCCGCCGCAATCCATCCAAGCAACTGATCACGGCTGCGCAGGCCCAGGTGCTCGGCGAAGTTCGACATGATCAGCCAGCCTTCGCCACCGGCCTCAAGATGCGCACCGAGGCCCGCGAGGAACGCGCGCAGCATGCGGCTGTCCGGATCGTAGATCGCGTATTCGATCGCCGAACTCGGCTTGCCCGGGAGCCATGGTGGATTGCAGACCACCAGCGGCGCGCGGCCTTCCGGGAACAGGTCGGTCTGCGCGATCTCGACCTGCGCCGCCAGGCCCAGGCGCTCGATGTTTTCGCGCGCGCAGCCCAGCGCCCGCGGATCGACTTCGGTGGCAAGCACCGCTAGGCCCCGCCGGGCCAGCACAGCCGACAGCACGCCGGTGCCGGCGCCGATGTCGAATGCGCGCTGTGCACCGGCAGGCAGCGGCGCCTGCGCGACCAGCTCGACGTATTCGCCGCGCACGGGCGAGAACACGCCGTACCACGGATGGATGCGGTCGTTCAGCGCCGGAATCATGACGCCCTTGCTGCGCCACTCATGGGCGCCGATCACGCCCAGCAGCTCGCGCAGCGAGGCGACATACGGCGCGTCGACCGGGCCATACGCTTCAAGGCAGGCCTGCTGCGCATCGGGTGCGCGGCGCAGGGGGGTGCTGTGATCGGCCTCAAATGGCAGCACCAGCATCGCCAGCGTGCGGGCACGCTGCAACTGGGAGAGACGATGGCGGTGGAACGCTTCGAGGGGTGTGGGCACGGCCTTGCCGGCCTTGGCGCGGCGTGGGCGCTCGCCCTTGTGGTCGATCCGGCGCGCCAGCGCCTGCACCAGCTGGCGGGCGTTCTGGAAGTCGCCGCGCCACAGTAGCGCCGTGCCGTCCAGCGCGAGCCGGTAGGCGGCGTCGGCGCTCAGCGTGTCGTCGGCCAGCACCACTTTTTTTGGTGCGGGCCAGCCGCTCTCCGAGCGCCAGACGGCCGAGCGTTCGACGCCGTCCTCGACCCATTCGATGCGTGCCATCGCTTGATCCATCTTATTGGTGATATTAATGATGGTGGTTCCAGTTGCCGTCGCTCGACGCCAGATAGGACGCCACGGCGTCGGCATTGCCGGTGGCGTGGCGCTTGACTTCACCGCAGCCGCAGATGCCCTGGTAAGGCTGGATGTGCGAGCAGGCGGAGACTTTTTGCAGGTAGACGGTGACTGGTTTGGTGCATTTTGCGCACTTGAACGTCAGGGTACGGGCTGGTTTCATGATCACGGAGCAGGTAAAGGAAAGGAGGGCGGCATTTTACACCGCCCAAGTCTGCTGGTTGACTCGCACTCATTCGACCACCACGGCGCTGCTGCCGCCACCTGCCGGGCGCACCAGCACCTTGGTTGCGATGCGCTCGGTCATCCCCTGCACGTGCGAAATGACGCCCACCTTGCGGCCCAGCGATTGCAGCGCGTCCAGGGCGTCCATCGCCACGCCCAGCGTTTCGCTGTCGAGGCTGCCGAAGCCTTCGTCGATGAAGAGTGATTCGACCCGCACCCGGTTCGATGACAGCGAGGCCAGGCCCAGCGCCAGCGCCAGCGACACCAGGAACGATTCGCCGCCCGACAGCGAATTGACCGAGCGCACCTCGCCGCCCATGTCCTGGTCGCGCACCATCAGCGCCAGCGACGGCATGCCCGCGTAACTAACGCGCTCGAGGCGATAGCGTTTGGCCAGCTGCGCCAGGTGCGCATTGGCATAGCCAAGCAGCACGTCGAGCGTGAACTGCTGCGCGTAATTGCGGAATTTTTTCCCGTCGCTCGAGCCGATCAGCTCCGACAGCTTGCCCCAGCGCTGCTCTTGCATCTGCTGCTGCTCGATCTCGCGCAGGCTCGATGCCGCGGCCACGCGCCGCTCGTCGTCCTGCATGACGCGCAGGCGCGCCGAGGTCGACGCTTCGATCGCCGCATGGCGCTCGGCCTGGATCGCATCGAACGCCGCCGTGACGGCTTCGACCGGCTGGCCGTCGGGCGGGGCCGAGGCCAGGTGCGCCAGACGCTGGGCGCGTCGCTCGCTCAGGATTGCTGTGGCCTGACCCACCTCGGTGTCAATGGCGTTCAGGGCCGTGCGTTCCTGCGCCAGCCAGGCGGCGCCCACTTGCAGCAGGCGGGCCAGCGCATCCAGATTGGCGATATCGTCCACGCCGTCGGGATCCTTGCGGTAGTCCTCCAGCCAGTCGGCCAGGGCGGTGGCCGCCGCCGCGCCGGCGCTGTCGAGTTGCGCCACGCGCTCGACGAGGCCCGCCAGTGTGGTGCGCGCCGTCGTTTCGCCCTGTGCCGCGTGCTGCGCCACCAGCTGGCGCGCTGCGAGTAGTTCACGCGCGCTGGTGACGGCGGCGTTCAGTTCGCGCTCGACGTCGCGTGCCGGGCGGCCTGCCCACAGCGCGGCGCGCGCCGTGCGTTTCTGTGTGAGCTCGGCGTCGATGCGCTCGAAGTCGAGCGCACTGCGCGCGCTGGCTACATCGATCTCGGCGATGCGTGTGGCCAGCGCCGTCGTTTCCACGTCCAGTGTGGCGATCGTGGCGGTGGCGCGGGCCAGCGCGTCAGTGTGCTCACGCCACGCGGCGGCCTCCTGTGCACGCGCCGCGCGCCAGGTGGCGGGATCGCGCCGCCATGCCGCTTGCCAGCCACCGCCATGCGCATCGGCCAGCGGGCCATCGAGTTCGGCCAGCAGCGCATCCAGTTGCGCGCTTGCTGCTTCGTGGCGCAGCATGTGCGTCTTGAGCGCGGCTTGCAACCCGGCTGCGGCCTCGCGCCCGGCTTCTGCTGCCGAGCGCAGGCGGGCCAGGTCGGACTGGGCGGCGTCGACCTCGTGCTGGGCCGCGTCGCGGGCGGCGGCAGCGGCGCGCCACTGTTGCTCTTGCCGGGCCAACGCGTCGACCGCGTCGCGCAGCGCGCTACGCTGGGCGACGAACCAGTCGGCGCGTTCGTCGGCCGGTGGCGCAACCGCCGCCAGCGGGTCGGCGTGCCAGGCCTGTTCGAGACTGGCGACACGCTCGCCCAGCGTGAGGCGGTCGTGCGCCAGCGCCGCCAGCCGCTCGTGCGCCGCGCCCGCTGCCGCCGCATGCTGCGCCTGCAGCGCGCTGTTCTCGCGCACGCGCAGGCGGCAGCCGTCCACTTCAGCGCGCAGGCTGGCGAGCATGTTTTTCAACGGCGCAGCCTGATGGGCATACGGGTGCTCGTGCGCCCCGCAGACGGGGCAGGGTGCGTCGTCCTCCAGGTTCGCACGCAACTGTTCGACATCCGCCGCGCATGCGAGTTCCGCTGCCGCCAGCGAGCGCTCGGCCTGTGTCATGGCCGCTTCCAGCGCTGGCGCGCCAGCGCGTGCCTCGGCCAGCCCCCGTTCGGCGTTTGAGCGCGCCGTCTCCACGCGATCGACGTCGCGCGCGAGGCCGGCCAGCGTGGCGTGCGCGGCCGCCAGGTCGGTCCAGCTGCGCTCGGCCTGCATCAGGCGTTCGCGGCGAACATCGAGACCCTGGCGCTCGGCGCCGATGGCCTCGGCATCCAAGCTGGCCAGCGCCGCCATCGCGGCGCGGCGCGTCGTCTCCAGTGCGTCGAGGCGTGCAGTACTGGCCACCAGCGCGCTCGTGGCTTGCGCTTCGCGCTCGGCCGCGCCCAGTGCCTGGGCCTGGATTGTCTCTGCCGCCGCCTGGTTGGCGGCGAGCGTGGCAAGCGTGTCTTCGCCCTGGCGCAGCAGGCGTTCCCATTGGCCCCAGGCGCCTGCCACCGCGTCCAGGCGCGACTGGGCCGCCAGCCAAGCGGCAGCGTTATCGCGGGCTTGCTGCGCGCCTGCCAGTGCAGTCGATTTGGCCTGGTGCTGCTCGCGCGCCTGGCGCGCCTGCGTGCGCGCGGCGTCGAGTGCGGATTGCGCCTGTACGTGGTTCGGCGCCAGTGTCGCCAGCGCAGCATCGAGGGCCTTCGCGTCATCGAGTTGCGGCGCTGCCGCGCGCAGTGCCGCTTCAGCGGCGTCCAGTTGCGCCGTGGCCGCATCGGTCTCGGCCACACTGGTGCGCCGCACCTCAAGTGCGGCCGCCAGCTGGGCCTGCGTCGTCTCGATGGCCGAATGGGCTTGCCGGCGCTCGGCTTCGAGGCGCTGCACCTCCAGGCTCAGGGGGCGCGCCGCCTGCACCGCGTCGAGCGTGGCCAGGCGCTGGCGCCGCTCGCCGGCATCCACGCGCTGCGCATTGGCCGCCGCCAGTACCTGCTCGGCCTGCGCTTCGCCGCGCGTGAGCTTGTCCAGTTCCTGGTGCCAGCGCAGTTGCCCTTCGAGGAGGGCGTGGCGATCGTCCAGCGCTTGCCGGGCCAGGTCGGCGCTGGCGCGCTCGCTCTCCAGCAGCGCGCGGTCTTCCGGCGACAGCGGGGCAGCATTGGCCAGTTTGGATTGCAGGACTTGCGTGCGGACCTGTTCGGCCTTGTAGCGCTCGAACGCCCGGCGCGAAATGTCGCTGTAGATCGTCGTGCCGGTGAGCGTTTCGAGCAGTTCGCCGCGCTCGTTTTCGTCGGTTTTGAGGAACGCCGAGAATTCGTTCTGGGCCAGCAGCACGGCGCGCGTAAACTGTTCGAACGACAGGCCGATGCGTTGCATGATCTCTGCTGCGGCTTCCGTGTTGGTGCCGCCCACGGGGATCAGCTCGGGCAACCGGTTCAGCGAAATCTTGACCGGTTGCAACGCGCCGTTCGGCTTGTTGCGCGAGCGCCGCACGGCCCAGCGGGCGCGGTAGCGGCGATCGTCGCTTCCCACAAAGTCGACCTCGGCCCAGCCTTCGGCGGCGCCCCGGCGCAGCAGCGTGCGGGCATCTTGCGCGGTCACCGTTTCTTCGCCCACATCGGGCAGGCGCGTGCTCGAACGCTTCAGCAGGCGCGGCGTGTCGCCGTACAGCGCCAGGCACAGCGCGTCGAGCAGGGTGCTCTTGCCGGCGCCGGTCGGGCCGCTGATGGCAAACAGGCCGGCGGACGCGAGTGGTTCCGATTCAAAATCGATGGCGAACTCGCCCGCCAGCGAAGCGAGGTTTTTGCCGCTGATACGCAGGATCTTCATCGCGGCTCACCTTCCACCACGTGGAACAGCTCGGCAAACGACGCGATCTGCTCAGGCGGCGCTTCGGCGCCGTATTTCTGCAGCCACAGGCGCCGGAACACATCGTCCGGCTGCAACTGCGCCAATTGATCCAGGCTCAGCGCGAGTCCCGTATCGTCGACTGCCACGTGCTTGCGCGTCGGTTCGATCTTGGCCAGGCGCACGGGCTTGCCGGCCAGTACCGCCTCGATGCGCGCGCGCAGGCCGGGTTCCGGCCCGTCGAGCAGCACCCTGACTTCGAGAAAAGGCCAGGCATGCTGCGGCAGGTCGGGATCGAGTTCAAGTGCCTCGAGCGCCGCCAGCGCCTCATCCAGCGGCGCGGGTTTGGCCGGCACCCGCAGCAAGGCCACCGCGCGGGGCACGAACAGCGGCGTGATGTCCACGGCACGATCCCCTTCCAGGTCGATTCGCAGCACCTGGTGCTGGTAATTGACTTCGGAAAACGACAGCGGCAGCGGACTGCCGCTGTAGCGCACGTTTTCGCGCCCGCCGACCTTCTGGGCCAGGTGCAGGTGGCCCAGCGCTGCGTAGGCGATGCCGGGATCGAACATGCTGCTGGGCAGCGCTTCGGTGCCGCCGATGACGATACGGCGTTCGGAGTCGAGCGACGCCTGGCCGTCAACCATATGGCAGTGGCCCATGGCGATGATGGCCTGGCCGTCCGTGGCGCGTGCACGCGCCAGCGCATACGCCTGGCGGTACAGAAGGGTCGTGCCCTGCAGATAAGGATCGAGGCCTGGTGCATCGCTGGCTGCATCGCCCGCCGCAGCGCGCAGGCGCGGCACGTCGCCGGGGCGCAGGAACGGCACGGCCAGGCACCACGCGGCCACCTTGCCGTCGCGGTCATGCAGCGGCACCAGCAGCCGGTCGAGGTCGACTTCGCCATCGCTGCTGCGCAGTACGTTGCCCACGACAATCGTGCCATAGGCCTCCAGCAGCGGCGTGGGTGCTTCCAGCCGGCCGGCAGAATCGTGGTTGCCCGCGATGACCACTACCTGCAGATGGGGTACGCGGCTGCGGGCCTGCTGCAGGAAGCGGTACAGCTGGCGGTGGGCGGCCGACGACGGATTGGCGTTATCGAAAATATCGCCCGCGATCAGCAGCACATCGATGCGCTCTTGGTCCAGCGTCCCGACCAGCCAGTCGAGGAAGCGCCCGTGTTCGTGGATCCGGTCGAAATTGTGCAGGGTCTGGCCAAGATGCCAGTCAGAGGTGTGCAGCAGTCGCATGGGGGAGTTCTACCGTTGAGAAAGCCGAAATCGGGGCCTACTATAACGCAGCGGGCGACCCGTCGTGGCGCGCCGTGCAATACCATCTCGCAAGCATGTTGTGTGGGGAAATTCGTCGTGCGTGACCCCGCTCTTGTTGTCAAATCGCATTTGACGAACATCAAACCTGGCCAGGACCGTGTCTCTACACTAGCTAGTTCTTGTCGCCGGCTACTACTACAAAATCCATCGCCGGCTACCCCGATACCCGCATCCCCAGCCAATCCGGCATGGCCTCGCCATGCGCGCTGGCGGCGCATTGAGAGGAGACATCATGCTCACTTCCACCTACACGCTGGTGGCGCTATCCATCGAACAGGCCCGGGCGCGCGTCGACCTGCAAGCGCTGCTCGACCGCTGGCGGCCCGCCGCCTGGTGGGGCGAGCCGCCAGCGGCGCACCAGTATCAAGCGGCATGTGACGCGCTGCGCCAGGTCAGCGACGCGTGCCAGTGGCGCAAGCTCGACAAGTTCGTGCTGCCGGCGCTGCGCCGGCGTGGGGCCGATGCCGGCGCGCTGCTGGCCGAACTCGATGCGCTGAGCCGGCGCGCGCACGCCGCGCGCATGGCGGCCCAGGCCGCCGCTGCCGAAGGCGATCCCGGCTGCCTGGCGGCGCTGGAAGCCTGCTGCGAATTGCTGCTCGAGCGCCTCGAACGCGAAGAGCGCGAGTTGCTGCCGCTGGCGCGCACACTCATTCCCGGCGACCACTGGTTCACGATCGCCAACCAGATGCTGGCCCACGACACGGTGCAGAACGAACACCGTGACGCGGGGCGCGGCATCGTGCGTGCCAGGCTTCCGTTAGAAGTTTCAACCAGGAAATCACCCGCCTTGCCACCCGGCGTGCCCATCGTGAATTAGCTGCTGCAGCAGGGCGTGCGCGCCGGTTGACGCCATGTTCTTTGCTATGATGGCAGTTTTAGCGGTGCGAATTTCCTATGTTCGATTTTCTCTTCAAGCGGCAGGGCAGCAAGCCGGCCGCGTCCGGCGAGCAACAGGGCGCCGCCAAGCCGGCCCCGGCGAAATCGGGCGCTGCCCAGTCCGTCGGTAGCAAGACCGGTAGCAAAGCCAATAACAAGGCCAAGGCCGCAGCGGCCGCTGCTGCAGAGCAGGCGGCAAACCAGGCCGCAGCGCAGGCTGCCGAGGCGCGCGCCGCCGTGGCCAGCGCCCGCGAGCGCCAGGCTGTGCAGCTCAAGACGCTTGGCAGCGACGAAGCTGCCGCTGCCGAGTTCATCCTGCAATCCCCGTTTTCCGAATTGCGCCTGGCCGCCGCCGAGCTGCTCCATGGCCGCGAGCACCTCGAGCGCGTGTACGGCGCAATGCGCAATGTCGATCGCCGCGTTGCCAAGCTCGTGCATGGCCGGCTCGACGCGATCCGCCACCATGAAGCTGAACTGCGCCGTGGTGAAGACACCCTGGCGCAGGCGCGCGCCATGCTGGGTGACGTATTGCTGACGCCTAACCACGTTGGCGAACTCGACCGCAAATGGTCGGTCATCCGCGCGCCAGAGCTCGCTGCCGACTTCGAGGCCGTGCGCGCCCAGCTTGGCGCCCGTCTCGAAGCGCAAGTGCAGTTGCAGCGCGCCATGATCGATCGCCTGACGGCGCTGCGCCAGCTCGACGGGCAGGGGCTCGACGCCACCGCGTTCGGCGAGACGCTGGCCCGCCTGCAGCAGGAACAAGCAGCGGCACTGGCCGATCCTGGCCACCCATCGCTGCCGCGCGCGCTGGTTGGCGAGGTGAGCAATGAACTGGCACGCCTGACGGCCAGCCTGGCCACCGCCGAGAAGGATGCGGCGGCCTTGGCCGCCCGTGAAGCGGCCCTGGCCGCATGGACGGCGCAACCACAAGAAGAATTGACGCCGGATGTCCTGCGCCGCGAATGGCAGCGCCTGCCGGCCATCCCTGCCAACACCAATGCTGAAGCGCTGCAAGCGCGCTTCGACGCCTTGCTCGCGTCGTTTCCGCAAGCGGTTCGCAAGCCGAAAGCAGCCCCGGCTGCAGCGCAAGCAGGAGCGCCAGCCGACAGCGGCAGCGCGCCTGCCAGGGACAAGGGCGCCGACCAGGCCTTCCTCGACCAGATGGACGCGCTCGAAGCTGCCCTGCAGCAGGGCTCGCTCGGTACCGCTGCCGAGATCGACAAGTCACTGAAGGACGCCAAGGACAAGGGCGTGCGCCTGACGGGCGCCCAGCTCGAGCACCTGACCCATCTGCGCGCTGACCTGAAACGCTTGTCGGACTGGGCGCGCTGGGGCGGCAACGTGTCGCGCGAAGAATTGATCAAGACAGTCGAGACGCTGGCCACGCAGAACCTGGCGATGGGCGAGCTGGCCAAGAAGGTCGGCAGCATGCGCGAGCGCTGGAAGGCGCTCGACACCTTGTCCGGCCCGGCGCCGCGCAGCCTGTGGGAGCGCTTCGACGCCGCCTGCAGCGCTGCCTACGCACCGGCCGCCGCGCATTTCCGCCAGCTGGCCGACGAGCGCCACGCGAATGCCGCGCGCGGCCAGGCGCTGGTCGACGAAGCCCAGGCCGAGATCGCCAACCTGCAGCAGGACAACGCCGACTGGAAGCATGTGTCGGCTACCGTGCAGCGCCTGCGTACGGCCTGGAGCCATCTGGGCGCGGTCGACCGCAAGGAAAAGAAACGTCTCGACGGCTTGTTCTCCGAGGCACTGACGACGCTGCAGCGTCCGCTGGAAAACCAGCGCAAGGTCGAAGTCGCCGTGCGCGAACAACTGATCGAAGAAGTCCACAAGCTCGACCCGAACGAACGGCACGCCGTCGACATGCTGCGCGAATTGCAAAGCCGCTGGCAAGAACATGCGCGCGCGCTGCCGCTCGAACGCAAGGCCGAGCAGGCGCTGTGGCAGCGTTTCCGCGCTGCCTGCGACGCGTTGTTTGCGGCCCGCAAGGAGCATGCGCACGCGGCTGACAGCGAACGCCGCACCCACGAAGCGGCCAAAGAAGCGCTGTGCGCCCGCCTCGAAGCAGCCGCAGGTGATGCGACGCCGTCAAACGTCGCCAGGATGCTGCGCGAAGCGGCCGCCGAATGGCAGGCGATCGGCCCGGTGCCGCGTGCCCACGAGGCGCGCATCGAGGGGCGTTACCAGGCTGCCGTGGCCCAGGTGCAGGCCCAGGTGGCGCAGGTACGCCGCGCCGCCGACACGGTCCTGGCCGGCGTCGTGCGCGACAAGCTGCGCCTGATCCAGGCGCTCGAAACAGCAATCGCCGATCCGGACAGCAATGCCGGCACCCACACGCAAGGAGACGGCTGGCGTGCCCGCTGGGCGGCACTGGCCCCGGTAGACGGTGGTTACGAGCCGATCCTGCAGAAGCGCTTCGACGCGGCGCTGGCTGCGCTCGAAGGCGATCGCGCCGCGTATGCGCGCCAGCTCCAGGAAAACCGGCCGCGCCTGTTGAACGACCTGCTTCGTCTGGAGATTGCCGCCGGCATCGACAGCGGCGTTGAATTCGCCCGCGACCGCTTGCGCCTGCAGGTCGAGGTGCTGCAAAGCTCCCTCAAGTCCGGCCAGAAGCCGGGCGGCAATACGGCCGAGCTGCGCGCGCTGCTGGCCCTGCCGGCCCTGGCCGACGTGCGCACCGAAACGCGTATCGAGTGCCTGATGCTGCGCCAGCCGAAGGAGGCGTCATGAATAATGTCCGTGTGCAAACTGGCGACTTCGACCTCGGCCTCGAGGTCGCGCGCCTGCGCGAGGGCGACGCCCGGGTCGGCGCCGTCGTGGCGTTCGTCGGCACCGTGCGCGACCTGAATGACGGCGCGCAGGTCGCGGCGATGGAGCTCGAACACTATCCCGGCATGACCGAGAAAGCGCTCGACGACATCGCCGCCCAGGCCGCCGCGCGCTGGCCGTTGTTTGCCACGCTGGTCATCCACCGCGTGGGGCCGTTGCTGCCGCTCGATCAGATCGTGCTCGTGGCGGTGACCGCCGCGCACCGGGGCGATGCGTTCGCGGCCTGCGAATTCATCATGGATTACCTGAAGACGGAAGCGCCGTTCTGGAAGAAGGAAGACACGCCGGACGGCGCGCGCTGGGTCGATGCGCGCGTCACGGACGATACAGCGCGGGCGCGGTGGCAAGCCCGCTGAATTTTCTCGCGGTCGGGCTCGGCGCCGCCATTGGCGCCTGGCTGCGCTGGGGCCTGGGTCTGTGGCTGGGCAGCCTGCACGGCTTTGTCCAGGTCGGCACGCTCGCGGCCAATCTGGTCGGCGGCTTTCTGATCGGCTGCGCGCTCGCGTTCTTTGCCGATCAGCCCGGGCTGGCGCCGCACTGGCGCCTGTTCATCATTACCGGCTTCCTCGGTGGCTTGACGACCTTCTCCAGTTTTAGTGGCGAATCGATGACGCTGCTGCAGCGCGGCGAGATCGGCTGGGCGCTGGCGCATACGGCGTTGCACCTGATCGGCGCGCTGCTGTGCTGCATGGCCGGTTTTGCCGTGCTGCGCACCCTGCGCGGGTAAAGTCGGCAGCGCAGGGAGGTTTTCCCTGACAACGCATATGTGGCCCGTTTGAAGCATGCTAGAGTTCCCGTCGAGTAATTACACAGGAGCTCGATCATGAATACCAACTACCGGCCGACCGCGGCCTTCGTCGGCGCCTCCTGGGGCGCACTCATCATCGGCATGGCGGCCTATCTCATTGGCCTCTGGAACGCCCAGATGCAGCTCAATGAAAAAGGTTACTACCTCGTGCTGCTGCTGTACGGCCTGTTCGCCGCGATTTCTCTGCAAAAAACAGTGCGTGATCGTGCAGAAGGCTTGCCGGTCACGGGCCTGTACGCGTCGCTGTGCTGGTTCTCGCTGATGGCATCGATCGGGCTGCTGGGCATTGGCCTCGTCAACGCGACGCTGGCGCTGAGCGAAAAAGGCTTTTATGCGATGTCGTTTGCGCTGTCATTGTTTGCCGTGGTTGCCGTGCAAAAGAACGTACGCGATCTGCAGGCCGCCGGGACAGCGCCCGAGTCCAGGTTGTCCGACAGTTAAGTGCCTCCCGCTTTGTAGGGGTTTTTCTTACGCGCGGCATGATGCCGCGCTTGAAAAGCATCCCGTCATCCCAATCTTGTATCGCAACCAAGAACAAACTCAGGAGTCACACCATGCGACAAGATAAATTGACGACCAAGCTCCAGGAAGCGCTGGCAGATGCCCAGAGCCTGGCGGTCGGCAACGACAACCAATACATTGAAACGGTCCACCTGCTGGTGGCGCTGTTGAACCAGGACGACGGCAGTGCGCGTTCGCTGCTGCAGCGTGCCGGCGTGAACGTCGGCGCGCTGTCCAATGCGCTGAAGGCCTCGCTCGAGCGCCAGCCAAAGGTCACCGGTACCGGCGGCAACGTCCAGGTCGGGCGCGACCTGATGGGCCTGTTGAACCTGGCGGACCGTGAAGCGCAAAAGCGCGGCGACGGTTTCGTCTCGTCCGAGATGATCCTGCTGGCGCTGCTGGAAGACAAGTCCGACGCCGGCCGCCTGGCCCGTGAAAACGGCCTGGCGAAGAAGTCGCTCGAGGCGGCGATCCAGGCCGTGCGCGGTGGCGAAAGCGTCAATTCGCCCGAAGCCGAAGGGCAGCGCGAATCGCTCAAGAAATACACGCTCGACCTGACCGAGCGCGCCCGCGCCGGCAAGCTCGATCCGGTGATCGGCCGCGACGATGAAATCCGCCGCGCGATCCAGGTGCTGCAGCGTCGCAGCAAGAACAATCCGGTCCTGATCGGTGAGCCGGGTGTGGGCAAGACGGCCATCGTCGAAGGCCTGGCGCAGCGCATCGTCAATGGCGAAGTGCCCGATTCGCTCAAGGGCAAGCGCGTGCTGTCGCTCGACATGGCCTCGCTCCTGGCCGGCGCGAAGTTCCGCGGCGAATTTGAAGAGCGCCTGAAAAGCGTGCTGAAAGAGCTGGCGCAGGACGAAGGCCAGACGATCGTCTTCATCGACGAGCTGCACACGATGGTGGGCGCCGGCAAGGCCGAAGGCGCGATGGACGCCGGCAATATGCTCAAGCCGGCGCTGGCGCGCGGTGAGCTGCACTGCGTCGGCGCGACCACGCTCGACGAATACCGCAAGTATGTCGAAAAGGATGCTGCGCTCGAGCGCCGCTTCCAGAAGATCATCGTTGACGAGCCGAGTGTCGAGGCGACGATCGCCATCCTGCGCGGGCTGCAGGAGAAATACGAGCTGCACCACCAGGTCGACATCACCGACGCGGCGATCATCGCGGCGGCCGAGCTGTCGCACCGCTACATCACCGACCGCTTCCTGCCCGACAAGGCCATCGACCTGATCGACGAAGCGGCGGCCAAGATCAAGATCGAGATCGATTCCAAGCCCGAAGTCATGGACCGCCTTGAGCGGCGCATGATCCAGCTGAAGATCGAGCGCGAAGCCGTGCGCCGCGAGACCGATGAAGCGTCGCAGCGCCGCCTCGAGCTGCTGGGCGAGGAAATCGTGCGCCTTGAGCGCGAGTACAACGACTTCGAAGAAATCCTGAAGGCCGAGAAGGCCGCGGTGCAGGGCACCACGCACATCAAGGAAGAGATCGAGCGCATCCGCTACCAGATGGAAGAAGCGCGCCGCCAGAGCAACTGGCAGCAGGCCTCCGAGCTGCAGTATGGCCGCCTGCCGGAACTCGAAGCGCAGCTGCGCGACGCCGAAGCGAGCACCGCTCGCGCCGAACTCGACGGCCAGAAGCCCAAGCTTCTGCGCACGCAGGTTGGCGCCGAGGAAATCGCCGAAGTGGTCTCGCGCGCGACCGGCATCCCCGTCACGCGCATGCTGCAGGGCGAGCGTGACAAGCTGCTGCACATTGAGGACGAGCTGCACAAGCGGGTCGTGGGCCAGGACGAAGCCATCGAAGCGGTGTCGGACGCGATCCGCCGTTCGCGCGCCGGCCTGTCCGACCCGGATCGCCCATATGGTTCGTTCATGTTCCTGGGCCCGACCGGTGTCGGTAAAACCGAGCTGTGCAAGGCGCTGGCCGGCTTCCTGTTCGATACGCAGGACGCGATGATCCGCATCGACATGAGCGAATTCATGGAGAAGCATTCGGTGGCCCGCCTGATCGGCGCGCCGCCGGGGTATGTTGGCTATGAAGAGGGCGGTTACCTGACCGAAGCCGTGCGGCGCAAACCGTACAGCGTGATCCTGCTCGACGAGATCGAAAAGGCGCACCCGGACGTGTTCAATGTGTTGCTGCAGGTGCTGGACGATGGCCGCATGACCGATGGTCAGGGCCGCACGGTCGACTTCAAGAACACGGTGATCGTGATGACGTCGAACCTCGGTTCGCACCGGATCCAGACGATGGAGAGCGATGAGCCGGCCGTCGTGAAGATGGCGGTGATGGCCGAGGTACGCGGGCACTTCCGTCCCGAGTTCATCAACCGTATCGACGAGATCGTCGTGTTCCATGCACTCGATGAGAAGAACATTGGCGCGATTGCCCGCATCCAGCTGCAGATTCTGGAAGCGCGCCTGGCCAAGATGGACATGACGCTCGACATCGACGAAGAGGCGCTGCAGAAGATCGCCGAAGCAGGCTACGACCCGGTGTACGGCGCAAGGCCGCTCAAGCGGGCGATCCAGCAGCAGATCGAAAATCCGCTGTCGAAAGCGATCCTGTCGGGCCGCTTCGGACCGAAGGACGTGATTCCCGTGCGGGTGCGGGGTGGCGAGCTGACCTTCGGAGAGCAGACGGTCGAACTGGCGAAGTAAGCCGGTTCGGTGGCAATGAAAAGGGCGCGGCAATTGCCGCGCCCTTTGTCGTTTCTTGACGGGAGGTAGGGTGGGCGGGGGCGCCGAGCTGGCTTTGCCGTCCACGCGTTCAATTCAATCTCGCTCCGTGGTATGCGAAGGCAAGTTGAACGCGTGCGCGGGAAACCCGCACACCCTACCTGTGGCCAATTCGCGCCAGGAGCATTGCCGGGTCCGTGGTCGTTTCTTGATGGGAAATAAGGCGCCATATTTCAGGATGCGAAATGATCGTCGTGCAATGCGAAATGCGCAGCATGACAACGGACGCTTTTCTTACCATCGTAAGAAATTTCATTCCGGATCATGATATGAGCAATACAAGCCATTGATATTATTAGTAATTATTTTAGTCGTATGTCTTATAGAAGACTGATGGTGCCGCGCACAAACGGCTTTATGATTGTCTCAACGGATTCGCATGCTTGATCAAACGTCTTACTACCCTTCAGGAGAACACACCATGACTACCCGTGAACAGCAAATCGCCGAACTCCAGCAAGACTGGGACACCAATCCACGCTGGAAAGGCGTCGTGCGCAATTACACCGCCGCTGACGTCGTGCGTCTGCGTGGCTCGGTGCGCATCGAGCACACGCTGGCCAAGCGCGGCGCCGAGAAGCTGTGGAACCTGGTCAATGATGAGCCGTATGTGAACGCCCTGGGCGCGCTGACCGGTAACCAGGCCATGCAGCAGGTCAAGGCCGGCCTGAAAGCGATCTACCTGTCGGGCTGGCAAGTGGCAGGCGACGCCAACGCCGCTGGCGAAATGTATCCGGACCAGTCGCTGTATCCGGCCAACTCGGTGCCGCTGGTCGTGCGCCGCATCAACAACACGTTCCAGCGCGCCGACCAGATCCAGTGGTCGGAAGGCAAGGACGACATCGATTACTTCGCACCGATCGTGGCCGATGCCGAAGCCGGTTTCGGCGGCGTGCTCAATGCCTATGAACTGATGAAGTCGATGATCGAAGCCGGCGCATCGGGCGTGCACTTCGAGGATCAACTGGCCTCGGTCAAGAAGTGTGGCCACATGGGCGGTAAGGTGCTGGTGCCGACCCGCGAAGCCATCGAGAAGCTCAACGCCGCCCGCCTGGCAGCCGACGTGATGGGCACCACGACGCTCGTCATCGCCCGCACCGACGCCGAAGCGGCCGACCTGCTCACGTCCGACGTCGACGCCAATGACAGGGAGTTCTGCACCGGCGAGCGCACGGTCGAGGGTTTCTTCCGCGTCCAGCCGGGCGTCGAGCAAGCGATTTCGCGCGGCCTGGCCTATGCGCCGTTCGCCGACCTGGTCTGGTGCGAAACCGGCAAGCCCGACCTCGAATTCGCGCGCCGTTTTGCTGATGCGATCCACGCCAAGTTTCCAGGCAAGATGCTGGCCTATAACTGCTCGCCGTCGTTCAACTGGAAAAAGAATCTGGACGACGCGACCATCGCCAAATTCCAGCGCGAGCTGGGCGCGATGGGTTACAAGTTCCAGTTCATCACGCTGGCCGGCTTTCACTCGCTCAATTACGGCATGTTCAATCTGGCCCACGGCTATGCACGCACCGGCATGTCGGCCTTCGTCGAGCTGCAAGAGGCCGAGTTCGCCGCCGCCGAAAAAGGGTTCACCGCCGTCAAGCACCAGCGCGAAGTCGGCACCGGCTACTTCGACGCCGTGACCCAGGCCATCCAGCAGGGCCAGAGCTCGACCACGGCGCTGCACGGCTCGACCGAGGACGAACAGTTCTTTGAAGAAAAGAAAGTCGCCTGACTAGCACACTGATGGCGCGCTGGCCGCAACCTCACAAGGGTTGCGGCTTTTTTTATGTCGACCGCAGATCGCACCGATTCCCAGCCGGGCCCGGTTGTAGTGGATAATGGCGCCTAATATCGCCGCCAGTTTCGCGCGGCAACGTCACTTTTAGGAATTCCAGCTTATGTTGAGCTACCGCCACGCCTTCCACGCGGGTAATCACGCCGATGTCCTCAAGCACTTCATCCAGGTGCAACTGCACCAGTACATGAACCAGAAGGATGCGGCCTACACCTATATCGATACCCACTCGGGCGCCGGCGTGTACGCACTCGACAGTTTCCAGTCGACCAAGACCGCCGAATTCGATACTGGCATCGGCCCGCTGTGGGCGCTCACCGACGTCCCGGCGCCCCTGAAGGAATACCTCGACCTGATCAAGGGCATGAACCCGAGCGGCAAGATGCGCTACTACCCGGGTTCGCCGTATGTTGCCGAGCAGATGGCGCGTGAGCAGGATCGCCTGCGCCTGTTCGAGCTGCACCCGGCCGATTGCAAGATCCTGGCCGATAACTTCCGCAAGCTCGACGCCCACAAGGCCGAGCAGGGCGAGCGCTCGCGCGGTCGCCGCGTGATGATCGACCGGGGCGACGGCTTCGACAGCATGAAGGCCCTGCTGCCGCCACCGTCGCGCCGCGCGCTGGTGCTGATCGACCCGCCATACGAAGTCAAGGATGACTACAAGCGTGTGAAAGAAGCGCTCGACGACGCGCTGCTGCGCTTCCCGAGCGGCATTTACGCGGTCTGGTATCCGGTACTCCAGCGCATGGAATCGCGCCAGTTTGCCGACCGCCTGAAGCGCGTGCCGGCCAAGGAATGGCTGAACGTCACGCTGACGATCCAGACCCCGACCCCGGACGGCACGGGCCTGCACAGCTCCGGCATGTTCATCCTGAACCCGCCGTACACGCTCGAGCCGATCCTGCGCGAAGTGCTGCCGTATCTGGTGCGCGTGCTGGGCAAGGACGCGGGCGCACGCTTCACGATCGAAAAGGGCACCCAGGTCACGGGCACGGCCCTCGGCCGCAGCGCCAGCCGTACCGACGGCGCCGCCGGCATGCCGCGCCAGCCGATCGGCAATGCGCGCCGCGCCAGCCCGCTGTCGGGCAAGGGCAGTCTGCGCCTGCCGGGCCAGGTGATGCCGCGCGAAGGCGACGAGCCAACAGCGCCGGTCAAGCCAACGCGCACGGGCACGGGCCGTCCGACGCAGGATGCTGGCCGACCGGGCGCGCCACCGCGCTCGAGTGCGCCGAAGAGTGCCGCACCGCGCGCGCCTCGTGCACCGGGCGCCCCATCGCGCGCGGCGTCGGATCCTGCCGCGCCGCGTGCACCCCGCACCGGTGGCGATCGCCCGGCGACGCCGGGTGCACCGCGCACCGGCCGCACCCGCCAGGGTGGCGGTCGCAGCTAGCATTCGATTTGATGTCGAAATGCTAAGATTGATGTTTTTGTAGTATAGTCGGTGCAGGTGGCACGCGGGCGCGTGCTGCCAGCGCGCCGCGATCCGCCGCGACAGTTTCCAGGAGTAATATTTCAATGCATGCTGATGCAACGGCAGCGGTCTTGGTGCCGTCTGACGATTTTTTCCTCGCACGGCAACCCATTCTCGGGCGCGACCAGCAATTGCTGGCGTTCGAGCTGCTGTTTCGTGCTGCCGGCGAGGACGAAGACGCCAAGCTGACCGACGGCGCCGCCGCGACGGCGGCCGTCATTTCGCATGCGTCCCAGCTTGGCATGGAGCAGGTGGTGGGCGATCAGCTCGCCTTCGTCAATGTCGACGCTGTCGTCCTGATGAGCGACTTCGTGCGCTTCCTGCAGCCGCATAAAGTCATTCTCGAAATCCTGGAAACCGTCAAACCCACGCCCGAGTTGCTGGCGCGGGTGGACGAACTGAAAAACCTCGGCTTCAAGTTCGCCGTTGACGACGTCATCGAGCATTCGCCCGAACTCGATCAGCTGATCTCGCTGATCGACATCATCAAGGTCGATATCAAGGGCGTGGCCCCGGATGCGCTGGGCGATCTGGTCGCGTCGCTGAAAAAGACCGGCAAGCGCCTGCTGGCTGAAAAAGTCGAGACGATCGAAGAGTTCAAGCTGTGCATGGAACTCGGTTTCGAATACTTCCAGGGTTATTACTTTGCGCGGCCCGTGATCCTCAGCGGCCGCAAGATCGCCCCGACCGAAGTCGTGCTGCTGCGCTTGCTCGAGCTGGTCAATTCCAACGCCGACAACCAGACCATCGAGACGGCCGTCAAGCGCGACGCGCTGGTCAGCCTGAACCTGCTGCGCCTGGTCAACAGCCGCGCGGTGCCGGGTCCGCGCATCGAATCGCTGTCACAGGCGCTGGCGGTGCTGGGCCGGCGCCAGCTGGGCCGCTGGCTGCAGATCCTGCTGTACACGGCGGCAGGCGCGCAGGTTTCGCTTGATTCGCCGTTGCTGCAACTGGCCACCACGCGCGGCAAGCTGCTCGAACTGATGACGCTGCGCGTGCGCCCCGGCGATACGGCCAGCGCCGACCGCGCGTTCACGGTCGGCATCATGTCGCTGGCCGAAGCGCTGTTCTCGGTGCGCATGGCCGACATCCTCGTTCACGTCGAGGTCGCGCATGACGTACGCGACGCGCTGATCGACCGCGATGGCGACTTCGGCACGATGCTGCGCATCGCCGAGCTGCTCGAAACGGCCGTCGGCGGCCGCAAGCTCAATGCCGAACTCAAGAAGATCGGGCTGACGGTGCCCGAGGTGCGCGAGATCGAACTGGCAGCGTTCGACTGGGTCCGCGAGCTGACCCACGACGTCCGCTGAGTCCGGCCAATCCTTTACTGACCCAGCAGCAGGAACACGGTCGGCTTCTTGTTGAAGTCCGGCCCCTTGTCCGCCCCCAGTGCTGCCTTCCACTTTGCCGCCGTCATCGTGCGCACTGACTCGCTCGGCAACGACAGGTCGGTGGCCACGCACACCAGCGTACCCGGCTGGCAACCCGCCACCAGCGCCTCGAGCATCGCGCCATTGCGATACGGCGTTTCGATGAACAGCTGCGTCTGGCGCTCGCCGCGTGAACGCGTTTCCAGCTCGCGGATGCGTTTCGTGCGCAGTGCCGAATCGGTGGGCAGGTAGCCATTGAAGGCGAAGCTCTGGCCGTTCAGGCCGCTGGCCATGACGGCCAGCAGCAGCGACGACGGGCCGACCAGCGGCCGCACGGCAATCCCGTGCTGATGCGCCAGGCGCACGAGGTCGGCGCCCGGGTCGGCCACGGCCGGTACGCCGGCTTCCGACACCAAACCTGCATCGCGCCCTGCCAGGAGTGGCGCCAGCAATTGCGTCAGCGCCGCGGCCGGCGTGTTCACGTTCAGTTCGGCGATCTCGATTTCCTGCAGCGGCTTGGCCAGTGGATGGTCGATCGCGATCAGTTTCAGGAACGCGCGCGCCGTTTTGGCGTTTTCGGCCACAAAATAATCGAGCGAGCTGGTCAGCGCCTGCACTTGTGTCGGCAGCAGGCCGTTCAGGCAGCCGGGGGCGGCGTCGAGTGGGCCGAGGGTATTGGGAATCAGGTACAGGGTGCCGGGCATGGGTCGTTTCAGGTAAGTGGTCAGGTGCCGAAGAAGCGCACACCGGCGCGCCGCAGCATGCCGGTCAGGGCGATGAGCGGCAAGCCGGTGAGGGCGGTCGGATCAAGCGAGTGAATGTGGTCGATCAGGGCGATGCCCAGGCCTTCGTTCTTGGCGCTGCCAGCGCAGTCGTATGGCTGTTCGATGCGCAGGTAGGCGTCGAGTTCGGCATCTGGCAGGTCGCGAAAGCGCACGCGGACCTGCACATTGTCGACCTGGGCGGCGGCGGCGGGGTTGGCAGCGCGCCCGTCCCACAGGCACAAGGCCGTATGGAACACGACTTCACGGCCCCGCATCAATTGCAGTTGCGCCAGCGCGCGTGCATGGTCACCCGGCTTGCCGATTTGCAGATCGTCGAGCGTGGCGACCTGGTCGGAGCCGATCACGAGCGCGCCCGGATGCAGGCGTGCCACGGCCTCGGCCTTGGCGCGCGCCAGGCGCAGCGCGGTTGCCGGCGGCGTTTCACCAGGTAGCGGGGTTTCATCGAGACCGGGCGCGATGGCCTCGAATGGCAGGCCGAGCCGGCCCAGTAATTCGTGCCGGTACGCCGAGCTCGAGGCGAGGATCAGGCGGGGCGGGGTAGAGCTTGTTATCATGCGGCCCTCGGGATAAATCGGCAGCGAAGCCACAGTTTCATGGCGCTGCGGTGAAAAGCCTGCTATTATCGCAGGTTTTCCGGGACGACTTTCTAAATGAGCGCTTTCATCATTGATGCCTTCGAGTTTTGCAAGAGCGATGGTTTTCGTGAAGGCAGCACGCCCCTGGTCGAAATGACCCGGCTGGCCGCAGAGAGTTCCGAAAAAGGCGGCGACATTCGCTGGACGATGCAAGGTGGTCAAACCCGTCACGGTTATCCGTCGCTGACCCTCGCGGTCGCCGGTCACGTGAAGCTGGAATGCCAGCGTTGCCTGCAACCCATGGATTACGACATCGATTCGTCGACCATGCTGGTGCTGGGCAAGGATGACGAAGAAGCCGATGCCATCGAAATCGTTCTCGACGACGACAGCATCGATGTGATCGTGGGCAGCCGCACCTGCGATATTCGCCAGTTGCTCGAAGACGAAGCCCTGCTGGCATTGCCGCAGTCGCCAAAGCACGATGTCTGCCCAGAAACCAAGCTGCTGGACAGCCTGAAGAACGAGAAGCCGTCGCCATTTGCCGGCCTCAAGAATCTCAAGACAGAATGATGTAGTACCAACAAAGAGCAGGATCGGTTTCGCAGTACGGTGGCGGCAGCGTAGAAAGAATGTCGCCCAAAATTTGCAAAGAATGTGTCAGACGCGTGCAGCGCTCGAGTATGGCATTGGTAGTAGAAGTAGACGGAAACGTGTCGGCAATCCCGGGGGTCATCCTTGAAGATTGCTGCTGGGATACTCGATGCGCAAATCGTTGCACGTCGAATGTGTTAAAATTTTAGAACTTAGTATTAGGAGTTATCATGGCTGTTCAGCAGAATAAAAAATCCCCATCGAAGCGCGGTATGCACCGTTCGCACGACTTCCTGGTTGCACCAAACCTGGCAGTCGAGCCAACCACCGGCGAAACGCACCTGCGTCACCACATCAGCCCTAACGGTTTCTACCGTGGTCGCAAAGTTCTGAAGACCAAAAACGACGAGTAATCGACGTCCTGGCTTTTAGAACCATGAAAGCGGCGCAACGTATGTTATCTGCGTGGCGCCGCTTTTTCTTTGGCATCTGCTCAGGCATTGTTGGCATTGCGGGCATGTGTTTCGCCCCGTCATGTTGAGCAGCGCGGATCCTGTGCGCCTCCTGGCGACGAATCGATCCCATCTGGCCGCCAGTCCTGTGTGAGCCGCGGCATTCCCAATACATGACCATAAAAATTTCCATTGACTGCATGGGTGGCGATCACGGCCCGTCAGTAACCATTCCGGCAGCAATCTCGTTCCTCAAGAAGCAGGATGACGCCGAGCTCGTGCTCGTGGGTGTCGAAGAGGTGCTGCGCGCAGAACTCAAGAAACACCACGGCGACAAATTGCCGCGTCTCACGATCAAGAACGCGACCGAAGTTGTCGCAATGGACGATCCGATCGAGGTGGCCCTGCGCCGCAAGAAGGATTCGTCGATGCGTGTGGCGATCGAGCTGGTGAAAGACGGCAGCGCCAATGCCTGCGTCTCGGCCGGCAACACCGGCGCCCTGATGGCCGTCTCGCGCTACGTGCTCAAGACGATGCCCGGCGTCGATCGTCCGGCGATCTGCTCGATCATGCCGAACCAGAAGAACGGCCCGACCTATATCCTGGATCTGGGCGCGAACGTCGATTGCGAACCGCATCACCTGCACCAGTTCGCCATCATGGGCTCGGTGCTGTGCTCGGCGATCGAAGGCATTCCCCGCCCGACCATTGGCCTGCTCAATGTCGGCACCGAAGACATCAAGGGCAATGAGGTGGTCAAGGCCACCGGCGTGCTGCTGCGCGACGATGCTGCCCGCGGCAAGCTCAATTTCTACGGCAATGTCGAAGGCAATGACATCTTCAAGGGCACCGTCGACGTCGTCGTCTGCGACGGTTTCGTCGGCAACGTGATGCTCAAGGCGATCGAAGGCCTGTCGCGCTTCATGAAATCGACCTTCAAGTCCGACATCATGTCGATGGTCGGCGCCGTGTTCGCACGCAAGGCCATGAAGAAACTCAATCCCGAGCGCTACAATGGCGCCGGTCTGCTGGGCCTGAAGGGCCTGGTGTTCAAGAGCCACGGCGGCGCCAACGCCTATTCGTTCGAATGGGCGATCAAGCGTGCCTATGAGGCCGCGCACAATAATGTGCAAGAACAGTTGTCGGCACTAATTACCGAGCTGATGCCGAATTCAACGGGCGCTGCCGAAGCGCCCATGCCGGTGCTCGAGCCCGTGTCCACGATCGAGCGCCAGGCGCAATAACCGAGCGGATGGTGAAGCAATGACCCTGTACAGCAAAATCACCGGCACCGGCAGCTACCTGCCGGCCAACCGAGTCACCAATGAAGCGCTGGCCACGCGGCTGGCTGCGCAAGGTGTCGAAACGTCGCACGAATGGATTGTTACCCGCAGCGGCATCGAGGCGCGCCACTTCGCCGCCGCCGATGAGCTCTCATCCGACCTGGCCGTGCACGCCGCGCGCCGGGCGCTCGAGATGGCCGGCCGCGAGGCGGGCGACATCGACCTCGTCATCGTCGCCAGTTCCACCCCCGATTTCCACGGCAGTTTCCCGAGCACGGCCTGCATCGTCCAGCAAAAGCTGGGGATGGCGGGTGGCAGCGCCGCCTTCGACGTGCAGGCGGTCTGCAGCGGCTTCGTCTACGCGCTATCGACAGCCGACGCGTTCATCCGCGCCGGCAACCACAAGCGCGTGCTCGTGATCGGTTCCGAGATTTTCTCGCGCATCGTCGACTTCAATGACCGTGGCACCTGCGTGCTGTTCGGCGATGGCGCCGGCGCCGTGCTGCTGGAAGTGTCGAATGAGCCGGGCATCCTGGCCACCAAACTGCACGCCGACGGCAGCCACGCCGACATCCTGTCGATCCCGGGCAACCTGGCGGGCGGCGCCGTTGCCGGCAGCGGTTTCCTGCACATGGACGGCCCGGCCGTGTTCAAGCTGGCCGTGTCGGTGCTCGAAAAAGTCGCGCACGAAGTGCTCGATACGGCCGGCGTCACACCGGACCAGATCGACTGGCTGGTGCCGCACCAGGCCAATATCCGCATCATGAACGGCACTGCCAGGAAGCTCGGCCTGCCGCTGGAAAAAATGGTTGTCACCGTCAATGAGCACGGCAATACCTCGGCCGCCTCGATTCCGCTGGCGCTCGACCAGGCGGTGCGCGATGGCCGCATCAAGCCGGGCCAGAACGTGCTGATGGAAGGCGTGGGCGGTGGCTTTACCTGGGGCGCCGTGCTGGCGCGCATGTAACGAGTCGCACGCTGCGTCGCACTCACCGGCGGCACTCCCAAGAACCAATTACTACGGATACATCACGATGAGCAACTTCGCATTCCTGTTTACCGGACAAGGCGCCCAGGCAGTGGGCATGCTGAACGGTTTCGCCGGCAACCCGGTTGTCGACCGTACCGTGCAAGAAGCCTCCGACGCCCTCGGCTTCGATCTGCAGCGCCTGATCGCCGACGGCCCGAAAGAAGACCTCGATCTCACCACCAACACCCAGCCAGTCATGCTGACCGCCGCCGTGGCCGTGTACCGCGCCTGGATCGCGGCTGGCGGCCCGGCGCCGTCCGTTGTCGCCGGCCACAGCCTGGGCGAATACTCGGCGCTGGTCGCCGCCGGCGTGATCCCGTTTGCCGACGCCGTGCCGCTGGTGCGCTTTCGCGCGCAGTCGATGCAGGACGCGGTGCCGGTCGGGCAGGGCGGCATGGCCGTCATTCTCGGCTTGCAGGCCGACGACGTGCGCGCAGTCTGTGCCGAAGCCGCACAGGGCGAGATCGTGGAAGCGGTCAATTTCAATGAACCGACCCAGATCGTGATCGCCGGCCACACGGCGGCGGTCGAGCGCGCCTGCGAGATCGCCAAGGCGAAGGGCGCCAAGCGCGCCATGAAGCTGTCGGTCTCGGCGCCGTTCCACTCGTCGCTGCTGAAACCCGCATCGGATCGGCTGCGCGAGTACATGCGCACGCTGACCTTTGCCGTACCGCAAATCCCCGTCATCAACAACGTCGATGTCGTCGTGTTGAATGATCCGGAACAGATCAAGGATGCGCTGGTGCGTCAGGCCGCCGGTCCGGTGCGCTGGGTCGAGACGATGCAGAAGATGGCGCAGGACGGCGTCACGCAGGTCATCGAGTGCGCACCGAGCAAGACGCTCGTGGGCATGGCCAAGCGCATCGATCCGGCGCTGGTCGGCGACGCGCTGGTCGACCAGGCCGCGCTCGAGCGCGTGCTGGCCATGTTCAACGCGTAACGCTGGCGCAGCACCAACAACCCCAACAAGAGGACCACCATGAATCTGGAAAACCAAGTCGCCCTGATCAGCGGCGCATCGCGCGGCATCGGCAAGGCCATCGCTCTTGAACTGGCCCGCCAGGGCGCCAAAGTCGTCGGCACGGCCACCAGCGATTCCGGCGCGCAGGCGATCTCGGACTACCTCGCGCCGTTCGGCGGCAAGGGCGTCGTCCTGAACGTGCTCGACAGCGAACGCTGCGCGGCCGTCGTGGCGGATGTGCAGAAGGAATTCGGCAGCCTGTCGATCCTCGTGAACAATGCCGGCATCACCCAGGACAACCTGGCCATGCGCATGAAGGACGAAGAGTGGGACGGCGTGATCGCCACCAACCTGACCGCCGTCGGCCGCCTGTCGCGCCTGGTGCTGCGCGGGATGATGAAGGCCAAGGCCGGCCGCATCATCAACATCACGTCGGTGGTGGGCGCCTCGGGCAATCCGGGCCAGATGAACTACGCGGCGGCCAAGGCCGGCGTGGCCGGCATGACCCGCGCGCTGGCGCGCGAGATCGGCAGCCGTAACATCACCGTCAATTGCGTCGCGCCGGGCTTCATCGATACCGACATGACCAAGTCGCTGGGCGACGACCAGCACGCTGCACTGCTGACCCAGATTCCGCTGGGCCGCCTGGGTCAGCCGGAAGACATCGCCCATGCGGTGGCGTTCCTTGCCGGTCCGCAAGCGGCCTACATCACGGGCACCGAGCTGCACGTGAACGGCGGCATGTACATGAATTAAGTATATTAAGCATCAAGTAAGAAAACAGCAGCAATAAAGGGATGGATTGCACGATAATTGGCCCCGTTTGAACAGGACGATATCGGTGCAATCCCGACTTTTAGCAGGACTTTCCGGCGAGTTAGGCGCAGTCGCCGAAAATAGTTTTTCAGGTCGCAAACCTGATAAAATGCGCGCACTTTCCGCAACACATACCTTAATGGAGCTACAACATGTCGGATATCGAACAACGCGTTAAAAAAATCGTCGCTGAGCAACTGGGTGTTGCTGAAGCAGACATCAAAATCGAATCCTCGTTCGTTGACGACCTCGGTGCTGACTCGCTGGACACCGTCGAGCTGGTGATGGCTCTGGAAGATGAGTTCGAAATGGAAATCCCTGACGAACAGGCTGAGAAGATCACCACCGTCAAACAAGCCATCGACTACGCTACCGCGCACGTCAAAGCCTGAGTCGGGGTCTAGTAGTCGCTTTACAGTTTTTGGGAGAATCGCTTGAGTCGTTCACGCAACCGCCGTGTCGTCGTCACTGGCCTGGGCTGCATTTCACCAATCGGTAACACCGTTACCGAAGCGTGGGATGCAGCGCTGGCTGGCAAGTCGGGTATTGCCGCCATCACCAAGTTTGATGCGTCGCAATTCACGACCCACTTCGCTGGTGAAGTAAAGAACTTCGTCGTCGAGGATTACCTGCCGGGCAAAGAAGGCCGCCATATGGATAGCTTTATCCATTACGGTATGGCAGCCGGGATCCAGGCCCTGCAGGATTCGGGCCTGGTTGTTACCGAAGAAAATGCGGACCGCATTGGCGTGGTGATCGGTTCGGGCATCGGCGGCCTGCCGCTGATCGAAGCCACCAAAGAGGAATACATGAACCGCGGCGCACGCCGTATTTCGCCGTTCTTCGTGCCAGCCTCGATCATCAACATGATCTCGGGCGATCTCTCGATCAAGTTCGGCCTGCGTGGTCCGAACCTGGCCATCGTCACCGCTTGCACCACCGGTCTGCACAGTATCGGCGCGGCAGCGCGCCTGATCGAATACGGCGATGCCGACGTGATGATCGCGGGCGGCGCCGAGTCGACCGTGTCGCCACTGGGCCTGGGCGGCTTCGCCTCGGCACGCGCGCTGTCGACCCGCAACGATGATCCGGCCACGGCCTCGCGTCCATGGGACCGCGACCGCGACGGCTTCGTGCTGGGCGAGGGCGCCGGTGTCATGGTCGTCGAAGAGTATGAACACGCTGTCGCGCGCGGCGCCCGCATCTATGCTGAAGTCATCGGCTTCGGCATGAGCGCGGACGCCAACCACATCACCTCGCCGGTCGAGGATGGCAGTGGCGCGGCACGTTGCATGGTCAACGCGCTCAACAACGCCGGCATCAATGCCGACCAGGTGCAGTACGTGAATGCGCACGGCACCTCGACGCCATTGGGCGATGCCGCAGAAGTGCGCGGCATCAAGCGCGTATTTGGCGACCATGCCAAGAAGATTGTCGTGAATTCGACCAAGTCGATGACCGGTCACCTGCTTGGTGGCGCCGGCGGCCTGGAATCGGTGTTCACGGTACTGGCGATCCATAACCAGATCTCGCCGCCGACGATCAACATCTTCAACCAGGATCCCGAGTGCGACCTGGACTTCTGCGCCAACACGGCGCGTGAGATGAAGATCGATTACGCGGTAAAGAACTCGTTCGGATTTGGCGGTACCAACGGTACGCTCGTTTTCGCGAAAATCTGAACTTGACCAGCCCCATCCCGGTCGAACGGGATGGGCGCTTCTGCAGCCCGGTGCATTGCCCGCTTGTTGTTCTACAGCGGTGATGTTCCGGTGCTGGCGGCAACGTCCGCAGCTTGCCCGCCGGGCCAGCTAATCATGCTTCCCTCGTTGTATGAACTGTGCGGTGTCTGTCATCGTCCGGCCGTCGCGTTGCCTGTACTGGCTGTGCGCTGCGCTCGGTGGCGCCCTCATTGCGACCGCCCTGGTCATCGGCCTCGCCACGCCTGAACGCTTCGCGTTGGGCGGGCTCGTCGCCCTTGTGCCGCTGGCCGGCGCTGCGGCGCTGGGGTGGCCACTGGTCCGCGCACGCCATCGTCATCGTCATCGTCTGCAGGCATGCTCACAGGCTGATTCCCATGCACTTTTGCCCGAATTTGGAACGGCACACCGCCTTGATATTTCTGGACTTGGGCAGCTACGCCTGACGGTACAACAAGAGATGCGCGCAGCCGGCGCGGCGGGCGCACCGCACGTAGCGGGTTCATCCGGACCCACGTCCGAAGGCGTTGCGGTGACGCTGCTGCCGGGCGCCACGGTCTGGCCGGGCTGCATCCTGCTGCGTCTGCGTACGGCGGCTGGCAAGACCGTATCGCTCGTCGTACTGCCCGACAGCGTGTCGCCAGGCGACTTTCGTGCGCTGTCCGTGGCGGTACGGTCGGTGGCGCAGGGTGTGCGCGAAGAAGCGACAAAAATACTTTGAACTTATTGCAGGGGATCAACTCTTAGGAGAGGGTCGCCAATGGGGCATGGTCCGTGACGACAGAACGCGAGAGTGATCAAGTGCTGGTGGAGCGCGTACAGGCAGGGGAACAAAAGGCGTTCGATCTGCTCGTCTCCAAGTACCAGCGCCGCTTGATGCGCCTGGTGTCGCGTCTTGTTCACGATCCGGCGGAAGCCGAAGACGTCGTGCAGGAAACGTTCATCAAGGCATATCGGGCACTGCGCCATTTTCGCGGTGATTCCGCCTTTTATACCTGGCTGTATCGGATAGGCATTAACACGGCCAAGAATTATCTGGTGACCCAGGGCAGGCGCGCACCGACCTCGACCGAGACCGACGCTGAAGGGGCCGAAGGCTTCGACGATGCGGACAGTCTGCGTGACATCAATACACCGGAGTCGATGTTGGCCAGTAAGCAGATCGCTCATACGGTGAATGCGGCCATGGAAGCGCTGCCCCTGGAACTACGCACGGCAATTGTCTTGCGCGAAATAGAAGGACTCAGCTACGAAGAAATATCCGAAGTGATGGCCTGTCCCATCGGTACGGTACGCAGCCGTATTTTTCGGGCGCGCGAAGTCATTGCCGAAAAATTGCGGCCTTTGCTTGAATTTCCGGTTGACAAGCGACGGTAGGTAGCGGGATCGTACGAACACAGCATTAAGATTGAACATACCGTGAACACACCGACGTCGACGGACACCCCGATGGACACCAACGAGACACTACGCGCGCATATCTCTGCGCTGGTCGACGGCGAATTGCCGCAGGCCGATGCCGAACTGGCGTTCGCCGCACTTCAGGAAAGGGATGGCAAAGCGGCGTGGGACCGGTACCACCTGATCAGGGACACGCTGCGCGCGACGCCGGCGCCAGCGTTGTCGCCCGGCTTTGCCGAACGGCTGGCGGCGCGTCTGGCGGCGGAGTCGGGAGCAGTGGCACCCGAGAATGGCGACAGCGCCGATGGCCACAATGGCAGTGCCAATGGCACCACCGAGTCAACACGCCAGGCCGCCATCCTCGCCAAGCCCGGCACTTCCTGAGCCGCGCTTCCTCCTCAGGTCAAGCTGTCACACAGTGCAGCCCTGGCCGTCCTGCACGCGACGCCTGGAAACGCGACAAAGCGCCGTTTTTGGCTTACCATTTGGTCAATCTTAGCCATTCAACAGCGAATCCATGACCAGTAAAACTGCCAGCCTGCTCTTGTCGGCACTGCTCGTGTCCGGCACCTCCGCATTCACCCTGTCGCCTGCCTGTGCCGCCGGCGCCGCGCCTGTGTCCGCGCCCACCGTCACGGGCTTGCCCGACTTCACCGATGTGATCGACAAGGTCGGCCCGGCCGTCGTCAATATCCGCACTACCGAACGTGTCAGCACGCGGGGCGGGGCGCCCGGCGAAGAAGAAATGCAGGAATTCTTGCGCCGCTTCTTCGGTGGCCAGATGCCGCCGCGCGGCGGCCGGCGCGGCCCGCCGCAAGCCGAAGAAGAGCGCGAAGTCCAGCGCGGCGTCGGCTCGGGCTTCATCATTTCGGGCGATGGTTACGTGCTGACCAATGCCCACGTGGTCGAAGGCGCCGACGAAGTCACGGTCACGCTGACCGACCGGCGCGAATTCAAGGCCAAGGTGCTGGGCGCCGACCGCCGCTCCGATGTGGCGCTGCTCAAGCTGACCGCGACGAACCTGCCCTACCTGCGCACGGGCGACTCCAGCAAGATCCGCGTCGGCGAATGGGTGCTGGCGATCGGCTCGCCATTCGGCCTCGAAAACACGGTCACGGCCGGCATCATTTCGGCCAAGTCGCGCGACACGGGCGAATACCTGCCGCTGATCCAGAGCGATGTGGCGGTCAACCCCGGCAACTCGGGCGGTCCGCTGATCAATATGCGCGGCGAAGTCATCGGCATCAATTCGCAGATCGCCACCTTGTCGGGTGCGTACAACGGCATCTCGTTTGCGGTACCGATCGATGAAGTCACGCGCGTCTCCGAGCAACTCAAGGCCACCGGCAAGGTCACGCGGGGCCGCATTGGCGTACAGATCAGCGAAGTCACGCGCGACGTGGCCGAATCGCTCGGTCTGGGCAAGGCGCGCGGCGCCGAAGTCTCGATGGTCGAGGCGGGCGGGCCGGCCGAGAAGGGCGGCATCAAGGTCGGCGACATCATCCTGGCCTTCAACAAGCAGCCGGTCGAGACCACGCGCGACCTGCCGCGCCTGGTGGGCGCCGCCAAGGTCGGCAGCCGCGCCAGCGTCACCGTCTGGCGCCGTGGCGCGCAGGTCGAGGTGCCAGTCACGATCGTCGAGCTGCAGGACGAGAAATCGACACCCGGCAAGCCTGCGGCGAAAAAGCCGGCACAGGGCGCGACGGCCAATGCGTTTGGCTTGACGTTGTCGGCCATCCCGCAAGCCGACCGCCGCCAGCTGGGCGTGGAGGGCGGCGTGCTGGTCGAGAACGCGACCGGCGCCGCAGCCAGCGCCGGCATCGAGCCGGGCGACGTACTCCTGCAGTGGAACAACACGCCGCTCACGAGCGTTGAACAGTTCGCGGGCCTGCTCGCCAGGCATGACAAGGCGAAGCCTGTGGCGCTGCTGGTGCAACGCGACGGCGCCACGCAATACCTGACCATCAAGCCGCGTCCCTGATGCACGCAGTGCCCGCCGCGCCACCAGTATCGTTCACGCTGTATGCGCGCGGGTATTGCCACCTGTGCGACGACATGCTGGCAGCGCTGCGGGCCATGGAAACCCCGGCGCAGCCATTCGCCATCAGCGTACTGGACGTCGACGCTGATCCCGCACTGGTGGCGCGCTTCGACGAGCTGGTGCCGGTGCTGTATGGCGCACCCGACCAGCCCGAGCTGTGCCATTACTTCCTCGACCGCGCCGCGGTGCTGGCCTACCTCGAGGGCCAGGCCCGAAATCCCGTTGGCCGTCCCGAAATCCGGTAAAATGCCGGGTTGGCGTGTTTCAAGACGGCCCTCCCCAGAATTGTTTGCTTTGCCATGGCGCTCGCCTGGGGACCGGCACGGCCCCGGCGCGGCGCTTTTTCTGTTTGCCGCGCGCGGCACGTGCACCCTGATTCAGTCGTATCCGCCGCATTCGCGGTCTATTTGGTTTTGAGCTCTGTTAATGAACAACATACGTAACTTCTCCATCATCGCCCACATCGACCACGGTAAATCGACCCTGGCTGACCGCATCATTCAGCTGTGCGGCGGCTTGTCGGACCGTGAAATGGATGCCCAGGTGCTCGATTCGATGGACCTGGAACGCGAGCGCGGCATCACCATCAAGGCCCAGACCGCGGCCCTGCATTACAAGGCGCGCGATGGCCAGGTCTATAACCTGAACCTGATCGACACCCCGGGCCACGTCGACTTCTCGTACGAAGTGAGCCGCTCGCTGTCCGCCTGCGAAGGCGCGCTGCTGGTCGTCGACGCGTCGCAGGGCGTGGAAGCGCAGACGGTCGCCAACTGCTACACCGCGCTCGACCTGGGCGTCGAAGTGGTGCCGATCCTGAACAAGATCGACTTGCCGCATGCCGACCCGGACAACGCCCGCAAGGAAATCGAAGACGTCATCGGCATCGACGCCAGCGACGCGACGATGTGCTCGGCCAAGACGGGCCTGGGCATCGAAGACGTGCTGGAAACGCTGATCGCCCGTGTGCCGCCACCAAAGGGCGACGCCGATGCGCCGCTGCAGGCGCTGATCGTCGACTCGTGGTACGACCCGTACGTCGGCGTCGTGATGCTGGTGCGCGTGATCAACGGCACGCTGCGCCCGAAAGACAAGATCCTCTTGATGGCGACCGGTTCGGTGAACCTGGTCGAAAGCATCGGCGTGTTCACGCCGCGCTCGGTGTCGCTGCCGTCGCTGTCGGCTGGCCAGGTGGGCTTCATCATCGCCGGCATCAAGGAACTGACTGCCGCGAAGGTCGGCGATACGGTGACCCTGGCCAACAAGCCGGCCGCGGAACCACTGCCGGGCTTCAAGGAAGTCCAGCCGCAAGTGTTTGCCGGCCTGTTCCCGGTCGAAGCCAACCAGTACGACGCGCTGCGCGATTCCCTCGAAAAGCTCAAGCTGAACGACGCCGCTTTGATGTACGAGCCGGAAGTTTCGCAGGCGCTGGGCTTCGGCTTCCGCTGCGGCTTCCTGGGCCTCTTGCACATGGAAATCGTGCAGGAGCGCCTCGAGCGCGAATTCGACATGGACCTGATCACGACGGCCCCGACCGTCGTGTACGAAGTCGAAATGCGCGACGGCACCATGATCCGCGTCGACAATCCGTCGAAGATGCCTGAGCCATCGAAGATCAACGAAGTGCGCGAGCCGATCGTCGACGTCAACCTGTACATGCCGCAAGAATACGTGGGCGCCGTGATGACGCTGTGTAACGGCAAGCGCGGCATCCAGATGGACATGGCCTACCACGGCCGCCAGGTGAAGCTGCACTACGAAATCCCGATGGCCGAGATCGTGCTGGACTTCTTCGATCGCCTGAAGTCGACCTCGCGCGGTTACGCATCGATGGATTACGAGTTCAAGGAAAACCGCGCCGCCGACGTCGTCAAGGTCGATATGCTGATCAATAGCGAGAAGGTCGATGCGCTGGCGATCATCGTGCACCGCGCCAACGCACCGTACCGTGGCCGCCAAGTGGCTGCGAAGATGCGCGAACTGATTCCGCGCCAGATGTTCGACGTGGCGATCCAGGCCGCCATTGGCGCAACGATCATTTCGCGGGAAAACGTGAAGGCGCTGCGCAAGAACGTGCTGGCCAAGTGCTACGGCGGCGACATCTCCCGTAAAAAGAAACTGCTCGAGAAACAAAAGGCAGGCAAGAAGCGCATGAAGCAGGTCGGTTCGGTGGAGATCCCACAAGAAGCGTTCCTGGCGATCCTCCAGGTGGAAGACAAATAATGAACCTGCAACCCGTGTTGAGCAATTTCGCCCTGATCCTGTTCGTGCTGATGGTCATCACGGGCATCATCTGGTGCCTGGACCGGTTTGTATTGGCAAAGCAACGCCGGCGCGCCGCCGATGCCGCGTTGCGCGAGTACGATGCGCGCAATGCCAAGCTGGTGGCCGAAGGCATCAAGGTCGACCACAACGGCAACCGCGCCGCGATTGAGGCGGCGCACGTGCGCCAGCCGACCTGGGTCGAGTATTCGGGCAGCTTCTTCCCGGTGATTGCCATGGTGTTCATCCTGCGTTCGTTCCTTTGGGAGCCGTTCAAGATCCCGTCGTCGTCCATGGTGCCGACGCTGCTGGTGGGCGACTTCATCTTGGTGAACAAGTACACCTACGGCATCCGCCTGCCGATCATCAACAAAAAAATTATCCAGATCAATGACCCGCAGCGGGGCGACGTGATGGTGTTTAAATACCCGAAGGACATGAGCCAGGATTACATCAAGCGCGTCGTTGGCGTGCCTGGTGATACCATCACTTACGAAGACAAGCGCCTGACCGTCAATGGCAAGGCCGTCGAGTACACGCCGCTGGACGATTACCTGGACGACCAGCATCCGGTCTACCACAAGCAGCTCGAAGAAAAACTGCCGAGCCCGGGCGGCTTCACGCAACACCGCATTCTGAACACGGCCGACCGCCGCAACTTTGACTTCCCCAGCGTCGAGCAGTTCCCGCTGCGCGAAGCCTGCGACTACACAGAAGACAAATTTACCTGCGTCGTGCCGGCCGGCCAGTATTTCATGATGGGCGATAACCGCGACAATAGCGCCGACAGCCGCTACTGGGGCTTCGTGCCGGATCGCAATATCGTGGGCAAGGCATTCGTCGTCTGGATGAACTTTGGCAACTTCAAGCGCGTTGGCGGCATTCATTAAAGAGGTGCATATGGTCCGGAGCAAACAGCAGGGCGTCACCTTGACCGGCCTGATCGTGGCCCTTGCCGTGATCGGCCTCGTGCTGGTCTTTGCGATGCGCATGATTCCGGCCTATATCGAATACAACGCGATCAAGACCGCCATCGTCAAGACCAAGGCCGAAGGCGGCACGGTGCGGGCGATGCAGGCAGCGTTCGACCGCAATACCAGCATCAACGACGTCGAAGCCATCCGCGGCACCGATCTGGTCTTCACGCGCGACGATGGCGACCTCGAGATCAGCTTCGCCTACGAAAAACGTCTGCCCCTGGCCGGCAACGTCAGCATCCTCATCGATTTTTCCGGCACCACGGACCCGAGCGGCATCGTCGCCGAGGCCAGCACCGCCGCACCGTAACCGTACTTTCACGCCATATGGACTTCGTGGCAGGGCGCCTGGCGCCGGCCACGCACACGACACCGACAATGAATCATCAGTTATTGCAGACGCGCTTGGGCTATACATTCCGGGATGCCGGGCTGCTTCAGCAAGCCCTGACCCACCGTAGCCATAGCGCGCTGCATAACGAGCGCCTCGAATTTCTGGGCGACTCGATCCTGAACTGCGTCGTCGCCTCGATCCTGTACGAGCGCTATCGCGGCCTGGACGAGGGCGACCTGTCGCGCCTGCGCGCCAATCTCGTCAAGCAGCAGGCGCTGTTCGAGATCGCCCAGAAGCTCGACCTGTCGCAGTTCCTGCGCCTGGGCGAGGGCGAACTGAAATCGGGGGGCTTCCGCCGGCCGTCGATCCTGGCCGACACGCTCGAAGCGTTGCTGGGCGCGATCTTCCTCGATGCCGGCTTCGACAGCGCGCGCGACGTCATCCGCGCCTTCTATATTCCGCTGCTCGACACGGTTGACCCCGGTACGCTGGGCAAGGACGCCAAGACGCTGCTGCAGGAATTCCTGCAAGCCAAGCGGATCGCGCTGCCGACGTATAATGTGGTGGCCACGCACGGCGCCGCGCACAGCCAGGAATTCGAAGTCGAATGCCTGGTGCCCAAATTGAGTGTGCAAGTGTTCGGGCGCGGTGGCAGCCGCCGCGCCGCCGAGCAGGCTGCGGCCAGCCTGGCCCTGGGCGCTGCCCAGAAAGCGCTGGCCAAGTCGCCCGTCAGCCGCAAGGCCAAGCCGCGCACGGCCCAGCTCAAGCTGGCCGGCATCGCCACCAATCAGGGCGGCGCCCCAGACCAATCCTTGGCGCCGGCTGCGGCAAAGCCAGAACAACCAGGAAGCAAAAAAGCATGAACGCCATCCCCGACAATTTCCGCTGCGGCTATATCGCCATCGTCGGCCGTCCAAACGTCGGCAAGTCGACGCTGATGAACGTCCTGATCGGCGCCAAGGTGTCGATCACGTCGCGCAAGGCGCAGACCACCCGCCACCGCATCACCGGCATCCAGACCCGCGACGATGCCCAGTTCATCTACGTCGACACGCCGGGCTTCCAGACCCGGCACGCCAACGCGCTGAACAAGACGCTCAACAAGACCGTCTCGAACACGCTGATCTCGGCCGACGTCGTGCTGTACCTGCTCGAAGCCGGCACCTTCGGCCCGGCCGACCAGCAAGTGCTGGAACTGTTGCCAAAGAACGTGCCAGTGATCCTGGTGCTGAACAAGTCCGACCACGTCAAGGACAAGGCCGTCTTGATGCCGTTCGCGCAAAAGATCGCCGCGATGCGCGAATTTGCCGCCGTCGTGCCAGTCTCCGCCAAACTGCGCTTCCAGATTGATGCGCTGGAAAACGAGATCAAGAACCACCTGCCGCAGAATGCGCCCGTGTTTGGTCCGGACGACATCACCGACCGCAGCGAAAAGTTCCTCGCGGCCGAGATCGTCCGTGAAAAAGTATTCCGCCTGTCGGGTGATGAATTGCCGTACACCAGCACCGTGTTGATCGAGCAGTTCCTGCAAGAGGGCAATCTGCGCCGCGTGTTCGCCGCCATCCTGGTCGAACGCGATACCCATAAATCGATGATCATCGGTAACAAGGGTGCGCGCCTGAAAGAAATCTCGACGCAGTCGCGCCTCGACATGGAAAAACTGTTCGGCGGCCCCGTGTACCTGGAAATCTGGGTCAAGGTCAAATCGGGCTGGGCCGACAATGAAATGGGCCTGCGCGCCTACGGTTACGAGTAAGTTCCCGGAGCGCGCCCACACAGCATGCCGAGCCACGATGACCTGATCGACGACGCGCCCGAGCAGGCGGCGCCACCGCCCGCCAAGCGGACCCGCGCGTCGGCCAGCGCATCTTCCAGCGCACCTGCCAGAACCTCGGCGCGTGACGGCCGCGTGCTCGGCCAGCCCGGCTTCGTGCTGCACAGCTATCCCTACAAAGAAACCAGCCTGATCATCGACATGTTCACGCGCGACCATGGTCGCGTGGGTGTCGTGGCCAAGGGCGCCAAGCGCCCGTTTTCCAAGCTGCGTGGCGTGCTGCAAACCTTCCAGCCGCTGTCCGTGTCGTGGAGCGGCAAATCCGAACTGCGCACGCTGATCGACGCCGAATGGGTCGGCGGCATGCTGCCGCTGGAGCGCACGGCGCTGCTGTGCGGCTTCTACCTCAACGAACTCCTTGTCAAACTGCTGGCGCGCGACGATCGCCACCCGGCCCTGTTTGACCACTATGTCTCTACCTTGAACCAGTTGGCCCACGGCGAACCTGCGCAAATTGTCTTGCGAAAATTCGAACGGGCCTTACTTAAGGAGACAGGGGTTGCTGCCGACCTGAGTCGCAGTACCGTGACGCGCAGCAGCCTGACGCTCGAGGGTCTGTATGTTGTGGACCCCGAACGCGGCGCCCGTGAAGCCGGTGCAGGCGAAGTCTGGCCGGTGGTGCTGGGCAAGACACTGCTGGACATGGAGCGCGAAGACTATACTGACCCGGCCACGCAGGCGCAGAGCAAGCAATTGATGCGCTTCCTGCTGGCGCACCACCTGGGCGGCCAGCCGCTCAACACGCGCCAGATCCTGATCGACTTGATGCAACTGTAAAACAAGACCAAACACCATGAGCTTCCTGCAACCCGTTGGCCAGGTGATCGACCTGGGCGTGAACATCGACCACATCGCCACCGTGCGCAATGCGCGCGGCACGACTTATCCCGACCCACTGCGCGGCGCGCTGCTGGCCGAGCAGGCCGGAGCCGACCTGATCACGCTGCACCTGCGTGAAGACCGCCGCCACATCCGGGACGCCGACGTGATCGCGCTGCGCCCGCTGCTGGCCACCCGCATGAACCTGGAAGCGGCCGTCACGCGCGAGATGATCGATTTCGCCTGCCGCGTCAAACCGCAGGACGTGTGCCTGGTGCCCGAGCGGCGCGAAGAAGTCACGACCGAAGGGGGCCTCGATGTCGTGCGCTACTACAACGAGGTCGAGGCGGCCGTGAAGCAGCTGAAGGATGAGGGCATCCGCGTCTCGCTGTTCATCGATGCCGACGCGCGCCAGATCGAGGCGGCCGCCGCCGTCGGCGCCACCGTGATCGAGCTGCACACGGGCCGCTACGCCGAGGCCACGCCGGACGAAGTCGCGCATGAGCTCGAACGCATCCGGTTTGGTGCGCGTGAAGGCGTGCAGCGCGGCCTGCGCGTGAATGCCGGCCATGGCCTGCACTACACCAACGTCCAGCCGATCGCGGCCATCAAGGACCTGCACGAGCTGAACATCGGCCATGCCATCGTCGGCCACGCCTTGTTCGTCGGCTTCGAAAATGCCGTGCGCGAGATGAAGGCGATCATGGTCGCGGCGCGCCTGGGCACGGCCTATACGAGCGGGACCGGGCCGGCATGATCTACGGCATCGGCACCGACATCGTCCAGATCTCGCGCGTGGAAGCGGCGCTCGCGCGCAGCGGCCCGCGTTTTGCCGAAAAAGTCCTCGGCCCGCAAGAGCTGGCCAAGTACCACGCCCGCAGCGCCAAGAACGCGGTGCGCGGGCTGCGTTTTTTGGCCACCCGTTTTTCGGCCAAGGAAGCGTTCTCGAAAGCCATCGGCACCGGGATCCGCATGCCGATGACCTGGCGCTCGATGCAGATGCTCAATGCCCCGAGCGGCAAACCGGTGATCGTCTGCAGCGGCGCGCTCGAAGCATTCATGCAGCAGAACCGGCTCAGCGCCCAGGTGTCGATCAGCGACGAGGCCGATTACGGCGTCGCGTTCGTCATCGTCACCCAGGCCCCCGCGCCAGCAGCCTGACCCCTTTTCAAGAGATTCATGTCCGAAGCAAAGCCCGTCGTACCAACCACGCCCACCGACAGCGGTGCCGAACTCACGCCCGAACTGACGGCGCGCCTGGGGCGCGAACGCCTGGCCCAGGCGCGTGATCAGTCGCGCGCCGAGGCCAACCGCGAACTGAGCCCCAAGGTCGAACCCGACGTGCGCGCGCAGGTGCTTGCGACCGTCAATCGCCTGCCGGGCCTGCCCGGCGTCTATCGCTACTTCGACGCGGCCGAGAATGTTTTATACGTCGGCAAGGCGCGCAACCTGAAGAACCGCGTCTCGAGCTATTTCCAGAAGAACCTGTCGAGCCCGCGCATCGCGATGATGGTGTCGCAGATCGCGCGTCTGGAAACGACGGTCGTGAGCAGCGAAGCCGAAGCGCTGATCCTTGAAAACAACCTGATCAAGTCGCTCAAGCCGCGCTACAACATCCTGTTTCGCGACGATAAATCGTACCCGTACATCAAGATCACGGGCGGCGAAGCGCCGCGCATGGCGTATTACCGCGGCGCGCTCGACAAGCGCAACCAGTACTTCGGCCCGTTTCCGAGTGCCTGGGCGGCCAAGGAATCGATCCAGCTGCTGCAGCGCGTGTTCATGCTGCGTACCTGCGAAGACAGCGTGTATGCCAACCGTACGCGGCCGTGCCTGCTGCACCAGATCGGCCGCTGCAGCGCGCCCTGCGTCAAGCTGATCGAGCCGGAGCAGTACAAGCTCGACGTCGAGAACGCCGCGCGCTTCCTGCGCGGGCGCCAGAGCGAGGTCATGGCCGACCTGCAAAACAAAATGCAGACCTATGCAATGGACCTGAAGTTCGAGCAGGCGGCCGGTGTGCGCAACCAGATCCAGGCGCTGTCGAAAGTGCTGCACGCGCAAAGCATGGAAACCGTGGGCGACGCCGATGTCGACGTCATTGCCGTCGTGCTGCAGGGCGGGCGCGCCTGCGTCAACCTCGCGATGGTGCGGGGCGGCCGGCACCTGGGCGACCGCGCCTACTTCCCGAGCCATGTCGGCGAGTCGCTGGGCGAATGCCCGCTTGACGTCGAGGTGCTGTGCGCGTTCCTGGCGCAGCACTATGCGGGCCAATTCATCCCGGGCACGCTGATCCTGAACGTCGAGTTCGACCAGCCCGAGCTGATCCTGGCGCTCAGCGAGCAGTGCGGCCATCGCATCAACCTCGTGCTGCAGCCGGGCGGCCAGCGCCGCCAGTGGCTTGAGATGGCGCAGAAGGGCGGCGAGATCGCGCTGGCGCGCCTGCTGTCCGAGCAGGGCTCGCAGCAACTGCGCACGCGCGCGCTGGCCGACACGCTGGGGCTGGAGACCGAAGATCTCGACGCATTACGGATCGAGTGCTTCGACATCAGCCACACGGCAGGCGAGGCGACGCAGGCGTCGTGCGTCGTGTTCCACCACCACGCGATGCAGAACGGCGAATACCGCCGCTTCAACATCAACGGCATCACGCCGGGCGACGATTACGCAGCCATGCGGCAGGTGCTGATGCGCCGCTACGAAAAGGTAGCAGCCGAGGTGCTGGCCGGCGCCGGCGTGATGCCCGACATCGTGCTGGTCGACGGCGGCAAGGGCCAGGTCGAGATGGCGCGCCAGGTGTTTACCGAACTGGGGCTGGACCTGTCGATGATCGTCGGCGTGGCCAAGGGGGAAGGGCGCCGCGTCGGCCTGGAAACCCTGATCTTCGCCGATGGCCGCCCGGCGCAGGAGCTGGGCAAGGAATCGGCGGCGCTGATGCTGGTGGCCCTGATCCGCGACGAGGCGCACCGCTTCGCCATCACCGGCATGCGCGCCAAGCGCGCCAAGACGCGCCAGGCATCGCGCCTGGAAGAGATCGAGGGTATCGGTGCCAAACGCCGCCAGCGCCTTCTGGCACGCTTTGGCGGCCTGCGTGGGGTCATCGACGCCAGTGTCGAAGACCTGATGACAGTCGAGGGTATTTCGAGCGCGCTCGCCGAAGAGATTTACCGGCAACTGCACTGAGGGTTGGCAGAGGCCCGCGGCGTTCCACGGCGCCGCCAATCTCTGCAGCCGGTGTCAACCGGCATCGCGCCACAGCCGTTGAGCTTGCACGCACTGCAGCGTCCGCTGTTCGTCGATATTACCGACGAGTCAACTGGCCCAAACCCCCTTAGCCATGTAGACTTACGGCCAAGCATTTTCCACGGTAATCAGCTCCCCCCATGCCTTTAAATATCCCGATTCTCCTGACCTGGTTACGTGTCGCCCTGATTCCGCTGGTGGTCGGACTGTTCTATCTTCCCTCCGACTGGATGAGCATGCAGGACCGTAACCTGGCTGCCACGTCCGTCTTCATCGTGGCCGCCATCACCGACTGGTTCGACGGTTTCCTGGCCCGCCGCTGGAACGAAACCTCGGCCTTCGGCGCCTTCCTCGACCCGGTCGCCGACAAGCTGATGGTGGCCGTTGCGCTGCTCGTGCTGGTCCAGCTCGACCGCGTCGACGCGATCATCGCCGGTATCATCATCGGCCGCGAAATCACGATCTCTGCGCTGCGCGAATGGATGGCCCAGATCGGCGCCACACGCTCGGTGGCGGTCAGCTCGATCGGCAAGATCAAGACCGCTGCCCAGATGACGGCGATCCCGATGCTGCTGTTCCATGACCGCCTGTTCGGCATCGACATCCACTTCTGGGGCGAGTACCTGCTGTGGATCGCGGGCGTGCTGACGGTGTGGTCGATGTTCTATTACCTGCGCCGCGCGTGGCCTCTGATCAAGGAAAAAGCGGGCCCGATTTAATTAGTTTCCGGGCATCCTTGACGTACGGAATAGAATCTCTATAATGCCTGCCTGTTGCGACAACAACGCGACAGATTGAAAGACGAAGCGGGAGTAGCTCAGTTGGTAGAGCGCAACCTTGCCAAGGTTGAGGTCGAGAGTTCGAGCCTCTTCTCCCGCTCCAAAGATTGCAAAGTTGGCACGCGATCTTGGAAAAACGTCTGAAACCTGTCATAATCGTTGTTCTGTACGCGGGAGTAGCTCAGTTGGTAGAGCGCAACCTTGCCAAGGTTGAGGTCGAGAGTTCGAGCCTCTTCTCCCGCTCCAGTTCCGGCTGGTTGTTGCAGACGTAGCATTGGCGTAGTAAAGCAGTAGATGTGATTAGTAATTGCATGGCTCTAAGCGGGAGTAGCTCAGTTGGTAGAGCGCAACCTTGCCAAGGTTGAGGTCGAGAGTTCGAGCCTCTTCTCCCGCTCCAGTGTCTTGCAAATGGCGTAGTAACGTAGTACTCCCCAGCGGGAGTAGCTCAGTTGGTAGAGCGCAACCTTGCCAAGGTTGAGGTCGAGAGTTCGAGCCTCTTCTCCCGCTCCAGAATTTCAGGAAGATCCATTCTTCCCTTGTTGATGCGGTGCATAACCGCCCGCATCACGAGCGCATCAACTCCTCTGGCGAGGTAGCAAAGCGGTTATGCAGCGGCCTGCAAAGCCGTCTAGACGGGTTCGACTCCCGTCCTCGCCTCCAGCATATCTCATGTCCTCGATTGGGATTTGATCCGCATCAAAACTAACCTATCGCCGGCTTTAGCCGGCGATTTGGTTTCGGCATCCTGAATCGAACGATGATTCTCAGGCTTGCAAGTCGCTGGCAAACTAGGGGCAATTCGCCTAGCCGGTGCATCCAACCCCGTAGCCGGCTTGAATGGAACATATCAACTCCGCCGTTTCCGGATTTCGTCACGGCGTTTCTCCACTGTTGCGCGCCATGAGTTCAAGGTTTCAATATCCTCCGCAAGCTCTTCGGGAGTCGGGGTGGGTAAATGGGCTCCCATAGCCGGATCGTGCGCGAATTTGGAACACTTGGTCATGCCGGCCTCAATGACGCTGTAATCAGCATCTTCCACAACCACAGCGCGTAATTTCAAGGTGGATATGCCTTCCTCGAAGCGAGTCACGACTCCAAACAGCAACACTTCTTCCACCGCTCGCTCCCAGGCGAGACGCAGGTTGTAGTAGGCCTCGCGGGTCAAGCGGACCTGCGCTTCCTCATCCCCGCCATTTTTAGCAGCGAGTACTTTCGCTCGCATGTCTCGCAAAGCTCCAATTCGTCTTGTAGTCAGCATGGCATCGAACGGAACGCGATCCGATTGCACACCGAAGCCTCCTTGCGCCTTGCGAATGCATTGCGGGTTGAGGTCGAGCTTAAGAGCTTCTGCGCATTGCTGCAGGATGCAGAGAAAATAGATGTCATGCGTGAACACGATCACTTGGCGTTTGAGCGCTTCCTGCGCTAGACGTTTGGCGACATGCCAGCGGCGCCGATGGTCGAGCGAGGACACAGGATCGTCGAACACCACGCCGCCGAGTCCCGCGTTCAGATTTACTTCGGCCAGGAAAGCAGCGATGGCGATGGCGCGTTGCTCACCTTCGCTGAGGACGTCTTTGGCAGCCATGTTCCCCGGCATCTCGAGTACGAGCTTGTATTGCGTTTTGCCCCGTACGGTCTCCGCCTTCATCGCCGCTCTAAGCTCATGCACGTTCAGCGCTTTAAGCTCTTCGTTGAGTGCCGCAACCACTTCCTGTGTGGCGATTGAGTTGGAGAGCGTTGTAGATTGTCTGGAAATCCCTGTAGTCGCGCCTGCCTTGCTCGCGCAGGTTTCCAGCTTGCCAACCAAGATCAGCTTTTCAATGGTGTCCAGCGCCACCAGTTTAAGGTCAAACAGCTTGGACCGGGCGTCCAGCTCCGCATGCTCCGCGACCATCATCGCTTTGGCTTTGTCATCAGCGGAGTCTTCCAGCGCCTTGGCCTCAGCCATCAGCTTGACCGCGATGTCATTCAGCTGCGTCTGCGGGTCTTCGGTGAGCGCGGATATAGCGTTCCAACGTTCTCCTGGAGAGCAGGCTTTGATGGCGTCTGCTTGACGAATGGTCAGCGACTTTTGATAGGCCTGACATTTGGCCAGCAACGCGGGATCGGTCGCTTCCAACTCCGCCGTCAAAGCGCCTTCGAGTAGCAGATTGACCGGGGCGTTGCGCAGCTCATTGTAAGCCGCGACTGCGGCGGCACGCGCTGCTTTCTCGCGCTTTTCGGCTTCCTGCTGAACGAATTTGTCGAACCGCTCCAACCGGTCCGCGCCTTCCTGCGCCAGTCTGTTTTGGCAAAGCGGACATTCGGAGTCAGGGCCGAGGTGAGGGAACTCTAGGGTAGAGTGTGATTCAGTGGCGAAGTGTCGAGCGGCTTCGAACAGTGCCTTCCACGGTTCACCGCCGGTGCCGGGCAGCAGGCCAGGCGTCTCCTTGAAAGTTTTGCTGGCCAGCTCGGCGGCTTCCTTCGCCGCGACGGAGTTGCCGATCAGGTCACTAAGCGCAGCCAGTTTTGCTTCTGTCAAATGCGCGGCCGAAGTGGCTATGCGTTGGGCAAGCTCAGTGTGGCGGATTGCCTTCGCATTGAGATCCCGCGCCTTCTGCTTGGGATCCCGCTCGGAGAGAGCTTTGGTCAGCAGAGCAAGCCGCTCTTTGTCGGCGGCAGTCAGAGTAGCGATGGCCTCGATGACCGCTGGCTTAGTTTTGGCGGACAGACTGCGAGCTTGCGCTCCGGCCTTGGTCTGAGTCTGTCCTAGGGCAGCGAACACGTCGAGCTTCGGCCGCAGGGCGACGGCTTCGCTGTTCGCCATTGTCTTGAGCTTGCCGCAAACGCCTACCAGTTTCTCGAGGATGTCCAAGCCGTAGGGGATGTAGGCAAAGTCCCCCTTGTTGTCCACATACGCCCGCGCGCAGTGGGAGTCGAAGATTGCCAGTGAGGACAAAGGTTCCGGCGCCGGTTGATTCGCGACCCAAGTGACTTCCACAGGTTTGTCGTCGATCAGTAGATCGAAGCTAGCCTGCGGGATGCCAACTTGACCTGGCGCCAAACGAGCATCGGGATAAATCATTTCACTTCGATCGCGGGCGCGGCATGCCTTCTTCAAGACGCGGGAGTAGCCGGATTTGCCCGCTCCGTTCTCGCCATAGATTACGCTCAAACCGGTCTTCGCGATCGGCACGCGTTGGTCTGGTGCCAAGGCGTTCACATGAAGAAGATTTTTGATCGACTCCAACTGTACGCGTTGGCCCTTCGGCGCGGCACCGGCGATCTGGTTCGCCGCGAGCTTGCTAGGCGTGCGGCCAGCCGGATCGGGAATCCCATGCTCCACTTTCAGCAGTGCATATAGGTCGTCTACGTCTTGGGCCGAAAGGTCGGTCTTGCTATAAATGCGCGCGATCGCGTCCTGCTGCCAGGAGGGCAGATCGCAGGACCACCTTTGAATCTCTTGGAGAACAGACATAGCAAGGAATTGTTTATTCTTCAACTAAGATTGCCAATGGTAATTTGTACTAAGCGCTGAATGCAATGCCTGATCTTCCAGAAAATGGATAGCAAGGTGTAACTGTCTTAAGTGGAGTTCAGAGCGTTACCTAGTCATACTCACAGTCTTATTCCTATCCGTTAGGATACAGCATCGACTGTGTCTGGTGAATCAAGGGGCTATCTCACCAACAATCTCGAGCCACGCATGAGCCGTCGTGGAAATTGGTGGGATAACGCCGTGGCGGAATCGTTCTTTAGCAGCCTGAAAAAGGAACGCATCCGCAAACGCATCTAAAAAACCCGAGATTTGGCCTGGGCGGATATCTTCGACTACATCGAAGTCTTTTACAATCGAACCAGGCACCACAGCCATCTGGGCGGTGTCAGCCCCGAGGCCTTCGAACGCGACTCAGCGAGAGGTCGGGATTTGTCTACTGAACCGGGGGAAGTCCAAGCTGGTGATCCTCACACATGCGCACATCGATCACTGCGGCTTGCTTCCCATGCTGTACAGGAAAGGTTTTCGGGAACTGGTTTATTGTTCGAGGGAGACCGCGGAAATCGCGAAGATCCTCCTGCGCGACGCAGCCGAGCTCTCGGACATCGGTTTCACTAGGAAGGACGTGTGCGCAGTGCGCTGGCACGAGCCGCTTCAGGCCCCGTTCTTCGGTCGGTTCCATCCGGTCGACAGGGACCTGTTTGTGCGCTTCTTTCGTTCAGGACATGTCATCGGTTCGCTGTCCGTAGCAGTTCACTGGGGCGCGCCAAGGCCCGGGCAGCGAAGCATCGCGTTTTCGGGCGATCTCGGGCCCAACGCCGAAGACCGGGAAAGTCTGCCGTTCCTGCGGCATCGAATGCACGCCGGCGAGAACGATTTTGCCGTCATCGAGTCCACTTACGGCGCGACGGTACGTACTGCACAGCAGACCCGAACCTTCGCGCGCTCCGGCAGCCTGATCATTCCTGCGTTCGCTCTCGGGCGCTTCCAAGACGTACTCCTCGATCTGCACTGGATCGCGGCCGAGAATCCGGAGCGCTACCAAGATGTCGATTTCCACATCGATGCGCCGAGCGCATGCAGGATAAACGCCGTAGTGCTCGAAGCGCTCCTGTGAACCGAGAACAATGGAAGGAACAGGAAAGTGCATCCGCTCTGGCTGGAGAAGCAGATTTTCCGCTGGTTTAGTCTGGACAACAAGGATCCTGCTCATGTGCGAACGGTGATCGATATCTGTCGCATGCCTCTCGGGACCGACGCCGCAGAGGATGTCGAGCCTGCTGACTGCGGGAACGCCGTTGCACGCGCGTGGCGACCGCTGTTTCGCGCAATCGTCGGACGCCGACGGCACCTCCCGAACGGAGGCGACTGCGCATCGGTGTACGTGGTCAGTTCAGATACCTGCGACGGCGGCCCGGCTACTCGGCCCATGCCGATCAGGCCGGGCTGCTCGACTGGCTGCTCGATCATCACGAGGGCCGGCTGCGTGTGGCTGGCAAGGCGGTGTTCCTTCAGCACGGTGAGACCAGCAGCAGGAGGCGCTGGCAGATGCGATCAGGGTGAGGCGGCTGCAGAAGTCGTTGCCGTCTGTCCCGTGCTGCCTGCCGATCCCGCCTCCTGGTTCGATCTGGACAGGGATGCAGCTGAGATTGCCGACAAGGACTGTCTTCGCAAAATGGAGGGCGAAATCGCGCGACTGAGCCGGGAGATTTCTCGGCACCGTGGTCTGTCGTGATCCGGGGGGGGCAGTACGTCGGTAGGACGCGGATCGGGTTGCTGAGGGGAGGTAAGTTGGCGGCCCTAGAGCAGTCCGGAGTGCTGCAGGGAGTGGTTGCAGGCAACTACGCTTCGGTGCCGTCGCGAAAACACACATGAGAAATATTTTGCTGAAAAGATATTTCAGTTATTGCGGAAATGTAACTGTCAAATGATAATCGTCCGATAATGAACGTGGATCGACGTCTAGGCGGATCATGTGCCTACACCGAGACGACGTAGAGCTTCACACCACATTCAAATTCAGGCCACGGCTGTTCGGAGAGACTGCGGTCTACGACCTGCTTCTGGCCGTGGAAGACACCACTGAAGGAGCCGAACGATGAAAACCTTTGATCCGAACGAAAACCCCTACGCCGACGACTTGTTGAGGCTGAGTCTGGCCCCGCCGGGGCGCTATTCGCGAATGGAACGGCTGGCGATGGCGTGCATCATTGCTTCCAAGCTATATCGAGTGTTGTCAGACGATTTCTTTGTATCATCCGAGGATGGCTGTATTTTCTGGAGACATCGCTTCTTGCCTAATCGAATCCGGCTGGCCACCCTGTTCGAGGACGACGTCGAATCACATGGATTGCTGATCGATAATGTTTTTCGCTGGACAGAATTTACCATTGTCCTGTATGTGGGGAGCAATGGCGTAATCGAGATTTTCAATGATGCGGCCGGTGGATCGATTCCTCACGACGTCATGGCAGCTTACAAGCAGATACGTGCCGGAGAGTACGTTGAGGCTTTCGATAGACCCGGAGCCATTCCATATCGTCCCGATGGCGAAGCGGCAAGTGATTACGAAGGCAACCGCGATGCACAAGTGCGCCGTCGAGACAGGGATGACTATCGCAATGGAAACGGGCGTGGCGGTGCCGGTGGCGGTGGCTCGAACGGCGGAAATGGTAACGCAGGCAAGATTCCGGGCAGCGGCGGCGTGGGTGAGCTGATCAATCATCCGGTATTGCTTTCCGTAGAGCAGGACATGTTCGATTCAATCATGGAGCAAGTTTGATGGCCAAGCTCGAAAATCCCGCAGATGCGTTGCCACTGCTTGCCTACAAGATTGCGCCGCGCCAGTTCGACCTGAGTTATCGCTTTTCGAACATAAGCTTACGCGACCAGATCGTGCGTGGACAGACGTTGGTACGTACACTCATCAGTACCGGCCTGGCTCCGAAAAAAACCGGCGAGCCGGAATGTGATTTCGAGTTGTTGATATGCGGGGCTGGTGCAGCCGGGCTTGCTGCAGCAGCTGAAGCTGCCGCACTCGGCATCAGTTTCGTGTTGATCGAAAAAGGCAAGCATGTTCCGGGGGGCGTGCTGCGCAGCAAAGCAGAGCGATACGTCAGCACTGGAATGTATGAATGGCCGCATCCGAATCACGCCCACCATGCGTTTCCGCTGGCAACGCCTGTCCTGCTTGGTACGGATGCCCATCCGCTTCCGTCGCTGCAACTGCCACTTGGTGTCCCGAAGAAAATCAGTGACTTCGGTGCCAGCTTGCGCACCGCACTTGAGAAGCCCATCAAGGCCTGGGGAAATGGCTTTTACAGATACCAGAAAGGCAGGGCTGCATCGCGTGTCCTCATCAGGAATGCGCAATTATGCAAGAACACAAAAAAGGCACTCAGAAAGCTCCTTGCGAGGAAAACGAGTATTCATGGGGTTCCTCTGAACGAGGTAGAACTGCCGCTCATTCAGTTGGTCGATGGCTCGGGTAAACCGGTCACGAAAGAACTCCAATTCAGATACGTGATTTACGCGGTCGGGTTTGCGGACGAGGTCAAGAACTATGCTGACAAAAAACCTGTCTACGAGGGCTTCAAACACACTCCGTTCTGGGAGCCGGACAGTATCTTCAAACCGGCATTGGGCTTCAAGAAAATTCATGAACCGAGCGTCGCGATTCTGGGCTCCGGCGATGGCGCTTTGCAGGACACGTTGCGCTGCCTCGTAGTAGAAAAGTTTCCGCAGGCGCTTGCCATATGGAATCATCTAATGGATTTTCAGCCGAAAGGCGGAAGCAGGCTCGGAGATTCGCCATTCGTTCACGCGGCGTTGGCAAGGATTACGGCAGCAGACTGCTACACGACTGGCGGGGCCGTATGGACTTACGAAACACACATATTTCAGTCTTTGGATGTCGCGTTCAAAAGTATTATCGATGATCTTTACGTTAAAGAAAAATCAAACCTAGACCACGCGCTTCAGTCGATGATGCGGCAGGATGTCGGGAAACTAACTTTGGTAACTCAGTGGGGGTATTTTTCCAAGGCATATGCGCTCAATCGTTTTCTCGTGTTGTTGTTCGATAAGGTACTCGCTGGGTTGGAAAATTCTTCTGGCGTGCAGCTCGAGATACTTGCAGGAGAGGTAACCCAATTTACCCGGATTGGCAGGAACCGCCGTGGTGCACACCTCGAGATCGCATGTACCGACGGTGCCAACGTGTCCAGAAATTGTGATCTAGTCATTCTCCGCGGAGGACTGAACTGGGCCGAGTCACCATCGCAACTGCTTGGTTTGACCGATCTGGACACGGGGCGTGCAGAGTTGGGCCGTATTCCGGCTCCAATTCGGCCAGTCTCGATACATTCAGGCCATCAATGAACCCCAAGTCCGATAGCCGCGAACTCTGGTTCAAGCACAGGCCCGATAGTGCACGCTTCCTCGGACGGAGCGGCGCTGGACTGTGCAAGGACGTTGGCGTGTCGGCAGCAAGCGCTTATGTCAGCACGGTCGCAAGCACCACGGTAACCCCCCCATTTTTAGAGCCCGCTAAAAGTAGAGTTTAAGCTATGCTCGATCGCCAATAGAGGACTCAAGATCTGTGCGCGCATCAAGCTGCTGACCTCGTACTTCAGCTTCAAGAAATTCCCAGATTGTTACTTTTGGTGGATATTTGCAGAGTGTTGCTTCCGGATAATATGCATGAATCAAAAACATAAACATCAAGGCCGCGTCACATTGTTGCTCTCGCGTCCTCGAATACTCCATTTTTTCGGCCAAGCAGAAAAGACTTCCTGCTGAGATAACAGCACACTGGCCACCATAAGGAACACATGAACGACCGAGCACCCCATCCTCAGACCGAATTCAATCGACTGTACAGTGACGTATCTGCCAGTGTCGCAGCTGCGATGGCCGAGGTAGACGCTTTAGCGGTCGAGCACAAGCAAGGCAAGCAGGAGATCGGCAACATCATGCAGCGCCTGCGAGGTATCCAAGCGAACTTCGATGACGAACTCAAGCTGTTGGAAAAGCATGCTGAGTGGGACAATTTTACGATGGCGTTCTTCGGCGAGACCAACGCCGGCAAAAGCACCATCATCGAGTCCTTGCGCATCCTGTTCAACGAACAGGCCCGCCAGGAGCTATTGGAAAAGAATGCGCATGACTTGGCGGCATTCGAGAATGCGGTGATTGGCCATGTCAACGAGGTTCGCCGGGCGCTCGGAGCGGTCTACGCCGTTTATACCGCCGATGTTGCGCAGCTCAGGCAGGACACCGCGACACTCGGCCAGATCGTCCGTGACGAATCGTCAGCACGCATCCAGATCGCCCAGGACGAATCGTCAGCTCGCATTCAGATCATTTGCAACGAATCGTCAGCGCGCATCCAGCGCAAGCTGCGGCTGTTCGCCGTTGGTGGGGCAGGGTTCGGTGCCGCGCTGACTGCTGCCCTCATGCTGTTCGTAGGGAAGTGAAATGAACAGTGCTACCGAGATCGACGAATTGTTCGCCGCAGCGACCCGTGCAGATGAGGATGCGTCCGCAGCATCGACGCCAATTCAATTGCCGTCTATCACTGACACGCCAAGAGCCCTAGAGCGACTGGTCAATGCCCAGCTGCCCGCACTGGTACAGTCCATCCTGACCTTGGAACAGCAACGTACGCAAGTGTCCCGCGTCGATGGCAGGATCATTGGCACGGGCGAGGCTGACTTCACGAAAGGGAACACTTGCTATAAGCTCGACTACAAGGGTAGAGCGTTTCAGTTAGTCGACGTCCCCGGCATCGAAGGCGACGAGACCAAATATGCGCCCATGGTCAAAGAGGCAGTCGCCAAGGCGCATTTAATGTTTTATGTCAACGGCACGAACAAGAAGCCGGAAAAAGCTACTGCTGAGAAAATCCGCACGTACCTGCACCGGGGCACCCAGGTGTGCCCGATCGTCAATGTTCGCGGTAATGCCGACGCCTACGAGTTCGAAGACGATCGCTTAGCCTTAACGGATCACGGAGGTTGTGGCGCAGCGCTCGAGCAAACGACCGAAGTGCTTCGCTCAGTGCTGACAGAAGACGTGCTGTTGCCCGGCCTTTGTGTACAGGGTCTGCTTGGCTTCTCCTCGCTCGCGATGAGCAAGGGGAGGACTACGATTCATCCATCGCGTGAGCATGACTTGGTCGTCCACCAGCGCAAGTATATGAAGTACTTCGGCGCTACCAAACACATGTTCGAGTTTAGTCAGCTGCACGAAGTCGCGCGCGTGCTGCACAAGAAGCTGGGCACGTTCAAGGAAGATATCGTCGAGAGCAATAAGATCAAGGTACGCGAGATGCTTGTCAAGAACATCCAAGTGCTCCGTACCTTGGCGGACGAGCACAAAAAATTTCTCGGCAAGGTACAGCCTGAGTTCGATAAATGCCGTGAAGCCATCGAAGGAGCACTTCAAACCTTCGAACGTGTGACGACGGCTGGTCGCAAGAATTTGTGGAGCAGCTTCTTCAATGACATGGAGGACCGAGCCAGCACCATCGTGGCGGAACACTTCGGCGACAACGATGAGATCAAATCGCGGCTCGACAAGGCGTTTAAGCGCGGGCAAGCCGACGTTGCCGACGAGCTGAACCGACAGATGAAAGAACACGTCAAGGTGTTGCAGGACAGCTCGGTGCAGGCCATGCAGCGATTGGCCGAAGATGTACGCCGGGTCGAGTTCCAGCAACGCGTCCGCGTCGAGGAGCACGGTACGAAGTCGCTATACCGCTCTGCCACGCTCGACATGGATATCGGCATTAAAGGGTGGGGAGCCGTCGCCTTGAATATCGGTTCCTTCGCGATGACCGGCGCTACGATCGGCTCGTCTTTCCCGGTGATTGGCACCGCCATCGGCGCGGTCGTCGGCGCCGTGGTGGGTGCCCTTGCGAGTCTGGGCCAATACTTCATGGGGAAGGAAAAGCGCATTCGTGCAGCCCAGAGGCAGGTGCAAGAAAAAATCGATGAGGCGCGCGACCGCGTCATGAGTGGGCTGGCGCAAGAGCAAAAGAAAATCATCGACCCGATGCGCCAAGAAGTCACGGATTCGTTGCTCAAGCAGGTCGACACAATGCAGGCGAGCCTGGTGCGCCCAGTCCAGATCATCGAGCACCAGATTAGTCTCCTCACCAACATCAAGCAGCAATTGGAAAAAATGTCTTATGGAACAATTCAAGCAGTTCAACATTGAAAAGCAAGTCGCCATCGACACGCTGGCGCAACTGCGGGGTGTACTCGCTGAACTCGGCGAGATTGGCGTTGGTGTACAAGACGATCTGCAGAAGATCGACAGCGCCTTGCAAGCGATCGAATCGGATGTTTTGCGTATCGCGCTGCTGGGGGCCTTCTCCGATGGCAAGACGAGCGTAGTGGCCGCATGGCTGGGCAAAATCATGGCCGACATGAAGATCGACATGGACGAGTCGTCCGACCGCTTGGCGATTTACCGTCCGGAAGGCTTGCCCGGGCAGTGCGAAATCGTCGATACCCCCGGCCTGTTTGGTGACAAGGAGCGCACCGTCGATGGCAGCGTGGTCATGTACGAAGATCTGACCAAGCGTTACATCTCGGAAGCCCACCTGATCTTTTACGTTGTCGACGCGACCAACCCGCTCAAGGAAAGCCACAGCGACATCGCAAAATGGATTTTGCGCGACTTGAATAAGCTGAGCTCCACCATCTTCGTGATCAATAAGATGGACGAAGTGACGGACTTGACGGAGCAGGCGCTGTTCGACCAGCAGGCGACCATCAAAATGGACAACCTGAAGGGCAAACTGCAACGCGCTGCGAACCTGACTCCACAAGAGCTGGACCGACTGAACATCGTTTGCATCGCGTCGAATCCGAATGGCCGAGGCCTCGAGTTTTGGTTCGGCAAGCCAGAGCAGTACGAGAGCCGCTCGCGCATCAATGATTTGAAGGGCATGACTAGCAACATCCTCAAGGCGAACGTGCCGGCCATTCTAATCGCCAAAACCGGCTTGGATGTCGTGCGCGATCTCACCCAGCAGAAGTTGGCGGTCGCAAGAGGTCAGTTGGCCGCGCTCGAATTGTTCGAGGAGCAGAACCGCGAGGAGTCGGCCCGCATCCAGCAAGACATCGACCGCGGCAGAGGCGAAGTGAAACGCCTAGCGAGTGAACTGTTCAAAGAACTGGAAGCGATGGAGAAGTACTTGATCGGTCGCTTGCGCCCGCTTTCACTCGAGGACATCCGCAACTTCCTAGAAGACGAGATCGGCTATACGGGGGACGCCATCGGCTACAAGCTGCATCTCAAAATCAAGACCGCCGTCGATCACTTTTTCGAGCAGTCGAGTGCCGTGACTGGACGCATCTCCATGGACATCAGCCGTCAGTTGGACTCCAGTGAGAGCTTCCTCGAGGCCATGAGTGAAGGTGCGCTGAAATCGGTGAGCGGCACCTTGAAAGGCATTTCCAAGCTCAGCCCCGCAACGATCAAGGCCACGATTTTCGCGGCCCGCGACGTCTTGAACAGCGTCACGGGGATTGCGATCAAGTTCAAACCTTGGGAAGCAACCAAGCTCGCTGGCACGATTTCGCAATGGGCCGGTCCGGCCGGTGCGATCCTGTCCGTCGGCACCGAGGTCTATCAGGCCTATAAAACCCATGAACTCGAGCAGCGTCTGAGTGAAGTCAAGACGAGTATCGGCACGGCGATCAAGGACGCGTTCAAAGACATCTACGATCTCATTTCGAATGACGAGAAGATGTTCGAATGCTTTGCGCCGCAACTCAAGGAATTCGAGAAGATCGTTCGCGGCATGGCGGAAAATGCCGAAACGATCCGTAGCAACCGGAGTAAGGTCGAGCACATCCAAGCGCGATTGAATGCCTTAATCCCCGCACCAGGGCAGAGCGCAACGAGCACGCGCCGATAAGCGGCCAGCAGGCTAGGATCGTGCAGAACCATCGGCGCCCAGTACCTCTGGACTCCGATGGCCGTGCCTGCTAAGCCCATCGATGTTGCGCGACGTGACGAGCATTCACGGTAGCGCCGTTCCGATCTTTTACGTCAACTCAGGACTGCACAAAGAAGCGACCGTCGCTTCGTGTTGAATGATCAAACGGCAGCTGTACGCTTTGGGGGCTGAATCAGTGCTTCGGCAGGTATGCCAAGCCCCTTATGCAGTCTCCAGATCATCGGAAGCGTCAAAGGGCGAATCCGGTTAAGCACCTCATACACCCTGTTGGAGCGGCCGATCATCGGTTCGAGATCCTTGACAGTAAGACCTTTCTGATCCATCTGGAATTTGATGGCTTCGACTGGGTCTGCGACCTCCATGGGAAAGTGCTTTGCTTCATACGCTTCGACCAGCGTCGCAAGCACGTCCAGTCGGTCACCCTCCGGCGTGCCGAACTCGGCATTCATGAGTGACTCGACTTCACGAAGCGCTGCTTGATAGTCAGCTTCCGTACGAATAGGCTTAATGTCCATAATTTCCCTCAATAGTTTGTGCATCGATGGCATCGTATTGTTTGTGCGTGCCGACGAACTTCACGAAAACGATCCCGTACGGGTAGTTGATGGATGTAACCAAGCGGTACTTGTTGCCGGCAACATTAAAGACAACGCGTCCGTCCTTCAGGATGCTCGCCGTGCCGAAGTCAGCCTTGACGTCAGCCGGGGTCTGCCACTTGGCTTTGAGGACATGGCCATGCCAGGTGAGGAGTGCCTCCTTGGCGTCGGCATGTTCAGGTCGTTCGTGGAAGGCACGAAGGGTGGGAAGGGACAGAACTCGCATGCGTCAAGTCTAGTCCCAAATTGGGACTGAGGCAAGAGCGAAGTGCGCTGACGGTGGCGGTGCGAGCCTCAGTACTTATCTTGAATCGCCAGGAATTCAGTAGACACTCCTGAGCCATAATTTTGGGCAGGAGATAAAAGTATGAGTGGGAAACATTACAGCGGATGGCGGCACGTCTCGGGGACGCATTCCCAGGCCTGTACATTGAGCCGCCCCAGCTTTCGTGAAGACTGGTTTGTCTAGTAGCCTTGACGACTTTTTCTCGGCATGTCAATGCTTTGTTGGCAAGTACGCAATCTGGAATCGCTCAGCCAAGAGGCGCAAGCGCTGATCCAGCGTCCATAGCCGTGCCCCTGTCGTCAGCAGTGTCGATGCCAACAGCGTCAGGTCCACCAAACCACACCCAAGTCCGAACAGGCGTTCGCGCTCGATCAGTTCCCTCACTTCCATCAGACTGGCTTGCTTGGCTTGTGGTAGCGTTCCAATGTCGGCGAGCGTGCGTGCTCGCGGCGAAGGTGGCGTACCGCATGCGAGTTCGGTCACGACCATCGGATGGGTCATGGCCATATCCAGTGACAGAAGATCGACCAGGGTTTCGTTACAACGTCGAAAATGATCTACCCAGACTGACGTGTCGACCAGAACTTCATTCATGTCGGGACGTCTTCGCCGCGGCGCGGAATGTCAGCCATTTCAGGCGAGGCACCACCCAACGCGGCAAGCCTTTTCGCAGCCTGGACCCTGACAAACGTCTTGATCGCCTCCCTGAACAGGTCGGCCTTGTCCATGGCGGGATCGGCCATGTCGAGTGCCCTAGCGTAGAGCTCGTCGTCAATCGTCACAGTGGTACGCATACTACCTCCCGCCATCAAAGTTGGAGCAATTTTGCATCAAAAATGATGATCGATCAAGGGTGAGGGGGACAACCTCGACTCTCTGACCACGCACAGCACTGAATGGCAAAGGTATGTCAGACTGATGTTCTGGAGACGTTTGGAGCGCGATCGAGGTTTGTATTGAGCGAACTTATGTGGTGAAAAGTGCGGTTCTCAGCTAAGTCCTTGATTTATTAGTGCGAATACGGCCTGCAAAGCCGTCTAGGTCGGTTCGACTCCGATCCTTGCCTCCAGATTGTCATCGTGCGGGCCCCATTCGGGGCCCGTTTCGCGTTTGTGCCCCAACGCCATCGTCGATGCGTTGTGCCGCCATGCGCGTCACGGTGGCAGTCGTGTTTGCCGGCTCGCCTTCGCGTTTTAAATGCGCTCGAGCTGCACCCGCCGGACGGCCGCCTCGTAGAATGCAGATTCACGTCGGATGCGTTTCGTCATTTCTTGCGGACTCAAGGGCAGGGGAAGCATGGCGATCTCTTCCATCAAACCCGTCATGGCCGGTGCTTCCAGCGCCTGGCGGCTCGCACGCTGGAGACCCGACAGCGCCTCGTCACGCATCCTCGCAGGGCCAAACAGGCCATACCATGCGGTCACTTCCATATCGGAAAGTCCAAGTTCGGTGAAGCTCGGCGTCTCGGGCATATCGATCCAGCGATGTGCACTGCTGACTGCGAGCGCGCGCAAGCGGCCTGCTGCCCGTGCATTTGCACCATTGCCCGTCGTAACAAATCCGGCTGCCAGGTTGCCACCCTCCAGATCGGCCAGAATCGACGCCGTGGCGGCATACGAAATGGCCAGCAGCGGCGCGTCTTTCTCGCGCGCCAGTTGCTTGGTCATCAGCCAGCCTTGAGAGCCGCGCAATACCGCGCCGACATGCCGGAAGTCCGGGTTGTCGAGAACCCAGCGTAAATAGTCGTCGAGGGTGGCGACATCGGAAGGGACGCGCGGGCCCACCAGGAACATGAAGGCGTATTCGCCAATGCCGGCAATCGGCGTCAGATCGGTGTTCGGCGCGTACTCGAGCTGGCGGTAGATGGCTGAAAAGAGCGTCACGAGCGCGGACGGCGCGATCAGCAGGGTATTGCCGTCAGGCTGCGCACGAACCGCCGCCTGGACCGAGCGGCGGCCCTCGCGGCCGAGTACATGCTCCAGCTTGTAGGTCGAACCCTGCTTTGCAGACAATTGCGCAATGAATCCGCTGGCCAGTCTGGTACCGGCGGCGCCGGGGGGGAGTCCGAACAGTACTTTGGCCGCGGCCTTGTCCGCTGTGGCTTGCGCGCCGGCGGGTGCCCAGGGCGCAAGGACGCCCAGTGCACCCATGGCCTGAAGCAGCTGGCGGCGATTGACGGACGGGTACGTCATGTTCTTCTCCTGTTGTGGACAGCGGTGATGCGGCATTCGGATGGCGGCCAAGGCACGATGTTCAGCCTTCCAGTTCCTGCAATAGGATGCGCAGCATCCTGCGGGCAGCATGGGCGCCGAAGCTGTCTGCGTCAGCGTCGATCCGGACTTGTCCGCGCAGCAGGCGCAAGTCGGGCGTGGTGGGTTCCTGGTCCTGCATGGCGAGCCGTACCCGATGGAGTGACGCGCGTGGCACCGGGCGGCCCTGCTTGTCCAATGTCGTCGCCAGCGGCCCCCCGTGCACAGAGGCCAGGGCATCGGGCGTGACGTATTCGGCGGCGGCCGATTCGACGGCCAGCACCTGCAATGGCACCGGTGCGACACTGGGGTCGTCCGCGAAGAAAGTGGCGCGTGTTCCCCGACGCACGCGCAGCAGGGCGGCATCGTCGATGTAGGCGAGCGCTTCGCGTCCTTGTCCGATGAGCACGCGGCCGAGCGGCTGGTCGCTGCGGACCCAGCGGCCGGGCGCCAGGTCGCTCAACAAGTCCACGACCCGTCCATCGGCGGATGCCCGCAGTTCCAGCCCCTTCTCGCGCTCCACGATGCCGTCGAGCTGGGTCTGCGACTCGGCCTGCTGCTGTTCCAGCACCAGCAGTTCACTGCGGTCGCGGGCGTCACCGGCAATGCGTTCGATCCGTTCGCGCGCCAGGACCTGTTGCGTGATTGCCTCGGCGCGCTTGCGTTCCAGCTCGATCGAGCGCAGGCGTACCAGGGGTTGTCCCTTGCGAACCAGCACACCGGGGCTGATCAGCACCTCCTCGACCACTGCGACCTCCGGCGCGGCCAGGAGCTGCTCGTTGCGCCAGCCCAGCGTGGCGGGGGCATCGACCCGCCGGTCCAGCGGCGCCAGTACCAGCAAGGCAAGCAAGGCCGCGCCGCCGCCGAGCCCGGCCCAGCGACGACGGGAAAGGCGGTCACGGACCCGCCACCAGAGCGCCACGCGGCGGGAGAGCGGCGCGGCGATGGTCCACCAGATCGTGAGTCCCGCCAGGAGTAGGCCTGCTGCCTGGAACAGGTAGTCGTAGCAGAGTTTCGCCGCCGCCAGGCCCAGGAACAGCCTGAACAACCAGACGCCGGCGCCGAATCCGCACAGCGCAGCCAGGACCCATCCCGTGGCGTCGCTTGGCCGCGCCGTGACCCGACCCAGCAGGATCCGTTCCAGCAGCCAGCCCGCATGATCGAGCGAACGCTGTTGCAGGTTCGGGTAGCGCAGTACATCGGAAAGGATATAGTACCCGTCGAACCTGCCGAGAGGATTCAGGTTGACTGCCAGCGTGGTAAGCCAGCTGCTGGTGGCGATCACGAAGCAGGTCGTGCGCAATGCGCCGTCGGGCAGGAGCGCCCAGGCCAGGGTACAGGGACCGGCGATGAAGGTCTCGGCGAGCATGCCGGCGCTGCCGATCCATGCGCGCGCGCTGCGCCGGGGCAGGCGCGCCGCGTCGCTGGTGTCGGTGTAGAGCATCGGCACGCCATACGCAATCGACAGACCCATCGTCGGCACCAGCACGCCGTGATGGGTCGCCGCGAACGCATGGCCCAATTCGTGCACGAGTTTCAGGCCCACCAGAGCGACGCCGAAGGTCAGCCATGTTGCCGGATCGGCGAAATTGGAAAACGTGTTGAGGAAAACATCCCATTGTCGCGAAACGAGATACAGCCCCAGCAGGGTCGTGGCGACCCATGCGGCCAGCGCGGGACGCGACCACAGCGCCCGTACCAAGGGAAGGGCGCGGTGCAGCAGCGCATGCGGCCTGAGCAACGGAACCTGCCACCCCATCCAGCGCCGCAGCCATGCGCCCGGGTGTTTCCTGGCGTTCTGTTCCGCCCCATCGATCAGCGCTTTTGTCTCGGCGCCGGCACGTGCGGTCAACAGTTGGTGCTGGCGCAGGAACTCGCACAGGCCCTCGAATTGCGCGGCAAACTGCTGGGCTGTCCGGTTCGGAAATGCGCGCAGCCATCCGCTGCGCAGCGCGTCCGGGCTGCCCAGCGGCCACAGGGCGAGAAGCTCGACATCGCCGTCGGCCAGCAGGAAGCTGCGCTGGCGCACCGGATCGTCGAGACGCCAGGCCCGGGATGGATCGGCGGCGTCCGTGACCTGCCTGAGTTGCAGTTCGGGGCGCAGGGGTGCAAGGGAGATGGGCGCAGTGTGCATGGGGAGTCTCGGCGAGGCGGGCGAATGCGGAGAGAAATCAGATCCCGACGTTTTGCCGGAGCGCGGCAAGGGGGCGCCGTAACAGCTGCACCGCCAGCGGGACTTTCGGCCCGTACAGGCGCGCGGTGCCGCGCGCGCCAATGCGCGGCGCGGATCCGGGCAGGGGATCGAGCATCACGGTGTACGCGGTGTCGCCCCCGGCCAGTACGCGCGGCGTGAAGGTGGCATACCGTACCCGTAGCGCAAGCCCGCCCAGCGGCGCGTTTTCAAGGAAGGCCTGGGCATCGTCGCCCGCTTTCAGCGCCAGGCTGTTGGCCGTGGAAAGGTCGGCGCGCAGTGCGACCTGTGCCGGATCGGCCACTTGCAGAATCTCCTCGCCGACCTGGACCGCGCGGCCCTCCCAGTCCCGTCGGTCCGAATAGATCGCAACGCCATCCTGGCGCGCGCGGATCGTGGTTCGCGCCAGTACCTCGATTGTGTAGTCATAGGTCACGCGCGCCAGCTCGTACTCGGCGCGGGCTGCCGCCAGGTCGTGCGCGGCCTCGGCCTCCTGGAACGCGGCTGCCGTGATGCGCGCATTGCGCGCCTCGGCAACGGCGAGCCGCTGCTGGGCCAGCAGCATCTCGTTGCGTGGCTGGATATCTTCGAACACGACGAGGACGTCGCCCGCCTTCACCGTGCTGCCCGGTGCGACTGCGATGCGCTTGACGACGCCATTGATCGGCGCCGTGATGACAGCGGGGCGCGCCGCGACCACTTCCACCGGAGCCATGACGCTCAGGCGCATGGGTATCGCCCCGACCACGATTGCCGCGCCGACTGCGGCGGCTGCCAGACAGCGGCGCCGCACGTCCGGCAGTGCGCGGCGCCTGCGGCCTGCAAGCGCGCGCCACGCGTGCGAATACGTGTCGCCAAGCCGATCGAGCAGCATTGGCGCGCCAGCGTTGAATGGCCGTTCTTTCATGAACAGCACGCCAGCGTCGATCCGCTCTGCATGGTCCGGCAAGGGAACCCAGTAAGCGCTTGAGAACGGCAACCCAAGAACGAGCCGACGCTGCGCATCGCTGAGGGGCGCGAGTGTATCGGACGCGTGCATGTCCCAGCCAGTGACGTGCGCATGGCTCTTCTGTGCGCCCAGCATCCTGGCCAATGCATCGAGCAGCGGCGTGTGAGGATCAACGCCCTGCAGTCCCGAGACGACGACGGCACGCCAGCGTCGGCCGCTGCGGGCACGGCGCCAGACGATTGCCAGTTCGTACGGGACCAGGCTGCGCACGTCGTTCGCCAGGTGGGTGAGCAGGGCATCTTCCTGACGGATACGGCGAATTTCGGCTTCGAATTGCAGCAGCCTCAGCGCGGCAACATCGGCCGGCGCGGGGGGAATGGCAGAGGCGTTCATTTTGCGCCCTTCCATCCGGAAGCCGTACCGCTCATGCCGGGCAGCACGCGCGCGTCGGGTGTGGTGAACGTGGCGACGATGCGTATCGTCCGGCTGACCGGATCGACGCTGGGAAGCAGGCGCAGCACCTTGGCCGGCAATACGGCGCGCGTCTCGTCGACGCGGAACACGAAGAGTGTTCCCGGCCCAAGCCACGATAGCCAATGCGAAGGCACGATAATATCGAGCTCGGTGCTGCTGGCATCGACGATCTTCAGCAGCGGCGTCCCGGTTTGCACGAACTCGTGCTGTCGCGCCAGACGCGCCAGTACCCGGCCACGAAACGGCGCAGTGATCGAGCATGCCTTGGTCTGCGAAGCGAGCGCGTCGGACTCGGCCTGGGACCTGTCCAACTGCGCTCTTGATACCTGCAGATCGTTTTTGCCGATGGCATTGAAGCGATCGAGTTCTTCGTTGGTTTCGACCTGCTTGCGCTGTGCATTGAGCGCGGCCGCAGCCGCGCGCGCTTCCGCGAGCGGACGTTCGCAGTCGAACGCTGCCAGCGTCGCGCCTCGCGTGAACTCTGTCCCTTCTGCATAGGGCAGCTCGACGATGCGCGCCGAGATGCGTGCTGACAGCGTCGCCTCGGCCGTGGCGCGCACCACGCCGCGCGCGATACTACCGCTGGCGGCCTGGTCCCGTACGGTGGCCGGGCCCCGTACCTGGGCCGCCACCGGGGGCTCCAGGCTTGCGGCCGCCGGTACGCTGACGAGTGCGCCTGCGGCGAGCGCCAGCAGCACACCAGGCGGTGTCGAACGACGGGAAAAAAGATGAGATAGGAGATGGATCACGTTGTCGGTTCGGGTTTGGATGGCAGGATGAGGGAGCGCTCGGTCCAGTATTCCTCGAGCGCGCTGGCCAGCTGGTTGATCGGGATATCCTGACTGGCACCGATGTCGAAATTGTCCAGGCCCATCGAAGCGTACAGGTTGGCATAGGCATTCTGGACGTCCGAGTAAGCGACGTCGTAGCGGATCTCGGAGAGCACGAAATTCAGTTCTTCCCGTACCAGTTGCTGCTGGCTGATGGCACGTGCCTTGAACGCGCTCTGGGCCTGCGCCAGCAGGCGTTGCTGGACCGTCTGCGCGCGGCGTGCGGTGCCAAGTTCATCAGCCAGGTACAGGAACCTGGAGCGGGCAACGTAAATCTGCGTCATGATTGCCATGGTCAGCGCTAGATCGCGTTGCTCCAATGCAGCAGATTCGGCCTCGATCGCACGTTTTGTCTTTGGATAGCGAAATGCTTCCAGCAGGTTCCACGTGAGCCGGGAGCTGAAGTTGACCCATTGCTTGTTGTATAAAAAATCGTTGCTGTCCGCATTCAGACCCAGGACGCCCCGCACCGAAGGCATGGCGCGCAGGAACGCCACGTCCAGCTCACCCTTGACGATGCGTTGACGGTAGGCCGATTCGCGAATTTCCGAGCGGTAGCGCAGGCCGGTAAGCACCATTGCATCGGCTGAGCCAGGCAGCTCGGGAACAACATCGTTTCGATCCGGCAAGACGAGGCGGTACGTGGTGTCCGGGATCAGGTTCATCAGTGCGGCCAGCTGGCTCTTGGCCATCGACAGTTCGCGCTGCAGCCGCTGGACTTCGCCGGTGACCTGGATCAGCTCGCGCTGGTAACCGAGCACCACACCAGGCGACGCGATCCGCCGCTGTTCGATTTCTTCGGCCTGCCGCATTGCGCGTGCCGTCATGACCTGCAGCTCCGCCAGCTTTTTCGACGTGCGATCGGTACTGACGGCGCGCCAGTACGCGGTCCTGACATCTTCCAGGATGCGATTCATGACCTTGCGCCGGCGTTCGACGGAAATCATCCGCTCATCGACCTGCTGGCGCTGACGCACGCGCGCCAGTCCGTAGTCCAGCATGTCCCAGCTGAGCGCCAGATCCCCGCTGATACTGGTGCGTTCGCTCGATGTGGAGGGTTCGAGCGATTCGCGACCGGTGAGCAGCGACTTGCTGCGTGAGCCGGCATCGTTATTGCGTGCGGCCCCATTCATCCCTGCGACCAGTGTCGGCAACATGTCGGCGCTGCGCGCTTCGAGTTGCCGCTCGCGCATGACGATTTCGGCCAGTTCGATCTTCTGGTCGAGGTTGTATTTCAGGGCCCGTGCCATCGCGTCGTACAACGAAACTTGGCCGTCGATCTTGTCCTCCGACTCGATCTGGTCGCGCAGCCGCTGGTTCAGTTCCACCGCAATGGCATTCGTATCGATGGGCTTGTTTGGCGATGCGCAGCCCAGCAGCCCACCGCCGCTGAGCGCGATCAGCTTGGCCATGCAGCCGCGCCGGGACCGGCTGGCCAGTGACTGTGTTCGGTCCGATAGAAGCGAGCGGGGCGTCGGCATGATGAAGTCTGATGAAATTGATGGGTCAGGACTGGCGCAGAGCGCTTCGGAGGGCTTCGACTTCGCGGCTGCGAAGCTGCAGGGCATCGAGCAATTGTTGTTGCACGCTCGCCGCGGCCGCCGTTTCAGGGCTTTGTACAATCGGCAAATCGGCCTCGGCGGTCGCCACCGTCGTCGGCGTTTCGGTAGCGTTCTCGGATTCGCCCATGTCCCGGGCAGTGCTGGTCGCAGCCGGTGCATCGGCCCCTTGCGCGTTCCCCATCCAGTCGACTTGCAGAGGGGCCCGATAATCGGCCCCCAGGTCTCCCACGATGGTGCCGATCGGTCGGTCCGAGGCGTCGATCTGCGAAGGCCTGCCCAGCGCCTGCACGGCGCCGACCGCTTCGGCGAGGGGGCGGTCGACGCTGATATCGGCAGACATGCCAAGTGTCTGGACCGCATTGATCGCTTGCAGCAACACGGTATCGACAGCCCCTGCGCGGTATTGCGCTCCATCGGCTGGCTCAGCCGGTCCGTTGTTCTGCGCGCCGATTGCCGCCAACAATGGCGCCTGCATCATGGGCTCGTCAGAAACAGGTGCACCAGGCGCGGGGGCCACCGGAGCAGCCTGGCCGGCAATGGGGGTGACGGGCGCAGGTTCTGCTGAAACGGGCGCTGTGCCCACTGGTGGCGTGGGTGTCGTCTCGGGCGCAGGCTCTGGCTCTGGCGGCACGGGAGTCGGCTCAGTTGGCACGGGCCCAGGCGGTGTCGGTTCGACTGGCGCCGGATCGACGGGCACAGGCTCGGCAGGCGTCGGCGGCACTGGCACCGGGTCAACCGGCGCTGGCTCGGTGGGCGTGGGTTCAACGGGTGCTGGCTCAACGGGTATCGGTTCGATCGGCGCCTGCTCCACCGGTACGGGGGCGACCGGTGCCGGTTCAACTGGGGTTGGCTCGGTCGGCACTGGCTCGGCGGGGGGGGGCTCGATCGGCGCCGGATCCACCGGTAAGGGGTCGACCGGCGTCGGATCAATGGGGGCTGGTTGGGCTGGCACCGGCTCGCGCGGCGTCGGCTCAACAGGTACAGGGTTAACTGGCGCAGGCTGGGTGGGCACTGGCGCAACCGGGGGCGGCGCCACCGGAGTCGGTTCGATTGGTCGAGGGTCGACTGGCACGGGGGTAACCGGTGCCGGCGCAACTGGTCCCGGCTCAACTGGAGCCGGCTCGACAGGTGCCGGTTCAACGGGAGCAGGCGTGGCAGGGGCGGGCTCGACTGGCGCTGGTTGTGTTGGTGCCGCCGAGGCAGGCTCGACCGTCCAGACAAACATGGTGCTGACGTTGCCGCCGTTGCCGTCGGCAGCGCTGAGCGTCACGCTGTAGCTGCCCGGGGTGCTCGGCGTTCCGGTGACCTGGCCGGTGGCCGGATCGAGGCTGAGCCCTGGGGGCAGGCCGGTGGATGAATAACTTAGCGTATCGCCATCGACATCGGCGAAGGCAGCTGCGGCATCGAAAGTGACGGCGGTGCCGGCAGTGCTGTCGCGATCGGCGACCGGCGCTGCGCCCGGCGCGTCGTTGACGGCAGTGATGGTGAGCGACACGGTGGCGCTGCTGACGGCGCCGTCGGCGTCGGTGACGCGGTAAGTAAAGCTGTCGCTGCCGTTGTAGTTGGCGTCGGGCGTGTAACTGAAGCTGCCGTCGCCGTTCAGTACCAGCACGCCGTGTTGCGGACCTTGCACGGGCACCGTGTCGACGGTCAGGGCATCGCGGTCGGCATCGCTGTCGTTGGCCAGCACGTTGCCATTGATGACGCCATCTTCGCTGCCGGTTGCATTGTCGGCGGCGGCAGCTGGTGCGACGTTGGCGACCGTGAGCGTAAAGGCCTGGCTGGCCAGACCGCCGCGGCCGTCGCTGGCGCTGACCGTGATGGTGTAGACGCCGCCGGGCGCGGCGCTGGAGGCGCTCGATGCGAGGGTGCCAGTGATGACGCCGGTCGCCGTATCGATCGCCAGGCCGGCCGGCAGGCCGCTGGCACTGAAGACGAGGGTGTCGCCGTCGCCATCGCGGAACACGCCTGCGGTGGCGATCGACACTGACTGGGCGTCGTTGGCCGTCTCGGTCGACAGCGTGCCAACGGTGGTGGGACCGTTGTTCGGTGCCGCTTCCACGGTCCAGGTGAAGGTGGTGCTGACGTTGCCGCCGTTGCCGTCGGCAGCGCTGAGCGTCACGCTGTAGCTGCCCGGGGTGCTCGGCGTTCCGGTGACCTGGCCGGTGGCCGGATCGAGGCTGAGCCCTGGGGGCAGGCCGGTGGATGAATAGCTCAGCGTATCGCCATCGACATCGGCGAAGGCAGCTGCGGCATCGAAAGTGACGGCGGTGCCGGCAGTGCTGTCGCGATCGGCGACCGGCGCGGCGCCCGGCGCGTCGTTGACGGCAGTGATGGTGAGCGACACGGTGGCGCTGCTGACGGCGCCGTCGGCGTCGGTGACGCGGTAAGTAAAGCTGTCGCTGCCGTTGTAGTTGGCGTCGGGCGTGTAACTGAAGCTGCCGTCGCCGTTCAGTACCAGCACGCCGTGTTGCGGACCTTGCACGGGCACCGTGTCGACGGTCAGCGCATCGCGGTCGGCATCGCTGTCGTTGGCCAGCACGTTGCCATTGATGACGCCATCTTCGCTGCCGGTTGCATTGTCGGCGGCAGCGATGGGCGCCACGTTGGCGACCGTCAGCGTAAAGGCCTGGCTGGCCAGACCGCCGCGGCCATCGCTGGCGCTGACCGTGATGGTGTAGACGCCGCCGGGCGCGGCGCTGGAGGCGCTCGATGCGAGGGTGCCGGTGATGACGCCGGTACCGGCATCGATGGCCAGGCCGGCCGGCAGGCCGCTGGCACTGAAGACGAGGGTATCGCCGTCGCCATCGCGGAACACGCCTGCGGTGGCGATCGACACCGACTGGGCGTCGTTGGCCGTCTCGGTCGACAGCGTGCCGACGGTGGTGGGACCGTTGTTCGCTGCCGCTTCCACGGTCCAGGTGAAGGTGGTGCTGACGTTGCCGCCGTTGCCGTCGGCAGCGCTGAGCGTCACGCTGTAGCTGCCCGGGGTGGTCGGCGCTCCGGTGACCTGGCCGGTGGCCGGATCGAGGCTGAGCCCTGGGGGCAGGCCGGTGGATGAATAGCTCAGCGTATCGCCATCGACATCCGAGAAGGCAACTGCGGCATCGAACGTGACGGTGGTGCCGGTAGTGCTGTCGCGATCGGCGACCGGCGCGGCGCCCGGCGCGTCGTTGACGGCAGTGATGGTGAGCGACACGGTGGCGCTGCTGACGGCGCCGTCGGCGTCGGTGACGCGGTAAGTAAAGCTGTCGCTGCCGTTGTAATTGGCGTCGGGCGTGTAGCTGAAGCTGCCGTCGCCGTTCAGTACCAGCACGCCGTGTTGCGGACCTTGCACGGGCACCGTGTCGACGGTCAGCGCATCGCGATCGGCATCGCTGTCGTTGGCCAGCACGTTGCCATTGATGACGCCATCTTCGCTGCCGGTGGCGCTGTCGGCGGCAGCGATGGGCGCCACGTTGGCGACCGTGAGCGTAAAGGCCTGGCTGGCCAGACCGCCGCGGCCGTCGCTGGCGCTGACCGTGATGGTGTAGACGCCGCCGGGCGCGGCGCTGGAGGCGCTCGATGCGAGGGTGCCGGTGATGACGCCGGTGGCCGTATCGATCGCCAGGCCGGCCGGCAGGCCGCTGGCACTGAAGACGAGGGTGTCGCCGTCGGCATCGCGGAACACGCCTGCGGTGGCGATCGACACCGACTGGGCGTCGTTGGCCGTCTCGGTCGACAGCGTGCCAACGGTGGTGGGACCGTTGTTCGGTGGTGCTTCCACGGTCCAGGTGAAGGTGGTGCTGACGTTGCCGCCGTTGCCGTCGGCAGCGCTGAGCGTCACGCTGTAGCTGCCCGGGGTGGTCGGCGCTCCGGTGACCTGGCCGGTGGCCGGATCGAGGCTGAGCCCTGGGGGCAGGCCGGTGGATGAATAGCTCAGCGTATCGCCATCGACATCCGAGAAGGCAGCTGCGGCATCGAACGTGACGGTGGTGCCGGTAGTGCTGTCGCGATCGGCGACCGGCGCGGCGCCCGGCGCGTCGTTGACGGCAGTGATGGTGAGCGACACGGTGGCGCTGCTGACGGCGCCGTCGGCGTCGGTGACGCGGTAAGTAAAGCTGTCGCTGCCGTTGTAATTGGCGTCGGGCGTGTAGCTGAAGCTGCCGTCGCCGTTCAGTACCAGCACGCCGTGTTGCGGACCTTGCACGGGCACCGTGTCGACGGTCAGCGCATCGCGGTCGGCATCGCTGTCGTTGGCCAGCACGTTGCCATTGATGACGCCATCTTCGCTGCCGGTTGCATTGTCGGCGGCAGCAGCTGGTGCGACGTTGGCGACCGTGAGCGTAAAGGCCTGGCTGGCCAGACCGCCGCGGCCATCGCTGGCGCTGACCGTGATGGTGTAGACGCCGCCGGGCGCGGCGCTGGAGGCGCCCGAGCCGAGGGTGCCGGTGATGACGCCGGTGGCCGTATCGATCGCCAGGCCGGCCGGCAGGCCGCTCGCACTGAAGACGAGGGTGTCGCCGTCTGCGTCGGCAAAGCTTGCAGAGAGGTCGAGCGCAATGACCGCGCCATCGTCGTGCGCGATGTCCGCCAGCGATGTGCCCGTGGGGGCATGGTTTGGCGCTGCTTCGATGGTAAGGGTCACAGTGGCGGTCTCGGTCGTGCCGTTACTCGTAACCGTGTAGGTAAATGTGTCAGTGCCCGTAAATCCTGCGGTCGGGGTGTAGACCGCGTTACCCTGGCCATCGAGCGTGAGCGTGCCGTGGCCCGGCGTCTGGAAGGCGGTGACGGTGCGTCCCGCATGTTCGAAGCTGTCGTTGAGCAAAACATTGAAGCCGACCGGCTGGCCTGCGACTGCGACGACATGATCGTCGACAATGTCCGCCACTGCGGCGATCCCGATCGGGAGCGTGGCTGCCAGCCCCAGGGTCTGGCCCAGTTCCCCCAGAGAGACGGTCAGCGTCAGGGGGCCGTTATAGTCAGCCCCGGGCAGCAACTGCAACTGCTCGAGCGCTGCCTGCAGATTGGCAGCCGTGCCGGACATGCGGATCAGGCTATCGTCCACGCCGTCGCCCTGGCTGATGTTGACGCCGGCATGCTGTTCCAGTGTGAGCAGCCCGCCCGGCACTGACAGCTCGATTTCCAGTACCTGACCATCGACATCACCGATCTCGATACGCGTACCGAGCAGCGAGGCAAAGATCAGCGGCGTGTCTTCCGCAAATATGGGAATCGTGGGCAAGTGCAGTGATGGCAGATCGGCGACTGCCGCCACCGTGACGGTGATATTGCCGGTGGCGTTGGCGCCGTCGGCGTCGCGCACGATGTAGGTGATGCTGTCGAGCCCGTTGTAATTGGCGTCCGGGGTATAGCTCAGTGCGCCGTCGGGCGCAATCGTGACGGTGCCGTGAAGTGCAGTGGCGGCGATGACGCTCAGGTCGTCGCCGTCGACATCGCTGGCGTTGAGCAGCGCTTCGATGCGCAGGTTGCTGTCTTCCTGGCCGACCGCCACGCCCGCGATGGCGCTCGGTGCGGGATTGACGACTGTGATGGAGAGCGTGGCAGTGGCACTCAGACCGCCGTCATCGGTGGCAGTGATGACCACACTGTAGGGGCCATCTTGCCAAGCGTGGCCATCAAGCCTGCCCGTGATCAAGCCGGTCACGGCATCGATCGACAACCCGGCTGGCAGCCCGGTGGCCGAAAAGCGCAGGGTGTCGCCGAGATCGGCGTCGATGAACCCGGCCGCTACGGACGCCGCCACGATGGCCTTGTCCTGGGTGCTGATGCCGCCAAGTGCCGCGGCCAGGGTGGGGGCCTGATTCGTGCCGACGGTGACCGACACCGTCTCGGTCTCGGTCACGCCGCCCGCGCTGACCGTGACGATGAAGCTGTCGCTGCCGCGATAGCCCGCGTCCGGTGTATAGATCACCGATCCACCGGGACCAGCGATGACGGTGCCGTGCGCGGCGGCGCCGACCGATGCGATCGTAGCGGCGCCCTCGAAGAGGTCGTTGGCCAGCGGGTAGAGCGTCACCGGCGTGAGCACGCCGGTGACGACGTTGTCGTCGACGGCGTCGGTCACCGCACCCAGGCTGATCGGGATGCTGGCGGCGCGGCTGGCCTGGCCATCGCCGGCGGCCAGGCTCAGGGTGGCGCTGCCGTTGTAGTCGGCGTCGGGCGTGAAGCGCAGTCCGTCCAGCGCCCCGTTGATCGCCGTCGCCGTGCCGCTGAAGACCAGCGTGCCGTCGCTCGTACCGTCGCCGGTGGTGAACTGCAGGCCGGCGGTGGAGGCCAGCGTGAGCGTGCCGTGCGTGACCGCGAGCGTGGCGGTGAGCGTGCCGCCGTCGGGGTCGGTCACCGTCAAGGCCGTGCCGTTGGCCGCCGAAAACAGCAGGGGCTGGTCTTCGCCGGAACTGGCGGAGACCGGAACCGTCACTGTTGGTGGCGTGTTCGGCACCACGACGTTGATGGAGACTGTAGCCGTCTCCGTGGTGGTGCCGCTGTTGACTGTGTAGGTGAAGCTGTCGCTGCCGGTATAGCCTGGCGCCGGCGTGTAGGTGACCACGTTTCCAGACAGCGTGACGCTGCCGTGCGCAGGCTGCGTCGTGCTACCGACCGCAGCGCTGCTGCGCTCGAAATTGTCATTGGCCATCACGTTGATCGCGATCGGCTGGTCGCGCAGCGTGCTGGCGCTGTCGGCGACGATGTCCGCGACCGGCGTGATGTTCAACCCGATATTGATGGGCGCCGAGATGCTGAGGATGCCGAGCAGTGACTGCTTTACCGCCAGGCGCAGCGTATCGCTTCCGTTGTAGTCGGGGTCGCCGTTGTAGGTCAGGCTGGACAGCACGCGGTTGATGGCGGTGACGCTGCCGGTCAGGGTCACCGCCGTATCCTGGTTGCCGTCACCCCCCGTGACGGCGACGCCCGCGAGCGGCGCGAAGCTGAGCGATCCATGTTGCACCGACAGCTCGACGCTGGTGGAGGTCGACAGCATATTGGTCAGCGTGAGCTGCAGGAGTGAGCTGCCCGTGAACGCCAGGGTGGAGTCTTCCGGTACCGCGAGCGGCGTGTTGAGGTTCAGGCCAACATTGACGGACAGCGTGTTCAAGAGTCCCACCCAGGCGCCGCCATTGAGCGTCGAGGTTTCGATGGCGCCGCTTTGCTTCTCGAGCAGCCAGTCGCCACCAAGGCTTGCCGCACCGGTCGCATCGTCCGAGGCGGCCAGATCGGCATCGAGCAGGAAAGCCAGTTTTTCCATGCCGGCGATGGCCACATCCGACGACGCGACCTCGCAGCCGTAGAGCAGAATGTCGGCACCGGCGGCCAGGTGCGTGCCCAGCGTTGCCAGTGCGGCGGCGTGGTCGTTGCCTGCGGTCGCCAGGTCGAGCCTGGTGCTGCCGAGCATGATCGCGCCCTGATCGCCGTGGGTCACCAGGTGAATGGCCCGCACGTCATGCTGGCCAGCCAGCGCTTCATTGACCTGGGCCAGGCCATCACGTGTAGGATCGAGCAGCACCACTGTCGCGTCGGCCGGAACCTGGGCGAGCAGGTCGGACAATCCGGGCAGGCTTCCATCAATAAACACCCATGCCGTTTGCCCCGGCGCAGCGGGTGAGCTCGAGAAGGGCCCGGCCTGGGGTTCGAGCGCCAGGTCAGCGTGCGGCTCAGTTTGCGACGACGCGTCCTGTTGGGCGTCAACTTGCGCCATGTTCGCCTGCTCCGTCGCCATGCCAACGGCATCCATCACCATGGCGCCGTCCAGCATCATGCGGGGTTCAAGGGCAATGCGTTGCTTTTTCGCTTTCGGACTTGCACGCATAATTCCTCCCGAGAACAATCAATTCTGTTGCTAGCAAAAAATATCCGTGTGGAAATACTAGCATCCGGTAAAAACGGCAGCAACTAATAGTTATTCGCAGCGAGTGAGATTTACACCACAAGTACAAAACGTTATCCGTGGCTGCTTCTTCAATACAACTGAGCTGCTGCCCAGCTAGCGTGAGGTTCGCGGCGATGAATACTGCTTTCCTCCAGAGCAATGCCCCCGCAGGATTGCCGATTCCCTGATGGACGTGCGCAAAAGACAGCAACCGGCGGAATGATCTTTGTCGGGGAGATCCAGGGCTGGAATGCGTGGCTCCCTGACTGGACGCCCGAGGACGCCTCAGTACAGTGCGTGACCACCTTTGCCGGCGGCAGCAACGACTTCGATCAGCGCCGCCTTGGACAACGGCTTTTCCATGCCGATGACGTCCGCCGGCAAGTTCGACAGGCCGATCAGATCGGCAGAGATCAGGATGCAGCGCAGCTCTGGCTGCAGTGCTCGGGCAAGTGTGATCAAGGTGGTGCCTTTCATACCCGGCATGTTCTGGTCGGTGACCAGCACGTCGACGTGCGCCGTTTCGCACAACGTAATGGCGTCGACGCCGCTGCCTGCCGAGCTGACCTGATACCCACTCGACTTCAGGTAGCGTTCGAGGATGTAGCGCACAAGTTCATTGTCATCCACGACGAGGACATGGATCATCACTGCCTCCAGTAGTTCATTGCATTGCGTGGTGCGGCAGGCGCATTCCGGGCAGGGATGCACGCGCCGCCGGCCCGATCAGGTGGTGGCAAGTCGCAGCGCGCCAGCGGCGGGGCGGGGGTGCGACTGCCGCTGCGCAGTCATGTCTTCCTGCTGGAATCGGAACCTGGTGACCAGGCGACCGAGGTACTCGGCCTGTTCGCGCATGGCGACGGCCGCTGCGGCAGATTCCTCGACCAGCGCAGCGTTTTGCTGCGTCATGCTGTCCATCTGGCTGACGGCCTCGTTGATTTGCACGATGCCTGCGCCCTGTTCACGGCTGGCGTCGGCGATCGTGCCGATGACCTGCGCCACACGGGTCACGCCGCCAACGATTTCCTGCATCGATGCGCCGGCCTTGTCGACCAGCGCGCTGCCCTGGCGGACCTTGTCCGCCGAGTCGTCGATCAGGGCCTTGATTTGCCTGGCCGCGCTTGCCGAGCGCTGGGCCAGGTTCCTGACCTCGCCCGCAACGACGGCGAACCCGCGGCCCTGCTCGCCGGCCCTTGCCGCCTCGACGGCGGCGTTGAGCGAGAGAATGTTCGTCTGGAAGGCAATACCGTCGATCACGTTGATGATCTCGGCAATGCGCGTGGATGCCTGGGCGATCGCCTCCATGGTCGCGACCACGTCACCGACAATCTGGCCACCTTCGCGCGCGGTACTGGCAGCGGCGTCGGCAAGCTGGCGAACATGGGCAGCGCTTTCGGCATTCTGCTGTACCGTACTGGTCAGTTGCTCCATGGACGACGCGGCTTCTTCCAGGGAACTGGCCTGCGCCTCGGTGCGTGCCGACAGGTCCATATTGCCGCTCTCAATCTCGCGCGACGCCGTCGCGATGGCGTCTGAACTGTGCTTGACGTCGCCGATGGCAGCGGTCAGTTTTGCACTCATCAGGCTCAGTGCCCGCTGCAGCTGCGCGACCTCGTCACTGCCGTCGGCGTCGATCCGCGCCGTCAGATCGCCGCTTGCAACGGCATCGGCCAGTGTGATCGACGCTTCCAGGCCCGCCACCATCTGGCGCGCGAGCCAGTAACCGGCCAGCGCGATCGCCAGCGTGGTGGCGACGGCGATGCCGATCGCGGTGAGAAAGGCAGTGTGCCTGGTCGACGCGGCGCTGACGCTCGCATCGTGGGCCAGCGCGACATTGTAATTGCGCTGGGCATTCAGACTGTTTTCGGCGTCGTCGATCGTGGCCTGGATCAACATCTGCGTGGCGCGTGCCGCCTCGGCGTCTCCGGTGGACGAGGACGCGAGAACATCGGCATTTGCGTTGAAATAACGTTCCAGGGCAGCCTTGCTCTTGTTCGTCATGTTGCGATCGGTATCGTTGGAAACATCCTTGAGGAGGTACACCGACAGGGCGTCTGCCTGGTTCTTCTTCAACGCTGCGATTTGATCCGCAAGCCGCGACTTTTCTTCAGGGACCTCGGCGGCAATGTGGCGCCACGTGAGGATGCGCGTCTTGTACAGGTCCGCGAGCACTGAGTCCAGACGCTCGATGCTAGGTAGAGAATTCGTGCTCGCATAACTTGCCGCATCGAACACCTTGTCGATCTGGCGCACGCCGATGGTGCCCAGCGACGCCAGCCCCAGCACCGCGCCGGCAATCAAAAGATACAGCTTCTTGGCAAAAGTCATCGTATTTCCTTGTCATCGTATTGGCGTTGCGTTGCCCGCGGTCATCTTGTGGCAGGCGAGCATCGTGGCGACGGCTTGCGGCACACGGGTCCCGGCAATGGGAGGCCGTTCGTGCGCGCTGTCTCCGTGCATCGGTCAGGCAAGGAGCGTTGTCCTGGTCGGGGACCAGGCTGAAGGAACTTGGCGGAAGCAGGCACACGGCACCGAGCATGCAGCGGACGATACAGCAACCGATGCGCCCGTTCCATCGTCGGGATGTCGACATCCTGTCGCAATCTGCTTGACTTGTCGTACTGATTGCCAAGTGGAAAAATACTTGCATACCTTGAATGGCCAGCTAATCAGGATTGCAGCACGATGCCTACCTTTCGATCCTCTGTTCCGAGCGCATTGTCCGTAACGGCCGTGTGCGCGCCCCGCTGCGCGTGCCCGCGCGTCGCCGACCATGCGCAGCGTCCACGTATGACCTCAACGTCATGCCGCGTTCGCTCGCCACACCGCCGCCATGGCGCAGGCCTGTGCCGATGAGCCTCGACCTGTTGTATTCCCTCCGAAATCGCCTTCTGCGCATGCCGGGACGCGCCAACCGGAGCTGGCTGTGGCCACTCTGCTTCGTCCTCACGCTCGCGCTGTCGACGGCGTTGTCGCATTCGCTGATCGACGCCCTGCATCGCGAGCAGGCGCTCCTCATGGGATCGGCCAGGGTCGAGCGGGAACTGCATGAAATACTTCAGCTGACGGTCGACGCGGAGACCGCGACCCGCGGTTTCCTGCTCACGCAAGACCCCGATTTCCTCACGCCGCTGACGCAGTCATTGCCGCGGCTCGGGCGCTCGCTCGAGACGCTGCGGACCCTCACGCCGATCGCAGCAGGGAAAGCCGATGGTACCTTCGCCATCCTGGAGCACAAGGTGCGCCAGCGACTGGCGAACGCGCTGGCGGCAAAGGCGAACGCCGAGGCAGGCAAGCCGTTGCGGCTCGATCGCCTGCGCGCTTCCAGGCAGTTACAGGACGACATACGGTCCCTGGTCGGGCAATTGAGCAAGAAGGAACAGGCGCTGCGCAAGGCCAGCACGGAACGCGCTGCGGTGCTGGCCGGTGAAATCAAGGCAGCGAACCTGCTGTCGGCCCTCGTGCTTGCGGTCCTCGGTGTCATGTGGTGGCGCGCCCGGCGCCGTCTGCAAGATACCCAGGACAACTACCGCAGCCTGTTCTCGAGCGCGGCCAGCGGCATGGCGCTCATCGGCGACGACGGACGCATCGTGGAGGCGAACCGGAGTTTCGCAGCAATGCTGGGCCGTGCGGATGGCGAGCTGACGGGCACGGACTTCGTGCTGGTCGAGGCTGCCGGAGAGCGCGGCTACGTGACCGACGCGCTGCACGCGCTGGTCAAGGGGGACCGGGACGTGGTGCGTGGCGAGCGCCTCTACCTGCGCCCGGACTGCGGCGAAGTATGGCTCCGTTCGACCATGTCGCGCGCCCGGGATGCCGCGCATGGTCGGCCACAGGTGTTGCTGATCGCCGAAGATGTCACGCAGCGGGTGCGCAGCGACGAACTGCTGCGCCGCTCTTCCGTATTGCTGAGTAACGCCGGTCGGATGGCGGCCATCGACGGCTGGTTCCTGGCGTTGCCGTCCGGAGCGCTGCAGCTGGGCGCCTACATGAAGCAGCGCCTGCGCCTGGGGGACAAGGCAGCCGGGGCATTCCTGGCGCGTCTGGACGGGCGCTCGCGCAGGACGCTGCTCGCTGCGCTGTCGCGCTGCCGGCGTGCCGGCCGTGCCATTGACGTCGAGATCGATCTCGTCGGCGGCGACGCCGCCCCCATGGTCTTGCGGGTACTCGGCCAGGCCGCGCGCGGGCCGCAAGGCCTGGTCGGCGTCGAGGGCGCGGTCCAGGACATCACCGAACAGCGGCGCGTCCAGCGCAAGCTGCGCAAGAGCGAGCAGCGCTTCCGCGCCGCCGCGCAGGTCAGTAACGACGGCATCTGGGACTGGGATATCGCGGCCGGCACGATGTGGCGCAGCAGCAGTATCGCCATGCTGGTCGGTCTCGGAGAACAGGAGCTGGGGGCCGGCATCGAGGCGTGGCAGCGCCTGATTCACCCTGACGACCTGGACAGGGTGCGCGAAGCCTTCACGCCGGTCATGGAGGGCAGGGCCGACGAGTTGACAGCTGAATACCGGGTGCGGCGCGTCGACGGCAGCTATGCCTGGGTGCAGGACAATGCCCGCGTGCTGCGCGACGAGAGCGGTGCGATCGTGCGCATGGTGGGCGGCATTCGCGACCTGACCGAGCGCCGTCGCATCCAGGCGGCGATGATGGGGATGGCGGCCAGCGTGCCGAGCGGCGATGCGCGCGCCTACTTCCAGGTTCTCCTTCAGCACCTGGTGCAGGCGCTCGGCGCCGACGGCGGGGCGATTGCGCGGCCAGACATGGACCGGCCCGGCTACCTGCGCACGATCGCCTGCCAGGTCGACGGCCGCGAGCTCGACGTCATGGACTATGCGCTCACGGGTTCTCCCTGCGCCACGCTGATGACGCAGGACGAATGCGTCGTGTTGGACGACATCGCCGGTCAATGTCCCGAAGCGGGCGGCCTGCCGGGGCTGGTGGCGCGCGGCTATGCAGGGCGCCGGCTGACCGCTGCGGACGACCACATGCTTGGCGTGATGTTCCTGCTGTTTCGCGAGCCGATCGTGGAGCGCGAGGTGCTGGGCGCCGTGCTGCGGGTCTTCGCGACCCGCGCGGCGGCCGAAATGGAACGCCTGGACGCTGCCGGCCGGATGCAGGAACAGGCCGCACTGCTGGACCACGCACGCGAGGCCATCACCGTTCTCGGCCTGGACCTCGTGTTGCGCTTCTGGAACTGCGGCGCCGAATCGATGTACGGCATGCCGGCCGGCGAGGCCGTGGGCAGTCCGGTGTTGTCCTGCTACCTGGACCAGGACGTCCCGCGCGCCGCGCTTGCTGCCATCCTCGCGGACGGCGAATGGCGCGGCGAAAGCAAACAGCTGCGCCGCGGCGGCGACATCCTGACGGTCGACGAGAGCTGGACCCTGGTGCGCGGTGCGGACGGCAGACCGGACGTCATCCTGAAGGTTGGCAGCGACGTTACGGAAAAGCGCGCCACGGAGGAGCAGGTCCGGCGCCTTGCCTATTACGACACCCTGACCGGGCTGCCGAACCGCCGCCTGCTCATGGACAGGTTGGCGCAACTGCGCCTGCGCAGCGCGCGCCAGGGCCGTTGCGGGGCGCTGCTGTTCATCGACATGGACAATTTCAAGCGCCTGAACGACGAGCACGGCCACGATGCCGGCGACGAATTCCTGCGCCAGACGGCAGGCAGGCTGACGGCGTGTGTGCGCGCCAACGACACCGTCGCCCGGCTGGGCGGCGACGAATTCGTGGTGCTGCTCGACGGCCTGGACGCCGATCCGCAGGTCGCGTCGCAACAGGCCTACGCGGTTGGCGCGAACATCGTCGGCGCGTTCCGCCAGCCGGTCGACATCGGCCCTGTCGCACACCGCTCCACCGCCAGCGTGGGCGTGGTCGTGGTCTGCGACGACCGGAAGCCGGTCGACGAGCTGCTGCGGCGCGCGGACCAGGCGATGTACCGGGCCAAGAACGGCGGGCGCAACGGTGTGATGGTCGACAGTGGCGCGGCCGGTGATGCGCAGATGTCCCCGGGCGAGGATCTCGCACTTGCGCTGAGAGAAGGGCAGGTCCGGCTGGCGCTGCGTGCCGAAGTCGACGCGGCCGGCCGGGAGAATGGTGCGGCAGTGACGCTGTGCTGGCCCGGTCCCTCGGGCCCGCAGATCGCGGGCGGCGAGCTGCTGGCGCTGGCCGAGCGATGCGGCCTCATGCCGGTCGTTGAAACGTGGCTCCTCGAACGCTGCGCGGCCATCCTGGCGCACTGGAGCGCCACGCCGGCGCGCGCGGGCTTCCGCCTGGCCCTGCCGCTTGCGCGCCACCAGTTGCGCGACCCCCTGTTCTGCGCCCGCCTGCTCGCGGTGCTCGCCGCGCACGGTTGCCGAGCCGACCGTCTCGTGCTGGAACTGGCGCAGGCCGGGTTCGAAGGGAGCACGGCAAGCGCGAACGTCGAGGCGCTGCGGACGGCGGGCGTGCGCGTGGTGCTGGCCGATTTCGGCCTGGACGCCTCGTCGTTTGGCCTGCTGCGCAGGCTGGCGCTGGACGGTGTCTGCCTCGACCCGCGCCTCGTGCGTGGTTCAACCGGCTCGATCGTGGACGCGGTGCTGATGCGGTCGATGCTGGGGCTGGCCGATAGCCTGGGACTGTCTGTGGTGGCCGAGGGCGTTGCCGAACACGAGCAGCAGGCGCTGCTGACCGCAGCCGGCTGCCGCCAGCTGCGTGGACCGCTGTTCGGGACGATGGAAGTCCATGCGCCACAAGGCGACCCGGGCCTACCACCCGTTGCGCGGTGCGCGGACGACAGCGTCGAGCTGGCGCCATGAGTATTGGCCCACCGAAGCAGCGCACGGCTTGCCGCGACCCGGCCGGCGTATCGATGCGCTGGGACTGGCGTCCGGCGCACGGCGAGATCCGTTGCGGCACGACTTCCGATGCGGCCCTGGCGCGCTTTGCTGCCGGTGTCGAGACCCTCGACGCCTGGATCGGGCGCGTCGCCCTGGACGATCGCGAACGGCTGCAGGCGGGCCTGCGCGCGTGCGCGGCGCAGACCGCGGGCCACTGGCAGGCGTTCTATCTGCTGCATGTGGATGGGGAGGCGCCGCTGCATGTCCTGCACGAGGTATTCGCGGTGACGGCGCAGGACGGGACCGTGCGCGTGGTGGGCAGCGTCAGGACAGTGAACGATCAGGGGTTTTCGCATGGCTTGTCGGGCCTGCTCGACAGCGCCGCCGATGCGATCATCGTCTGCGACATACGCCAGCGCGCGCTGTATTGCAACCGCGCCGCGACGACCCGTTACGGCTGGCGCGCCGCCGATGTCGTCGGACGGTCGTTGCGCGAGCACATCTGCCGGGATACGCCCGAGCACGAGTTCGCGACAGCGGTGCGTACGCTGATGCGGCTGGGGGAGTTCGCCGGAAGAATGACGCACACGCAACAGGATGGGGCGGCGCTGGCCATGCATTCCCGTTGGATACTTGTGCGTAATTGCCACGGCATCCCCTGTCTGATCCTGTCGATCTCGACCGATTTACATGACCGGGCCGACATCGACGAGCGGTTGCTGCATGCGCAGAAGCTCGAGGCGCTCGGGGCGCTGACCGGTGGCATCGCGCACGACTTCAACAACCTGCTGACTGTGATCATCGGAAATGCCGACGAACTGGCCGAAGAAATGCGGGAGCGCGGCGATCTCGCCGAACTGGCTTTCATGATCCAGAGCGCCGGCCAGCGCGGCGCCGAGTTGACGCAGCGCCTGCTCGCGTTCGCCCGCAGCCAGGCGCTCGAGCCGGAACTGGTCGATGTCGCCGTGGTCCTGGACGCCATCGAACCGATGCTGCGCCGCAGCCTGCAGGAAAACATCCGTCTTCGCATCGATGTTGACCGGGATGCATGCCGCGTCTTTGTCGACCGCGGGCAGTTCGAGACCTCGTTGCTCAATCTGTGCATCAATGCGCGCGACGCGATGCCGCTTGGCGGCGAGCTGGCCATCCACGCAGCAATGTCCACGGTCGGTGCCGACGTCGCGGCCTTCGAGGGCCTGCCGGCCAGTGGTGACTACATCGTCGTGACCGTCAGCGATGACGGCGCCGGCATCCCGGCGGACGTGCTGGCGATGGTATTCGATCCATTCTTCACGACCAAGCGTGGCGGTAGCGGGCTCGGCCTGAGCATGGTCTATGGTTTCGCGCGGCAGTCGCAGGGTCATGTCACGGTCGCTTCGGAAACCGGATGCGGCACGGTGGTCACGCTCTACCTGCCATGCGCCACCGGCACGCCCGCCACGCCCGCGCAGGCGGCCCCGCTGTGCCAGCGGTTCGTGCGTTCAGTACTCGTGGTGGAGGATGATCCGAACCTGCGCGCCCACCTGCGCATGCTGATCGAAGCGCTCGGCAATACCGCGACGGCGGCCGCGGATGGCGAAGAGGCGTTGATCCTGCTGCAGTCCGGACTGCACTTCGATATCTTGCTGACCGACATCATGATGCCAGGAATGAGCGGCGTCGAGCTGGCGCACGAAGCACGCCGGCTGCGACCCGCCTTGCGCGTCCTGCTGAGCTCCGGCTATGTGCTGGAGGGTTTTGATAACGCTGAGCAGTGGCCTTCTGGAACGAAAATGCTGCGTAAACCTTACGGAAAGGCCGAGCTGCACCGTGCGCTGGACGATGCGTGAGCCTTGCAATGCCGTGTCGTCCGGCGCGGCATTGCGCGGGTTCCCGCTAATGCAGATGGCCATGCACGCCGGCGCCGGCCCCATCGCCGGTGGTGCGCCACGAAGCGGGCTGCGCCGGGATCGATCGGGGCGCATCCATGACAGAATAACGAAAGAGATTAACCCATGAACGATACGACGCGCGACGTCCTTGTCGTTGGCGACAGTACCGCCAGGGCACTGCAGATCGACACCCTGCTGGCGGCGGCCGGATTCTCGGTACGGCTGGCGGCCGATGGCGCCGAAGCGCTGGCCATGGCGCGCCGGAAACGGCCGGACGCCATACTCAGCGATATTGCCATGCCCGTCCTGGACGGATTCGAAATGTGCCGCCGTGTAAAGGCCGATGATGCGCTGCACGACGTTCCCGTGATTCTGCTGACTTCTCTGAACAGCCTCGACGATATCGTGCAGGGACTGCAGAGCGGTGCGGATAACCTCATCCGCAAGCCGTTCGACATGGGGGACCTGGTCGCGAAACTGCGGCACGTGATCGATACCCGCCTGTCGCAGGGCCAGCGGCGGGTACAGATGGGCGTTCGCATCCAGCTCGGTGGCACGACCCATTTCATCGATGCAGAGCGGCAACAAATTCTCGACCTGCTCGTCTCGACCTACGAAGAGGCCGCCCGCATGACCGAGCAGCTGCGCATCCAGCAGCAGGACCTGGCTGGTTCATACCAATGGCTGGAGCGCCTGTGCAGGATCGGGTCCGCCATTGCGCCGGCGCTGCATCCGCGCGAGGTCGCGCGCCTGGCCCTGGAGGAACTGCTGTCGCTTCCCGGCGTGACGGGCGGCGCGGTGGTCCTGTCCGGTGCGGACGGGGCGCTGCGGATTGCCGCCACCACCTTGCTCGGCGACGACCGTGGCTTGTGCGTGCAGCGCCAGGGCTGCGCTTGTCGCGCGGCATTGGGCAACGTCGCGCGCCGGTTGACGCGGGTGCCGGGCCAATGCACGCTGCTTGGAGATGCTCGCCAGGCCGGCGCGGGCATGGTGGCGCCCTTGTTCGTCGGGGACCGGACACTGGGCGCGATTCTCCTGGCGACGAACGATCTGCACGGCGATAACGCCGCAAGCAGGCAGGTTATCGAGACTGCCGCGCAGCAGGTCGCGGTAGCGATCGAGCGATCCCAGCTGTACTGCGACATGGAGACGCTGGTCAGGGAGCGCACCAGCGCGCTGCAGTCCGAGCGGCACCTCACTTCGCAGATCGTCAGGACGACCGCGGCCCTCGTCATGCTGGCCGACGAGGAGGGAAAAATCGTTCTCTTCAATCCTGCCTGCGAGGCGGCATTCGGCTGGAGCGAAGCGGAAGTCGTCGGGAAGTTCTTCGCGGACGTACTCGTCGATCCCGCGCGCGCCGCCGACGTGCGTCATGCGCTGAACAACCTGTCAAGGAGCGGGGGGCAGGGTTTCCCGTACGAACACTGGCGCGCGCGCGATGGCAGCGAACTGCGCATCATCTGGACCGTGAGTGCGGTGCAGGGGGCCGACGGCCAGCACGCCTACTGGCTCGGCACGGGCCTGGACGTGACGGAAGCGGAAGAGCTGCGCGAGCGCTTGCGTTACCTGAGCAATTTCGACACCGCCACTGGCTTGCCGAACCGCGCTTCGTTGCGGGAACGGTTCGGGAAGACCCTGGATGGCGCCCGGCAGGGCAGTGCGGCAGGCCTGTTGTGGATATGGTGCGAGCGCCTGCCGCTGGTCAGGGAAAGCCTGGGCCCGGCGGCGGAACAGTCGCTGGTGACGGCGATGGCCGCCAGGCTGAAGCGATGGCAGCGCGACGGGGACTGCGTGGCGCGCTGCGACGACGGCGCTTTCGCTGTGGTGGCGCTGCGCGCCGGGCCAGACGAACTGGCAACCCCCGCCGCCGAGATCCTTGCCCTGATGGCGCCGCCTTTCCAGGTGGGGCAGGAAGCGCTGCACGTCGAGGTCAGCGTCGGCATCGCCGTGGCACCGCCGGACGAGGCCGATTTCGACACGCTGGTCCAGGCGGCGTCGGCAGCGTCGCGCCAGGCCAGCATGTCGGAAGAACCCCGCTTTATTTTCCACCAGCCGGAGCGCCTCGTCGCAGCCTCCGAAAGGTTCAGGCTTGAGGTCGCATTGCGCCAGGCGCTCGAGCGCAACGAACTGTTCCTTCAATACCAGCCACAGGCGAGCCTGAGTACCGGGCGCATGGTGGGGTTCGAGGCCTTGCTGCGGTGGCGCCATCCAGCGCTCGGCATGGTATCGCCCGCACACTTCATCGACATTGCGGAAGAGACGGGGCTGATTCATCCGATCGGCGACTGGGTGCTGCGGCAGGCGTGCCTGCAGCTTCGCGACTGGCGCGCGCAAGGCCTGGCACTGGTACCGATTGCCGTGAACCTGTCGGCAAAACAATTTTCGTCTCGCATCGTCGACAGGGTCCGTGCGGTGCTGGAGGAAACCGGGGTCGATCCCTCGCACCTGGTGCTCGAATTGACTGAAAGTGTTTCCATGGACGATCCGGAAAGCACCTTCGGCATTCTTGCGGCATTGCGCAGCGTCGGCGTCCAGCTCGCGATCGACGACTTCGGGACCGGGTACTCGAACCTGAACTACCTGAAGCGGTTTCCCGTGCAAAAGCTCAAGCTGGACCAGTCATTCGTGCGCGAACTGGTGTCCAGCCCCCACGACCTTGCCATTTCCCGTGCTGTCATCGCGATGGCACACAGTCTGCGGCTGTGCGTCATTGCCGAGGGGGTAGAGACCGCCGGACAGCTGGCTTTGTTGAGCGCGAACGGATGCGACGAGATGCAGGGTTACCTGTTCAGCAGACCATTGGATCCGGGCGCGGCCGCAGGCCTGCTGCGTGACGGTGCTTCCCTCGACCGCGAATACCTGTCGCGCACGCGCGCGGGCTTTGGCGTCCTGTGCATCGGAGCAAGCGCTATGTGCGCGAAAGAGAGCGTCGCGGCCGCATTGCGCGACGCAGGCGCGAACCCTGCGCATCTGCAGGTCGCCGAGGATCCTGCGCAGGCATTCGAACTGATGGCACGGACCGAGTTTGCCATGCTCGTCGCGCTCGGCTGCAACGAAGCGCCATGGGGGACGATGCTGGAAGTCGCGCGGCAGCTGCATCCTGCCGTCGCGCTGCTGGCCATCGACGGCGATGTCGCTGCGCACGATGTCCGGGAAAGACTGCGGACCACGTTCGCGCAAGCCATGCCCCGCTCGATCGCGTCACGGGAAAGAACATGCACGCAGGAGGGGTGCCCGGGCATCTGTGAAGAACCTGCCTGAGCTGGCGGTCTGGAGGCCGTTCAGGTCACAAGGCCATGCTGTAGTGCATAACGGATCAGATCGGCGTTGCTTCGCATGTCGAGTTTGGTCAAGATCCGTGTGCGGTAGGTGTTGACCGAGCTGATACTGATATCCAGCCTGGCCGCCACCTGCTTCACCGGGCTTCCCATCGCAAGCAGGACCAGGACTTGCCTCTCCCTGGACGTCAGCCGGTCGTGGGCGTGTCGCGGCTCCGGTGAAGCCACCTCCCGCGCAAGCAGGTCTGCCAGCGTATTGCTCAGGTAGCGTCCCCCCGCGTGCACCCTGCGTACCGCCGTCACCACCTCGTCTGCTGTCCGCGATTTCCACAGATACCCTGCGGCGCCGAGTTTGATCACGGCAATGCCGAAGCGTTCCTCACTGTGAGAGCTGAGCACCAGCACGCGCAGGTCGGGGAACAACTGCATAACGGTACGCAGCGCTTCCAGTTCATGCACATGGCTCAGGCTAAGATCCAGGATGAAGACATCGGTGCTGGTGGTGGAGAGGACCTCGAGGGCGCCGGCCAGGTCGGCAGCTTCTCCAATGACAGCAATCTCCGGATCCGTCGACAAAACCTTTTTTACGCCTTCACGCACCAGTTGATGGTCGTCGGCAATTACAACTTGTATCATCTTGATTCGATGCCGGCCTTTATGCGGATCGGGCACCATATTCACTAAACGGAAGACAGCATAACCTTTATCGGTCGCGCACCTCTGTTGGTAATGTCACTTTCGGTAATTAATTTTGAGGCAAATGACAAAACCCTGAAATTCGCTGAGGGCGGATTTTATAGGAATTATCGCTACAAGGAGCGCAGTGCTTCAAATGGCGTAAATCGACAATGTCCCTACGGCTTGCATGGGAAAGTGCTTCCTGATCAGTCAGGGCTGTCGCAACGTGTTGCTGCACTTGAATCACGACTGGCTGCAATCTGGCAGATTGATCGAGAGTTGACAACCATGCGTAAACTCCGCAAATCACTTTAATAAGATATTCAATACGATCATTAATAGTTTCATTCTGACATGATTGATTTTCATTTTTTGGATAATGTCGACCGAAGCATGACAGTCCTGTCGCAGATTCAACGACGTATGGGCAGCGCATTCTCCTATAGTCTTTGAGGGAATTACGGTACAAGGCCTGATAAACGCCAGGTGCATTTCGGCATCGATTCCACTACGTCGCCGCAGTGCTGATAGCCGCAACCTCGATTCCTGGCCCGGGAGCAGGTCATGCGCCTTCATGCCGTGGCTGATGGATCGCGGTGCTCCTAGAAAGGCAGATTGGTGGCCGATACGCCAAGTGGTGCGTCTCGCGGCCATGGAACTGCGCAGCATTTGCGACAGCTTGTCGCAAATGCTGCGATTGGTCAGCGAGCCAACCGACGCTACACTGCTCGGCATGAAATCGTATTGTATTAACGAGACACCAGAATGAGCAACAACGCCAAATCCCGTTCCAAGCCGGTCGTACTCATCGTGGACGATAACGCTGACGCAGCCGATTTGCTTGCCGAGTTGCTGCCGTATCTTGACTGCGTCCCGGTCGTTGCCTATTCGGGAAAAGAAGCGCTCGCACTGGGCGAGCAGCAGCATCCGGACGTGGTATTGCTGGACATCGGGATGCCCGGGATGGACGGGTTCGAAACCGCGCGCCGGATGCGCGACACGCCCTGGGGGGCCGCTGCCAGCATCGCCGCCCTGACAGCCTGGAACGATCCCGATACCCGCGATCAGGTGGTGCGCAGCAACATGGATATGCATTTCGTCAAGCCGATCTCGTACGCTGATTTGAGCGATCTGATCGTTTCACTGAGCACATCGAAAGACCACTGAGCACGATCGTTCGCGACCGTGTCTTGTGTCTGGCACATCGTTGTCCCGCTGTGCTATCGTTGGTCATTGGCGGAACGGATGCAGCATGAATGCTCGGGGCACTTGACGGTGGATAGATTGAAGAACTCGAGCGGCGCCGTCAAGGCAGTCGAACTCGCACTGATGCTCTCGGGGGACGACTGGGCAATGCTCGCGGTCGTCGCGCCCGGTACGGACGGTGCGCGGTATTACTTTTCCTTTACCGACATCGCCATGCGTGAGGCATTCATGATGCTCTCGCCCGGGGCGATGGACGAGCGTGACATCCCGGAGCTTGTCGATGAGAGCGTGCACGATGCAGGCCTGGCTTTCCAGCGCGGCCTGCGCAGCTTTCGCGCGGCGAGACATAGCGTCGACCTGCCTTCGGGCAGCATGAGTTGCATGGTTGCCACTGGTAGCAGGAACGTACGCGCACGGGCGCCTGCGGTAATGCGCGGTCTGGAACTCCTGGCTGGCCTGCAACTTGAGCGCGTACTGTCCGCGACAGCGGACGTAAATGGTGCACTGGCGGACGGGGACGGGGAAATTGCGTACATGCGCCATATCGAGGCGTCCGAAGCAGCAGGATGTGTGGGCAGCTGGCTGTTCGACTCGACCTCGGGCCAGTCGCGCTGGTCGCCTGGCCTGTTACGCCTGCTGGGTGAAGGGCAGACGTGGCAGTCTGATAGTCACGCCACGCTGCTCGCCCACGTGCCAGAGGACGAGCAGGGCCGGGTAGGTCGTGCCTACCAGGCCCTGCTCGATGGCCAGGCGGGCGATTTCACGCATCGCATCGTGTCCGCAGACGGCTCCATGCGTTGGGTCCGCCACTTCGGCGCACCGCTCGCAGATCGTCCTGGAAGCCGCCTGGTAGGCGGGACCTTGCGCGACCTGACCGAGCTGCATCGCGCGGAGGAGCAATGGGCGAGCCGCAGCGCCGCGGAGGCGCAGCGCTTCAGGTTGCTGTTCGAATCGGCGCCGGGCCTGTACCTGGTGCTCACGCCCGACCGTTTCGAGATCATCCTCGTGAGCGACGCTTATCTGGTGGCAACGAAAGTCCGGCGCGAGGCCATCTTCGGGCGCATCATCTTCGATGTCTTTCCCGACGACCCTGCCGATCCCGCGGCCACTGGCGTGGCTGCACTGTCCACGTCACTCCACCGCGCCAGGGAAACCGGCCTGCCCGACGTGATGGCCGTGCAGCGCTACCCCATCCCCCGGCCGCAAAGCGAAGGCGGCGGGTTCGAGCTGCGTTACTGGAGTCCCATCAATTCTCCGGTGCTCGATGCGGACGGCAAGGTCGCCTTCATCATCCATCGCGTCGAGGACGTGACCGACTATGTGCTTGCGCATCGTTCGCTGGGTGGCGACCTGCCCCTGAGCGATACCGCCAAGCTTGAAGCGGAGATCGTGTTGCGTTCGCTGGAACTCAAGCGGCTGGCCGATTCGCTGGCGCAGAGCGAGCAGCGCTTCCGCTACGTCACGCGCGCAACCAATGACGTCGTATGGGACTGGACCCTGGTCGACGATACCTTGTGGTGCAGCCAGAGCGCCCGCGAGCCGATCGGCAGCATGCTGGCGGACTGCCGTCACCTGCGCGAATGGGAGGTGCGCCTTCATCCGGGCGATCGCACGCGCGTGGTAGAGAGCCTGCGCGCGGCCGTGGCGGCGCGCCAGGCGAACTGGGCTTCCGAATATCGTCTGGTGATCGGCGACGGCGAGGAACGCTGCGTTCTGCATCGCTGCTTTCTCGTGATGGACCGGCAAGGCGTGCCGCTGCGAATGGTGGGCAGCATGGCCGACCTGACGGACCAGAAGCGCCAGGAGACGCAGGTGCGCATGCAGGCCGAGATGCTCGACTACGCGACCGATGCGATCCTCGTGCGCGACCTGGAAAACCGGGTGATCTACTGGAATCAGGCAGCGACCGAGCGCTACGGCTGGACCAGCGCCGACGTGATCGGCCGACCGGTGGCGCAGACGCTGTATGCGGGATGTTCGCCGTCGGATTTCGAGCACGCCATGCAGGTGCTCATGCAGCATGGCGATTTTTCCGGACGCATGCAACATGCGACCGCGAGCGGAAGCTTGCTGACGGTCCACGCCCACTGGATCCTGGTGCGGCGCGACGATGGCTCGCCCCGGGCAATCCTGTCCGTGGTCACGGACCTGAGCGACAAGATCGTGCTGGAGCAGCGCCTGCTGCAATTGCAGAAGCTCGAGGCGCTCGGGCGTCTTACCGGCGGCATCGCACACGACTTCAACAACTGGCTGATCGTCATCATCGGCAATGCCGAGGAACTGGTCGATGCACTGGCAGGCCAGGACGAACTTGGCGACATTGCCCGCATGATCCAGCTTGCAGGCGAACGCGGCGTGCAACTGACGCGGCGCCTGCTTGCCTTTGCACGCCGCCAGCCCCTCGCGCCCGAGGTCGTGGCCGTGGACGACATCCTGCGCGCACTGCGGCCCCTGATTGCGCGCAGCCTTCCTGAAAACATTGCTTTGCACCTCGTACAGATGGACGAGAAGTGCCACGCCTTCGTCGATCGGGGCCAGCTCGAATCGGCAGTGGTCAATCTGTGCTTCAACGCCCGCGACGCCATGCCGGCGGGCGGAGAGCTGACCATCGGGGTAGTGCGCGCGCAAGTCGGTGCCGACGCCGCCGGCGTCCATGCGCCGGCGGCGGGCGAGTACGTCATGATTGCCATCGCCGATACCGGGCTTGGCATACCCACGGACCTCATCGACAAGGTCTTCGAGCCGTTTTTCACCACCAAGGACGAAGCGGCAGGAAGCGGGCTTGGGCTGAGCATGGTGTACGGCTTCGCCAAGCAATCGGGTGGCGACGTCACCATCCATTCCGAAGTGGGCCATGGCACCACCGTCAGGCTGTACCTGCCGCAGTCCCGGCTGTGCGACGTGTCCGCTGCCGAGACGTCCGGACCGGTGTGCCGCCTCAACGGCTGCGCCGTGCTCCTGGTGGAAGACGATGCCATCGTCCGCCAGCACGTGGCCGGGCAGTTGCGCGAGATCGGGTGCGAAGTCACGGAGGTCGCGGGTGCCGAGCAGGCACTGGCGCACCTTGAAGGGCCGGCCGCCTTCGACGTGCTGTTCTCCGACGTGGTCATGCCCGGCATGTCCGGGATCGAGCTTGTGGATCGCGCCCGTGTCATCAGGCCCGGACTGCGTATCCTGCTCAGCTCCGCCTACAGCTTTGAAGCGGTGCGGCAGCAAGGCCGCATCGATGCATCGGTCCGGCTTCTGAACAAGCCGTATGGAAAAGCGCTGCTCGCCCGGACGCTCGCCGAAGTCATCGGGGATTGCGGAGAAGACCGATGAGGCTGCAGGACCGTGTTTTTCTGGATGACAAGCAGGGAAAGTACGGCATGCCTGTTGCATCCGGTTCGGATGCGGCGCGCCCGCGTGCGCCGGCGCATTATTGGAAAGCAGTCTGCGGCGGGCTGCGACGGCGGACCCGTGGTCCGCGCAACGGAGGACGATCATGACGCAATGCGGACCAATTTCAGAGCCCTGCGCAGCAACCGTGGTGCAGGAAGGGGCGTTCGAGGTGGCGCGGCAGCGCATGCTGGCCTACGCCGCGTTGAACGACAACCTGGCGTCGCCTGGCGACCTGCAGCAACTGGGCAGCCAGGTGGTGTCGCGATTGCGCGGGGATGTCGAGGCGCTTGCCGTCTACGTCGACATGCCCGATGGCGGCCTCACCCTGCAATCGCATGCCGGATTCGTCTCCACGCCGCCGACGCATGTGGTGTCGGCCAGCGCCATCTGCTGCGCGGAAGTGGCGGAACTGGCCGAACTCGCGGGCGCGCGTCGCGTCCTGCCGCTGCGCGACCGGCGGCCAAGCTGGGTCGGGCACCAGGCAGGAGGCCTCACGGTTGTTCCATTCGATGCGCAGTCTCCTGCCAGCCCTGGCGGCCTGGCGCTGTTTTTCCTGCGTGGCGCCAGCCATGATCCTTCCCTCGCCGCGTTGCTCGACCTCGCCACCCAGGCCATGAAAGGCGCGCTGGCGCCGGATCCTGCTTCCGGGAAACCCCAGACGTCTGCGGGGGAGCGCACGCGCGTCCTGCTGGTCGACGACGAGGACCTGCTCGTCATGCATGTCAAGCGCATTCTCGAGCGTTCGGGCTTTGCCTTCCATTTCGCCCAGCGGGCGCGTGAAGGATTCGACCTGGCGCTGGCGATCCAGCCGGACGTGATCCTTGTCGACAAGGTGATGCCTGACCTGGATGGCATCGAGTTGTTGCGGATGATGCGCAGGACCGAGTCATTGCGGACGGTTCCCGTGATCATGCTGTCCGGACAGGCCGACGAGAAAGCCCGTGTGAATGCCTTGCGCGAAGGTGCGGACGATTTCGTGGTCAAGCCATTCAGCGCCAAGGAGCTGGTCGCACGGATCGAGGCGAACGTCCGGCTCGTGCGCCTGCGGCGCGACGTGGTCTGGCGCGAGGGAGAGCTGTTGCGATTGCGGCAGTCTCAGCAAGAATTGCGCAACCTGCTCGATACCGTACAGAAGGTACGGAACGATGAGCGACGCATGCTGGCACGTGAGGTCCATGACCAGCTCGGCCAGGTGCTGACGGCGGCAAAGATCGATATCCGCCTGTTGCAAGACCGTCTGGGCAAGCCCGGCCCGATGCCCTCGTCGCAGGAGATCGAAGGCGAACTGGCCAGCGCACTGTCGAGTGTCGACATGGCGATCATGTCGGTCCAGGACATATCGGCGCTGCTGCGCCCACCCGCGCTCGAGGAAGGCGGACTGCTGGCCGCCCTGCGCTGGCAGGCGGCCGACATCCAGCGGCGCGCCAAAATCACGTGCGAAGTCTGGTGTGACGAAGCCCATGCATACGTCGAGCCCGCCCCGTTCGTGGCCGGTGAATTGCTGCGAATGTGCCAGGAGGCATTGACGAACGTATTGCGGCATGCCTCGGCCACCCATGTCATTGTCCAGGTCGTCGTGCGCGCGGCGCACCTGGTGGTGCGCGTATGCGACAACGGGATCGGCATCGCCCCGGAACGCCTCAGCCATCCCGCCTCGATCGGCTTGAAGGGCATGCGTGAGCGTGCGGCCAGCATTCGCGCGAACGTGCACATCCATGGACGGGCCGGACGTGGCACCATGGTCGTGATCCGCCGCCGGCTCGCCTTTTGAAGCATCGATGGAAGGTGATGGGGCCTATCTCCACCTCGTCCCGTTGCCGGAACGAGCTGCACGGGCTTGTGCGGGCCTGCTTGTGCTGGCTGCAGGGTCGGTTAGTCAGGGCGTGATCGCCACCTTCAGCACGCCGTCGCGCCCGTTGGCAAACAGGTCGTACGCTTGTTCGATCTGCTCGAGCCGGAAGCGGTGCGTGATCATCGGTTGCAGGTCGAGGCGGCCGGAGGCAACGATGGCCATCAAGCGGCGCATGCGCTCCTTGCCGCCGGGGCACAGCGTGGTCACCAGCGCCTGGTCGCCCAGTCCGGCCGCAAAGGCATCGACCGGCAGCGACAGCTTGCCGGAGTACACGCCCAGGCTCGACAGGGTACCGCCCGGCTTGAGGGCGCGCAGGCAGTTCTCGAACGTCTGCTGGGTGCCGAGCGCCTCGATCGCAACATCGACGCCCTGGCCACCGGTCAGCCGCATGATTTCCCCGACCGGGTCGGTTTCGCGGTAATCGATGGTGTGATCGGCCCCCAGTTGCCGGGCCATCTTCAGGCGCTCCGGGACAGCGTCGACAGCAATGATGCAACTGGCGCCGCGCAGCCGTGCGCCGGCGGTGGCGCACAGGCCGATGGGGCCCTGCGCGAAAATGGCGACCGTATCGCCCAGCCGGATGCCGCCGTGTTCGGCGCCACCAAACCCGGTACTCATGATGTCGGGGCACATCAGTACCTGCTCATCGGTCAGGCCGTCGGGAATCGGCGCCAGGTTGGCCATCGCGAACGGCACCTTCAGGTACTCGGCCTGGCAGCCGTCGATCGTGTTGCCGAAGCGCCAGCCGCCGATGGCGCGTCCGCCGCACTGGGACTGGCGCCCGTCCAGGCAGGTATGGCACTGGCCACACGGCGTGATGGCGCCCACGACCACGCGCTGGCCAATCTGGTAGCCGGTCACGCCGGGGCCCAGTTCGTGGATCGTGCCAACCGGCTCGTGCCCGATTGTCAGGCCCGGCTTGACGGGATACTCGCCCTTCAGGATATGGACGTCGGTGCCGCAGATCGTCGTCAGCGTGATCTTGATGACGGCTTCGCCGGGCCCGGCGACCGGGACGGGCTTGCGGTCCAGGATGATGCGGCCGGGGCCGGTGAAGACTGCTGCGTTCATCATGCTCATGAAAACCTCCGGTGTCTTCGTGCTTGCTTTCGCGCTGCCGGCAACGACGTGCCGATCTGTCGTGTCGTTCACAAGGATGGCGGGGAGGGGCTGCGAAATCCATGACGTGCATCAAAACCGCCGGCGTGCCCTGGCGCTGCGGCCAGTTACACCATCGGACTGCAGGGCGAGAAACCGTTTGCCATCGCGGCGATCCGTTGTGGATCGGTCAGCACGACGGCGCGCTTGTCGACCGTGATCAGCCCCAGCTTGGTAAAGCGGCCCAGCAGGCGGCTGATGCTTTCGATGGTCAGGCCAAGATAGCTGCCAATGTCTTCGCGCGACATGCGCAGCTGAAATTGCGCGGGAGAATAGCCGCGCGCCGCGTAGGCCGCGCCCATGTCGGCCAGGAACGTCGCCATCCGCTGCTCCGCGCGCATGTGGCCAAGCAACAGCATCAGATGCTGCTCCCGGTTGATTTCGCAGCTCATCAAGCGGTAGAAGCGGCGATGCAGGCCGGGAATGTCCTCGAATAGGCGCTCGAGCGCCGCGAACGGCAGTTCGCACACGATGCTGTCCTCGAGCGCGATGGCGTCGGACTGGTGGATGCCCGTGCCCACGGCTTCCAGCCCCATCAGTTCGCCGGCCATCGGGAAGCCGGTGATCTGGTCCCCCGCAGGACCGGGCCGGCGGGTCTTGAAGAAGCCGCAGCGCAGCGCATACAGGCTGCGCAGTGGCTGGCCGGTGCGGTACAGCGTGTCGCCGGCCGCGATGCGGCGATGCTGGCCAACCAGGCGGTCGAAGCGCATCTTGCTGCCCGAGTCCAGGCCGGTCGACAGACACAGGCCACCGGTGTTGCAGTCGCCGCACTGGCCCTTCATGACTGTCAGTAAACCGGGTGGGGCCGGACCGGGGGATACGCGTAACGGTGCATTCATGGTGGTAGTACCTCATGGTGGTGACGCTTTCCGCCTGCCATGCTGGCGGCGGAAACATGGACAGGGCTCGCGCCACTGCGTGCTGCACGCTTGGCGGCATACATCGCGGCGTCGGCATGGGCAATCAGTTGCGCTGGCGTGGTGCCGTCGTGTGGAAACACGGCAACGCCGATACTGGCTGACAGGCAGATTGCCCTGCCATCGATGACGATCGGGTCGCGGGCGGCAACGGCCACGCGGGCGAGCAAGGCGGCCAGCAGCGCGTCGTCGTGCATGCCAGGCAGTGCGGCGACGAACTCGTCGCCGCCAAAGCGCGCCAGTGTGTCGGACCCGCGCAGTGCAGCGCGCAGGTTCTGGGCGATGCTGGCCAGCAGGCGGTCGCCGGCCGGATGGCCCATGCTGTCATTGACCTGTTTGAAACCGTCGAGGTCGATAAAAGCGAGCGCCACGCTGGACGAGGCTTCACGTGCGCATGCCAGCAGCTGCTCGAGCCGCTCGCCGAGCAGGACGCGGTTGGGCAGGCCGGTCAGTGCGTCGTAGTTGGCGCGTTCTTCGAGGCGGCGGCGCTGCATGCTGGCGCTGGTGACATCGGCGAACATGGCGATGTAGTGGTGCGGCTTGCCGTCAGCGCCCGGGACCGCAACGATCGTCAGGCGCTCGGCGAACAGGGTGCCATCCTTGCGCCGGTTCCAGGCTTCGCCCTGCCAGTAGCCCTGGCTGGTGATCGCTTGCCACATGCGCGCATAGAATGCACGGTCTTGCACGCCCGACTTGAGGATGCGCGGATTCTTGCCGAGTACGTCGTCTTCGGTGTACCCGGTAATGGCACAAAATGCGCGGTTGACGGACAGGATCGTGCCATCCAGGGCCGTGATCATGATAGCGTCGCGGCTGTGATGAAACACGGACGCCGCCAGTTCCCCGGCAGTGCTGGCACAGGCTGGTTGCATGGCTGGCGTGGATGTCATGACATTCCGGCTTGGTGTGCTGAATGTATTGACAATAGGCCCATCAGCGCATCGCGTCGAGATTAAGTTGCTCGAGAGGCCATATATTTTCTTGAGTTTTGATTTGCATCAAAAAGAAACTGATTGGTTATTGACGTAAATCTGTACGTGCAGCGAGCTGATCAGTGTCCATGCCGCCGCATGAGCAGCGCCGGCAGCAGCGCACCTGCCAAACCAATGACGCCCGCGCCGGCGACCAGTGCCGGCGCCAGCACCGCAAACTGGAACACCGCCGCCAGCCACGGCACGTACAGCGCCAGGGCCAGCAGGCCCAGGGCTGCCGCCACGACCAGCCAGAGGATCCGGTTGGGCTGGCGCAGGGAGCCGAGCAGGCTCGCGCCAGATGCGCGGTTGACCAGGATCAGCGACAGGTTGGCAAACACCAGCGTCGTAAATCCGAAGGCGCGTGCCTGCGCCGGCGCCAGCGCGCCCAGCGCCCAGCCATACGCCAGGGCCACGGCCAGCAGCGGACCGAGGCCCATCGCCAGCGTGCGGGCCAGGGCGCCGGGCGTAAACAGCGGCGCCTGCGCATCGCGGGGCGGGCGCTGCATCGCACCGGGCGCCGCTGGCTCGTTTTCGAACACCAGCGTGCAGGCGGGGTCGATGATCAATTCCATGAACACAATGTGCATTGGAAACAGCAACGGCGGCCAGCCGGCGAGGATCGGCAGGATGGCCATGCCGGCAATCGGTGCGTGCATCGAAATGACGTAGCGGATCGACTTGCGCAGGTTGTCGTGGATGCGGCGGCCGGCGCCGATGGCATCGACGATCGACGCAAAGCGGTCGTCCAGCAGCACCAGCGCCGCCGCCTCGCGCGCCACGTCGGTACCGCGCCCGCCCATGGCGATGCCCACATGGGCGGCCTTGAGTGCCGGCGCGTCATTGACGCCGTCACCCGTCATGCCGACCGTGGCGCCGCCCCGCGCGAATGCCTGGACCAGGCGCAGCTTCTGCGCCGGGGCAATGCGCGCGCAGATGGAAAGTTCAGCGATGCGCGCGTCCAGCGCCGCATCGCCCAGCGCATCGAGCGCCGCGCCGGTGAGCACCGGTGTGTCGGCCAGTCCTGCCTGCCGCGCGATGGCGCGCGCCGTGTCCGGATGGTCGCCCGTGATCATCACGACCCGGATGCCGGCCCCGGCGCAGCGGGCAACGCAGGCAGGGATCTCGGGCCGCAGCGGGTCGGCCAGGGCCAGCAGGCCGGTTGGCACAAACGGGATCTCGGCAGCGCAGGATGGCCAGCTGGCGCCGGGCAGGGTGGCCTGCGCCACCGCCAGCATGCGCAGGCCATCCTGCGCCATGGACGACGCCGCAGCCAGCAGCCCGGCGCTGGCATTGGCATCAACACCGGCATCAAGCTTGCACCACCCCAGAACGGTTTCCGGCGCGCCCTTGGCGGCAGCGATCAGGACCCCGTCGGGCCGCCGCCACACCTGCACCAGTGCCCGTTGCTGCGCACTGACGCCGTATTCGTGCACCAGCGACCAGTCCGGATGGTGCTGCGCCGGCGCCAGGCACGCTGCGCCAAGTCGCTGCACGGCCCGGTCGATCGGGTCGGGGCCCGTCGCGGTGCTGGCCAGAACGGCTGTTTCAAGCAGCGGCGCCAGCACGGCCGGCAGGGGGGCGTCCATCACCGGATGGCGCGCGCCGTGCGCGTACAGCGCCACGACGTCCATCCGGTTGGCCGTCAGCGTGCCGGTCTTGTCGACGCACAGAACCGAGATGGCGCCCAGCGTTTCGATCGCCGGCAGGCGCCGCACCAACACCTGCTGCCGCGACAGGCGCCAGGCGCCGATCGCGGGAAACACGGTCATCACGATCGCGAGTTCCTCCGGCAGCATCGACATGGCCAGCGCGATGCCGGCCAGTACGGCTTGCAACCAGTCGCGGCGCATGAGGCCATAGGCCAGCACCAGGATGACGCTGAACGCCATGCCCAGCACGGCAAAGGCGCGCGCCAGCGCGGCGCTCTGGCGCTGCAGCGGGGACGGCGCGGGCCGCAGCGACTGCAGTGACGCGGCAATCCGGCCCAGCTGGCTGCGCGCGCCGGTGGCGGCCACGCGGGCGATCGCGTGACCCTGCAGCACCAGCGACCCGGCAAACAGCATGGCCGTTGCATCTTTGTCGACCGGCATCGATTCGCCGGTCAGCAGCGATTCGTCGGCCTGCAGTCCGGTGCTGCTGAGCACGTGGGCATCGGCCGGCACGCGGTCGCCTTCGTGGACGGCGACGAGATCGCCGGCCACGATGCCGGCGCTGTCGATGATGTGCCAGCAGCCGTCGCGCAGCACGTGCGCGCGCGGGCTGGCCAGGTCGCGCAGCGCGGCCAGTGCGCGCTCGGTCTTGCCTTCCTGGTACAGGGCCAGGCCAAGGCTGACGGCGACCATCAGGCACAGCAGCAGCCCTTCATCGAGCTGCCCCAGCGCCAGGTACAGCAGGGCCGCGCCCACGAGCAGCAGGAACATTGGCTCGCGGGCGCTGTCGGTGACGATGCGGCGCCAGGTGCGGCGTTCGGTCTCGGCCAGCGTGTTCGGCCCGTCCGTGGCGATGCGGTGTGCGGCCTGGGCTGCGCTCAAGCCGTCGGCCGTCGGGTCGGCGGCCATCAGTGCGCCATCAGCACCGGCACCGTCATGCGGTCCAGCAGCGTTTCCGTGACCCCCCCCAACACCAGCTCACGCAGGCGCGGCCGCCCGTAGGCGCCCATCACGATCAGGTCGGCGTCCAGGCAATCCGTGCAGGCCAGCAAGGCGGCGCCGTCGTCGATCGGCGACGGTTCGACATGCACCTCGCAGCGCACACCCTGGCGTGCCAGATACAGCGCAAGATCGGTGCCCGGCTCGCGCCCGATTGCCTCGAGCGGCTGGAACAGCACGATTGCCACCAGGCCGGCATCGCGCAGCAGTGGCATCGCGCCGGCGACGGCGCGCGTGGCCTGCAGGCTGCCATCCCATGCCAGCATGATGCGTCCGCCGATCGTCTCGTGCCGGCGTACATGGGGAAGCACCAGCAGGGGGCGCGCGCTGCCCTGGACCACCTGCGCCGGCACTGGCCCGGCCAGGTGGGCTGCCGCCGGATCGTCGAGGTCGGTCTGGCTCACAACGACGAGGTCGGCGTAACGGCCTTGCAGCGCCAGTCCGCCGGCCGGGTCGTCGTCGGCATAGCGCCGCTCGTGACTGGCCACGCCCGCGGCAGCGGCGATGGCGTCGAAGCGTGCCAGTGCGGTGTCGTGGTCGCCCCGGCGTTCATGCTGCTGGACCAGCAGCATGGTGCTGCCGGCCTCGGCGTAGCGCGAGATGCCGGAAAAGGCGCTGCCGACGAGGTGCGCGCCGCAGCGCGCGGCCAGTTGCGCCGCGTACCGCATGCGCGCCTCGGCATGGGGCGAATGGTCGACGTGAACGACGATGGTCTTGTAGCACATGCTGCACCTCCGGATGGTCGTGACAGCCAGCGTACGGCGCGTCGTGGCGGTCAGTCCAGCGCTACGTTTGCGCCTGGTGCAACCGGTTTCACCGAATTTGATTTGCATCAAACTTGCCAGGCGAGGCACGCGGGCGAACGGCTGCCAGGCTTCGCGTCGCCGCGATTTTTGATGCATGTCATATCGGTGTTCGTGCCGGCACGACTAGGATCAACCCGATGCCCGACGATCGGTCGCCGGCAGACGCAGATACCATCCTCCGGAGAATGACCATGTCCCATTCCATGACCCGTTTCGATCCCGTCGCACGCATGCTGCGTGCCAATCCGTTTCGCACCTTCGATGACTTCTTTGCCGACCTGGCGCCGCGCGTGCGCATCGACGTCACCGAGAGCGGCGACGGCTACCGCGTCAAGGCCGACCTGCCGGGCGTGAAAAAAGAAGACATCAAGGTCAATATCGACGGCAATCAGGTGTCGATCAGTGCCGACACGTCATCGCAGAGCGAACACGAAGGCGCCACGGCCATCTGCTCCGAACGCGCCTGGGGCCAGTTCTACCGCAGCTTCACGCTGCCGCAAGCGGTCGATGACGCCGCAGCCCGGGCCGAATTCAAGGATGGCGTCCTGCAGCTGGAACTGCCCAAGAAAGCGGGCGGCAGCGGCACGCCGCTGGCGATCGCGTGACCGCGGGCACCCTGCACGTGCCGGCCTTGCCTGCGCATGCGGCGCCTGAACACCAGCCCATGTTCCGGCGCATCCTGTTACCGGTCGACGGTTCATTGTCGATGACGCCCCTGGCGCGCACCTGCCTGGCGTTTGCCGCCGGCACTGGTGCGGCTGTGGTCGCCGTGCATGTCGTGACGGACGCCGATGCTGCTGGCGCCGGCCGCATCCACGCCGGCCGCATCCTGGAAAACGTGGCCGAGACGGCGCGCACGCTGGGCGTGCCGTGCGAGTGCAAGGTCTTGACCGGCGCCGAACCGTGGCGTGAAATCGTGCGCGCCGCGCTCGACCATCACGCTGACCTGATCTGCATGAGCTCGCATGGCCGCCATGGCGCCAGCGAGCACATTTTGGCGAGCCAGACGGCGCGGGTCATCGAGCACGCGCATCTGCCTGTCTTGCTGTTTCGCTGAGAGGAGGGTATGCGCATTTCGGATCTGCCATCCCAGCCTGCGACCGGGTCCGTGGCCCCTGGCGAGACGCCGGTGCGCGAGCTCGACCGTGCACTGTACGCCCAGCTCGCCTGGTGGACACAGGGCCTGTCCCCGGCCTCGCTGGCGGCGGCCGCCACCGACTGGCTGGTGCACCTGGCCGGCTCTCCCGACAAGCAGCGCGAACTGGTCATCAAGGCGCAGCGCAAGCTGCTGCGCCTGGCGGCAAGCGCTGCCGCAGGCGCGGGCCAGCACGGCGCGCCCTGCATCGCACCGCTGCCGCAAGACCGCCGTTTCGCCGCGCCTGAGTGGCAGGCATGGCCGTTCAACCTGATCCACCAGGCATTCCTGTTCGAGCAGCAGTGGTGGTACAACGCCACCACCGGCGTGCCCGGGGTGACGCGGCATCACGAGCAGGTATGGACCTTTGCCGTGCGCCAGGCGCTTGACATGTTTTCGCCATCCAATTTCCTGCTGACAAATCCGGTCGTGCTCAAGGAAACCTGGCGGTCCGGCGGCATGAATCTGGCCATGGGTTGGCACAATGCGATCGAGGACGCGAGCGGCGCTGCCGCGACGGTGCCAACGGGATTCGAGCCCGGCCGGGGCGTGGCTCTGACACCGGGCAAGGTGGTATACCGCAACCGTCTTATCGAGCTGATCCAGTATGAGCCGGCGACCCCTGCCGTCTGCGCCGAGCCGGTCCTGATGGTGCCGCCATGGATCATGAAATACTATATTCTCGACCTGTCACCGGCCAATTCCCTGGTGCGCTACCTGGTCGGCCAGGGCCACACCGTCTTCATGATTTCCTGGAAAAATCCGGACGCGGCCGATCGCGATCTGGGGATGGACGATTATCTGCAGCTGGGCGTGATGGCGGCCATCGACCAGGTCGCCGCACGGCGCCCCGGGCACGCGATCCAGGCGCTCGGCTATTGCCTGGGCGGCACGCTGCTGGCGATTGCCGCGGCCGCCATGGCGCGCGATGGCGACGAGCGCCTGGCCAGCCTGACACTGCTGGCGGCGCAGGTCGACTTCACCGAGCCGGGCGAACTGGGCCTGTTCATCGACGAGAGCCAGCTGAACTTCCTCGACAACGTCATGGCCGGCAAAGGCTATCTCGACGGCACGCAGATGGAAGGCGCGTTTGCGCTGCTCAATGCGAAGGACATGGTCTGGTCGCGCATGGTGCAGAATTATCTGATGGGGAAGGGCCGGCGCGTCACCAGCGACCTGGCGGCCTGGAATGCCGATGCCACCCGGATGCCGTACCGCCAGCAAAGCGAGTACCTGCGCAGCCTGTATCTCGACAACGATCTGGCGCAGGGCCGCTACCGCGTGGGCGGCAGTCCGGTCGCGTTGTCCGACCTGCACTTGCCCATGTTCGTGCTCGGGACCCGGCGCGACACGGTCGCGCCCTGGCTGTCGGTCTACAAGCTGCACCTGCTGGCCGACGCTGAAATCACGTTCTGCCTGACGGGCGGCGGGCACAATGCCGGCGTCGTCAACCCGCCGCTGGCAAGCGGCGGGCACGGCTACCAGATCGCCACGCGCGCCCATGACGGCCGCTATCTCGATCCCGACGCCTGGTGCGCCGCGGCGCCGCAGCAGTCCGGCTCGTGGTGGCCAGCCTGGGAGCACTGGCTGCGTAGCCATGCTACAGCGCAGATTGCTTCGACCCCTGTTGCGCCGGCCGATCCGGACGCGGTGCTGGACGATGCGCCTGGCCGCTACGTGCTGGTACGGTAGGCATAGGTCACCGATGGACCATGGTAATGGCAGTTTTTGACGTGCATCATTGAAATTGCGTACCCGTCTCGGCACACTGCATGCCGTGACTGCCAACTATATGGCGCTCACCCATCAACCAAGGAGCCCCCATGGATACCAAAAAACTGCGCCGCATGAACGCGGTCTTTTACGCGCTGCTGGCGCAGGCCGCCGCCGTTCACGGTGCTGCGGCGCAGGCGCCGGTGGACACCACCTCGTCGTCCGTCCAGCCGGAGACCATCGACAGCGAACAAGTGAGCGACGCAGTCGCCGCGGCGTGACGGTGCCGAAGCCGGCGCCACGGCGGCGTGGCGTTCATTCCAGCTGCAGCGCCGCGATCAGCGCGGCATCGCGCCCGTAGAGGTCGGGCGCAAACAAGGCCCGGCCCTGGCGGTCGACCAGGGCCGTTGCATAGAACAGCACGACGGGCACCGGTGCGGCCAGCTTGACGAAACGGTTCTTGCCCGCGCTCATGGCGGCTGTCACCTGTGCAGCGCTCCACTGCTGCGGATCGGCCAGCACGAATTGCGCGAGCTCGGCCGGTTGTTCGACGCGGATGCAGCCATGGCTCAGGTCGCGGTGCGTGCGCTGGAACAGTTCCCTGGCCGACGTCGAATGCAAATAGATATTCATCGGGTTGGGCAGCGCGAACTTGACGTCGCCCAGCACATTGCGTGAGCCGGGGCGCTGCCTGACCCTGGCGCCACCGGCCAGGAGGCGGCTTGCCGCATCACCGGCGCCAGCCTGCAGCACGCGCCCGTCCTCCCCCACCAGTTCCATGTCATTCTGCTGCAGATAGGCAGGATTGCGCGCCAGCTTCGGGAGGATTTCATTCTTCTGGATGCTGGCTGGAACATTCCAGTAAGGCGCGAATTCCAGGTAGCGCATTTCTCCGATGAACAGCGGCGTGGGCGTGCGACCGCGCGCGCCGACGATCACGCGCATTTCCAGCGCGGGCGCTGCGAAATTGTCCCTGGCATCGAAGGCCCACAAGCGGTAGGTGGGCACATTCACGACGACGACGCGCCCGTGCGCCGGGGGCGGGGGCAGCCAGCGCAGGCGTTCGAGCGTCAGCGCCAGCTGGGCGATGCGATGCGCGGGCGGCACCGACAGGGCCGCGACCGTGGCGGCGCCCAGTACGCCGTCTTCATCCAGCCCGTGCCGCGCCTGGAAGCGCCGCACGGCGCCAGCCAGTGCCGGCGTATAGATGCCGTCAGTGCCCACGGGTGCCTGCGCGTCCAGATCACCCAGCAACTGCAGCCGCGCCTGCAGCAGGGCCGTGCCCGTGTAAGTCTCGCCGGCGTGGATGGCGGCCCGTGCGACCGGCGGCAGCGTGGGCCAGTCCGGTGTCGCACGAGACAGTTCGCGGTACTGTGCCAGCGCCGCCTTGACCCTGCCATACAGCGGAATGGCGGGCGCCGCGGCGTCGATGGCCTGCGCCAGCCCTTGTGCGTCGTGCACGGTGGCCAGGCGCTGGCGCGGGTCGAAACCGGTGTCGGGCGCTGCGGAAACCCGGCTGGCCCAGGCCGCACGGCCCCCGTGCAGATCGCACAGGTACTGCACCATCGCGCGGTCGAGGTCGCGCACGAATGCCGCGGCTGCGCCTTCCGGGCCGGCCAGCCGCCGGGTCAGCTCGTCCACCTGATAGCGGCGAATGTCGAGCCCGTGCTCGGGCGCCGCGCGCAGCAGTTGCAGTGCCAGCGGCGCCAGTTCCTGCGCGCCGGACAGCCAGGATGCAGCAGGTGGGGCGGCATGCAGCGCAGTGGAGTCGCATGGATTGACCGCCGGGGCCGGCGCCGGGACGTCGGCGCCCGCGACGGCATCACGGGCAAACGCAGCGGAACCCGTGGCAGCATGAAGCAGCAACAGCAGGAAGAGATGCGCGGCGCCGCCCTGCGCTTTGGCGGGCCAGGTCAAACTGGGAACTACCATGGGGTGTGGTGCATGCGCTGTGATGGAGGAGTAATGTGACAGGCATCAAAATTACACCCTGCAGCGCATGGCAGTCGTTGATCTGCATCAATCGAGTGGGTCGCCGGTGCAACGACCGCGCCATGATGGCCGCGGTCTCTCCCGATCAGAAGTAGTAACGCAGCGACGCCCCGGCCGTGGCCTGCGGCACGGTCGTCACCAGCAAGCCACCGGCCGTGCCATACGCGATGTCGCTGGCGAATTCGTGCGGCTGCAGCGTGGCGAACAGCGAACCCTGGAACTTGCCCAGATCGTAGGTCGCCTTCATGTCGTAGCGCACATAGGTCGGCATGTCGCGCTCGTACAGCGGTGTGCCCATGTAATAGGGATTGCCGGCCGTGACATACACGTCGCCACTGAGCGACAGCCGGCCCGGGCCCATCTCCGTGCGGTACTGGACGCCGGCTTTCCACGTGTGTTCCGGCACCGACAGGCGCGGACCGGCGCCAGGCGCGGGGTTGTCCAGCTGCGCGCGCAGGATGCGGCCGTAGCTCAGGTAAGTGTTCAGCGCGCTGCTGAGCTGGTAGTGCAGGTCAAGTTCGAGACCGCGGCGCGTGGTCTGGCCGGACGCGACGAACACGTCCGGCGCCGTGTTGATGATCTCGTCGTCGTTCTGGATAGAGTAGAACGCGCCGGACACGCTCAGGCCGTCCAGTGGCGCCGCCTTGAAACCGAGGTCGTGCGAGCGCACCCGGCTCGGATCGATGCCGGGATTGCTGCGCCCGCCAAGCGCGCCCAGCGGGCCCAGGCTGCCACTGGTGCTGATCTGCTCGGCTGCCGGCGAGCGGAAGCCCTGGGCGATGTTCGCGTACAGCTCGACAGTCGGCAGGACGTTCCAGATCGCGCCGTATTTTGGCGTGACCACCGAGGCTTCGTAGCCGGTCGATGCGGCGGGCAACTTGCGGTTGACGAGGTCGTAGTCGAAGCGGTCAAAGCGCGCGCCGCCGTGCAGCTTGAGCGTGGGCAGGATGCGGTACTGGCCCTGGATGAACGCGCCATAGGTCAGCAGGTCGAGGTACTGGTTGTTGACGTAGCTGGCGGTCGGTTGCCGGTTGCGGTATTGCTGGCGGAACGCATCGCCCTTGTCCTGGCGAGCCTCAAAGCCGGCCGTCAGCACGCCTGCTGAGCCGAAGACCCAGGTATTGCCGCCGCGCGCGCCAAAGATGTCGCGCTCGTCATAGCCATAGGTGTGCAGCGTGGTGCTGGTCTGGATCGCGCGGCTGCGCGCAAAGTCTTCCGCATAGGCGGTGGCGAACCAGCCCGCGTCGCCCGATGCCGGACTGCGGTTGAACACGAGCGTCTTGCGGTGTGCATCGCCAAAGCCCGGCAGGTTGAACATGGTGTCGTGCGGATCGACCAGCCCGGCTTCCATGGCTGGCAGCGACAGGTAGCCGGCGCCGGCATAGTCCGACTTGTAATAGGTGGCGCGCAGGCTGTAGACACCGTCGCCGATATTGGTCGAGAGCTTCCAGAACAGGTTGTTGCGGTCGAGGCTGGCGCCGTGGCGGAAACCGTCGAGGCTGTAGCGGTCGGCCACCACCAGTGAGCGGATGCGCCCGAAGTCATTCGACAGCACGAGCGAGCCGCGCCGCCCGCCATAGCTTTCCACGGCCACCGTGGCGCTCGACGGCGTGGCCGCGCCGCCTTCGCGGGTGCGGATCGTCACCGCGCCAGCGCGGTTCTGGTCGCCGTACAGGGCCGAGACCGGGCCCTTGATGACGTCGAACGTGTCGATCATGTCGCCCGTCATCCATTCGAGGAAGGCCGGACCGTGGCCCGCGCCGCCCTGACTCGATGGAATGTTCTGCGGCACGCCATCGATATAGATGGCGGTGTCGGCGCCGTGCGTGCCCTGGGTGGCGAAGCCGCGCATGCGAAAACCATTGCCGGTGTCGCCCTGGTCGATATTGTTGGCGACCACGCCCGGCACGCGGCGAAACACGTTCGAGATGTCGCGGCCAATGTCCAGCGTGGCCAGGTCTTCGGCTGTCACGGTGGTCACGCTGCCGGGCAGCGACCTGGCGCCCAGGCCAGGCGCCAGCCGTTCGTCATTGCCGCGCTGGCCCCGGACTTCGACGACCTGCGCTGAGGATCCGGCCAGCGGCGCGAGGTCGGGCGTCTCGTCATCAGCCACGGCAACGCCGCCAAACAGGCAGGTGAGCATGACGGCGCGGGGAATCGCACGCAGGCGGGTGAAACGGGTAGCGGATTGCAAGATCAAGACTCCAGTGGGTGGCAAGGTGAGGGTGAGAGAAACAGATATCAGCAGCGCTGCCGGCGGCGCTCGCGCCACAGGGCGATGCAGGCCAGCACGGCGAAGGCGCAGGCCCAGGCCGGCAGCATCCAGGTGCGCGCCGGCATGTGCGCCGGGCGCGCCAGCGCAGGCGATGCGGCGTAGCGGGGCACCGCATCGAAGTCGCGGAACCCATAGCCGCCCAGACAGGTGCGGGCGCACGGCGCCTGTTCGTCGCCCAGTGCTGCGCGCTGAATGGCGGCCTGGAACCAGTCGCGCAAACGGCCCTGGTGGCGCGCGACGTCCTCGATGAAGCGGCGATGGCGGGCGCGATCGGTGCCGGCGGCGTCGGCGAAGGCGGCATTGGCAAGACTGACGGGACTGACCACGCTCATGCGGGTAAAGAACGCAGCGCGCGCATGTTCGGCCAGCGCGAATTCGCGTTCGACGCCTGCCATGAGACGTTCGGTTTCCTGGGCCCGGTGCAGGCGTGACACGCTCGAAGCGACTTCGCCCGGCGCGGTGCGCCTGGGTTTCCATTCGGGATGGCTGTCATAGAAACGCGCCAGGCTGCCGGCCTGGCCGGCATTGACCTGGTCGAGGGCATCGCGCATGGCTTGCACATAGCGTTCGCGGGGCGGCACCGGTGCCGCGATGCGGGTGACGGCGTCGAGGGCGGCCGGCAGCACGATCGCGAACAGCAGCCACAGGCCGAAGCCGGCAAAGGCGGCGCTCATGCGGTTCGCGCAGCAGGCGCAGACGGCGATGCCGACGCCGCTCCAGAACGCCGAGTACAGCAGCACCAGACCGGCCCACTGGGCAAGCGCGCCTGCCCCGGCGCCATCGAATGGCACGGCGCCGGACAGCAGCGCGGCGCCAGCGACGCCCAGAATCAGCAGGATCGTCGCGAGCAGGGCGCGCACGCCGGCCTGGACAAACAGGATGCGCGCCGTGCCGACGCCCTGCAGCAGCAGGCTGCGCAGCCGCAGGCTCTCGCGGTCTTGCGTCAGCACCGACGCCGACAGCGTCAACAGGATCAAAGGCCACAGGTAGACCACGAAGAACATCAGGTCATAGCGGCCCGACGCAAGGCGGGCAGGGTGGTCGATGTCGGTGGCAGTGCGCACCGACGCCATCGATTCGGCCCGCACCCGCACATAGGCCGGCTGGATGTCGGCCAGGCCGATCGCCAGCGCCGCACCCGGCAGCGCCGGCATGACGGCAAAGCCCACGTGCTCGCGAAACGCGTAGCCGCGCACGTCCACTGGCGTGCGGTAATACAGCAGGCCGGCAAATTCGGGGGCGTCCGGCTGCGCGAAGTAGCGCGCTGCGAGATCCCTGGCCGCGCTGCGCGCCGCGGCTTCCTGCGCGACTGCCGCCTGGCTCGCGGCCTGCGCGTGCTGCTGGAAGCGGGCGCCTTCAAACAGGCCATACCAGGCCAGCAACAGCGCCGCCGCGAGCAGCAGCAGCGTGCCGCGCTCGCGCAGCAGTGCGCGCAGATCGAAGCGGATCAGTGCCAGGGTGGGGATCATTTGACGTTCCCGAGGCGCAGACGCCGCAGCGCGGCCCACGCCAGGCCAATGCTGGCGACAAGCAGCGTGAGAAGCGGCAGCAACCAGCGCACGGCCACTTCCCGCAGATCGAGCGACGCATAGCCAAACGTGAGCGCGGGAATGCTGCGCCACAGCGCCGCATCGGCCTGGTACTTGACACCCTCGCGGTCGGGATGACGCGCCAGGTCGCTGTTGAGCAGGTTCTGCATCAGGCGGCGATGGGTTTCCGCAGCGCGGATGAATTCGACGTGGCTGGCGCTGTCGCTGGCGGCCAGCCGGCTCGACAGCCCGGCGATCGCGGCGGCCGGCGACAACCAGCCCGCCAGCGCCATCGCCCGGTCCTGGCTTGCCAGCGCGGCGAACAGCGGGCCGTAATGGCGATCGAAGACGACATTGCCATGTGCTTCACTGCGCAGCTGGCTGATGCCAGCCCAGTTGAACGGCAGGTCGGCCACCTTGTCGACGCCATACTGCTTGAGCAGTTGCTGCTTGTGGCGCTCGGCCTCCTGCGGATCGTCCGGCATGCCGAGGTCGTCGTCGACGGCTTGCCGGAATGCCTGCGCGGACGGCAGCGGCGCGGCCGATTGCGCCAGTTCGGCAGCGGCGCGCGGCAGCACGAGCGTGAGCGCCGTCCAGAGGGTAACGAGCAGGGCCAGGCTGGCGCGCAGCGTGGCCGCATACGCCGACGCGGCCGTGATGATGGCAGCCCAGACAGTCAGGTAGACGAGGTAGCCGCCACCGAAGAGCAGCGCGCGCAGGCCTGGATCGGCAACCGGTTCGCCGCCGCCGGCCTGCCACTTCAGGGCGACGATGGCGACGATGGCGGGCAGCGACAGCGTCGTGGCCAGGCATAGCAAGACCGCGCCACGTGCGACCGCGATTGCGCCCAGTGGCGCACCGTTCAGGCGCAGCGCCGGCAGCATCCCGCGTTCGCGCTCGCCGGCAAACATGCCGAAGCCCAGAAAGATCATCGCTGCCGGCGCCAGCACTTGCAGCACCAGCGCGGGGCTCAGGCGAAACTGGCGGTCGGCGCCCGCGCTGTCGGCAGCGGGGCGGTACACCATGTCGTTCTGCTTGTGCGCTTCGAGCCAGATGCTGGACCCCACATATTGTTCGATGCCGGGATCGATCGCCGCCAGTGTCGGCAGCGGCTTGAACGCGTACACGCCGTAGTGGGCGGCAGAATGGGGATTCTTGCTGCCCTGGTGCACCCAGCGTTCGGCCTCCGCCGCAGCCGCGACGGTGCGCGCAGCGCGGGTGCGTTCCAGGTCGAGCGAGGCCAGCAGCGCCGCGCCTGCGGCCAGCGCCAGTCCGAGGGCCAGCACGAGCGCCACGCGCCAGTCACGCCGGCGCTCGCGCCAGTCGGCCTGCCAGGCGCCGATGAAGGCTTGTCGCCACACGGGATCAACCACGGGCCGCGAGACTGTCGAGGTAATTGCGTTCGAGTTCGCCGGCATGCAGTTCTCCAAGTTGCCATTCGCTGACCAGGTGGCCGCCCACCAGGACGCCACAGCGGTCCGCCAGTTCCTGCGCGCGCAGCAGGTCGTGCGTGGCCATGATCACGGCCGCCCCGTCATTGGCGACGGTGCGGATCAGGTGGCCGAAGGCGACGCTTGCTTCCGGATCGAGGCCCGAGGTCGGCTCGTCGAGCACCAGCACGCGCGCGCCCTTGGCCAGCGCCATGACGATGCCGACCTTCTGGCGCATGCCTTTCGAATAGCCGTGCGCCTGGCGGTGCCAGGCGTGGCGGGGCAGGCCGACCCGCTCGAGCAAGGCTTCGATCTCGGCCGTGTCGAGCCGGCGCCCCAGCAGGCGCATGAAGAAGTCGACGTTCTCGACGCCGGTCAGGCGCTCGTACAGGGCCACGTTTTCGGCGATGTAGGCGGCGTGCCGGATTGCAGCTTCGGCTGGCATCAACGGCGAACCGGCCAGCGTGATGCGGCCGGCGTCGGGTTTGACGAAGCCGAGCAGGCAGCCGATCGTCGTGGATTTGCCGGCGCCATTCGGGCCCAGCAATGCATAGACCTGGCCTGCTTCGACGTGCAGGTTGAGGTCGTTGACGACGACGCGTTCGCCGTAGCGTTTGGTCAGGTGGTCGATGCGGATCATGGCGTCTCGTGGAGTACGGGCGTGCAGGGTGGACCGGCGGGCACAGGATGTGCGCCTTATTGATAATGATATCTCATTACTGACAAAGTGAATACTATTTCATGGCTGGCAAGAAAGGTGCATGGTTGCCTTGCACGCTGGTGATCTGACTGCAGCATGGTGGTATCAAATTTTTCTATTTCTTCATGGCCGGTATTGCTCTCTATGATGGTCGCAGAGCGCCATCGAGTCGCAGCACGCCGACCACCAACATCAAGAACCCAGGAGACCACATGGCTGACCACCAGCACCCGAGCCAGCTGCTCGCCAGCTTCGCTGCCAACCTGCGCTATGAGCAGATTCCCGACGCCGTGCGCATGCGCACCGAAGATTTGTTCCTCGACTGGATCGGTTCCGCGCTGGCCGGCCGCACATCGCGCGCCGTGCAAACCATCGACCGCTACGCGGAGACGATGGGGCCGGGCGGCGGGCCCTGCGAGGTGCTGATCTCGCGCCGCACGACGACGCCGCTGTTCGCGGCGATGGTCAACGCGGCTGCCTCGCACGTCGCCGAACAGGACGACGTGCACAACGGCTCGGTATTCCATCCCGGCGCGGTCGTGTTTCCGGCAGCGCTGGCCGTTGCCCAGTCGATCGGCGCCAGCGGGCGCGACCTGTTGGCGGCGGCCGTGGCCGGTTACGAAGTGGGCATCCGCGTCGGCGAATTTCTCGGCCGCTCGCACTACCGCATCTTCCACACGACAGGTACGGCCGGCACGCTGGCGGCTGCCGCTGCGGCGGGGCACCTGCTCAAGCTCACACCCGACCAGATGCTGCATGCCTTCGGCTCGGCCGGCACCCAGGCGGCGGGCTTGTGGGAATTCCTGCGCGACGCCGCCGACTCGAAGCAGTTGCATACGGCCGCCGCGGCCGCCAATGGCCTGACATCGGCCTACCTGGCGCAGGACGGTTTTACCGGTGCGCGCCGCATCCTCGAGGGCGCGCAGGGCATGGGGGCGGGCATGTCGAGCGACGCCGATCCGGCCAAATTGACCGACCGCCTGGGCGAGCGCTGGACGCTGGCCGAGACATCCTTCAAATTCCACGCCTCGTGCCGGCACACGCATCCGGCCGCCGACGCCTTGCAGCAGGTGATGCGAACTCACGGCCTGCGACCCGAACAGATCACGCGCGTCGTGGCGCACGTGCACCAGGGCGCAATCGACGTGCTGGGCGCGGTTGTCGATCCGCAGACGGTGCACCAGGCCAAATTCTCGATGGGGACGGTGCTGGCGCTGATCGCGCATTACGATGTGGCCGGCCTGAGCCAGTTCGAGGACAATTTCAATGCGGCGCCGATCGCGGCGTTTCGTGGCAAGGTTGGCATGGCGCTGGACGACGAAGTCGACACCGCGTATCCGGCGCGCTGGATCGGCAAGGTCACGGTCGAAACGACCGATGGCCGGCGCCTGGCTGGCCGGGTCGACGAGCCGAAGGGCGACCCTGGCAACACCTTGTCGCGCGCTGAACTCGAACAGAAAGCACTGCGGCTGGCGCTGTTCGGCGAAGCTGCGAGCGAGGCCGAGATGCACGCGCTGGCCGCGCGCGTCTGGCATCTGACGGATGCCCCCAGAGTGGGAAACCTGTTTGCCTGAGAAGACCTGATACAGTCGTGACACTCTCGTCTCCCGCTGTATCAGCTTTTCCGATGGCACTGAACAATATCCTCAGAAGGCTGGACCTCACCAGCCTGCAGCTTTTTTTGGCAATCCACGAAGAAGGTTCACTCACCCGGGCCGCCGAGCGCGAAGCCATTGCCGTCTCGGCCGCCAGCAAGCGGCTGGCCGACATGGAGGGGGCGCTGGGCGTGGCGCTGATGGTGCGCGCGGCGCGCGGCATGACCTTGACCCCGGCCGGCGAATCGCTGCTGACGCATGCGCGCCGCATCCTGCAGAGCGTCGACAAGATCGGCCAGGAACTGGCCGAGCACGCCCAGGGCTTGCGCGGCTACGTGCGGATGGTGGCGAACCTGTCGGCCATTGTGGAATTTCTGCCGGAAGACCTGCGCGCATTCCTGAACCAGCACGAGCAGATCCGGCTCGACCTGGAGGAGCGCCCCAGCGGCGACGTCGTCAAGGGCGTCGAAGACGGCTTTGCCGAGATCGGCATCTGCTCGGGCGACACAGATACCCGCGACCTGCACAGCCACTTGTACCGGCGCGACCGCATCGTGCTCGTCATGCGCCACGACCATGCGCTGGCGGGGCGCGGGCGCGTCCCGTTCGCGGACACGCTCGACTTCGATCACGTGGGGCTGCACGCGGACAGTTCGATCAACAAGCGCACGCACCTGGCTTCGCGCGCCTCGGGCCGGCCGTTGAAAACCCGCATCCACGTGCCCGGGTTCGATGCCGTGTGCCGCATGGCGCAGGTGGGCATGGGCCTGGGCGTGATTCCCCACGAAGTGTTTACCGCCATCGGCCAGCCGCTGGGCCTGGTCGCTGTCGAGATCGACGAGCCGTGGGCCGAGCGCGAGCTGCGCATCGTGGTGCGGGAAGAAAAGGGCTTGTCGCCGGTGACGCGGGCGCTGCTCGCGCATCTGGGCGCTGCCGAAGAGCGTTCGCGGTTGACGAAGGCTCGTTGAAAAGAAACGGTTGGACGGGCAGGGCCCCTTCTCTCTATGCTGGGTCGACAAGCTACAACCATCGACGAGACCAGCATGAACCTCAACAGCAACATTCCCGACGGCGCCCTGCGCGGCGTGCGCGTCATCGAAATGGGCCAGTTGATCGCCGGCCCGTTCGCCGGCAAGACCCTGGGCGAATTCGGCGCCGACGTCATCAAGATCGAGGCCCCTGGCAGCGGCGACCCGCTGCGCAACTGGCGCATGATCAAGGAAGGCACATCGGTCTGGTGGCAAGTGCAATCGCGTAACAAGCGCTCGATCGCGCTCGACCTGCGCAGCGCCGAAGGCCAGGACATCGCCCGCAAGCTGATCGCCGAAGCCGACGTGCTGATCGAGAACTTCCGCCCCGGCACCCTGGAAGGCTGGGGCATGGGGTGGGATGCGCTGTCCGCTCTCAACCCCGGCCTTGTGATGCTGCGCATTTCGGGCTATGGCCAGACCGGCCCGTACCGTGACCTGCCAGGCTTTGGCGCCATCGGCGAAGCGATGGGCGGCCTGCGCCACCTGACAGGCGAACCCGACCGCGTGCCGGTACGCTGCGGCGTGTCGATCGGCGACACGCTGGCCGCGCTGCACGGCACGATTGGCGTACTGACCGCGCTGTACCACCGCAAGGTCAATGGCGGCAAGGGCCAGGTGATCGACGTCGCCCTGCACGAGGCCGTGTTCAACGTCATGGAAAGCCTGCTGCCCGAATACAGCGCGTTCGGTGCCGTGCGCGAAGCCGCAGGCAGCGCGCTGCCCGGCATCGCGCCATCGAACGCCTACCGCTGCAGCGATGGCTACGTGCTCATCGCCGGTAACGGCGACAGCATCTTCAAGCGCCTGATGGCCGTGATCGGGCGCGACGACCTGGCGCACGACCCGGCGCTGGCCGACAATGCCGGCCGCGTCGTGCGCGTGGCCGAGATCGACGCCGCCATCAGCGTCTGGACGGCAACGCGCCCGATCACCGAGGTCCTCGACTTGCTGGGCGGTGCCCGCGTCCCGGCCGGCAAGGTCTATACGGCCAAAGACATCGCGGAGGATCCCCATTACCGGGCGCGCGACATGATCCTGGCCCAGTCCACGCGCGACGGCTACGACCTCGAGGTGCCGGGCGTCGTCCCCAAATTGCTCGGCACGCCAGGCACGGTGCGCACCTCTGCCCCGGGCCTGGGTGACGATACCGATGGCGTGCTGCGCGAACTGGGCTTGAGCGAACCGGACATCGCCGCCTTGCGCAACAAGGGCGTGGTCGCATGAACCGGTGGAACGGCGCCGGTCGCCGCATCCACATGCAGGAAGTCGGCACGCGCGATGGCTTGCAGGCCGAGTCGGTGTTCGTACCGACCGCCGACAAGATCGCCCTGGTCAACAGCCTGTCGCAGGCCGGCATGGCCAAGATCGAAGTGACCGCGTTTGTCTCGCCCAAAGCGATTCCGGCGCTGGCCGATGCGCAGCAAGTCATGCTCGGCATCGACCGCGTGCCGGGCGTGATCTACAGCGCGCTGGTGCCGAACGTGCGCGGCGCCGAGCGCGCGATCGAGAGCCGCACCGACGAACTGAATCTGGTGATGTCGGCCAGCGAAACGCACAATCTGGCCAATCTGCGCATGACGCAGGCGCAATCGTTCCAGGGCTTGTGCGAGGTGGCGGCACTGGCGAGGCAAGCGTCGCTGACCGTGAATATCTCGTTGTCGTGTTCGTTCGGCTGCCCGATGGAAGGCGACGTGCCGGAAGACACGGTGCTGGCCTGGTGCGCGCGCTTCATCGACGAGGCGGGCGCCGGCGGCATCACCCTGTGCGACACGACCGGCATGGCGTACCCGAGCCAGGTGGCGTCGCTGACGGCGCGTTTTCGCGCAGCCTGGCCGGATACCGAACTGAGCCTGCATTTTCACAATACCCGCGGCATGGGCCTGGCCAATGTGCTGGCCGGGATCGATGCGGGCGCCGACCGTTTCGACGCGTCGCTTGGCGGCATCGGCGGCTGCCCGTATGCACCCGGCGCCTCGGGCAATGTCTGCACTGAAGAGGTGGTGCACGCGCTGCAATTGATGGGCTATGACACGGGCGTCGATCTGGGCCGCTTGCTGGACGTATCGTCACGGTTGCCGGCGCTGATCGGGCGTGAGACGCCGAGCCAGATCGTCAAGGCGGGCCGGCGGCTCGATCTGCACCGGCCTCCCGGGGATCTGGAAGCGATCAGGGAGCGCGCAGAAGCGCGGTCGACTTGAACCCATGCCACCGCCGGTGTGCAAAAAACTATTTTAATAATTCAGGAGACACGATGAAATCGATCCACTCGCTGCGCATGCGCGCCAGTATGCTCGCCGTCGGCGCAGCACTTGTCAGCATCGGCGCGCACGCGCAAGACAACTATCCCGCGCGCGCCATCACGCTGATGGTGTCGGCCGCGCCGGGCGGCACGACCGACCTGGCTGCGCGCATGATTTCCGATCCGCTGTCCAAGGCATTGGGCAAACCGGTCGTCGTCGAGAACCGGCCAGGCGGGGCGGGCGCGATCGCTGCGTCGGCCGTCAAGCGGGCCAGGCCGGACGGCTATACCTTGCTGGTGCAGTACTCGGGCTTTCACGTCATCACGCCGCACGTGGTCAAGGCCGGATTCGATCCGATCAAGGACTTCAGCCCGGTTGCGAACCTGATCGTGGCGCCGCAAGTGTTCGTCGTGCGGCCAGATCTGCCGGTCAAGACGCTACCCGAGCTGGTCAGCTACGCCAAAGCACATCCAGGCAAACTCAATTACGCGTCGTCCGGGAATGGCTCGCTGCAGCACGTGACGGGCGAAATGCTCAATCAGATGAGCGGCACGAATATTGCCCACGTGCCGTACAAAGGCACGGGCCCGGCGATCACCGATCTGCTCGGTGGCAACGTCGAGATGACCTTTACGACAGCACCGCCGCTACTGGCCCACATCCGGTCCGGCAAGCTGCGCGCGATTGCCGTCACCGGCAACGTCGCGCTGCCGAGCCTGCCCAATGTGCCGACGACCGCAACGATCAAAGGGTACGAGAAGCTGGACGTGAGTTCGTGGTTTGCCGTGTACGCGCCCGCCAACACGCCCAAGCCGATCGTCGACAGGCTGACCGGCGAAATCAAGAAAATCATGGAGACCGACGCATTCAAACGCAAGGCGCAGGAGCAGGGTGCGTATGCGGTCTATATGACGCCGCAGGAACTGGCGGCGCATACGAGCAAGGAATATCAGACGTGGGGCAAGTTTGTGAAGGATGCGAAGATCACGGGGGAGTGAGTGCCCGTGTCGTCCAAGGATTGCGTGGTACGGGCTTTGTTGCGTAAATCAGCTTACTGGGTGGATCAACGTCAAGGGAACGATCGCGGCGAAAAGCCGGCAGTCCATTCATCGAGCACGGGTTTTGCACGAAACAACGCCGTACTGCGACGAGGAAACGATTGCAGGAACTGAAAATTTACGACTTGCCTTGCGACAATCGGTGAGTAATTTTCAGAAATTTTCCATTAGGATATATCTGCGTCTTTACTTATCCGCTTCGTCGGCCTTTTCATGAGCAGGCCAGGTTGTTGATGTTCTCGATGATGCCGTTCTTCTTAGTCGTCAAACCATAAAAATGGGGTTGTCTTTGCAGCGTCAAGATTCATTACCAGAAATTGGCGCACTTTTTATGCGTGTCAATTAAGAATTCCGAAGGTCTCGTCACGATCAAGAAAAAATATGTTGGTTCTAACTGGAATTGCTGTTGCATTGATTCTATCGAGCATAACGTCACATGTTTATGCAGAACCCAAAGATATTGCAGTGGCGCGAACTCTGTTCCAGCAGCGTTGCAATACGGCTGGAGAGACAATCAAAAGGACCGTCGAGGATGTGGATGGTCTGCTGCTACTGAAGATCCGTTCTCGCAACATCAACTACAGCCAACAGTTCGTCCTTGATGATCCGTATGGGAAAGACCTTACCGGAGATGGCTATATCGAGAGTTTTCTTGGGGCGCACCATGATTTGCCTGGCCATATCGAGCGCGCAGAAGGGCGGATCGCTCCTCTTCAGAGGCAAGTTGGATATATGTACGTGGACGCCAGTGACCCCAAGGATGGGAAACGATATCGCTACACAGGTTTCATCGAGCAACCAGGTTTGAAAGACCCACGCTATTTGAAGGGTTATTTCAGAGTGGTCATGGTGTCCAGCCCTACCAGTGAGCCAGCACCACGCTATGGCGTTACTTATGAGGATATTTCGACAGCCGATGATCGTCGTTACTGGATCGCGGGTAGCTCGCTCAAAGTCATTGACCTGCTCCGCAACGAAGTCATTGCCGAGAGGATTGGATACATGATGGATCCCGGCCAGGGTGCCGACGGGGGCGGCAGGTCGCCTTGGCTGATGGCCGCTGCCCATGCGTGCCCTGCTTTCAAGGGCCGGCGCGCCTTTTCTAGTCAGGCAGGTCAAACGGCCCGCTTCGTTGAGAAAGTATTGCGGCCACGTCCCAAAAACCAGTAACAAGTCCGCGAGCCGGCCGTACGCCATCGATGGAATATTGGCGGGAGTCGACATGCCATCGGCGCAGACGGTGCTGTCGGATCATCGCTTCGGTGCCCAGGTCTAAGGGCTGCAGGACACGATGTGGCTGGAGAGACTGCCCCCCATGATGGCATTGCGGGCCGTGGCGCCAGAGTGCCAGGCCTTCCATGGCCTGGCGCCACAGTGCTACGAATTGAGCACGTTGACGAAGCCTCCCAGCGGCATCGGCCGGTGGAACAAAAAGCCCTGCATGGTCGAGCACCCGTGTGCGCGCAGATAGCGCGCCTGCACTTCCGTTTCCACGCCTTCGGCCACCAGATCAAGATTCAGGCCGCGTGAAATCGAGATGATCGCCAGCACGACCGGATAATGCCCGTCCTCGTCGCTGATCTGCTGCACGAACGACTGGTCGATCTTGATGGTATGAATCGGAAACCGGTGCAGATACGCCAGCGACGAATACCCGGTGCCGAAATCGTCAATGGCCACCGACACGCCAAGTTGCCCGAGCTTTTTCAGCTGCTCGATCGCGTACTGCGGATTGCGGATGCAGATGTTTTCGGTGATCTCGACGGCGATCCTGCCCGGGCCGATGTCGTAGCGCTCCAGGGCATTGCGCATCGTTTCGAAGAATTTGCTGTGGTCGAGATAATGCGGCGACAGATTCAGCGACAGCGTCAACTGGTCTGCACCATCCGTGCCCCAGTGCACCATGTCACGGCACAGCGTATCGATCATCCACTCCGAGATTGGCACGATCAGGCCGCTTTCTTCGGCGAATGGCAGAAACTCGCCGGGCATGATCAGGCCGCGCACCGGATGGTTCCAGCGCATCAGCGCCTCGGCGCCGATGATGCGGCCACTGGCGGCGTCGATCTGCGGCTGGTAGTACATCTCGAGTTCATTGCGTTCGAGCGCGCGGCGCAGATGCTGTTCGAGGGCGACGTTCTGGTGCAGCGCATCGTGCATCGACGGGTCGTAGAAGGCGTGCCCATTCTTGCCGAGGTCCTTCACGCGGTACATCGCGATGTCGGCATTGCGCAGCAATTCGTCGATCGATTCGCCGTGTTCGGGGTAGATGGCCACGCCGATCGACGCCGAAATATGCACTTCGTTGCCGCCCAGGTCGAACGGCTGTTGCAACCGCTCGATGAACTTGTCGGCGACCACGTGCGCATCGTCGCGCGAGCGCAGGTCGGGCAATACGATCGTGAATTCGTCGCCACCCTGGCGCGCCAGCGTGTCGCCCTTGCGCAGGCAATCCTTCAGGCGCAGCGCCACCTGCTGCAGCAATTTGTCGCCATGGCCGTGGCCGAGCGTGTCGTTGACGAGCTTGAAGCGGTCCAGATCGATGAACATCACGGCCAGCTCGGTGTGCTTGCGCCGCGCCTGCAGCATCGCCAGGCCGAGCCGGTCCTTGAACAGCACGCGGTTGGGCAGGTCGGTCAGGATGTCGTGATACGCCTGGTGATGAATGACCGCCTCGGCACGCTTGCGCGCGCTGACGTCGCGCGCGATGCCGTAGGTGCCGACGTAGGTTGGCGTCTGCGGATCGCGTTTTTCGCGGTGCATGCCGATCGCGTTGAGCGAGATCGTCATCACGGACGTGTCGGCGGCATCGTGCGTGTGCGGCGGGCCCGACCGGCATGTCACGCGCAGCTCGACGTCGCGCGAGGCCCGCTCGCCGACGCGCCGCTCGTTAAATACGTAGAGTGCGCGTTCATGGTCCTCGGCGTGCAGCAGCGCCGTGTAGTGCTGGCCCAGCAGTTCTTCCCGTTCGTAGCCCAGCATCTGGCACGCGCGGTCATTGACGTAGGTGAAGCGGCCTTCATGACCGAGCATGTAGATCATGTCGGGCGAGGCGTCGACCAGGTAGCGGTATTTTTTTTCGGACAGCGCGAGCGCCGCCACCATGCGACGGTTGATCTGTTGCAGGTCGCGCTGCCTGAGGGCGTTTTCCACCGTGCGCAGCAGTTCTTCGCGGCTGAATGGCTTGCGCAGGTAATCGTGGGCGCCTCGCTTCAATGCCCCGATTGCTGACTCGATGCCAACGGTGCCGCTGACCACGATGACGTCGGCCTTCATGTCGTGCTGGTTGATGAAGTCCATGACCTGGTGGCCGTCGACATCCATCATCAACAGGTCGAGCAGCACCAGGTCGTAGCGCTGCTCGGCCAGGCAGGCCAGCGCGGCGGTGCCGCTGTCAGCCGTATCGATGGCGTAACCGCAGCCTTTGAGCATTTCCTGCAGCGAGGCCAGCACGCGCGGCTCGTCGTCAACCAGCAGCAGGCGGGGGCGGTGAGGAGAGGGGATAGCGGAGGCGTCAAGATGAGTGGGCAGCGTGCCCCGGATGCTGGCCGGGAGTCCGGTAGTTCGAAATCGATTCATCGTCATTCTGTCAGTGCCGTGCGATTCTCTGTGCCTGGCGCCGTGAGCGCTGCAGACGTTCATGTCATATCTTCCACATAATGCCAGCTTATCCGTTGCATTTGAGGCATGACATTGCAATCGTGTGCAGAAATGTGTCATGTCAGATGGGTTTCGTTTCTGTATGGCGACAGAAACGCCGCCGCGCTCTCCACTTTCTCTTGATGGTGAACTGTCAGGATTGCTGTTCTGTTCCGGCCCGGCGCGCTATTGGCAAAGATCGGCGCACGGTGCGTGATGCGCTTGCCCGATTCGTCCCGCCACAGGATCGGGTGCTTTCCCGTGGGCGCGATGGACAATCGGCTTGTCATGCAGCTGGAAGATGTGACGGCGTCGACCGCGCGGCTCAGTCTGGGCAAGCCCGATACCGATCACCAGGTGTCGTATTGCTTCACGATGGACGATTGCTGGAGACTGGTCCGTATCGAGAACCAGTCTCTCTGACGCAGCACACGAGCGACTGCGCCAGATTGCTGCTTACGCCGCCTTGCCGCCTGGGCGACGGCGACGCGCCATGAAGCCCATCAGCGCCAGGCCAGCACCCATCAGCATGCCCGTTGCAGGCTCAGGAATGTCCGTGCCGGGATCGACAGGCACGTTATCGCCCGTCACATCGAAGGTAATCGTGCCGAAGTTCCAGGTACCGTCCGGCGATACTGCCGAATCATTGAAATCCTCGAAGAATTCCAGTCGCAGAAGGCCATCGGCGCCGACCGTGAAGTCCAGGCCGAGGTCGATCAGGCTGGCTGAATCGGCGTAGTTACCGGTGCCAGGATTCAAGTCTTCAAAACCCGGGGTGAAATAGACGCCAGTTGACTGTGCCGAATCGCTGAAGTACAAACCGATTTCGGACAATTAACTCGGCGTGTATGCCGTGAGGTTGACGTCGTAAGCAATACCGGTAATCCGCGAGCCTGCCCCCACGTTGAGGGTAAAGATCGTATTCCCGGCCGCTCCCGGCGCTCCGAAACTCTGGACACCAGCGACATTGACCACAAATGGTACGGCAAATGCAGACGTGCAAATCAGCAACGACAGGCCGACAAGCAGGTTTTTAAGCGATCGCAGGGGCATGGTGTTCTCAGGTTAGTGTGAGTTTTGTAACCAGAAGTAACAGTGCCATGCCTTCAGCTGGTGTCAACCACCTGATTCCAATGGAATTATTATTAACGCTTGCGGCTTGTATTGACAAATGTAAGTTTTCTCGACATCGTCATCCAATACTGATTGAATCTTGTCCACTCAAAAAATTACGGGAGTCCACTGTTCGGTGGAATCCCGTATAGACCGATCAGGCTTTATTTGAACGAGTAATTGGCACTCGCATAAAAACGGCGCCCGCGCGGATCCGTATAGCTTGGGTCGTAACCCGATAAAAAGTAATATGCCTGGTTCGAATAAGGCGGGCTCGTGTCGAACAGATTCTGGATGCCCACGCGCAGTTTCAGGTTCGTATTGACCCCATACGCGCCCGACAAATCCCACAGCGAATAGCGCTTGACCCGGTTGGCGGCCACCACGCTGCCGTTGTCGATATTGATCGCCGTATTCTGGTCTTCATAGCCGCTCGAGAATGTATTTTGCAGGCTGGCCGACAGCGGCCCGCGATCCCAATCGACGCTCACCGTATGGCGCCAGCGCTGAACCACGCCGTCGGTCACGAAGCGGTTCAGATTGCTCACAAATGCATCGCCGGGCGCATTCTGGATTTTCGACGTCAGCACATAGGTGCCGTTCAGGCGTCCACCGAAGCGGCCGATGGCCGTGTCGACGCCGCGTACCGTCAGCGCCAGGTCGAGGCCGCGCGCCAGTTGCGCGCCGCGGTTGTCCTTGCGCAGTTCGATGTAGTCGATCAGCCCGTCCTCGTCGCGATACACCAGATCGCTGTACTTGGCCAGGTTGCCGAGGATGATGTCGTCGCCGATTTCGCTGATGAGGTTCGTGCGCTTGATGTTCCAGTAGTCGAGCGACGCGCTGACATGCTTGCCGGCGGCGAACACGGCGCCCAGCGAGAACTGGCGGCTGCGCTCGGGTTTCAGCGCGTCGTTACTGTAGCGGCGCGTGTCCCAGTTGTCGGCGCAGTCCGAATAATTGTTCTCGACCGTGGCGCAATAGACCGGATCGGGCAGGGTGGCCGTGCTGCTGTAGACGGTAGGACGGTACAGCTCTGTCATCGACGGCGCGCGGAAGCCCCGGCCGGCCGAGCCGCGCAGCAGCAGCGCGTCAGTTGGGCGGTAGGTCAGGCCAATCTTCGGGCTGGCCGCGCCACCCACGTTTTCGTAATGGTCGTAGCGCGCCGACAGCTGTGCTTCCCATTGTTTGGCGAATGGCACCAGGACTTCACCGTACACCGCAGCCACATCGCGGCTATCGCTGGTGGCGCGGCCGCCTTCGGGCGCCGCGTCATTGTTGATGTTGTCGCTCAGGAGCAGGGCCGATGGCGTGAACTGGTTTTTTTCGCGCCGTGCTTCGCCACCGATGGCCACTGCCAGATCGCCGCCTGCCATCGGCATCAGGGCGCGTGAAAACTTGACGTCGACGGCGTCGAGCGTGCCGCGAGCGCGGCGCACGACGTCATCGACCTGGATGCTGTCGATCAGCGCCCGGCCTTCCGGGCTCGATGGGCCGAACGGGTTGATGCGGCCGTCGGCGATTCCTTCGAGCAGCTCGTTGTAGAGCAGGTAGCCATGGGTGTCGCGGTCCTTGACCGTGTTGACGCTGTGGTTGTAGGCGGTGTCGTAATCCCAGCCGCCCACGGTGCCCGTCACGCCGACGACGAAACGCACGCCTTCGCTGGTGAGCGTGCTGGTGCGCTGGCCCGCTTCGTTCAGGCGCATGCGCAATTCCAGTTCGCCCGGGATGTCGTCGTCCAATTGATCCAGGCCGGTGCCGGCCAGTTGCGGCACCCGCGAATAATCGACATAGCCCGCCACGCGCGCCGATGAGCCGGTGTAGTCGGTCTTGGCGCGGCTGAGCGCCACTTCGGCATACGCCTGGTGCGAGCCGCCCAGCTTGATGACGGCGCGGCTGAGCACGCTGGCTTTTTCGGACTTCGGATACAGCTCGGTGTCGCCCATGTAGTTATAGGTGCAGGCATCGACGCCGCCCGTGCCGTCCGGCAGGTACACATTGGCTGGCGGCGCGCAGCCCGGGACCGACAGGTTGATCAGGCGGTTCGTGATCGGCTTGCCATTGAGTGTGAAACCGATCTCCTGCAAATGGTCGCGCTGGGCCGAGGTGAGGCGGATATTCGCGGGACTCGTGTAGCTGGACAGCAGGTGGCCGAGGCGCTGCTCTACCTGCAGGCCAGGAATAAAGCTGCGCTGCGACGTATTCAGGGGATTGGTGCGCTGGAAGTCGGCCACGGCAAACACATTGTAGCCATCGCGCTCGAGCACGCCCTTGCCGGCGCTGAGGCTGGCGGTGCGCTTGCCGGCGCCGCCTTCGTCGGTCGTGCCGACGTACACGTTTGCTTCCAGTCCCTGGAAGTCCTTGCGGGTGATGAAGTTGATGACGCCGCCGATGGCGTCGGTGCCATACAGCGCCGATGCGCCGTCGAGCAACACTTCGACGCGCTCGAGCGCCGCTGCCGGGATATTGTTCAGGTCGACGCCGCTGTCGTCGCCGGGCGAAGCAAAGTTGGCCATGCGCCGGCCATTGAGCAGCACCAGCGTCGACGAGGTGCCAATGCCGCGCAGGTTGGCGCTGTTGAAGCCGCGCTGGTCGCCGCCGACGTTGATGCTGGCGCCGTCGGTCAGGCCGTTGCTGTTGGCGGAGACACGTCCCATCAGTTCAGCAGCGGTGGTCACGCCCGTTTTCTCGATCTCGGCCCGTGAAATCGTTTGCACCGGCAGCGCGGTTTCAGACTGCACGCGGCGGATCGCCGAGCCTGTGACTTCGACGCGTGGCAACTCGGCTGCCGACACCGCCGGCAGCGTCTGCGCGGCCAGCGGCAGGCTGGCCAGGGCAATGGTTGTTCCGGCGCATGCCAGGAGCACGCCACGCACGGCGCGGGCGCCTGGTTTCAATTTCGTATTCATCGATTCTCCGTTATTACATCAAGCATATTGATTGATATTAAACGTGCGCAGGGTTGAATGGATGCAACATTTAGAGAGTGATGAATGAATGTTGTAAATATGGTACGCGTGTGCGTAAAAAAACCGCCACGTCTTTCGACGGGCGGTTTATAGGAAGATCAGCTGGCTTTAATTCGCGAACAATACCTGGGCAATAATTCCGGTGGCGATCGTCGCCAATACGTAATCGTTCCCGGTCTGAACCCAGTGATAGCCACGGGGTGGCGCGCTCAGATGGCGACCGCGCCAGTTATTGACCACGTAGCGATCGTGGCGATATTCCTTGTGCAGCCGGCCGCCGCGGCGCAGGTCGTGGCGTGGACCGCCACCGCGAGAATCGTCGCGACGATAATACTGGGCGCCGTCGTTGCGGTGCTTGCCATGGTTGGCGCGCGGGCCGTCGTGGCGGTCGTTTCGTTTGTCGTCGCGGCGATCATCGTCACGGCGATCATGATGCTGTTGTTGCGAATAACCGTTGCGGTCATGATCGCGATCATTTCCGTGATCGCCGCGTTGTGCAAAAGCGCTGCCACTCGCGGTAAAGGTCAATGCAATCAGTGATGCGATGAACTTGGTTTTCATTATTGTTTCTCCTGGTGGCCGATCCGTTGAATCGATGAGTTCATTAGACTACGGGCACCGCCTAACATGTTAAGAATTCCAGTAAGCAATGCTACAAAGTGTATCTATGCCGGCTGTCGCCATAATGTGTGAGAAATACCGTGCAGGCGCTGGATATACTCGGTTCGATCGATGCATTCAACCGGGAGGCGCAGTGATGGAAAAACGTCTGCAACAATGGCTGGCCGCGGCGCTCGTGGTGGCCTGCATTGGCGCGGCAGGGCTCATGTGGAACAGCTCAACACGTGAAACGGTCGTCGATGTGGTCGGCGCACCGCCGCCGGATACACCACGTGCCGCTGTACCCGTGCCAGCGCAGGCGATGTCGGCAGCAGTGCCGGCGTCGGTGCTGGCTGCTGCCGTCAACCCGAACCTGAGCGTGCACGTGGCCGATCTGCTGGCCTCGCACGATCCGTACGATGCCTACGCGGCCTACATGCTTGTCTCGGGCTGCGCTTCGTTCAACCGGCGGCAGGATCTCGAGATGCACGACAACAAGCTGGGCGCGAAACGCACGCTGAATGCCGAGGAGCGCCGGAACATGACGCGCATGTGTGGCGCGATGACGGAGCGGGAGCGGTTGGCGCGGCTCGATTACCTCGCCACCGCCGTGAAGGCCGGCGTGCCGGGCGCGGCATGGATGCATGCCGTCGAAGGCCCGTTTGGCGATCCGAGTGCGTTGACGACGCGGCCCGACGACCCCCTGGTGCGCGAATGGAAGGCGACGGCGGCCAGCCAGCTCGACACGGCGGCCGAGGCGGGCGACACGACCGCACTGATGTTGTGGGGAATGCAGAAGCTGGGCGGCTCGGACCTGACAGACAGGCATCCGGTGCAGGGGTACGGCTACCTGCTCGCGGTTGGCCTGATCGACGCGCAGATTGCGCAGCCTGGCGACCGGTCGCCGCAGATGTTCGCCGAGGGCAGCGGATTGCTGACCGCGCTTGGGGGGCAGCTGACGCAGGAGCAGCGGGCGGCTGCCCTGGCCGAGGCGCGCCGCATCGCTGCGGCTGCAAAAGCACGGCGCGAGCGTAACGGCAACAAGTCGGGCGTCATGCCGGCGTCGATGCAGGGCGGCGGATTGGCGGCTATGCCGGTGGGTGGTCGGGGCTGACCGTCGGGCTCAGCGTCGGGCTTAACAACGACGACACATACAGCAGCAGCTTGTCTTCGCTCACGCCGAGGTCGAGGCCCGTGAGCTCGCCGATGCGGCGCAGCCGGTAGTCGAGGGTGTTGCGGTGGATGCCCAGCGCCTTCGCCGTGGCGGCCGAATTTTCGTTCTGCTCGAACCATGCGGACAGCGTTGCGCGCAGCATGGCGCGGCTCTTGTCGTGTGCGAGCCGCGCGATCGGCATGCGCAGCTGGTGCGCCTGCCAGCCGCTGTCCAGGCCCGACAGCAGTACCGGCAAGGCCATCTCGTAATAGCTGAAAACCTGCTGCTGCGGATGGCGCGCGCGCCCGAGCCGGCTGGCGGTGCGCGCGCTCCCATACGAGATCGCGGCGCCATCGATGCCGGGCAGTGCAATGCCCATCGACAGCGTGAACGGCAGCGTGCATTCTTCGCGCAACAGCTGGGCCAGGGCATCGAGACGGCGTTGCGGCGGTGTCTCGAGCCCTTTGCGGGACGGCTCCCAGGCCTCAAGCAGCACCAGTTCGGACGGCCCGACGCTAGCGGTGAGGGCGTCGTCGCGGCGTGCCAGGAGCCGCATCTGCAGCAGCTGCACGGCGCTCGGGGCATGGTCCGCCGTGGCCGGCACGCCCTGCAGTTCGACCAGGAACACCAGGTGCATGCGCTCGATGTCGATCCCGAGCCGCTGCGCCCAGCCTTCGAGTTCGGCGCGCGCGCCCGGCTCGTAGCGTATCAGGTTGAGCACGAACGCTTCGCGGTAGCGTGAATGGCTTTGCAGCGTCTGGGTCAGGGCGGCCTGCTCGAGGATCATCTCGGCGCTGAGGCGTACCAGCTCGCCGAACTGGCGCACGGCGTCGGGCGCGCCGGACAAGCCCACCGCCCCGCAGATCTCGCCGCCGACGCACAGCGGCAGGTTGATGCCCGGCTGGGCGCCGTGCAGCTTGTGCGCGGCCGCCGCATCGATTTCGGTGGTGAGCTTCTTGGCCAGCGCCAGCAGGGCGCCGGCATGCAGCTCGCCGACCCGCGCCGCGTTGCCGCTGGCGAGGATCACGCCGTGGGCATCCATCACATTGACGTTGAACGGGATGATGCGCATGGTGCGGGCGACGATTTCCTGGGCGAGGCCGGTGTCGAGGATGTGCATGGCGGTGTCTGCTTGAAAGAGGGCGTTTGTGATTATGCACAATTATGCCGGTAGGCTGCGCGGCCTGGATGCGTATGGTTGGCATGCTGATTGGGTATTTGAACCCTGGCTTGGGTATCAACTTGTGCACATGCCTGAAAAAAGGCGGGAATTGGGAGGCTTGAATTGTGCGTGTCGCCGACGCTTGGCAGCCCTTGTTTGGTTGATAATCTCGATGATTACATGACCAAATATTCGGAGACAGCATGAGTACCATTGCCAGCACCCCCGGCGCGAGCCTGCTCGAAGGCGCCTACCGCAAGGCCACGTGGCGCCTGATCCCCTTCATCTTCGTCTGCTACTTCTTCAATTACCTGGATCGCGTCAACGTCGGTTTCGCCAAGCTCGAGATGCTCGACGCGCTGCAGCTGAGCGAGACCGTGTATGGCCTGGGCGCTGGCATCTTCTTCATCGGCTACGTGACCTTCGGCGTGCCGAGCAATCTCATCCTGCACAAGCTGGGCGCGCGGCGCTGGATCGCGGTGATGATGATGACCTGGGGCGCGCTGTCGGCGTGCATGCTGTTCGTGAGCACGCCCGTCGAATTCTATGTGCTGCGCTTCTTCACCGGTGTGGCCGAAGCGGGCTTCTTCCCCGGCATGGTCCTGTACTTCACCAAGTGGTTCCCGGCGCACAAGCGCGGCCAGGTGATGGCGCTGTTCATGTCGGCCATTCCCGTCTCGGGCCTGATCGGTGGCCCGCTGTCGGGCTGGATGCTGAGTCACTTCTCGGCCGGGCAGGGCGGCATGGATGGCTGGCAGTGGCTGTTCCTGCTGCAGGGGATTCCGACCGTGCTGCTGGGCGTCGCGGTGCTGTTCTACCTGAACGACAGCCTGGCGCAGGCGTCGTGGCTCACTGCCGAGGAAAAAACGGCGATGCAGACGGCGCTCGACGAGGACGAAGCGCAGCGCTCGAGCGGCACCCATGCGGTGCACTCGTTCGGCGCCGTGCTGCGCGACTGGCATGTGTGGATGCTCGGCTTTATCTACTTCAGCATCCAGATGGGCGTGTATGCGATCAACTTCTGGCTGCCGTCGATCATCAAGTCGCTGGGCTTCGAAAGTGCCACGACAGTCGGCTGGCTCAGCGCGATTCCCTACCTGTTCGCCGGTGTCTTCATGGTACTGGTGGGCCGCTCGGCCGACCGCCGGCGCGAACGCCGCTGGCACCTCTCGGCGCCGCTGCTGATGGCGCTGGCCGGCCTGCTGCTGGCCGCGAACTTCTCGGATAACGTGGTGCTGGTGATGATCGGCCTGAGTCTCGCGACGATGGGCGCGCTGACCGGCTTGCCGATGTTCTGGCCATTGCCGGCCGCGTTTCTGGGCAGCGCGGCTGCTGCTGCGGGCCTGGCGCTGATCAATTCGATGGGCCAGATTGCCGGTTTCCTCAGCCCGTTTCTGGTCGGCTGGATCAAGGACGCCACGGGCAGCACGGACATGGCGCTGTATATCCTGTCGACCGTGCTGTTCATCGGCGCGATGCTGGTGCTCGTGGTGCCTGCGCGCCTCGTCAATCGTTAATCGGAGCGCAGCATGCACATCGTGATCGCACCCGATTCATTCAAGGAAAGCCTGTCGGCGCTGGAAGCGGCGAGCGCCATCGAGGCGGGTTTCCGCGATATCTTCCCTGACGCCCGCTACGTCAAGATCCCCGTCGCCGATGGCGGCGAAGGCACCGTCGACGCGATGATCGCCGCGACGGCCGGTCGCCGCGTCGACCTGCGCGCCACCGGTCCGCTGGGCACACCCGTCGATGCCTTCTACGGCCTGACGGGCGGCGACGTCATTGCCGTGATCGAGATGGCGGCCGCCAGCGGCCTGGAACTGGTCCCGCCGGCCGCGCGCGATCCGCTGCGCGCGACCAGCCGTGGCACGGGCGAGTTGATCCTCGCCGCGCTTGACGCCGGCGCGCGGCGCTTCATCCTGGGCGTGGGCGGCAGCGCCACCAACGACGGCGGCGCCGGGATGCTGCAAGCACTGGGCGTGCGGCTGCTCGATGCGCAGGATGCGCCGCTGGCGCCCGGCGGCGCGGCGCTGGCAGACCTCGCGCGGATCGACATCACGCAGCTCGACGCGCGTGTACTGGACTCGGTATTCGAGGTGGCGTGCGACGTCAGCAACCCGCTGGTTGGCGTGAATGGGGCCTCAGCCATCTTCGGGCCGCAAAAAGGCGCGACGCCGGCAATGGTCGCCCAGCTTGACGCCAACCTGCGCCACTACGCCGCCGTCATCGCGCGCGACCTGGGCCAGGACGTGGCCGACGTCCCGGGCGCCGGCGCCGGTGGCGGCATCGCCGCCGCGATGCTGGTCTTCCTCAAGGGCCGCCTGCGGCCGGGCAGCGAAATCGTCGCCGACGCGGTCGGGCTGGACGCGGCAGTGGAGTTGGCCGACCTGGTCATCACCGGTGAAGGCCGCATCGACAGCCAGACCGTCAACGGCAAGACCCCGATCGGCGTAGCCCGCGTCGCTGCGCGTCACGGTAAACCGGTCATCGCCATCGGCGGCTGCCTGGGCCACGACGCCAGCGCCGTCCACGCCCACGGCATCGACGCCACCTTCAGCACGATCATGAAAGCCGGCACGGTCGCCGAAGCCCTGGCCAACGCCGAATTCAACCTGCGCACCACGGCCCGCAACGTCGCCGCCACACTCAAACTCGGCCAATCCCTCTAACCCCAACCCACAATGAGGGTCAGAGTCGAATTATTGAGCAATTGATCCGATTTCTCCACAACGAGGGTCAGAGTCGAATTATTGAGCAATTGCTCAGCACCGCCAACAAGTAGGGTCAGAGTCGATTTATTGGGCAATTCCCAAAAGTTGTCAAACAATTCGACTCTGACCCTAATTGTTACATGGTTGCTGAGTCTGTCTGACAATTAGGGTCAGAGTCGAATTATTGAGCAATTGCTTTGGCTGCTAGCCAGTGGTTGCTGCAGGAGCGGTCAGCGGCCGATCCAGGCGGCGCCGGGCCAGGCGCCGCTGAGCACCATTTCTTTCATCAGGCCGACCAGTTCGGGGGCGGCTGCCACGCTGACCGGGGAAGCGCGGCGGGTGGCGGCGCGTGCCAGCACGATGCGGCGTGACAGGTCGGGGGTGCCGACCGGGGCGCCGGACAGCGTGCCGTCGCGCAGTTCGTCGAGGATCGCGGAGCTGGGCAGGATGCTGTAGCCGAAGCCTTTGTTGACCAGCGATTTCTGCAGGTCGAGGGCATTCGTTTCGGCCACCACGTCGACACTGATGCCGGCCACCGCCAGTGCGTGTTCGATGATGCTGCGCAGCCCATGCGGTGCGTTCGGCAGGATCATCGGGCGGTCGCGCAGCTGCTTCAACGGAAACGGCGTCGACGCATCGATCTCGCCCGGTGGCCCGATCACGTACAGGCGCTCGTCGAGTAGCGCTTCGACCTGCAGGCCGTGCGAGGCGCGCGTGTCGTACAGGAGCGCCAGTTCGACTTCACCGGCCTCCAGCCACTGCACGACATTGCCCGCATAGCCGACATTGATCCCGACCGTGACGGCGGGGTGTCTGGCACGCACACGCGCCACCAGCTCGGTTGCCAGCAGATTGCTGGTGCTGGCCAGCAGGCCGATCATGAGCCGGCCCGAGATCGCGTTGGCGGCCGGGCCGATCTCGGCGCGCGCCTTGTCCAGTTCGCGCAGCGCGCGCCGGCCGTATTCGGCCAGCGTGCGGCCGGCATCGGTCAGCACCATGCCGTGGCGTTCGCGCTCGAACAGCAGGGCGCCGCATTCTTCTTCGAGCATCCGGATATGGCGCGACACGGCTGGCTGCACCAAGTGCAGCAGTTCCGCCGCCTTGGTGGCGCTGCCCGTTTCGGCAATGGCGATGAGCGTGCGGATCTGCTTGATGTCCATGATGATCGTCCAAGTGGTCGAGCCATCAACATAAGCTATTCCTGCGCCGCCTGCAATACCCGGTCGTGATCCCTGACAGCCATGCATCGATGTGATCGTGGAATCACGTTTTTCTATTTCTGCGTCACACGCATTCAAATTTATGATGGATCTCGATCCCACCACGCGACTGGTTCGTCATGCCTGCCATTCCCCGTTCCTACCTGTTCGTCCCCGGTAACCGCCCCGAGCGTTTCGCCCGCGCGGCAGCCAGTGGTGCCGGTGCTGTCATCGTCGACCTGGAAGACGCCGTCCCGCCTGCAGACAAGGACGCCGCGCGCATGCAGGTGGCAGCGGCGCTAGACCCATCGGTGCCTGTCGTCGTGCGTATCAACGCGCAAGACACGCCCTGGTTCGAGGCTGACCTGGCCCTGTGCCGCCACGCGGGCGTGGCCGCCATCATGCTGCCGAAGGCGGAATCGGTCGACAACCTGCGCCGCGTAGCGCAGCTTGGCCTTCCAGTGCTGCCGCTGATCGAAACCGCCTGCGGCATGGCGGCGGTCGATGCGCTGGCGCGTGTGAAAGGCGTCGCGCGGCTGGCATTTGGCTCGATCGATTTCCAGTTCGACCTGGGCATCGAGGGCGATGACGAGGAATTGCTGCACTTTCGCTCGATGCTGGTGCTGGCCTCGCGCGTGGCAGGTCTGGCGCCCCCGATCGACGGCGTGACCGTGGCGCTGGACGACGACGCACAGCTGCGCGCGGACACCCTGCGCGCCCGCCGCTTCGGCTTCGGTGCCAAGCTGTGCATCCATCCGCGCCAGGTGGCGCCCGTCAATGCAGGCTTTCGCCCTACGGAGGCCGAGGTGGCCTGGGCCACGCGCGTGCTGACCGCAGCGCGGGAGGCAAACGGCGCCGCCGTCGCCGTGGACGGCAAGATGGTCGACCGGCCCGTGATCCTCCGGGCCCAGCGCATCGTCGACGAAGCATCCGACTAGAACAAGACAACAACAGGAGACACCCCATGGACAATCTGACCGCCTGGCAGGGCCGCACCGAAGAACAGCTTGACGCCATCACCGCGGCGCCGCTCGCGGCGATGGCCGCGCTGCTCGACCGCGATGACCCGGCCCCGCACCCCGGCAGCGCCGTGCCGCCGCTGTGGCACTGGCTGTACTTTTTGCCCGTCCACCGGCAATCGCAGCTTGGACCGGACGGCCACGCGCTGCGCGGGGGCTTTTTGCCGCCGGTCGATCTGCCGCGCCGCATGTGGGCTGGCGGACGCCTGCGCTTTTTGGCACCGTTGCAGGTCGGCGACCAGGCGCGGCGCGTGTCGACCATCGCCGACATCACGAGCAAGGAAGGCCGCAGCGGCAAGCTGGTGTTCGTGCTGGTGCGCCACGTGATCGAAGGTGCGGCCGGCGTGGCGATCGAGGAAGAACACGACATCGTCTACCGCGCCAATCCGCAGCCGGGCGATCCGGTGCCGGTCCCGGTGATGGCCGACCTTGACCACGACTGGATCCGCGAAATCATGCCCGACCCCGTGCTGCTGTTTCGCTACTCGGCGCTGACCTTCAACGGCCACCGCATCCATTACGACCAGCCGTACGTGACGCAGGTCGAAGGCTATCCCGGCCTGATCGTGCACGGCCCGCTGATCGCGAGCCTGCTGCTTGACCTGGTGCGGCGCGAACAACCTGCCGCCGTCGTCACCGCGTTTTCATTCCGCGCTGTGCAGCCGCTGTTCGACATCCACCGCTTCAGCGTCTGCGGCCGCGTCGAGCCCGACAGCCGGACGATCACGCTGTGGGCCAAGACCCATGACGGCCAGCTGGCCATGCGCGCCGAGGCGCAGCTGGCATAAGCGACACAAATAACTATCAGGAGACCGCATGCACACCGACCACGATTTTGAAGACATCCGCGACGCGCTGCGCGCCCTGTGCGCCGAATTCCCGGCCGAATACTTTCGCAAGGTCGACGACGAGCGAGGCTACCCCGAAGCCTTCGTCACCGCACTGACGCAAGCCGGCTGGCTCGCGGCGCTGATCCCGCAGGAATACGGCGGCTCGGGCCTGGGCCTGACAGAAGCGTCGGTCATCATGGAAGAGATCAACCGCTCGGGCGGCAACGCCGGCGCCTGCCACGGCCAGATGTACAATATGGGCACGCTGCTGCGTCACGGCTCCGAAGCGCAGAAGCGCCACTACCTGCCGCGCATCGCCAGCGGCGAACTGCGCCTGCAATCGATGGCCGTGACCGAGCCCACTACCGGCACCGACACCACCAAGATCAAGACGACGGCCGTGCGCAAGGGCGACCGCTACGTGATCAACGGCCAGAAGGTGTGGATCTCGCGCGTGCAGCATTCCGACCTGATGATCCTGCTGGCGCGCACGACACCGCTGGCCGAGGTTACGAAGAAGTCCGAAGGCATGTCGATCTTCCTGGTCGATATCAAGGATGCGGTCAAGCAGGGCATGGTCGTGCAGCCGATCCAGAACATGGTCAATCACGAGACCAATGAGCTGTTCTTCGAGAACCTGGAAATCCCGGCCGAAAATCTCATCGGCGAAGAAGGCAAGGGCTTCAAGTACATCCTCGATGGCCTGAACGCCGAGCGCACGCTGATCGCCGCCGAATGCATCGGCGACGGCTACTGGTTCATCGACAAGATCAGCAAGTACGTCAACGAGCGCGTCGTGTTCGGGCGGCCCATCGGCCAGAACCAGGGCGTGCAGTTTCCGATTGCGCGCGCGTACATCAACGTCGAAGCGGCGAACCTGATGCGCTTCAAAGCCTGCGCGCTGTTCGATGCGCACAAGCCGTGCGGCGCCGAAGCCAATATGGCCAAGATGCTGGCCGCCGAAGCGTCGTGGGAAGCGGCCAACGCCTGCCTGCAGTTCCACGGCGGTTTCGGCTTCGCGTCCGAGTACGACGTCGAGCGCAAGTTCCGCGAGACGCGCCTGTACCAGGTGGCGCCGATCTCGACGAACCTGATCCTGTCGTACGTTGCCGAGCATGTGCTTGGCCTGCCACGTTCGTTCTGAGGAGGCATGCATATGAAACCCATGAAACCCATGAAACCCATGACACCCCTGCGACCTCTCGACGGCATCACCGTCGTCACGCTCGAACACGCCATCGCCGCGCCGTTCTGCACGCGCCAGCTGGCCGACCTGGGCGCGCGCGTCATCAAGGTCGAGCGGCCCGGCAGCGGCGACTTCGCGCGCGGCTACGATGAACGCGTCAATGGCCTAGCCTCGCACTTCGTCTGGACCAACCGGTCGAAGGAAAGTCTCACGCTCGACGTCAAGCATGCCGATGCCGATGCGGTGCTGGCGGGCCTGCTGGAACTTGCCGACGTGCTGGTGCAAAATCTCGCGCCTGGCGCAGCGGAACGCCTTGGCTTGTCGTACGAGGCGCTGAAAGAACGCCATCCGCGCCTGATCGTCTGCGACATCTCGGGCTATGGCAGCGATGGTCCTTACCGCGACCGCAAGGCCTATGACCTGCTGATCCAGAGCGAATCGGGCTTCCTGTCGATCACCGGCACGCCGGACGAACCATCGAAGGCCGGCTGCTCGATTGCCGATATCGCAGCCGGCATGTACGCATACACGAACATCCTTGCCGCACTGCTGCAGCGGGGCCGCACGGGCGAGGGCTGCCGCATCGATGTGTCGATGTTGGAGAGCATGGCCGAGTGGATGAGTTATCCGCTGTATTACGCGTACGACGGCGCCGCGCCGCCGCCGCGCACGGGCGCCTCGCACGCGACCATCTTCCCGTACGGGCCGTTTCTGGCCGGCGACGGCAAGTCGGTCATGCTGGGCATCCAGAACGAACGTGAGTGGGCGGCTTTTTGCGCCATCGTGCTGCAGACGCCCGAACTGGCGAACGATCCGCGCTTCAACGCCAACGCGCGCCGCGTCGCAGCGCGCGATGAACTGGCAGCACTGATCGTGGCGGTGTTTTCGACGTTGACGGCGCAGCAGGTGCGCGAGCGGCTGGAGCTGGCCCACATTGCCAATGCCCAGGTCAACGACATGCACGAAGTCTGGAATCATCCGCAACTGAAGGCGCGCGGCCGGTGGACCGACGTGGGCACCGCCAACGGCCGCGTGCCGGCCATGCTGCCGCCCGGATTGCCGCACACCGTCACGCCGCGCATGGACCCGGTGCCGGCGCTGGGCCAGCATACGGATGCGATCCTGGCGGAACTGGGCTACGACGCGGCGGCCATCGCGGCCATGCACGCGCAAGGCGCGGTCTAGCGACCGTCGATAAAAAAAGACCGCGCCGCCGTAACGGCGACGCGGGCTTTTTTACATTCCACGTATCAGTCGGCGAACGCGCCGTTCTTCTTGTAGATCGGGCCCCACTTGTCGATCTCGGCCTTCAGGTGCGTGCGCAGACCTTCGGGCGTGGCCTTCGCATCCGACACCGGCTCGGCGCCCAGTTCGGCGAAGCGTGCCTTCACGTTCGGATCATTGAGCGCCTCGCGCAGCGCTGTGCCGATGCGCGCCACCACTGCTGGCGGCGTGCCTTTTGGTGCGTACATGCCGTGCCACACATACATCTCGAAACCGGCCATGCCCTGTTCGGCCAGCGTCGGCAGGGCCGGCAGCGATGGGATGCGGGTCTTCGTCGTCGCGCCGTACACCTTCACGCGGTTGGTGCGGATGTAGGACGTCGTCTGCGTCGTCTGGTCGCACAACAGGTCGATCTGGCCACCCAGCATATCGCTTAGCGCCGGCGCCGTGCCCTTGTACGGAACGGTCGTCAGCGGCACGCCGATCGCGCTCAGGAACAGCATGCCGCACTGGTGCGACACGGCGCCCAGGCCAGCGTGGCCCATTGTCATGGCGTCCTTCTTCGACTTGATCATTGCGATCAGCTCGGGCAGCGTATTGGCCGCCAGGTCCTTGCGCGCCATGAGCACCATCGGCACGTCGGCTACCTGGCCGATGTACTCGAAGTCGGTCATGGGGTTGAAGGCGAGTTTGCGGTACAGCGTGGTGCTGGTGGCCATGCCGTTATGGTGCAGCAGCAGCGTGTAGCCATCCGGCGTGGCGCGCGCGATGCGGCCGGCGGCCAGCGTGCCGCCCGCGCCAAGGGCGTTTTCCACGATGATCGATTGCTTGAGCGACTTCGCCATGGTCTGCCCGAGGATCCGGGCCACCACGTCGGTAGGCCCGCCGGCCGAGAACGGCACGACGAGGGTGATGGATTTCTCCGGATAGTCGGCGGCAAGGGCGGTGCTTGAAGCGAGCAGGGCAATTGCGGTGGTCAGTACCCTGCGTGTGATTGCTTGTGTCGGCATGCGTGTCTCCTGTTATAGGCTTTTGTGCTCGAAGCTGCCCGCGCGTGGCGTTTAATGCAGTCAAGTCATCATAGAATTGAATGACATACACGCGTAAATAGCGTTTTCTGATGCCTCTATCAAAAATGGCGATACGTCAAGCGGGTGAGCCGTGTGCATCTGCAGCAAGTCTCGGTGTGCATGCGGCTGTTATTGAAAATGATTCTCATTCACGATAAAATCCGGGATTGTTCTTGATGAATGTCCCTTGTCATGTCCTTGTCCGTCGCCCTGCGTCCGTCGCGTCTCGTCCTGGCGCTGTCTCTGGTGTTCCCCCACGCGTTTCCAGCAGCAGCGGTAGCGCAGGAACGCGATGATTCCGCCATGCCAGCAGTGCGCGTGACTGCGGTGAAGGCGCAGGGCTTCATGCCCAATACGGTGGAAGCCGGGAGCTTTCGCGGCAGCGACGTGATGGACGTGCCGTCGACCGTCAACGTCATCACGCGCGACGTACTCGAGCTTCAAGGGGCTGCCGGCCTGTATGACGCAGTGCGCAATACGGCCGGCGTGACGCGCCAGCAGAACGGTGGCGACACGTGGGACCAGTTGGTCATCCGTGGCATTGCTGTCGAAAACCGCACCAACTACCGCCTCAATGGCTCGCTGCCGCTCATGAACTTCGGCCAGGTGTCGATGGAGAACAAGGAGCGCGTCGAGGTGCTCAAGGGCGCGACCGCGCTGTACTACGGTTTTACGTCGCCGGCCGGCGTCGTGAACTTCGTCACCAAGCGCGCCGGCAGCACGCCGCTGACGAACGTCGGCGCCCAGGCCGACAGCAAAGGGACGGTGGTCGCCACGCTCGACGCTGCGCACCGCTTTGGTGTTGATGATGCAGTCGGCGTGCGCATCAACGCAGCCGGTGGCACGCTCGGCTCGCACCTCGATGGCGTCGGCAACGGCAACCGCGGCTTCGCCTCCGGCGCATTCGACTGGCGCGTCAACGCGCGCGTGCGCCTGCGCGCCGACCTCGAATACGACAAGCGCCGCGTGACCGAGCAGGCCGGCATCAACCTGCCGCCAGCCGTGGGCGGCGTGATCACGCTGCCGCGCGCGGTCGATCCGCGTCGTCTCGTCGGCCCGGATTGGGCCAGGTTTGAAACGCATGCACGCAACGCGCAGCTGCGCGCAGACATCGCACTGAATGACGACTGGGCGCTGACGCTCGAAGCGGGCCACGCCGAAACGAAGCGCGACCGCTCGCTGCCGATCTTCCGCTTCATTAATGCGGCAAGCGTCGCGACCGGTGCAGGGCGCATCACCGGCAATCTGCAGCATGCCGACGTCGATTCGCGCATGCTGCGTGCCGAACTGGCGGGCCAGTTGCGCACCGGCCCCTTGACGCACGAGCTGACGATTGGCGCGAGCGACACCGACAAGGGCCAGGCCCCGATCTATCAGGCCAACTACACGATCCCCGCACAGAACCTGTATGCGCCGCTGCCGGTGACGAACTTCTCGGTCAGCGCGCGGCCGGTGACGCCCACGACGGCGGCCCTCGACTCGCGCGACCAGGGCCTGTATCTGGTCGATCGCATCAGCGTGGGTAAGTGGCAATTCATTGGCGGCGTGCGCCGCGTCGACTACCGCAGCACGCAAGGCGTGAACGACTACGACGCGAGCGAGACGACGCCGATGGCGGCGGTCGTCTACCGCCTGCGTGACGATCTCTCCGTGTATGCATCGGCGGCCGAAGGCCTGGAAGAGGGCGAGGCCGCACCGGCCGGCACTGCGAATGAAGGCACGCGCATGGCGCCCGGCGTGAGCAAGCAGCGCGAAGTTGGCGCGCGCTGGCGCACGGCCGGCGGCCTGCTGACGCAGGCGGCATTGTTCGAGATCGAGCGCCCCGGTTACTACACCAACACCGCCAATGTCTTCATCGCCGACGGCGAGCAGCGCTATCGCGGCCTGGAGCTGTCGTCGCAGGGCCGCATCCTGCGCAGTGTGGCCTGGCAGGCGTCGGCCCAGTGGCTCGATCCGGCATCCCGCGATATTAACGCGGCGTATGACGGCAAGCTGCCCGAGAACGCGGCGCGCCGCACCGCCAGCACGTTCGTGGCCTGGGACCTCGATGCGGTGCCCGGCCTGGCGCTGACGGGCGGCGCGTACTACACCGGCCGGCGGCCAGTGAATGACCTGAACCAGGCCTGGCTGGGTGGCACCACGCTGTTCAGCGTGGGCGCCCGCTACATCGGCCAGTTCGCCGGCAAGCGCACCACGTGGCAGCTCAATGTCGACAATGCGGCCGACAAACAGTACTGGGCCGGCGCCGGCACGCGCCTGAGCGCAGGCTTGCCGCGCCTGATCAAGCTGTCGATGAAGGTCGCGCTGTGAGCCGCTGGCGCCTGCCGTCGCTGCGCGCGGTCTGGTTCCAGCTGCACTGGTTCGTCGGCATCACGGCCGGTACGCTGCTGGCCGTCATTGGCCTGACCGGCGCCATCATGGCGTTCGAGGACGAACTGTTGGATGTGCTCAATCCGGGCGTCATGACGGTCGATGCCGAAGCGCGCCAGCGCCTGCAGCCGGCGCAGCTGCTGCAGGCCGCGCAGCGCACGCGACCCGGGGAGCGCGTGATGAGCATCGTGCTCGAATCCGATCCGGGCAGCACGGCGCTGGTGCGCTTTGCCGCGCCGCCGGGCGAGCGGCGCGGTCCGGACGTGCGGGTTCACCCGTACAACGGTACCGTGTTGCCAGCGCTTCGTTTCGAGGCCGCGTTCAACTGGGTCGAGGAGCTGCATCGCTGGCTGCTGCTGCCGCGCGCGCCGGGCCGCCTCGTGCTGGGCATCCTGGCGCTGTGCCTGGTGGGTCTCGCGCTCAGCGGCCTGTATCTGCGCTGGCCGCGCAAACCCGCCAACTGGCGCACGTGGCTGACCTTCAATACCAGCCTGCGTGGCCGCTCGTTCCTGTGGGCGCTGCACGCGATTGCCGGCACCTGGGCGCTGGTGGCTTACCTGATCGTGGGCGGCACTGGCATTTACTGGAGCTTCGATGTCGTGCGCGACACCGTGCAGGGCTGGGCCGGCAACGAGCGTCGCGCCGCAACCGGGACGATGGCGCAGCCACGTGAACGCAAGCGCGCAGCAACGCCGGATGGCCCGGCCGCACTCGATCCGGCCTGGAACACCTTCCTTGCGCATGCCCCGAACTGGGCCAGCGCGACGATCCGCCTGCCGGAACGGGGCAGCGGCGCCTACCAGCTGACGTGGATTGCGCAGGACGGCCCGCACGAACGCGCCCGCAACCGCATGTCGCTGCGTTCCACCGACGGCACATTGCTCAAGAACGAACCCTACGGCGCGCAAACCCTTGGCCAGCGCGCGTTGACCACGATCCGGCCGCTGCACACGGGCAGCTATTTCGGCTTGCCGGGGCGGGTCATCATGATGCTCGCCAGCCTGGCCTTGCCCGGCTTTGCCATTACCGGCTGGCTGCTATACCTGGGCCGGCGCCGCCAGCAGCGCGCATTGGCGCGCGAACGGGCGCTGGCCATGACGGACAAACCCACCACGCCAGGCGCCGGTGCGCCGATCCTGCTGGCCTTTGCGACCCAGGGCGGCCAGGCCGAACGGATCGCGCTGCACAGCGCCGCCGCGCTGCGCGCCGGTGGCCGCGCGGTCGACCTGCGCGCGGTGTCGGCGCTCAGCCCGGGCGAACTGGCAGGCTACGACCATGCGCTGTTCGTGGCGGCGACCTTCGGCGACGGCGAGGCACCCGACGCGGCGCGCCGCTTCACGCGCGAGCTGGATGCACAGGCGCTGGCGCTGGCCGGCTGCAAGTACGCGGTGCTGGCGCTGGGCGACCGCAGTTACGCGCGCTATTGCGGTTATGGGATCGCGCTCGACCAGCGCCTGGGCGCGCTCGGTGCCACGGCGCTGTTTCCGAGGATCGACGTCGACCAAGGCGACGCCGCGGCGCTGGGCCGCTGGATGCATGCGCTGGGCGCACTGGGTGCGGCTGCCGGCACGTTTCCCGCTGCTGCCAATGACGCGGCACCGATGACCGGCTGGCGCCTCGTCGCGCGCACGCTGTTGAATCCCGGCAGCCTGGGCGCACCGTTGTACGAACTGGTGCTGCAGACGACGGCAGATCAGCAGTGGCAGGCCGGCGACCTGCTGGACGTCGCCGCGTGCCACACGCCGGCGGCCGTCGATGCCTGGCTGGCGGCCAGCGGCCTGGATGGCGCGGCGCGCGTTACCTGGCAGGGCGAACCCCAGACGCTGCGCGACGCGCTGGCCTGGAGCGAGCTGCCCGGCGTCGGGCATCCGTTCGCATCGACCCAGGAATGCGCCGATGCACTCAAACCGCTGGCACCGCGCCGTTATTCGATTGCCGGCATCCCGCAGGACGGCGCACTGACGCTGCTCGTGCGCCAGCAGCGCCACGAGCAGGGCATGGGCCTGGCATCCGGCTGGCTGACTGCGCATCTCGCCGTCGGCGCGATGGTGCGCGCACGGCTGGCGACAAACCCGGGCTTCCATGGTCCGCAGGATGCGCGGCCCTGCATCTATATCGGCAACGGCTCGGGCATGGCCGGCCTGCGCGCGCACCTGCGCAGCCGCGTACTGGCGGGGCAGCACCGCAACTGGCTGCTGTTCGGCGAGCGCCAGCGTGCATTCGACAGCTTGTGCGCGGGTGAGATTGCTGCGTGGCGCGATGCCGGTGCACTGCCGGAATGCGATCTGGTGTTTTCGCGCGATGACGCGCCCGAGTATGTGCAGGACCGCCTGCGCGCACGCGCCGACACGCTGCATGCGTGGGTCGAACGCGATGCGGTCATCCATGTCTGCGGCAGCCTGCAGGGTATGGCGGGGGAGGTCGATGCGGCGCTCGCGGCGATTCTTGGCGAGGCCGGGCGCGATCGCCTGATCGATGCGGGGCGTTACCGGCGCGACGTGTACTGAGCATGTATTCGTTGTGAATCGCCAGTTCGTCCCGTCCCGGCGGATCAGCGGCGCTGTCGCTATACTGGCGCCATGCATACCGAGTATCCGGCTGGCGCCGACGAATTCCTGACCATCCTGGCCGCACGGCGCAACTACACGCTGCGCCGTCTCGTCGCGCCCGGCCCGGACGACGCGGCCCTGCTGCGCATCGTCGAAGCCGGCGCGCAGGCGCCCGACCATGGCCTGCTGCGGCCGTGGCGCTTCATCCTGATCCCGCAGCACAAGCGGCATCTGCTGGGCGACGTGTTTGCTGCCGCCGTGCTGGCGCGCGATCCGGCCTGCGGCGACGAGGCGCTCGCCACCGCGCACGACAAGGCGCTGCGCGCGCCATGCCTGCTGGTGGCGGTGCTGCGCGACGAACCGGGCACCATCATTCCGGCGCACGAAAAACTGGTGTCGCTTGGCTGCACGATTCAGAACATGCTGGTAGCAGGCCAGTTGCTTGGTTTTGCGAGCGGTCTGGCCAGCGGCGCGGCGATGGATTTTGCCGGCATGCGCACGTTGCTGGGGCTGGAGGCGCATGAGCGGGCTATTTGCTTCATTGGCCTTGGCACCGCCTCGACCGTCAAGGCGCCGCGCGCGCGGCCGGATGTGAGGCAGTTTCTCAGCAGTTTGTAATATGTTTGAACGCGTGGACGGCAGAGCCGTCCACCCTACCGGCATGGGGACCGTCGTCATGCCACCGACCTGACGTAGGGTGGACGGGTTTCCTGTCCACGCGTTCAACGACCCCCGAACGCCCAGACAGCAAAAAGCCCGCCGATTGGCGGGCTTTTCAATGTGCGCTGCGGCTGCGCCCACGCTATCTGCGTGGTGCGCGCTGCGGCGTCACGCTAGCAGCATCAGATTGCGCAGATGTTGCCGGCTTTTTCGCCTTTAGGGCCGGTCGAGCGCTCGAACGACACGCGCTGATTTTCGGCCAGGCTCTTGAAGCCTTCCGATTGAATATCCTGGAAGTGCGCGAACAGATCGTCGCCGCCGCCATCAGGCGTGATGAAGCCGAAGCCTTTTGCGTCGTTGAACCATTTTACGGTGCCGGTTTGGGTAGTCATGTTGAATTCCTTTGCAGTGACATGGGCAAAATCGCCCAATACGCACGTTCAACCAAGAGAAGATAAAAGCGGGGGAATCAAACTGGACTGCCGACAAGGGCGAGGCGGGAGAGAAAAGCCAACAATAACAACGACTTGATGTAGTGCATCGTTGAAGATACACGGCTTTTCAAGAATGTCCTAGTCATTTCTTGATTGATTCCCGAATTGACCTCAATGCGCAGAAACGAGCTTGAGTCCGACGATGCCCGCCGCAATCATGCCGATGCACGCCAGCCGCGCTGGTGACGCCGATTCCCCAAGCACGATGATGCCCACCAGGGCCGTACCGACGGCGCCAATCCCCGTCCAGATCGCGTAGGCGGTCCCGATCGGCAGCGTCTTGAGCACGTGAGCCAACAGGCCAAAGCTGACGATCATGGCGGCGACCGTGCCGACCGTGGGCCACAGGCGCGTGAAGCCTTCCGTGTATTTCAGGCCAACGGCCCAGACAATTTCAAACAGTCCTGCAAGGACCAGCAGTATCCAGACCATATTGCCTCCAATTGAATGAGGCCCGATACTATGTCGAATCCGGTGATGAAAAAAGTCAGCACCTATCAATGGAATTGAACGATGGCGTTTGACCTCGACAACATAAAAGCGTTCCTCGCGGCGATCGACCATGGCTCGTTTTCAGCGGCCGCGCGCGCCCTCGGCCGCGTGCCGTCGGCCGTCAGCATGGCGATCGCAAATCTGGAAGCGCAGCTCGACGTGCAGCTGTTCGACCGCACCGGTCGCAATCCGGTACCGACAGCGCAGGCGCTGGCGCTGCTGCCGCAGGCGCGCCTGCTGGCCGAGGGACTGCAGCGCCTGAACGTGCATGCGCTGTCACTGAGCCAGGGCCTGGAAGCGTCGCTGACGCTGGCGCTCGTGCCCGAACTGCTGGGCACCGTGCCATGGAGTGCGGCGCTGCACGCGCTGGCCTTGGAACATCCGCTGCTGCAGGTCGAAGTGCTGACCGCGCCCCAGGCCGATGCGCTGGCCATGGTGCGCAGCGGACGCGCCGACCTGGCGCTGGTGTTCGAACGTTACGGCGCAGCGCCGTACCAGGCGTTCCAGGAAGTGGCCGAAGAGCGCCTGGTGGCGGTCGCCGCGCGCTCCCATCCGATGTTCAAGGGGGCCGAAGAGGCGCAGGTGCGCGACACCGATCTGCTGCTGCAGCGCCAGATCGTCGTGGCGGGGCGCGACACCGGCCAGGTGGACCAGCGCATCGCAATGTCGTCGCTGCAGTGGAAGACCGATAGTCCGATCGCCGCACTGGCGCTGGTCAAGGCGGGCCTGGGCTGGGCGTGGCTGCCAGCGAGCCAGGTGCGCGAGGCGGTGCAGGGCGGTGAGCTGGTCGAGATCCCCACCGCCAATCTGACCAACGTGCTGCGCTTCTTCGTCGACATTGTATGGACCGAAGAACGGCCGCTGGGCATGGCGGCAACGCGCTTTATCGAACTGCTGCACGTTCAGAAAATGTGAACGATCGTGCGGGAACCGGTCGCGCACGCGATGGTGTCGGTTCGGCTAGAATGTTTGCCCAACAATGGGAGGATCGTTGCGCGCACGCCTTGTGGCGGCCCCGCCCCCCACGCCGCATCACCCAATAAGCGATAGGAAGAACATGAGCACCGACAGTACGCTGAACGAAGCACAGAACACCCAACTGCGCATCGACGCGCTGGAATACCACCGCAGCCCGACCCGCGGCAAGATCGAAGTGATCGCCACCAAACCGCTGTCGAACCAGCGCGACCTGTCGCTGGCGTATTCGCCGGGCGTGGCCTACGCCTGCGAAGAAATCGCCGCCGACCCGGCCACCGCGTTCGATTACACGTCGCGCGGTAACCTGGTGGCCGTGATCACCAACGGCACCGCGGTGCTCGGCCTGGGCAATATCGGCCCGCTGGCCGCCAAGCCGGTCATGGAAGGCAAGGGCTGCCTGTTCAAGAAATTTGCCGGTGTCGACGTGTTCGACCTGGAACTGGACGAACTCGATCCGGACAAACTGATCGACGCGATCGCGATGCTCGAGCCGACCGTCGGCGGCATCAACCTCGAAGACATCAAGGCGCCGGAGTGCTTCTACATCGAAAAGAAGCTGCGTGAGCGCATGAACATTCCGGTCTTCCACGACGACCAGCACGGCACCGCGATCATCTCGACCGCCGCGCTGCTCAATGCGATGAAAGTCGTCGGCAAGGATATCGGCCAGATCAAGCTGGTCGCTTCCGGCGCCGGCGCGGCGGCGATTGCCTGCCTGGACATGATGGTGCTGCTGGGCGTGAAGCGAGAGAACATCTACGTCGTCGACTCGCGTGGCGTGATCTGGCAGGGCCGTGACGCCAATATGGAAGAAAACAAGGCGCGCTATGCGCAGGCGACCGATGCGCGCGTGCTGGCCGATGTCGTCAAGGATGCCGACGTGTTCCTCGGCTGCTCGACCGCCGGCGTGCTGACGGGCGAGATGGTCAAGACGATGGCGAATCAGCCTGTCATCCTGGCGCTGGCCAATCCCGAACCGGAGATCCGTCCTGAAGTGGCCAAGGCCGCGCGCCCGGACGTCATCATCGCCACCGGCCGCTCGGACTACCCGAACCAGGTCAACAACGTGCTGTGCTTCCCGTACATCTTCCGCGGCGCGCTCGATTGCGGCGCCACGCGCATCACCGACGAGATGAAGCTGGCCTGCGTGACAGCGATCGCCGAACTGGCCGAAGCCGAAGCGAGCGACGTCGTGGCGCTGGCCTACGAAGGCCAGGACCTGACCTTCGGCCCTGAGTACATCATTCCGAAGCCGTTCGATCCACGCCTGCTCGGCGCGATCGCACCACGCGTGGCCGAAGCAGCCGCCGCATCGGGCGTGGCAACGCGCCCGATCACCGACATGGACGCCTACCGCGACAAGCTGGGCCAGATGATCTATCACACCGGTTTCTTCATGAAGCCGGTGTTCGACAAGGCGCGCGCCGACGTGCGCAAGGTGGCGTACGCCGAAGCGACCGAGCCGCGCGTGCTGCGCGCAGTGCAGGCCGTGGTCGACGAGGGCATCGCGCATCCAGTGCTGATCGGCGACACGTCGGTCCTGCAGCGCGCCATCAAGGACGCCGGCCTGCGCCTGCGTGAAGGCGCCGACTATACCGTCATTGCCGCCGAAGCCGATACGACGCTGCAGGGCACGCGCCTGCTGGCGGCGGGCACGGTCGACGCGCTGATCTGCGGCATGACCGGCTGCTACGACGACCATCTGGTGCACGTGCGCAACGAGATCGGCGTGGCGCCTGGCGCCGAAGTGCTGGCTGCGATGAATGCGCTGGTGCTCGACAGGTTCACGCTGTTCATCACCGACACGTATGTCAACGAGCAGCCGAGCGCCCAGGAACTGGCCGCCATCACGCGCCTGGCAGCCGAGACGCTGCAGCACTTCGGCCTCGAGCCGAAGGCTGCGCTGCTGTCGCACTCGTCGCAGGGTTCGTCCGAGCGGCCGTCGGCCAGGCGCATGCGCGAAGCGCGCGCGCTGCTGGCCGAGCAGTCGCCCGAGCTGGCCGTGGTCGGCGAGATCCACGGGGACGCCGCGCTGTCGGAAGACATCCGTGACCTGTACAAGATCGATGCCGGTTATTCGGGCAGTGCGAACCTCTTGGTGATGCCGTCGCTGGACGCCGCCAACATCCTGTTCAACGTGCTGAAGGTCGCCGCGGGCAAGGGCGTGACCGTGGGCCCGATCCTGCTGGGCGCGGCCAAGCCGGTGCACATCCTGAGCCCGAGCGCCACCGTGCGCCGCATCGTCAACATGACGGCGCTGGCAGCGGCGGGTGTGAAGTAAGGACAATCTCCGGGACCCGGTTCCGGTATGTTGTCAGTGAAACGGCCCCGATCGGGGCCGTTTTTGCGTCGGCTCAGCGTGACGTCAGGCGCCGAAGTGCTCCACCAGAAAATCGATAAACGCCCGTGCCCGCGCCGATTGCCGGCGCTTGCTCGGGTAGACGACGAACAGGTCGGCCTCGGGCTGCGTGTACCCGGGCAGCACGATGCGCAGCCGGCCGCTGTCGACGTACTTCGCCAGGTCCCATTCCGAGCGCACCAGGATGCCGTGGCCATCGAGCGCCCAGCCCAGCACGATGTCGCCATCGTTGCTCGACAGCGCACCCTGGACCTTGACGGACACGGCGCGGCCTTCATGTTCCAGGCGCCAGACCCCATGCGCCTCGTCGTTCTGCCGGTGCACGATGCAGCGGTGGTTGGCCAGATCCGCCAGGCTGGCGGGCGTGCCATGCCGTTCGAGGTAGCGCGGCGACGCGCACAGGAGGCGCCGGTTCGACATGATGCGGCGCGCGACCAGGCGCTGGTCGGGCAGCTCGCCAAAGCGGATCGCCAGGTCGATGCCTTCCGCGACGAGGTCCACCGGCCGGTCAGTGACGTCGAGCTGCACCTCCACCTGCGGATAGCGCTGCGCGAAGGTGGATACCAGCGGCGCGATCGTCGTGCGCCCGAAGCCGAGCGATGCATTCACCCGCAGCAGGCCGCGCGGCACGGCGCGCGTGCTCGATACCGCTTCTTCCATCTCGTGCAGGTCGGCCAGGATGCGCATCGCGTAGTGCAGATAGGTTTCGCCCTCGGGCGTGAGGCTGCTGGTGCGCGTGGTGCGGTTCACGAGCCGCACGCCGAGGCGCTCTTCGAGCTGCGCCAGGCGCTTGGTGGCGGCCGGCGGCGTGAGGTCGAGTGCGCGCGCGGCGGCGCTCAGGCTGCCGTGGCGGGCCAGCAGGACAAAGAATTCGAGATGCGAGGCGAGGTCATTGTTCACTTTGGGTGAAGAATCCTGTGAAAGAGATTCAATCATAACCGCCCTTGCAGCGAATAATCTGGTGTCTCGTTCAACCAGCACATAAGAGACACCGCCATGAGAATCGTCGACATCCGCGAGCAGACCGTTCCGATCAGCTCCCCGATCCGCAATGCCTACATTGATTTCAGCAAGATGACGCTAAGCGTGGTCGCCGTGGTGACTGACGTGATCCGCGATGGCAAACCCGTGATCGGCTATGGCTTCAACTCCAACGGCCGCTATGGCCAGGGCACGCTGATGCGCGAGCGCTTCATCCCGCGCATCCTCGAGGCAGATCCTGTCTCGCTGCAGGATGACACGGGCGCGAACCTCGATCCGCACAAGATCTGGCAGACGATGTTCACCAACGAAAAGCCGGGTGGTCACGGCGAGCGCTCGGTGGCCATCGGCACCATCGACATGGCGGTGTGGGATGCGACGGCCAAGATCGCGGGCGTGCCGCTGTTCCAGCTGCTGGCCGACCGCTATGGCAATGGCCAGCCGGAGCGCCGCGTGTTCGTGTATGCGGCCGGCGGTTACTACTATCCGGGGCAGGACCATGGCAAGCTGAAAGACGAAATGCGCAGCTATCTCGATCGCGGCTACACGGTGGTCAAGAAGAAGATCGGCGGCGACTCGCTCGACGAAGACCTGCGCCGCATCGACTCGATCCTGAGTGTGCTGGGCGACGGGCAGAAGCTGGCCGTCGATGCGAACGGCCGCTTCGACCTGGACACGGCGATCCGCTACGCCAAGGCGCTGTCGCAGTACGATCTGTTCTGGTACGAGGAAGCGGGCGACCCGCTCGACTACGAGTTGCAGGCAACGCTGCGCAACTACTACGCCAACCCCATGGCCACGGACGAAAACCTGTTTTCGATGCAGGATGCGCGCAACCTGATCCGCCACGGCGGCATGCGCGCTGACCGCGACTGGCTGCAATTCGATTGCGCGCTCAGTTACGGCCTGGTCGAGTATCTGCGCACGCTCGACATGCTGAAGGAGCACGGCTGGTCGGCCAAGCGCTGCATCCCGCACGGCGGGCACCAGATGTCACTGAATATCGCGGCCGGCCTGGGGCTGGGCGGGAACGAATCGTATCCCGACCTGTTCCAGCCCTACGGCGGCTTCCCGGATGGCGTGAAGGTCGAGAATGGCCACATCACGATGCCCGATCTGCCGGGGATTGGTTTTGAAGGCAAGGCCGATCTGATTGCGCAGATGCGGCGCCTGACCGAATGATCAGGCGCGGTTCGATGCGTCGAATTTGACCGGCTGCGTCGCGCCACCCTTGCGCCGCACGACGACGGTGCCGGCCATCTTGTCGTGCCAGCCCTGCTTGCGCGCGTCGAAGCCGACCCAGAGAATGCCCAGGAACAGCGGGATCATCGAGACGTAGTAGCCCAGGTAGCGGATGATGAACTGGCGCGTGCTTGGCTTGCCGCCGGTGCGCGCATCGACAATGATGGCGCCAACGGCCATCTTGCCCGGCGTGGCCGAGAGCTTGATCCATAGCGCGAGTACGAAGGCGGCCGGCAGGAGCCAGTTGATGACAAAATCCGCCGGACCCATGACCATCGCGGTGCTGTCCCAATACGCGGCGCCGTAGATGGCGTAGAGCAGTGGCAGCGCGACGATCATCACCAGGATGCTGTCGATGAGCGCCGCGCCGGTGCGCGCCCAGAAGCCAACGTATTCCAGTTCGGTCGATTCGTGCGGCTGCATGGTGGCTCCGGTTGGTTGTGCTGTAAGGACCCCCACAATAGCACTGGCCAACCGCCGCGTGGCTTAAGTCGCGAGGTAGCGCGTGACAGCCTGACCCACGTCAGTGGTGTTGGCCGTGCCACCCATGTCGGGTGTGCGTGGGCCTTCGACCAGGCAGCGCTCGATCGCTGCCAGCATGGCGTCATGCGCAGCCGTGTAGTTGGCGTCGCCCTGGCCCAGGAACTCAAGCATCATGGCGCCCGACCAGATCATCGCGATCGGGTTGGCGATGTTCTTGCCGTAGATGTCCGGGGCCGAGCCGTGCACCGGTTCGAACAGCGACGGGAAGGTGCGGTCCGGATTCAGGTTGGCCGACGGCGCGATGCCGATCGTGCCGGTGCAGGCGGGGCCGAGGTCCGACAGGATGTCGCCGAACAGGTTCGACGCCACGACGACGTCGAAGCGCTCGGGCGAGATCACGAAGCGCGCGCACAGGATGTCGATGTGGTACTTGTCCCATTTGACATCGGCGTACTGTTCGCCCATGGCGGCCACGCGCTCGTCCCAGTACGGCATCGAGATCGAGATGCCGTTCGATTTGGTGGCGGCGGTCAGGTGTTTTTTAGGACGGCTCTGGGCCAGGTCGAACGCGTACTTGAGGATGCGGTCGGTGCCGTGGCGCGTGAACACCGATTCCTGCAGCACGAATTCGCGGTCGGTCCCTTCAAACATCTTGCCACCGACCGACGAGTATTCGCCCTCGGTGTTTTCGCGCACGACGTAGAAGTCGATGTCGCCCGGCTTCTTGTTGGCGAGGGGGCAGGGCACGCCGGGCATCAGGCGCACCGGGCGCAGGTTCACGTACTGGTCGAACTCGCGCCGGAACTTGAGCAGGGAGCCCCACAGCGAGATATGGTCGGGGACGATGTCGGGCATGCCGACCGCGCCGAAGAAAATGGCCTCGAAGCCCGAGAGCTGCGCGCGCCAGTCGTCCGGCATCATCTTGCCGTGCTTGACGTAGTAGTCGCAGTCGGCCCATTCAAACGTGGTGAATTCGAGGTGGATGCCGAAGCGTTTGGCGGTGGCGTCCAGGGCGCGCAGGCCTTCTGGCATGACTTCCTTGCCGATGCCGTCGCCGGCGATCACGGCGATCTTGTGGGTTTTCATGGGTGTCTCCTCTGAGCTGATCCGAATGGTTCAAGAATAATGCAAAACGGGCTGTTTATAATGCTGCTCATTGTGGTGTGAAGGAACACGCGGCGTGAATAATCTATTAGAGAATGCCGACCTTCGGGTGTTCGTGACCGTGGCGCGTCAGGGATCGTTTGCGGGCGCGGCGCAGGCGCTGGGCATGTCACCGGCGTACGTCAGCAAGCGGATCGGGGTGCTCGAGGCCGCGCTGGGCGTGCGGCTGTTCCAGCGCACGACGCGGCGCGTCGTCATCACCGAGGACGGCGCGCAGGCGTTTGAACGGGCGCAGGCGATCCTCGCCAGCCTGGATGAGCTGATCGAGGAATCGGCCGAGCGGCGGCGGGCGCCCAGCGGCCAGCTGCGCGTCTGCAGCAGCTTCGGCTTTGGCCGTCAGGTCGTCGCACCGGCGATTGCCCGGCTGGCGCGCGCCTATCCGGCGCTGCAGATCCGCTTCGAGGTGTTCGACCGGCTGGTGGATCCGGTGGCTGAAGGGTTCGACCTCGATGTGCGGATCGGTGACGAGATCGCGCCGCAGCTGATCGCGCGGCGCCTGATGGTCAATCATCGCATCCTGTGCGCGGCGCCTGGGTATCTGGCGCAGCATGGGACGCCGCGCACGCTGCAGGACCTGGCGGGCCACCAGTGCCTGGTGATCAAGGAGCGCGACCATCCGTTCGGCGTATGGCGGCTGCGCGCGAAAGGCGTTGAGGAGACGGTGAAGGTGTCGGGCGCGCTGTCGACCAACCATGGCGAGATCGCGCTGCGCTGGGCGCTGGACGGCGCCGGGATCGTGCTGCGCTCGCGCTGGCATGCGCAGCCGCTGCTTGCGTCCGGGCAGCTAGTGCAGATCCTGCCCGAGTTTGCGCAGGAGGCGAACGTGTGGGCGGTGTATCCGCAGCGGCTGGGAAATTCGGCGAAGGTGCGGGTGTGCGTTGAATTTCTCGAGCGCGAACTGGCGTCGGATATGGCGGCGGGTGGGGCACCAGATGCTGGCGCGTAGCGCACCGCAGCGGCGCAATGGGCGCTGTTCGTGCACCGTCAAGGTGCAGCGCACCATCCATTCGCTCATTCACGACATGGGCAGTTCGTGCGGCTCGACACTGCGCCGCAACATGGGCGATAATGGCGGGCTGTAGCGCGCCGTAACTTGCGTGTTTGCGTCTTTTGACCAGACCTGCGCCGCCTGCAGCTTCTCTTACCCATCCGATCATCCGAGGACCATGAACTCTAGCCCGACGCTTGCCGATTCCGTGTGCGCAGCCCCGCGCCGCCACTTTCCCGCTCGCGTGGTGATATCGCTCGCGCCGATGTGCGCATCGCGGTCTGGTCCTGCATGCGCGATGGTGCGCGCGTGAGCCAGTCTGTCATGTATCCAGGCTCTCCCAGCAAGCCATCGCGTCCGATCATCGAGGTCAAGCCGCATTCGACGCTCGATGACGTCTACGGCATCATCGTCGGGGTGCTGTTCGTCGTGATCGGGATCGTGCTGCTGCATGCAGCGGGGCTGTTGACCGGCGGTGTCGCCGGCATCGCCTTGTTGACGTCGTACTCGACCGGCGTGCCGGTCGGTACGCTGTTCATGATGATCAACGTGCCGTTCTTCCTGTTTGGTTACTTCTTCATGGGCGCGCGGTTCACGATCAAGTCGCTTGCTGGCAGCGCGATGATCATGGGCCTGCTCAAGATCATGCCGTTCGTGCTGGTGATCGACCGGGTCCACCCGGCAGTGGCAGCATTAGGCGGCGGCACCTTCTGCGGCATGGGTATCCTCGCACTCGCGCGCCACGGCGCTGGCGTCGGCGGCACAGGCATCGTCACGCTGTGGCTGCAAAAGCAATACAACATCAACGCCGGCCGCACCCAGATCATGATCGACAGCGTCATCCTGGCGCTGGCCTTGCTGCTGGTCGCCCCCCACCTGGTCGCCTGGTCCGCCCTGAGCGCCGTCGCCATGAGCGGCATGGTCATGGCCTGGCACCGCGCCGGCCGCTACTTCGGTAGCTGACCCCCCCCAACAATTAGGGTCAGAGTAGAATTGTTGGATAATAGCCTTTAGAAAACGGCCATATTCGGGCTCTTGCAGATGAGCCCGTAAAAAATTGCATAAAAATTAGGGTCAGAGTCGAATTGTTTTTCAATTGATTTATAAAAATTGATAAACAATTCGACTCTGACCCTCATTATTTTTTGCTGTTATTAGCGCTACCTAGTGCTAGGCAAATCCTCTCGTGCATTTAATATCACGAGAGCATTTATAGACTCCTGCAAATCATTCTGAACAATTGGGGTCAGAGTCGAATTAATGGGCAATTACCCAAAGTTGTCAAACAAATCGACTCCGACCCTAAGCTCGGCAGTTAATCTTGCAAATTAATTGGGGTCAGAGTCGAATTAATAAACAATTGATTTATTGAAGTTGTCAAACAATTCGACTCTGACCCTATTTTTTATTCGGGTTATTGGGGTGGGGTGGGGTTTTGCGGGGTGGTAAGCATGTCGGTGCCGACCATGTCGAAAATGCTCAGTTGGCCGCCCAAGCGGATGAAGAGTTCCTGGTAGAGGGCGCCGGTGTTCATATTGCCCCATTCGACGGCGCGGTTGATCAGGTAGGGCGTGGGGCTGTGTGGCTCGAGGTGGGCGAGGTAGGTGGCGGCGGCGGCCAGGCAGGCGTAGGCGTCGGCGCGGTCGCGGAAGTGGTGGGTGGCGGGGGTGTTCGTTGCGGTTGCTGTGGCTGGTGTTTCGGTCTGTTCTAACGGTGCTTCGGTTGGCACTTCCGCTGGCGCTGGCGCTGGTGCTGGGACTCGTGCGGTGCGTTCGTTGTGGAGTGCCGTGAGGATGGCATGTACCTGGTCGGACAGGGCCGTCAGGCACGGTGCGGTGGTGGTTTGCGGGATGTTGAAGGTGCCGTGGAGCAGCGCGATCGTGGCGTGCGCGTCTTCCAGGGCGGTGATGCGCTCGGTCAGGATTGCTGGTGGGATTGCTGCCAGCGTGCTGCGGGTCGTGGCGTCGCCATCAAGCTCTTGCGCGGTTTGTTCGCAGTCAGCCCACGTCGTGGTACGGCCGTCTTCCGTTGTGAACAGTGGTGACTGGCGTAGCGTCGGGGCCAGCTTCTGGTCCAGCCAGCGGAGGATGTTCGCGCGGGCTTCGGTGTCGTTTTGTTCCAGCTGCGGATGCAGGGCGCTCGGGTACCGCTCGCACAGCGTGTGCGCCAGCAGCAGGCAGGGAGCCAGCGCGCCCAGGCCATGTTCGTGGACCTGGGACTCGCACAGCCACGCGGCCAGTTGCAGGTCCTTGCCCTGGGTGCGCAAGGCGCCGGCGGCCAGGTTGCTGACGTGCGGCCAGTCCGAGCGCTTCGGTTGCCGCTGCCAGACGCCGCGCGGCTGGACATCTTCATCGCCCTGGCGCGCTTCGATGATGGCGCGGTAGACGCTCGTTGCGCGGGCCGGCAGGCCTGTCGGATTGGCGGGATCCACCGGCGCTGCCAGCGCCTCCAAGGTGATGCCGAGGTGGCGCAGGAAGTGGTCGTCGGCGCGCCTTGTCAGGTTGCCGTTGGGTGGAACTGGTTCAGGCATGGGGCTCTCCCGTGAATGCGGCCCGACAGAGTGGGGCGCCAATAAAGGCCACACTGTAGCGCAAATGCGGCCAGCCGGTCAGGCGCCAGGAGCCAGAGCCGAAACTTGAGTGTAGCTCGATGTCGCCAACGTCATGGCGCCAACGCGCAGCGTGGCCCGCAGGCCCGGATGGTTGTCGTCCAGTGTCAGCGTGCCGCCATGCAGTCGCGCTACTGCCGAGACCACGCTCAGGCCGAGGCCCACGCCGGGCGTGCCGCGGCTCGCGTCCACCCGGTAGAAGCGCTCGATGACGCGCGTGCGTTCGTGCACGGGGATGCCGGGACCATTGTCGGCCACGATGATCTGCACGGTATCGGCATCGATGCGCTGCGCGGAGATCGCGATCGCGCCGCGCACCGGCGCGTACTTGAGCGCATTGTCGACCATATTGCCCAGCGCCTGCGCCAGCAGCACGGGGTCGCCCACCACGTGCAGGTCGTCCGGGCCGTCAAAGCCCAGCGCGATGTCCTTCAGTTCGGCGACCGGCGCATAAAACTCGGTCACTTCGGCGCCCAGCGCCGCCAGGTCGACATCGACGAAACCGGCCCGCCGGCTGCCGCTGTCGATTTCGGCCAGCCGCAGCAAGGCATTGAAGATGCCCATCACGCGGTCGACGTCATCGATAGCGGCGTCGATTTCGAAAAAGGTTTCGTCGGGCGCCGGCCGCGCCACCGACAGTTCTTCTAGCCGCGCGCGCAGCTCGGACAGCGGCGTGCGCAGGTCGTGTGCAATCGCGTTCGAGACATCCTGTACGCCGGTCACCAGATGCTCGATCTGGTCGAGCATGCGGTTCACGGTGCGCGTCAGTTGCTGCAGCTCGTCGCCATCGCCCGGTTCGACCAGGCGGTGCGACAGCTTGCCTTCGATGATCGAAGCGGTGGTGTCGCTGATGCCCTGCATGCGGCCCAGCAGCGCGCGGCGGATCATGAGGCCACCCAGCGCGGCGCTGAGCAGCACCGTGACCGCGCAGCCCAGCAAGCCATACGTGAACAGGCGTTCGAGCTTCTGGAAGCGATTGAGGTTACTGGCCACGAGCAGCCGGTAGCCGTCTTCCAATGTCACGCGCACCAGCTCTACGTTGCGCGGCACGTCGTCGACCACGATCGTCACCCGGCACAGGCCATCGCGGTTCGGCACGCCCTCGGGCCACGCCTGCAGATTACCTGCCAGCTTGGCGCCGTCAGGCGCGACGAACAGCATGATCTTGCGCACGCCGTCGTTCACGCCGTGGACCTGGCTGTCGATCGCGGCGGCCAGCGCGGGCGGGCCCTGGCGGATGAACAGGTTGCTCAGGTGCTGGGCGTCGGATTTGAGCAGCTGGCTGCGCACCTCGCCGATATTGGTATGCCACGCGTACCACAGCGGCCCGGCGAACATCGCCAGTACCAGCAGCGTCACGAGGCCATAACCGATGGCGATCGTGCGGGCGGAAAAACTGGGGAGCCTGAGCATCGTGTGCGTCTCGCTCAAGGCTGGTCGGTCAGCATGTAGCCGGCATTGCGCACCGTGCGCAGCAAGGCCGAGGGAAAGCCGGCGTCGATCTTTTGCCGCAGCTTGCTGATGTGGACATCGATGACATTGGTCTGCGGGTCGAAGTGGTAATCCCACACGTTCTCGAGCAGCATCGTGCGCGTGACGACCTGGTTCGCATGGCGCAGCAGATAGGCCAGCAGCTTGAATTCGCGCGGCTGCAGCGCCAGCGTCTTGCCGGCGCGCGTGACGCGGTGTGCCAGCATGTCGACACTCAGGTCGCCCAGCGTCATGACGGTTTCCACGGCCTGGCTTTGCGAGCGGCGCAGCAGCGCGTCCAGCCGCGCGAGCAGTTCGCCGAACGCGAACGGCTTGGTCAGGTAGTCGTCGCCACCGGCGCGCAGGCCGCGGATGCGGTCATCCACGCCGTCGAGGGCGCTCAGGATCAGGATCGGCACCCGGTTACCCTGCTGGCGCAGTGTTTCGATCAGCGCCAGGCCATCGATCCCGCCGGGCAGCATGCGGTCCATGACGATGGCGTCATACGGCTCGCTGACGGCGTAGACCATGCCGTCGCGGCCATTGTCCGCATGGTCGACCGTGTGCCCGGCTTCGCTCAGGCCCTTGGTGACGAAGCGCGCGACGCGCTCGTTGTCTTCGATGAGGAGCAGTTTCACGGCGACCTCAATGCGTTTGCGGTTGCGAAGGCGCGGCCGGCGCCTCGCCGCCGGCCGGCGTGTCATCGATATGGACCGGCGTTTTCGAACGCGACGCGATGATCACATAGAACAGCGGAATCAGGAACGTGGCCAGGAAGGTCGCCGTCAGCATGCCGCCGATGACGCCGATGCCAAGCGCATTCTGGCTGCCCGAACCCGCGCCGCTCGACAACGCCAGCGGCAGCACGCCCAGGATGAACGCCATCGACGTCATGATGATCGGGCGCAGTCGCACCTTGGCCGATTCCAGCGCCGCTTCGACAATGCCCATCCCCTGCATCTGCAGTTCGCGCGCGAATTCGACGATCAGGATCGCGTTCTTGGCCGACAGGCCGATTGTGGTCAAGAGACCCACCTGGAAGAACACGTCGTTTTCCATGCCGAAGGCCGTCGCTGCGCTCAGGGCCCCGAGGATACCGACCGGCACCACCATGATGACCGAGATCGGGATCGCCCAGCTTTCATACAGCGCGGCCAGACACAGGAACACGACCAGGATCGACAGCGCGTACAAGAGCGGCGCCTGCGAGCCTGCCTGCGACTCCTGCAGCGAGATGCCGCTCCACTCGAAGCCGATACCTTCCGGGAGTTCGCCCACCAGGCGTTCCATGATCGCCATCGCTTCGCCGGAACTGAAGCCGGGCGCGGGCTGACCGAGAATCTCGGCCGACTCGATGCCGTTGTAGCGCGCCATCGCCGGCGAACCCCAGGCCCAGCGTGCACTGGCAAAGCTCGAAAACGGCACCATCTCACCCGCGCCATTGCGCGCATAGAGCAGCTTGATGTCGTCCGGGTTCATGCGGAACTGGGCGTCGGCCTGCACGTACACGCGCTTGATGCGGTTGTCCGTGTCGAGGAAGTTGTTGATGTAGCGCGAGCCCCAGGCCGTCGAGAAGGTCTGGTCGACTTCAGTCAGGTTCACGCCCAGCGCGGCGGCCTTTTCGCGGTCGATGTCGATCTTGTAGGTGGCGTTGTCGGCCTGGCCCGTGAAGCGCACGCGCTGCAGGTTGGGCTCCTTGCGCGCCAGCTCGAGCAACTGGTCGCGCGCCTTGGCCAGCGCGTCGTGCCCCCTGCCTCCGCGGTCCTGCAGTTGCAGCGAGAAGCCGCTGGCCGAGCCCAGGCCGCGGATCGATGGCGGTTCGACCGTGTTGATGGTCGCGCCCTGGTAGTTGGCGTAGCGCGCTGTAATCCGATTGGCCAGCGCCGACACGCCCAACGCGTCGTCCTTGCGCTCATCCCAGGTCTTCAGGCGCACGAACAGGCGGCCCTGGTTCTGGCCGCGCTGCGGCTGGCTGGCGCCATTCACGATCAGCGTTGCCTCGACCATCCTCGACTCATTTTTCAGCAGATACTGGCTGATTTCTTCCAGCACGCGGCCTGTCGTTTCCTGCGTGCTGCCCGCCGGCGTCTGCACCTGGACAAACATATAGCCCTGGTCTTCCTTCGGCAAAAAGCCTCCCGGCAGACGCATGAAGAGCGCAATGACGGCGCCGATCAGCACCAGGTATACCACCATCCACAGCGCGCGCCGGCCCAGGATGCGTGTCACGCCGCCCAGATAGCGGTCGCGCGTCGCGTCGAACGAGCGGTTGAACCAGCCGAAGAAACCCTTCTTTTCATGGTGGTCCGGGTCGACCGGCTTGAGCATCGTCGCGCACAGCGCCGGCGTGAGCGTCAGCGCGATGAATGCCGACAGCAGCATCGAGGCCACGACCGTCAGCGAGAATTCGCGGTAGATTGCGCCTACCGTGCCGCTCGAGAAGGCCACCGGCACGAACACGGCCGACAGCACGAGGGCCACGCCGATCAGCGCGCTGGTGATCTGGCCCATGGCCTTGATCGTCGCTTCCTTCGGCGGCAAGCCGTCTTCGTGCATCACGCGCTCGACGTTTTCCACCACCACGATCGCATCGTCGACCAACAGGCCAATGGACAGCACGAGGCCGAACATCGACAGCGTATTGATGGTAAAGCCCAGCGCCGACATGATGCCGAAGGTCCCCAGCAGCACCACCGGCACCGTGATCGACGGGATCAGGGTGGCGCGGAAGTTTTGCAGGAACAGGTACATGACCAGGAACACCAGCACGATGCCCTCGATCAGCGTGTGGGTCACGCCCTTGATCGACGTTTCGATGAAGGGCGTGACGTCGTTCGGATACACGGTGCGCAGGCCGGGCGGGAAGAATTCGCCCAGCTCTTCCAGGCGTGCGCGCACGGCATCCGCGGTGTCGAGCGCATTGGCGTTCGGCGCGAGCTGGATGCCCAGGCCTGACGCCGACTTGCCGTTGTAGCGCACGTCGACGTTGTAGTTTTCGGGTCCCAGCGCCACGCGCGCGACGTCGCCGATGCGTACCGACGAGCCGTCCGGCTGGACCTTGACCAGGATGCGCTTGAATTCCTCGGGCGTGCGCAGCATCGTCGCCTGGTTGATGGTGGCGCTCAGGGTCTGGCCTGGCACCGCAGGCAGGCCGCCCAACTGGCCGCCCGAAACCTGCACGTTCTGGGCGCGGATTGCGTCCGTTACGTCGATCGGCGTCAGTGCAAAGCTCGTCAGCTTGACCGGGTCGAGCCAGATGCGCATCGCGTACTGGGTGCCAAACAGGTTCATGCTGCCCACGCCAGGCATGCGAGAGAGGGGATCCTGGATGTTCGAGGCGACGTAGTTGGCGATGTCGAACTTGGTCATGCTGTCGTCGTCCGAGACGAACGCCGCGACCATCAGGAAGTCGGACGTCGATTTGGTCACGCGCAGGCCCGATTGCTGGACCTCGCTCGGCAGGCGCGGCACCGCCGCCTGCAGCTTGTTCTGTACCTGGACCTGGGCGATGTCGGGATCGGTGCCGGCGGCGAACGTCAGCGACGTCGTCGACTGGCCCGTGTCATCGCTGGTCGACTGCATGTACAGCAGGTTGTCGATCGCGGTCATCTGCTGCTCGATCACCTGGATCACGGTGTTCTGCATGGTCTCGGCCGACGCGCCGGGGAAGGTCGCCTGGATCTGCACCGATGGTGGCGAGACGGGCGGATACTGCTCGATCGGCATCTTGAGCAGCGCGATGCCGCCGGCCAGCATGATCAGCAGCGAAATGACGATCGCGAAGATCGGACGGTTGATGAAGTACTTTGGCATCTTCGATTATTCCTGGCGCGCGGCGGTGGCTGCGGCAGGCGCCGCCGCCGGTGCTGCGACGCTGGCTGGTGCTGCGCTGGCTGGCGCTGCCGGCGCGGCCGCCCTGACCACGGTGCCGGGCCGCAGCTTCTGCACGCCGCTGACGATCACGCGTTCGCCAGCTTTCAGGCCGTCGTCGACGAGCCAGAAACCATCGACCAGCGCGCCGGTGCGCACGGTGCGCAGTGCGACCTTGTTGTCCTGGCCGACGACCATCACGGTGGCCGTGCCCTGCGGCGTGCGCGTCACGGCCGTCGCGGGCACGCGCATGACCCCCTGGCGCACGCCCTGGCTGACGCTCGCGCGCACGAACATGCCGGGCAGCAGCAGCTTGTCGGGGTTCGGGAAGCGCGCGCGCAGCGTGACCGAGCCGGTGGCCTGGTCGACCGTCACGCCGGAAAACGCCAGCGTGCCGCTGCGGCTGTAGGTGCTGCCGTCTTCCAGTTGCAGGCTGACCTTGGCGGCATCGGTACCTTCCATGCGCACGCGGCCGGCGGCGATCTCGCGCCGCAGCGCCAGGCCTTCGCTGCTCGATTGCTGCAGGTCGACGTACATCGGATCAATCTGCTGGATCGTCGTCATCAGGGTGGCGGCGCTGCCCTGGACATACGCCCCCTGGGTCACGGCCGACACACTGCTGCGGCCCGCGATCGGCGCGGTCACGGTGGTGTAGCCGAGGTTGATGCGGGCCACCTCAAGGGCGGCCTTGGCGGCTGCGACATCGGCCGCCGCTTCGAGTTGCGCCGCCTCGGCGGTCTCGAATTCCTGCTTGCTCACCGCATTTTCCTTCACCAGCACGCGGTTGCGATTCAGTTGCGACACATTGCTGGCCAGCGTCGCCTGCGCCCGTTGCAGCTCGGCTTCGGCGCTCTTGACGGCGGCGCGGTACGGCGCCGGATCGATCAGGTACAGCGGCTCGCCCTTGCGCACGTCGGCGCCTTCGTTAAAGCGGCGCTCCTGCACGATCCCGTCCACTCGCGCCCGGACCTCGGCCAGCAGGAACGGCGCCGTACGGCCGGGCAGGGCGATGTTCAGCGCCACGTTCGTGGTGGCCATGGTCAGTATGGCGACTTCGGGCACCGCAGGCGGGGCAGGCTTGGGGTCTTTGCCGCAGGCAGAAAGCAGCGCGGCGGCCGTTATGGCGGTCGCCAGCGCCGGGCGGCGCGGAAGAGTCATCGAGGGCATGGGTGTCGGATCCGTTTGCAAGGTGGAGAGCGTATTGTTCCCTACCTTCGACTATGCCCGGCGCAGGCTTAAACGGGGGTGGCTAATTCGTTAAATATCGTTAATGTTGGCGCTGCCAGCTTCAGCTTCAGCTTCAGCTTCAGCGCCAGTGACCGCGTCGGTATGCGATCGCGAGCAGCGCGATGGCAGCCATGGACCATGTGATGCCGGTGACGATGGAACCTTCAATGCCGTAATCCCCGCCAGAGAGCCATGCTGGACCGCTTGTGGATACCTGAAGCCAGCCGCGAGCGGGGTGGCCGGAGACAGAGACCGCGAACACGGCATCACACAAGAAATTCCATGCGAAATGCAGGCCGATCGGCAGCCACAGACGGCCAGAGAGCAGATAGGCGCCGGAGAGGGCAAGCGATGCCACCGCCGTCATCGCCGCGCTGAGCACGCTGAAACCTTCGTTCGGCATGTGGGCGACCACAAAAATCACGGTCGACACGCCCAACGCAATTTTCGTGCCCCAGAATTTCTGCAGCATGCCGAAGACAATGGCGCGGAACACGATCTCCTCGAAGATGGCCACCATGACTTGTTCAGGAAAAGGCTTCAGCAGCACGCCCGGCGCTACTGCGCCAGTGATGATGAAGGCGCCACTGGCCAGCAACACCGAATACGTCGCCACGACGAGCAGCACGCCGATGCCGAGTCCGCGCCATAGTTCACGTCCCGCACCAGCCAGAGCCAGCTCAGTGACCGGGCGGCGTTCCAGACGCATGACAAACCAGCGATAGCCAGCTACCGCGACAGCAGCCGACAGCAGCATGGGCCAGCCGAGGCGCAGCGGTTTCGGCACGATTTCGGTGAGGCCCAGCGTGACAAACATCGGCACGATTGTCGCCAGGATGCCCACGATCGCCAGGATCAAAGGATAGTGCAGGATGCGGGTGCGCAGCGGCATTGCGGAAGGTACGGCATATTGCTGGGTACTCATGACGGCTCCTCGTGGTTGGTCCGCTCGCGCGCGGCATGGATCCGTGCGCCGAACGGTCGTGCTTCCAGCGCAGCGATTGCTTGCGCCAATACTTCCGACAGCGGGTATGCCAGATCTGCATCCAGCGTTGCAGCGGCCGCAGTCGTCGCCCCCCAGCAGCGCTGCAGTTGCGGCAGCAGCGCGCGCCCTTTCTCCGACAACCCGATCAGCTTTTGCCGTCCATCTTCGGATGACATGCGGATGACCAGCTCTTCCTTCAGCATCAATGCGAGGGTCTGCGTTGCCGCCGGCTGCGTGATGCCAGCACTTGCGGCAATGTCGCCAATAGTGCGCGGCTCACGTACCGCCAGTGCTCGCATGACGGGGGTATAGCGCGGGCGGTAATTCAGGCCGGCCTCCGTATAGGAAGCAGCTACTGCGCCGTCAAGCAGCTCGATAAGATGGCGCAACTTGGTGCCGAGTCCTTGTTTCATGGAATTGATCATACACTTATTTGTATAAGCGCTTATATAAATTTACAAGCTGCCTTGTGACGAGGCAAAATTAAAGCGGCTCATGAAAAACGTGTAGCAGTGCACAGCCGGACCAGGCAAGATGGGACGTGCAGCGCTTGAATCAGCAACCAGGAGACACAGGCGTGCCTTTTTCCTTTTTATTCGTTCTGCTATTCATGCTTTGCGCTGTTATCAGTCCATTGGTAGCAGCGGGAGTCGTCTGGGCGCTATGCACACCGCGGTGGCGTTACCTGGGAAGGCGGGCGAGCACAATGGGGATCATCCTGGCTGCGCTCTGCGTCGCCACGTATTTCACGCTTCACGCGCTGCTGGGAGAGGACATTCTCCTTGAACCACTCTCCGTTGCAATCGCTGGTGGCGCCGGTTTCACGGCTGGGGTATTCGGTATCTGCGCATGGATATGGGCGAGGCGCCGCAAAGACTTGGCGACAGCCGACTGCGCAGTGCGCGTAGACTGAGGCCAGCCAGCAATCGCAGGCCGGCCTGGCAATCGCCCAGCAGAATCCGGTGCATCAGAAAGCGGCTTCATCCTTAACACCAGCACGCGCCGGCAGCCACAACGCAACCTCAGTCCCATCCCCCGGCGCCGACACGATCTCGATCACGCCGCCGTGCGCGGTCACGATCTCGCGCACGATGGTCATGCCCAGGCCGTTGCCAGGCACGTCGGGCAGGGCGTTGGCGCGCCAGAAGGCGTCATACACCTGCTTGCGCTGCTCCGGCGTCATGCCCACGCCCTGGTCGCGCACCCGCACTGCGGCGCCGGCCTGCCCGGCGCGTTCCTGCTGCGAGATGCTGATATCGACAATGCTGTCCGGCGCCGAGTAGGCCAGCGCATTGTTCACGATATTGCCCAGCGCCTGCTGCACGCGCGCGGCGTCGGCCGTCACGGGCTGCAGGCCGGGCGCCACGGCCAGCGCGATCCGTGCGGCGTGCGCGTCGTTGGCCAGCGCGCCCTGGATCCTGGCCATCATGTCGGCCAGGTCGAGCAAGGTTGGCTGCAACTGCGCCGCGCCGCCCGCATCGATGCGCGCCAGGTCGAGCATCTGGTTCACCAGGCCGATCAGGCGCGTGGCCTGGCGGTGGATGATGTCGATCAGCTCGCGCCCGGTGGCCGGATCGAACTCGCGCTTGAGGAGCAGCTCCGAAAACCCGAGGATGCTGGCCATCGGCGTGCGCAATTCGTGGCTGGCGGTGCGGAAGTAGTCGTGACGCCGCTGGTTGGCGGCGCGCACCCGTTCGCGCTCCGCGCGCAGGCCGTCCATGTCGCGCACGGTGGCCACCAGGTGCACATGCCCGTCGAGCGTCATTTCGGCAATCGAGATTTCGGCCGCAAAGCTGCTGCCATCGACGCGGCGGGCAGTGCCCTCGTGGTGCGAGACGACCTGCGGCGCCATGCCGATCAGCAGGGCCGACGACTGGCCAGTCAGGACGGTGCAGGGCGAGCCGAACAACGCCTCGGCTGCCGGATTGCACGACAGGATCCGGCCCACGGCGTCGAGCAGCAGCACGGCGTCGGGCAGGTGTTCGAGCAGCGTGCGCAGTGTGCGCGCGCTGCTGCGCTCACGCTCGCAGGCGGCGCGCAGCTCGATAGTGGCGATTTCGCCCGCCACCATGCCCGCCAGGTCGCGCAGCATGGCGCGGTCGGCGTCGGAAAATTCGCGGGGTACGCTGTCGATGATGCACAGCGTGCCGATCCGCATGCCGTCCCCGACGTCGATCGGCGAACCGGCGTAGAAGCGCGCCGCCGTCTCGCCGCGCACCAGCGGATTGTTGGCAAAGCGCGCGTCGGCGCGGGCGTCGCGCACCACCATCACGTCGTCCTGCAGGATGGCGTGCGCGCAGAAGGACACCGAGCGCGGCGTCTCGGTCAGCGCCACGCCCACGCGCGACTTGAACCACTGGCGGTCGGTGTCGACCAGGCTCACGAGCGCGATCGGCACCTTGAACAGGTGCGTGGCCATGCGCGTGATGCGGTCGAACGAGGCTTGCGGCGGCGTGTCGAGCAGATTCAGGTCGAGCAGCACCGCGTGGCGCCGCGCTTCATCCGGCGGCAGGGGGGCAGAACCAGGAGTGGGGTGGAGGTTTGTCGGCGTCTCGTTCATTATGGGGTCCTGCGGATGGATCAGGGCGCCGGTGGCAGCGCCGATGTCACTGCGGCGCGCAGGGCCGCGAGCGGCGCCGGCTTGGTCAGGTAAGGCACGTCATTGGGCAGGCCCATGGCCAGCACGGTCGGCTTGTCCATGCCGCTGATAACCACCATCGGCATCGACGCGGTGGCCGGATTGTCGCGCAGGCTGCGGATCATGCCGAAGCCGTCCATCCCGGGCATGCGCAGGTCGCTCACCAGGATATCGGGGCGCGCCTGGCCGATGCACATCATGGCCTCGAAGCCGTTGCTCGCCTTGCGCACCGAGAGATCCATCCCCCAGGTTTCGATTTCCAGTTCGTACAGGCGCAGCAGCGTCGCGTCGTCGTCGACAATCAGTACCGTGCGCGCGGGGCCCAGCGGCAGGATCGGGCGGGCGCTGTTTGCCATGGCGGGCGGTGGGGCAAGCACGGCGCGACGCCCGTCGAGCAGGCGCTCGACCGAGGCATTGGTGATGCGGCGATGGCCGCCCGCCGTCTTCCATGCCTGTAGCGCGCCGTTCTCTACCCACATCTGCACCGTGCGGTGCGAGACGCCGATCCGCTCGGCCGCTTGCCGCGTGGTGCAGAAGGCCGACCGGTCACAGGCGGGCTCAGTATTTTCTTGACGGTCGGCAATTTTCATATTTGCTGATTTTACCGGTTCGCATTGGGCTGTCAAGGCAAACCGGAAGGTCTCGTCGTCACTGATGGGCACTTGCAACACCAGTCTTACCGACGGGCTGATGCTGGCCCGTCATCGGTATTCGCGACTGGCAGATAGAGGGTGACTTCAGTGCCGACGCCGGCCTCGGATTCGAGCGCGATACGCCCGCCGTGAAGATCGACGATCTCCTTCAGGATCGTCAGCCCCAGGCCGCTGCCGGGCGCCGCCGAATCGCTGTCGACGCGATAAAAGGCGTCAAAGACCTGGGCCTGCTGCTGGGGCGTCATGCCGATGCCGCGGTCGCGTATGCGGATCGCCACCATCGGCCGTTCGCCCCACCGTTCGGGGGCGGCGCGCAGCGAAATTGGCGTACCGGGGGCGGAATACTTGATGCTGTTGCTGACGATATTGGTCAGCGCCTGCTGCATCTTCTGGGCGTCGGCCGCCAGTGGCGGCAGGCCAGGTGCGATGTCGGTGCTGACGCGGTGCGCCTGGCCAAGGCCCTCGAGCGACGCCAGCGTCCTGCTCACCAGATCGCCCACGGGGACCGCATCGATCTTCAGGTCGTCCCGCCCGCCCGCTTCGATCCGCGCCAGGTCGAGCATCTGGTTGACCAGGCTCACCAGGCGGCCGGATTCGCGGTGGATGATCTCGACCAGCTCGCGACTGACGGCAGGATCGAAATCGCGCTTGAGCAGCAGTTCGGAAAAGCCCAGCACGCTCGACATCGGCGTGCGCAGTTCGTGGGTCGCGGTGGCGAAGTGGCGCCGGCGCCGCTCGTCGGTGGCGCGGTTGTGCTCTTCGGCCGCGCGCCGCTGCGAAATGTCGCGCACCGTCACGGCAAACTTCGGCCGCGCCGCCCACATCATGCGGCAATACGAAAACTCGACCGGGAAGCGGCTGCCGTCCAGGCGCCGCGCCAGCGCCTCGTAGCGCGCGCCTTCGCGCAAGTGACCCGAGCGGCGCAGGCGCAGCAGGTCTTCGTCCATCAGTTCGCGCAGCGGGCGGCCCACCAGCAGCGGACCGGTCGCGCCGAACAGCCTTTCGGCGGCCGGGTTCGCGGCCACGATATTGCCTTGCGCATTGAGCATCAGGATGCCGTCAGGCAGGTGGCCCACCAGCGCCTTTTCCCAGCCTTCGGGTGCGGGGCGACCTGCCGGGCGCGCACGCAATTCATCGCCCGCAATGGCGGCCAGGTCGCGCAGCGTGGCCATCTGCTCGTCATCGAAATGGCGTACCTCGCGGTCGATCACGCACAGCGCACCGACCCGGCTGCCGTCCGGCGCAGCCAGCGGAATGCCGGCATAGAAGCGCACGTCCGGCGCACCGGTGACGAACGGGTTGTGGGCAAAGCGCGGGTCGAGCCGCGCGTCATCGATCACCAGGCCGTCCTCGTGCTCGATCGTGTGGGTGCAGAACGAGGTCACGCGCGTGGTCTCGTGCAGATCGATGCCCACGCGCGACTTGAACCACTGGCGGTCAGCGTCGACCAGCGCGATCAGCGAGATGGGCACGCCGAGCAGGCGGCAGGCCAGGCGTGTGATGCGGTCGAAGCGTTCTTCGGGCGGGGTGTCGAGCAGGGCGAGTTCGTGCAGCGCGCGCACGCGTGCCTGATCGGACTGGGGGATGGATTGCGGGGCAGCCAAAGTCGGGGCAACAAGGGGGTGTCGGTCCGGCTCGGAATGCATGATGTTGATCCTGTCAGTCGCGCGCAGCCGCCGCGTCGATGTCACTGAAGATGCGTTCGATCCGGGCGCGCAGTTCAGGGAAGCGCACCGGTTTGGCAAATACCGGGATGTCATCGGGCAGCCCCATCGACTTGATGGTGGCAGGATCAAGGCCGCTGATGACGATGATTGCCATATTGCCATAGCGCGGGTCGGCGCGCAGCGTACGTACCATGCGGAAACCATCCATGCCCGGCATGTTCAAGTCGCTGATCAACAGGTCGGGTCGTGCTTCGCCGATCCGGATCAGCGCATCGAAGCCGTCGCGCGCCTTGATCAGGTGGGCGTCGAGGCCCCAGCCCGCCATTTCCAGCTCGTACAGGCGCAGCAGGGTGGCGTCGTCGTCGGCCATTACGATGCGCCGGCCGGCGGGTGTCGATCTGGCAAGGGGCGCCGGTGCAGGTTGACCGCCGGTGACTGCATGATTGCGCTGTGCGACCAGACGGTGTACCGAAGTGAGCAGGATACGGCGATGGCCGCCGGCGGTTTTCCAGGCTTGCAGCACGCCGCTTTCGACCCAGAGCTGCACGGTCCGGTGCGACACGCCAAGCAGGCTCGCTGCCTCCTTGGTCGAGCAGACTTCTGCGGAAGCGGGGTCGGTCGGCGCGGGCGCTGGACTGCTGTGCGATGTCATGAATAGAATTGTGCAGGTGGTTAAAAGCCTCCCGACCGGGGGCCGATGATCCACCCCGTCGCGTGTCGTCAAGCTGACAGCGCGTCGGAACAACCGGATCAAGCCACCTGGATGCGTAACCAATACGCATAGGCAAGTCAACAATCTATCAAATTATCACCAATTGCGATAGTGGAACGTGATAACCCGTTTCTGTATTGTAACTTGCGGTCATGAACAACGGTACACTATTGCACTCTTACCGTCGCCGTCACGGTGCCACTGGCCCCCGGCGCCAGCGTACCGGTGATGCCCCACTCGATTTTGCCATTGGCGCCCACATCGGGTTTGACGGCGACTGCACAGGCCAGGCCGGAGGGCAGCGTGCCGCAGCTGCTGTCGGCATAGGTCGTGAAGGCCGGCGTGGTGTCTTCGATCTTCAATTGTGTCAGCGTGGTGGTGCCGCTGTTCTCGAACGTGATCGTATACAGGATCGTGCTGCCCGGCGTGGCGTTGGCCTTGTCGACCGCCTTGGTCAGCTTGAAGTCGTCGCAGGTCTGGCAAATGCCTTCGACTGTCACCACGATTTCGCCCAGGCCGATGCCGAGCAGCTTGAGCAGCGGATCGGCCACGCCCGTGAGCACCGGCGCGATCAGGGGAGTGACCACGTTCTTGACCAGCGTCTTGACGAGCGGTTCGACCGCGCCCTGCAACAGCCCCAGGGTCGGCATGCTGCGAATCTGCAGGTTCGTCGCCAGGCTGTTGGCCGCATTCGTGATGAAGGTCGTGCTCGAGGTCACGGTGCGCGTCTGCGGGAACGTGCCCGACATCGTCACGCTCGTCGAGAACGGCGCCTGGCCACGCACGATGCTCTTGATGTCGAGCGCAATATCGACCGGCAGCAGCCCCAGCGCGGCGGCCCGCAGCGATCCGATCGTGCCGAAGTCGACGTCCGAGTCGAGAATCGCGCGGCTGCGGTTGAAGAACACGCTGTCGTCGATCTTGCCGATGAAAATGTCCGACACGCCCGGCGCCACCTGCAGCGTGACGGCCTTGGTCGCGGCACTCACGGCGGAAAGGCTGCCCTGGCCGCGCGCGACTTCCACATACACGTCCAGCTTGCCGATGCCGACCGACGCGCTTTGCAGCAGTCCCGTACCGAGCAGCGAATCGGTGGCCGGCGTCAGTGACACCAGGTCCATCTTGAGCTTGAGGCGGATCGCGGCCGAATGGAAGGTCGAACCGGTCGGCCCGCACACGTACACCGGCGGCTCGATCACCTGCGCATACAGTTGCAGGTTGTTGACCACGCCAGTCGCGCCCAAGAGACCACCCGAAATCCCGACCGGCTGCGGCGTGGTCAGCACGTTGCGGCGGTTATACAGCTGGACCAGGCCGGTGAACATGTCGAGCGCATTGATCGTGCTGGTGCCGAGCGACCCGGTGTCCGCCGTGACCTTGAGCAGGTCGCCCAGGCGCACGGTGCCGCCCACGCCATTGAGTTGCGAGGCCAGGCCGGACAACGCACCGGCCAGCTGCGGCTTGGCCTCGGCCTGCGCCTCGACTGCCAGCGCGTTGGCGATCTGCACCAGCGTGACGTTGGCGCTCAAAGCCTGCGCCGGGGTCGATACGCCCAGGTCGGTCTTGAGCACGTTCAGGAAATTGAGCAGGTTCAGGTTGCCGCTGGCCAGTGCGTTCCAGTCCACCGCATTGAGTGATGTACCGGTGCCGAGCATGCCGCCCAGTAGCGGGCCGAGCAGGGCGCTCTTGCCGGTGTCGACGCTGGCCAGGCGCGGGCCGGCGGTGATGCAGGCGCCGGTTACCGTGCAGTCGGCCTTGGCGGGCAGCGCGCCGAGCAGGCAGGCGAGGGCAACGAAGACGCGCAGCCAGGCGTGGCGAAGGCGGGACGAGAGCAGTGCGAAAGTCATGTCGGTATCCTTGATTACTTGAGGAGGTCGCCCGAGAGCAGGCCTTGCAGCGTGTTCTCGTCGAACTTCATGCGTACCCGGAAGTACACGCCCTTGGCAGTGGCGTCGGCGCCGGCCAGGTCGCGTTCCTTGAAGCCGAGCAGGTTGTAGCCGGCCGAGACCCACATATTGCGTTGCAGCTGGTAGCCCGCCTCGATGCCGGCGGCGTACTGGCGGCCGCGCGTGTCGCGGTCCATCAGCATCTGCGCGGTGGCGCCGATGTCCCAGTCGGCATTGATCTCGTGGGTCACGCGGCCGGCCACCAGGTGGCTGACCGTGCGGTTCGACAGGCCGCTCGACTGGTCCATTGCCATCTTGGCGGCGTAGCGGGCGCTGACCGTGGTGTCAGTGCGTAGCTGCCAGTTGGCGCCGACCGAGACGGCGTGCACGGCGCGCTTGAGGTCAGCCAGGCCGTCGTCGCGTTCGAGCTTGTACTCGTACTTGGCCAGGCCGTTCAGGCCGATCGACTGCAGCGCGCGGTAGGCCACGCCGCTTTGCAGCAGCTCGGTCACGCGCATCGTCTTGCTGGCATTCGAGCGTGTGGCGGCCAGCGTGTTCTTGCCCAGGAAGGTCCAGCTGTCATCGATCTTGTAGGCCAGGCCGAGCGTCGAGAGCAGGCCGTCGCTGTCGGCGCCGTGGCGCAGTTCGAGGCGGGCGTTGCCGGTCCAGGTCGGATGGCGGCTCACTTCGATGGCGCCGGTCAGCGCGATCGCTTCGTTGTTGTTGGCGCCCGAGAGCACCTTGACGCGTTCGAAGCTTGTGTTGGCGCGCACGCCATCGCCCAGCGTCCACAGATTGCGCAGTCCAAGGGCTGCTTCGGCCTGGCGCTCGCCGGTCACGGTGCCCGCTGGCGACGTGCCGCCGGCGCGGTATTCCGAGAACACGCGGCCGTCGTGCATGTAGTCGGTGTCGACGCCGAACACGGTGGCGTGGCGCTGCTGGCCCTGGTTCAGCGCGTAGGTTGAACCCAGGCTGCTGATCAGTTCATGGCGGCCGTACACGCGGCTGCCGCCGGCGAAGCGGTAGTCGCCGCCCAGCGCCACCATGCGGCGGCCATTGTCGTGGATATCCTGTTCGCCTTCGACGAACACGCCGGCCTGCGGCAAGCCAGGGATCTGCATGCCCAGCTTGGCGCGCACGCTGGTCAGGTCTGGCTGGGCCACGATGACGCCGGCGCCGCCTTCTTCACGCGAATGGCGCATGCCCACTTCGGCTTGCAGGCCGTTCTCGAACGCGTAACCGGCGAAGACCTGCACGCCGTTGCGGGTGGCGTCGGTGGTCAGGTCGGCCGTGTGCAGGCCTTCCAGGCCGACGCTGGTGCGCTCGGTGAAGCGGTAGCGCACATTGGCGCCGCCTTCGGTGCGGCCCTTCGGCAGATTGGCCGATGGATTGTCGAAATTGGCGTCGGCGCGGCCCAGGAACAGGTGGCTTTCGAGCTTGCCGTCGGTGCGGTTCGCATCGAAGCGTGCGGCGCGACCCGACAGGCCGGCTTTTTCCATTTGCGCCGCTTCGACGATGACGACGGTTTTTTCATCCGGCTTGACGCTGGCGTTGACGCTCACCAGGCGGGTCGGGGCGGCCGGATTGCGGTCTTCGACGGCGCTGGCGCCGACTTCGACGTGGCTGCCGATCTGGTACTGGGCAGCGACACCGCCGACCAGGAAGCGCGCACCGTTCTGGTCGACTTCGTACGCCAGGCGCAGGCTGACCGGGTTCAGGTTTTCGTCCAGGCTCGGCACAGGGGCGCGCAGCAGGATGCGGCCGCTGAGCGGATCGATGTCGTAGTCGACGTAGCGCACCAGGGCGCGGCGCGACAGGATCACGCCGGTCTGGTCGCGGTCACGCACGATGATTTCGATGCGCTCGCTGTTGATGACCATCAGGCCGCCGCCGGTGAGGAACGGGCCCGAGGTGCCGTTGGCGGCGAATTCTTCGACCATCTGACGGGTGCTGTCGTAGCTGAGGAACGAGTCGACTGTCAGACCGTCCAGTTCGGCGTGCTGGCGCAGGCCCGTCAGGTTGCGGTTGTAGGCGCCCAGGTTGCGCGCCGGGGTCACGCCTGGCGGCACGAAGTCGCCGAACATCACGTACGAGCGGTTGCGCTCGGCCTTGACGTACAGGCGGCCGGCCGATTGCGCCTCGAAGCCACGGCGGGCGTCGTCGCCGTAGGTCGGGTAGAACGCAAACGGGTTGATGTCGCGGAACATCTTCGGTTCGGTGTCCTTGTCCGAGTCATACGACATGGTCAGCAGCGTATCGGCGCCGATCTGGCCCTTGGCGAACATCGCGGCGCGGGCGCCGGCGTTGACGGTCTCGCCCCCGGCCACGTGGCGCAGGCGGTCTTCGAAGCCGTCGAAATCGCGCAGCGGGGTCGCGGTATTGCCGCGGCTGCGGTTCAGGCTGAAGGCGCCTTCGACGACGCCGGCTGCCACCATCGGGCGCAGGGCCGGCAGGAAGCGCAGCGTGTTCTTCGCGCGCAGCAGGCCGCTGGTGGCTTGCAGGCGGGCTTCGCCGGCGTCCGGCGCCGTGCGCAGTGCGAATTCGGCGCTGCCGCCTTCGACGAAGACCTGGTGGCCAGGCTCGCGTGGATCGAGGTCGGGCTGGTCCCACTGGCCAGCGCTGGCGTCCAGCGTGACCGGGGTGCGTTCGGCGATCAGCACGCCATGGGCGTCTTCGAGGCGCACGGCGACCATCGCCAGCGAGCGGCCATCGGCCGGGGCGGATTCGGCGAGCGGGGCGACCGACAGGCGCGCCAGGGCGCCCGGCACGACCACGTCGACGACGCTGCTGCCGCGCGGGTTACCGAAGCTGTCGGTCTCGCGCACTTCGATCAGGTTGTGGCCAGGCTTCAGCGTCACGCCGACATAGTCGCGCAGCTCAAGCGCCTGCGCCGCCACCGTGTCCTGCTTGCCGATATGGCTGTCGTCGACGGCCACGCCATCGACCAGCAGCGTGAAGCTCGAACCGGCGCCGCCCTTGACGCGGATGGTCGGCTGGGCGTGCGGCAGGATCGCGCCGTCGATCAGGCCGATGAAGCCCAGGCGGTTGGTCACCGTGGCCAGGTCCAGCTCTGGCGCGGCTTTTGCGGCGGCCGGGCTTGGGGCGGTCAGCACGGCGGCCGAGGCCAGCACGGCGCGCAGGCGGGCGGCCCGGGCCTTGATCGCCTCGAGCACGTCGGGATTGCAGCCGCTCAGCGCGAAATCGGCGCGCGCCAGTTCGCCGTCCTTCAGGTCGACGAAGCGGCTGCCGGCGTCGCCCGCATTGCGGTTCGACAGCACGGCCAGCTGACCGGCCAGCATCGTGCTCAGGTCGACTTTTGCCACGTGGGTGCGCGGGGTAACGTCGGCGAAGCTGTAGCGGCCGTCGGCATCGGTCTGCGAGAAGCTGCCGTCTTCCAGGTAGATGCGCACATCGGGAATGCCCGGCTCGCCCAGGTCGCGCTGGCCATTGACATTGCAGTCGGCGAACACGTCGCCCAGGATGAAGCCCTTGCTGCTGAAGATGCCGGCTTCGACCTTGACTTTGGCCGCGGCCACCGACGAGACCAGGGCCAGCGGGGCGCCGCTGGTGGCCTGGGCGCGGTTGATGCCGTCGCCCTGCAGCGCGCCGCCGCCGATGCGCACGCGGTAGCGCAGCACGCGGTTCGATTTCGCGGCCAGCGTATCGAGGGGAATGCGCAGCGTCGGGCCGCGGTTCTCGAACCGGTCGGTCACGAGCGCGCCATCGATGCGCAGCGTGCCTGGCACGAAAGAAAAGCCGGCCGGCAGGCGGTCTTCGACCACGACATCCACCAGCGCCTGTTCGGCGGTGTTGTGGACGCGCACCGTGTAATCGAGCACGTCGCCCACTTCGACGATGGCGCGCGACGCGTTCTTTTCCACGTACAGCACGCCCGGGATCGGGTCGAGCGGCACGTCGATCGTGACCACGCCCGAGGTTTCGCTGACGATGAACTCGCCGCCGAACGAACCATACAGGTTGGTCGTGCGGCCCGCGGGCAGTTCGCCGATCTCGCGTTTCGACGGGAAGCCGTAGTTCGACGGCGGGGTCACCTGCAGGCGGTACAGGCTCGGTGCCACCAGTGGAAACTGGTACATGCCGCCGCCATCGGTGATGACGGTGCTGGGCGCCGGCGTGACGCCATCCACGCCGAATACGCGGGCCGGCGCACCTGGCGCGCCGCCGTTGCCGGCGCCGCTGATGTCGATCAGGGTCACGGTCGCACCTGGTAGCGGCAGGTTGCTGCGGCTGTCGTAGACGATGCCGATCGGGTCGACCAGGATCGCGGTCTGGATCACGCCGCTGCCGCAGCCTGCGACGGTGGCGAGCAGGGTGTCGTTCTTCATGACTTCGATGATGCCGTCGTTAGCGTCGTCCTCGTGGTCGTCGTCGTCGTTGTGGCTCGCGGCGACGGCGCTGAAGCGGTATTCGCCCGTGTCGGCGCCCGTCTCGCGCGCCGGGAACGCTTGCCGGTCGCCAGTCAGCGTGGAGACCAGTGTCACGCTGACCTGCTCGGCAACATTTTTGTCGGTGTTGCACTCGGCGGCATCGACCTGGAGGAACAGGTTGCCGTTGAGCTCGGTCGCACGCGCCACGCGGCTGTAGGCGGCCGAGGTGAAATACGTGATCGAATCGGAGCGCACGGCGCGCACGGTATTCGATTCGATGGTGATGCTGGTGCCGGCCGCGCCGACGAAGGTCGCGCTGGCACGGTTGTTGATGGCGGCGCCCGCGTCGCAGGACAACCACAGGACAAAGCTCATGCAGAGAAATACGAGGTGTCGGAGGAAGGTCGTCATGGCGCGCGCGGGAGTCTGGGAATTCGAAGGCAGCGCCGCCGGAGCGGCGCTGCGTTGGTGTGGCAATGGTGTACGTTGGTGTACTTAGTCGATCTTCACGCCGAAGGCCATCGTGTTCGACTGGCCCGGGGCCAGATTGCCGACAGTCGCCGAAACGCTGCCGACCAGGCCGGCGGCCGGCGCCAGGATCGAACCCAGCAGCGTGTTGGCCGGGGCGCCGGCGTGGTAGGTCGTGTTGGCCGGGATCGTGTCGGTCATGACCATCGAGTTGATGACGGTCACGCCCTTGTTGGTGCCGACGATCTGGTAGCGGATGCAGGCACCCGGCACGGCGCCGGACGTGATCGGTGCATTGCTGAAGGCGGTATCGGCGGTGCCGTCGCAGTTGGCGTCCAGGGCCTGGGTCTTGACCAGCTCAACGAGCGAATCGGCAGCGGCGACCGTGACGGCTTCGTGGATGCGGTCGGCCACGCCGGTGGTGCCCGAGATGGCGCGGAAGTACAGGTCGGTCGTGCCTGGTGCGGTGCCGGCTGGCGGCGTCACTTCGGCGGTCACGCGCACATTGGCGCCGGCGGCAACGGTGGCGTTGGTGACGACCGCGCCATTCGCGTCCTTGAAGACCACGGTCCAGCCCGTTGGCAGGATTTGCGTGCCGAACGTGCCGTCGGTGCTCGCCTGCAGATTGAAGGTGTCGGGGCTGCCGCCGGTGTTGTTCAGGAACAGGACGAACGAGGTCATCGTGCCGGCCGTCGTGGTCTTGGTTTCCACGGCAGCGGCTTCGACGCCAGGGCCTGCACCCGGAGCACCGGCGCCGGCCGAGTTGGCGGTGATGTCGATCACGGCGCCGGCCGAGACGGTGGTGGTGTCGATGCTGGCGGCGGTGACCGCGCCGTTGAAGCCGCTGGTGGCACGGACGGTCAGCACGTTGGTGGTGCCGTTGGCGGCGCCGGCCGGCAGCGCGGCGACAGCCACGAAGCGGAAGGTGGCGCCGGCAGCCAGCGGGCCGGTGCTGGTGATCGGGATGGCGTTGTCGGCCACGCCGTCACCGTTGGCGTCCGCGTAGAACACGACGCCAGTCATGTTCAGCGTGCCGGTATTGGTTTGCGACAGGGCGAAGGTGTCGCTGCCGTTACCGGTGTTGGTCACGCTGTGGGCGTAGGTGACGGAGGTGCCGGCGCCGGCGCTCTTGGCGGTACCGGCGGGCATCGTCAGGCTGGCGACCTGCTGCACGGTCGTGATCACGGTGTTCGACTGGACCGTCTTGGTGCCGGTGGAATCGTTATAGGTGGCGGTGGCCTGGTTGGTGATCTGGGTGCCGGCCGCGGTGGCGGCGTAAGCGCCGTTGGCGGTTGCCAGCAGCGCTGCTGCGGCGACGAGCTTGAGATGGGTTTTCATGGCTGCTTCCTTGTAATGGGACTTGCGTAAGTCAGGATCGAACAGGGTGATCGGGGGTTTATGTTAATAAAAAGACAACTATTTGCACAGTGTTGCAGAGCGACGCCGAAACGTCAGGAAATCAAAGGGTCAGGAGCGCGCGAGCCTGGACGACGGCGGGACGGCGACACGCATGCGCGAGGTCACGGTCGCGGCCTTGCCGGGCGCGAGATCGCCCAGTTCCCAGCGCAAAAAACGGTATTGCTCGGGCGGTACCGGCTCGACGGTGCGGCGACCGTTGCGCATCACTTCACGGGTCAGGGGCAGGGGACTGAACTGCTTGCCATCGAGACTGGCCTGGACCGCTTTCGGGGCGGCGCTGCCGTCGAGGTAGACCATGGCGCCTTCAGGCACCGGCAGCGTTGCTGCGACTGCCTTCGCGGCCGACTTGCCGTTGTTCTGGTAGGTGACCTGGTATTCGATCGTGTCGCCAGGATTGGCTTCAGTTGCAGGGACCAGTTTTTCGCCGCCCTTGTCCTGCGTCACGACCTGGAAGGCTTGCAGGCGCACATCGACCGCCTGGGCATCGGCAGCGAACACCTTCGTTCCGGCCAGCACCGTGGTCCAGAACAGCAGGATCATCAGGGTGCGCATGAGCAGGGGATTGGTTTCAGTCGAACGGAAATGGATGAAAGGGATCATGGTTTCGTTTTTACTGGATTGTTGATGTCATGAATTTTATCGTCTTTACTGAATTTCTCAAGAAAAATATTTCGTTTTGACCGATTTGGTTGCAGGGAGGGAACATATGGAACACGCTCTCAGGACGTCTAATCGTCCAAAAAATGGGGCTTCTCATCTGTGGCAGGGCAGATTGTTGTTGTAGGGCAACGATAAATCAGGCAGAATCAATACTCTGACTTTGCTGGATTTACTGTTTGTGCGAAATGACGGATGATGCAGACATGCACCCGTTGCGTCGTCGCCCGCAGCGCCCTTATTCACCTATCTCACTGAATTTATGGAAACGATCTATCTGGAATCGCCTGACGCGCTGCAAGACCTGCGTGCGATCTACTCGGCGCTCGACGGCGCCCAGGCCATCGTCGAATTCGATTTGAATGGCAACATCCTGCGCGCCAACGACAACTTCCTGAGCGTGACGGGTTACACGGACGCCGAGCTGGCGGGGCGTCATCACTCCATGTTCTGCGAGCGCGAGCTGATCGATTCGCCGGCCTATGCCCGTTTCTGGAAAGACCTGGGCGCCGGCAAGTCGGACCGCGCCGAATACAAGCGCATCGCCAAGGGCGGGCGCGAATTCTGGATCAACGCGTCCTACAATCCGGTCAAGGACAGCTCGGGGCGCGTCGCCAAGATCATCAAGTTCGCCACCGACATCACGGCCGAGAAAGTGCGCGCTGCCGAGACGACCGGCCTGGTGTCGGCGATCGGCCGCGCACAGGCCGTGGTCGAGTTCGACATGAGCGGCGTGCTGCTCGACGCCAATGCGAACTTCCTCGACCTGCTCGACTACGCGCTGGAAGACGTGCGCGGCGAACACCACCGCGTGTTCTGCGACGACGAATATGCGTCGAGCGCGGCCTACCGCCGCTTCTGGGGCAAACTCAACCGCGGCGAATTCGACGCCGGCCGCTACAAGCGCCACGGCAACAACGGCAAGACCGTGTGGATCCAGGCGACCTACAACCCGATCTTCGACGCCAACGGCAAGCCGGTCAAAGTCGTCAAGTTCGCCACCGACATCACCGCCCAGGTAATGCTCGAAGAAGCGGCTGTCCAGCGCGCCGAAGATGAGCGCCGCAAGGTCGGCCTGCTGCTCGAGCAGGTGGCGCGCGCCTCGGCCGGCGACCTGACCGGCACGATCGACACGAGCGGCGCCGAGCCCCTCGACGAACTGGGCCGCGGCGTGATGAAGATGATCGGCGACCTGCGCGGCGTGATCGGCGACGCCGTCTCGGCCGCCGGCAAACTGAATGTCTCGTCGCGCACGATTGCCGAGCGCTCCAACACGGTGGCCGCCAGCGCTCAGGCGCTGGGCGCAACGGTCGAACAGATGAACGCCTCGGTCGATGGCCTGACCGCCTCGATCAACACGATCGCCCGCAGCACGCAGGAAGCCAACAGCCTGGCCCAGTCGACCCGCGACGAAGCCGAGATCGGCGCCAAGGCGATTGCCCGCTCGATCGAAGCGATGGCGATGATTAACCAGTCGTCCGAGGACATTGGCGAGATTGTCAAGGTCATCGGCGAGATCGCCGGGCAGACCAATATGCTCGCCTTCAATGCGGCCATCGAAGCGGCGCGCGCCGGTGAGCACGGCCTGGGCTTCTCGGTCGTGGCCGACGAAGTGCGCAAGCTGGCCGAGCGCTCGTCGCAGGCGACCAAGGAAATCTCGAAGCTGATCAATGAATCGGTGCGCCGCGTGGCGCAGGGCAGCGAAATCTCGCGCCAGGCCAGCGAAGCGTTCGACCGCATCACCAGTGGCGTCGGCAAGACCTCGCTGGCGATCGCCGAGATCTCCGACAGCGCCAGCGAGCAGTCGCTCACGGCCAAGGAAGTCTCGGCCGCGATCCTCTACATCGCCCAGGAAACCGAGCGGTCGGCCGGTTCGTGCGACAGCATCGCCCGTTCGACCGAGGGCCTGAACGAGCACGCGACCCATCTGAACAACACTGTCGCCCGCTTCGTGGTCTGAAGCACGAGGAAACGGCCATGGAACTGCGCGACGACCATTTTTCCGCCCTGATCGCCCTGGTGCGCCAGCACACGGGCATCGCGATGAACGAGCACAAGCGCGTGCTGCTGCAGGGGCGCCTGCTCCCGCGCCTGCGCGCGCTGGGCATCGCCTCGTGGGCCGGCTATATCGAGCGCCTGGCCAGCGACCGCACCGAGGTCACGTCGTTCATCGACTCGGTCACCACCAACGACACGGTGTTCTTCCGCACGCCGGCCGTCTGGGCCTGGCTGTCGGAGACCTTCCTGCCGGCGTTCGCGGCGCAGGGCCGCGCTGCGCCGCTGCGCATCTGGTCGGCCGCTGCCGCCACCGGTGAAGAGGCCTATTCGCTGGCCATGAGCTGCCTCGAATTCCAGGCGCACGCACCCGGCCTGCGTTTCGAGATCCTCGGCACCGACATCTCGCATGCAGCGCTGGCCACGGCGCGCGCCGGCGCCTACCGCGGCCGCAGCGTGGCACGCTTCGAGGCCGATCGTCCGGCCCTGTTTCGCAAGTACCTGGTCGCGCATGGCGATGGCGTGCAAGTCGATCCGGCCGTCGCGCAGCACGTGCGCTTCGACCAGCACAACCTGCTGGGCCGCCCGCCACGGGGCGCCGCGTTCGACCTCGTCATGCTGCGCAATGTGCTGATCTATTTCGACGCCGAGCACCAGCAGCAGGTGCTGGCCGGCGCCCGGGCCGCGATGGGACCAAGCGCCCGCCTGGTCCTGGGCGAACAGGAATCCATCACCCGCCTGCAGACCGCGTTCGCGTTCGAGCAGGCCCATGTTTATCGTATCGGCGGAGAACCATCATGAGTATGCAAAGCCTGAGCCAGATGTCGCATGTCTTGTCCGGCCAGATGCAGATCGGTCACGGTCACCAGGTCCTGACCGCGCTGCTGGGCTCCTGCGTCGGGATCGGCATGATCTGGCGTAACCAGGGCCGCTGCGGCCTGGCGCACTGCTTCCTGCCCGATGGCGTGGAAGCCGGCGAGGGCTCGGCCCGTTACGTGAGTGCGGCCGTGCCGCGCCTGCTGGCAATGATGGGCGTGCGGCGCGAGCAGTACGACGAAGTCGACGTCGTCATCGCCGGCGGCGCACGCATGCTGAACCTGCGCCCGGTCGGCGGTGCGGTCGGCACGCGCAATATCGAAGCGGCCCGCTCGCATTTGTCGCTGCGCGGCCTGCAGGTAAGTTTCCAGGACGTGGGCGGTTCGCAGGGCCGGCGTCTGTCGATCGATTGCGATCAACAGACATTCAGCGTGGTGCGCATCGCGCGCGAACAGGAGGCGCTGGCGGCATGAATATGGACACTGAGACGATGAGCGATGTCGGCGCGGCCGTGACGGCCATCGAACAACAGATGGCCGGGGCTGCGCGCGTGCTGCGCGAAGCCGCCGGCATGGAAGTGATAGGGACGTTCTTCCTGGCCGGCCAGGAGTTCGCACTGCCGGCACTGAACGTGCGCGAAGTGGTGGACATGCCGGCGCGGATCACGCCGATCCCATTGTCGCCATGCTGCCTGGAGGGCATCTTCACGCTGCGGGGCGCGGCGATCCCGCTGCTGAACCTGGCCCGCATTTTTGACCCGGCGGCACCCGGCGTGACGGGCGAGCAGCGCGTGGTGATCATCGATGTCGATGATATCCAGGTCGGCCTCGTGTTCGACGCCACCGGCGAAGTGCTGCGCGTGCGGCCCGAGCAGCGCGCCGGCCTGCACTGGCAACAGGACGCTGCGCGCGGCGTCATCGCCGGCACGATCACGCTGGCCGATGGCGCGCGCGTGCTGCAACTGCTCGACGCCGATGCGCTGGTGCGGATCGACAACGTGCCCCAGGTGCGCGCCCATGCCAGCGTGGCGCGCGACGCCTGGCGCATGCGCTTTTTGCGCCAGGCGCAGGGCCGCAAGTGCATCTCGTTTACCGTCGGCGGCCTGCGTTTCGCGCTGGCGATGGAAGCGATCCAGGAAATCATGCGCGTGCCCGAACTGCTGCCATCGGTGATGGCGGGCCGCCTATGCAAGGGCTGGCTGAACCTGCGCGGCGTGCCGGTCGGCGTGGTCGATTTCGGCGCGCTGCTCGGTTGCGGCCCGTCGCAGTCGGAGCCCCTCGATGCGCGCGTCCTGATCGTGCGCATCGGCGACGAGCAACTGGGCCTGCTGGTCGATGCGGTCGACGACATCCGCCCGTACTTCGACACCGACATCCTGCCCATCCCGCTGCTGGGCACCGCGCGCGGCGCGATGTACCGCGGCTGCCTGCCCAACGGGGAACTGGGCGACAGCCTGTTCCTGGACCATGACCATCTTTTTTCGGAGTCGGAAGTGAGCGACATCTGCGCCGGCCATCGCCGCCTGTATGCACAAGAAGCCGGCGCCGCGTGCGCCGCCCGCAAGATCACCGGCGCGCGCCAGGTGTACCTGGCATTTTCGCTCGATACCGGCTGGGCCGCGGACATCAGCCAGGTGCGCGAAATCGTCGACTTCGACGGCGCCGTCACCCGCCCGCCGGGCATGCCGGCTTGCGTGCACGGCATGCTGCAGGTACGCCAGCAGATGGTGTGCGTGATCGACCTGCGCCTGTTGTACGGCATGGCGCCGCTGGCCGCAGCGCCGGCGGCCGATGCCGCGCGCCGCATCCTGGTGCTCGAGCACGACGGCGAGCGGTTCGGCCTGATCGTCGACCGCGTCGACACCATCCTGTCGCTGCCGGACACCCAGCGCCGCCCATCGCCGCAACTGCTGCGCGTGAACGGCCCGCAAGACATGCGCCAGGACAGCGCAGAGGTGCTCGAAGTGCCCGGCATCGACGGGCGCGAGGACGTGCTCACGCTGTTCGACAAGGAGAAGTTCATCGTCACGCTGCGCGGGCAGTTGGGCGCGGTGCATTGAACTGCGCGCCCTCCAACTGATTCAATGGCCCTGCGGGGCTTTTTTTTTGTGCACGCAAAAGCAACCTCGCAGCTTGCCGTGATGCTCAGCGACGCTTTTGGTCAATCAAGTTGATCAATAACGCATTGTGGCGCTGTGGAGCAAACGCAAAACAGCACATTGACGTTGGTCAACTTTGATCTGGCGGCATCAGCGTAGTGTAACGGCTGAACTTTTTCTGTCGCGTTCGCTGCAGGGAGTTCCATTCCTCCTACCCCAGGATCACACATGGCTATCGATCGCCGCGCGTTTCAAGACCTCTTGCACGATCAGCAGCACAATCGAATCCTGCGCCTTTCGTTTCCGAACGACGATGCACCGCGCGCCCAATTCCTGGTGAACCGGATCGATGCAGAGGAATACCTGTCGCGGGATTTCGTTTTCACGGTCGAGTTGCTGGCCGATGATCCCAATATCGCGCTCAAGGATATGTTGGCAAAATTGCTGAATATCGAACTCGTGCGCCAGGATGGCAGCCTGCGCTATTTTTCTGGCTACGTGTTCAGCTTCCGTCGTTGCCGATGCGATGGTGGCGTCACTTTCTATGAAGCCATCCTTGGCCCGTGGCTGAAATTCCTGGCATTGCGCAATGACAGTTATCTGTTTCATGGCATGCGCTTGCGAGCGCAGGCCGATGACATCTTTCGCGACTATGGCGTGTTGTCGCGCTGGGAATGGCGCGTGACGGCGCAGGATCCGGTGATGCACGATGCCTGCCAGTTCAACGAAAGCGACTTCAATTACCTGAGCCGGCGCTGGGAAGACGCTGGGTGGTACTACTGGTATGAGCACGACGCTGCTGGTCACACGCTGATCATTGGCTGCAATTCCACATTGGCGTCGCCGATCGACGGTGGTGCCGACGTGCGCTTTCACGGAGAAGGTAATGCACTGGAAGAAGATGCCATCGATTACTGGTCGCAGGTAAGGCATGTTGCGGTATCAAGCGTCGCGCTGAACAGTTTTAATTTCAAAAATGCGAGACCGCGCAGCGTCACGACGCCAACGGTGAGCAAGCAGGGCCTGGTGCCATTGATCGAATCCTATGGATATGCTGGCGCCTACGGTTTCAAGGACTGGAATCACGGGAATGCGCTCAGCCTCGTTCGCATGGAAGAAGTAGAAGCCATCGCCAAGCATATCGATGCCAGGGGCAACAATCGCTTCCTGATGCCGGGTCGCTGGTTCCGTCTGCTGTGCCATTTTAATTACGGTATAACGCGCGAGGCGAGCAGGCCCGGGAAGGACGAGTTTCTGATTATTTCGGTACGCCATACTGCGACGAACAACTATCTGCAAACGGTGGGAGAAAAGGTCTCCTATCGTAACTGGGCGACATGCTCCGCCAGATCCGTCCCCTGGCGACCGGGGCGGCATTTCAACAGCACGGAGACACGGATTCTCGCGCCGCAGACGGCGATCGTCGTGGGTGACCCTGGCCAGGACAGTATCTGCACCGATGAATACGGCAGGGTACGCGTGCAATTTCATTGGGATCGCAAGGGCAGCAACGATGACCGTAGTTCCGCCTGGATCCGTGTGTCAAGCGCCTGGGCGGGCGCAGAGTTTGGCGCTGCAGCGATTCCCAGGGTGGGTACGGAAGTCGTCGTCCAGTGGCTGGACGGTTGTCCGGACCGCCTGATCATCACCGGGGCGGTCTTTAACGGCAGTAACATGCTGCCGTGGGATGTGCCCGGGCAGCGCGCGTTGACGGGCCTGCGCAGCCGTGAGCTGGGATCCGGGGTCAGTTCTGCGAACGGGCGCGGCAATCACCTGATCCTTGACGACACGAGCGGAGAGATCCAGGCGCAGCTCAGAAGCGATCATCAGCATAGCCAGCTTTCACTGGGCCTCATCACGCGCATCGAAGACCATCGTGGGCGCAGGGACAGGCGTGGAGAAGGGTGGGAACTGCGTACCGACGGGCACGGTGTGGCGCGCGCGGCCAAGGGTCTGTTGATCACGACCGAGGTGCGGCAGGCTGCCTGCGGGACTGTCAAGGAAATGGGTGGAACGGTAAGGCAGCTGGATGCCGCACAGGCATTGCACGACGCGCAGGCGACGTCCGCATTGAAGGGATTTGCGCAGGACAATGGACAGCAGCACAGCGTCGCCGATGTGCTCAAAGCGCAAAACGATGCGATACGGGGCGCAGGCGAACAGTTCCCGGAGCTTGCTGAGCCACATCTTGTTTTGTCCAGCCCGGCCGGAATCGAATTGGCCTCGACCAGGTCGGCCCATATTGCCAGCGGCGAGCACATCGCGCTGACGGCCGGCCACAACCTGTCGATCGCAGCTGGTGACAGCCTCTACGCGAGCATAAGGCAGACACTGCGTTTGTTCGTGCATAAAGCGGGCATGAAGTTCATTGCCGCCGCCGGAAAGATCACCGTGCAGGCGCATGACGACGACATTCAGGTGATCGCCGACAAGGTGCTGGCGCTGATCAGCCAATCCGACTGGGTCGATATCCGGGGAAGGAAGGGGGTACGGCTGCACGGCCCCGGCGCCATGGTTGAAATCACCGACCGCATGCAGGTATTCGCGCCGAAGCCGACGCTCTTTCACGGCAACCTGGAAACGCTCGCGCCCCAGAACCGGCCGCAGCCATCGCAGGAGCACAAGATCACCATCGACGAGGCGGCCACGCCCGAAGATCCGAAACAGCTCGTGTTGACGCTGCAAACGCATCGTGACAGCGGCCGCCCAATCGCCAACATGCCGTACAAGCTGTTCAAGAACGGCAGCCGGTTCGACGAAGGCATCACCGATGACCTCGGTCGTATCGCCATCAAGCATACAAAAGGAACGCAGGCTTACTCGGTCGAGCTGGCCAATGGTGATCGCTACGATCTGGCAGCCTCGGAGAAGTTCGATTCGACGAACCACGCTTTGTACACCGAACAGTCCTTGTCGAGTCAGGGCGCACGCGCGCTTGATGGTTCGGCAGATGGCCGCACCCCAACCTGACTTTTCATGAACAGAACAGGAAACGACATGAGCGCCGAAACTTATCTGCGAACCGAGCAGGTGCACATCAACGAAGTCAGCTGCCATGCGAATTCGACCGTTCAGTGGTTCGCGGAAGTCAGGAACAAGAAGGGAAGCGCCACCCATCCGATCACCCACAACAATCGGCTAAGGCTCCTGGTCTGCGGCAAGGAGGGTTTCGCCGCCATCGCCAAAGACATCGCCGAGGCCAAGGAAAGCATCGATCTGGTGTGCTGGGGCTTCGATCCCGGAATGGAGCTGAACCGAAATGGGTACATCTGGCCACGGGCCGACACCTATGGCGATCTGTTGATCGCGGCCGGACGGCGGGGCGTAAGTGTTCGCTTGTTGATCTGGTATAGCTGGGTCGGCGGAAAAAAACAGAAACACATGCCGGGCCATACCCATGGCACTTCACCCTGGCATACGCAGAAAAGCGATCTGGTCGGCCAACAACTGCATGCCAAGGCCAGTCTTGAAATGATTCGTGAGCATGCGCGTGAGCATCGCCATCAAAAAAAATGGAATATTTCGGGCGACGAGTTGGGCGCCATGGCGAAGGAGGAGTACTGCTGCAGCTGGTATCGCGCGGCATTCAAGAATCTGCTCACCGGCATCAGCATTCGCCTGCGCGATGGGGACTGCAACAGCAACGAAAAATCGCTCGGCCATGAGCGGGGGCGACCCGATTTCAGCGAGAGTTATTTGCTGGAGCATCATGGAACCCACCATCAGAAGCCGGTACTGATCGATTTCAACTACAAGCAGGGCGAAAAGGCCGTCGGTTATGTCATGGGACTCAATTCCATGACCGGCTATTGGGATACCGAGGAGCATTGCGTCGACAATTTATTGCGCGAGGAGGGCCAGGCCAGTACGCTGAAAGAGAAAACGCAGGGCGTGGGCGGCCAACACGATTTTGAAACCCTCAAGCCATTGCGCGATTATGCCTGCCGGATCGAGGGTGGCAGGGCGCTCATACCATTGCACGAGAATTTTGAGCGGGCGTGGGCGCGTGCCGGTAACGGAGACAATCCTCACGCCAAGACAGCGTCCTACGTATGCAGTACACCGCCCTCGGCCCTGCTGCGTAAGGCGACCGGCGGCGACTCGACGGTGCAGATTGTCCGCACCCAGCCCGAGGAAGACGATTTCACGATCAAGGAGATTTACTTCAATGCGACCCGCGTCGCGGCTGGCGGGGGCGGCTATCTTTATCTGGAAAACCAGTATTTCCAGTATCAGGAATGGGCCGAGCATTTGCTCGCAATCCGCAAAGAGGTGCTCGCCGGGTGGAATCGTAACTGCGCCAAGATCGGCAAGGGCAGTGAAGATGTGCCCGTGATGCACGTGTTTGTCGTCATCCCGGCGCCGGAGTCGGCAGGGATGATCCCGCGTACCTACGAGACGTTGGCGCCGCTGGGGCAACAGGGCGGCTTGACGCAACAGGTCGACATGATCGACAAGACCAATGAACAAGCCAGGCTTGATCGAACGATGCCGAAGCCTTTTTTCGGGGATGCCGTAGACAGGCGGGCGAGTGCGCCAAGGCCATTGCCGGAAGTCGTCGTGGCTGCTAACAGGATCGACAAGCCGTCCGCCCTCATTCTCGAAGACAAATTCGGTCTGAGGGTCTGCGTAGCCGTGCTCAACGCCTGCGAATTCAACCAGGCACGGCGCGCATGGCGTTACCGCGAAATCTATATTCATTCCAAGTTGCTGCTGGTCGATGACTCCTTTTTCACGCTAGGCAGTGCGAATTTGAATCAGCGCAGCATGGCGGTCGACAGCGAGATTAACCTCGCCACGAATGATCAGCGCCATGCAACCGCGTTGCGAAAGCGGATCTGGTCGACGCTGGCGACTGAAGAAAATAACGGCGGTAACGCGACACCGAAAGAGATTGAAAAGACCTTCAGTGACTGGGTAAAGCTGATGAAAGTCAACAAAGACAGGCAGAAGGCGCGATCAAACAAGCCAGTTGACAAGCAGATGGAAGGGTTCATCGTCCCGCTCGATGATGGGCGATGCTCAATCGTGCGAGTCGCCTGATCATGTGGGCGCGTTCCATCGATCTTCCTCGTGGTCGCCGCAATGCGGCGACCGTGATCATCGTTCTTACTTTCATGACGGGCTGCCATATGGACAAAGCCAAGGTTCCGCCACACATGCAACCGTTGCCGCCGTTCGATCCGCATATCGCATCGTTCGAGTGCCAGACCGAAGCGAGCAAGGTGCCGCCGATCGACGCCCAGGCCGACGACTGGTTCCTTGAGGCACGCGCGCTGGAGGATCGTACGACCTTCATCGACGACCGCGACTACAAGAAAATTGTTCAGCTGACGCGCCAGGCGGCCGAGCGGCATCACTGGAAGGCGATGCTAAACCTGGCCAGCCTGTATGTGGAAGGCCTGGATCCGCCAAATGGCGAGGATGCGGCGATGAGGCTGGTGTCGCAGGCCGTGGAACTGGGCATTCCGGCTGCTTATGACCGGATGGGCACTTATTATCTGAATGGAACGGGTGTGTTCGGAAATACGGACCGTGCTTACGCTTTTTTCCAGAAGGCGGCGCAGATGGGCAACCCGCAGGCGATGGTCTTCCTCGGTGAAAAGATCGATGCGGGAGCCGATGGCCTTGTACCTGGTTATTGGGGCAATATCCCGATTGCGATCAAGATGTTCGAATGCGCGCTGGCTCAGGGATATGGCCCAGGAGCGATAGAGATGCAACCCATGTATATTGTTCCTCGGGCCCTGGACGGCACACAAGTGGGTGAGCGATCCCGAGCAACCTTCGACCGCGTAATGCGGGCGATGCACGAGGGCGTGAAGGGCGGCTGCGAGTTTTGTTCGGACAACATTGGCAGCGAGTTCGACCGTCCGAGCAATCTGGCAACCATGTTCGTGCCCTTCATCGACAAGGCGCGAGGTGAGCGTTACGAGATGCTGGGGAAAGCGCTCCGTTTCAATCCCGACCGCCGCTTCCCGAACCTGGACAAGATCGTGCCCCTGCCGCCGGCCGTGCTTCCGCCCTGGGACGGCACGCGCGAGAGCCTGCTCGCTGCCGCTATGCCCGTCGTGCCTGCCCCGGTAATCCCGTCACCGACAGAAGCCTCGCTGAGGAAAGGTCGGTACTCCCTCGACAGCGCCTACACGTTCCGGCCACTCGCCGAAACCACCGATGCCGTCCAGGCCCCCGTCGCTGGCTACTGGCAACCGAAGGCGCCGCAGGAAGCGGGCGAGGTGCGCGCTTTCCTGGCCACGATTCCTCCGGGGCTGTACGGCAAAGCAGAGGCGTTCGAGCAGCCGCGCTACACGAACGGCACCGGATCCAGGGCGATCACCGGTCTGCTCTGGCAGCGGGTACTGACGATGCACAACGACGGCGGCGCGGTCGCGCCACGCACCGCGCTCAGGCTGTCGCGGCAAGTCCCACGGCTGGATCCGCCAGTAGGCTGCGCAGGTGACAAGGCATGCGCGCGCACGGGCACCTGGCAGCCATGGCTCGCGCCCGGGCATCCGCTGGAATACGAAGTCAATCAGGCGTGGCGCCAGCGCTGGCTGACGGCAGGGCAGTCATTTCCCGATCCGAAGCGCGACTGGATGCTGCCGCTTGATGCGAGCGAACTTGCCTGGCATCTGATCGAAGCCGAACAGGTCGATCAAGGGCATACGAAGGAGGACAAATGAAACACGCAGGCCGCAGTGTCATTCGTCTCAACGACAAGACCGATCACGGCGGCCAGGTCATTCTGGTGTCTTCCGGCACCGTTGTCATGGGAACCGAAGCGGCCCTTGCAGGCGATACCACCTTTTGCCCGAAATGCAAGGGCCGGTTTGCGATCATCCCGGACGGTGAAGGTGCCCGGCATATGGGGCGGGCCTACGCCTACGACAACGACCTTACGGCCTGCGGTGCAAAGCTGATTGCATCGCTTTGACCCGCGGCCGTTTCAAGCTACGCCAGCCGCACCAGCAACGCCTCAAGCTGCTGCGCATCATACGGCTTGGACAGAATCGCATCGGCGACGCTGGACGCCTGACTGGCCCCGCTGGCAAACGCGATGCGCGTCTGCGGCAGGCGCGCCTTGACCCTCAGGGCCAGTTCATCGCCTTGCATCTTCGGCAGGTGCAGGTCGGTCAGCACGATGTCGGGCGCGCGGTCCAGCAAGTCCAGCGCGGCTTCGGCATCGGCCGCTTCCAGCACCTCGTACCCCAGAAAGCGCATCAGTTCAGCCGTGTTCTCGCGGATGGCGTCGTCGTCTTCCACCAGCAGCACGCGCGCCTTCGAGGTTGTCGGCGCTGACGTCGCCGGGGGCAAGCTTGCCGCCAGCAGCGCATTCTTCTGCTGCTGGTTCGACAGCACGTGCCGCACCTTGCGCGCCAGGTTGTCGCGCGTGTACGGCTTGCCGAGCAGTTCGACGCCGGCGTCGAGCCGGCCGCCGTGCACGATCGCGTTCTCGGTATAGCCCGACGTGAACAGCACCGCCACATTCGGCAAGCGCTCGCGCGTCTTTTTGGCCAGCTCGGGGCTGCGCAGCGGCCCGGGCATCACGACGTCGGTAAACAGCAGGTCGATGTGGATGCCGCTGTCGACCACCGTCAGCGCTGCGCTGGCGTCGTTGGCGCGCAGCACGCGATAACCCAGGTCGGTCAGCATGTCGACCACCGTCAGGCGCACCTGCTCGTCGTCCTCGACCACCAGCACGGTCTCGTGGCCGCCCGTGACGGGTTGCAGCAGCGGCTCGCCCGCATGATCCTCGACCTGCAGGGAGCGGGGCAGGTAGATCTTGATCGTGGTGCCTTCATCGACCTCGCTGTAGATCTTGACGTGGCCGCCCGACTGCTTGACGAGCCCATACACCATCGACAGGCCCAGGCCCGTGCCTTTGCCTTCGGGCTTGGTCGAGAAGAACGGCTCGAAGGCCTGGTCGATCACGTCCTGCGGCATGCCGCTGCCGGTGTCGCTCACGGCCAGCATCACGTACTGGCCGGGCGTGACCTCCGGGTGTGCCAGGCAATAGGTGGCGTCCAGCGCCGCGTTGGCGACTTCGAGCGTCAGGCGCCCGGCGCCCTCCATCGCATCGCGCGCGTTGATCGCCAGGTTCAGGATCGCGTTCTCGAGCTGCGCCGGGTCGACCTCGGTGGTCCACAGGCCGCCCGAGATCACCATCTCGATGTCGATCTCTTCGCCCAGCGCGCGCCGCATCATGTCGTCCATATTGCCCAGCAGGCGCCCGATCTTGACCGCCTTGGGTTCGAGCGGCTGGCGTCGCGCGAACGACAGCAGTGAGCTGGCCAGCTTGGCGCCCCGTTCGACGCCGCTCATGGCGTTCTGGACGCGCTTCTGGATCTCGGGCAGACCGTCGGCGCGGCGTGCGATGAGTTGCAGGTTGCCGCCGATGACCTGCAGCAGGTTGTTGAAGTCGTGCGCGACGCCGCCGGTGAGCTTGCCGATCGTTTCCATCTTCTGCGACTGCTGCAGCGCCGCCTCGGTGCGGCGCATGACGTCCATCTGCGCCAGGTCGGCACTGATGTCGCGGCCCACGGCGTGCACGTACTGCAGGTCGGGCGACGCGGTCCACGACAGGTTGCACCACGAGCCATTCTTGCGCTGCCAGCGGTTCTCGAAGCGGTACACCTGACCACCGGCGCGCAGCGCCTCCATCTGCTGCGCCGTCACGGCGCGGTCGTCGGGATGCACGAGTGCCAGCATCGGCGTGCCCAGCACCTCGGCTTCGGTCCAGCCGAGGATGGCCGTAAAGGCCGGATTGACGGCGAACAGCGTGGCGTGCAGGTCGGCCACCAGCATGATGTCCTTCGACAGGCGCCACATGCGGTCACGTTCGGCGGTGCGGCGTTCGACCCGTTCTTCCAGGCTGGCATTGGACAAGGCCAGTGCGTCGGATGCGCGCTTCTGGTCTTCGATGTCGATGCTGCTGCCGATCCAGAGCGATGCTTCGCCAGCCTCGCCCGGGGAGCGGTGGGCACGCACCAGATGCCAGCGGTACTGGCCATCGTGGCGGCGCAGGCGGATTTCGGCGTCGATCGGCGCGCCCGTCGCCACGCTGGCCTGCCACACGGCGCGGTAGCGTTCCATGTCGTCCGGATGCACGATCGCCTTCCAGCCCAGACCCAGCGCATCGTCGGGCGACGTGCTGCAGCCGGCGTACTCGCGCACGCGGTCGTTGATCCATTCGACGCTGCCGTCATCGTGCGCCGCCCACACGTGGTTCGGCATCGCTTGAGCAAAGGTGCGAAAGCGCGTTTCGCTCGCGCGCAGCGCGCGCTCGGCGTGCACCCGTTCGGTGACGTCGTTGCCGAGCACGAAGGTGGCGAACACGGCGCCATCGGCGTCGCGCAGCGGCTGGAGCACGACGTCGATGAAGGTGCTGGTCGGGCCGTCCTGGCCGGGATTGTTCAGCACCAGTTCGACGCCTTCGGCGCGAAACGCCGTGCCATCGGCGAAACTGCGGTCGAGCTGCTCGACCAGGCCATGCGAGGCCAGTTCGGGCAAGGCCTGCGCCACCGGCATGCCGAGCAGGGCGCGCCTGCCGGTCAGCGTGCGGTAGGCGTCGTTGGTGAGCGCGTAATGGTGTTCGGGGCCGTCCAGCAGGCACATGAAGCCCGGCGCCTGCTCGAACATCGTGTGCAGGCGCGCGCGCTCGGCCTGGATGTGGCGTTCGGCCTTGACCTTGCTGGAGGTCTCGACCACGACCGCCATGACGCCGGCAATCACGCCATCCTGATCGCGGATCGGCGAATAGTCGAGGTTCATCCAGACCTGCTCGGGCGCGCCGCTGCGGTGCAGCGTGAGTTCCTGGTCCTGGTAGCTGAGCGTGCCGCCCGCCAGGCCGACGCGCATCACGTTGTCGTTGAATTCGGCCACTTCGGGCCAGCCTTCGCGCACTTTCGAACCCAGTAGCATTGGGTGGCGCCCGCCTGCGATCACCCCGTAAGCCTCGTTGTAGATCATGTAGCCGTCCGGGCCCCATAGTGTGGCAATCGGCGTCGGCGTGGCCATGATCAGTGCGACGGTTGTCTTGAGCACGCTTGGCCAGGCGTCGATCGGGCCGAGATCGGTGGCGTGCCACGGATAGGTCAGGATCAGGCGCGAAGTTTCGTCGTTTTCGGGCAGGAAGGGCAGGCTGACGGGCATCGTGGGTAGAATGCTAAAAAAAGACACTGGTATTTTACACTTGTACTGCCGAGCAGTACCGCGCCTTTACTTTCAGGAAATATTTCAGGAGCTGCGTCATGTGCGTGAATTACCATCCCCCGACGCCCGAGATGTTCAACGGCCGCATTGGCGCGTTCAGCCAGTTGCCGCGCGACTGGCAGTGGCCCGAAGAAACGTGGAAGGATTACGATGCGCCGATCCTGTGCGCTGCGCCCGGGCTGGCGCCGCAGGCCCGTGTGGCGAGTTATGGCATGGTCCCGCGCCGCCACATCCCGCCCGACGTGAAACCGTTCGATACGATGAACGCGCGCGCCGAATCGCTGGTCGCGCGCCGTTCGTTCGCGTCGGCCTGGCGCCGCCTGCAACTGTGCGCGGTGCCGATGCTGTGGTTTTACGAGCCGTGCTACGAGAGCGGCCGCGCCGAACGCACGGCGATCGGCATCCGCGACAAATCGCTGTTCTGGGTGGCGGGGCTGTGGCGCGAATGGCAGGAAGCCGACGGCAGCATGACCAGTGCCTTCACCCAGATCACGATCAACGCCGACACGCACCCCTTGATGCGCCGCATGCACCGGCCGGGCGACGAAAAGCGCTCGCTGGTGCTGCTGGGCGACGACGAGGTGCGCGACTGGCTGGGTAGCCGCGACCTCGACGTGGCGCACAGCTTCCTGCGACATTTCCCGGCCGAGGCGATGACGGCGTGGCCGGCGCCGCTGGCGCCCAGGCGCGCAGCGCCGACCGCGGCGCCGGTGCCTGTCAATGGTGAGCTGTTCTGATCAACGCAGCAGGCAAGGGCGCTTGTTGTCGAACTTCCAGTCGCGGATCAGGTACTGCATCGCCACCGCATCGTCACGTGCGCCCAGGCCGAGATTCTTGTAGGCCTGGTGCGCTGCTTCGAGCTTGTCGGCATCCAGTTCGATACCCAGGCCCGGGCGCGCCGGCACCTGCACCATGCCGCCTTCGATGCGCAGCGGCTCCCTGGTCAGGTGCTGGCCATCCTGCCAGATCCAGTGAGTGTCGATGGCCGTGACGCGCCCCGGCGCGGCGGCGCCCACGTGCGTGAACATCGCCAGTGAGATGTCGAAATGGTTGTTCGAGTGCGAGCCCCAGGTCAGGCCGAACATCTCGCACAACTGGGCCACCCGCACCGAGCCCTGCATGGTCCAGAAGTGCGGGTCGGCCAGCGGGATGTCGACCGACTGCAGCTGGATCGCATGGGCCATCTGGCGCCAGTCGGTCGCGATCATGTTGGTGGCCGTGCGCAGGCCCGTGGCGCGGCGGAACTCGGCCATCACTTCCCGGCCCGAGTACCCGTTCTCGGCGCCGCACGGGTCTTCGGCATAGGCCAGGATGTCGTGCTTGTCGCGGCACACGCGGATGGCGTCGGCCAGCAGCCAGCCGCCATTCGGGTCGAGCGTCACACGCGCCTGCGGGAAGCGCTCGTGCAGGGCGACGATCGCCTCCATCTCTTCGTCGGCCCCCAGCACGCCGCCCTTGAGCTTGAAGTCATTGAAGCCGTAGCGCTCACGCGCCGCTTCGGCCAGGCGCACGATCGCTTCCGGCGTGAGCGCCTGCTCGTTGCGCAGGCGCAGCCAGGGATCGACCGCATCGGCTTCGCTGCGGTAGCCCAGCGGCGTCTTGCCGCTGTCGCCCACGTAGAACAGGTAGCCCAGCATCTCCACCGCCGTGCGCTGCTGGCCTTCACCCAAGAGCGCCGCCACCGGCACACCCATGAACTGGCCGAGCAGGTCGAGCATTGCCGATTCGACGGCCGTGACGGCGTGAATGGTCGTGCGCAGGTCGAACGTCTGCAGGCCGCGGCCGCCAAGGTCGCGGTCGGCGAACGCGCTGCGCATCGCATTCAGCACCTTGTTGTAGTCGCCCAGCGTGGCGCCGATGACGAACGGGCTGGCATCCTCGATGGTCTGGCGGATCTTTTCGCCGCCGGGCACTTCGCCCAGGCCGGTATTGCCGGCGCTGTCGGTCAGGATCACGATATTGCGGGTGAACCAGGGGCCGTGCGCGCCGCTCAGGTTCAGGAGCATGCTGTCCTGGCCCGCGACGGGGACGACGCGCAGGCTGGTGATGACGGGGGCGTTTGCCGAAGTAGGGGACATGATGGGCTGCTTGAAAATGAATGTTGAACGAATCTGGCGTCAGTCCAGCGTGATCTTGCCGTTGATGATCACCTCGCGCCAGCGGGCCAGCTCCTGCGCCTGGAACCTGGCGAACTGCTCGGGCGTCGAGGCCACGACCTCGAAACCCTGTTCGGTCAGTTTGGCGGCAATCTGCGGATCGTGCAGCGCGCCCGTGATCGTCGCGTGCAGCGTGGCCTTCACATCCTTCGGCAAGCCTTTTGGCGCCGCGATGCCCTGCCACGAATAGACGTCGACTTCCTTGACGCCAGCTTCGCCCAGCGTCGGCACGTTCGGCAGTACCGCCGAGCGCTTGCTGCCCGTGACGGCCAGGGCCTTGAGCTTACCTGCCTTGATGTGGCTGAGCACGACGTTGATGTTCTGGAAGGACGCGTTGGCGTGGCCGCCCAGCAGGTCGGTGATCGCCGGTGCGCCGCCCTTGTACGGCACGTGCAGGCCCGAGGTGCCGGTCTTTTGCCAGAACAGCGCCGTCGTCAGGTGGTCCGAGCTGCCGGCGCCCGACGTGGCGAACGTGATCTTGTCCGGATTTTTCTTCAGGTAAGCGACGAAGTCCGCGACCGTGTTGGCCGGCACGGTGGCATTCGTCACCAGCACGTTCGGCGCCTGCACGGCCACGGTCAGCAGGTCGAAGTCCTTCGACGGATCGTAGGGCAGGGTTTTCTGCAGCAGCGGGTTGACCGAATACACGCCGATCGACGCGACCATCAGCGTGTAGCCATCGGGCGCCGCGCGCTTGACGTAGCCGCCGCCCAGCGCGCCGGTGGCGCCCGGACGGTTATCGACCACCCACGGCTGGCCCAGTTTGGCGCTGACCTTCGGACCGATGGCCCGCGCGATGGCGTCGGTGGAGCCGCCCGCCGGGAACGGCACGACGACATTGATTGCCTTGTCGGGAAAACCTGCTGCCTGGGCGCCACCTAGAATTGCCAGTCCCATGAGCAGGGATGAAACCTTGGTACGGATCGTCATTGTGTCTCCTCGTTGTTATGGTGTCAGGACTCAGAAGCTGTGGCGCACGCCCAGGTTGTACGCGGTGTCGCCGCTGCCCGATTCGGTATTGTTTGCCACCGTGTAGCCGGCGCCGTTGCGGTTGTCGACATGGCCGTAGGCGGCGTACAGGCCGGTGCGTTTGGACAGCGCGTACAGGTAGCCAACGCCCCAGGAATTGGCATCCTGATTGAAACGGGTGCGGTCATCCTTGTGCAGGACCGACGCCAGCAGCGTGCCGCCCATGACCGGCGCCGAGATGCCGAGCAGGTAGCTGCGCCCGTCCGTTGACGGCGTCGGCCGCACGCCGCCATACGGGTTGTTCGGGTTGATCAGCGGCGCGGCGTTGTCGCCCTTGTCGCTGCTGATCCCCGAGTGCAGCTTGATCCAGCCGGCGTTGTACGAAGCCGCGAGCAGGATGTTGCGGCCGATCGACCGGTCCACTCTAGGTGCGGCGCCATTGGCCGCGACATCGGTGTTCTTGTTGTTGTAGACGAGGCGCACGGCCAGCGGGCCGGCCGCGTAGCCAATCGCGCCGCCGAACTGGCGCCCTGCGGCCGAGCGGCTTTGCTCGCCCACGCTGTAGGCCAGTTCGCCGTCGAAGCCGTTCTTCTTCGGCGTGGCGTAGGTGATCGTGTTGCTGGTGCGGATATTGGTGCCGTTGTGGGGAAACAGGCTCTTGGCGCTGCCCGCATAGCCGGTGTTGAACGGGTCGACGATCGAGACCATCGCCGTGTGATACGGCGTGTACTGCCGCCCGAGCGCCACCGAGCCGAACTTGGTGCGCAAGCCGACGTAAGCCTGACGATTGAAGATGGTGCCGGCGGCGTCGATTTCGCCAGTATCGATCCTGGTGCCGCCTTCAAGCGTGAAGAAGGCGGCCATGCCGTCGCCCAGTTCTTCCACGCCGCGCAGGCCGAAGCGCGAAGCGGCGGCGGCGCCGCTGGTGACCTTGGTGACGCGTCCGGCGGTGCCGCCATCCTCGACGACGATGGCGGCGTCCACCAGGCCGTAGAACGCGACGGACGTTTGGGCATGGGCCGTGCCGGCGCCCAGTAACAGGACAAGCGCTGCTGCTGTTTTCAAGACTGTCTCCTTTGTTATGTGGTCGGACCTTATGCGATCCGTACGCAGCCTTCAGCAGTCGCATGCCTGGGGCTGGGTCCATCATAGAGCGGAGATCAATGCCGAATCAATCCAAAGGCTGTCGCCACCAATACAGGAATTGAATCAATCTCGGCGTCAGGCGGGATGGAACGATGCCAGCACCTGCTGCTTGAGCAGCGCCAGCACGGGATTGTCGTTGTCGCGCCGGTAGGTGGCTACCAGGTGCACCGGGTCGGTGGCCACCTTGCGCAGGACAATGCCTTCGAATTTCAGCCGGGCCGCGCCTTCCGCGATCAGGGCCGCGCCCATGCCGGCGCCGACCAGGGCCAGCATCGTGTGCACCTGGCCGATGTGCTCGACGATGTCGGGCACCACGCCAGCCCTGGCGAACCGTTCGCTCAGCATCTGGTAGAACGGCCGTGCCTCGTACGGCGAGTACATGACGAATGGCTTGCCGTGAAAGCAGGCCAGCGTCGGGGCCTCGGGCCACAGGTGGGCGTCGCTTTCCTGGATCGCCAGCATCAGCGATTCGGTCACCATCAGGATGCTTTCCAGTTCGCTGTTGATGGTGTGGGGGCGCATCAGGCCAAGGTCGATTTCACCGGCGTTCAGCGCTTCGACCTGCGCCGTGCTGACCAGCTCCTTGAGATTGAGGGCGACCTGGGGACAGGTCTGGCGGATGCCGCGCACGACCGCCGGGAGCAGGCTATAGCCCGATGCGGCGCTGAAGCCGATCGTCAGCGAACCCTGTTCGCCGCTGGCGGTGCGGCGCGCCTTGACCGCGGCTTCCTGCGCCAGGCGCAGGATACGGGTCGCTTCGGGCAGGAAGGCCGCGCCGGCGGCGGTCAGCGTGACGGAGCGGCTGGTGCGCTCGAGCAGGGCCACGCCGACGCTGTGTTCGAGCAGCCGGATCTGGCGGCTCAGGGGCGGCTGCGTCATGTTCAGGCGCTCGGCTGCGCGGCTGAAGTGCAGCTCTTCGGCGACCGCGACGAAGCAGCGCAGCTGGCTGATTTCAAACAAGGGTTACCTCTTCACCAGAATACGGCGGGTCGCCGGGCGAATAGTGTAACCGGTGAAGAATTACTCGCCCACGTAGTTTCGGTGGAAACGGCTGCCCAGGCGCGTGAGCACCTCATACCCGATCGTGCCGGCCTGCGCCGCCACATCGTCCACCGTCTGCTGTGCGCACAGCAGGTCGACGCTCTGGCCCGGCGCAATGCGCTCGTCCGGCACGCCGGTCACGTCGAGCGTGATGCTGTCCATCGACACGGTGCCGACGAAGGGCACGGCGACGCCGTCGATGTACGCATACGAGCGGCCGCTCAGCGCGCGCAGCCAGCCGTCGGCGTAGCCGATGGCGATCGTGGCGATGCGGCGCGGGCCGGGCGCCACGTAGCGCGCGCCGTAGCCGACGATGTCGCCCGCGTCGATGCTGCGCAGCTGCACCACGCGCGCAGCGAGCGACACCGCCTGCGCCAGCGGATTGACGCCGCCCGGCTGCGGATGGATGCCGTACAGCGCCGCGCCCGGGCGCAGCAGGTCATGATGAAAGGCCGGGCCGAGGAACACACCCGACGAATTGGCCAGGCTGCCCGGCACGCCGGGAAACAGCGCGCGTACAGCGTCAAAACGCTGGCGCTGGTGCGCATTGATCGGATGCTGCGCTTCGTCGGCGCAGGCCAGGTGGCTCATGACCAGTTGCGGGCGCAGGCCATCGAGCCAGCCCGGGTCCTGGCGCAAACGGTCGACATCCGCACCGGCCAGGCCCATGCGCGCCATGCCCGTGTCGAACTGCAGCGCGGCCGGCAGCACGCGGCCGGTTTCCCGCGCCAGCGCGCGCCACTCTTCGAGCTGGCCCGGATCGTTCAATACCGGCACCAGGTCGTGCGCCAGGCAATCGCGCGCCGCGCCGGGCATCGCGCCGTGCATCACATAGATGGTGGTCCCGTCCGGCAGGAGCGTGCGCAGGCGAATGCCTTCATCCAGGTGCGCCGTGAAGAACGTGCGGCAGCCTTCGGCCACCAGCGCGGCAGCCACTGGCGTCATGCCCAGGCCATACGCATCGGCCTTGAGCACGGCGCCGCATTCGACACCGCCGCCAAGGTGACGAAGATGGCGGTAGTTGGCCCGCACCACGTGCAGGTCGACGGTGAGATACGCGCCGGCGCGCGTTGCGGACGGCATTGCCTCAGTTCCGCGCCAGTTCGGCGTCAGGCGAGACGTCGCGCGTGCCGGCATAGCGGAACACGGCCAGGTCGTCGGCGCGGATCGCCGGCGTCTTGCCACCAACCAGGTCGGCGATGACGGTGGCCGAACCGGCCGCCATCGTCCAGCCTAGCGTGCCGTGGCCCGTGTTGAGGAACAGGTTGCGCAGTGGCGTGGGGCCGACGATCGGTGTGCTGTCCGGCGTCATTGGCCGCAGGCCGGTCCAGAAGCTGGCCTGGGCGGTGTCGCCCGCGCCGGGGAACAGGTCGTTGACCACCAGTTCGAGCGTTTCGCGGCGGCGTGGGTTGAGGTCGAGGTTAAAGCCCGACAGCTCGGCCATGCCGCCCACGCGGATGCGGTCGTCAAAACGTGTCACGGCGATCTTGTAGGTTTCGTCGAGGATGGTCGAGACGGGTGCACGCGCCGCGTCAACGATCGGCACGGTCAGCGAGTACCCCTTCATCGGATACACGGGCACCGGGAACCAGCGCTGCAACAGGGCGCGCGTGTGGCTGCCCGTGGCCAGCACGTAGCGGTCGGCCGTCAATACGCCCTTGTCGGTGACGATGCCGGCGATCTCGCCGCCGGCTTCTTCCAGACGGCGCACGGTGGTGTCGAATTCAAAGCGCACACCCAGGTCGCGCGCCATGGCGGTCAGGCGCGTGGTAAACAGCTGGCAGTCGCCCGTTTCATCGTTCGGCAGGCGCAGGCCGCCGACCAGCTTGTGGGCGACATTGGCCAGCGCCGGTTCGGCCGCCGCCAGCTGCGCGCCTTGCAGCACTTCGTACGCGACGCCGGCGTCGCGCAGCACGTTGATGTCCTTGGCGGCGCTGTCGAATTGCTGCTGCGTGCGGAACAGCTGCACGGTGCCTTGCTGGCGGCCTTCGTAGGCGATGCCGGTGTCGCGCCGCAGCTGGCGCATGCAATCGCGGCTGTATTCGGCCAGGCGCACCATGCGCTCCTTGTTGACGGCGTAGCGCGCCGGGTCGCAGTTGCGGTACATCTCCCACATCCACTGCAGCTGGAACAGCGTGCCGTCGGGCTTGATCGAGAGCGGCGCGTGGCGCTGGAACAGCCATTTGGCGGCTTTCAGCGGAATCCCGGGCGCGGCCCACGGCGAGGCGTAGCCGGGCGAAATCTGGCCGGCATTGGCGAAACTGGTTTCGAGGGCGGGACCGGGCTGGCGGTCGATCACGGTGACTTCATGCCCGGCCAGGGCCAGGTAATACGCGGTGGTGACGCCGACCACGCCGCTGCCCAATACGATGACACGCATAATTTCCTCGAAAAGAATCAGGATTTGGTAAAGCTTGCCATCGTACCGCCAGAAGGCTGATAATTGTTTCTGTTAATACGGCAGTTTTCAGTAAAAATTACGGAGTTTGTCCATGCGCGTACAAAAGGCGTCGAACCGGATCCTCGACCGCATCGACCTGCACATCCTGGCGATCCTGCAGCAGGATGCGCGGATCGTCATGAAAGACCTGGCCGAGCAGGTCGGTCTGTCGCTCACGCCCTGCATCGAGCGCGTCAAGCGCATGGAGCGCGATGGCGTGATCATGGGCTACTACGCACGCGTCAATCCGCAGGCACTGGGCATGCAGATCCTGGTGTTCGTCGAGATCAACCTGCACCAGAAATCGGACAAGGCCTTCGAGCGCTTCCGGCGCGCGATGCTGGCCATTCCCGAGGTGCTCGAATGCCACCTGGTGTCGGGCGACTTCGATTACCTGATCAAGGCGCGCATCCCCGAGATGTCCGAGTACCGGCGTCTCCTGGGCGAGATCCTGCACGTGGCCGATGCAGGCCAGTCGAAAAGCTATGTGGTGATGGAAGAACTGAAGGAAACGCTGGCGCTGTCGATTCCGCGCTAGCGCAGCACAGCGGCAGCGACGCACTATACTGGTGGGTCAATTTAACCCCCCATGGAGTGCCCGTGAACACCCTGACTTCGCTGCTCGGCATCCGCCATCCGATCATCCAGGCGCCGATGGCCGGTTTCGGCACACCGCAGCTGGCAGCGGCCGTGACCGATGCCGGCGGCCTGGGTTCGCTGGCGCTGGGCGCCGGCACGGCGGCGCAGGCCGAAAGCGCGATCGCGGCGCTGCAGGCGCTGACGGGCGGTCCGTTCAACGTCAACCTGTTCACGCACGCGCCGGCGCAGCTTGACGCGGCGCGCGAGGCGCGCTGGCTCGATCATCTTGCGCCGCACTTCGCGCGCACGGGCCAGGCGCCGCCGGCGGCGCTGCGCGAAATCTACCGCAGCTTCCTGGCCGACCCCGACATGCTCGAGGTGCTGGTGCGCACGCGTCCGGCCGTGGTCAGCTTTCATTTCGGCTTGCCCGGCGCGCAGCAGGTCGACGCGCTGCACGGCGCCGGCTGCGTGCTGATGGCCACCGCCACCAACCCGTTTGAAGCGCGTGCCATCGAGGCGGCCGGCATCGACATCGTCGTCGCACAAGGCTACGAGGCCGGCGGGCATCGCGGTATCTTCGATCCGTCGGTGCCCGATCCGGCGCTCGGCACGTTTGCGCTGGTGCGCCTGCTGGCCAAGGCCGTGCGGATTCCGGTGGTCGCGGCCGGTGGCATCATGGACGGGCAGGGCATTGCCGCCAGCCTGCGCCTGGGCGCGCGTGGCGTGCAGATGGGGACCGCCTTCCTTGCTTGCCCGGAGGCGAATACATCCGCGCACCACCGCGCGCTGCTCGCGCAGCCCGATCTTGGCACGGCGGTGACGGCGACGATTTCGGGCCGGCCGGCGCGCGGCATCGTCAATCGGTTCTTCAGCGAGATCGGTGCGCCCGGGCATCCGGCTGTTCCCGATTACCCGATCGCCTACGACGCCGCCAAAGCGCTGCATGCCGCGGCCAGCAGCCAGGGGCTCGACGACTATTCAGTGAACTGGGCCGGGCAGGCATATGCGCTGGCGCGGCCCATGCCGGCGGCGCAGCTCGTGGCGCTGCTGGTCGAAGAACTGCGCACTGCGCACGAAGCATAAGATGGCGCGCCAACCCGACCTGCCGCTGCACGAGGTGCGCCGTTTCCTGGAGCCGGAACCGGTGGTGCTGGTCACGTCCGCCCACGCGGGCGAGCGCGACGTGATGGTGATGGGCTGGCACACGGTCATGGAATTTACCCCGTCCCTGATCGGCTGCGTGATCTCGTCCGCCAACCACAGTCACGGCCTGATCCGCGCCAGCGGCGAATGCGTGATCAATCTGCCTACCAGCAGCCAGCTCGAGGCGGTGCTGGGCGTGGGCTCGACGTCCGGTACCGACACCGACAAGTTCGCCGCGTTCGGCCTGACGCCGGAGGCCAGCGAACTGGTGGCGGCGCCGTCGATCCGCGAATGCCATGCCCAGTTCGAGTGCCGGCTGCATGACGACAGCCTGGTTGAACGCTACGACTTTTTCATCTGGGAAGTGGTGGCAGCGCGCGCAGCGGCGCGGCCGCGGCATCCGGAAACGCTGCATTACAAGGGCGATGGCACCTTCATGGTGGCGGGCAAGGTGATCCGGCGTCAGCGCGACGGCTTGAAGTAGTCGCGCCGCTTCAGCGCGCCCGCCAGGTGGCTGCCCTGGCGGCCGGGGGGCGCGCCGGGCATCGTCACCAGCGCAAGGTCGGTAGAAATGCGATGGAGCGAGAGCAGGTCGAGCAGCGCCGCAACGAGCCGCCGCCCGAGCGCGATGTCGCCGTCTTCGATCAGCGGCAAGGCGCGGTGCAGCGCCGCCAAAACGACGGCGTTGTCGGCCAGGTGATCGTGCAGGCGGTGATAGTCGAGCAATTCCATCACCGTTTCTTCGTGCCGGAATCCCGCTTCGACCCGGGCCACCAGCACGGGAAACTCGCGCACGAAATGGGCATCCGGCGTGCGGACAGGATCGAGCGCACACGCCAGGCGCTCGCACAGGCGGCGCCGGGCATGGCGAATGGCGGCGCCGATAGCGCCCGTCCCACCGCCCGGATAATGGCGAAAGCCCATGGTGTGATCAGTGCGCGATCAGTGCGCGATCAGGAGCGGCACCGGCGCGCTGCCAATCAGGTCGCGCGTGACGCCGCCCAGGAACCATTCGCGGTAGCGGCTGTGGCCAAAGGCGCCTATCACCATCAGGCCCGCGTGGACATCACGCGCCATGTCGATCAGCGCGTCGCTTTCCCGTGCTTGGGTATGGGCGACGACGACATTGACCTTCACGCCATGACGCGCCAGGTACAGCGCCATATCCGCACCCGGTTCTTCGCCGTGCAGCTCGGACTGGCGTTCGGGGTTGATCAGCCCAAGCGTGACGCTGCCGGCGCCCGCGAGCAGGGGCAGGGCGGCGCTGATGGCGCGCTGGGCCGGCATCGAGCCATCCCAGCCAATCAGCACGTTGCCGGGGAGTGGCGCGCCGTCGTAGGCGGGGGGCACCACCAGCACGGGACGTGTACCGCCCAGTGCCAGGGTCTGTGGCAGGCCGTGTTCGGCGCCGAAGCGATCGTTGGGATCTGGCTGGCTGACGACGATCAGGTCGGCATAGCGCGACTGCAGCAGCAGGCCGTCGTGCGTGCTGCCCTCGAACAGGCGCGCTTCGGCGCCGGCGATCCCGAGGCGCTGCGCCTGCTCGATGAAGGCGTCAAGCCGGATGCGGACGTTGTCGCGCAGCGCCTCGAACGCGCGGTCGGACAGCGGCACCGCCATGCCGCCATTGAGCACCGCATAGTTGGCCAGCGAAATGCCGGTGGCGCCGGCGCCGACGAGGTGGGCGCCGTGCATCTCGGCCAGCACTGCCGCCGCGCGCAACCGGCTGGCCTGGCCCGTACCGCCGTCGATCTGCAGCAGGATAGTCTTGAACATGGTTGACTCCGTTCGTATGGGGCGTGCAGAGGTGCACGACGAGAAAATCATACGCCCGGCGCGCGCCCATGTCAGGCGCGCGTTTGATGCAGGTCAAGCAGTCAGCACAGCCGCCAGTACCATGACCAGGCCGGCCAGCGACACGAGCCATACCAGCGAGCGCACGTACGGAATCCCGGCCGCATACAGCGGGATGTAGACGATGCGCGCGATCAGATACATCCAGCAGCCCCACAGCGTGAGGTCGCCTTCGCTGCCTGACACGTGCGCGATCAGGACCGCGCCGATGAACAGCGGCAGCGTCTCGAACAGATTGGCCTGCGCGCGCTGCAGACGCGCCGTCACGGGCCGCGGTGGCGGGGCTTCGCCGTCGCGGGCGCTGGCGTTGTACTGGATACCGGTCTCGGCGGTGCGCAGGTTGGCCACCAGCATGATATGGACAAGGGCCAGCACGAGGGTCCAGGCCAGCAGGGTCAGTTCGGTCGTCATTGTTGTTTCCTTGTTATGTGGGTAGACGGGAGCAGTGTCGCGCCTTTCCCGTGTTCAGGCGCGCACTGCTGACCGGCCCGCTGGAAGGTCAGGGGCGAGCCTGCCCCTCGCCCAGCAGGTCGCCCCGCGGCCGCCCCCACTGGGGCACGGGCGCCGGACACGGCTGGCTGGCCATTGCCTTGTATGGCAGCGTCGAGAAGTTGTCCTCGCCGGGCGCAGAAAAGCGGATGTCGGTGGCCTTGCCGTCGATCAGCGATGGCACGCGCGCGAAGCGCAGCCAGGCGTCGAACTGGCAATTGTCGCGCTGCAGCCCGCGCAAGCCGGCCAGGTTGCCGCCTTCGCGGTACTTCCAGGCAAAATCGGCAGGTGCGCTGCCCGGCGTGCCGCCAAAGCGGGCGGGGCAGGCATCCACGCCCGTCACGCCCGGCGCCAGGCTCAGCACGCCAAGGCGGATCGCATAACTGCCGGCGCCGCCATTGTCAGTCACCGTCGCGAACGACCAGCACAGCGGATTGGACGGGAATGCCGACAAGGGCATGTCGAGTACGCGGCTGCCTGGTTCCACCTGGGCCAGTGCGCTGCGGATCTGTTCGCGCGCCAGGTGCCCGGCCACACCCTGGATGGCGATGAAGCCGATGCAGGCGACGATCGCCGTAACCAGGCCAGCGGCGCCGGCCCGGCGCGACGCCAGCGCGATCACACCGGCCAGCAGCAGCAAGCCAACGAGCGAGCCCCACTGCAGGAAGCCCATCGCGAAAAACACGACCGGCGCGGCCAGCATCAGGCCGGTGAGCAGCGGGCGCAGCACGCGGCCCGGCACCTGCAGCGCCAGCGCCACGCCCAGGGCGGTCCAGAACACGGGTTCGACGATGAACACGATGTCGCCATACAGCCAGCGCGCATCGAGGGGATAGAACGGGTGCACCCCGTACACGTTCAAAAAATCGAATGACAGGTGCAGCACCATGCCGAGCGCGGCCGTGGCAAGGATCGCGTTGCGCGCCGTCCGGTCGCCCTGCATGAGTCGCCGCGCGCCCGGCCACAGCAGCCACATCAGTCCCAGCAGCAGGGCGATCTGCGGCAGCGCGAACAGCAGCGTGTGCGTGTGCCCCCGGTGGTGCAGCAGATAGCCCAGCGGCGGGGCCAGCAGCGGCGTCAGTACCAGATCCAGGTCGGGGAAGTTGCTGGCGAGCGCGCCGGTGGCCAGCAGGACGCGGCGACGGGTGCGCCCGCGCTGCGGATCGGGGTGGGCAGGCAGGGCGCGGTCGACGAGTTCGCCAAGGGCAAGGCCGACGAGAGAGTGGGTCAAATTATCCATTTGCAAAGTTTATCCTGAAAAGCAACACCTTGACCCCGGCCGAGGATGACGCACGCTCTACATGGGATTGACCGGACCATTTTTGATCCAAATCAAATTTTTTTAGGAAAGTCGTCCGTACAATCTAAATATTGCATTAAGGAAACTCAAGGAGAGCGCAGTGCGTCATAACCAGCCCGTCACCACGACCGAATACCGGATACAACCGGGCCAGTCGATCGTCTCGAAGACCGATACCAAGGGCCGCATCACCTATGTGAATCCGACGTTTGTCGAGGTCAGCGGCTTTTCCGAAGTCGAGCTTCTGGGCAAGGCCCACAATCTGGTGCGTCATCCGTCCATGCCGCCCGAGGCTTTTGCCGACATGTGGCGCACGCTGCAGGGCGGCGAGCCGTGGACCGGCCTGGTCAAGAACCGCTGCAAGAACGGCGATTTTTATTGGGTGGTGGCCAATGTGGCGCCGATCCGCGAACGCGGCCAGATAACAGGCTATATGTCGGTGCGCACCGCGCCCACGCGCGAACAGGTCGAGACCGCCAGCGCGCTGTACCGCAAGTTTACCGACAACGACGCGCGTGGATTGGCCATCGCGCGCGGGCGCGTCGTGCGTACCGGCCTGGCGCCCGATCGTCTGCTGCGACTGCTGCGCGATGCGCCGCTCGGTCAGCGGCTCGGCTGGCTGATGGGCGGCCAGACGCTGCTGCTGTTGGCGCTGGCCCTGGCGGCCGGAGATGGCGTCTGGCGCGCGGCCGCCGGCGCCGGTGCGCTGGCCACGCTGGCGGCCTGGTACGGGCTGCAACGCAGCATCGTGCAGCCACTGCGCGAGGCGATTGCAACCGTCAATGCACTGGCCGGCGGCGATCTGTCGCATCCCGCGCCGGTATCAGCGGCCGGCAGCGGCGAGATGGGCCGACTGCAACTGGCGCTGCGCCAGTTGACCGTCAACCTGACGGCAATCATTGGCGACGTCCGTGACAACGTCAGCTCGATCGAGCACGCCACACGGGCGATCGCTGCCGGCAATGCCGATCTGGCCAGCCGCACCGAAGCGCAGGCCGCGAGCCTGGAGCAGACTGCGGGCAGCCTGGGCACGATTGCCGAGGCAGCGAGCCGCAACACGGACAGCGCCGTGCGCGCCGATGGCATGGTGCTGGATGCAACCACCGTCGCCGGGCATGGCGGCAAGGCCGTCGAGCGCGTTGGCGCGACGATGCAGGAAATCAGCGCCTCGTCGAACCGGATCGGCGACATCATCGGCCTGATCGATGGCATCGCATTCCAGACCAATCTGCTGGCGCTGAACGCCGCCGTGGAAGCGGCCCGCGCCGGCGAGCAGGGCCGGGGCTTCGCGGTCGTGGCCGGTGAAGTGCGCAGCCTGGCCCAGCGCACGGCTGGCGCCGCCCGCGAAATCACGGGACTGATCGAAGCGTCACGGGCCCACGTGGGCCAGGGCGGGCAACTGGTCGACGCCGCCGGCCAGACGATGCGCGACGTGGTCGGCAAGGTGGCCGATGCCGCCGCGATCATGAGCGCGATCACGGCCGCGAGCCGCGAGCAGGCGCTGGAAATCGATGGCGTGAATGCGGCCATGGTGGAACTCGACGCAATCACGCGGCGCAACGCGGCCCAGGTCGAGGAATCGGCGGCAGCGTCGGGCAACGTGGCCGATGAGGCGGCGCGCCTGTCGCTGGCGCTGTCGGTCTTCAAATTCCGGAGCACGGCGCGGGCGAAGACTGCCGACTCGGCCGCGTTTGATGCACCGCATGGATTCATCCGGCATGGATCAATAAGCTGATCGCTGTTGGCGCTGCGTTGCTTCCTGCAACGCGGTCATTGCCGCAGTTTGCTGAAATCTTTTGCTGGAGTTGTTCATCATGCCGGGTCACGCCGAAATCCCTCCTGCGGTACGTTCCGCCATCGTTTTTCCCGCCGTCCAGTTCGATGGCGCCTTGCTGGCCCGCCTGGGCAAGTCCGGGCCGCGCTACACCTCGTATCCCACTGCCGACCGCTTCGGCGCCGACTTCGGCCCCGGCGACTATCTGGCCGCTGTCGCAGCGCGGCGCCAGCGCGGCGGGCGCCCGCTGTCGCTGTACGTGCACATTCCGTTTTGCGACACGGTCTGCTATTACTGCGCCTGCAACAAGATCGTCACGCGCAAACACGAGCGGGCCGCCACGTACCTCGATTACCTGAAGCGCGAAATCACGATGCAAAGCCAGCTGTTTGCCGGCATGAACGAGGTCGAACAACTGCACTTCGGTGGCGGCACGCCGACCTTTCTGCTCGACGCCGAAATGGACGACCTGATGGCGCATCTGCAGGCCAGTTTCCGGTTTGCGCCGGATGCGCTTGGCGAGTACGGGATCGAGGTGGATCCGCGCACCGTGTCGCCCGAGCGCGTGCACAGCCTGCGCCAGCAGGGGTTCAATCGGATCAGTCTGGGCGTACAGGATTTTGATCCGGACGTGCAGCGCGCCGTGAACCGCGTCCAGCCCGAAGCCGAGACCGTGGCCATCATCGACGCCGCGCGCGCCGCCGGTTTTCGCTCGGTGAGCATCGACCTGATCTACGGCTTGCCGAAGCAGACGCTGGTCAGCATGGCGCAGACGCTCGACAAGGTCATCCAGGCCAGCCCGGACCGCATCTCGGTCTACCACTATGCCCACATGCCGCACCTGTTCAAGCCGCAGCGGCGCATCCTGGAAGCCGACATGCCGGCTGCCGACACCAAGCTCGCCATGCTCCAGCTGTGCATCGAGCGCCTGGGCGCGGCGGGTTACGTGTATATCGGCATGGACCATTTCGCCAAGCCAGGCGACGACCTTGCGGTGGCCCAGCGCCAGGGCCGGCTGCACCGCAACTTCCAGGGGTACTCGACCCATGCCGATGCCGACCTGGTTGCGTGCGGCGTGTCGAGCATCGGCGCAGTGGGCGCGACCTACAGCCAGAACGCCAAGACGCTCGACGACTACTACGCGCTGATCGATGCCGGCGTGCTGCCGCTCCAGCGCGGCATCCGTCTCGGCATGGACGACCTGCTGCGCCGCGCGATCATCCAGAAGCTAATGTGCCAGTTCGAGTTGTCGATTGGCGCCATCGAACAGGCATTTCCGATCGTGTTCGCCGAGCACTTCGCGGCCGAACTGGCGGCGCTGCGCCCGATGCAGGCCGACGGCCTGGTGCAGGTGGACGACGCGTGGATCAGCGTCACGCCCAAGGGGCGCCTGTTGATTCGCAACCTGTGCATGGTGTTCGATCGCTACCTTGGCCAGCAGGACGGTGGGCCGCGCTTCTCGCGCACGATCTAGGCGCTGCGTCAGCCCCGCACGACCCGCACCACGACCGCCACCATCACGACCAGCACCGCCAGCACGCCCAGCGCCGCCAGAATCACGCCGTGCCACGGGCGGCGCGTGTAGGCGCCGCCCGTGATGACCGCGACGTAACGCTCCTGTGCGCGACCGCCCCAGACATGCCAGCCGGCCAGAAGACCGATCGTGGCCGAGACGGGCGGCGCCAGGTTGCGCCCGACGATGTCGCTCACGCCGAGCAGGATGCCGAACGCGACGAAATAACCGAGCAACATGCAGCACCAGGCCCGCGCTTCCAGAGACTGGTCGTCTTCGCCCAGCGTATCCCAGTTGCACATGTGGATGTAAGCGCTGAAGGCGGGCGAGAGCAGCACGCCCAGATACGTCGCCGCGCGCGGATTCCACAGCGGCAGGCTCGCGTCGAGGGTGCAGGCCTTGCTGGGCGTCGTCGGGGGCGCGTCCGGCGCGACCTCAAGCAGGGTTTCCACGGCAGTCTCCATTGATTTCCATGTGGAAACATCATGGACGTGCGCCGATGGATCATCCTTGATGCCGGGCAGGTCATGCCAAGACGCCGCACCAGGGTCTGCGCTGGCCCAAGCGTCAGTCGCGGTCGCCGGTGCCCAGGCGTGCGATGGCGCGCACGTAGACCAGTTCGGCCAACAGCTCGACCAGCGTCTGCGTCACGATGATCGCCGGCAGCAGCGGCAGCGCGCCCGGCACGGCGAGCGCCAGCGGCAGGATCACGAGCGAGTTGCGGGTGGCGCCGCTGAAGGACACGGCGCGCGCGGCGGGCGCTGTCAGCCGGCACAGACGCGCGACAAACCAGCCGGCCAGCGGCGCCAGTACCGCAAAGGCGAGGTAGACGGGGAGGACGGCCAGCGCGGCAACGCGCGACTGGCCCAGCTGCGGCAGCACGGACGCCACCACGACGAACAGCACGAGCGCCGTGGCCGGCACCGGCAGCACGCCCAGCACCGCGGCGGCCTGCGCACCGGTGCGCGTGCGTGCTGCCCAATACTGCACGGCGCCCGCCAGTACCAGCGGCGCGGCGATCAGCCAGAGGAAGGCATCGATGAACGGCGCCGGTCGGATCAGGGCGGCGGCAGCGTCGCCCAGCAGGATGCGCAAATAGACCGGCAGCAGCGCCATCTGCGCCACCAGCAGCACGGGCGTTGCCGCCAGCAGGGCGCGCGCATCGGCGCGGCCCAGGTGCGAGAACGTGACCACGTAGTCGATGCAGGGCGCGAGCAGCACGAGCAGGACGCCCAGCCGGATCAAGGGGTCGGGCGGCGCCAGCGGCAGCAGGCACGCCACCAGCAGGGGAATGACGAGAAAGTTGGTGACCAGGAGCGCGGCCAGGAAGCGCAGGTGCGTGAAGGCGCGGCCCAATTGCGCCAGAGGCACCTGCAGAAAGGTCACGAACAGCATGAAGGCCAGCGCCGGATTGACGACGGGGCCCAAGCTGGCCGTTGCCGGCATCGGGCCTGCCACGATGAGCGCCAGCGCGACGGCGCCGAAGTAGATGGCGATCTGCCGGTGTTCCAGCTTGTCGCGCAATGCCTGCATGGGTGTGTCGCCTCGTCGGATGAATGGTGGCGGTATTGTAAGATGCCGCTGTCGATCGATCGGGAGAGCATGTGCAGTACCGGAACCTCATGTTGTACTGGCTGGCCCTTGGCCTTGGCGGGCTGCTGGCCTTTCGCGTGCCCGGTGTCGGCTTCGCGCTGGGCATCGGCGCGCTGCTGTATTTTGTCTATGCGATTGCCTACTGGCTGATGTTCGTCGTGTTCCTGCACACGCGACCGCGCAGCCGTTTCGTCTTCGGCATGACCCGGCGCACCTTCGCAATCCGCCTCGCCATCGGCGCCGCCATCGTGTGCATCGGCAGCCTGCTGCTGGGCTGGAAGGTGCTGGCCTGCATCGCGGCCGCGCTGCTGTGCTACTGCGGTGAGAGCGTCTTCAAGGACCGGATGATCACGGCGGCGCGCGGTTACACCGATTGACGGACGATCGTTGTCGGTAGCGCGGTACTTACGCCGTACCGCAACACCCATGTTGTCGATCTGTTTACTTCCATGTTAGATTCTTGACGGCAAAAAGCAGCAACCGCCGACGACAGACAATCACAAGGAAGCCCACGACATGCCATTGACCCGCCAGCGCAGCACGCGCGCCATCATCGCCGCCCTGTTCGTTCCCGCCATGCTTGCCGGGGTGGCCTTGCCGGCAGCAACCGCGCCAGCGCCCGTCGCGCAGGCCAGCGCGAGCAAACCGGACGCCGCGTTCAACGTCTGGGCCGACCGCTTCGCCGAAGACTGGGTGCGCCTGTCGCCACAGACGGCCACGTCGACCCAGTACTTCAGCGGCGCCGAGCAGGCGCGTCTGGATCGCGAGCTGACGCCACTGACCGCCGCGCATCGCCAGAAGGCCGTGGCGCTGGCCCGCGAAGGCCTCAAACGCCTCGATAGCTTCAAGAATGCCCCGCTGGATGCGACCCAGAAGATTTCGGCATCCGTCATGCGCTGGTCGCTGGACAACGTGATTGCGAACGAGCCGTTCGAAGACTACAACTTCGTGTTCTCGCAGTTCAGCGGTGTGCAGAATGGCCTGGTCAACTTCATGACCAACACGCACCCGATGCGCAACAAGCAGGACGTCGACAGCTACCTGGCGCGCCTGGACCAGGTGGGCATGCGCATGGACGAAGCGCTGGTGCGCGCACGGGGCGCTGCGGCCAAGAAGCTGATCCCGCCGCGCTTCATTCTCGAGCGCGCGCAGTTCCAGGTCGACCACTTCCTGAAACCCCCGGCAGCCGAGAACGTGTTCGTGACGTCGCTGACCGAGCGCAGCGCCGGGCTGAAAGACCTGACCCCGGAAGCGCGCAGCGCCGCCATCGCGCGCGCTACCAGGATCGTCGAGACGAAGGTGCGCCCGGCCTATGCGCGCGTGCAGGCCTTCATGGCCGAGATCCATCCGGCGACCACCGACGTGGCCGGCATTTCGCGCCTGCCGAACGGCGCCGCCGCGTATGCCCGCGCATTGGAAAACTTCACCAGCACCAAGCTCACCGCCGATGAGATCCACACGATCGGCTTGCGCGAAGTGGCGCGCATCGAAGCGGAAATGGACAAGCATCTGAAGTCGCTGGGCCTGAGCGAAGGCGGCATCGAAGCGCGCATGAAGCAGCTCGACGCGCGCTTCCAGCCGAAAGGCGAGGGCGATCCACGTCCGGGCATCATCGCCAGTTACAACGAGATGGTCCGCGATGCGGAGCGCCGCAGTGCGCCGCTGTTCAACCTCAAGCCACGCGCGCCGGTGGACGTACGCCGCGTGCCGCCGATGACGGAGCCGTCGGCCGCCGCCCACTACAGCATGCCGGCGCCGGATGGCACGCGCCCGGGCATCTTCTGGGTGCCGCTGGTCGGCCCGACGTTCCCGATGATCCGCATGCGCAGCCTGTCGTACCACGAGGCCGTGCCGGGCCACCACTTCCAGCTCGCGATCCAGCAAGAAATGAAGGACCTGCCGAAGTTCCGCAGCCAGCGCATCTTCAGCGGCGGCAGCGCGCATTCGGAAGGCTGGGCGCTGTACACCGAGCGCCTGGCGGTCGAGCAGGGCTGGTATGAAGGCGACGTGCCGGGCCTGCTCGGCGCGCTGGGGTCGGAACTGTTCCGCGCCCGCCGCCTCGTGGCCGACACGGGCCTGCACACCAAGAGCTGGACGCGCCAGCAGGCGATCGACTACGGCATGGGCGTGCAGGAAACCGAGCGCTACATCGTCTGGCCGGGCCAGGCCAATGCCTACATGATCGGCATGCTGCGCATCCTGGAACTGCGCCAGAAGGCGCAGACCGAATTGGGCGATAAATTCTCGCTGCCGGCGTTCCATGACCTGGTGCTGGGCGCCGGGTCGGTGCCGCTGGATGTGCTGGGCAATCTGGTGGACAACTGGATTGCGGGGCAGAAGAAGACGTGATGGCGGGCGCAGTGCGTTAGCGCGTTGTTTGCAGAGTTGGTGTGATGACGACATCCCCGCGCAGGCCTGGCCTGCGCGGGGATGTTTTTTATAAAGCGCGCAGGTCCGCTGGCATGTGGTCCGACCTGCAATTCTGGACCGGGACATGATGCGCATCCACTGGGCCGAACCAGTCATACACGCTTGCGAAACCGCCAGTGCGAAGGACCCACGCTTGCTTTGTCCTGGTGTTCATGACGATCGTATGGCGAAAGCCATCTGCCACCTTGCTGTTGTCCCGGACCGCAACCCGGATGAATGATCCGGAATCCGTCATGTCCGGGGCTGTCGCTGCCGGAATCGGCGTTTTAAAACCTGAGAACGAGATGCCATAACGGGTTGATAATGCATCGGACAAGGGGCATGCAACAGCCTGGAGTGAACACAGGATGAGCGCAGCGGCGACAGCAAGATGTTTCATGAATTCGTTCGTGGTGGTGTCGGGGTGACTGCATTGGCTGACCTGAAGCTTAGCGCAATCCAGGCGAGCAATGCGCCAATCCAGACGCATAAAATTGGCTCTGCAATAAGTTGCAGTCCGGTGGATAAAGCGTGTGGTCCCGGTAGGCCGATTGCCGAACTGAGTGCGACGACGGGCAAGCAGAAGATGGGCACCAGTCGAAACTGCGGTCGTCCCAAGAGCCTCAATGGACTGAACAAAAGAATCGCATAGGTGATTAACTTGCACCAGATGATCAGTCTTGACGAGGCTGTTCCACCGAAGAGGAAATACGGAAGTATGGCGAGCATTCCCAAAACGAATGCAGCAATGTACCCAAGCCATGAGCGTGCTGACATAGTCGTTCTCCACGATGTGTAATAACTACCATTGACCGAACTTGGCCGATTGCGCCAGCTTAGCAGATTGCCCGGTAGTAAAAGTCACCCACTGTCACAGCAGGCGTGAATCGATTCAAAGTGGGTATTGCAACATGACGTGAAGCGGCGTCAACCACGTTGCTTGCGTACCTGGATTGGGCCCATTGGGGCAGGCCAAAGCTGGAGGTGGTAATGGTCCCTGCGCGCAAGCCCATTGGCAAAGACAGAGTCAAGCCCTTCAAAGCTGGCACGGACACGATACGACCCCGTGGGCATGTTGATGCGCACGGGGTCTGGAAAATAATCCGTGCAGCCTGCCGCGACGATCGTTCCGCTTTCCACTGCGATGGAGCATTCGACAACGTGATCAAACTTTTCGGCATCGAATAAGGGCTCGTGCTCCGACACGGCGATCGTGACGGGTACGTCGCTGTTGCTGACCGTGCCGATTCCGACGGTACCTGGAGCCACCGCCAGCAGGCGTTCGATAGCAGTATCCGTCCAGGCGTCAGAGAGATCGCCGTCGACTTTTTCGTCCTGAATGTAGAACTGGTGGTAATCGGCGAATAAAGTCAGCTCGTAATACCGCATCGGCACCTCGGTGTGGTTGCTGGATGCAGGTCTGCATTCAGGTAGCAAGTCCGGCATTGGACACAAACTCCACACTACGCTGATATCAGTAGCTGATGCTAATCGCGTTCAGCATGCCAACGGCAATCGAGAGCGACGCCAGCAGGATTGCAGGCGCGACCTTGCGTTGACGAATGCAGTTACCGCAGCCATTGAGCTTGTGGAGGACCTGGAAGAGAATCATCTGCACCACGCCGGTGATCGTCGCCCATTTCGCCATCTCGACAAGGCTATGGGTGTAGAAGATCGCGGCCATCAGCGGGAAAATAAAGCCGAGGATCGCGCCGGAGAACGCAACTGCAGCGGCGACATTACCGTCCTGGACCTCACGAAACTCATTGTATGGCGTTGTGACCGAATAGATGACCATGAAGGTTGCGAGCAGGGCTACTGAAGTAAGCAGATAGCTGATGAAATTGATGAAACCTGGATCGATGGTGTAGCCGGACATGCTGGTTTCCTTTTATTCGAAGAAGTGTGGAACGAAGTTGCTCATATTGGTCGTAATGCGATTGGCGTCTTCGCGGATGCACATGCCCGCTGCCGCATTTCCCACTACCCAGGCACCGACAACGGGAAAGAACCCATCGTGTTCCTTCAGGTCGATCAGTTCCTGGAGGACGTAACCTTCTGCGCCGTAGTCCTGCTCATGACCCGTGGCGATCTCCTTGCCATCCCGCAGCAGCGTGATGTTGGCGCCTTCGCGCGAGAATAGCGGCTTGCGCGCGTACGACGTGAATCCAGCTGGAAGAACGTCATGCTCGAAGTAGGCTGGGAGCAGCAACCGGTGGTCCGGGTACAGTTTCCAGAGAATGGGAAGAATTGCCTTGGTCGAGAACATCGCTTTCCACAAAGGCTCGACCAGTTGCGTGCTGGTGTTCAGCAGGTGAACGCCGAAGTCTTCCCGCATCATCCATTCCAGGGGATAAAGCTTGAACAGGATGTCGATCTGCTCGTCATCCTGGTCGACGAAGTAACCTGTTTCGTGGTTGAAGCCCAGCCCCTCGGTGAAGACATGCTTCACCTCAAAACCTGCCTGTACCGCAGTGTCCATGAGGTAGTGGACGCAGATCCAGTCTTCTTCGTTATCCGATACCGACGCGAAGTGGATACGCCGGGGATGCGGACCTGTTGGACGGCGCTTCGTTACGATGGTGTTCCACTGCGCCACCAGTTTTTCGTGCAGCGAGTTGTACTGGTCGCTATGGGGCTTGACGTCTTCCAGCCAGTCCCACTGCGACACGGCGCTCTCGAGCAGCGATGTCGGCGTATCGGCGTTGAACTCCAGCAGCTTCGGCCAGCCTTCGCCGTTGTAGGCGAAGTCGAAGCGGCCGTACAGTGTCGGGTCCTCATTGCGCCACGACGCCGCGACGACGGCATGAAACTGGGGCGGGATGCCAAGCTGGCCGAGGAGGTGATTGTTCACGATATGCTCACCTGCCTCTTCCAGCATGTGCAGCAGCTCGTTGCCTGCTGCCTCGATGCGGTCCACCTGCAGGGTTGTAAACTTGTACGCAGCGGTCTCTTTCCAGTAGTTGTCCCATGCATGGAAGGACAGGCCCCGGGATTCAAGCCGCAGTGCCTTGTTCTTGCGCTCGTCCAGAATGATCCGTTGCATGCTCAGCCTCCGAAGGAGCCACGGCTACCGCCGCCGCCGAAGCCGCCGCGCGAAACGGACCGCGAACCATCTGACCTCGCGGCGTTGCGGGTGACGATGGTGCTGCGCCCCGGCACGATTACCGGCGCGCCGGAAGCGCCGGCCTTGTGGAGGTTGTAAGCGCCATAGTGGCTTGGCATGGGGCGGGCGCGGCCTTCGCGGTCGATGATGTAAGGCATGCCGCTGCCATGGCTATAAAAATAGCGGGGACCCAGATAGACACTGCCGGTTCGCTTGCACCCATTGTCGTCCCAGTCACGGTCGCACTCTCCCTTGGTCCGGTACGCGTCCTGACGCGTTTCGGCGGCTTGTTGCTGAAGCTGCTGATCAGCGTCGTCAGGCGCGCAACCGGTCAGTAGCGCAGTCGGCCCAAGCAGAAGGAGCGGTACAAGGTTCGATTTTTTCATGTTTGATGGAGTAAAAAGTCCTGAAACTGTGGATGTTCCACATCAGCGGGTCGCCAGCCACTGTCGACGCCGCGTACGTGGCCAAGGTAGGCCAACGATTCATTGAGAATAAAACGGTGATCGACATCTTCCGGCTCGATCACACCCTCATATGGATGCAGCAACATCCACTTGATCGACGCGATGATCGTCGAGACGACCTGCATCGATGTCGCGTTGTTATGTGGTGCCAGCGATTTGGCCTGCTCAACAGTAAGGGTCGAGCCGTACCAATAGGCGCCGCTATCGTGGATCAGCAGCGCGCCAAGTTCATCCTGTCCAGTCACAGGATTTTGCATGACGGCTTTTTCGACCTCGGCCAGACTCTCGGCCTTGTTGTGGAGGCGACCGATCATCTCCATGGCTTTCCCGCACGGCCGGTATGCGTAATAGACCGTGGGACTGTAGGTAGCGACGCCGTGTTTACGTAGCGTCAGCATGTCTGCGATGGAGTGCGCCTCGTGATGCGTCACGAGATGTGCCTCATGCTCTCCGGACGAGGGCACCCAGGAACGGACCCTTGTATTCAAGGCAGTCCTGCCCGGCATATACACGCTGCAGGCGCCATCGAAGTTCTGCACGTCAGTTCGAGGCGCTTCATGGGATCCCCATCCCATTTCTACCGGCTGGTGACAAAGCTCCGATATGAAACCATCCACCGACCAGGTATTCACAAAGGTAGTGCGCGGGTAGCACCGCCGGTCATCTTGCGTATCGCATTCGGCAATCTGGACAGTGCTGACGCCCAGGTCCAGCGCCAGCTTCGCGTGGCCGCCGCGGAACTCGATGCCCTTGATGAGCGCAAGTTCCTCCAGACCCTGTTTCACAAAATGGGTGATCAGGCCGGGATTCGCACCATTGGCGACCAGGGCCGTAGCGTGTCCCTTGCCACGCAAGCGCATTGCTTGCTGGCGGAGCGCATGGTTGGTCAGTTGCTGAGCTTCATACCCGCCTTCCCAGGGTTCGAGACAGGTATCCAGGTACATGACCCGGTTTTCCCGGCACCATGTCATCAGAGCAAGCGATGAAACATTCACGGAAACGTTGATCAGCAGGTCGCCAGGGGAAAGCATTGGTGCGAGAAGACGCTGGAAATTATCGGCCTTCAAAGGATGCAGTGTGAACAAGACGCCGTACTGCTGTGCCACGTCGGCGCCTCGATTGTCGGCAGCGATTGCGCGAATCGACGCCAATTCCGGGAAATGACGACGCAGCATCGGGGTCAGCGCCTGGCCGATGCTCCCGTATCCAACCAGGACGATTCTCAAGTTCTATTACCAATCAATTGCGACAACACTAGAGCCTGTCTTCTTTGAGCGAATGGCACGTGCATCACCGAGTACGACGCTGCCCGGCTGATTTCACTGACTGCCGGATGTTATCAGCTGCATGGGTCACCAAAATGCTTGCTTTATCACGACCTTTGCCTGAAGTATGTCTTTCTCGCCCGGGCTATGTGAGACGTTAGCGCCCATGAATTGAACGGGAAGGCGACACGGCATGCGTGCGCCGGCTTGTTACGCAGGACGCGCTGGACAGCATATTCAGGGTGTCGTTGAAGCAGTGGGCGTAGAGTGAACAGCTAAGCCGTACCCGCGTTCCACTCGAATGAAAGGCGGGAGTCATGAATGAAAATCGGCGCGGGGGCTTGTCTGACTTTCATGGATGATCTCGATACCCGGGTAGTCGGAACTGACGGGAGAAAGCCATCCCAATACTGGGCAAAACACCATTGGAAGCAGCTGATGTCAACGCTGAGGTCGTGTCCGAATGTCAGACCCCAGCAGCTTTGATGGCAACTTCTGGTTAGTCATGTCGTTCATCCCGGGACATATTGTCCCGTATTCGGATGACCATGAAACCCGGGCCCTCTCAACCTGACTCCAATTCTGTCCGTGAAGACAAAAGCCGGACTTATCCATCCTTCAGATCCAGAACGCTTTGATCAGGAAGACAACCAGAAAAGTAATGAATACCGTGCCAACCACATTGAGGAAAAGTCCAGCACGGATCATGGACTGGATTTTCATATGCCCGGTTGCAAATACAATCGCATTGGGCGGGGTTGCCACCGGCATCATGAATGCGCAGCTTGCTGCAATGGCGGCAGGAACCGTGATCAGAAGCGGGTCGATGTCGAGGGAGACCGCAAGGGCACCCAGCAAAGGCAGGAAAGCTGCTGCGGTTGCGGTGTTGGACGTGATCTCGGTCAAAAAGATAATCACCAGCACGATGATCCCGACCAGCAGCAGCAGCGGAAGTATGTTGAACACCGACAACTGCATGGCAATCCACTCGGCCAGGCCGGAACTCTTGACCACGCCTGCCAGCGCCAGACCGCCGCCGAACAGCAGCAATACACCCCATGGCAGCTTTTGCGCTGCCTCCCAGTCCAGCAAGCGCGTATTGCCGGCGGTGCCGCTTGGTACGAGAAACAACGTGATACCGGCAATCAATGCAACTGCCGTGTCGGACAGCCATGCAACGCCGATATCATTGAGCATGGGACGCACCATCCAGGCTGCGGCAGCGGCAGCAAAGACGATGCCCACGCGACGCTCCGCGGGACTGAGTGGGCCCAGCTGCGCCAATTCGCCACGCAGCACACCCGCACTGTCGCTATCAGTGCGGAACTTGAAGCCACCGCGCGTCAGCCACCACCAGGTAATGGCCATCATTACTATGCTGACCGGCGAGCCGATCGCCATCCACTGCGCGAAACCGATGTCGACGCCGTGATTTTTGGCCAGATAGCCAGCCAGCAATGCATTCGGCGGGGTGCCGATCAGGGTCGCGATGCCGCCGATGCTGGCGGAGTAGGCGATTGCCAACAGCAGCGCAGTGGCGTAGCGCTCCGTCTCCGCCTCATCGTTATCCGCCCCCAGGAGGCTAACGACCGACAGCCCGATCGGCAACATCATGATGGCGGTCGCCGTATTGGACACCCACATGCTGAGAAAGCCGGTGGCGATCATGAAGCCGCCGATCTGGTTTTTCGGCTGCGATCCCACCAGTAGCAGCACACGAAGCGCAATGCGCCGGTGCAGGTTCCAGCGCTGCATGGCAATGCCGAGGAGGAAGCCGCCAAGAAAAAGAAAGATGATCGGATTACCGTATGTGGCTGTTGTCACATCAAGCTTCGCAATGCCAAGCATGGGGACAAGCACGATGGGAAGCAGTGACGTGACGGGAATAGGGATGGCTTCGGTCGCCCACCAGGTCGCCATCAGCAGAGCAAGACCGACGCAGTGCCAAGCGCTAACGGGCATTTCCGCAGGGGCAGGCGTGAGCAAAACCATCAACAGCCAGGCCGGGCCTAGCCACAAGCCTATACTCGCGGCCCGCGACGCCGGGGCATTTTCCGGAGTGGGCACATCACTCATCATCTCTCCTTTTATCCTGGATGCCTGACATGCTAACAGGGTGAAGGCAGCTGCACGGCACTCTACCGTGTCCTCGACCAGTTTCTCCCCATAAAGAAATTGACAGGAATCGCACCCAGTCTCACCAACAGCTGATTCTGACCGCACGCTTTTGGCATGCGGCGTGTGTAGCCAATCGCTTGTCTCTGCGTGTATTGACAAGTCTCAAACTGCTGTGGTACGAATGCAAATGATAATGATTATCGTTTACATGTCCTTACATTCCCGTTAGAATCATTGTTTTTCAAGCAGTGTTTCCACCCACTCACACCAGAGAGATCGTCTCGCCATGAAAGCAATAACAAGCCGCAAGCATTCGTCCACCCGCAACCAGGTCATGCGTACCGCGCTGGCCGCTGTCCTGCTGCCGCTCGGCGCGCAGGCGGCCGGCATCGATGCAGCGGCCCCCGTCGACGTCGTTCCGGAATCCAAGGTCGAAATCGTCGGCAAATATGAAAACGCGTTCCGCGCCGAACAGGCGTCGTCGCCCAAGTACACCGAGCGCCTCGTCGATACCGCGCAGACGCTCCAGGTCATCAAAAAGGAATTGTTCGAGCAGCAGGGCGCGCTGACGCTGACCGAAGCGCTGCGCAACACCCCAGGCGTGGGCGCATTCTTCCTTGGCGAGAACGGCAATACCACCACCGGCGACGCGATCTTCATGCGAGGCTTCGACACGTCGAGCTCCATTTTCGTCGACGGCGTGCGCGACATCGGCTCGATCTCGCGCGACGTTTTCAACCTCGAACAGATCGAAGTGCTCAAGGGCCCGGCGGGCACCGACAATGGCCGCGGCTCGCCGACCGGCTCGGTCAACCTGGTGTCGAAGAAGGCCAGCATGACCAACGCGATGTCGACCGCGATCACCGGCGGCAGCGGCTCGCAGAAGCGCGTCACGGCCGACGTCAATCAGGTGCTGAACGAAGAGCGCGGCATCGCGCTGCGCCTGAACGTGCTGGCCCAGGATGCGGGCAGCGCCTCGCGCGACGTGGTCGAGAACAAGCGCTGGGCAATCGCGCCGAGCATCGGCTTTGGCCTGAACGGCGCCACGCGCGTGCACCTGGACTACCTGCACGTCGACCAGAACAACATCCCTGATGGTGGCGTCTATGTCATCGGCCTGCCTGGCTACACGAGCCCCGACCGCACCCGGCCGTTTGTCACCGACGGCAAGAAGGTCAATCCGAAGAACTTCTATGGTTCGACCGGCGACTATGACGACGTGAAGGCCGACATGGCCACCGTGCGCATCGAGCATGACTTCTCGCCGACGATGAAGCTGCAGAACACGAGCCGCTACGGCAAGACGTCGCAGGACTACTTGCTCAGTGCATTCCTGACCAGCGCCGCCAACCTGGGCACCCCGAACCCGGCCGACCCGAACACGTGGACCCTGGCGCGCAGCATCCGCACCGGCAAGGACCAGGAAAATAAAATCCTGACCAACGTCACGACGCTGACGTCGCAGTTCGACACCGGCGCGGTCAAGCACACGATGGTGGCCGGCCTTGAATTCACCAGCGAACGCCAGACCACCTGGGGCCTGACAGGCCTGGGCACGCTGCCTGCTGCGAACATCTACAACCCGAACCCGAACGACGCGCCGACCACACCCGTGAACGTGCGCCGCACCGGCGCCTATAACGAAGGCGAGGTCGATACGCAGAGTTTGTACGTATTCGATACCGCCAAGATCGGCGAGCGCTGGATCATCAATGGCGGCGTGCGCGTTGATCATTTCCGCGCCGATTATTCGACCGTGGCGCTGACCAACAACGTGCTCGTACCGAACCGCTTCAAGGTCGGCGACAACCTGGTCAACGGCAAGCTGTCGGCCCTGTACAAGCCGACCGCCAACAGCAGCGTGTATGCGATGGTGGCCAGCTCGAAGCAGCCGCCGGGCGGCAACTTCACCGTCTCGGGCAATGCCAACAGCGCGCAGAATCCGATCTACGATCCGCAAGAGTCGACCACCACCGAATTTGGCGGCAAGCTCGATCTGCTCAAGTCCAAGCTGTCGCTGTCGGGCGCGCTCTTCCGCACCGATGTCAAGAACGAGGTCGAGCAGGATCCGGTCGACCTGAAGTACTACCAGACCGGCGAGAAGCGCGTGCAGGGCGTCGAGCTGGGCGCAACCGGCGAACTGGCGCCGCACTGGCTCGTCAGCGCCGGCTACGTCTACATGGACACGGGCGTCGAACGTGGCCGCAACGTGACTGCCTCGGGCGAGAACAGCCTGACCTACACGCCGAAGCAATCGTTCACCGCCTGGACCTCGTATGACCTGCCATGGGGCCTGCGCATCGGCGGCGGCGCGCGCTTCTCGGACAAGCTCAAACGCGGCACCGACGGCGCCATCGGCACCCCGGCCTACACCGATTCGTACTGGGTGGTCGATGCGATGCTGGGTTACCGCTTGACGAAGAACATCGACCTGCGCCTGAACGTCTACAACCTGACCGACGAAAAATACGTCGTCGCGATCAACAAGAGCGGCTACCGCTACACGCCGGGCGTGGCGCGTTCGGCGAGCCTGACGGCCAATATCGGGTTCTAAAATCGGCTTTTGACCCGCGTGCGTTGCGGGCCGGCGAAGGGCGCTTGCGCTATACTCGCCGGCCATGCGCATACAGCTTTTTTCCGACCTCCACCTCGAACGGTATCCCGACTTCCAGCCGCAGATCCTGCCCGGCACGGATGTCGTGGTGCTGGCCGGCGACATCGGCTCGTACCAACCCGGCTCGCGCCTGCTCACCCAGGACTTCGGGCTGGAACGTTTTTCACCGCTCATCGTGCCCGCCCTGGCGCAGGCGCAAGTCCTGTTCATCCCCGGTAACCACGAATTCGACGGTCTCGATTACGACGCCACTTACGAGCGCCTGCGGGAAACCTGCGCGCGCCTGGGCATCACCTGGCTCGATCGCGAGGTCGTCACCATCGATGGCGTGCGCTTCATGGGCACCACGCTGTGGAGCGACTTCGATGCGCTGGTGGATGAGGGCGCGCCGCTGACGAAGCAGCTGCAGCAGCGCACCAAGGCCTTCCGCGCCGCGAACTACTACCTGAGCAAGAACACGACCATCAGGGATGGCGAGCCGGTGCTGGCCGAAGGCATCCGCGCGCTGGCGCTCGATTGCCAGGCCTGGCTGCGCGCTGCGCTGGCCACGCCGTTCGAGGGCAAGACGGTCGTCGTCACACATTTTGCCCCGAGTCTCGAAAGCGCCGACCCGCGCTACGGCAAGACACCTGGCACGGCCGGCTTCTGCAATTCGCTCGATGAACTGTTCAAGCGGGCGCAGGTGTGGATGCACGGCCATCTGCACTGCGCGAACGACTACGTGGTCGAGGGCCGTGACGGCCCGCTGTCGTGGGGCTGCCGCGTCGTGGCCAACCCGCTCGGGTATCTGAGCAAGGGCGAGCAGGAAGGGTATCGCCCGGCACTGGTGATCGAGCTGTAATCACTCGCGCGACGGGGCTTCCTGCAACAGGTTCTCCATCAGCGTGTCGATGCTGTCCACCTCGGCCGGCTGCTGTTCCAGCTGCTGATCTGCATACTCTGCATATACCCAGTCGCCAGCGACGTTCACCACGCCCTCGGGGACGAGCGGCGCGCGTTGCGGTGCGTTGGCCAGCGCGACGCGCATGTAGTCGACCCAGATCGGCAGCGCGAGCGTCGCGCCGAATTCGCGCCCGCCCAGCGAGCGCGGTTCGTCGTAGCCCATCCACGCTACCGCCACCACCGGACCGCTGTAGCCGGCGAACCAGCCGTCGATCGCATTGCTCGTCGTGCCGGTCTTGCCGGCCAGGTCGCTCCGCCCCAGCTGGCGTGACGCCGCCGCCGCCGTGCCCACGCGCGCCACGTCGCGCAGCATGCTGTCGGTGATGAAGGCGTTGCGCGCATCGATCACGCGAACCGGCTCCTTGTGGGCGTGTTCGTAGACGACCTTGCCGTCGCCATCCTGGATGCGGGCGATCAGCCACGGTTCGACCCGGTAACCACCGTTCGCCAGCACCGTGTAGGCGCCGGCCATCTGCAGTGGCGTGACGGCGCCGGTGCCAAGGGCCATGGTCAGGTTGCGCGGGTGGCGCGCGGCGTCGAAGCCGAATTGTGCGAGGTGCGCGCGCGTGTCGTCCACGCCAATCGCCTGCAGCATGCGCACCGTGGGCACGTTTCTCGAGCGCGTCAGTGCATGGCGCACCGTTACCAGGCCCTCGAACGTATTGTCGTCATTGCGCGGTGACCAGCCGGCAGTGCCGTTGCCGCCACCAAGGTCGAGCGGCGCGTCGAGGATCGGCGTGCCGGGGAAGAAGCCCCGTTCCAGGCCCGCCGAATACACGAACGGCTTGATGCTCGATCCCGGCTGGCGCCAGGCTTGCGTCACGTGATTGAACTCGTTCAGCCCGAAGTCGAAGCCGCCGACCAGCGCGCGGTAGGCCCCCGTCCCGGCATCGACCGCGACGAATGCGGCCGCCACTTCAGGCAGTTGCGTAATCGCCCAGTTGCCTTGCGATTTGCTCAAGCGGATGACGGCGCCGGGCGAGAGCTTGAGGCCAGCCTTGGCAGCAGGCGCCAGCGCGCCCGCTGCAAAACGCAGGCCAGCGCCGGTGATCTCGATCGTCTCGCCGCTCGTCGTCGCAGCACGTACGCGTCTGGCCGATGCACTCACGACGACGGCGGGCACGAAGCCGTCCACGGCCGGGCGTTTCTGCAGCGCGGCGGCCACCGCATCGTCGCGCGCATCGCCCGCAGCCGGTAGCGCGATGCGCGCTTCCGGGCCGCGGTAGCCGTGGCGCCGGTCGTAGGCGACGACGTTGCGGCGCACCGCATCCCAGGCGGCCTCCTGTTCGGCGGCGATGACGGTCGTCGTCACCGTGATCCCCCGTTCGTAGGCTGCCGCACCGAAGCGGGTATGGACGGCCTGGCGCGCGATCTCGGCGACCCAGGCGGCGCGCCCGCCGTAGCCGGCGCCGTCACGCCTGAGTGCCAACGGCTCGGCCAGCGCGCGCCGGTACTGCGGCTCGGTAATCGCTTTCAACTCGAACATGCGGCGCAGAACCGTCTGCTGGCGCTTCTTTGCCGCCGCCGGGTTCGTGATGGGATTGCTGCTCGACGGATTCTGCGGCAGGCCGGCCAGCATCGCCGTTTCCGCCAGAGTGAGCTCGTTCAGCGATTTGCCAAAGTAGGTGCGCGCCGCGCTGGAAAAGCCGTACGAGCGCTGGCCCAGATAGATCTGGTTCAGGTAGACCTCGAGGATCTGGTCCTTGGTCAGCGCCTTTTCGATCTTGTAGGCCAGCGCGATTTCGGTGAGCTTGCGCGGCAGCGTCTTGTCGCGCGACAGGAAGAAGTTGCGCGCCACCTGCATCGTGATCGTCGAGGCGCCCTGGCTGCCGAAGTCGGTGATGTTGGCCTTGGCCGCGCCCAGGGCGCGGATCCAGTCGATGCCGCCATGCTCGTAGAAGCGCGTGTCTTCGATCGCCAGCACGGCCGTCTTCATCAGGGCGGGCACCTTCGCGATCTGCACGAAGTCGCGCCGCTCGGCGCCGAATTCGCCGATCAGCACCTTGTCAGCGCTGTAGACACGCAGCGGAATCTTGGGGCGGTAGTCGGTGACGGCGCTGATGTCCGGCACGTCCGGCAGAATCGACGCCGCCACCGGGGGCGGGGCAGCGAGGATCAGTGCAGACAACAGCAAGGGGAGGAACGGACGGGCAGGGATCATGGCAATGGTCAGGTAGGTAGTCAGGGCGTATTGAATGAATCGTTACGACGATTCGGTGCCGATCTTACGTCCGCCTGGCTGCGCCTGCTGGCTTTGAAACCGGGTATTACAACTTGCGCTACGAGGGTGCGCCGGGCGCTACCCGCTTCGATCTCCGCATCATTCCATCGGGCTGCACACATCCGTGCCCGCCGCCAGCGCCTTGAGCTTGGCCGGATCGAGCAGCGTGACCTCGCGCTTGTCGACGGCAAGCCAGCCCTGTTTCTTGAAGCGCGACAGCAGGCGGCTGATGCTCTCGATGGTCAGGCCGAGGTAATTACCGATGTCTTCGCGCGACATGCGCAGCTGGAACTGCGTGCTTGAGTAGCCGCGCGCCGCGTAGCGCGCCGACAGGTTGACCAGGAAGACGGCAAAGCGCTGCTCGGCGCGCATATTGCCCAGCAAAAGCATGACGTTCTGCTCGCGCGTGATTTCCTGGCTCATGATGCGGTGGAAGTGGCGCAGCAGCGCCGGCACTTCGCCGAACAGTTCTTCGAGCCGCACGAAGGGGATTTCGCAGACTTCGCTGTCCTCGAGCGCGACGGCGTCGCAGTGGTGGGTGCCGCTGATCGCGTCCATGCCCAGCAATTCGCCCGCCATCTGAAAGCCCGTGATCTGCGCTTCGCCGGCGGCGTTGATCTGGAAGGTCTTGAAGTGGCCGAAGCGCACCGCGTACAGGTTGCGAAACGGCTCGCCCACCTGGTACAGGCGCTCGTCGCGCGCCAGCCGCCGGCGCCGGCCGATGATCTGGTCGAGGCGCACGATGTCGGCGTCTTCGAGGCCCATCGGAAGACACAGCTGGTGCATGCTGCACCCGGAGCAGGACTTGAGCGCCTGGATGTTCACAAGCGGGGTGGACGTGGGGGGTGTTGCAGACGGGGAGGGTGAGGCGGGAATCATGGGATAGGCCGGCAAAGGTTCAGCCCTGATTATAGTCCCGCCGTCAGCTTTCCCCGTCAGTATCGCTCTGGCCCTTTGGTTCGCCCAGCTTCACGCCGCGGCGGGTGAGGCCTTCGCGCAGCAGGAATTCGATTTCCGCGTTCACGCTGCGCAGGTCGCGCGCGGCCAGGCGCTGCAGTTCATCCCACAGTGCCGGGTCGATCCGTAGCGCGAATGCTTTTTTTCCTGGACTTGCCATACTGGTCGGCCGCTAGTTGTACAGCGTGCCCGTGTTGATGATCGGTTGCGTTTCCTTGTCCGAGCACAGTACCACGAGGAGATTGCTGACCATCGCCGCCTTGCGCTCGTCGTCCAGCTCGACGATCCCGCGCTCCGACAACCCTTTCAGCGCTGCTTCGACCATGCTCACGGCGCCATGCACGATCTTGCTGCGGGGGCTGATGATGGCTTCGGCCTGCTGGCGCCGCAGCATGACCTGGGCAATCTCCGCTGCATAGGCAAGGTGGGTCAGCTTGGCGTCGAGCACCTCGACACCGGCGGCTTCGAAGCGCGCCTGCAGTTCGGTCTTGAGGGCATCGGCAACGACGTCCATGCCGGCGCGCAGCGTGGTCTCGCCCTGCGGCAGATCTTCGCCTTCGTCGTACGCGTATTGCGAGGCCAGGTGCCGCAGCGCCGCTTCGGCCTGGATCGACACGTAGCGTTCGAAATCGTCGACTTCGAACACGGCTTGCGCGGTATCGCGCACGCGCCAGACGACGGCCGCGCTGATTTCCACCGGGTTGCCGCGCTTGTCGTTGACTTTCAGCGTGGGCGCATTGAAGTTGCGGGCCCGCAGCGACAGGCGGCGCTTGACGTACAAGGGGAAGGCCCAGCGCAGGCCTTCGCTGCGGTCGGTGCCGATGTACTTGCCGAACAGCGTGAGGATGGCGCTTTCGTTAGGCTGCAGCATGAACAGGCCTGTCAGGCAGAGCAGGCCGGCGAGTCCCAGCGCGACTGCGCCCAGCAGAAACAGGCCGTCGGGCGTCTCGATCCCGGTCTTGAACAGGTAGGCCGCACCCAACAGAAAAACGATGCCGGCGCAGGCGGCCAGGTAGCCATTCGCGGACGAAAATGCCTTTTCGCGGCGGGTGTGCGATGCGTTCATGCTTGAACCTCTTCTGGGTGGGTGTGACATCAAAGTGATATCACTCTAGGATTGCCAGAAAGTATTGTCAAGCGATTTTGTGAACGCCCCGAAACTGCCAGTCAGCGTTAGTCGGCCAGGCCTTTTTGCAGCAGCTCGGCCACCAGCGCATTGAGTTCAACGCCGCGCTCCTTGCTCAGCGTTTGCAACTGCGCCACCAGATCGCCATTGAGCTTGACGGCGAACGGCACCAGTCCCAGCGCGCGGTCGCGTTCGCGCTGTTCGCGGCGATCCGGCGCCGCATCTTTTGCCGGCGCGCCGACGACGGCGCCCCGGGCAGCCATCTGGCCTTGAATCTTCTTGGCGTCGCCTTTTGCCATGTCAGTCTTTTTCATCACGTGCCTTTAGTTTGTTGGAGCCGAATTCTACTCTCGAAACGGGCCGCCAACGGGAATTGGCAAGCCGCGCGCATTTGGTGGCATGATGGCGTGGCAGCACGACAGCAGGCGCGCCGCGGCGCAGCCTGCCCCTGCAACCCCATCAGGAGACCACCATGACGCCCACCCAGCGCTTCGTGCAGGCGCGAGACTTCCTCCAGCAGCACCGGCTCGACTACGACACCGCCTGCCGCGACTACCAGCCCCCGCAACTGACCACCTTCAACTGGGCGCTCGACTTTTTCGACCACCAGGCCCGGGACAACCACGGCATCGCCCTGTGGATCGTCGACGAAGACGGCACCGAGCACAAGATCACGTTCGCCGACATGGCCGCCCGCTCGAGCCAGGTGGCCGAGTACCTGCGCAACTGCGGCGTGCGGCGTGGCGACCGGGTGCTGCTGATGCTGCCGAACCGGGTCGAACTATGGGAAGTCATGCTCGCCGGGATCAAGCTGGGCGCCGTGCTGGTGCCCACGACGATGCTGCTTTCCGGCGACGACCTGGCCGACCGGATCGCGCGCGGCGCCGTCAGGCACGTGATCGCGCAGGCATCCGAGGCGCACAAGTTCGATGCGCTGCCGGGCTGTTTTACCCGGATCGCGGTGGGCGGCGCGCACGAAGGCAGCAATGAAGGCTGGCATGACTACGCCGCCAGCCACGCCGTGATGAGCGTGTTCGTGCCCGAGGGCGAGACGCTGGCCACCGATCCGCTGCTGCTGTACTTCACGTCCGGCACGACGGCGCGGCCGAAGCTCGTGCTGCACACGCACCAGAGCTATCCCGTTGGCCACCTGTCGACGATGTACTGGATCGGCCTGCAGGCAGGCGACATCCACTGGAATATCAGCTCGCCCGGCTGGGCCAAGCATGCCTGGAGCTGTTTCTTCGCACCCTGGAACGCGGGCGCCACCGTGTTTGTCTATAACTACGAACGCTTTGCCGGCGCCGCCGTCCTGAACGTGATCGAGCGCTGCGGCGTGACCTCGCTGTGCGCACCGCCGACCGTCTGGCGCATGCTGATCAAGGAAGACCTGGCAGCCTGCAAGCCGGCCCTGCGCGAACTGGTGGGGGCGGGCGAGCCGCTCAATCCCGAAGTCATCGAGCAGGTCGAGCGCGCCTGGGGTATCCGTATCCGCGACGGTTTCGGGCAGTCCGAAACCACCTGCCAGATCGGTAATTCACCGGGCCAGCCCCTCAAGCCCGGCTCGATGGGCCGCGCGCTGCCGGGTTACCGCATCGCGCTGCTCGACATCGACGACGCACCGGCCACCGAAGGCGAGATCGCGGTGGTGCTTGCCGCCAATCCGGTGGGCCTGATGGCGGGCTACGAGGGCGACGCCGACAAGACGCGCGACGTCATGCGCGCCGGCCACTACCACACGGGCGACACGGCGGCGATCGACAGCGACGGCTATTATTTTTATGTGGGCCGCAACGACGACGTGTTCAAGTCGGCCGATTACCGCATCAGCCCCTTCGAGCTCGAAAGTGTGCTGATCGAACACGAGAGCGTGCTCGAAGCGGCGATCGTACCGAGTCCCGACCCGCTGCGGCTGTCGGTGCCAAAGGCGTTCGTCACGCTGCGCGCCGGCATTGCACCGAGCCGCGACTTGGCCGCCGCGCTGTTCGCGTTCAGCCGCGCGCGGCTGGCGCCGTACCAGCGGATCCGGCGCATCACGTTCCGCGAGCTGCCCAAGACCATCTCGGGCAAGATCCGGCGCGTCGAGTTGCGGCGCGAAGAAGCAGGGCGACGCGGCGACGCGGACGATGCGCCCGAATACCGCGAGGAGGATTTCCCCGTCTAGCCGTGAGTGCGTGGGGTTTCGCGCGAATGCGGCCATAATGGACGCTCTCTTTTTCTCGTCCTTGCGCCACTCTGATGACCACCAAGCGAACCCCAGCCACGCCGGCTGACACCAGCACCGCCACGGCCACGCCAGACAGCGGCCCGTCGTACGAAGTGCGCCAGTCGCCGATTCACGGTAACGGCGTTTTCGCCAGGAAGCCGATCGCCGCGGGCGAGCGCATCATCGAGTACCGCGGTGAGCGCATCAGCTGGGACCTCGCGACCGAGCGCGCCGAAAAGGCCGGCGGCCCCGTCAACCATACCTTCTATTTCAGCCTGGCCGACGGCCGGGTGATCGATGGTGGCCGACGCGGCAACGAAGCGCGCTGGATCAACCACGCGTGCTCGCCCAACTGCGAAGCGTACGAAGATGAAGGCAAGGTGTATATCCACGCGCTGCACGACATCGACGCCGGTGAAGAGCTGAACTACAATTACGCCCTGATCTACGAAGAGCGTCATACACCCAAGCTCAAGAAACTGTTCGCCTGCCGCTGCGGTACGCCCGGCTGCACGGGCACGATGCTTGCGCCAAAGCGCCGCACCCGCACGCCAGCCGCCGGAAAATGAACCAAGCCCCGGCTGGCCTGGTCAGGCCGGCCCGACCCGTCATCGACCTGGAGCAACGATGAAACCAGTAGTTCGCAGCCTGCTTGAAACCGATCTGTATAAATTCACGATGTGGCAGGCCTTGCTGCACAGCCACCCGGGCGCGACGGGCGAGTACGAATTCCGCTGCCGTAACGAGCCGGCCTATCCGCTGGCAGAGCTCAAGGCCGACATCGAACGCGAGCTCGATCACCTGTGCTCCATGATGTTTACCGAGGATGAAGTCGCCTACCTGCGCGGACTGCGCTTCATCAAGGGCGACTTCGCCGACTTCCTCACGCTGTTTCGCTTTCAGCGCAAGTTCATCGAGGTCACGACTGACGGCCCGCATCTGCGTATCCGCGCCAGCGGCCCGCTGGTGCACGTGATGGGCTATGAAATCTTTGTGCTGTACATCGTCAACGAGCTGTATTTCCGCCGCTTCGACCAGGCCGAGGCCATGGACGTGGCGCGTGCGCGCCTGCGCCAGAAGATCGCCGAGCTGCGCGCGTTCGGTGAAGAAGCCCCGCGCGCCAACCCGTTCGAGTTCTTCGACTTCGGCGTGCGCCGCCGCTTTTCGGGCGAGTGGCACGACGAAGTGGTGCAGACGCTCGCGCGCGAGCTGCCGGTCTACTTCAAGGGCACGTCGAACGTCTACCTGGCCTACAAGTTCAACCTGGTCCCGATCGGCACGATGGCGCATGAATACCTGCAGGCGCACCAGGCCTTCGGCACGCGCCTGGTCGACTTCCAGAGCGCCGCGCTCGAGAACTGGGTGCAGGAATACCGGGGCGACCTGGGCACGGCGCTGACCGATGTCGTCGGCATGGACGCGTTTCTGGCCGACTTCGACCTGTACTTCGCCAAGCTGTTCGACGGCCTGCGCCACGACTCGGGCGATCCGGTCGTGTGGGGCGAAAAAGCGCTGGCCCATTACGCGCGCCTGCGCATCAACGCGCGCACCAAGCGCCTCGTGTTCTCGGACGCGCTGACGATGCCCAAGGCCCTGAACCTGTACCGCCATTTCGCCGACCGCGTGATGACGGGCTTCGGTATCGGCACCAAGCTGACCAACGACACGCCTTTCCCGGCGATCAATATCGTCATGAAGCTCGTGCGCTGCAACGGCCAGCCGGTGGCCAAGCTGTCGGACGAGCCGGGCAAGTCGCAGTGCACCGACGTCACCTATATCGCCTACCTGCGCCAGGTGTTCAACCACCCGGTCTAGCCGGGTCGTTGACATCCTGTTTTTATGCTGCGACCGGCTCGCGACGTCGTGCCGGCTTCTTTGCCGCAGCTTTCGGCGCAGCCTTCTTGCGCGGCGCCGCGCGTGGCTTTTCTTCTTCGTGCTTCAGCCGCTGCTGCAGCATTGCCAGCACGGCCGCTTCTTCGGGCTGCAGCGCGTGCAGGTCTTCGGCCAGCTTTTCTTCGGTCCGTTCGCGCATCACGTCCAGCGGCGCGCCCTCGAGGTAGGCGTCCAGCACGGCCGGGTGCACGTAGCACTTGCGGCAGATCGTCGGCGTGTTGCCGAGCTTTTCGGCCACCGACTCGATCGCGCGCACGATGTTCTTTTTCGCCTGCGTCTCGGAGTCGAACTTCTCGAACTCCTGCAAGGCCAGCGCCGCCAGCACGGTGCCTGACCAGGTACGGAAATCCTTGGCCGTGTACTCTTCGCCTGTGATGTTGCGCAGGTAGTCGTTGACGTCGCTGGAGTCGACGCTGTGCGTCTCGCCATCGTCGTCGATGTACTGGAACAGTTCCTGGCCCGGCAGGTCGCGCGTGCGCTTGACGATGCCCGCCAGGCGCCGGTCGTGCACCTTGACCTTGTGGTACACGCCGCTCTTGCCGCGGAAGCTGAATTGCACATCGCTGCCATCGACTTTGACGTGGCGGTTGCGCAGCGTCGTCAGGCCGAACGATTTGTTGGTGCGCGCGTATTCCTCGTTCCCGACCCGCATCATCGTCGCTTCGAGCAGGTAGACAATCGTGGCCAGCACCTTTTCGCGGGGCAGGCCGGGCAGCTTGAGGGCGCGGTCGACCTCGTGCCGAATCGCCGGCAGCGCGTCGCCGAACTTGAGCATCCGTTCGTACTTCACTTCGTCGCGCGCCGTGCGCCACTTCGGATGGTAGCGGTATTGCTTGCGCCCGCGCGCATCGCGCCCCGTCGCCTGCAGGTGGCCGTTGGCCTGCGCGCAGATCCAGACGTCCTGCCACGCCGGCGGAATCACGAGGCCCTTGATGCGCGCCAGGGTGGTTTCATCCTCCACCGGCGCGCCGTGCGCGTCCAGGTAGCGAAAGCCGTCCTTGACGGCCTCACGGTGGATGCCGGCGCGGCCATCGTGCACGTAGCGCAGGCCGGCCGCACGCGCGGCGCTGGTGGAATCTTTGGTGTCGAGTGTGTCGACGGCATCAAGGGTCTGGCTGGGCATGGCTGTTTCGCGAATGGTGGGTATCACGTCGATGCTACGCCCGGGCAGGGGCCCGCACTGTACGCAAGATAACGGAGTGCGGGACAGCCTGCAGCAGGCCCGGTTCACCGATAGCGCGCCTCGACCAGGTCGATCTCGCGCAGCAGCTTGCGCGCGACTTCGTCGGACAAGGTGTTGTTGCGCGCCATGCGCAGCAGCACGGCCCGTTCGTGCTCCAGCGCCGCCAGGCGGTAGTGGCGCTCGGCGTCTTCGGCGGCGCGGGCTTGCGCCGGACCGACGTCGCCCCCGCCGCCGCCAATCCCGCCATCCAGGCGGTATTGGTACAGACTGCGCACCTGGTCGATCGCGCTGGCATGCATCTCGACCGCGCCTTGCGCATCGCAGCCCGAGGTGGGCGGCGGTGGCGGTGCGTTGGCGATGGCTTCGAGCGCGGCCAGCGCGGCGGCGTGGCGGGCGTTTGCCTCTTCGCTGTCATGCGCCGAATCGTGCGGCAGTTCGAGGCCGCGCAGCACACGCGGCAGGCCGACGCTGGCCAGCACGAGCGAGACGACAATCACGGCGCTGGCCAGGAAAATCACGAGGTCGCGCCCCGGGAACGGCGCGCCGCCCGGCATTGCCAGTGGCAGCGTAAGCACGCCAGCCAGCGTGATCGCGCCGCGCACGCCGGCCAGCGACGTGGCCAGGATCAGGCGCGGATTGGGGCGGTACTCCGGCAGCTTCTGGCGCCGTGCGTTCAGCAGCGTCAGGCGCAGCGAGACCCAGACCCAGATGAAGCGCAGCAGGATCAGGCCAAAGCTGATGGCCAGCGCGTTGGTGACCAGCCACCACACGTCGTTCGCACGCGGCAGTTCGGGTGCGACCAGGGCTGCCTCGAGAATATTGGGGAGCTGCTCGCCCAGCAGCACGAACATGATGCCGTTGAGTGCGAACTGCACCGTGTCCCACACCACCGCGCGCCGCACGCGCGTCGTGGCGGCCGCGCGCCCGCTCAATTCAACGTAGCTCATCGTCACGCCGGCCGCGACTGCCGCCAGGATGCCCGAGGCGCCCAGATGCTCGGCTGCCAGATAGGCGCCGAACGGCAGCAACAGGTTGATCAGGATCGGCGAGCCGCTTTCCTCGCCGATGCGCGCGCCCAGCTGGCGCTGGGCCCAGCTCACCCCCACCGTGATGCCCGCGCCGATGGCCACGCCCGCCAGCGCCACCCACAGGAACGTGAGCGTGGCTTCGCCCAGCGAAAAGGTGCCGGTCAGGGCAGCGGCCACGGCGAAGCGGAAGCACACCAGGCCACTCGCGTCGTTCAGCAGCGACTCGCCCTCGAGGATGTGCATCAGGCGCGGCGGGATCGGCACGCGCGCGGCGATGGACGACACCGCGACCGGATCGGTAGGCGCCAGGATCGCGGCGAGGGCGAAGCACACGGCCAGCGGCAGCGACGGAATCAGCCAGTGAATCAAAAAGCCCGCGCCGAGCACTGTAAACAGCACCAGGCCCAGGGCCAGTTCGAGGATCGTGGAGCGGTCGCGGAACAGCCCGACCTTGGGGATGCGCCAGCCGTCGAGAAACAGCAGCGGGGGCAGGAACACGAGGAAGAAGATGTGCGGTTCGAGCCGCACGCCATGGCCGGTGCTGCCGGCAATCGCCGCGCCGAGCGCGATCTGCATCAGCGGCAGCGGCACCGCGAACGGCAGCATGCGCACCAGGTAGCCGCTGGCCACCACCGCCAGCAGCATGGCCAGCACGATTCCCACTTCATCCATCAACATCTCCCTGTTCAAGACAGGATGATAAGGGATCAAAGCCCCCCGTGGCGACGCTGTTGATCAGGCGGCGGACAAACTGGCCTGGGGCGCAGCCGGCAGTTCGGCCAGCAGCGCCTCGAGCGGCATCGGCCGGTGGAACAGATAACCCTGCATGCAGGCGTTGCCGTGCGCGGCCAGGTACTCGGCCTGGGCCGAGGTCTCGACGCCTTCGGCCACGACGCGCAGGCCCAGGTGGCCGGCCATCGCCAGGATCGACTGCACGATGGCGGTGCCGTTCTTGTCGTGCGGGGTGTCGCGGATAAAGCTCTTGTCGATCTTCAGTTCGTACAGCGGCATCCGGGTCAGGTACGACAGGCTCGAATAGCCGGTGCCGAAATCGTCGATCGAGATGCGGATGCCGAGTGCAGCCAGCGCATGCATCCGCTCGATGGTCTGGTCGAGGCGATCGACCAGCAAGCCTTCGGTGACTTCAAAGATCAGCTGGCCCGGCGGCACACCCGTCTCGTCCAGGATCGCTTCAACCCGGGTGACGAAGTCGTGCTGGCGGAACTGCATCGGGCTGACATTGACCGACAGCGGGAAGCGGTGGCCGGCGCGGTCCAGCACGTGCCAGGCCAGGCAGGCTTCGCGCAGCACCCAGTCGCCCAGCGCCACGATCAGGCCACTCGACTCGGCCACCGGAATAAAGACGTCGGGCGGCACGCTGCTGCCATCCTTGCGGCGCCAGCGCATCAGCAGTTCGGCGCCGCTCGGCACGCGTGCGCCGTCGACCTGCAGCTGCAGGTGCAGCGACAGTTCGCCGTTGTCGAGCGCCTGGCCCAGGTCGCGCTCGAGCGTCAGGCGGCCTTCGGCGTCGGACAGCATGCCCGGTTCAAACAGCGCCACGCCATTGCGGCCGCGCGACTTCGCGTGGTACATCGCGGTGTCGGCTTCGCGCAGCAGGTCGTGCACAGTGTGCTGCGCGTTGCCGGGTGCGGTGAGCGCCACGCCGATGCTGCTGGTGGCGTAGTAGCGCTGGGCGTCGATGATGATCTTGTCGGCGAGTGCGGCCCGGATCCGCTCGGCCACGGCCAGCGCGCGGCCGGTGGCCTGGTGCGCATGCTGCCCCAGCGCGTCGAGCAGGACGACGAATTCATCGCCGCCCAGGCGTGCCACGCAGCCGTCGTCGCCGGTCATCGCCACCAGGCGATCAGCCACGTTCTTGAGCAGCTGGTCGCCGATGGCATGGCCGCGTGCGTCGTTGACGGTCTTGAAGTTGTCGATGTCGACGTACAGCACGGCCGCCATGGAGCCGGCCGCGCGGGCGCCGGCCACCGCCACATCGAGCCGCTCCATCAGCAGGCGCCGGTTCGGCAGGCCGGTCAGCACGTCGTAGAACGCGAGGCGATGGATCGCATCGGCGGCATTGCGCCGCTCGGTCACGTCGCGGCTGACGATGACCCAGTGCGTGATCGCGCCGCTGTCGCCGGAGAATGGCACCATCTCGGCCTCCACCCAATACGGCGTGCCGTGCTTCGTGTACAGGACCATTTCGGCGCTGGCGGCTTCCTTGTGCATCACGGCCGTGATCACGCGCCTGACCGTCTCCTGGTCCGTGTCCGGCCCTTCGAGCATGCGCACGCTGCGCCCGATGACTTCTTCGCGCGCGTAGCCGGTGTGGCGCAGCAGCGCGTCGTTGGCAAAGATGATCGGCTGCTCGGCGCCAGGCGCGTCAACCATGCGCGCGATCATGACCATGTCGTTCAGGCGCGCGACTGCGGCCGCTGTCAGGCGCAGTTCGTCATTGACGGCGTGCAGGCGCAACTGGCCTGCTTCAAGACCGGCGGCAGCCGTGCGGGATTCGAGGAGCGAGCGTGCCAGGCCCTTGAGCAGCGTGCCGCTGGTGATCGTGATCAGCACGCCGACGCAGCAGAAGTTGATGACGACCACGATCGCCGATGCCAGGCCATTTCGTTCCAGGCCGGGGACATACAGGTGCACCTGGCCGTTCACGCCAAGCAGCAGTACGCAGGCGGCGCCCAGGGCAAGGATGATGAGGGCCTGGCGCATGCCGAGCAGGATGACGGTCAGCGCGGGCAGGGCCGTCATGTAGACGAGGCCAACCGGCCCCACCGCAAACAGCAGCCCGACGGATACCAGGAACAGCATCGCAATAAAATTACGAATGCGGGCCTTGTGCGAGACCCGGTCGAGTCGCCAGATGGCCAGCAGCCATGCCATCGCCACCAGGTCCATGACGATGACCGGCCATTTGCCCTTGCTGATGAGCAGCGGGATGCTGGGCACGGCGGCAACGAATCCCAGCGCCACGACGATCGGCAGGATGGTCGTAAAGACTTTGGTGCGCCACTGCGCGATATCATCTGGAGGAATTGGCATGAAGCATCCTGTTCGGCACGCCGCACGGAATTTCTCCGGAGCATAGTAAATTTCGTTGAAGCAAATTCTATGCAGGCGCAATGATAACTGTCACGCAATATTTGGCGCTCTGTTGTGCCAATGAAACGAGCCCGCCCGAAAGGGCGGTTCAGTGACGGTGCCGGCTTCAGTGGGCGCTTGCCTGCGCCAGGAGATCGCCCAATTGCAGCGTGTTGATTGGTTTGACCAGATAGTGGTCGAACCCCGCCTGGCGCGCCTGTTCGCGGTCTTGCTGGCGTCCATAGCCGGTCGCCGCGATGAGCGTCGCGTTCTCCATGTCGGGCAACGCGCGCAGGCGCCGCGCCAGTTCGTTGCCGTCGATGTCGGGCAGCCCGATGTCGAGCAGGCAGACCTGCGGCTTGAACACGGCAGCGACATCGATCGCGTCCAGCGCGCAATAGACCACTTCCACCGTATGGCCGCTCGCGCGCAGGAACAGGCTCAGCGTTTGGGCGGCATCGACATTGTCATCCACCACGAGGATGCGCAAGGGGCCGACGGCGCTGGCGTTGCCGGCCAGCGGCGCTGCGGCCGGCCCGGCCGGGATCGCCTGCGCATGGCACGGCAGGCGCACGGTAAACGTGCTGCCCAGGCCCGGGCCGGCGCTCATCGCGCCGACGCTGCCGCCGTGCAGTTCGACCAGGCTGCGGGCCAGCGCCAGGCCCAGGCCCAGGCCGCCCTGCGAGCGGTCCGGGGTACGTTCGGCCTGGGTGAACAGATCGAACACGCGCTCGACGAGGCGCGCGTCCATGCCGATGCCGTCGTCGGTCACGTCGATGACCCACGCGTCGCCCTGCTGCGCCAGATGCAGCGTGATGTGGCCGCCCTCGGGCGTGTACTTGGTCGCGTTGCCCAGCAGGTTGGCGACGACCTGCACCAGGCGCTTGTGGTCGCCCTTGACACTGGCCGGTTCCGGCGGCATGTCCAGCACCACTTTGTGGCGGCGGGCGAGCATCAGCGGGCGAATCTGCTCGGCCGCGTCGTCGATCACCTTGCGCAGGTCGAGGATCTGGGTCGACAGCGTCACCAGCCCCCGCGTTACACGCGAAACGTCCAGCAGGTCGTCGACGAGGCTCGTCATGTGCTCGACCTGGCGCGCGATGATGGCGCAGGTCTGCGTGATCTGCGCATTGTCCGAATGGAGCAGCTTGAGCAGGTGGGCGCCGGTGCTGATCGGCGCGAGCGGGTTGCGCAGTTCGTGCGCCAGCATCGCCAGGAATTCGTCCTTGCGCTGGTCGGCCGCGCGCAGTTCGCGTTCGGCCAGGCTGCGCTGGGCTTCTTTCTGCTGCAGGTGCTGGGCCATCTCGTCCAGGGCCGCGGCCAGCCGGCCGATTTCCTCGCTGTTCGACCCGATGCCGGTGCGGGCGTCGAGTTCGCCGGCGGCGATGCGGCGCGCCACCGTCATCAGCTTGCGCACGCGCCGGACAATCAGCTTGTCGCCCGCCAGCCAGGCCGCCAGCAGGGCCAGGATGGTCGTCAGGCCCAGGCCGAGCAGCGACATCAGCTGCGCCTCGCGCGCCACCCGCGTGATGGTTTCGGTCGGCACGCCGATCGTGACCGTGTAGTCGGACAGCGTTGGCGGCCCGACGCGCGCGAACGCGTGCAGGCGCTCGACGCCATCCTCGCCCTGGATCACGCGGGCGCTGTCGTGCGGACCGCGCATCGCCGCAAACAGCGGGGCGGGCACACGTTTGCCGAACCATTGCTCGGGATCGGGGCGGCGCGAAATCAGCTTGCCCGATGCGTCGGCCGTCTCGAGGATCGAGCCGGCCGGCAGGCTGATGTCGTTGACAAAGGTGTCCAGGCCCGCCAGGTCCATTGCGGCAAACACGACCGCCACCACATGGCCATCGCGGTCGGTGACCGGATAGGTCAGGTTGATCGTATGGCGGCGGATCACGCGCCCGAAAATATAGTCGCCGGCGATGAAGCGGCGTTCGGCGACGGCGCGCTTGAAGTGGCTGCGGTCGCCCAGGTTCACCGGGTGCACCATCGGCACCGCGCTGCAACTGACGTCGCCATTGAGCTGGATGAGGCCAAAATTGACGTACAGCTCGTTGCGGTCGAGGACATTGGCCAGCAGCGCATTGCAGCCGGCCGTGTCGCCCATCAGGTCCGGCACGCTGGCCAGGTCGACCAGGATCTGGCGCGCGCGGTCGATCGACTGCGCCTCATTGGCGGCGGCCAGCGCGGTCAGGCGTTTGAGGTTGTCTTCGGTCGCGCGGATCGCGGCTTCGCGCTCGCGCAGGCCCCCCAGCACGGTGACGATGGCGATCGGCGTGATGGCCAGCAGCACCAGCAGCATCAGCCTGCTGCGCAGGCTGTTCAGGCGAAAACGGCCGGGTGACTTGCTCATCGCTGCGGCGCCGGTTGCGGCGTGGTGGTGACGATACAAAGCGCGATCTTGCGGGCGATGGGGAACATGTCTGGCGAACGGTTCATCGAATGGGCCCGCAGCATACGGCGGGAATACAGGCGTAACGTTTCCTGATTGTACTAAAAATCGGCCTGGCCACAGTCGATGAGTGTCGTGTGCGCGACGCGTCGTTGACATGTCAAGCATCGGCACAGGTAAGATAGGCGCCATCCCAGCATCAGGAGACACCATGAACATCGTCTGCGTCGGTGGCGGGCCCGCCGGTCTGTACGCCGGCCTGCTCATGAAACTGCGCGATCCGCGCCGCACCGTCACGGTCGTCGAGCGCCACCGGGCCGGCGACACGTTCGGCTGGGGTGTCGTGTTTTCGGACCAGACGCTGGGCAATCTGGCGCTGGCCGATGCGCCCAGCGCGCGCGCCATTGAAGGCGCGTTCAACCGCTGGGATGCGATCGATGTGCAGATCGGCGGCGCCACCGTCACCTCGCATGGCCATGGTTTTTGCGGCATCGCGCGCAAGCGCCTGCTCGGCATCCTGCAGGCGCGCTGCGAAGACGCGGGCGTGGCGCTCGTGTTCGACACCGACGTGACGGACGAGGTGGCGCTGGCGCGCCGCCATGGCGCCGACCTGGTGGTGGCCGCCGACGGCGTGCACAGCGCGATCCGCACGCGCCATGCCGCCGTGTTCCAGCCTGACCTTCAGGAGGGGCGATGCCGCTACGTGTGGCTTGGCACCCTGCGCCGTTTCGCCGCGTTCACGTTTGCCTTTGAAGCGACCGAGCATGGCTGGTTCCAGGCCCACGCGTATCAATACGATGACCAGAATGCGACCTTCATCGTCGAAACGCTGGAATCGACCTGGCGCGCCAGCGGCCTGGCCGACATGGACGCCGCCGTCACGCTGGCGTTTTGCGAGCGCCTGTTCGCCAGTCTTCTTGGCGGCGCGCCGCTCCTGACGCAGGCCAGCCGTGGCGGCGCCGCCATGTGGCACCGCTTTGCGCGGTTGATCTGCCGCGAGTGGGTAGGTGCGCTCGACGTCGATGGCCGGCGCGTGCCGCTGGTGTTGCTGGGCGACGCCGCGCACACGGCGCATTTCTCCATCGGCTCGGGCACCAAGCTGGCGCTGGAAGACGCCGTCGCGCTGGCCAGCGAGCTGCCTGTTGAAACGGATGGCGACCTCGATGCCGCGCTGCTGCGCTACCAGGCCGCGCGCGTGATCGAAGTGAGCAAACTGCAAAGCGCGGCGCGCAATTCGGCCGAATGGTTCGAGAACGTGGCCCGCTACGCTCCCATGCCGCCCGACGCGTTCGCCTACTCGCTGCTCACGCGCAGCCAGCGCCTGTCGCACGAAAACCTGCGCCTGCGCGACCCCGCCTATATAGAAGGCTTCGAGCGCCGCTTTGCCATGCGGGCGGCAGCGCAGGCCGGCGTGGCCGCGCCAACGGCGTCCACGCCGCCGATGTTTACGCCATTGCGGGTGCGCGACGTGCTGCTCAAGAACCGCGTGGTCGTCTCGCCGATGGCGCAGTACGCGTGCGTCGACGGCGTGGCGGGCGACTTTCACCTGGCCCATCTCGGCGCACGCGCGCTGGGCGGGGCCGGCCTGGTGATCGCCGAGATGACCTGCGTGTCGGCCGACGCGCGCATCACGCCGCGCTGCCCTGGACTTTACCTGCCCGAACACACGCAGGCCTGGGCCCGCATCGTCGACTTCGTGCATGCGGCAAGCGACGCGAAAATCGGCATCCAGCTGGGACATGCGGGCGCCAAGGGCTCGACCCGGCCGATGTGGGAAGGTATCGACCAGCCGCTCGCGGACGGGAACTGGCCGCTCGTGGCGGCGTCGCCCCAGCAATACCTGGCCGGCGTGTCGCAGGTGGCGCGCGAGGCGAGCCAGGCCGACATGGCGCAGATCGAAGCCGATTTCGTGCGCGCCACGCTGGCCGCCAGCGAGGCAGGCTTCGACTGGCTCGAACTGCATTGCGCGCACGGCTACCTGCTCTCGAGTTTCATCTCGCCGCTGACCAACCGGCGCGACGATGAATATGGCGGCAGTCTCGAAAACCGCTGCCGCTTTCCGCTGCGCGTGTTTGCCGCCGTGCGCGCGGCCTGGCCCGCGCACCTGCCGATCAGCGTGCGCATCTCGAGCCATGACTGGGTCGATGGCGGGATCACGCCGATTGACGCCGTGGAGATCGCGCGCCTGTTTCGCGCAGCCGGCGCCGACATGATCGATTGTTCGTCGGGGCAGGTGAGCAAGGCCGAGCAGCCCGTGTATGGCCGCATGTACCAGACGCCGTTTTCCGACCGCATCCGCAATGAGGCCGGCATCCCGACGATCGCCGTCGGTGGCATCAGCGAGGCCGACCATGTCAACAGCATCATTGCTGCCGGCCGCGCCGACCTGTGCGCGGTGGGGCGTGGGCACCTGGCCAATCCCGCGTGGACGCTGAACGAGGCGGCGCGCATCGGCTACACTGGCGCCGCGTGGCCACGCCAGTATGCGCCCGGCAAGCAGCAACTCGAACGCAGCCTGGCGCGCGGGCGGCCAGCTACGTGACCGGTTCGTCCATTTTCGAAAGAATCATCGGGAGCAGTGCATGCATGATCTAGCTGGCAAACGAACGGGCCTGACCGGCTACGCGGCGCAGCACGTCGGCATGTCGCTTGACCCCGCGACGCGGGTAGCGACCCTGACCCTCGACCGGCCCGAACGCAAGAATCCGCTGACATTCGCCGCCTACGCCGAGCTGCGCGACCTGTTTCGCGCGCTGGCATATGCCGACGACGTGAAGGCGGTCGTGCTCACCGGCGCGGGAGAGAATTTCTGTTCGGGCGGCGATGTGCACGAGATCATCGGGCCGCTGACGCAACTGGACATGCCCGGCCTGCTGGCCTTTACGCGCATGACGGGCGACCTCGTGAAAGCGATGCGCGCCTGTCCGCAGCCGGTCGTCGCGGCGGTGGACGGCGTGTGCGCTGGCGCCGGTGCGATCCTGGCGCTGGCCTCGGACATCCGCTACGCCACGGCGCGCAGCCGCACTGCCTTCCTGTTTACGCGCGTGGGCCTGGCCGGTTGCGACATGGGCGCCTGCGCCTTGCTGCCGCGCGTGATCGGCCAGGGCCGCGCGGCCGAACTGCTGTACACCGGCCGCTCGATGGATGGGGAGGAGGGCGAGCGCTGGGGCTTCTTCAATCGCTTGTCCGCACCGGGCGAGGTGCTTGCAGAGGCGCAGGCGTTCGCTGCGCTGCTGGCCGCTGGCCCGACGTTCGCGCACGGCATGACCAAGAAGATGCTGCAGCAGGAGTGGAATATGGGCGTCGACGAAGCCATCGAGGCCGAGGCGCAGGCGCAGGCCATCTGCATGATGACGCAGGATTTCCAGCGCGCCTACCAGGCGTTTGTGGGCAAGCAGCGGCCGCAGTTCGAGGGCAATTGATGGAACCCGATGTTCTCGACTGGCCATTTTTCGATGTGCATCACGGCGTGCTGGCGCGTGAACTCGACGCCTGGGCTGCCGCACACCTGGCCGACGCGCACGGGGCCGATGTCGACGCCGTCTGCCGCGCGCTGGTCACGAGGCTGGGGCAGGGCGGCTGGCTGCGCCACGCCGTGGCCGGCATCAAGCATGGCGGTGCGCACGCCGCGATCGACACCCGCGCCATTTGCCTGATCCGCGAAACGCTGGCGCGCCATGCCGGCCTGGCCGATTTTGCGTTCGCAATGCAGGGCCTGGGCAGCGGGGCAATCTCGCTGTTCGGCAGCGCTGCCCAGCGCCAAGGCTGGCTGCCGCGCGTGGCCGATGGCAGTGCGATTGCTGCCTTCGCGCTGTCCGAGCCTGCGGCCGGCTCCGACGTCGCGGCGCTGCAATGCGCGGCGCGGCGCGACGGCGATGCCTGGGTGCTCGATGGCGAAAAAACCTGGATCTCGAATGGCGGCATCGCCGACTTCTATGTCGTGTTCGCGCGCACGGGCGAAGCGGTGGAGCGCAGCGCACGTGGCATCTCGGCCTTCATCGTCGATGCGGCCACACCAGGCCTCGAAGTCGCCGAGCGCATTGAGGTGATCGCGCCGCATCCGCTAGCGCGCCTCTGCTTCAACGGTTGCCGGGTGCCGGCTGCCTGCCTGGTCGGCCTTGAGGGCGATGGCTTCAAGATCGCGATGGCCACCCTCGACGTGTTTCGCACATCGGTGGCGGCAGCGGCGCTGGGCTTCGCGCGGCGCGCCATGGCCGAAGCACTGGCGCATGCGCAGGCGCGCCCCGTGTTTGGCAAGCTGCTCGCCGACTTTCAGCTCACGCAGGCCCGGTTGGCGCAGATGGCGCTGGAGATCGACGCCGCCGCGCTGCTGACCTACCGCGCGGCATGGCTGCGCGACAGTGGCAAGCGCGTTACAAAAGAAGCGGCGATGGCGAAGCTGGCCGCGACCGAATCGGCGCAGCGCGTGATCGACGGCGCGGTGCAGCTGTTTGGCGGGCAGGGCGTGCAACGGGGTCAGGTCGTGGAAGGTCTGTACCGCGAGATCCGCGCCCTGCGCATTTACGAGGGAGCCAGTGAAGTGCAGCTCCTGATCATCGCGCGCGAACTGCTCGCGCCGCAACACTGAGGCCACATGCCTGGAGATTTGATGGAATTCTTGCAACCGCCTGGCTGGCCGCGCCCGAAAGGTTATGCCAACGGTGTTGTCGCGCGTGGCCGGCAGGTGCATGTCAGCGGGATGGTCGGCTGGACGCCGGCAGGCCGGTTCGAGACGGACGATTTCGTCGGGCAGTCGCGCCAGGCGCTGGCCAATATCGTGGCCGTGTTGCGTGAAGCGGGTGCCGACCCGGAACACATCGTGCGCATGACCTGGTATGTGCTCGACAAGCGCGAATATCTCGATGCCGGACCGGCGCTGGGCGCGGCCTACCGTGACGTTATCGGGCGCCATTATCCCGCGATGACGGCGGTGCAGGTGGCGGGCCTGATGGAAGAGCGCGCGCGGGTGGAGATCGAGGTCACGGCGATCATTCCGGATTGAGCGCTGCCCGGACGAACGAATGGCCCTACATTGGGGGTAATGGCGTGTGCAAAGATGTAGGGTGGACGGCTATGCCGTCCACGCGTTCAATCCACGCTCGCTCCGTGATATGCAAGGGGAATTGAACGCGTGGGCGGGAAACCCGCCCACCCTACCGACTGCCCGGACGAACGAATGGCCCCGCTTGGGGCCATTCATGGTCTTGCGCCGTCGCGCCGCCTACCGTCAGGCGGGGCGACGCAGGAACGCGTTAGCGGCGGCCTGCGCCACGCGCACCACCACGTTCAATGAACGCTTTCATCTCCGCCAGGTCGTCATCCATCTGACGCTGTGGATCGACGCCCAGCATGCGTGCCACGCCGTGGCCCAGCACGCCCGCTGGTGGCGCGTAGCTGATGCGCACCGTCGCGCGCGTGCCGCCGTTGACGGACTCGAACGTGACGCTGCCATCCTGTTCGATTTCCGAACCCGGCTCGCTGCGCCACGACAGGCGATCCGGACGCGATTGCTCGGTCATGACCGCATTCCATGCGTATTCCATGCCTGCCGGGCCGCGCACGACCCAGTGCGAGCGGCGGTGGCCGAGGTCACGCACTTCGGTCACGTGCGACATGAAGCGCGGGAAGTTTTCCACATCGGCCCAGGCATCGAAGACTTCGCGTGGCGAGGCATCGATGAAGACGCTGTTCTCGACTTCGACGCGGCTTGCGTCGCCGCGGTGACGCAGCGAATCGACCAGGTTGCGGCCACGGTCGCTGCGCAGCAGCACTGCCAGCGCGCCCAGGCCCAGCAGGGCGACGGCCGGCGAACGGCGCGCCAGGCCGACGATGCTGAGCGCGCTGGTGCCCAGCAGCGCCGAGTTGGTCAGCGTCGGGCCGCGCGAGCCGAAGGCCTGCGTCAGGTGATCGGTCCATTCGCGTACCTGGTTGCCCACCTCGCTGGCGCGGGCACGGGCGCCGTTGCCGGCGCTGTGCGCGGCCTGCGCCAGGTTTTCACGGGCGATGTCGGCGCGTTCACGTGCGCGGTCGGCGGCGTCATCGGCGCTGTTTCGAGCTTTGTCGGCAACGTCATTGGCGCTGCTGCGTGCCTTGTCGGCAGCGTAGCTGGCGCGGTCACGCGCATCGTTGGCGACTTGGTGCGCGCGCGAACGGACGTCGTCGGCGTAGTCACGTGCATCGTCGGCAGCGCGGGCGGCGGTGCTGCGGGCCGTGTCGGCAGCGTGCGACACGCGGTCACGTGCGGTGTCGGCAGCATGCGATACGCGGTCACGCGCGTAGTCGGCCGCGTGCGAGGCGCGGTCGCGTGCATCGTACGATGCTTCGGCCAGGCGGCCGCGCGCGCGTTCGAGGCGGTCGCGGGTTTCGTGCGATGCCTCGGCCAGGCGGTCACCGGCAGCGTGGGCGGCGCCGGCCAGGCGGGCGCCGGCGCGCAGGTACACCGATTCAGCACGCTCGCGCGCCGAATCGAAACGCTCGCCGGCAGTGTGTAGCGCGTGTTCGAGCTTGTCGGCGCCGCGGTGACGCGCGTCGCGCAGTGCGCCCTTGGCGCGTGCACGGCGTTTCGGGCCGCGGTCGGGGTCAAAAGCATACATCAGCAGGGCGCCAGCCACTGCGGCGCCAATCCATTTACCTGCGTTGTTTCCCTGATCGTTCGATTCGTTCATGTCGACTCCTCTCGGTTAGTTGTACTGTGTCGTGCTGGACCTTGTCGCCTGGGCGGTGCCACGGCATACTCGGTCCATCACTGGTCTGTTACTGACTATTCATCGTGCTTTGCAGCGTCGCTTCGCATGCATAAAAAAACGCACCGCTTCGCAGTCATGCGTTGCAGTGCGTTCCGGCGAACCATCACGCGATTCGGGCAAAACCCGGTGAGCAATGAATGGTCAGACGACGTGCTTTGTCAGCCTGCTTTTTGCAGGGTCAGTAGCAGTACGCCGTTCTCGAGCTTCACCGATGCGAGAGCGCCTGCGACGCCGTCGGTCTGGTGAAGCCGCGCAGGTATCTGCGTGCATTGCATTTAGCATACACCACGGTTTCGCGTTCCCGGCGTTCGTTTGCCGCATAGCAATTGACTTGGATCCAGCCTTGGCGACGAGCGGGTTCACGCACTTCAGGTGGCCTGCGCCGCGTGCCACAGGATTCTGATAGGGTGGTTGTAAATGAAACAAGGAGATAACATGAATCACCATATCGTTCGCATGCTGCCCAATTTCGAAGCGGCCGAGGCGGCCCGCAATGGCTTGCTGGCCGAGGGCTTCGACGGTGACGGCATCAACGTCAATGTCACCACCGATGAGGCAGGTCCTGCCGAAAGCAATTTCTATGTGGGCGACTCGCCCGCTGTCAAAGGCGGCACCGATTACGAGGACGTCTTCAAGCCCGCCGTTCGCGGCGACCTGTGCATGATGACGGTGACCGTTGCAGAAGCTTTCCAGCTCGAACGGGCTGCCGCCATTCTGGAACACCACGGAGGGATCGACGTCGATCCGGCCCACGGCGCGGCCAACAGCAGCTTTTAACGACCGTTAAGGTCAACAGGGGGGGGCGGTGAGAAGTCCGCTTGCCGCGCCCTGCTGAATCCGTGTCGCGGGCGACCAGCAGGGAGGGGGAGGGCGGTCGTGTACAAACCTTGATGGATCGGTCTTTTCGCCATCGAACCCGATCCGGTGTCCTTGGCGAAGGACCGGCCAGCCGGCTTCGTCGTACGGATCAGTAACGATACCCGTACAACAAAGCAGGCGCAAAGCGGATGGCAAGCCGCCCGATTCTCAGCAATCAGTGATCTTCTTTCTGTTTGGCACCGCCGCCAGCACCCTCATGCGTGCTGGCCTTTTCGCGTGACATGTGGTCGTGGCTGCTATGCTCGGTGACACCTGCCTCGCGCTTGGCTTTGTCGGCTTCGGACTCGTGCTCCGCGGGGGGACCGGCAGTGGTGGTGGATTGGTTCTGGCTCATGCTGTTCTCCTGAAAATTCAACAAAAACGTGACCGTGCGTGAAGACTAGCATGGCTGCGCCTGATGATTGCCGGCAGTGCTTCAATCGTGCGGCACGGTCTGACTCGGCCTTCGCGCTGTTGATCGGCCACCCGGCAATCCATCGTCGCCGCAGCAATAGTTGGCGGGGTGAACAATGTCGGGGGGCTGCATCGGGCAGAGGCGTTGCTGCGCCATGGTGAACCGGGCGGCGCCAGGCCTTAGCGTGCTGGCGGAAAGAACAACTGCTCGCCCGCTGGCTTGAACCCGGTAATCTGGCGCTGCCCTTGCGGCGACGTGATCCATTCGATCAGCTGCTGCGCGCCCTTGTAGTTCACGCCCGGGTGCTTCGCAGGGTTGACCGCGATGATCCCGTACGGGTTGTACATCCGCTTGTCGCCCTCGACCACGATCGCCAGCCCCGTCCTGGCCTTGTACGCGCCGTAGGTGGCGCGGTCGGTCAGCGTGTAGGCCCGCATCTCGGCGGCCATATTGAGCACTTCGCCCATGCCCAGCCCGGCCGACACGTAGTTGCTTCCCTGCGGTTTGGCCCCCGCCTGCTGCCAGTAGGCTTTCTCCATCACGTCGGTCCCCGAGTTGTCGCCGCGCGAGATGAAGCGCACGTTGGCGGCAGTGATGCGCCTGAAGGCGTCGATCACGTCTTTCGAGCCCTTGATGCGCGCCGGATCGGCCTCGGGTCCCACCACGATGAAGTCGTTGTACATGACGTCGCGCCGGTCCACTCCCCAGCCTTCGGCGACAAACTTGTCTTCCAGCGTGCGGGCATGGACCAGTGCCACGTCAACGTCGCCGTTCCTGGCCAGCTCGAGGGCCTTGCCGGTGCCGACCGCGATAACCTGCACGCGGGCGCCGGTGGCGGCCTCGAAGGCCGGCAGCACCTGCTTGAGCAGGCCCGAGTTTTCGGTGCTGGTGGTGGTCGACAGGCGAATCACGTCCTGTGCCGGCGCAGCGGAGCAGGCAAGAGCAGGAGCGAGTGCGAGGGCGAGGGCGAGGACGACGCGGCGTTTCATGAGGTTCTCCAGGTGGTGGTTGGGATTATCTTGATTCGAGGCACCCGTCGCGCAGCTTCAGGCGCTGCACGCCGGGCAGGTTGATCAGATCGCGGTCATGGCAGGCCACGATCACGCTGGCGCCCTGGTCGATCAGGGTCGGGATCAGGGCGATGACCTGTTCGCGCGCCGCGCCATCGAGGTTCGCGGTGGGCTCGTCGAGCAGCAGCAGGCGTGGCTGCAGCACACGGGCACGCGCCAGCGCCACGCGCTGCTTTTCGCCGCCCGACAGGCGCGCCGGATCGTTGTCGCGCAGGTGGGTCACGCCGGCCCAGTCCATCGCTTCGTCGACCAGATCGCGCAGCAGACGCCGGTCGCCGCCGCGCGCCAGCAGGCCATAGCCGATATTGTGGGCCACGCTGGTGGAAAACATGATCGGATGCTGGTGCACGTAGACGATCGCATGCCGCAATTGGCGGGGATAAGGGTAAAGGGGCAGGTGCAAGCCATCGAACTCGACGCTGCAGGCAGCGCTGCGTTCCAGACCGCCCAGCATGCGCAGCAGCGTGCTCTTGCCCGATCCGTTGGCGCCGGTCAGCACGTAGGCAGCGCCGGCCGCGATGTCGAGGCGCCCGATATCGAACAGCAGGCGCTCGCCATGGCGCTTGTGCAGCGCGTGCACGGACAGGAGCGGCGTCACAGGCGCGCTCCCGGATTGTGCGCGTCGCCCTGCAACAGCACGAGCACGCCGTTCATGGCCAGCGCCAGCGTCACCAGCACGATCCCCAGCGCGATGCCCTGGGCGAAGTCACCCTTGCTGGTCTCGAGCGCGATGGCGGTCGTGATGGTGCGGGTATGGCCTTCGATATTGCCGCCTACCATCAGCGCGCAACCTACTTCCGAGATCACGCGCCCGAAGCCGCTGATCACGGCCGCCATCACGCCATAACGGGCTTCATGCAGGACCGAAAACATCACGCGCAGGCGCGAGGCGCCGTGGGCCAGTGCGGTTTCGGCGTAGCGCGGATCGAGCGCCTGCACGGCCGCCAGCGTGAACGCCAGCAGCACCGGCAGGCCGATCAGGCACTGGCCGGCGACGATCCCCGGCTGCGAGAACAGCCATCCCAGATCGCCCAGCGGGCCGCGCCGCGACAGCATCAGGTAGAGAAGCAGGCCGATGAGCACCGTGGGCAGCGACAACGCGGCCTGCGCCAGCCAGACGGCGATGCGCCGCCCCGGAAACCTGTGCATCGCGATCAAGTAACCGAGCACGACGGCCGGGGGCGTGGCCAGGATCAGGCCCGACAACGTGGTCTTGACCGAGACCCACACGATATGCCACAGCGCCGCATCGCCGCGCAGCAGCAACGCGAAGGCGCCGCTCGTCGCCTCGAGCAGGCCCATTCAGGTGACAGGCTCGCCGGCCGGCCGCACCTGCGGCGTATCGGGCAGGTGCGGCTCGAATACCAGCCGCTCGTGGCCCGCCACCAGCAGGAAGTGACGGCCGCTGCAGCGTGTCAGCAGGCTCATGCCGACCCGCCCGGCCACCATCTGGCCCATCTGCGTGGTGCCCGAACGCGACAGCAGGAACGGGATGCCCATCTGGGCGCCCTTGATCACCATTTCGGACGTCAGGCGGCCAGTGGTATAAAAAATCTTGTCGGCGCCATCCACGCCGTCCAGCCACATCAGGCCGGCGATCGCGTCCACCGCATTGTGGCGGCCCACGTCCTCGACGAAGTACAGCAACTCGCCATCGCGTGTAAACAGTGCGCAGCCGTGCACCGAGCCAGCCTGCTTGTAGACCGATTGCTGGGTGCGGATGGTCTCGACGATGCGGTACACGCTCGACTGGGTCAGGCGGGCATCCGGCGGCAGCACGATGCTGTCCACTTCATCCATCAGGCCGCCGAACACCGAGCCCTGGCCGCAACCGGTCGTGACGACTTTTTTTGCTGTGCGCTGTTCGATGTCGGCAATGCCGCTGCGGGTGACGACGGCCACCGCGTCGACCGACCAGTCGACCTGGATCGAGACGATGTCGGCCAGCTTGCGCACCAGGCGCTGGTTGCGCAGATAGCCAAGCGTAAGCATTTCGGGCGCGCTGCCCAGCGTCATCAGGGTGACGAGTTCGCGCTTGTCGACATATACCGTCAGGGGGCGCTCGGCGGGAATCGCCAGCACCTTGCGGCGCCCGCGTTCATCGACCGACAGTATGTCGCGGGTAAGGACCGCGCGCGCATCGGACAGCGCCGGCCGGCAGCCGGGCACGGCGTGCACGGTGAGGTCATCGATGGTCAAGCAGCGCCTCCTGTGTTGAATATTTTATAAAAGTATAAGCCGACCCGGCTCGCGCACGGAAGGGGCGGCTGACTTTTACGGATCTGCCATGTGCTGTGGCCAGCAAATTCTCGCGGACGGAGATTGATATTCTCAATTGTGCGCCCCGATAATTTCCCGACAACTAAACTGCCGGTAACGTTCAGTTACACCTTGTACCGCGACTTACTCGTAATTACAGGCGACCGACCCTGCAATGCATGCCATCCAGCTCCCTGCCAGCCACGCGCTCCACGCGCCGCCCAGCCCAGATGACCAGGCCCGGGCCGATCTGTACGCGCTCCTGGCGCGCCTGTTGCTCGCACCGCCCGACATGGCGCTGCTCGACGCTCTTGCCAGCAGCAACCCGATCGTTGCACAGGGCGGCGACCCCGCACTCGAGCGCTGCTGGGAGCACCTGACGCTGGCGTCGAGCGTGATGGACGCGGGTGCCGTCGCCGCCGAGTTCGACACCCTGTTCATCAGCATCGGCACGCCGCCGGTGGATCCTTACGGTTCGCGCTATCTTGCCGGCTTCATGAATGACACGCCGCTGGCCGAACTGCGCGCCGATCTGGCGCGTCTGGGCCTGCGCCGTGCGCGTGGCGTCGGCGAGTTCGAGGATCACCTGGGCGCGCTGTGCGAGACCATGCGTGTGCTGATCCTGGGCATGCCGGGCAGCGCGCGCGCATCGATCGAGCAGCAACAACACTTTTTCGAGCGCCATATCGCGCCATGGTGCGAACGCGCACTGGACGATATCGCCGCCGCCGAAGGCGCCAATTATTACCGCCTGGTAGCGCGCCTTGGCGCTGCCTTCCTGGCCATCGAGGCGCAAGCCTTTGAAGTAGGAGAACAAGTCAATGCCCAGAACAATCATGGACGATAAAGAACAGCCTGTCGTGCTGCACGACCCGGCGCGGCGCAGCTTCCTGAAAGCCGCACCACTGGGCGCGCTGGTGGTGGCCGGTGCGGCAACCGCTGCCGCGCCCGAGGTCACCCCGGTTGCGGTCGACCCTGCAGAAAAGCGCGGCTACCACGAGACGGAACACATCCGCCGCTACTATCAGACGGCTGCCTACTGGTAGCGACGACCCACTATCCAATAGGAACACCCCATGTCCCTGGTCAAGTCAACGCGCGACAGCGCCCTGAAACGGCGCCGCTTCCTCGCTGGTGCCGGCGTCATTGCCGGCGCTGGCGCACTGGGGCGCCATCTGCCCCTGGGCGTCATCGAGCAGGCGCAAGCCGATCCGCTGCCCAATACGCCCGTGCCCACCGAAGTCAAGCGCACGGTGTGCAGCCACTGCTCGGTCGGCTGCTCGGTCGACGCCGTGGTGGCCAACGGCGTCTGGGTACGCCAGGAAGCCGCCTTCGATTCGCCGATCAATATGGGCGCGCATTGCGCCAAGGGCGCCTCGGTCCGCGAGCACGCTTTTGGCGAGCATCGCCTGCGCTATCCGATGAAGCTGGTCAATGGCAAATATGTGCGCATGTCGTGGGACCAGGCCATTAACGAAATCGGCGACAAGCTCCTTAAACTGCGCGAGGAAGCCGGCCCCGATGCGCTGATGCTAATCGGCAGTTCGAAACACAATAACGAGCAAGCCTACCTGCTGCGCAAGTTCATGGCCTTCTGGGGCTCGAACAACTGCGATCACCAGGCGCGCATCTGCCACTCGACGACGGTGGCCGGCGTGGCCCAGACCTTCGGTTACGGGGCGATGACCAACTCGTTCAACGACCTGCACCACAGCAAGGCGGTCCTGTTCATCGGCTCCAATCCGGCCGAGGCGCACCCGATCTCGATGCTGCACTTCCTGCACGCCAAGGAACTGGGCGCCAAGATGATCGTCATCGATCCGCGCTTCACGCGCACGGCGCGCTTTGCCCACCATTACGTGCGGGTGCGGCCGGGCACGGATATTCCGCTGGTCTGGGGCATCCTGTGGCACATCTTCGAAAACGGCTGGGAAGACAAAAAATACATCAGCGAGCGCACGACCGGCATGGACGAAGTGCGCAAGGAAGTGGCCAAATGGACGCCCGACAAGGTGTCCGACGTCACTGGCGTGCCCGAGTCGGCAGTGCGCCTGACGGCTGAAATGCTCGCCCTCAACCGTCCGTCATCGGTGGTCTGGTGCATGGGCATTACCCAGCACCACGTGGGCACCGCCAATGTGCGCGCGCTCTCGATCCTGCAGCTGGCGCTGGGCAATATTGGCGTCCCGGGTGGCGGGGCCAATATCTATCGTGGCCACGACAATGTGCAGGGCGCCACCGACGTCGGCCCGAACGGCGATTCGCTGCCTGGCTATTACGGCCTGGCCGAGGGCGCGTGGAAGCATTTCGCCGAGGTCTGGGGCGTCGATTACGAGTGGATCAAATCGCGCTTCGGCTCGAAAGAGCTGATGGAAAAGCCCGGCATCACCGTGTCGCGCTGGTTCGACGCGGTCAACGAGCAGAACCAGTTCATCGATCAGCCGAGCAATCTGCGCGCCGTGTTCTACTGGGGCCACGCGCCCAATAGCCAGACCCGCCTGCCCGACATGAAGGCGGCGATGCAAAAGCTCGACATGATGGTGGTCATCGACCCGTATCCGAGCATGACGGCGGCGATGCATGGCCGTACCGATGGCGTCTACCTGCTGCCGGCGGCCTCGCAGTTCGAGACGCAAGGTTCGTGCACGGCGTCGAACCGCTCGATCCAGTGGCGCGAACGCGTGATCATGCCGCTGTTCGAGTGCAAGACCGACCACGAAATCATGTACCTGTTCGCCCGCAAACTGGGTTTTGCCGACCAGCTGTGCAAGACCATCAAGGTGGTGCACAACGAGCCGGTGGTCGAGGACATCCTGCGCGAGATCAACCGCTCGTGCTGGACCATCGGCTATACGGGCTGCTCGCCCGAGCGGCTCAAGCTGCACATGGAAAACAAGCACACGTTCAACCCGACGACGCTGCGCGCCGATTCGGGACCGTGCAAGGGCGATTACTACGGCCTGCCGTGGCCATGCTGGGGCACCCCGGAAATGAAGCATCCGGGCACGCCGATCCTGTATGACCTGAGCAAGAGCGTGGCCGAGGGCGGCCTGCCGTTTCGTGCCAACTGGGGCGTCGAGCACAATGGCGAGAGCCTGCTGGCGGCCGACGGTTCGGCCAACAAGGATAGCGAACTCGACGTTGGCTATCCCGAGTTCGACCACGTGTTCCTGAAGAAGCTGGGCTGGTGGGCCGAGCTCACGCCGCAAGAACAGGCCATGGCCGAAGGCAAGAACTGGAAGACCGACCTGTCCGGCGGCATCATCCGCGTCGTCATCGCGCACGGCTGCGCGCCGTTCGGCAACGCGCGCGCCCGCTGCAATGTCTGGAACTTCCCCGATCCGGTGCCGGTCCACCGCGAACCGCTGGCCTCGCCGCGGCGCGACCTGGTCGCGCAATACCCGACCTACGACGACAAGGCCAATCACTGGCGCCTGCCGACGCTGTACAAATCGGTGCAGGCGGTCGATTTTTCCAGGGACTTCCCGCTGATCATGACGTCAGGCCGGCTGGTCGAGTACGAGGGCGGGGGCGAGGAGACGCGTTCGAATCCATGGCTGGCCGAACTGCAGCAGAACATGTTCGTCGAGATCAACCCGAGCGACGCGGTCCAGATCGGCGCCAAGATCGGCGAGTACGTCTGGCTCGAAACCCCGACCGGGGCGCGCATGAAGATGATGGCGATGGTGACCGAGCGCGTGCCGGTGGGCCTGGTGTGGGCGCCATTCCACTTCGGCGGCTGGTGGATGGGCGACGACCTGAAAGACAACTACCCGGAGGGCGGCGCGCCGATCGTGCGCGGCGAGGCAATCAATACCGGCTGGACGTACGGCTACGACGCCGTGACGATGATGCAGGAAACCAAAGTGTCGCTGTGCCGCGTGGTACGGGCCTGACGCGACCATCAGGAGAAATACGATGAGCGCAAGAATGAAATTCATTTGCGACACCGAGCGTTGCATCGACTGCAACGGCTGCGTGACGGCCTGCAAGAACGAGCACGAACTGGCCTGGGGCATCAACCGGCGCCGCGTGGTGACGATCAACGATGGCATTCCGGGCGAGCGTTCGGTGTCGGTCGCCTGCATGCACTGCACCGATGCGCCGTGCCTGGCGGTGTGCCCGACCAACTGCATCTACCACACCGAAGACGGCATCGTGTTGCACAGCAAGGACCAGTGCATCGGTTGCGGCTACTGCTACTACGCCTGCCCGTTCGGCGCGCCGCAGTTTCCCGAAACGGGTCTGTTCAACCACCGCGGCAAGATGGACAAGTGCACGTTCTGCGCGGGCGGACCCGAGCCCGATACGTCCGAAGCCGAATTCAAGAAGTATGGCCGCAACCGCATCGCGGAAGGCAAACTACCCGCCTGCGCCGAGCAGTGCGGCACCAAGGCGCTGCTGGGAGGCGAAGCCAATATCATTGCCGACATCTATCGCCAGCGGGTCGAAACGCGCGGCTATGGCCCCGAACTGTGGGGCTGGAAAATCGCTTACGGCAAGCCCAAGCGCGGTGGCCAGATCACGAACAAGGGCAACCTGCCACGCGTGAACCAGAAGCTCAACGATTCGCAGAACGATCCGGGGAGGTTCCCGACATGACACATTGCACCCGCATCCTCAAGGTCTGCGCGCTGGCCGCGCCCCTGCTGCTGACCGGCTGCCTCGAAGTGGACCAGCACCCGCACTGGATCGCGGGCGAGTACGCCGGCAAGCCGGACGACCGCCATTTCCAGCGCCGCTTCCACAATGACCGGCTGGCATGGTGGGCCACGGTCGAGAACCGCAACGGCAAGCAGAACGAGTACAACCGCGCCAATCCCTGAGGAGACATCATGCGAGCCACTTCCAATGCGCTGCGCGCCATGCTCTGTCTGGGGCTGCTGGTACTGGGCGTACTGATGGCGCCCGGGGCCTGGGCCCAGGGCAAGAATGAACGCGCCACGCCCGCCTATGCCGAAGAGCAGACCATGCTGCAGATCGAGGCCGATTCACGCGTGCCCGATCCGGGCCTGCTGTCGACCGATTCGGGCCGTGTGCACATGGACCGCCATTACCTGGGCCAGTACGGCACCAAGGAGGGCAATGTGATTGTCCAGCGCGGCGGCAATACCTGGCGCCATCTGCGCAACGGCCCGCTGGCCACCATCGCGGGCTTTATCCTGCTCGGCGTGCCGCTGGCGATCTTCGTGTTCTACAAGACGATCGGTCCGGCCGAACCGCAGCCCGAATCGGGCCGCAAGCTCCAGCGCTTTAACCGCTGGGAGCGCCAGGTGCACTGGGCCACGGCGTTTGCCTTCGTCGCGCTGGGCGTCACGGGCATCATCATCATGTATGGCAAGAACATCTTCTTGCCGTGGATGGGACACAACGTGTTCTCGTGGGTCGCGATCCTCTCGAAGTACCTGCACAACTTCGTCGGCCCGCTGTTCGTGCTGTGCTCGATCCTGATGTTTGCTACTTTCCTGAAGCGCAATTTCTATAACCGCGCCGACTGGCTGTGGATCAAGAAGGGTGGGGGGCTGATCACCCATGAGCATGTGCCAGCCGGTTTCTTCAATGCGGGCGAGAAGGCGTGGTTCTGGGGCGGCGTGGCGCTGCTGGGGCTGATCGTGTCGGTCTCCGGCCTGGTGCTGGATTTTGCGGTCGGCCAGACGCGCTATGTGATGCAGGTGGCAAACGTGCTGCACGTGACGGGCGCGGCGCTGTACATGGCGTTCACGATGGGGCACGCCTTCATCGGCACGGTCGGTACGCCCGGCGCCTACGAAGGGATGCGCCACGGCACCGTGGACGAAAACTGGGCGAAGGCGCACCACCGGCTGTGGTACGAGCAAATGAAAACCGGCGTGCCGCCCGGCCTGGATAAGGACGGCAACGTGATCCCCGGCGCCGCCGCGCCGGCACAGGAGGGCCGCAGCGCTGGTCCCGGACCCCGTCCGCAACCGGGCCCGGCCCACTAAGGACTGCCATGAACCAACGTTCTCATTTGATACTTGCTGGCGTGGCCGCATGCTGCGCCTTGCTCACCGGTTGCCAGCGCGACCGGCCGGCCGCCTCGGACGGCGTCATCCAGACCGGCTACCCGGGCCAGGTGACTGCGGGCGGCGGCAGCAGCGGCCAGGTGATGGCGCGCACGGCGCGGCCTGAAACCGACGCGACCTATGCCGGCGGCACGCCAGGCATCGCCGGCGGATCGGGCGGCAATACCAGCGGCGCAGAAACGGGCGGCACGACGCAGGAGTCGGGCCAGGGACCATCGAGCGGCACGACCCAGCCCACCAGTGCCGGCCGGGCAGGAGCGAATCTGCAGTCGGGCGATACCGGTGGCGCCACGGCGCCTGCGGCAAACCAGCCGGCGCCCGCTGCCAGCAATGCGGCGCCGCAGGGACCGGCAACGCGCCAGACGGAGGGGAAATGACGAACCATGGCATCGTGAAGCTGATCCTGAAGCTCAAATTTGTGGCCGGCATGGGGCTGGCCGGCACCGCACTGGCCGCACTGCCACCGCCATCGCCAAAGCAGGCGCAAGCGGCTGCGGCCAAGAAAGCCGAGGCCGACGCCAAGGCGGCCGAAGAGAAAGAGCGTCTCGCGGCATCGATGGACAGGGTCAGCAAGCACTGGCGCGAGCGCGCCGCAAGCGAAGGGTTCCGGATCGTGCCGCCCACGGCGCTGGCCAGCGCCGCGCCCGTGCCGGCACGGGCGGCGTCGGATGTCACGCCACCCGGGGCCGGCATCCCGGCGCCAGCGCCGGCCAATGCTGCGCCCGGTACGGCGGCGGCGGCGCCGGCCACCGGCGCAGCGCCACGCAGCGTGTACGCCCTGCGCGCGGCGACGGTGCCGATCAAGAGCGAAAAACTGGGCACGGCGCGGCCAAGCGAGGACGTCAAGCGCGCACCGACGCCGAGCCTGCCGCGTGGCGCCGCGCCCACCGTCAACCGGCCCGGCGTACCGAACGACGCCCACAAACAATGAAAGCCTGGACCCCGTCATGAAAATGGGAAGCATGCCTGTTGCATTCATCATGCAACGCCGCGCCGTGATGCATAAATGGGGCGCGATGGACAGCTGGAGCGCCGTCGGCGTGGTGCCCGACCGCGGCGGCCTGGCCGCGTTGCAGATGCTCAGCGAAAGCCCCGAGCGCGACTATTACCTGGTGTCGGGGATCGAGCTCGAACTCTACACCGACGAAAACGAAGGCTATTACGAGAACATCATGGCGCCCGACTCGAAGGTGTTCGTGCTGTGGCGCATGGTGGACGGACGCGCCATGCCGGCGCGCGCCTCCGTCAGCTATGTCGAAGGCACGCGCATGTTCGATTCGGGCGAGGACGCCGACGGCGTGACCATGCCGGCCGAGATCTATCAGTGGGTGGCCAGCTACCTGCGTGACAATTTCACGCCGCGCCCGCGCAAGGGCCGGCAGCACGGATGAGCGATACCCCGATGCCCGAAGAAGGTTTTTTGCGGCGCTGGGCGCGCCTGAAAGCACAGCCCGAGCCGGCGCCTGCCGATGCGCCGCAGCCCCAGGCCGCTGCTGTTCCGCCTGCGTCGCAGCCGGTGCAGCAACCCCCGGCCACGCCGACCGGGGCGACCGAACGGCCGGCGCCTACGCTGGAAGACGTGGCACTTCTGACGCCCGAGTCGGATTACGCCGGGTTCGTCGCCAGCGGCGTCGACCCGGCCGTAAGGCGCCTGGCACTCAAAAAACTGTTTGCCGACCCGAACTTCGCCGTCATGGACGGCCTGGATATTTATATCAGCGATTACACCAAGGCGTCGCCGCTCACCGACGCGATGCTCGCTTCGCTCAAGCATGCTCCCAATGTGCTCGACCGTCTGTTCGGGAAGAACGATGAGCCGGATGAGGCCGCAGGCCCCGAGACGCCGCCAGACGACACGCTTACCGTACACGACGAGGCGCCTGCGCCATCCCCTGCAACGATGGATGCCGGCATGCACCAGGCTGCTGAAGGCGATGCCGTGCCCGCACCCGTGCCTCTGCCGTTTGCCGACATGCCGCAAGGTGCACCTGCATCACCACAAGGAACGAGATGACAATTCGACTCAGCGACGCTATGCCCGTCGCGCCTGTCCAGCAACAGCATGACGCGCTGGCGCGCCGCGCCGCGCTGCAGGTACTGCACGCATTTCCCGACGTCGAGCCGGCCGCCACGGTCGAATACCGCTCGACGGGCCGCACCCTCGTGGTCGGCGCCGCCCGCGATGCATTGCCACTGGCCGAACGCCTGGCGATGGCGCTGCCGGTCACCGTCCTGCTGCTCGACGAACCCGATGGCGTGGCGCGTCTTTTTCCGGTGCACGCCGCGCGCTCGGTGGCGCTGGCCGGCTGGCTGGGCGCGTTCGAGGCGCGCTGGCAGGCGCCGGGCCAGCCGGTGGGCGAGGGCAGGTTCGATCTCGTGCTCGATTTGTGCCCGGTGCGCCTGATCGACAGCCACCAGCGGCCGCACGGCTACCAGGCGCCGGGGCCGGATGGGGAGGCGCGCCTGGCTGCCGTCGAGACACTGCTCGAGATGGTAGGCGACTTCGAGAAACCGACCTACTTCAGCTACAAGGAGCGCATCTGCGCGCACGGGCGCAACGGCATCAAGGCCTGCAGCGCCTGCGTCGACATCTGCTCGGCACGCGCCATCGTCAGTGCTGGCGACAAGGTCAGGGTCAACCCCTACCTGTGCGCCGGCTGCGGCGCCTGCGGGACCGTGTGCCCGACGGGCGCGATGCGTTACGCGTATCCCTTGGTGCCGGCGACCGGCAAGCGGATCCAGGCGCTGCTGCGCGGGTACACCGATGCCGGCGGCGCGCAGCCCGTGCTTCTGCTGCACGATGCGTCCGGCCAGGCCGCGCTCGATGGGCTGGGCGATGCAATCCCTGGCCGGGTGCTCACGTACCCGCTGCACCACGTGGCCTCGACCGGCATCGACGTCTGGCTGGCCGCGCTGGCCTATGGCGCGGCCGGCATCTCGGTCCTCTGTACGGGCGACGAGGCGCCGCAGTATGTCGAGGCCCTGACCCACCAGATGCAGATCGCCCAGACCGTACTGGATGGCCTGGGTTACGCCGGGCCGCATTTCCAGCTGATCCGGATCGACGCCGCAAACGGCGACACGGCGCAGGAGCTCGCGCTGGCGCTGCGGCATGCGCCGCGCGGCGATACCCCGAGCGCGCCGGCCCTGTTCCACCTGTCACCAGAGAAGCGCACCACGCTCGATTACGCGCTCGACCACCTGCACCGGCACGCGCCGCTGCAGCCGCAGCATATCGCTCTGCCGGCAGGCGCGCCGTTCGGCGCGCTGGCGCTCGACCGCAAGGCGTGCAGCCTGTGCATGTCGTGCGTGGGCGTGTGTCCGTCCGCGGCGCTGCAGGACGGGCAGGGCACGCCGCAACTGCGCTTCATCGAGAAGAACTGTGTCCAGTGCGGGCTGTGCGCCAATACCTGTCCCGAAAATGCAATCACGCTGGCGCCGCGCATGTCGTTCGCGCCCCAGCGCATGCAGGCGGTGGTCATCAACGAGTCGCAGCCGTTTCATTGCATCCGCTGCAGCAAGGCCTTCGGCACGCTGCACATGGTCGAGAACATGCTGGGCCGGCTCGCGGCGCATCCTGCCTTCACGGGCAATCTGGATCGCCTCAAGATGTGCGGCGACTGCCGCGTCGTGGACATGATGACGCCGACCGACGAGATGCAGGTGACGACGCTCAGGCGCACCCTGTAGGTCAATTCGCAAGGCAGCTGTAAAGGAAGGCAATGATGAGACACTGGACGAAGCGCGCAGGCAGCCTTTTCATGATGGTGATGCTGGCAGTGGCGCCGGTCGCCGCCGCGCATGCCGGGGGGCAGCAGCAGACGTCGCTGCCAGCCAAAGCGCTGCCGGCCCCCGGGGCGGGCTTTTCCCTAACGCTGCCGGCTCCATCCAAGGCGCCGGTCGCCGAGGAGGACGGCGTCCAGTTCATCGGCACGGCGACGGTGCTGATCCGCTACCGGGGCCTGACGATCCTGACCGATCCGAATTTTCTGCACAAGGGCGAGCACGTCCACCTTGGCTATGGCCTGACGTCCAAGCGCCTGACCAACCCCGCGATCGCGCTCGAGGATTTGCCGCCCATCGATCTGGTAGTGCTGTCGCATATGCACGAAGACCATTTCGACAAGCGGGTGCAGGAAAAGCTCGACAAGAACATTCCGATTGTGACGACACCCGGCGCGGCCAAGGCGCTCAAGAACCTGGGCTTCGTGCGCACGATCGGCCTGGCGCACTGGGACCGGCTCGACGTCGAGAAAGGCGCCACGCGCGTGCGGATCACGTCAGCGCCGGGCAGGCATGGCAAGCTCGGCGCGCAAGCGCTGCTGCCCAGCGTCATGGGGGCGGTGTATGACTTCGGCCCCGACCCCGCGCAACCGGCTTACCGGATGTACGTGACCGGCGATACCCTGATCCACGACGATCTCAAGGACATTCCGCAGCGCTTCCCCGGCATCGATCTGGCCTTGCTGCATCTTGGCGGGACCCGCATCCTGGGCGTGTTCAAGGTGACGATGGACGCACAGGACGGCGTCCAGCTGCTGCAGATCGTGCAGCCGCGCCATGCCATCCCGATCCACTACAACGACTACGACGTCTTCAAGTCGCCGCTCGCCGATTTCGCGCGCGAGGTCAAGGCAGCAGGGTGGGGTGACCGCGTCAGCTTCCTGGCGCACGGGGAGCGTTACCGGTTCGTGCTGCGCAAGCCGCCGGCGAAGTGATTCGGTGCTGACGCGCGGTCACCGCCGTGCAGAAGTGCAGGGCGATGACCGAGACCGACGATCAGGTGTTGGCGCGTGACGTCAGTGCAAGGCGGGGCGCCGTGCCCGGGTGAAGCTGGTTTGCCGACAGCTTGAACAGGCTGACCGCACCGGTCAGGTTGTGTGCCTGCGTGTGAAGCGACGCAGATGCCGATGCCGCTTCTTCGACCAGCGCTGCGTTTTGCTGCATCGTGCTGTCCATCTCGAGAATGGTGTCGTTGATCTGTTTCAGCTCCACCTGCTGCGCTTGTCCGGCATCCGCGATTTCGCCGATGATATCCGTCACGCGCTTGACGCTCGCGACGATGTCATCCATCGTGCTGCCCGCTTCGCCGACCAGTTTGCTGCCTGCCTCGACCGTCGCAACCGAGTCGCTGATCAGCGTCTTGACGTCCCTGGCCGCTGCCGCCGAGCGCTGGGCCAGGTTGCGCACTTCAGCGGCCACGACCGCAAAGCCGCGACCCTGCTCACCCGCCCGTGCTGCTTCGACGGCAGCGTTCAACGCCAGGATATTGGTCTGGAAGGCGATGCCATCGATGACGCTGATGATGTCGACGATCTTGGTCGATGAGGCATTGATCGACGCCATCGTCGTGACCACTTGAGAAACGATCGTGCCGCCGTGGGTTGCTACATCGGACGCCGACAGCGCCAGCGTGTTGGCCTGGCGCGCATACTCGCCGTTCTCGCGTACCGTGCCGGCCAGCGTTTCCATCGACGCAGTAGTCTTGTCGAGCGAAGCGACCTGCTGCTCGGTACGCGCCGACAGATCCAGATTGCCTTGCGCGATCTGCGATGAAGCGGCGGCGATGGCGTCCGTGCCCTGGCGTACTTCGCTCACCACGTTGGCAAGGCCTTGCTGCATTTTGTCAAGCGACGACATCAGTTGCGCGATCTCGTCCTTGCCTTCGATCGTGATGTGATGCGTCAGGTCGCCGCCGGCCACGGCGTCCGCTGCACTGACCGCCTGGCGGATCGAGCGTGTGATATTACGCAGTACCAGCAACACGATTGTGCTCAGGATCACACCGCAAATCGCCAGGAAGACGACGGCGCGCCACAGGTCGCCAACGAACGCGTCATGCAGGTCGTCCATGTAGAGACCGGTCATGAAGGTCCAGTCCCACGGCTTGTAGGTGAGCACATAGGCGCCTTTCGGGAACACCTGCTGCTGGTCCGGGTTGCCCGGCTTGGGCCAGACGTATTCAACCCAGCCTTCTCCGCTGTCTTTGGCAATGGCCGCCACGTCACGGTACAAGTAGGTGCCGTTGGTATCCTTGAAGTTGCTGAGGTCCTTGCCGATCAGCTCCGCCTTGACCGGGTGCATCAGCATCTTCGGCGCTGAATCGACGACCGTGTAATAGCCATCCTTCCCGTAACGCATGGACTTGAGACGTTTGAGGGCTTGCTGCTGTGCTTCCTCGACGGTCATCGCCCCAGATGACGCCAATTCCGCGTATTCCTTGACGGTGGACATGCCGACATCGGTCGCAAATCTGAGTGCGATTTTACGTTCCTCGAGACGCTGGGCGTTACTTTCGTAGACATGGAGAATCGCCATCACTGACAGGCACAACCAGCTGAGAACCAGTGGCAGGTAGAGTTTGGTGCGGAAGCTGAGTTTCATCTTTTTATTGACGTGTTTGACGGACGTGAAGTGGGGACGTGCATCCTGGCGAGCCGCGCGGTAACGATGGGGATGCAGATGGGGATTTTGAGAAAGAATTGTATCCCCGTGGAAACTTTGTGACTATGGTGATTGTCACTTGCCTGGAGACGATCTAAAGAAAGACGAGTTTTGTTGCAGTTATCAGACAGCAATCATCGCGAATAGGACACAAGCGAGCGGAATTGACGACGGAAGCGGCAGAGTGGGCGGGAGAGCGGGGAGGGGAACGTGCAGTAAAACGGCTTCAGCCGGGCTGAAGCCGTCATGAGTCAGCCGAGCTGACGTGCGTGGAAACGCAGATGGTCTTCGACGAACGTCGAGATGAAATAGTAGCCGTGGTCATAGCCCGGCTGGCGGCGCAGCGTGAGGGGCTGGCCGATGCGGGCGCAGGCGCCTTCGAAGGCTTCCGGCCGCAACTGCTCGGGCAGGAACTTGTCGGCCAGGCCCTGGTCAATCAGGATACCGTCCGGGAAAGGCGCCGTTTCCTGCTGCGCCATCAGCGCGCTGGCGTCATATTGCTGCCAGGTGCTTTCATCCGGGCCCAGGTAGCCGCCAAAAGCTTTGACGCCCCATGGGCAGCGGCTTGGCGCGGCGATGGGCGCAAACGCCGACACCGAGCGGAACAGTTCTGGGTGGCGCAGCGCCATGACGAGCGCGCCGTGGCCGCCCATCGAATGGCCAAAGATGCCAACGCGCGCCGGATCCGCCGGCAGCAGATCGAGCACCAGTGCGTGCAGTTCGAGCAGGTAGCTGTGCATGCGGTAATGCGTCGACCATGGCGCTTCGGTGGCGTCAAGGTAGAAGCCGGCGCCGGCGCCGAAGTCCCAGCTGTCGGTTTCGCCCGGCACGTTGGCGCCACGCGGGCTGGTGTCGGGCGCCACCAGGATGATGCCCAGTTCGCTCGCCACGCGCTGGGCGCCGGCCTTGGTCATGAACGTTTCTTCGGTACAGGTCAGGCCGGCCAGGTAAAACAGCACCGGCAGCTTCTTGCCGCTGGCGCCGGGCGGCAGGTAGACCGAAAACTTCATCGGCAGGCCGATGGCGCTGGAGGCGTGCTGGTAAAAACGCTGCTCGCCGCCGAAGCAGGCATGTTGGTTCAGGAGTTCGGACATCGTCATGTGGGGGGCAGTGAAAGATGCGGCCAGTATGCCGCGTCCTGCAAACGCATGCCAACTACACCAGTCCAATCGCGCCGAGCACGGCGCCGGCCGCCAGCATCCACAGCAGGTGCAGGCGGGTGCGCCAGATGACGATGCAGCTCACTGCCGACAGCAGCCACAGTGGCCAGTGGTCCAGACCGGTGGCGCCGCCCGAGGCCAGCAGCCAGGCGGTCGACAGCAGCATCGCAATGACGAGCGGGGCCATGCCCTGCTTGAACGCGCGCACGGCCCTCCGCCCCCGGTTGCGATGCGCCCACTGCGCCACCTGATACGTAAATACGGTCGACGGCAGCATGATGCCGATCATGGCGATGACCACACCGCAGAGCGCGGCCGCCGTGCTGCCATTGTTCAAACCGACGTTCCAGCCCAGCAGCGCGACGAACAGCACATTCGGCCCGGGCGACGATTGCGCCAGCGCCACCGAGTCGCCGAACTGCGCCGGCGTCAGCCAGCCCTGGCGCTCGACCAGGTAGCGCTGCATTTCGGAGGTGGTCGAGATCGCGCCGCCGAGCGACATCAGCGACAACCCCAGAAAGTGCGTGAACAGGCTGACCCAGTCGTGCCAGGTAAAGACGAGTTGTGGCGCGCTCATGGGGTGAGCCTGCGCCAGGCCAGTACGCAGCCCAGGCCGCCAAGTCCCAGCACGACCGCCGCCAGCGGCACCCGCACCCAGGCCAGCAGCACGAAGGCGACCGCAGCGATGAGTATGCAGACAATGAGCGGCAGCACGTTCTTGCCCAGCGCGGCCGACATCTTCAGGCCGGTGGCTGCCACCAGTCCTGCGGCGACGGCCGCCATGCCGCGCAGCGCGCCCTGGACCTGCGGCACATCGGCAAAGCGGGCGTACACAAGGGCCAGCGCCAGCACCACGACCAGCGGCGCCGCCAGCAAGCCGGCCAGTGCGCTCATCGCGCCGGCCAGGCCGAAATGGCGCTGGCCGATCATCAGCGCCAGGTTGCACACGTTCGGCCCCGGCAGGATTTGCGCGACCGACCATTCTTCGATGAATTCTTCGTTGCTCAACCAGCGTTTGCGCTCGACCATTTCGCGCTGGATCACGGCCAGCACACCGCCAAAGCCCTGCAGGGCGATCAGCGTGAACGAGACGAACAGGTCGGTGCATGAGGTGGGCACCGGGTGGGCTGCGGCGGTTTCGCCCGGCGGCGCGTTTGGGGAGGGAAGGGGCGATTGGCTCATCCCGTTATTATCGCTGCTGCGCCGTGCCCGCGCTTGGCATGGCCTTGTATTCGCGGACTGATACACGTTTGCCATTGACTTTGGATTTACTTCGCCAATAATCGTGGTGCATGACACATCCACCATCACCGGAGCTCAGCAATGAACCCACTGCACGCGCAAGACATCCATCCACGCGCTGCCAGCGTGTCCGAGTTGCGATCCAATGCCGGCCAGCGCGATGTCGTCACCCGCGGCATTGCCACCCTGAGTGAACTCGGCGTCGTGCCGGCGGTCGAATACCTGAAGTCCAACGGTGTGCGGCCAAAGGTCATCGAGCGTGTTTTGCTCGAGCCCGAGCGGCGCCGCGCACTGGCGTAATCCGCACAGCGGCGCGGGCGCTGTCAAGGGTGCGGGCGCCTTTGTTTGGGGCGAATCTGCAGTTGTCACCGTCGTTGCCTTCCCAATAGGCAAATTGTTGAAAGCCGCCCCGCAGGCCATGTCCAGCGTGTCAAGCCCCCGCTTTTCCACATAGTTATTCACAGACTTTGTGGATATCCAGAACCGTTTTATTTTTCCATGGCCTGGCGCCGGCACGGTAATCCGTGCCCGATGTCACGCCCAGGCTCTGCCCGCGGTCGCGCGATTTAGCGCTTGTGGTTTGGTACTGGATAAATGTACAGTATCGCTTTCTCCGTCTGCCACACCATGACCACCGCTACCGCCGAGCCTGCCATTGAGGACCCGTTCGCCAGCCTGAATCCAGAGCAGCGCGCCGCGGTCGAGCATGACATCGGCGTGGCCACATCGCGCCCGTTGCTGGTGGTGGCCGGCGCCGGGTCGGGCAAGACCAATACGCTGGCGCACCGTGTGGCGCGCCTGATCGGGGCCGGCGCCGATCCGCAGCGCATCCTGCTGCTGACGTTTTCGCGCCGCGCCGCCGGCGAGATGAGCCAGCGCGCCAGCGGCGTCCTGCACCGCCTGCTTGGCCGGGGCGCGGCTGCCCGGACCCAGGCGCCGGTGGCACTGCCCTGGGCCGGCACCTTCCACAGCATCGGTGCACGCCTGCTGCGCGAATTCGCCGGGCGCATCGGGCTCGACCCGCAATTCACGATCCACGACCGGGGCGACGCCGAGGACCTGATGGGCATGGTGCGCCACGAGATCGGCCTGTCGCGCACCGAAAAACGCTTCCCCATGAAAGGCACCTGCCTGTCGATCTATTCGCGGGTGGTCAACAGCCGCGATCCGCTGGATCAGGTATTGCAGGCTTATTTCCCTTGGTGCGCCGAATGGGAAGCCCAGCTCAAGACGCTGTTTGGCGCCTATGTCGATGCCAAGCAGGCGCAGAACGTGCTCGACTACGACGACCTGCTGCTGTTCTGGGCCGAGATGGCAGCCGACCCGGTGCTGGGACCCGAGCTGGGCAGCTGGTTCGACCACGTGCTGGTCGACGAGTACCAGGACACCAACCGCCTGCAGGCCGCGATCATCACCGGCATGAAGCCCGACGGCAGGGGCGTGATGGTGGTTGGCGACGACGCCCAGTCCATCTATGGATTTCGCGGCGCCACCGTGCGCAACATCCTTGATTTTGCCGGCCAGTTCACGCAGCCTGCGCACCTGATCACGCTCGAGCGCAATTATCGTTCGACGCAGCCGATCCTGGACGCCTCCAACGCCGTCATTGGCGCTGCGCTCGAGCGCCACGCCAAGACGCTCTGGACCGACAAGGCGTCGGCCATCAAACCGCAGCTGGTCCTGATTCCCGACGAAGCCGAGCAGGCGCGCTGGGTCTGCAGCCGCATCCTCGAGCAGCGCGAAGAAGGCGTGCCGCTCAAGTCGCAGGCGGTGCTGTTTCGCGCGGCCAGCCACAGCGCCGCGCTCGAACTCGAACTCATGCGGCGCAACGTCCCGTTCGTCAAGTTCGGGGGGCTGAAATTCCTGGAAGCCTCGCATATCAAGGATGTGCTGGCGCTGCTGCGCTTTGCCCAGAACCCGAGCGGGCGCCTGGCCGGGTTCCGCGTGCTGCAACTGATTCCCGGGATCGGCCAGGCAACTGCCACGCGCGTGCTCGATGCGGTAGGCGAAAGCAGCGATATCGCCGCCACGCTGGCAGCGTTCCCGGTGCCGGCCCGCTGCAGCGTCGAGTGGCAGGCGTTCTGCGCGCTGTATGCGCGCCTGCGTACCCCTGGCCTGCGCTGGCCGCAAGACCTGGAGCTGGCGCGCGACTGGTATGCGCCGCACCTGGAGCGCCTGCACGACGATTTCCAGGTGCGCGCACTCGACCTCGACCAGCTTGTCGCCCTGTCGGGTGGCCATGCCAATCGCGAAAGTTTCCTGGCCGAGATCACGCTCGACCCACCCGAAGCGACAAGTGACCGCGCCGGCCCGCCACTGCTCGACGACGATTACGTGGTCCTGTCCACCATTCACTCGAGCAAGGGGCAAGAGTGGAAATCGGTCCATGTGCTCAATGTGGTCGACGGCTGCATACCGTCGGACATGGCCACTGGCAACCAGGACGATATCGAGGAAGAGCGGCGTTTGCTGTATGTGGCCATGACCCGGGCCCGCGACAACCTGCACCTGATCGTGCCCAACCGCTTCTTCATCAAGCAGCAGTCAGGCATGGGCGACCGCCATGTGTATGCAACGCGTTCGCGTTTTGTCACGCCCGTCATGCTCAAGCATTTTGAAGAATCGGCGTGGCTGAGCGCCGACAAGCGCGAGCTGCGCACGCCCATGCCCGACAGCGTGCGCATGCTCGTGCGTGACCGGTCCCGCAATGCCTGGAAATGATGACAGCAGATCACGCCACGTCGGCCACTTATCCCCCATGTCACGCTTTTGTAGGAGTGGGCCGCATATAAACTTGTTGCTCCCATGTGGTGCACGTGCAAGTGGTTGATTTTATTGGAACAAATTTTTGCCTCTCGAACGGGCAATTTGTTGAAACCCGCATCCCGTCTGGCTTTGTGGCTTGTCAAGTGGCGCTTGTCCACACAGTTATCCACAATTCTTGTGGATAGCCTAAAACCCTGAACAAAATCAGTTAGTTAGCGTCTATTGATGCTTCTAAGCATGTTTGGCATGACAACGCATCTCGATTCAATCTTGGCAAGACCATTGCGTTTTTGTTAGTGAACCACATTCACTAATATGTTTGTTATCGAACAGTCGTGTCATCTGCAGCCCTTTATCCTTTGCCAAGTAAATTACCGTGACGGGTAACGTCTTATTGCGTTTACCGACGCCGCCGTCGCCCGGACGGTGACGAAATGGGCCCGCTGTTTCCCTATCCTGTCCATTTCCAACAAAGGATCCGTATGTCTTCAGCAGTCCCCCCGGCAGACGCACCAGCGCCGCCGCCCGATACCAAGGAAAGCCGCTTCGTCTTCAAGGTCGCCATCGTTGCCACGATGGGCGCGCTCGCGTTCGGCTACGACACGGGCGTGATCTCCGGTGCGCTGCCGTTCATGAGCGCGCCGCCATCGCAGGGTGGCCTCGGCTTGACCCCGCTGACCGAAGGCATCGTGACATCCGCGCTGGTGTTCGGCGCCGCGGTCGGTTCGCTGATGGCGGGCACGCTGTCCGACCGGTTCGGTCGCCGCATGACACTGATCTGGCTGTCGCTGGTGTTCATGATCGGCGCGCTTGGCACAACGCTTGCGCCGTCGGTCGAGGTGATGGTCGCGATGCGTTTCGTGCTCGGCCTGGCCGTGGGTGGCGCCTCATCCACCGTGCCGGTGTTCATCGCCGAGATGGCGGGCCCCAGCAGGCGCGCCAGGCTGGTCACGCAGAACGAGCTGATGATCGTGACCGGCCAGTTGATCGCCTACGTGCTCAACGCGGTGCTGGCGCATTATTCAAATTCGCCGGATGTCTGGCGCTACATGCTCGCCATCGCCGCCGTGCCCGCCTTGCTGCTGGGTGTGGGCATGATGTTCGTGCCGCCGTCGCCGCGCTGGCTGGCCAGCAAGAACCGCATGGATGAAGCGCGCGCCGTGCTGCAGCAGATCCGCTCCAGCGACAAGCAGATCGAAACCGAGATGGCCGATATGACCAGGCTGAACGGGATCGAGCACGAGCAGGCCGGCTGGTCGGCAGTGCTTGGCACGCCATGGATCAGGAAACTGCTGTGGCTCGGTATCGGCCTGGGCTTCATGGCCCAGTTCACGGGCGTGAATGCCTTCATGTACTTCACCCCGATCATCCTGCAGTCGACCGGCCTGGGCACCAATGCAGCCCTGACCGCGACCATTGGCAACGGCGTGGTCGCCGTGATCGCTACCTTTATCGGTATCTGGCTGATCGGCAAGCATGGTCGCCGCTCGATGCTGATGTCGGGCCTGACCGGCGTCGTCGTCATGCAGTTTGCGCTGGGCGCCGTGCTGCTGTGGATGCCCGATGGCATCACGCGCAGCTACGCCGCACTGGCCTGCATCCTGTGCTTCCTGCTGTGCATGCAGATGCTGATTGCGCCTGTGTACTGGCTGTTGATGTCCGAGCTGTTCCCGATGCACCTGCGCGGCGTGCTGACCGGTACCGCAGTGGCGTGCCAGTGGATCTTCAACGCGATCGTGGCCTTGCTGTTCCCGCTGGCGCTGGCGCAGTTCGGCAGTGCGACCTTCTTCCTGTTTGCCGCGATCAATGTCGGTTCGCTGATCTTCGTTGCGCTGCGCCTGCCGGAGACGCGCGGCCGCTCGCTCGAAGGCCTGGAAAAGTATCTGGAAAAAGAACTGACCCCGCGCGCAAAAGCATAAGGGGCAGGCCGGCGCTTCTCAAGGCGCCGGCTTGATCGACGCCGTTGCGGCAGCGCCTGTGAGCCGTTCGAGCTCACGCAAAAAACGTTCACAGGCCAGCGCCGGTGGCCACGGTTCCCATGGTGCGCAATCGTAATAGCGCGCCAGCGGGTCCTCAGGCAGGATCGCCGCGCGAATTTTCAGCGTGCGCCGGACTTCTTCAGCCGACCAGCCTGCCACATGGACTGCTTCGCTGGCCGCGGCCAGCCGGTCGGCTTTCTTGTGCGCCGCATGCGATTTGGCATCCCAGGCGGGCAGGCCGTAGCGCAAAAACACCATGTGTTCCAGGCGCTGGGTCAGGGCGCGAAAAGCGTCGCCCAGAAACGGCTTGATGACCGAAATCGCATCGAATCCCAGCAAGCCTTCTTCGGCATCGTGCAGCAGCTCGCGCAGTTCGTCGAGCGGCGACAACAAGGGCATTGCCGCGCGCCGCAGCAGCATCACGCTGATCGAATGCTGCGCGACCGACAGCGGCAACGGCCACGCCGAGTGGCCACCCCAGCGGTAAGTGCGGGCCAGGCCCAGCGCCAGGTCGGCGTCGTCCCAGTCGAACGGGGTAGGGTCGAGCAGGTCGAGGCGGCGGCCCGACGGCATGCGCACCCAGGCGCGCGTTGTGGTGTCCGGCGTTGCGCCCTGTGGAACCGGTGAAGAGGGAAAGTGCATGTGGCGATTTTACACACCGGCTCTGCCATTTTGCGCATGATTGACCGGGCCACGCCCCGCAGACGAGGCCCCATGCGGGACGCGGCTGGACGGTCATCCGGTCCCGCAGGTGCCACCTCGCCCGTGGGATGATCTGCAACACCGGAAGAACGTTTCATTGATCTACGTCAAGACACAATTTTGTTGTCTAAGAACAAAAGCATAAACGCGCACTGCATGGGAAAAATTCGAAGCAAGTGACCCCTCACACGGAGTCCAAACGCAATCGGCAATGAAGAATAGACTGAAAATAGTTGTTGTCATTACACGACACGGGTGAAATAGGTGCGTGTAAATATCTCGATTGTTAATTTTCGAGGATTTTGAAGGGGGGTGAACCGACTAGGATAACGCTGATGCATATTCTTGTGACCCCATGATTGATACCGCCTTGCTGCTCGAGTTGATGGAAGCCAGGGATGCGACCCAGTGGAGCGCGTCCCTGTTCAGTCTCGCGCGGACCCTGGGTTTCGATCAAGTGCTGTTCGGGCTGGTCGGTTCGCGCCATGCGCGTTTCGAGTCCGCCTTTTTGCGCAGTAACTATGCCGACAACTGGCGCGAGCGCTACGACCGCAACGGTTTTGCGTATGTCGATCCAACCGTGGCGCACTGCCTGACGAGCACGCTGCCGATGGTGTGGGAGCCGGGCCTGTTCGCGTCCGGCACCCAGCAAGCGGGCTTGTACGAAGAAGCGAGCGCGCATGGCATCCGCAGCGGCGTGACGCTGCCGGTGCACGGCCCGCAGGGGGAATTCGGCGTGATCAGTTTTGCATCCGATGCGCGCCCGGACATTGCCGCCCAGCGCGCCGTGATGGAAGCGCTGCCGATGCTGGCGCTGGTACGCGATTACGCGTTCGCCTCATCGCATCGCTTTCGCGAGGAAGGTGCGCGGCCCGAAGAAGGCCGGGGCGCGGCGCCGCGCCTGACCAAGCGTGAACTGGAAGTCCTGCAGTGGGTCATGGCGGGCAAGTCCTCATGGGAAATTGCGCGCATCACCAACTGCTCCGAAGCGACCGTCAACTTCCACCTGGCGAATGTACGTCAGAAATTCGACGTCAACACCCGCCAGCAGGCCGTGGTCAAGGCCATCGGCCTTGGCTTGATTACCCCTGAAGATCACCATCGCTGAGCTTGCCATTGACATACATGCGCAGCAGGATCGACACAGGCGTCGGGATGGCGAGGCCGGTCTCGAAGCGGGAGCCGCTCGACTGGGTGACGCCGAAGCGGCCCCAGAACTTTTCCTGGCTTTCGCGCTTGGTGATGCGCAGGCGGCGCAGTTCATGCGGCGCCATGCGCACAGCGGCTGCCCCCATGACGTGGTTGGCGTGCATGTCGGCGGCGAGCGCTTCGGACATCATTTCGATTGCCATGATTATTCCTTTCGGGAAAGTGAAGACAGCACCTGGAAAACTGCATAAGCAAAAGTATTGCACTCCCGACATTGCTCGCCACCTAGCAGAGCTGATAGTACCCAGGCTACCCGACTTGCATAACGATTTTATGCGTATTGCATTTTCCGATCGACCAGATGTCATTTCAGGGAGGGGTAATGAGCATGCATATCCGGATCGCGCCACGCCGCGCCATTCCATCGAACGAGTTGTGCGAAATGCACTTGCTGCGCGCCCGGGTATTCCGCGGGCGGCTTGGGTGGGAAGTACCGGTGTTGTCGGGCATGGAAATCGATGGCTACGACGCCCTCGAGCCGCGCTACATGCTGATGCGCGACGACGCCACGCTGCGCGGCTGCTGGCGCTTGCTGCCCACCGAAGGGCCGTACATGCTCAAGGATTCGTTCCCCCAGCTGCTCGACGGGCAGGCGGCGCCCAGCGACCCGCAGATCTGGGAGCTGTCGCGCTTTGCGCTGGAGACGGATGGGGTGGCCGGTTATGGATTCTCGGCCATGACGATGGAGTCGATTGCCGCCATCATCGACGACGCCCACAAGCGCGGGCTGTCGCGCTACATCACCGTGACCACGACAGCGATCGAGCGCATGCTGCGGCGCGCCGGCGTGGTCATCACGCGCATCGGCATGCCGCAGGCGGTCGGGATCGAGCAGGCCGTGGCGCTGTATGTCGAGATCGAGCCGACCTGGGCCGCGTTGTTCGCCAAGCGCCTGGCATCGTAAGCAGGGGCTGCGGCGCTCCGGTGAGGGGTGATGTGTTGCTCGCGTGCCTCATCGGGATGGTGACGGTGGTCCCGCCATGCCGGTGCATCGATATACTCACATTGATTCTTACCAATATGCGGGGCATGCATCGCCCGAAAGGGGAAGCATGAACCTATCAGCCTTGCGTGGCGCCCGCGCCATCGAACTTGCCGCCGCGCGCGTGGGCCGGCCCATCGTGCTGTGGGGTGGCGGCGTCCTGCTGGCGCTGGCGATCGGCATGCTGCTGCATGCGGTCGCTGGCGCCGCCGTCGAAACCGATGCGCAGCGCCGCTTCGACAACCTGGCGCGCGGCGCCCAGGAACGGCTCGACAACGCCATTGCCTCGTATGCCCGCGCCGTGCGCGCGATGGCCGCCCTGCATGCGGCTGGCGGCGGCAGTGCGGTGCCCGACCGGGCGTCGTTCCACCGTTACGCAGCGGCGCTCGACCTGTCGAATAATTATCCGGCCATCGAAGCTCTGACGTTCGCCACGCGCGTGCCCGACAACGAGCGCGACGCCTTCGTTGCCGCCATGCGCGCCGACCGCAGCGTCGATGTGCGTGGTTACCCGGATTTCCAGATCTTTCCGGCCGGGCGCCGCCCGTGGTACGAAGTGGTGACCTACCAGTATCCGGCCGACAAGCCGACCCGCCGGCTCGGCTTCGACATGGCGTCCCGGCCACTGGTCGCGCGGGCGATATCGCAAGCGCGCGACAGTGGCACCATCGTCGCGTCGGGGCAGCCCGTGTTCCTGCCCGACCCGGTGCCGCACAACGCGCTTGGCATGCGCCTGCCGGTGTATGTCGGGGGCGTGCTGCCGCTGGGTGTGGCCGAGCGCCGGGCCGCCTATCTCGGCTCATTCGGCATCTTCTTTTCGGTGCAGGAAATGGTGCGCAATGCGCTCGTCTCGCTCGAGGCGCAGCCGCTGCGTGTGAGCCTGTACGGCACCGGGCGCCGCTACACCGGCCGGCCGGGCGCGCCGGTGGCGGGGGATATCCTGCTGCACGGCGTGGACGTGCGCAGCAACCCGCCCGATCCGGCGCTGCATTTCGTGTCGGTACTGGGCGTGAACTACGTCGGCAACGGCTGGAAAGCCCACTTCTCGGCGCCCATGGACGAGATGCTGGTCGGCGTCGACCGCTATGTGCCGCTGGGCGCGCTCGCCGCCGGTTTCATCGGCACGCTGCTGATGTACGGGCTGTTCCTTGCCCAGTACCGAGCACGCCGCGCCGCCGTCGAGCAGCGCCTGCTGCTCGACACGGTGCTCGATAACATCGACGCCGAGGTGTATCTGAAGGACGGCGCGCGCCGCATCCGCTATCTCAATGCCAAGGGCGCCTCGCGACTAGGTCGTCCGGCAACGGACCTGATCGGCCGGCCCGATACCGAGGCGATGGATGCGGGCCAGGCCGACGCCACCTGGGAGCTGGACCGCGCCGTGTTGCGGGCCGACCGCCAGAGCAGTGCGCAAGTGGCCCAGGCCGGCCCGGACGGCGCCACGCGCCAGTTGTGGAGCGTGCGTGTGCCGCTGCAGGTCGACGAAGCGCCGGCCGTGCTGTGCGTGTCGACCGACATCACCGAACTGCACCGCCTGAAGGCGCGCGCCGACGCAGCCAGCAAGGCCAAGAGCGACTTCCTGTCGAACATGAGCCACGAGATCCGCACACCGATGAACAGCATCATCGGCATGACGCACCTGGCGCTGCAGGCCGGGCCCGACCCGCGCCAGCGCGACTACCTCGAAAAAATCTACCACTCGGGCCAGCACCTGCTGGGCATCATCAATGACATCCTCGACTTTTCCAAGATCGAGGCCGGCATGCTCGAACTGGCGACCGAACGCTTCATGCCCGACGCCCTGATGCGCAACGTCGAGGCGCAACTGAGTACGACGGCTGCCGCCAAGGGGCTGGGCTTCGATATCGAGATCGCGCCCGAGCTGATGCGGCCCCTGTGCGGCGATTCGCTGCGTCTTGAACAGGTGCTGCTCAATTTTGCCGGCAACGCCGTCAAGTTCGCCGAGCGTGGACGCATCACGATGCGGGCGCGCCTGGCGCATGCATTTGGCCCTGAAATCCTGGTGCGCTTCGAAGTCGAAGACCGCGGCATCGGCATCGCCCCGAACGCGCTGCAGCACCTGTTTACGCCATTCCAGCAGGCCGACCAGTCGGCCACGCGCCTTCACGGCGGCACCGGCCTGGGACTGGCGATCAGCCGCCAGCTGGCTGAACTGATGGGCGGTGAGGTCGGCGTCACCAGCACGCCTGGCGTGGGCAGCATCTTCTGGTTTACAGCGCGCCTGGCGCTGGACGATGGCGCCGGTGCGCGGGTGGGGGCGGGCGCCAGTTCGGGCCTGGGCGCAGCGCCCGCGCCGGCGCAGGCGCGCCTGGACGGCTGCGCCGTGCTGCTGGTTGAGGACAACCCGTTCAACCAGCAGGTGGCGCGCGAACTGCTCGAACTGGCCGGGGCCGACGTCGTCGTCGCAGGCAACGGCGAAGAGGCGCTGGCGGCGATGGCCGAGGCGCGCTTCGACTGCGTGCTGATGGATGTGCAGATGCCGGTGATGGATGGCCTGGAGGCGACCCGCCGCATCCGGCGCGATCCGCGCCTGGCCGGCACGCTCGTGGTGGCGATGACGGCCAATGCCGGCGTGGACGACCGCGCGCGCTGCATGGCGGCAGGCATGAACGAATTTCTCGCCAAGCCGGTGGTGCCTGAACTGCTGGCCGCCACCATCGCGCGCTGCCTGGGGCGCACCACGGCGCCGGTGTCGGACGTCGCCGTCAACCTGCCTGCGGCCATGGCACCGGGCAGTGCGGTGCTCGACGTGGCGCTGCTGGCCGCGACGGCCGGGGGCGACCTCGAACGGATGCGCAAATACGCGTTCCTGTTTTTGGACACCACACGCGAGAACCTGGCCGGCATCGACACGGCGCTGGCAGGGGGCGATCTGACCCACACCGCCAGCCTGGCGCACCAACTGAAGTCGGCCGCGCGTGCGGTCGGCGCCACCGCGTTCGCCGCCATCTGCGAAGACCTGGAAGCGCAGCCGGTGCGCGACCTGCGCGGGGGCGGCACGGCACAGGCGCGGGCATTGACGGCGCGCCTGCGGGCGCTGCTGGTGCGCATCGAGCGCGAGGTCTCGGCGCAGTTTGGCGGGCGCGCCAGCGACGGCCGCTAGCCAGCCCTTTTAGCCCTACCGCCAGGGGGCCAAACGCGGTATGCTTTGGTCCCGATTGCCCACGCCCAGCGCATGTCTGCCCCGATCACTCCCGGTCTCTTGATCCTCCACGGTAACCAGATGGAGCTGCTGCGCAGCGCCGTCTTCGACTGGCTGCGCAACCATCCTCTGGGCCCGCTCGAGGAAGAGATTTTTCTGGTCCAGTCCAACGGCGTGGCCGAGTGGCTCAAGATCGCGCTGGCCGAGGAAAACGGCGTCTGCGCCGCCACCCGCGTGGCGCTGCCGGCGCGCTTCATGTGGGAAGCCTACCGGGGCATGCTGGGGCGCGAGCGCGTGCCGCAGCGCGCGCCGTTCGACAAGGACCCGCTCACCTGGCGCCTGATGCGCCTGTTACCGACACTGCTGCAGGACGACGGCTATGCGCCACTGGCGCGCTTTCTCGCCGATGGCGACGCCGAGCGCCGCCTGCAACTGGCCGAACGCGTGGCCGACCTGTACGACCAGTACCAGGTGTACCGCGCCGACTGGCTGGCCGATTGGGCTGCGGGCCGCGACGTGCTGCGCCGCGCCGGTGGCGACCTGGTCCCGCTCGCGCCCGAGCAGCGCTGGCAAGCCTGCCTGTGGCGCGCCGTGCACGCGAGTCTGCCCGAGACGCAGCGCGAGAGCGGCCGCGCCACCATTCACGACCAGTTCCTCGCCGCCGTCGCGGCGGACGTTGCGCCGGCCAGCCGGCTGCCGCGCCGCGTGGTGCTGTTCGGGATGTCGACGCTGCCGTACCAGACACTGCAAGCGATCTCGGCGCTGGCGCGCCACACGCAGGTGCTGTTCGCCGTGCCGAATCCATGCCAGTTCTACTGGGGCGACATCATCGAAGGCAGCCAGTTGCTCAAGGCGGCGCGCCGCCGCCAGCCGCAGCGCGAGGGCGTCGACCTGGGCACGATCCCGATCGAGGAAATGCATGTCCACAGCCATCCGCTGCTGGCCAGCTGGGGGAGACAAGGGCGCGATTTCGTGCGCATGCTCGATGAGTTCGACCAGCAGAACGAAGCGAGCGAAGATGGTGAAGGCCAGCCGGCGCCGCTGCGCGTCGACCTGTTCACCGACGACGACGGCGGCACGCTCCTGTCGCAGGTCCAGGCCGCAGTGCGCGACCTGGTGCCGCTGTCCGAGCACCCGCACGTGCCACCGATGCTGGATGACCGCTCGATCGAATTCCACGTCACGCACAGCGTGCAGCGCGAGATCGAAGTGCTGCACGACCAGTTGCTGTCGTGGTTTGCACAAGACCCGACGCTGCGCCCGCGCGACGTGGTGGTGATGGTTCCGGATATCGACGCATTCTCGCCCGCGATCCACGCGGTGTTCGACCAGCACCGGCGGCACGACCCGCGCCACATCCCGTTCGAGATCGGCGACGTGCGCGACCGCAGCGTCAATCCGCTGCTGGTCTCGCTCGAGTGGCTGCTGCGCCTGCCGCAGCAGCGCTGCCGCCAGAGCGAGGTGCGCGACCTGCTCGACGTGCCTGCCGTCGCGCGCCGCTTTGGCGTGACGAGCGAGGATCTGCCGATCCTGGGCCGCTGGATCGATGGCGCCGGCGTGCGCTGGGGCCTGGACCACGACCACCGCGCGGGCCTGGGCCTGGGGATGACGGGCGAGCAGAATGCCTGGATCTTCGGCGTGCGCCGCATGCTGCTCGGCTACGCCAGCGGCGCCGGCGCCAGTTTCGGCGACATCGAGCCGTACGCCGAAGTCGGTGGCCTCGATGCCGCGCTGGCCGGCTCGCTCGCCCAGCTGGTTGAATGCCTGCTCACCTGGCGCGGCCGGCTCGATGCATCGCTGCGGCCGGCCGAATGGGGCGAGGCGGCGCGCGAGATGCTGTCGTGCTTTTATGCGGCCGGCGACGAAGCCGACCGCCTGACGCTGTCAAACCTGGGCGAGGGCCTGCAATGCTGGCTCGAAACCTGCGCGGCGGCAGGCTTTGACGAACCGGTACCGCTGGCGGTGCTGCGCGAAGCGTGGATGAACGAACTCGATGCCCCCACGCTGAATCACCAGTTTGTCTCGGGCGGCGTGACCTTCTGCACCCTGATGCCAATGCGCGCGGTGCCGTTTCGCGCCGTCTGCCTGCTGGGCATGAATGACGGCGACTTCCCGCGCCGTGCGCGCCCGTCCGACTTCGACCTGCTGGCACTGCCCGGCATGGCGCGCCCGGGCGATCGCTCGCGCCGCGACGACGACCGCTACCTGATGCTCGAAGCCCTGCTGGCCGCGCGCGACAAGTTCTACGTGAGCTGGGTCGGGCGTAATGTGCGCGACAACAGCGAGCAGCCGCCCTCGGTGCTGGTGGCGCAGTTGCGCGACTACCTGAAGGCCGGCTGGGACATGAACGACCTGGATCACATCACGACCGAGCATCCGCTGCAGCCATTCAGCCGGCGCTACTTCCAGCGCGGCGGCCTGCTCACGTATGCGGGCGAGTGGCGCACCGCGCACGGCACCGATGAGCACTCCGTCGACGATGCCTTGCCGGCGTACGAGCTGGAGCCCGACTTTGTCCTCAAGCTGGGCGAACTGGCCAGTTTTCTGCGCCAGCCGGCGCGCTTTTTCTTTCGTCGCCGGCTGGGCGTCGTGTTTGCCGATGCTGCGCATGTCGGCGATGACGAAGAGCCGTTCGGGCTGGATGCGCTGGAGCGTTACCAGATCGAAGACCACCTGCTCGACGACAGCGGCGAGGCCGAGGCAATTGGCGACGTGCGCGCCACGCTGGCAGTGCGCGCCGAACGCCTGGCGCGCGAAGGCGTGCTGCCGATTGGCCTGATGGGCCGCATGTGGCAGGAGCAGCTGGTGGAGAGCCTGGCGCCCGTGCGCACCGAGTGGCTGCGCCTGGGCTTGCGCTTCCCGCAAGCGGCGCCGAAATTCGCTGTCAGCCTGCTGCTGGGTGATATCCATCTGGACGACTGGATCGACCGCCTGCGCTCCAGCGGCGAAGGCAGTGCGTGGCTGATGCAGATCTCGTCGAAGGTGCTGGACCGGGCCGGCAATCCACGCGGCGACAAACTGATCGCACCGTGGCTGCGCCAGCTGGCGGCTGCCGCTGCCGGCAATCCGGTGACGGGTTATCTGGTGGCGCGTGACGCCGTGCTCGAAATGGCGCCGCTGGCGCAGGAGGCGGCGCTGGAGACGCTGCGCGATCTGGTGCGCCTGTGGCGGGCCAATCTGGACAGCCCGCTGCCGGTGGCATGCAAGACGGCCCTGAGTCACCTGGCGCAGGGCGATCCGCGCGCGACCTACGACGGCGGCTTCGAGCTGCGCGGCGAGGTCGATGACCTGTGCCTGGCGCGCCTGTGGCCGGACTTCGACGCGTTGAAGAATGCCGGCGGCTGGCCCGACCTGGCCGAGGAACTGTATGGACCGCTGGCACGCTGGATGCAGGACTGCGTCAAGATCAAGCCGTTGCAGGAGTCGTCCACATGAGCACCAAACTTGAACCGGTGGATTTCCCGCTGCATGGCTCGCGCCTGATCGAAGCGTCGGCCGGTACCGGCAAGACCTGGACCATCGCCGCGCTGTACGTGCGCCTGGTGCTGGGGCATGGCGGGCAGGATGGGTTCATGCGTCCGCTGCTGCCATCCGAGATCCTGGTGATGACGTTCACGCGCGCCGCCACGCGCGAACTGGCCAACCGCGTGCGCGAGCGGCTGGTGCAGGCAGCGAGCTACTTCCGCGGGGAGCTGGACATCGCCGACCCGTACCTGCACGAGCTGGCCGCCAGCTACACGGCAGGCAGCGAGCGCCAGATCGCCGGGCACCGCCTGTTCATGGCCGCCGAAACGATGGACGAAGCGGCGATCTTCACGATCGACGCCTGGTGCCAGCGCATGCTGCGCGAGCACGCATTCGACAGCGGCAGCCTGTTCGACGAAGAACTGGTCAGCGACGAACGCGAACTGTTCGAAGACGCCGCGCACGACTACTGGCGCCAGCAGGTCTATCCGCTGGGCGCCGAGTCGCTGGCGATCGTGATGGACAGCTGGCGCGATGTCGAGGCGCTCAAGACGAGCGTGCGCGAGCTGGTGCGGCGCGACGCCTTGCTCGGCGCGCTCGCGACCGAACCACTGAAGCAACTGGTCGCGCGGCTGGCCAAGGCGCAGCGCGAAGAGCTGATGCGCCTGAAGGATGGCTGGTTCGAGCGCGCCCACGAGATGGAGCGCTGGATCGCGGGCCACCGCGAGCGCCAGCCCAAGTGCTTCAACGGCAACAAACTGCGCGCCGACTCGCTCGTCAAATGGTTCGAGGCGCTGCGCGCGTGGGCCACGGACCCGGCGCGCCACATGCCGGACCTGACCGACACGGCGTGGCGCCGCCTGACGCCGGACGGCATCGCCGACGCGTTCAGCAAGGACTTTTCGACCGAGGTGCCGGACTGTTTCGACGCCACCGCCGCGCTGCAGGCCAGCCTGGCCGCGCTCGACCCGATCGCCCACGCGCTGCTGCGTCACGCCGCCGGCCATATCGGCGCGCGCATGCAGGAGCTCAAGCGGCGCAACCGCCAGTTCGGCTTTGCCGACATGCTCGAACGCCTGAAGGTTGCGCTCGAAGGTGAGAACGGCGCCGCACTGCGCGCGCGCATCGTGGGCCAGTATCCGGTGGCGCTGGTCGATGAATTCCAGGACACGTCGCCCGACCAGTACCGCATCTTCGACCTGCTGTACCGGGTCGAAGCAAACGACGCAGAGCATGGGTTGTTCTTGATCGGCGACCCGAAGCAGTCGATCTACGGCTTTCGCGGCGCCGACATCCACAGCTACCTGGCCGCGCGCCGCGCGACGGCGGGGCGCCACTATCAGCTCGACACCAATTACCGCTCGACCGCGCCGCTCGTGAGCGCCGTCAACGGCCTGTTCCTGCATGCCGAGGGCGCGCATCCGGGCGCCGCGTTCCGGTTCCGGCGTGGCGAGGACAACCCGCTGCCGTTCGACGCGGTCAAGGCGCAGGGCCATCGCCGCCATCTCGTGGGTCTCGGCACTGACACCGGCGCGCTGTCCGTGAACATCGTGGACCGCGCCGACCTGAAGGCCGACGACTACCGCGATGTGTTTGCCCATCACTGCGCCGAACACATTGTCGGGCTGCTCAACGATGCGCGCGTGGGCTTCGAAGACGACGACGCTGGCGCAGGTTCCACGCTTACGCGCCTGATGCCGGCCGATGTCGCGATCCTCGTGCGCGACCGGCGCGAAGCCGGCGCCATCCGGCGCGCGCTGATGCGGCGCAAAGTGGCCAGCGTCTACCTGTCCGACAAGGATTCGGTCGTCGAAAGCGACGAAGCGGCCGACGTGCTGCGCTGGCTGTACGCGGTAGCCAATCCGCTCGATGGCGCGCTGGCGCGGGCGGCGTTTGCCACCGCCACCGCGGGCCTGGGGCTGGCCGAACTGGCGCAGTTCTCGCACGACGAGATGGTCTGGGAAGCGCGCGTCGAGCAACTCAAGGCCCTGCACGGCAGCTGGCAGCGCCAGGGCGTGCTGGCGATGCTGCGCCGCTTCATCCACGAACTGGGCTTGCCGGCGCGCCTGCTGCGCGAACCGGGCGGCGAGCGGCGCCTGACCAATCTGCTGCACCTGGCCGAACTGCTGCAGGAAGCCAGCAGCCAGCTCGAAGGCGAACAGGCCCTGATCCGCTGGTTCGCCGAACAGATCGACGGGCTGGGGTCGAGCGGCGACGAGCGCGTGCTGCGCCTGGAGAGCGACGCCGAACTGGTCAAGGTCGTCACCGTGCACAAGTCGAAAGGCCTGGAGTACCCGCTGGTGTACCTGCCGTTTGCCGTGACGGCGCGCGCGACCAACCGCCGCAACCGCGCATTCTTCGAGTACGTGGACGATGCCGGCACGCGCCACCTCGACCTGGCCCTGACCGACGACGCGCTGGCGGCGGTCGACCGCGCGCGCATCGAGGAAGACCTGCGCCTGCTGTACGTCGCGCTGACGCGCGCGCGCCACTTCCTGTGGCTCGGCGCGGCGGCCGTCTCCGGCACGCGCAAGGGCGAGAACAAGCTGCACGAGTCGGCCCTTGGCTATCTGCTGGCCGGGGGCGAGCGAATAGCTGCCGAGGCACTGCGCGGGCACTTCGATGTCGTGGCGGGCAGCGCTGACGGCATCTCGCTGCACGCGTTGGCCGAACCGGACGCGGTGACGATGCTGTCGCGCCAGGATATCCGCCCGGACCTGCTCGATGCGCCGCGCTACCGCGCCGAGTTCGAGCGCGACTGGTCGGTCGGCTCGTTCACGTCACTCACGCGCCATGCGATCGCGCCGCCCACGCCGATGCGCTCGCAGGACCAGACGCTGATGGAGGACGTGCCGCAGGCGGCCACGCCGCCCCGCATCGAAGACGCGCCGTGGCACCGCTTTCCGCGCGGCTCGGTGCCGGGCAACTTCATGCACGAGCGGCTCGAATGGCTGGCGCGCGAAGGCTTCGGTTGCCTGGACGACCCGAACTGCGAGGCGCGCCTGGTGCAGCATATCGAGCGTGCGGGCTGGGGCCACCGCCTCGCCGATGCGCTGGCCTGGCTGCGCGAGATCGTCGATACACCGTTGCCGCCACTGAATGCGCGCCTGCGTGACCTGCACGGCGTGCTGCCCGAGATGGAGTTCTGGTTCCCGAGCGAGCACCTCGACCTGCAGCGCCTGGATGCGCTGTGCCGCACGCATCTGCTGGGCGGGCTCGAGCGGCCGGTGCTGCCCGAGCGTGTGTTGCACGGCATGCTCAAGGGCTTCGCCGACCTGGTGTTCGAGCACGAAGGCCGCTACTGGGTGCTGGACTACAAGTCCAATGCGCTGGGGCCGGGCGATGCGTCGTACAGCCAGGCAGCCATGACCGCCGGGATGGCCGAACACCGCTACGAGATCCAGGGCAGCATCTACCTGCTGGCCCTGCACCGCCTGCTGCGCGCGCGCTTGGGCGACGCCTACGAGCCCGAATACCAGCTGGGCGGCGCCGTCTTCATGTTCCTGCGCGGGATCGCCAACCCCGTCACGCGTGGCTGCTGGGTACTGGCGCCCGACCTCGAGCTGCTGGATGGACTGGAACGCTTGCTGGACAAGGATGCACATGGCGAAGCTTGATGCCGATATCGAAGGTTTGTGGCGCGAGATCGGTGCGCTGACCGAAGCGGGCGAGCTGCGCCGCCTGTCGGGCGCGTTCGCGCGCTTCATTGCGCAACTGGGCGACGCGCCGCCGGCGCTGATCCTGGCGGCGGCGGTGCTGTCCGAGCTCGAAGGCCATGGCCACAGCTGCCTGCAGCTGGACGATCTGGCGGCCGGGCCGGCGCTGTTGCTGGGCTGGAGCGACGACGCATGGCGCCAGCTGGCGCAGGCGGCCGCGCCGCTGCCCCGTGGCGTGGCGGGGTGGAGCAAGCTGCTGGCGCACTGCCAGCAGGTCTGGATCCGGGGCGAATTCGATCTCGACCAGCCGCTGGTGCTCGATGGCCAGCGCCTGTACCTGCGGCGTTACTGGCGCGACGAGACACTGGTGGCGCAGGCCGTACGCGAGCGCGCGGCGGCCACGCATCCGGTGGACACAAAGCTCGTGCGCAGCTGGCTCGACAAGCTGTTTGTGGCGCAGCCTGGCGCGCAGGGGCCGGACTGGCAAAAGCTCGCCTGCGCGGTGGCGCTGCGCAGTTCGGTGGCAATCATCACGGGTGGTCCCGGCACCGGCAAGACTTATACGGTGGCGCGCCTGCTGGCCCTGCTGTTCGCGACAGCGCCGGAAGCCGGGCGCCAGCGCGTCGCGCTGGCCGCACCGACGGGCAAGGCGGCGGCGCGCCTGAAGCAATCGATCGACAAGGCCCTGAATGAACTGGCGGACCGCGTCGGCGGCGACCTGCCGCTGCGCGAGCTGACGGCGCGCATGGGCGCGGCGCGCACGCTCCACAGCCTGCTCGGCGCGCGCCCCGACACGCGCGCATTCGCGCACCATCGCGGCAATCCGCTCGACGTCGATGTGCTGATCGTCGACGAGGCATCGATGGTGCACCTGGAGATGATGGCCAGCCTGCTTGATGCGCTGCCCGCGGGCGCGACGCTGATTCTGCTGGGTGACAAGGACCAGCTGGCGTCGGTGGAGGCGGGCGCGGTGCTGGGTGACCTGTGCCATGCGGCGCACGAAGGCCACTACAGCGCGGCGACGATAGCCTACATCGAGGCCGCGAGCGGCGAGATCATCCCGGACATCTATCGCGGCGACGGCGGCGCACTGGCCCAGCAAACCGTGATGCTGCGCTACAGCCGCCGCTTCGGCGGACCGATCGGCCAGCTGGCGCTGGCGGTCAATGGTGGCGACACCGCGCGCGCCGAACAGGTCCTGCGGGCCGGTGACGAGAGCGTGCGCTGGCTCGAACATGCGCAGCCCGCCCAGCTCCTGCAGCTGGCGCATGCCGGGTATGCGCCGTACCTGCAGCTGCTGCGCGACGGCGCCAGCGGCGAGCACGAAGACTGGGTGCGCCGGATCCTGCTCAGCTTCGAGACCTTCCGCATCCTGTGCGCGGTGCGCGATGGCGAGTGGGGCGTGGCGGGCCTGAACGAGGCCATCGAAAAGCGGCTCGCAGCGAGTCACTTGCTGCGCCATGGCGCCGAGTGGTATGTCGGCCGGCCGGTCATGGTCACGCGCAACGATTACTCGACGCGCGTGTTCAACGGCGATATCGGCGTCACGCTGCCCGATCCGGCGCGCGCCGGCGCTCTGCGCGTCTATTTCCTCGAAGGCGACGCCGTGCGCAGCGTGCTGGCCACGCGCCTGCGCAATGTCGAAACGGCGTTCGCGATGACCGTGCACAAGTCGCAGGGTTCGGAGTTTCGCCACACGGTGCTGGCGCTGCCGCGCGAGCGCAATGCAGTGCTCACGCGCGAGCTGGTCTACACGGGCATCACGCGCGCCAGCGAAGTGTTTACGCTCGTGACGCCGGGCGGCGACGTGCTGCAGGAAGCGATTGCCAGCCGCACGCACCGTACGAGTGGCTTGCGCGACCTGGTGGCGTAAGCTTTCACCCTTGCGACGCCGTGAGAATGCGTGCATTTGACGGCGTCGCAGTTCGCTAGAATGTTTGCTTCATACTGAAAAGGATCGATATGCGCGCCCTGCGACTTGCCCTCATCGCTGCCGCCCTGGTGGCCGGCCTTGCCAACGCGTCGCCAAGCGCGCCGCGCGATGGCGCGGACTTCACGACGCTGGCCACGCCGCAGCCAACCCAGGCCGAGGGCAAGAAGGTCGAGGTCATCGAATTCTTCGCGTATCACTGCGGCGCCTGCAATGCCTTCGAGCCGACGCTGAAGAACTGGGTCAAGCAGCAGGGCGACCGGATCGCGCTGCGCCGCGTGCCGTTGCCGTTCCAGGGCCCGGCCGATCCGGAAGCGCGCCTGTTCCTGACGCTCGAGGCGATGGGCAAGCTCGATGCGTATCACGGGCGCGTCTTCAATGCCGTGCACGTCGAGCGAAAGCGCCTGATGAAGGACGCCGACATCATCGCGTGGGCCGGCGAGAATGGACTCGACAAGGCGGCGTTTGCCGACACGTGGAACTCGTTCGGCGTGCAGACCCGGCTCAAACGTCTGAGCCAGATTGTCGACGCCTACAAGGTCACTGGTACCCCGACCATTGTCATCGATGGCACGTATGTCGTGTCGCCATCGCAGGTGCAGCAGGCGAACAGGATCCAGGATGCCGCTGACGTCATGGCGGCGACCGGGCAGGTGATGGACGCGCTCGTGGTAAAGGCAGCTGCAACCCGGTAAAACATGCCGGACCGGATGTGCAATAGACAGGGGCGACCATGCTGTTTTCCACCGATTTCGTCCTCCGCCCTTATGCTCCTGGCGATGCGCCGGCACTGGTTGCGGCCATCGTCGAATCGACACCGACGCTCGCGCCGTGGATGCCCTGGGCGACGGCGCAGTTTTCAATGAACGATGCCCTTGCCTGGATCGCGACCTGCGAGAAGGGTCGGACCGATGCGACGTGCTTCGAGTTCGCTATCTTCGACCGCGCATCCGGCATGTTCGTCGGCGGCTGTGGCCTGAACCAGATGAACGCAATGCATGGATTCTGCAACCTTGGTTACTGGGTGCGCCAATCGTGGCAGCGCAAGGGCGCAGCGTCGGCAGCCATCCGCGCGCTCGCCGATTACGCCTGGACGGAACTGGAGGTGCAGCGTCTCGAAGTCGTGGTGGCCGTCGGTAACGACGCGAGTCTGAACGCCGCCCGCAAGGCCGGGGCGTTCGACGAAGGCATCGCGCGCAAGCGGCTGAAACTGGGACACAAGTGGGTGGACGCCCACATGCTGTCACTCGTCAAACGGTGAAGGCAAGAAAAAGGGGCCTTGCGGCCCCTTGATCGTATGAAAGACTTGTTCAGTCGCGGCGCTTGCGCGTCGTCTTGACCTTCGCGACCTTACGGTTCTTGGTCGCCTGGATCTTTGACTTGACGACCTTTGTGCGTGCTTTTGCCTTGGCTTTCACACTGCCGGCGCTGGCCTTGATGCGCGGACCGCCGGTGGCGGCGCGTGCAGCGCGCGCAACACGGGCCACAGGCGCGGCGTCGCCGGTCATGAAACGGCGGATGTTCAGTGCGTCGAGCACGCGCGCCGATGAGGCGCCGGCGTTCAGCAGCACGAGCGTTGCCTTCTTGCCGGCTGCCGTGATGTTCATGATCAGGCAACGGCCCGCTTCGTTCGTGTAGCCGGTCTTCGACAGGCCGATGTCCCAGCCCTTGGCGCCGACGAGGCGATTGGTGTTGTGGTATTCAACGCCGCGGCCGTTGATGTCGATCGTTTCCCTGGTCTCGGTGGTCATGCGCACGATGTCCGGGTATCGCACCGAGGCGACGGCCATCTTGACCAGATCGCCTGCGGTGGAGCGGTTCTGCGGCGACAGGCCTGTCGGCTCTTCGATCGTGGTCTGGGTCATGCCCAGCGCGCGGATCTTGCGGCGCACGGCCGCCTTGAAGGCTTCGTTACCGCCCGGGTAGGTACGGGCCAGCGCGGCGGCAGCGCGGTTGTCCGAGGACATCAGCGCCAGGTGCAGCACGTCGCTGCGCGAGATGCTGGCGCCGACCGGCACGCGCGAGCTGCTGAACTTGACGCGGTCGACGTCGTCGCGGTCGATCTCGATCTGCTCGTTCATGTCGAGCTTGGCGTCGAGCACGACCATGGCCGTCATCAGCTTGGTCAGCGATGCAATCGGGACGACGGTGTCAGCATTTTTTTCAAGGAGGATTTTGCCGGTGTCGTTTTCAACGACGAGCACGGACTGTGAGCCGAACGGCACAGCGAATGCCGCGGCCGACAACGTCATCAGGGCCGTGGCGAACAGGTGTTTGATCATGTCTGTCTGGAATCTGGGTTGAGGTTGATGGAGCTGGGCACCGGGCGGCGCGGATCAACATCTGTTTCTAGAGCAACTAGAAGGCAGGCAAGATAGCATCCATCTGCCACGCATGTCTATGGTGCGCAGAAAATTCCCCTGTCTAAACCCAATTTTCTATCGAAATAGGGCATTGCAGGTGCATATTATTAATAGGGAATGTCGCATGGAAATGTCGACTGACGTGCTCGCCGTGTCGAAAATGCAAAGGCGCAATCAACGTTAAATAGAGCCGAGCCATGAACTGATGAGCGGTCGCATGGTCCAACCCCTGTCCCCAGCGTCAGGAGTCGTTGATGAAATCGCCACGTTTCAAGAACTGGTTCGCCAGGTTGCCTTCACTAAACGGGCTGCAGCGTCGGCAAGTGCTCGACGCCCTGCATCCCGCAGCCGGGCTCGATCAGGTAGTGGCACTGATCGCTGAGGCCAGAGGCCCGGGCCGGTGTTGTCCCCGTTGTGGTAACCAAAGATGCCACCGGCACGGCTTCGCCAACGATCTGCAGCGTTTTCGCTGCTGTGCTTGCGGCCGTACATTCAACGACCTGAGCGGCACGCCGCTGGCGAGGCTCAGGCTCAAGGGTAAATGGCTCGCGTATTCGCAGGTATTGCTTGACTCACTGTCCGTGCGCAAGGCGGCAGATCGCGTGGGCGTGCACCGCAATACCGCCTTCCGATGGCGGCATCGCTTCCTCGACTGGGTCAAGCTTGACCGGCCGGTATCCCTGAATGGCATCGTCGAGGCCGACGAGACCTTCCTGCTCGAATCGCAAAAAGGATCGCGCACGCTCGACCGGCCACCGCGCCGGCGGGGTGGCCGCGCTGCCAAGCGTGGTATTTCGCGGCATCTGGATTGCATCTTGGTCGCGCGCGACCGCAACGGCAACACCATCGATGCCGTCACTGGCCGGGGAGCCTTGACGGTTGCGCACCTCGAACGCGACTTGCAACCGCGGCTCGATCCGCAGGCGCTGCTGGTGACCGACAGCCATGCCGCCTACCGGGCCTTTGCACGCAAGCACAGGATTGCGCATGAGGCCGTCAATCTCCGTGCCGGCGTACGCACCCGGCACCTGGGCAGTCGTGCCATTCACGTTCAGAACGTGAACGCGTATCACGGGCGCTTCAAAGCCTGGCTGCTGGGTTTTCGCGGCGTGGCCTCACGCTACCTGCGCAATTATCTGGGCTGGCGCTGGGCTTTGGACGGTGACCGGGTATGTTCCCCAGAACAATTGCTATGCATCGCAATCGGCGTCATCAACAGATAAAGTTGACTGCGCCAATGCAAACAGCCCTGCGCGTGGCAGGGCTGCTGGAAGGTGCTACGGATTACTTCGCGGTATAGATCTTGTCGAACTCGCCGCCATCGTCAAAGTGGCGCTTTTGCGCTGCGCGCCAGCCGCCAAAGACTTCATCGACCGTGAACAGGCTGATCGGCTTGTAGTTGGCCGCGTACTTCTTCATGACGGCTTCCGAGCGAACGCGCATGAAGTGCCTGGCGCCGATTTCCTGACCCACCGGGCTGTACAGGAAGTTCAGGTAAGCCGTCGCCGGCTGGCGCAGCTTCTGGCGATCGACGACCTTGTCGACGACGGCCACCGGCGACTCGGCCAGGATCGAGCTGGTCGGGTAGACGACTTCGAAGTCGTTGCCGAATTCCTTGCGCACCATGCTCACTTCGTTTTCGAACGTCACGAGCACATCGCCGATCTGGCGCTGGGTGAAGGTGGTGGTCGCGGCGCGGCCGCCGCCGTCCAGGATCGGCACGTTCTTGAAGATCTTCGAGACCAGGTCGCGGGCAGCGGCTTCGTTGCCGCCTTTCTTGATCACGGAACCCCACGCGCCCAGGTAGGTGTAGCGGCCGTTGCCGGCGGTCTTCGGATTCGGGATGATCACGGCCACGCCGGGACGCGCCAGGTCTTGCCAGTCGGCTACCCGCTTCGGGTTGCCCTTGCGGACCAGGAACACCATGGTCGAGTAGTAGGGCGCCGCATTGTTCGGGAACTTCTTGGCCCAGTCTTTTGCTACCAGGCCGCGGTCGGCCAGCATGTCGATGTCATTGGCCTGGTTCATCGTGACGACCGACGCCGCCAGGCCATCGGCCACGGCGCGCGCCTGCTTGCTCGAGCCGCCGTGCGACTGCTTGACTTCGACCGTCTGGCCACTTTGCTGCTTGTAGGATGCGATGAACGCCGGGTTGATTTCTTTGTACAATTCACGGGCGACGTCATACGACACGTTCAGCAGCTCTGGCCCGGCGGCGCTGGCGTGCAGCGGCACGGCGCTGCCGGCAGCCAGGACCAGCGCCAGGATCGAGCGGCGCAGCTTGTTCGGAGGGGTGATGCGCATAATGTAGTCTCGCTTGCTTGAAGTTGGAGTGACAGCGTGCATGTTCCCCGATGCCGTCGTCAAACGGAACAATACTTTCGTCATATGGTTATGCCCATCATGCGCTTGTCCCTGCCGCCAGCAGGGTCGTTGGCTTTCAGTGTATAGTCGAGCCCGTGTTAAGCCGGGGGCGCCAACTGTCGCCACCTCACGTCTTTGTACCGTATTTATGTTGATGATCGATGTCCACGCGTATTGAAATCCGCAAGGCGCTTCCCTCCGACGCCGCGCCAGCCTGCAATCTGCTGCGCCGCTCCATCGAGGAAGGCTGCCGTGCCGACCACCATGGCCAGCCGGCATTACTCGACGCCTGGCTCGGCAACAAGACGCCGGCCACCGTTGCGGCCTGGTTTGCTGCGCCCGCCAATTTTGCCGTCGTTGCCGAGAGTGAAGGGCGGATGGTCGGATTGACTCTGTTGACCCCGGCCGGCAAGGTGGCGCTGTGCTACGTGCTGCCCGATGCGCTGCGCTGCGGCGTGGGCCGGGCGCTGCTGGCGGCGGTCGAAGAGCAGGCGCGTGCCTGGAACATCAGCAAGCTGCATCTGCACAGCCCCGCTGGCGCGAGTGCGTTCTTCGAGCGCCACGGCTACAGCAATGCAGGCAAGGAAAAATCCTGTTTCGGCCTCGATAGCGACCTGATGTGGAAGCGCCTCGACGGTGCCGGCGAAGGCAGCGCGCGCAAGCGCTTCTGCAACTGCAGCGACTGAGCGGTCGAGCAACGCGCGCGCTGCACGCCCGCAGCACGCGACCCAGCGCTATCCATGACGAGTACGCTATAGTACGGCCCATCGATATTCACGAGTTAGACCAACGCATATATGGCTTCCCGCAGAGACTTCCTCCATCAGGGCGCGCGCCTTGCCGCCATCGGTGTCATCGGCGCGCCGCTGGCCGCCGCCGCAACTGACCTTCAACCGCCACCCGACCTGTTCGATTCGCAGGCGCTCGACCTCGATTTCTGGGTCAAGCCGCGTACCTTGTCGGTCACGCGCCCGCAAAGCGGCGAGACGGCCAACGTGCTGTACTGGAAAGACGGCGAAGTCATCGAGTCGGCGTACCAGGAACTATGCCATCTGCTGCGCGACGTGAACGGCAAGGCGTCCGCACCCATCGATCCGAAACTGTTCGAAATGCTGTGGAGCACCCAGGCCTTCATCGCCCGTTTCGGCATCATCAAGCCGCTCGAGATTTTGTCGGGCTACCGTTCGCCGGCATCGAATGCACGCCTGCGCGAGCAGGGCATCCCGGCGGCTCGCCAGTCGCTGCACCTGGTCGGCAAGGCGGCCGATATCCGGATCGCCAACCTGAATGAAGAAGTGCTTGGCGGCCTGATCAAGAGCTTCCGCGGCGGCGGCGTCGGCTACTACTACCGCAGCGGTCCGCGCGGCGGCTGGATTCACGCCGATACGGGCCTGGCGCGTACCTGGAAAGGCTGAGTTCGCGGCCGCAGCCCCGTGACGGGGCAGCGGTGTGCACGCGCTGCAACGGTGTGTGCCTGTTTGCTAACCTGGGCTAGTATGGACAGCAAGTGCCGGGGCGCCGCCCCGGTGGTGTCCACGTCACTTTTCCAGGAGGCTCTGATGTCAACAATCAATACCCCAACCATGGATCGCCGTTCGATTCCCGATCGCCGCGTGACGGCGCGTACGCATGGCCGCTCCGCCATGTCTGCACTGGATTACATTGCGATGGTGCTGTTGATTATTGGTGGCCTGAACTGGGGCATGGTCGGTCTGTTCGACATCGACATGGTCGGCGTGCTGTTCGCGCCGGGCTCGACGCTCACCCGTGTTGTCTACGTGCTCGTTGGCCTGGCGGCGTTGTACTCGGTTGTCACGATGGCCAAGATGGCCGGCAGCAAGCGCCCATAAGTGGTCATTCGCATTGGCCTGATCTCCGATACGCACGGCCTGCTGCGTCCGCAGGCGCTCGGCTTCCTGCAGGGTAGCGATGCCATCCTGCATGCGGGCGACATCGTTGATCCGGCCACGCTCGAGCGCCTGGCCGAGATCGCACCGCTCACGAGCGTGCGCGGCAATAACGACAGCGGCGCCTGGGCCCGGGCATTGCCTGAAACCGTCACCGTCACCTACGGGGGCGTCGCCATCCACATGCTGCACGACCTGAAGGAGCTTGCCATCGACCCGGTGGCAAGCGGCGTGCGCGTTGTCGTCACCGGGCACACGCACAAGCCGGCCTGCGTCGAGCGTAGTGGCGTGTTGTATGTGAATCCTGGAGCGGCTGGGCGGCGCCGGTTTACGCTGCCTGTGTCGGTCGGCGAACTCATCATCGACAATGGGCAGGCAAGCGTGCGGCTCGTGACGCTCGAGATCCCATGATGTAAGCGTGACCCTGGTAAGCATGACCCCGGCAAGCGTGGACCTGGCCCGCGGCGATGGAAATTGCCGTAAGATACGCCCCGTCCCCATTTGCTTGCAGCACATGACCCTCCCGCCAGAACAACCACCCCGCTTCAAACCCCGCCCCTGGAATGCGCTCGAGACGCCGCAAGACGTCGAGCTCTGGATCGACGAGCACAACGCCGCCATGCAGGAACTGATCACGCCGCAGGAAACAGGCGTCGGCATCTGCTTCGCGCTGGCCGAAGGTGGCCTCGTGCACATGCAGACGACGGCTGACGCCATCCTGCTCGACGTCGACAGCGATGCCGCCTGGATCGCGCCCCTGATCATGGCCGCCACCGGCGCCGAGCAGCCGCGCGGCCAGATCTGGGTGCTGCCGGACGATAAGCTCGTCCAGCTGATCCTGGGCTTGTCGACGCTCGTGCAGAGCACCACGCTCGTCACGGGCCATAACTTCGGGCCAGGTTCGCGTCCGAGCTGGTAAGCCGCTTCAGTAGGGCAGTCCCGTGACCTCCAGCGGCAATTGCCAGACGGCGCCGGCGCCCGTGATGTACAGCGTCTTGCCGTCAGTACCGCCGAACGCGACGTTGGTGACATTGGCGTCGACCCGGATCGTCGCCAGTTCGCGGCCCTGCGGCGAAAACACCCGCACCCGCTTGGGCGCATGTTCCGTCACATACAGGTTGCCGTGGCAGTCGAGCGTCATGCCGTCGCCGTTCTCGATGCCCTTGATCAGGTCGCGCCCGGCCTGTGGCACGCCATTCTTGATCGGGTAGGCACGCACCGCGCCATCGCTCGCATTTACATACAGTGTCTTGCCGTCGAGTGACAGGGCAATCCCGTTCGGATTCTTGCGCGAGCCATCGACCAGCGTCACCGCGCCATCCGTCCCTACGCGATAGATGCCGGTCGCCGGCTGGCCGCCGGGCGCCGCGGCTTTCTGGTAATCCGGATCCGTGAAGTAGATCGTGCCATCGGCCGCGATGGCGATATCGTTTGGTGAATTGAAGACCTGGCCCTGGAACTGTGAGGCGACAGTCGTGCGCTTGCCGTCCACCATGTCGTAGCGCGACAGCGCCTTGTACTTGTGGGTGGCCGCGACCAGTTTCCCTGCGGCGTCGACCGCCAGGCCGTTGCTGCCCGCATCCTCGATCGCTGTCGTGACGTCACCGCCCGGCGTGTACTTGCGCACGCGTGACGGAAAACCCTGGCTGAAGCTGAAGTCCGAAAAATACAGCGCGCCATTCGTCCATACCGCCCCCTCATACAAGCCCGGTTCGCCCCGCGATGGCGTGATCGCAGCGATGCGCTCGGCTTTCAGCTCGCCCGACGGGGCCTTGCCGCTGCAACTGGCGGCTGGCGCGGCCCATGCTGCGCTCGAGAGGATAGCGGCAACGCTGGCAGCAAGCATCAGGCGAACAAGCGGAACACGGGGGGTAGCGGGACAAGTAGCACGACGGGGGGACACGGACATGGGCAACTCCTGGCAAAGTGAACGGTAGATGAGGGCGGTGATACCGCTATCATTTCAGATGAATCAATTGTATCCTTCTCTCCACAAGACGATAACATTCCCGCAATCTTATTGGAGGAGACAAGCATGATCGATTTACAACGGCGCGGCCTGGTGATGGCTGCAGGTGGCGTCCTGGCGGCAAGCGCAGTGAACCCGGGCTGGGCCAGCACCGGCCGCAAGCTCGGCTATGCCATCGTGGGCCTGGGCGGCTATGGCCTGGGCCGCATCATCCCTCAGTTCCAGAATTGCCAGCATAGCCGCCTCGTGGCGCTCGTCAGCGGCGACCCCGCCAAGGCAAGGAAGGTAGCGCAGGAATACGGCGTGCCAGAGCGCGGCATCTATTCGTACAGCGATTTCGACCGCATCCGTGACAACCCCGACATCGACATCGTGTATATCTGCCTGCCCGTGTTCATGCACGCTGAGTACACGATCCGGGCCGCGCAGGCCGGCAAGCACGTCATGTGCGAAAAGCCGATGGCCATCAATCCAGCCGAGTGCGAACAGATGATTGCCGCCTGCCGCAAGGCGGGCAAGAAGCTGATGATCGGCTACCGCTCGCGCTTCGAGCCGCACAATGTCGAGGCCATTCGCCTGGCGCGCGCGGGCGCGATCGGCAATATCCGCTACTTCCGCTCCGAGCATGGCTTTGTCGCCGGCGACGCGAACACCTGGCGCATGAAGAAGGCGCAGTCGGGCGGCGGCTCGCTGATGGACATCGGCATCTATGCGCTGCAGGCGGCGCGCTACATGACCGGCGAAGAGCCGGTGGCGGTGTTTGCCAAAGAAACCACCAATCGCAGCGACCCGCGTTTCCGTGAAGTGGAAGACATGATCGACTTCCAGCTCGAGTTCCCGTCCGGCGCGATCGGCTCGTGCATGTCGATGTACAGCGCGAACCGCAACCAGTTCGTGCTGATGGGCGACAAGGGTCGCATCGAACTGGAACCGGCCACTGCCTACAGCGGCCAGCGCATGTGGGTGGGCCAGGAACGCAGCGACAAAACCGAGGTCAAACCCCCACCCGGACCGTATGCGAACCAGTGGGTTGGCCAGCTCGACCACATGGCGCAGTGCGTCATGCAGAACCGCGAGCCGCTCGTGCCTGGCGAAGAAGGCCTGCGCGACATCCGCATCATCGAGGCCGTGTACCGCTCGGCGCGCGAACAGAAGCGGATCGTCGTGCAGTCCTGACCCTCGCAATGCTTCTGGCCCAGCCTGCTGCATTTCGGTTATAACGTATCTTTGACCGTGCGGGGGCAAGGGGATGGCTGAAGGGATCGCGAACGGAAGGCGGCGCCGGGTGCTGGGACAGTTGCTGGCGCTGCCGGCGTCAGCCGCACTATGCACGCCACCGGCGGGCGCGGCGGGCCTGGCAGACCAGGCAGGCCAGGCAGGCCAGGCAAACCCACCCGGCCCACGGGGCACCCTGCGCATCGCGCTCGAGGGCACCTATCCGCCTTTTAATTTCACCGACCCGGCGAGCGGGCAACTGACCGGCCATGACGTCGATGTGGCGCGCGAGGTCGCTGCGCGCATGGGCCTCGCGCCGCAATTCGTGCTGACCGAATGGAGCGCGATCCTGCCGGCGGTGCGAGCGGGCAGGGTGGATGTGGCCATCAGCCAGGTCATCATCACGCCACAGCGCGCGAAAGCGTTCGACTTTTCCGCGCCATATTGCTATTCGCAATCCCAGCTGATCGTGCGCAAGAATGAGCGCGCCACCTACAGCACGCTCGAAGACCTCAAGGGTCGCACACTGGGCGTGCGCCAGAACAGCGTGTTCGAGCAGCAGGCCAGGGCGATCCAGGGCATCGGAATCAAGCGCTATCCGGCCATCCCCGAGAATCTGCAGGACCTGGCCTTTGGCCGCATCGACGCCTTGCTCGACGATAGCCTGCTGGTGCATTACCTGATCCGCAAGACACAGCTGCCACTGAAGGCCGGCGCCCGCATCGGCGCGCTAAAACCTGTCGGCATCGCCCTGCGCAAGGGCCGTTCGGCGTTCAGACTGGCGATCGACAAGGCGCTGCGCGAGGCGCGCTCGGATGGCACGCTGCGCGCGCTGTCGCTCAAGTGGTTCGGTCAGGACGCCAGCAGCATGCCGCCATCCTGACGGCGCAAAAAAAGCGCGGCCCAGTCATGGCGCCGCGCTTTTGTGTGGACAGTGCCACGTCAGCGTTGTTTGTCCTGCTTGCCTTGCCAGTCGCTCTGCTGGTCCATCTGCCGGGACCCGCTGCCCGGCGAACCCTGGTCGCGGCTGGCGCGGTCGGCGTTCAGGTCATCCAGCGCCGGGGTGCCGCCTGATGCATGCTGGCCACCATGTTGCTGGTTCTGCTGTTGGGCACCGGTGCCTTGCCGGCTGCCGGTGTCATGCTGCTTGCCGTCCTGCGTGCGGCCACCTTGTTGCCCGGTGGATTGCTTGTTACCAGCAATATCCTGCTTGCCGCCTTGCAGATTGCTGTTCTGCTGCATGCCGGGGTTTGAGCGCCCCGATGATTGGTCATTGCTGCGTGTGGAATCACCCATCGCTGCCTCCTGCCACTGGTGTAGGAGCGACCCATGCTACGCCGTTCGCGTCGACCGCCAATCAGCAGATTGGCGGCGATCTTGCAGGATGATTCTTACAAAGTCAGCAGTAAAAGCGGAAGGCCCGCGCGATCACATGTTCGGATAGTTCGGACCGCCGCCGCCTTCCGGCGTCACCCAGACAATGTTCTGGGTCGGGTCCTTGATATCACAGGTCTTGCAGTGCACGCAGTTCTGGGCATTGATCTGCAGGCGGTCGCCCCCGTCTTCGCGCTTGACGTACTCGTAGACCCCGGCCGGACAGTAACGCTGCTCAGGCCCGGCGTACTTGGCCAGGTTGACGTCGACTGGCACGCTCGGATTTTTGAGCGTCAGGTGGATCGGTTCGTCTTCGCGGTGATTGGTGTTCGAGATGAACACCGACGACAGCTTGTCGAAGGTCAGCTTGCCATCCGGCTTTGGATAGACGATCGGCTTGAAGTGCGAGGCGGGCTTGAGGCATTCATGGTCGGCGTGCTTGTGGTGCAGCGTCCAGGGCGCCTTGCCGCGGAAGACGATCTGGTCGATGCCCGTCATGATCGTGCCCAGCACCAGGCCCTTGCTCATCCACGGCTTGAAGTTGCGTGCCACGTGCAGCTCTTCGTGCAGCCACGATTTTTCGAACGCCGCAGGGAAGCTGGTGAGCTCGTCGCTTGTGCGGCCTTCACCCAGCGCAGCAAACGCCGCTTCGGCTGCCAGCATGCCGGTCTTGATCGCGCCGTGGCTGCCCTTGATGCGGCTGGTGTTCAAAAAGCCTGCATCGCAGCCGATCAGCGCGCCGCCCGGGAATACGGTCTTTGGCAAGGATTGCAACCCCCCTGCAGTGATCGAACGGGCGCCATATGAGATGCGCTTGCCGCCTTCGAAGAAGCCGCGAATGGCCGGGTGCGTTTTATAGCGCTGGAATTCTTCGTATGGCGACAGGTACGGATTCTGGTACGACAGCCCGACGACATAGCCGACCGCGACCTGGTTGTTTTCCAGGTGGTACAGGAACGAGCCACCATACGTGTCGTTCGGCAGTGGCCAGCCGGCCGTGTGGATCACCAGGCCCGGCTGGTGC